>JAPOXK010000019.1 GCA_026707145.1 Chloroflexota bacterium | reverse complement strand
GTCTGCGCAGGCGCCGGCCGCGCATGACTCCTGGCGTGGCGGCGAGCCCGTGACGCGGCCCAACGAGACGATGGCGGATGGCGTGGCGACGGGCGTAGGGTTTGTCTTCACCCAAGCGATCCTGCGCGACGGCCTCAACGATTTTGTCCTTGTGGACGATCGCCGGATCGAGGAAGCCGTGGTCACGCTGCTCGAGTCGGCGCACACGCTGGCCGAGACGGCCGGTGCCTGTAGCACGGCGGCGGCCCTGCAAGAGGCCGGCCGGTTGCGCGGGCGCAAGGTCGTGCTGGTGATCTCGGGGTCGAATATCACCCGGCCGCAGTTGGAGCGGTTCCTCGCTCGCTAAGGCGCCAGACCGTTGATTCGCGCCGCGAGTTCGAAGTCGAGTGGGCTGATGCCGCCCACATCGTGCGTGTTCAGATCAATGACGACGCGGTTGTACACGTTGAACCATTCAGGGTGATGGTCCATCTTCTCCGCAGCCAGCGCGACGGAGGACATGAACCCGAAGGCTTCCACAAAGCTGCCGAATTGGAAGGCGCGGCGCAGCTTCCCATCCGCGACCGACCAGCCCGGCGCCTGCGCCAAATATTGCTCGATCTCGGCGTCTGTCAGCTTGCGGCGATCCGCCATGAGGGCCTCCCAGTCATTCCTGCGGGTAGGTCTTGTTCCACCAGATCACGTAGTCCGTGCTGGGTACTTTAGCGCCGGCCTGCCCGGCGCCCGCCATGATCTCGCCGCGATGGTACATACTGTGGGTAATCAGATGCGTGAGGACCTCACGCAACGGCGTCTTCAGGTCCCCTTTGCTCCAGGGGAGCACAACCGTTCGGTCGAGATCTTCCGCCTGCACGCGATCGAAGAAATCGTGGAACGCTGCGTTGACCTCCGCGTTGCGCGACTCGCATTCTTCCAGTGTGAAATCGGGCCAACCGTCGGGCCATCCGGACTCGATCTCTTCCATGCGGTCGAGCCAGATGCGCTTGGCGTTCAAGATGTGTGCGAAGGTGCCGATCAGGTTCGGACGGCTCGCTTCCAAGTCCTTGAGGGTGCGCAGGGCGCGGTCGTTGGCCCACTCGTCGTAAGCAAACTGCCGCTCGATCGACGCCAACGTTCCCATGCTTGAACTCCCGCTATCCTGCCTCTTGCGATGGTTCGGGCAGTCTAGCGGGCGCGTTCCGCGCCCGGCGATATGAGGCCCATGCAGTTGGATCCTTTCGTGCGAGCCTTCGTAACGCGGCGGCGTGTTGGGCATTTGGCGACCAGCGACGCGGACGCCATGCCCCACGTTGTGCCGGTCTGTTTCGCGGAGCGCGAGGGCGCGATCTATATCGTGATCGACGAGAAACCCAAGGCGACCACCCGCCTCCGCCGCCTCCGCAACCTCGAGCGCAATCCCCAGGCGGCCTTGGTTGTCGATTATTACAGCGAAGACTGGTCGCGGCTGGCCTGGGTGATGCTGCGGGGACGGGCGGACACACTTGCGGCTGGCGATGAGCATCGCGCGGCCATCGCCGCTCTTCGTGAGAAGTACCCCCAGTACCGGGAGATGACGCTTGATGATCGGCCGGTGATCCGCTTAATGGCGGACCGCGTTAATAGCTGGGGCCGGCTCGATCTGTAACCACTGTCGAAGTCGTGGGCATGCTTCAGGGACCTCGGCGCCAGCCGCCGCACGAATCGGATGGTGCGCGCCGTCAATCCGGTCTTGGCGGTCTTCCGTCTCGCGGCCGAATGGCGGCGAGAAAATGCCGGGCCCGGAAGTCACGCGGGGAGGACGATGAGCGAGAGTGCTAGGCGTGCGCAGTCGCTGCCGTCCTCGCGGCGCGTCTCGGCCGACTCGCGCCGGGCCTAAACGACGAGCACCTCGCGATACTCGCCGAACACTTCGCGCATTGTGTCCATGACCTCGCCGAGGGTGCAGTGCGCATTCACCGCGTCGATGATGTACGGCATCGTGTTCTCGTGCTCATCGCGGCAAACGTTCGCCAGGCGTTGCAGGCTCTGCTGTGCGGCTTCGGCGTCGCGCTCGTTGCGGAGTTGCTGCAGGCGCTCACGGTGGCGATGCGCGCCCTCGCGGTCGATTCGCAGGATCGGGATGTCGATCGGCTCGTCGACTTGGAACTTGTTGAGGCCGACGATCACCCGCTCTCCGTCATCGATCTCGCGGTTGTAGCGATAGGACGCGTCCGCGATCTCCCGGTGGAAGAACCCGCTTTCGATCGCGGGGATCACACCGCCCAGCGCCTCGATTTTCTGGAAGTAGTCGTACGCGTCCCGCTCGAGTTCGTTCGTCAGCGCTTCCATGAAGTACGAGCCGCCGAGCGGGTCCACGGTGTTGGTCACGCCCGACTCGTGCATGATCACTTGCTGCGTGCGCACCGCGAGCCGGGCAGCCTTTTCACTCGGCAACGCGAGCGCTTCATCCATGGCGTCCGTGTGCAGCGACTGTGTTCCTCCCAGCACGCCGGCCAGCGCCTGGATGGTGACACGCATGAGGTTGACCTCCGGCTGCGTGTCGGTCAGGGCGACCCCGGCCGTTTGTGTGTGAAACCGCATCCACCAGGAGCGCTTGCTCTTGGCGTGGAACGTCTCTCGCATCTCGCGGGCCCAGATCCGGCGCGCGGCCCGGTACTTGGCGATCTCCTCAAAGAAATCGTTGTGGGCGTTGAAGAAGAACGATATCCGCGGCGCGAAGGCGTCGATGTCCAGGCCGCGGTCCAGCGCCCAACGGACGTATTCGAAGCCGTTACTCAGCGTGAAGGCCAGCTCTTGCGCCGCGGTCGAGCCGGCCTCGCGGATGTGGTATCCGCTCACGCTGACGGTATTCCACTTGGGCATTTCCTTCGTCGCGAACTCGATCGTGTCGGTCACCAGCCGCATGCTGGGGCGCGGCGGGAAGATGAACTCGTTCTGGGCGATGTACTCCTTCAGGATGTCGTTCTGCAGCGTGCCGCCCAAGTCCTTGCGGTTGATGCCGCGTCGCTCTGCCGCCGCGATGTACATCGCCCAGAGCACGGCTGCCGGCGAATTGATCGTCATGGAGGTCGTGATCGCGTCGAGTGGGAGGTCGCGGAGCAAGGCTTCCATATCCGGAAGCGATGAGACGGCCACGCCGCAGTGACCGAACTCGCCCTCGCCGTGTGGCTGGTCGTGGTCGTAGCCGAGGAGCGTCGGCATATCGAAAGCGATGCTCAAGCCGGACTGTCCGTGTTGAAGCAGATCGTGGTAACGCGCGTTCGTCTCTTCGGCGCTGCCGAATCCGCTGAACATCCGAATCGTCCAGGGCCTGCCCCGGTAGCCCGTCGGGTGAATCCCGCGAGTGAAGGGGTACTCGCCTGGCTGGCCTAGGTCGCGCGTGTAGTCGAAGTCGGCGTCGGCCAGGTCCGTGGGATCGTAGAGCCGTTGGATCGGGCGAGAAGAGGTCGTCATGAAAGGGCCGGGCCCCTCGCGGCCTTCCGCTTCGACTGCCGCATCCCACCGTTCACGCGAGCCGCGCAGTCTCTTCAGCGTTTCGGCATCAAACACAATGCACTCTCCCCGGGAGCATCTCGGGCGCTGTACGGAAGTATAACCGCCGGTTACGAGCGCTCTGTCGATTCTCGCCGCCCACTGGGCAGGGTGATCGAGCCGTGGGTGCCGTCCCCGATCGCGAAGTTGCGCTCGCTGCCCCAGGCCCAACAATGTGCTGCGAGGTAAGCGCAGAAGACGGCGTCCAGGCAATCCTCAAAACGCTTCAGAGCGCGCCCGCGCAGATCGGCTGGGTCCGTGCCAAAAAGCGCCTCGCTGGCTGCGTTCGATCGGAGCGGCGGATCTAGCTGCGGCAGGTATTGCCGCAGGAGTTGCGAAAGTCGTCGGAGTCCCGCTCGGCGCTCCCCGACTCGCCCGCGTTTGTACTTCACGATTCGGTCGAGACGAAATAGCTCGATCATGGCCGGGTGCGGGTAAACCTCAAAGGCCCAGCGGCCGCCGATGCGTCGGCTACCAGGCGGCTCGTGCAAGCGCTTGACGTCGCTACCCGCGAGCTGCCGGACGAGCCGTTCCGCAGGCGCGATCGCTCCCAGCTTCCGGCGATTGGCGGGATGGCAACCGGCGTGGTAGCGGCCGTAGCGCCGCGACAGCTCCCGATCGCATGGGCGGGTCCCGTCGCAGTTTGGCACGACGAGCGGCGCGTCGATCGCCATCATCCAGTCGCCCTGCAGTGGCTGGAGACGGGCTGCTATCTCCTCCACGCCCGTGATCGATGCGGTCCACTCCGAGCACAGTCCGTGCTGATCGCCGCGCACCACTGCGACCCCACTCGGGTTGTGGTTGCTCCAGGCCAAGTCGACGCCGATAAATCGCATCGCCGATCGAGCTACAGGGGCCGTGCGGGCCGGCGCAGCTCCACGACGCCGAGTTCGGGGCGGCATCCGAACCGCAGTGGGATCCCGCTGGTACCGAACCCTCGGCTGACGTAGGTTTGCGTTTCCCCAATCCACATCAGGCCGGCGGGTCGCTTCCGGCTCACGCTCCGTGCGTGCCGCACGGGTGCGCCGTAAAACGGAACGCGGATCTGGCCGCCGTGCGTGTGCCCTGTCAGTGCGACGGGGATCCTCCGCGCTAGGGGATGCAGTACTCCATCCGGCGTGTGACTCAAGAGAATCTTGAAGCTCGGTGGGCTGTCCGTCCCCTGCTCGCCCAGTGCGGCGGGCAGGTCGTCGAGACCGTGGTAGGCGTCGTCAATGCCCACAAGGCGCACCGGCTCCCCCCCGATCTCGACGGCGGTGCTTTGGTTGATGAGGACGTGTATGCCCGACTCACGCAGTGCCTCCACAAAGGGGGAGGGGTCGCGATCGGCCGGCCGCCGGCCGAGGATTAAGTCTCTGGCCCAAGCGGCGCCGCCGCCTGCCCCTTCGATCGCCCGATAGCGCTCGTGGCCTCCGATCACGGCGTAGATCCCCAGTCCCGGCTCGATCCGCCGCATCGCCTCGACCGCCACCGGCCACCCGGCCGCGCTCTCCACGTAATCGCCCGTTCCGAAGACGACGTCGTAGCGGAGCTGACGCACGGCGTTGAGGAAGCGAGGAAGCGACTCGCCATCGGCTGGGAAGTGCGTGTCGGAGATGTGGAGGATGCGTAGTCCCTCCAAGCCGTGCGGGAGCTCGGGCACCTCCATCACGGTCTCGGTGAGGTCGATCCACTTTGACTCGCGCCAGGCGTAGTAGGCGGCTCCGGCCCCCAGGGCCAGGCTTGCGCCGATCAGCGAGCGCAGCCTCACGCGGGATATCCGACCGGCGCCAGGATGCCGTTGACCTCGTCCATCTCCTCATCGGAGAGGCGCCAAGCCGTGGCGGCGGCGGCGTTCGCCTTGACTTGCTCGGGCGTTGTCGCGCCGGAGATCACCGACGAGACCACGGGCCGGGTCGCCAGCCAGCCGATCGCCAATTCCAACATCGTATGGCCGCGGTTATTCGCGAACGTGGTGAGTTGCTCCAAGCGGGTGAAGTTTTCGTCCGATGCGACGTGTCCGAAACGGTCCTTCCACGCTTCCAAACGGCTGCCGCTAGGGAAAGGCTCGCCCCGGCGGTACTTGCCGCTGAGGAAGCCGTTGGCGAGGGGGAAGTAGGGGAGGACGCCCAGGCCGAAGTGCTGGCAGGCCGGGATCACGTCCGGCTCGATCGTCCGCTCCAGCATGCTCCACTCGTTCTGAGCGGAGATGAACCGGCTCTGGTGCCGCGTGCGCGCCGTCCAATCGGCGTCGGCGATCTGCCAAGCCGTGAACGCCGACGAGCCGATGTACCGCACTTTGCCGTCCCGGATGAGATCGTTCAAGGTATCGAGCGTCTCCTCGATCGGGGTCTCCCAATCGGGCCGGTGTACCTGGTAGAGGTCGAGATAGTCCGTCCCCAGCCGACGCAGGCTTGCTTCCACGGCCCGCATGATATATCGCCGCGAGGTGCCCCCTTCGTAGGGCCCCTGACCCATGGGCCAGGAAAATTTGCTCGCGATGATCACGCGGTTGCGCTCCGCTCCCAACGCCCGGCCGAGAAACTCTTCCGAGCGCCCGTTGCCGTAGACGTCGGCGGTGTCGAAGAGCATGACGCCCGCGTCCAAGGCCGCCCGGACCACGGCTCCACTGGCCTCTTCGTCGATTCGCATTCCAAAGTTATTGCAGCCGATCCCGGCTACGGACACCGTGAGCCCCGAGCGGCCCAGTCTGCGAAATTCCACTAGACCCTCCTCGCTTTCTTGGTTTTGCTGCTCGAACCAGATCTTGTCCGTAGGGTCGCATGGACGGTCGAGACTGGGCTAGACTTGACAGAACCGCTCTACTACCGCATCCCTCTCGTATTCGGAGAAGCAGTGTCGCGAGCGAAGACACGTTGGTTCATCGCGCTAGGAGTGATCCTCGCCGCGTTGACGATGCCGAGTCTGGTCGACGCGGACGATTCGGCGAGTGCCGCCGACGCTGATCTGGGATTTCCAGCGCCGCCTGGAACGCATTGGGAGGTCGTCGCCGGATACAACACACGCACGCACTCCTACTCCGACGGCAACGACCCCCACGCCATTGATGTCGTTCGTACCGATGGGCCGACCGAGGGCACGGTCGTGCTCGCGCCTTGGGACGGCCAGCTGAGCTGGTTCGATCACTCTTGCGTCACCATCCGCAACGGCGATTTCAGCGTGCTGATCTGCCACCTGTTTCCCGACTCTGGACTGCAGCGCGGACAGGTCGTGGCTCGCGGGCAGCTGCTCGGCATCGTCGCTCCGCCGTTCTATGCCGGGAACAACGGCCTCGCGCACCTGCACATCGCCGTCCATCGCACGCACGGATCGGGGCTGATCCAAGAAAGCGTCCCCTTTACCGGCCGCTTCGCATTGGAGGGCAAGGAGCTGCCCGCCACCTCCGAGCCGAATGCGTACGCTGGCGTCACGTTCACTGTGCAAACGCGCCTGGACCACAGCGATCCCGACTTTCTGTTCCCGGGGTTGAACCTCATCGCCTGGCCCAGCGATGCTGGCCTTGCGGCCGCCCTCCAGCCCATCCAAGACAGCATTCGCACCGTTTTTGCCTTCTCTGGAGAGACCCAGTCGTATCAGCGTTACTCGCCGTTAGGCCTTGCTGCCCTCAACGATCTCGAAGCGATCGAGCGAGGGGCCGCCGTGTGGGTCTACGTGAGCGACCCGTACGGCGTTGTCTGGGATCGGCCGGCCCTGCTGGAGAAACGCACCATCACGCTCCACCCTGGCTTTAATCTCGTTACGTGGACGGGGCCGAATACATCTGTTCAGGAGGCGATCGCGAGCATTGAAGACGCCGTGGTCGCGATTCACGCGTTCGACGCGCGCAGCCAGCGGTACGTGTCGTATCGGGGCGGACCGCTGGCGAGTATCAGCGCCCTCACGCGCCTGACAAGCGGTCAGGCATTTTGGATCCAAGTCACTACCGAGGTCGAGTGGCACCAGGCGTAGTCCGCGTGCCCGGGCGACCCTCCGGGCGCTTGCTCATGACACAGGACGTTCGACCTCTTGGCTGCCGGCGATCCCTCGGCCGCGCCAAGAGCCCTGCGCGCGTCCTCCGTTTGGGCTGGAAGGTTGGCGGACCCGAATAGATCGGCGAGAGTGCGCAGCGGGCAGCGCCGCCCCGAATGGTCCGGGGCTTAGGCTTTCTTGGCGGGGGTTTCCTGCTTGGCGTGCGTCTCGCCCGAGGGCCACCAGCCAAACTCCTGCGCGCGACGGTCGGCTTTGGGGTTGATCACGACGTCGATCAGCGTCGGCCCGTCGCTCGTAAGCGCTTCCTGTAGAGCCGCGCGCAGCTCTTCCGGGGTGTTGGCGCGGTATCCCTTGCCGCCGAATGCTTCGATCAGCTTGTCGTGGCGGGCGTCCGGCACGTAAGCGCCGACCGGCGGCGGCCGGCCTTCAATGAAGGCGGGCGGCCCGCCGCCGATGCCGTTGTTATTGAAGATGATCCAGGTGATCGGCAGCCTATAGCGCGCCGCCACTTCGATCTCCATGCCGTCGAATCCGAACGCGGAGTCGCCCTCCAGCGCGATCACGCGCTTGTCGGGGTTCTTGACCTGTGCGGCCAGGGCGAACCCGCCTCCGACTCCCATCGTTCCCCAAGACCCCGCGTCGATCCGGGAGCGCGGGAAGTAGTTGTTGAGCACCTGCCGGCTGATATCCATGGTCTTGGCGCCCTCGGAGACGATGATCGCGTCGCGCGGCAGCGCCTCGTCGATCTCCTTGAGGGGGCGGTAGTAGTTCATGGGAAGCTCGTCGGATGCGAGCATTGAAGTCGTGGCCTGGCGCTTCTGGTCTGCCTCGCTGCGCAGCGCCGCCTTCCATTCGTTGTCTTCGGGCAACTCCCAGGGATGCGCTTCCAAGTGATCGTTGAGCTGCGCCATGATCGCTTTGGCGTCGCCGACCAGCGGCACTTCGGTGGGGACGTTCCTGCCGATCTCCTCGCCGGCGATGTCCAGTTGAATGACGCGCACGCCTTCCTTGAAGCGCGGTGGCAGGCCGAAATGCAAGATCCAGTTGAGCCGCGCGCCTACCAAGAACACCAAGTCGGCGTTTCGGAGCGCGTAGCTTCGTGCTGCCGCGGTCGAGAGCGGGTGGTCGTCCGGGATCACGCCCTTTCCCATGGGCGTGGGCAGGAAGGGCACCTGCGTCTTGTCGACGAACTCTCGTAGCTCTGCTTCCGCCTGTGCCCAGGCGGCGCCCTTGCCCACGATGATCAGCGGACTCTCCGCGCTCTTCAGGGCCTCGATCGCGGCGGTCACACTCTCGACCGTTACCTCCGGCCGCGGCGGCGGCGGCACTCGTGGCGCCCATTCGATCTCGCTCTCATCCGCCTTGTCGTAGACGACGTCCCCCGGCAGGTCGACGTACACGGGACCCGGCCGGCCGCCCAGCGCCTCGCGCACTGCGGTGGCGATAAAGCGCGGGATCAAGCGGATATTCGTGGGCCGCCCGGACCACTTCACGAAGGGCTGCACATGCTCCAGAGAGGGAGACTCCTGAAAATCGCCGCGTGTTGTCAGATCCAGCGCCGAAGATCCGCCGAGCAGCAGCATGGGCCAGGCGTTCTCTTGCGCGTTACCCAGCGTCGTGATCGCGTTTGTGACGCCGGGCCCCGAAACGACCAGCGCTGCGCCGACATGCCCGCTCATGTAAGAGGCGGCCTGCGCGGCGTATCCCGCCGCTGCCTCGTGGCGGGTGCCGATGTAGCGGATGCCGGCGCGCTGCGCCGCCTGCGCCACCGGCACCACCGGGATGCCCATCAGGCCAAAGAGTTCGTTGATGCCTTGATCCTGTAGCGCACGCGCAACCACCTGCGCTCCGCTCAGCTCAGTCACGTTCTCGCCCCTTCGTTCGTGTTTGGAGTCGCTAGTCAAGATAACCGATTCCGGCGGCAGGTGGGACGGGGAGCGATCGGGCGTTGCCTGAAAGACATTCGTCCGCGTCGAGCCCGCGCGGAGCCGGGCTCGGCCGCCACCGGCGGCATCGTGCCCCACCCAGTGACGGGCGGGGCTGCATCGCCGGGCGCTACTGCAGGGAGACCTTGCGGCTCTCGCCCGTTGCCGTAAAGAGGAGGAAAGCCGAGCGGACCGGTACGCCCGTTCCTTGGAACGCTTCGACGTAAGCCCTGATCTGCCCTTCATATGCCGTAATGGCTTCCGGGGAAGGACTGCGCGTGCTCTTATAGTCGACGATCACCCAGCCCTCTTCATCGCGGAACGCTAGGTCGACGTACCCTTCGATCACGCGCTCGGCGTCGACCAGCACAAGCGGTAGCTCCCGCTCGACCTGATCTGCCGCACGTACCCGGGCGAAGAGGGAGCTCCCCAGCGTGGCGCGCAGGTGCCGCTCGACTTCGTCCGCGAGATCGCTCTGCCCCCGCTCCTGGCACAGGCTTTTGCCTCGCTCGATGGAGAGCGGCAGGTCGGCGAGCGCAGCGGTGCGCAGGGCCTCGTGGATCAGCGTGCCCAGATGGCGCCCTTCCCCGGAGCCGGTTTCATCCCATCGGCGGGGCGCGGTTTCGCGCGGTTCTTTCAAGCGGTCTTCGCCGATGCGAGACGGTGTGATGAACTCGTGCGTCGCTGCTCCAGCCTGCAGCGCCTGTTCACGCGCCGCCTGCCAGCGAGCCCGCGTACCGGCGACATCAGGCCGTGGGGTTGGCGGCATCGTGCCTGGCATCGGCACGAGCTCCTCCATGTGCACGTTGTCCATCCCCGGCGCCTGCACGTCGTAGTCCAGCGTCATCCAGCCCGGCAGCGCCTCCTCTAGATCGTCGTGGTAGCCCTTTGCGCGGTCGGTGAAGAAGGCTGGGAGTACGAGGAAATCACGCGCGCGCGTCGCCGCGACATAGAGTAGGCGGCGCTCTTCCGCCGCTTCGTAGCGCCGTTGGCGGGCCTGCTCCTCGGCGAAGTGGGGCGTTTGGAAGCGGGCGTCGCGTCGGCCGATCTGGAAGTCGATCGTTCCACGCTCGCGGTTGACCACGGCAATGGTGCGATCGGGGGTCTGGGCGCTCGCCAGCTTGGCCAGCACCACGATGGGGAACTCGAGCCCCTTGGCTTGATGGATCGTGAGGATGCGCACAACGTCCTCGTCGGCTTCGGTGACCGGCCACTCCGCTTCCGCCAAGTCCGTTCGCGTTTGTGTGCTCAGCCAGCGGACGAAGGGGCGCAGCGAATCGACCTCGTTTGCGGCGAAATCCGCGGCTCGCTGCACGATAAGGTGCAGGTTCGCCGCGCGCTGGCTGCTGCGGCGGGCAAGCTGAATCTCCAGGAGGTGGGTCTCGCGGAAGGCATGATCGACGAAGACAGGGAGCGGCATCTTCGCTTTCCGCTGGAGCAGCTGCAGCAACACGGCATAGGGCTCGCGCAGCGGGCCGTTGTAGCTGGCGGGCAGGGCGGCCGCGTCGATCCGGAACCGGCCGCCAGCCTGCACGAACTCCAACAGCTCCACATCCGAGGCGGAGAACGGCGCGCTCTTCAGCGTTGCCACAACTGCGACTTCGTCCGAGGGGTCGTCGAGAGCGGTCAGCAGCGCCGCTGCCTCTCGGGTCTCTTGCTGGAGGAAGAACCCCCGGCCACTGTCGAGGTGATAGGGCACGCCCTGCCCTTCCAGCGCGGCCGAGTAGAGTTCCAACTCAGTGCGGTTCCGCACCAGCAGGCAGATGTCCCGGTAGCGGGGTCGCCGTGGCGTGACACCGTCGGATTCCCGGACTGTGACTTCCAGCTCGTCCGTCTCGACGACCGTCTGAATAAACCGCACGATCGTCCGCGCTTCCTCCTCGCGCGCTTCCTTGATCCGCTGCCACTGGACGCCGCTGCTCGGCAGCAGGCGGATAACGGCCGTCCCGGCCTCTTGGCGGTGTGCCCGCAAAGGCTGATACGCCGGTTGGGCGCGGAGGAAGTCGGGGTCGGGCTGGATCAGCGCTTGGAACACGTGATTGTGCCATGCGACCAGATCGGGCCGCGAGCGGAAGTTCACGTCGAGCGTGTCCACGCGCGAAGCGGCGGCGCCCTGCGGATGCCGCTGGAAGAGTTCTTCGACCTCCGCGTAGATGTCGATGTCGGCGCGGCGAAAGCGGTAGATCGACTGCTTCAGATCGCCCACGATGAACAGCCGCCCCGGTGTGACCTCGGCCTCGCGCCAGTGCGTGGCGTTCCCCTGACCCGCGAGCAGCAGTACGATCTCGGCTTGCAGCGGGTCCGTGTCCTGGAATTCGTCGATCAGCAGGAACTTGAAGCGTTGCCGGAAGTATTCGCGCGCGCTGGGCGACTCCACCAGCAGATCCCGGGCGCGAATGAGGAGGTCTTCGAACGTCAGCGTGCCCTCGCGCCGCCGCCGCTCCGCGTCATCGATGACGAAGCGATAGGCGACCACGATCAGATCTGCCAGCGCCTGGGAACGCACTGCCTCGGCGTACTGCTGCTGCTGCTCCTTGAGGGCGCGCCACGCTTCATCCTGGCGCCGGCGTACCTCGCCGCCGCGGCGGCCCGAACGAGGCGGCGCGATCTGGAGCTGCGTGAGCGCCGCTTCGAGTGCGGGCGGTGCCAGCCCTTCGAAGCCGTGCAATTGGTCGAGGAGCTTGCGGGCCTGCGGGCTTTCTCCCCCTTCGCGCGACGCGGCAGCCAGATCCTCCAGCTTGCTCCGCCACGCGTCGTACACCGTGGCGGCGGCGGGGGGCGCCGCGATCGATTGGCGCGGGTCGAGGTCGCGCGTCTCGGTGATCCGGTGCGTGAGATCGCGCAGCTTGTCGAGCGACATGCCCAGCCGCAGGCAGCGTTCCACCCGAGGACGGGCCTCGGGATCGCGCTCGGACCAGAGCCAGTCCTGCCAGGCCTGCTCGAACGCCAGCTGCTCCCCCACGGCATCCAGCACCCGGAAGTGCGGATCCAAGCGCGCCTCCAGCGGGCGCTCGCGCAGCAAGCTCGATGCGAAGGCGTGGATCGTCTCGATGTGCGCCGCGTCGACTTGGCCGAGCGCGCGGCGCAGGCATTCCGCTTCCTCGCCGTCCACTGCCCGCAACGTCCTGTACAGCTCGCGCCGGACACGGTCCCGTAGCTCTCCCGCCGCCTTCTCCGTGAAGGTGATCGCCACGATCTGGCGCAGCTCCGCCCGTCCCGTCCGCACCGCCTCGATCAGACGCCCGACGAGCACGCTCGTCTTCCCGCTACCGGCTCCCGCCCGCAGGAAGATCGACCGGTCGAGATCGTGGATGGCGCGGTCGCGCGCCGCCTGGTCTGCGGGAAGCCGTTCAGTCATGCCGTTGCGCCTGCAGCGTGCGGAACGCTCGGACCGTGTCTTGATCTTGCTTCGCCTTGGCCTCGAAGCGCTGGTCCACATCGGTCGCACAGACGCTGGCGAAGTCGCAGAACGTGCAATTGGGGCGCCGCCGGCTGCCGGCGGCTTTCCCTGGATAGGGGAAAAAGCGACCCGCCCGCACCCCAGCGCTGATGCTGGCGAGTGCGCTGGCCCAGGCCGCATCGGCCAAGACCGTTGCGCCGCCCAAACCACTGCGCGCGAAGTTCCCTTTGCGCGTCGCATACCAGTACTCGGCGCTCGCGGCGCTGGGTTCGTCCCCGAACTCCCGCGCCGCCGCCAGTAAGTAGATCGGCAGCTGTAGCGCCGATCCGTCGCGGTAGTCTTCCGCGCGCTTACGGGAGGCGCCCGTCTTGTAGTCGATCGCGACGATGCCGACCGGCCCCCGGTCCACGCGATCGATGCGACCGCGGAATCGGAGTTCGGTGCCGTCGGGCAGCGAGACGACAAGATCGCCGAAGCCGATCTCCACGCCGACGGGGCGGTAGCCCTCTGCGGCGCGTGCCCGCTCAAGCTCCAGCACGCGGCGTAGGTCGGACAGGACTTCCTCGCGCACCACATCCCAGGTCGCTGGGAGGCCGGCCAAGCCGCTCAGATCTGCGGCCGCAAACTCCTCTTGCGCGATCTGCATGAGAGGTTCCTCGTTGCGCAGGTACGTTGGCCAATCGACTTGCCCTGCATCCCCGGCCTCGATCCAACGCCTGATCCAACGCTCGAGAATCGTGTGGAGCAGATCGCCCCGGTCGAGCGGCGTCATCTCCAGCGCCTCGCCGGGCTCTGCGACGGCGGCTACGTGCAGCACGCGCCGCAGGAAGTAGCGGTAAGGACAGGTGGCGTACTCCTCAAGACCTGTGGCGCTTGTGGAGGGTGACAGAGGATCGTGTCGCAAGGCGGCCGGCGGGATGAGGCCGTCGTACGCGCTGAAGGACGGCGCATTCCGCTCCGCGCGCGCGGCCTGGTAGCGCTCATGGTCGGGCCACAGCATGCGCAAGACGGTCGGCGCGCCGGCGGGGGCCGCTTCGAGCAGCGCAAGCGCGAAATCCGTTGCATCGAGTGCGGTTTCCGTGGCGCGCCAGTCGCGCGCGGCCAGCTGCTCGGGCGAGGGCGCGGCCCCTGCCAGCCGTGCCGGCAACCGTTTGATCAGGCCGTGCTCGACGAGCTCCCGCTCGGTCGCTCCTTCCTCATGCTCGCTCTGGATCGACTGCCGCAAGAACGTCGACGAGAGCCGGGGAGCACCCGATGTCGTCGTGCGCCGCGCCCACGAGATCGTGAGGAAGCGCTTGGCGGACTGTTCGACCAAGGCGAAGAGCAGCTGCTCCTCCTGCGCGCGCTCACGCTTGATCGGCAACGCCTTGCGCCCCAAGCGTCGGTTCAGCGTCTCTCGCTCGTCGTCCAGCAGGATCGGATCGAGCTGGATCAGAGAAGGGAAAATGCGCTCGGCGCACTCCGTGAGGAACACGGCCTGGAAGCGCAGCCAGCGCGCGGCATTCACGTTTCCTAGAAAGGCGCCATCCCGCTCCAGAAAGCCGCCGGACTCGACGGCCCGGCGTACGGCGTGCGCTGCCGCGTGGTGAAAGCGCGGCTCGTCAACGGGGATCTCCGCCCGGTCAAGCTGCCGCAACGCCTCGATCTGCGAGCGGATCGTCGACAGAGACCCCTCCTCTTCTTCGGGCGCGAAGTAGGCACCGAGAACGCCCAAAAGCCAGTCGCCGTAGTCAGACCAGTTTTGGAGCGCCTTCCCGGCCTCCGCCGCCGCTGCGAGGCGTGCGACAACGCCCCGCAGCTCCGCCGCCGCTTGCAAGGCTCCTCCCCGCTGCTCCTGGTCTTCCCGATCGCGCAGCATCTTGACGTGCGCATCCAGTTGGGTGTGGAAGCGATCCCACCCGGCGACCATCCCCGCGCTTTTCGAGATGCGCTCCCAGCGGACCGGCTGCGGACACACCCGTGGCGGCGCGTCCGGTCCCAGCGTGGGAACGTCGGGGCACAACGCGGGATTCCCGAGAAACTCCAGCAGCCGGTGTCGCGTTGGCGGCTCGAGCAGCAGATCTAGCAGCACCAGCACTGCCCGGCCGGCTGCGGTGTGCCGCACGGGGTGGCCGGCGCCCCGGTAGATCGGGATGCCGGCGCGGCCCAGCACGGCGGCCATGAGATCGTCGTAGCCGTGGTCTAAGCGGTGCAGGACGGCCATCTCGTTAAACGGCACGCCGTGGTCACGCGCCAACGCCAGCATCCGGCGGGCGACCTCCTCCGCCTCGGCCTGTCTGGTAGGCGCGCTGAAGTGCGTCGCCGCCGCGCGGATCTCGGCCGCGTCCGTCAGGTGATCAGGATTGTCTTGGACCGTTGCGCCGGCCTTGACGAGCGCATCCTTGAAGTTGTCCGCGAATGCGAATGCCGGCTCCGCCGTCGCAACTAGGATGACTTGCACATCGACGACCTCCGCGCACCGCCGGATGAGGGCGACTTGTACGGGAGGGGCGTCGTACAGTCCGATCACGGCGGTCGGGGCGCCGCCCAGCGCGCGCCGCACGGCTTCATCCGAGACGCGATCGTCGAGCGCTTCCCGGTAAAGCGCCGGCCGATCGAGGAAGGCCGATCTACCCTCAAGCGATTCGTGGGCGTCGTACAGAGCGGCGAGATCGTGCAGCTTGCGGGCGTCGCTCCGGCGCAGCGCGCGCTGAAACTCCAGGCTGCTGATACCGCCCTCCCGCAGGTCGTTGAGCGCTCCCCGCACCGCCTCGGCGACGCCTTGCAGGTCCGGATCCAACTGCTCGAGCTGGCCGTTCCTATGCAGGCGGCGCAGGAGCTCCGCGACGAGCAGGATGTCACCGCCGTCGGGCAGAGGTGGGCGGCGCGGCGCGGCCGCCGCGCGCCGGATCTCCGCCGCCAGATCCACCGGTGTGGCGAAGCGCACGTTGGCCGTGGCGCCGAAACGCCTGCCCAGCAACCGGCGAAAGTAGATGCGCTGCGCGTTCGAGCCCGTCAGGATGTTGACTCGCTGGGTGGGCTCCGTGCGAACGGATCCCACGAACGCTGCGAGCCGCTCCTCCGCAGCCTTCAGGGTGGGGACGGTCTGAATCGTGAACGGCATCGCGGAGGCATCATACGGTCCCTGGATCCGGTAGGCGCTACCGGTAACAGGTCCTTGGGACCGTGGCTGAGAGATGAGTCCCGCGGATGGTGGCATGTGTGGCGTCGGGAAAGGCTGCAGGTCTGTGCTTCCCTCTTCGCATGGTTGGGGCTTATTAGTACCAGATATAGTAACCATTCTTGTTATTAAATTATTTTCAGGATTCACTCTTGTCAGTGCTGTCTATATGCGTGAAGATGGCCTGCGGAAATGCGGTTTGATGTTGAAAGGGTATACGGGAGTTTCCATGCCTCACGACCAGCACGAATGTGACGACCACGAGCATCACGCTCACGAGCATGACCAGCACGAGTGCGACGACCACGAGCACCACGGCGATGAGCCGGGACACGTGCACGACCAGCATGAATGCGACGATCATGAGCACCACGCCCACGTGCACGACCCGCACGAGTGCGACGACCACGAGCACCACGACCACTAGTCGCGCTCGGTTTCGTCAAGGGAAATCTCGGCGGAGGGCGCTGTTCGCGGAGCCGGGCTAGGGGACTCGATCCGGTTCGCGTTCTGGCGGATGGATTGTTCTGGCTGCCGGGATCTCTCGAGTTCTTTGAGTCCTGCCGGTTTCGTTAGGGGCGGTAGGATTCTTCTATAGGTGTTCTTCTATATGTGTTAGCGTGTCCTCTCGTCGGATCTAAGGATTAGGGAGCCGCCGGGACCGTCACAGATCGAGCCTTCTCCTCAACGATCTTTCAGTTGTGTAAGACTGGTGTCTGCTAAGGGTTTCGAAGTAGTGCGCCAAGCGGTCACGTCGGTATTCAGGGCGATGCTCGGGTGGTTGAAGCCGAGTACCGTGGCCGTGGGGGACGAGTACTACTCGTCAAGTGCCGGTGGTGGCGCCGAGGACGATCGTCACCATCACGATAGCCACGATGATCACGCGGGGCATGACGATCATGAAGGCCATGACCATGCGGGGCACGACGATCACGAAGGTCATGACCATGAGGGCCATGACGACCACGATGATCATGGCCACGGCCACCACGACCACGCTCACGACTTGCGGGGAACCAGCCGCCGCAGCCTGATCTTTGCACTAGTCCTGATTTCGACCTACATGGTGGCCGAAGTGATCGGCGGTATCGCTTCCGGCAGCCTGGCTTTGATCGCCGACGCCGGGCACATGGCCACCGATGCCGCCGCCATTGGCCTCGCCCTCTTCGCCATGTGGATCTCGGAGCGGGAAGCGTCCATCGAACGGACCTATGGCTACTACCGCACCGAGATCCTGGCCGCTCTGCTTAATGCCCTAGCGCTCTGGCTGATCGTGGGCTGGATCCTCTTTGAGGCATACCACCGGTTTGAGGCATTCCACCAGCACGGTTCTAGCGAGCTGCACATTGATGGATGGCTGATGATGGGCATCGGTATCGGCGGGCTCCTCGTGAACCTGGGCGCTGCTTGGATACTGCACCGCTCTTCGGAGCACAGCCTCAACGTCGAAGGCGCTTTTAAGCATGTGATGGCCGACTTGCTGGGGTCCGTCGGCGTGGTTATTTCCGGCACCGTGGTCTTAAGTACCGGGTGGACGCTCATCGACCCGATCCTGAGCGTCGTGATCGCGCTACTGATCATGTTCAGCTCCTGGCATCTCGTGATGAAGGTTTTCCACGTGCTGTTGGAAGGGGCCCCCGAGCATATCGATGTGTATAAGCTCTGCAGTGAGATTGATGAGATGGAAGGCGTGACTCTCATCCATGATGTTCACGTCTGGACCATCACATCGGGAAGCGAAGCCTTCACGGCACACGTGCTCCTGGATCCCTCTTATGAGGGAGATATCGGTCAGCTCCTCAATCGGATGCAAGATATGGTGCACAAGGAGTATGGCATCGGGCACGTCACGATCCAGCTGGAGCAGTCGGCGGCCTCCTGTAACGAGAGCCACCACGTAGGCCATCTCCACCACACGCTGCGTCCCACTGGGGCATAGAGAGCTTCTACAGCGACATAGCTCTCAACCGAATTGATAAGCGGGCCGCCGCTACCATGCCCGTATGCGGAGCCGCTGGTCCGATGCCGACGCCCCCCCTGACCTGCTGGATCTGCGCGTCTACAGCTCGCGCCTACTAGGCGCGGAGCCGTCCCTGGTGCTTTGGGGCGGCGGCAACACCTCCGTGAAGCGATCCGAGAGCGATTTCCGTGGCGACGCCGTCGAGGTATTGCGCGTAAAGGGCAGCGGCTCGGATCTCAAGACGATCGAGCGCAAGCACTTCGCGGGCGTCCGCCTCGACGATGTGCGAGCGCTCCGCGCGGTCGAAATGCTCAGTGACGAGGCGATGGTCGACTATCTTCGGCGCGCTCTTCTGGACCCCGACGATCCGCGTCCTTCGATCGAGACGCTGCTGCACGGATTCCTGCCCCATCGGCACGTCGACCATACCCACGCGGACGCCATTGTGGCGCTGACTAACCAGCTCGACGGCGCGGGGGCCATCCGCCGGGTCTTCGGGCGTCGCCTGGCGGTCGTGCCCTGGGTCCGTCCTGGCTTCGCCCTGTCGCGCGCCGTTGCGGAGGCCTGGGAGGCGGATCGATCGGCCGAGGGCGTGGCCTTCGTCAACCATGGACTGCTTACGTTCGATGACGATGCCCGCGCATCGTACGAGCGCACTATCGCCCTCGTGAGCGAAGCCGAGGCGTTCATCGCCGAATCCGCGCGCGCGGCCCGCCGCTTCGGCGCCTCCGCGCCGCAGCCGGACGCGGAGCTTGTCGGATGCGCCGCCACCGCGATTCGCGGCGCCATCGCCCAGCCCGTCGTAGTCGAGCACGACGCCTCTCCGGCGCTCCTCAGCTTTTTGGCGGATCCCGGCGCTGCCGCAATTACCCGTCGCGGCCCGGCGACGCCTGATCATGCCCTCCGCACCAAAGGCTGGCCGGCCTTCGTCCATTCGTCTGCGGACGCTGGTCCGGAGGCGCTCGATCGCACCGTGCGCGCGGCGATCGATGCCTACGTTCGAGAATACGAGGAGTACGTCCAACGCCACGCCCGTCCGGGAACGCCCCGCCTCGACCCCTATCCACGGCTCGTTCTGATTCCGGGCCTGGGCGTCTTCGCCGCCGCCCGGTCGAGCAGGGCGGCGCGGATCGCGCTCGACATCGCCCGCCGCTCTCTTGCCGTCCAGCGGGACGCCACCGTGATCGGCGAGTACCGGCCCGTCTCCGAAGGAGCTCTGTTCGAAGTCGAATACTGGCCGCTTGAACTCTACAAACTCGGCTTGGCGCCTCGGCCGTTGCCGTTGCAGGGCCGGATTGCGCTGGTGACGGGGGCCGCGAGCGGTATCGGCCGGGCGATCGCGGAGCGGCTCGCGGAAGAGGGAGCGGTCGTTGCGATCGCGGATATCGACTGCGACGGCGCGGAGACCGTTGCCGCCGCGATCAGGGAGCGGTCGCCGCAGCCTCGCGCCGCGCTGTCGCTGCCCATGGACGTCGGCGACGAGGGGGCGGTGCGTGACGGTTTCGTCACGCTCTCGGCCACCTACGGGGGCTTGGACATCCTCGTCTCCAACGCAGGCATCGCGGTCGTCTCCCGCTTGGATGATCTGGCGACCTCGGACTGGGAGCGGAGCATAGCGGTCAACGCCACCGGGCATTTCCTCGTGGCGCGCGAAGCCGTCCGCCTCCTGCGACGCCAGGACCGTGGCGGCAGCCTGATCTTCGTTTCCTCCAAGAACGCCTTCGCCCCGGGAGCGGAGTTCGGCGCTTACAGCGCGGCCAAAGCGGCCGAGACCCAGCTCGCGCGCGTCCTGGCCCTGGAGAACGGCGACGCCGGCATCCGAGTGAACGCCGTCAACCCCGATGCGGTTTTTCGCGGCTCCAAGCTGTGGTCGCCAGATGTGCGCGCCGGGCGCGCCGCCGCGCACGGCGTCGCCCCGCACGAGTTGGAGGCCTTCTACGCGCGGCGCAACCTGCTCGGCAAGCCGATCTACCCGGAGGACGTGGCGGATGTCGTCGCCTACCTCGCTTCCGACGGAGCGGCCAAGATTACCGGCGCCTCCATCCCCGTCGACGGCGGCATTCCCGGTGCCTTTCCTCGCTGAGCCGACGAGGATCGCGCTTCGGGTGCATCCGCCTCTCGCCACGGTCCTCCGCGGGCGGACCCAATACGGTCGACCGGCTGGCTCCCCCGGCTCAGACTCGCCGTGTCTTGGATCGCAGGCCGATGAGTCACGAGAAGTGGGTGCAAGAGGATCTGCGCTGGAAGCGGAAAGTGGCTTGAAAGAGAGTAATAATTAGAACTAGATCTAATTTCTACTACACTTGCCCACATTCGATTCCGTGTTGAAAGGTAGGAAACCATGCGTGCACCGGGTAGGCCCGATGGCCGTGTTGGCTGGCGCGGCGCCTTTGTCATGGCGCTGGCACTGATCGTGCTCGTGGCACTCACGGCCTGCGGTTCCGACGAGGAGCCCGCCGAGCCCCCCGCCCCGGAGTCCGTGGCGGAGTCGGCACCGGAGCCTGCGGCAGCCGCGACACCGGAACCTGCCGAGCCTCCTGCCCCGGAGCCTGTAGCGGCGCCCGAACCAGAGCCAACTCCCGAACCGGCGGTCACAGAGCCGGAGCCGACTGAGCCTCCCGCTCCCGAGCCCGCCGAAGCCCCGCAACCCGTGGGTTCGCTGGAGGACTTCATCATCACCCCGGCGACCACCGGCCAGGATCTGCTGGACCGCCTCTCCGAGACCGAGACCTCCTGTATCCGCGAAACCATGGGCGAGGGCGTGTATCAGATCATCCGCGCTACGCCGCTCTTGTTGGCGGGCGGGGATGCCGCCAGCGCGGCCCCCCTCTTCAACTGCCTCACGGTGGAGAGCGTCGTGATTCTGGGCCTCGCCTTCAACTCCGCACAGGCGGGCGGATGGTCCGCGGAAACCCGCCGGTGCATGATCGAGGTCGGCCTGGAGCACCCGGAAGCGGTCTACGTACGACTCGGACTGGAATGGCAAGGGCCGGAGACCAGCAACCCGGCTGAGACGCTCGATTACAACGTGCAGATCTACGACTGCATGTCCGATCAAGAGAAGATGGACTTCACCTTGAACTACTGGAGAGCCTTGGACCGACACGCCGGGGCTACCGGGACCGACATCGTCGCCTTGCTCTCTGAGTCCGAGGCGGCCTGCGTTGGTGAGGGGCTCTCCGAGGATCAATTCGCCGCGGTGCTCGACGCCAGTCCGCTGGAGGCAGTGGCGATCGGGAGTGCCGTCTCCCACTGCATCACACCGGAGACCAATATCGCGATCTTCGTCTCCGGTATTCAATGGGCGCTGGGAGATCTCAGCGACGAATCCGTCGCCTGCGTCGAGGACTTCGCGAAGGAGAATCCGGCGTACGTGAACCTGCTCAGTTCCGGATTGAAGGACGTTTCGGCGATGACTCCGGCCGAATTCCTTGCGATCGCCGACATCGGCACCGAGTCATACGATTGTATGACGGCCGAAGAGCTGTGGCGGGTCCAAGAAAACGCGACGGCTGCGCTGGCGGGATCGTAGTGGCATCCCGCCACTGAGCCGGAAAGAGCCTATACTCAGATTGGTGAATCCGGGCGGGTGGTCCGGCTCCGCCCGGAAGCTACGCACGCGATCCATTTCGAGGCCGGTGGCACGCCGCGCCGTTATGCCCGCCGCTAGAGCGTGTTGCTCACCCGGGGACGCTGACCCATGCTCGTACATGCCCTCACGTCCGCCTGATTTAACGCCCTCATCACGGCACTCAAGGGCCTGATGGAGGACCCATTTCGGGCTATGCAGGAGTTCGTTGCTTCTGCGCTCGCTGGGGGTGAAGTTGCCGGAGGTACTGGGCCAGACGGGATATGGAAGTGGCTCCACCATGCTCCACACATATGTATGACTACCAAAGGCCATGATGTGGCTGCGTGAATGGCGGTTTTCGTTGATGCCAGAGCAGAGCGGAAGCGGCCTTGAACATCTTTAATTTGGCCCGGTAGGAGCTTGGCAACCGGGACAGCTATCTGCATACAAGAGTCATTATTACTCTTATAAATGAACTTCGTTCTTGTAACGTCGAGCGGTGTGTGGCCTGAGCATGCCTATAATTAGGCGAGTTCAGTTCCGCATATTCCCACCTTCGATCCGCGCGGCTGCGCTGAGTGAGGTGGACGTGCCGGAAGTATCAGCCAGGCGGGACGGGTGAGTGACATTACAAGCCGAACGCGCAGGAGCCTCAGATACTCGCGCGCGTTTGGAGTCGCCTCCGTCCACGTTCGATTCCATAGTGGGGGAGTAGGAATCATGCATTCATTTAGTAGGCTCGCGTGTTGTGCCGGCTGGCGCGGTGCCCTCGTCATGGCGTTGACGCTGATCGCGCTCGTGGCGCTCACCGCCTGCGGTTCCGACGAGGAGCCCGCCGAGGCTCCCCCTCTCGAGCCCGTGGCGGAGCCGGCCCCGGAGCCCGCGGCGGAACCGGCCGAGCCGCCGGCCCCGGAACCGGCGCCGGAACCCGAACCAGAGCCTGCTCTCGAACCGGTGGTCACGGAGCCGGCGCCGGCTGAGCCCGCCGCTCCCGCGCCCGCCGAGGAACCGGAGCCCGTGGGCTCCATAGAGGACTTCGTCATCACCGTGTCGACTACCGGCGGGGATCTCCTGTCCGTCCTCTCCGAGGCCGAAAACGACTGCATCCGCGAAGCCGTGGGCGAAGGGGTGTACCAGATCATCCGTGGCACCCCGCTCCTGTTGGCGGTCGGGGATGCTTCCAGCGCGAGCTTCTTTTTCGAGTGCGTCACGCTGGAGAACGTCGCCTACCTTGGTGTCGCGTTCATGGACGCGCAGGTCGGCGGGTGGTCCACGGAGACCCGCGCCTGTCTTGTCGGGGTCGCAAATGAGCACCCGGAGGCGATCTTCGCGGGACTCGGATTGGAACTCCCGCCGGGGGCTGCGGGCGCGGCCCACCCCTTCTTGCTGGAGTTCTACCACTGCATGACCGACCAAGAGAAGGTGAACTTCCTGGTGAGCTTTATGGCTGAAGTGGACCGCCGGTCATCTGCGGAGCACGACGTTATTAACGTAGTTTCGGAATCCGAGATCGCTTGCATACGCGAGAGTCTCTCCGAGGAGCAGTTCGCCATGCTCCTCGACTCCACGGTCCACGACGGCTTCAGGCTGTCGGAGTCGCTGCGCGAGTGCATCACCCCGGAGGGCTACGTTCAGATCTTCGTCGCCATGTCCGTGTCGCAAGCTGGAGGTTTGAGCGAAGAGTCCGTCAGCTGCCTCACGGACTTCGCCAGGGAACACCCGCACTACGTGGCGCTGATCGATCCCGACTCCTATGACCTGTCGGCGATGAGTGCGGCCGAGATCGCTGAGATCGCCGATGACGGCCTCAAAACCTGGTCCTGCCTGAGCGACGAGGAGATCGAACGAATGCAGGGGGTGGGTGTGAGCGCGCTGGGGCAATAGAGACACCCGCCGCTGACGGAGGCGCCAGCAGGGCTGGCGCCTCCGATGAGGCAGGCCTGCATCTGGACGACTCTGGCGGCCGAGCGGCTCCCCGGAAAAGGCCCATGGCCTGCGCGGACGAATTGCGCTGCCTTCACCTCTCCCGGATTGCGGCACGTTCGCCGGACCGTTTCCCGCGCGTACCAAGCAATGACAGTAATGGCTTACGTGGACCGAGGAACCACGGAAAACAGGCCAAGCGGTGGCTGCACCATGAGCGGGAAATGCCTGATAGAGACATAACTTCATCCTTCCGGAGTCCCATCCGTCTACGATCGCCCCTGCGTGAAGGAGTGGAGCTCATGCATAGGTTGAGTGGGCTGAGTTGCCGTGCCGGTTGGCGCAGCGCCTTCGCCCTGGCGTTCGTATCCATCGTGCTCGTGGCGCTCGCCGCCTGCGGTTCCGACTCGGAGTCCCCCGAGGCTCCCGCTCCGGATGCTGTCGTGGAACCAGCCCCGGAGCCTGCGGCAGCCGCAACACCGGAGCCGGCCGAGCCTCCTGCCCCGGAGCCAGAACCTGTCCCGGAGCCAGAGCCTGCTCCCGAGCCGGAGCCCGCTCCTGAGCCGGAGCCCGCAGCGCCGGAGCCGGCCGAGCCTGCTCCTGAGCCGGCTGAGCCACACCAGCCCGTGGGCCCTATGGAAGACCTCGTGATAACCGTGAGCACGACTACAGCTGCGATGGTCGCCCGGCTCTCCGAGCCAGAGGCCTCCTGCATCCGCGCGACGGTCGGCGGTCTCTACGATCTGATGGCCGGTGCCCCGGTCCTGGATGTCTTGGCCAACCCCACTTCGGGTCCCGTGTTTGCCTGCCTCACTGAGGAGAATTTCGCCATCCTTGGCGTTGCCGTGATTGCCCAGCAGGCCGGCGGGCTGAGCGAAGAGGCGCACAGCTGCATGCTTGATGTGGCTAGGGAGAATCCGGAGTTGATCTCCCTCGGATCTGGAGCCATTGAGGAGTCGGTAGCGGAGATTCGATCCTCCCCAGAGATAAGCGCTTGCCTGGGATCCGAGGAATCCGAAGGACCCTGACATATTGGGCCGAGGATCTGCCGCGAGCGGCAATCCCAGGCCACATCATATTTCGCTGAAATCCGTTCTTACCTGAACCAGCCTCGGGCGGGAGATACGGGCTTTAAGAGGAGCGAGGGATGGTCGCTGTAGATACTCAGAATGCGATCGGTTTGGTTGCCGTAAGCGCCATTAACGCGATCGGCCTGGTTGCCGTAAGCGCTGTTAACGCGGTCGGTCTGGTTGCCGTAGGCGGCGGCAACGCGGCTGGCCTGATCGCGATCAGCCCGGGGAACGCGAGCGGCTTCATCGCGCTCGGCGGTCTGAACGCGAGCGGCTTCATCGCCATCGGACTTAACGCCAACGGTATTTTCGCTCTATCCTTCTCTGGAAGTGGCTGGGCTAAGTACATGCTGTCGCCGACCCGTCAGGATGCGGAAGCGGTGGCGATGTTTCGGCGACTCCGAATCGCTCGCTTGCTTCCCGGATTCGTAACGCCTAAGGATTTGGCGGACGAGAGTGAGCTCTGGCAGCGTTGATTCCCATGAAGAAGACCGGCGGCGCCAGTAGCCTCGTTCCGAGGCCTACACCTGACACTATGGCGCGCCCCCTTCGAGCGGGCGTCCAGCCGTTTGCAGTCGGCCACGACTAACCGCCGAAGGGAACCACCCGTACCTCCTCGATCTGACCGTCTTCGGTGAAACGCCAGACGCCGATCTGACCGCGTAGCAGGTCCCCGTTTGCGTCCCAATCCAGGGTCGTCGAGGCGCCTTCGTAGTTGACCGCGCCTCCGTCGGCGAGGATTTCGAGCGCGCGCCTGATGCCTTCCACTCCGGCCGTCACCGCCTCGCCCGTTCCGCTTGCTACCACGCGCAGTTGGTCGCGGATCGCGGCGCCGTCCGTGCTGCCGGCGGCCTGGGCCGCGAGCGCCAGGGCGATGACGGCGTCGTAGGTCTCCTTCACGTAGGCCAGCACGGGCAGGCCGCCGTACTCGGCGACGTATGCTTCCTCCCACGCGACCGAGGAGACGGATGTCCGGTCTGCGACCGCCGCAATGCCGTGCATGCCGCCCAGGCGGGCGCTGCCGATCGCCTCAATGGTTCGTGGGTCCTTCATGGGGCCGGTGAGCACGAACTGGTCGTAGATGCCGTTGTCCAGCGCCTCTCGCAGAATGACGATCGCCTCCGCGTTGAAGGTCATGGGGATCAGCGCCTCCGCTCCCCCTGCGGCCGACTCCTGAAGCTCGCCGAGGTAGCTGTCCTGACTGGGATCGATCCCAACCGCTCTGATAGGGCCGTCCCAGGCGGCCTCGAAGGCTTCGGCGTACTTCGATCCCCAAGGGTCTTGGCGGTAGATCACGCCGATGTTGGTGAACCCTTGGTCACGGACCAGCTGTGTCAGGACCGGCGCTCCCGAGCTGTCCACCGGGATCGTGCGGAAGAGGAGGTCTTGGTCGTTGGCGGTGGACAGGAGGGGAGAGGTCGCCGAGGGGCTGACCATGGGAATGCCCGCCGGCGCGATCACCTGCTCCACCAGCGCCAGAGCGGTTGCGCTGGTCCAACCCCCGACGATCGCGTGCGGCAGGTTCTCTTCGACCATCTGCCGCGCCCGCTGCACCGCGACTTCTGGATCGGTGGTGGCATCGACGATCTCGACCTCGACCGGCTGGCCGAAGACTCCGCCCGCTTCGTTGAGGTGCTTGATCGCCAGGTCGAAGGAGCGCAGCATCTCCCGCTGGATCTCGTCGTTGAACGAGGTGTGCAGCACGCCGATCCTCAGTGGACCGGGCGCCTCCGCCTCGCCGTCGCAGGCGGCGAGGCCGGCCAGGAGCAAACAGGCTGCGCCGAGCGCGAGCACTGCTCGCGCTTTGCTAGATAGCGTTCTTCGCACTTTTCCTACCTCCGGGAATCGCGACGCCCACCGGATGATATCGCCTTCGTCGAGCTCGTCCCCAGGGGACTGCTCCGCTGGTCTCCGATTCGCTCGTTCGGCCCGGCCCGGTGGTCGACCGGCCGCGCCCTTCCTTGGGGCCGCGCCGTTCCCGTCCGAATTCCGGGAGCGTCCAACGCCGGTCGAAACCCGCGCCTTGCCATCGATCCCTGGAAGCATTATTTAGGGACTGCTTGGAGGCGGGAGTCCCGAGGGCCGGCGAGCTAATCCGGCGTTGGAGTTCGTGCCTTTTGCGGCCGGGTCGTGTCGCGCGCCCCGCCTGCGGGGATGCAGGCAGGGCGCGAGTGAACCGGCGTCCCAAGCGAGTGAACAGCGATCGGGGGTCCCGAGTGATGGTTCTCATGCCTGTGCTCAAGCGTGCGGCGGCGGTGTACATGCTCTTGCTGGCGGTGGGGGTGGCCGGGCACTTCCTGGCCACGCAGTTTTACGACCCGATGCTGGAGGGCACCGGACGCGACGCTTGGCTCATCTTCGACCCGCTCATGGTGGCCGGCGCGGTGATGGCGCTCGTGGTTGCCTTCGACCGAAAGCGCCGTCTGGATGCTGGTGGCGGCGACCGATCGCTGAGCCGGGAGTATCTGGAGGCGAACGGTACCCTCTACTTCACGGCGGCGCTCTTCCTCGCCCTCCTCTGGAACTGGTTCGGCACGCAGTTCGTCGAGCCCAGCAACGACATGGGCCTGGTGTGGATCTTGATCGACATCACGCTCCCGCTGCTGCTGGCTGCGACCGGCATCCGGCTGCTGCGTGAGGCGTCGGCCCAGAGCGGATAGCGGCGATCTACAGCCCGAGGCGATTGATCCCGTTCAAGGCCGCCGCCGGATAGCATTCGGCCAGCGTCGGGTTGCTGGTCACGCTGTCGACGAAATAGTCGATCGTGCCCTCGTGCGCGATCACCGCCTGTCCGATGTGGATCAGCTCGGCGGCGCCCTCGCCGATGATGTGCACCCCCAGCAGTTTCCGCGACTCGAGGTGGAACAACAGCTTGAGGAAGCCGGCATCGTCCCCTTTGATAATGCTGTTCACATTTTCGTGATACTCCGCTTTGCCCACCTCGTAGGGGATCCCCTCGGCCATGAGCTGCGCCTCCGTCATCCCCACCATCGCCACTTCGGGAATCGTCTTCACGGTGTAGGGAACCAGATCGGGGAATTGGTTCGCGGCGATGCCGGCCGCGTGGCGCACCGCCAGCCGCCCCTGCATCTGCGATGTCGAAGAGAGATCCGGGAACCCGATGACGCCGCCTACGGCGTAGATGCCTTCAACGTTCGTCTGGTAGTTCTCGTCCACGCTCAGGCGCCCGCGCTCGTCGATCTCGACGCCCACGGCCTCTAGATTGAGCGATTGCGTGGCGCCCGTGCGCCCGACGCAGTACATCACGGCATCGCTCACGATCTGCTTCCCGCCCTCAAGCATGACACGGACCCGATCCCCGTAGTCGTCCCTCAGGTACTCAATATCGAAGACGTTGCCGTTCATGATGAACGTCACGTCCCTTTGCCGCAGGTGGTACACCAGGGTGTCCGTCAGCTCGTCGTCCGCGAACGGCAGCAATCGCGGATTCCTGTCCACGAGCGTAACCCGGACGCCCACCGCCGCGAACGTGCCGCAATACTCCAGCCCGATCGCGCCGGCGCCGACGATCGTCAGCGTCCGGGGCAGATCGGTGAGGTTGAGAACATCGTCGCTGACGAAGATCAGCCGGCCGTCCACGAAGACCACGGGCGGCATCGTGGAGTACGTCCCCACCGCGATAATCACCTTCTCCGCCGTGATCGTGCGATCGGGTTTGCCGTTCTCGGTAACGAGATTGATCGTGTGGCGGTCGATGAATGAGGCCTCGGCGGCGATCGTCTCCACGCGGTTCCTGGCGAGCTGACTGCGCAGGATCTCCCCTTCCTGATGCATCACGTAGCGCGTCCGCAGCATGAGATCGCTCATCGTGATGTCTTGCTTCACGGCGTACGACTCGCCGTAAACCTTGCGTTCCCTGTAGCCCGTCAGGTGCAGCACGGCCTCGCGCAAGGTCTTGCTTGCAGTTGCGGTACTGATGCTGACGCCGCCGATCTCCGGGAGCCGCTCGATCACGGCCACGCGCTTGCCGAGCTTCGCGGCCTGCATCGCGGCTTTCTGGCCGGCCGGGCCCGACCCGATGATCACGATGTCGTATTCGTAGCGCGCCATCGCCGTTCCTCCGGCTTCCAGGATGCTCCTGGACGAACCGCTGCGGGCCTGCACTGCATGTATTGGACATGCGGCCCTCCAAGTCAAGCGACGGCCCGGCTGGCGTTCGCTTCGGGAACACGCGCCGCCTAGCTTGCGCCGGTTAGAGCAGAGTTCCGCAGGAGGAATCGAACATGCTTTAGCGTTTGGGATTAGTGGGAACGGCGCTGGCGCTTCTCGCCGCCGCGGCCGTTCTCTCGACGGACGACGTCGCAGCGCAGGATCCCGCCGAGGACAGTCCCTTCACGGTGACCGTGTGGCCGGCCTTCTCCGGCGGCTTTCTCGTCGTGTCATGGGAGGAGGCGGCCGAATTTCATCTCGCGCACTGGGTCGGGCAGCGCACCGAAGGGCAAGTCAGGACGACCTGCGTGCGAGCGTAAGAGTCCAACCGCCACGTCTTCGCCGATCTCGAGCCGGGGACCCGCAACGGAAAGGTTTGGGAATTCGTTTATCCCGCTAGGTGCGCTGAATGACCCCGCAGGCGACGCGGTCGCCAGTGTCCGATTCCTCTGTTCCGTAAGAATCGGGCCGTTCGTGCACAATGATGGCGGAGCCGTCGGCGTCGAATATGGAATGGCGCGGTCCCGTGTCCAGGGTGATGCCATCGGTAAAGAAGTCGGCGCGGGCAGCACCGTCAGAGCCGGCGTAGAGATTGGGCAGGTCGCCGCCGTGCGCTCCACCCGATTCGCCGCGCTTCCAGGTCGAATGGATAAAGCCGTGTCCCCCCCCAGTCGGGTTGAAGTGGTCACCGGCGGCGCGGAAGTCGGGCGTACACGCACCGACCTCGTGCACAATGAAGGCGTGGCCCCCCGGGGCTAGTTCACGTATGTCGGCCATGATCAGAACCCCGGTGGCCGTTTGGCGGAACGCAACGGTGCCGATGGCGCCACCGTCCTCCGATACAAGCACGGCCTCGGCCGTCAGGCCCACGGTAGGTGCAGCCGCCTCGCTGCACCGGACGATCAACAGAACCAAGCCAACCACCAGCACGATCACGACGGGCGACAGATAAACCACCAGCGGCAGTCTTCTCTTCACGAGGGTCGCCTCGTCGATTCCGCCGTGCCGATGACGGCGGAGTCTTCTGCTTTCCGGCTGGAAGTTGGCACGCTAGGGCAAGCCACCTTCTGAACAGACGTGTGCGAGAGTGCGAACGATATCGTCCATCATTCGCAAAGTGTAGCCCGCTAGCGGTGTCGCTCGCTCATTCTGCTGGACTGCGAAAGCGCGGACGGCCGCCGTTTGAAGATGAGCGACTGAGTTTCCATGGTCGCACCGGCCTCCCGGTCGTAGTCGCCAACATCGCGGTGGATGGCAGTGGCCCGCCCGTTTCTTGCGAGAGAGCCGGGAGATCGCGCTGCCGTCGAGTCAGAGGTAGGCAGATCGGCGTTGAGCCGTCCTTATGCGCTCCGCGACTGCCCCTCCGGCGCACCGTCCGAGAGCCGCGCCGGAGTGCCCTGCCGGCCGTCCCGATACCGTACCGGGTTGCCGGCGGATAGGTTACCGGCGGCAGGGGCGGCGCGCCGTTCGCCGTCCGTTCGAGCGGACCCCTCGATTGACAGGACCCCGGCTCCGTGGGACGCTTTTCCACGAGATGCGTACGCGCAACGAGACCCTCGGCATGGCGATGCGCCGGGCCCTCGTCTGAAGGGCCCGTTCCTCCCGGCCGCCACCCGGCCGCCCGCCACCCCTTTGCCAGAGAGAGTCCGCCGATGTCCTTCGCCACGTCCCTGCTGTGCCGCGAGTGCGGGAACGAAACCGAGCTCGCCCCCGTCAACGCCTGCGACTTCTGCTTCGGCCCCATGGAGGTCACCTACGACTACGCCGCCCTGCGCGGGCGGGTGACCCGCGAGCGGATCGAGGGCGGCCCCAAGTCGATCTGGCGCTATATCGACCTGCTGCCGGTCGACGGCGAGTTCGTCGTCGACCTCGGCGTCGGCTTCACGCCGCTCGTGCGCGCGGACAACCTCGCCCGTCGGCTGGGGATGCGCGAGCTCTGGATCAAGAACGACACCCATAACCCCACCTGGTCCTTCAAGGACCGCGTGGTCGCCGTCGCCAGCAGCCGCGCTCGCCAGTTCGAGTTCGACACCCTGGCCTGCGCCTCCACCGGCAACCTCGCCAACTCCGTGGCCGCCCACGCGGCCCGCGCCGGCCTGCGCGCCGTCGTCTTCATTCCGCACGACCTGGAGGTCGGCAAGATCGTGGGCTCGGCCGTCTACCGTCCCACGATCATCGCGGTCGACGGCTCCTACGACGACGTCAACCGCCTCTGCTCCGAGCTGGCGGACAACCGCTGGTGGGCATTCGTCAACATCAACGTGCGGCCCTACTACGCCGAGGGCAGCCGCACGCTCGGCTTCGAGGTCGTGGAGCAGCTGGGCTGGCGGGCGCCCGAGCAGTGCCTGGTGCCGATGGCCAGCGGCGCCCTCTTCGTCAAGATCCACAAGGGCATCAGCGAGCTGGCCCAGCTGGGGCTGATCGAGGAGACGCCGGTCAAGATGATCGGCGCGCAGGCGGCCGGCTGCTCGCCCATCTCCACCGCCTGGGCCGCCGGCACCACCAACATCCGGCCGGTCAAGCCCGCCACCATCGCCAAGAGCTTGGCCATCGGCAACCCGGCCGACGGCTTCTACGCGCTCAAGACCATGGAGCAGACCGGCGGCGCCGGCGTCACCGCCACGGACGCGGAGATCGTGGAGGCGATCGGCCTGCTCGCCGAGTGCGAGGGGATCTTCGCCGAGACCGCGGGCGGCGTGACGATCGCCGGGCTGCGCAACGCGCTCGACCAGGAGCTCCTGGACCCCGAGCGCTCCACGGTCGCCTTCATCACCGGCGGCGGCCTCAAGACGGTCGAGGCCGTCGAGGGGGCGCTGGCGCCGCCGATCGCGGTCGATGCCAGCGTAAGTTCGTTCGAGGATGCGTACGCCGCAGCCGGCGCCCGCTAGGCTGCGCGCGTTCGGGAGGAGGCGCCATGGTTACGAAGCGCGTCCGGCTGACGTTCGAGGGCGAGGCGGTCAAGGAGCCCGTGATCTACAAGATGGGGCATGCGTTCCAGGTGGTGACGAACATCCGCATGGCCGACGTGGAGCACGACTTCGGCTGGGTCATCCTGGAGGTCGAGGGCGAAGCGGAGGAGACGCAACGCTGCCTCGATTGGGTCGAGAGCCTCGGCGTCCGCATCGACCCGCTCGCGGGAGACATCGTCGAGGGCTAGCGCTCGCGGGATGGCGGCGGGCGCCGGGCCGGCTGGCGGTGCGCTAGAGGTCCGCTGCCTGCGGCGGGGACGCGTCGCCGAGCGGGACCGTCGCCTCCAGCGCGGCCCGCACGACGCGCCGGTCCGCGTAGCTGAGCGAGGCGCGGTCGAACGATCCCTCGCAGGTGACGAAGGTCAGCGTCGCCGCCTCGGTCGGGCGCAGGAAGCGGAGTGCGGTGGGATCGTCGACCGCTACCGCCAACGACTCCGTGACGCGGTAGATGTAGGCGGCGCGCGCCTCCGCATCCTGGATCACGATCACGTCGCCCGCCGCGATCTCACGAACCAGCCAGGCGACCCCCGGCCCCTTCTGTCCGTGGATGTCCGTGTAGTCCACGTGCCCGTCGAGCAGCAAGTTGCCCGCTTGGCCCGGCCGGACGCCGTCCGCCCACCACCCCACGACGTCGGGGTTGTCGGGTGCGCCCATGGCCCCGTTGGGCGCGAGCCCCAGCCCCACCACGCTCGCCCGTATCTTGGCTCGCGGGATCAGGATCTCGTACGGCGTGCGGTTGCCCACGCTCGGCACGATGCCCGGCCCGGCCAGGATCGCGCCGGCGGATCCGTCGCCGCCGTGTGTGAGATCGGCCGGGTCGATCTCCGGCAAGATTGGGGCTGGGGCATTCTGCACGGGGGCGGGAGGCGCAGGAGCGGCGTCTCCCGGCGTTTCTGCCTCGGCGCTGCCGGTTACGGCAGCGTGCGGCGCGGGCGCGGCGCTCCCGGCCGGCGGCTGCGAATCACCGGTGAGCGAGCTCGTGGCGAAGAAGGCGCCGAGGAAGATCGCGACCGCGCCGGCCGCCGCCAGGGCGTATGCGAGCCAGCTTCCTCGGCGTTTCCCTGCGGCGGCGTCTCGATCGCGAGGCGAGGCGCGGGATGGAGCGTCGCTCACTCTGATCCTTCGCCGCTTGCGCCGCCCGCTGCGCCGGATGAGGGATCGGTCGAGCCCGCATCCGCCCCGGCGCGGCCGTCCCCTTCACCGCCGTTCGCCGCCTCGTCGTCTTGCTCCGCGCTCTCCCCGTCGTCCTCTTCGTCGCTGGGGCGCTGGATGCGGGAGCCGGCGGCGCCGGGATAGATTCCGTTGTCGCCTTCGAAGCCCGACTCCTCAAACGTGATCGAATCCGTGAGCGCGGCGACCAAGATGCGGCGGTTGGAGTAATTATGCGTGTTCTCGTCGAAGGACCCTTCACAAGTCACGAGCGTGAGGATTGGGTCCGGCGAAGGGGCGAGATAGGCGACGCCGTCTTCGGAGTTCCACGGCAGCGATACGACCTCGGTCACCGTATAGAGGTGGTGTACCTCCTGTGCATTGTCACGGATGAGCGCGAAGTCGCCCTCTTGCATTTCCGCCAAGAACCAACACACGCCCAGCCCTTGGTTCCCGTCCTTGTCGGTGAAGTCGCGGTGCCCGGCCAGCAACACGTTGCCGGACTGGCCCGGCGCTGGGCCGTTCTCCCACCAACCGATCACGTAGGGGTTGTCGGGAGCGCCGAGCGCTCGTGAAGGCGTCAACCCGATCCGCACTAGGGCCGCCTTGATCCGGGCCGACGGAATCAGCATGACCCAATCCGTCTTGTGGCCGGGGGAGCTGCTCTCGACGATCCCGGGGCCGACCAAAATCGCCCCGTGGTTGCCGGCATTCCCCATGGTCAGCGACGACTCGTCGAAGGCGGGCAGCGGGACGTTGCGGCGCGGGGTCTCGCTTGGTTCTTCGCTTGGCGGCTCCGGCGGCGTCCCGGGCTCCTGTGCCGGCGCCGGCGCTTGGTCCGGCGCTGATTCCTCTTCGGAGTCGCTCGCGACGGCCGGGGCTGCGACGGGATCGGTGGGCGCGACCGTGCCGGAGTCTGGAGGCGCCGCCGGGGGCGGGTCCGCTTCGGCCGATGCGGCAGTGGCGTCGGCAGGCGCGGGCGCGTCGTTGCCGCCTCGTAGGGCGCCGACGATCGCGAACGTGATCAGGAAAACGGCGACGGCGCCGCCGATGGTTGCCAGTATCCAGAGCCGTCCTGCGACCAGACGGTTGCAGGACGCCCGCCAGTCTGCCGGGAGAGTCGGCCGTAGCCCGCTCGTCCACCCGGGCCGCTTGCGGCACTGCGCTAGTCGTCGAAGTGGTCCTGCGACCCAGCGGCTGAGGGTCGCGCGCCAATCCTCCATGGGAGTTGGTCTCAGTCCGTTCGCCCGCCCGTGCCGCTTGCGGCACCCTTACCAGCCTATCGGCTGATCGGGGGTGGGCAAAGCCGCTTACGGCTTCCGCTGCGGACGGTACGAGGAGAGCGTCTCTGCGCGGGTGACGCGGGCGCTCTGGGTCGCGGCTGTTGGTCCGGGTGTCGCTTACCGGATCGGCTTGCTGTTGGAGGTCGCGGCTTCGCTCGGAGCTAGGCGCGCTTTCCCGTGGGGACCTGCTCCCCCGGCGCCAAGTCCCGCGTGACCAGCGACCGCTGGCCCACGACCGCCCCGTCGATCGTGACGCCCGGGGCAATGCGCGCGCTGCTGCCGATGATCGAATCGCGCACCGTTGCTCCCGCGCCGATGTCGACCTCGTCCCACAGTACGGAGCGTTCGATCCGTGCACCCGCGCGCACGGCGCAGCGCGCGCCGACGAGCGACGAGGTAACCGTCGCGGCGTCTCCGACTGTGGATCTCCTGCCGATGAATCGCCCGTCCCTGACCTCCGGCCAGCGTCCCGGCGTTGGCACGCGATCAGCCACGAGGTCCATGGCCGCGCGCCGGTAGCGTTCCGGCGTTCCCAGATCGAGCCAGTACCCGTCGACGAGGAAACCCTGCAGCCGCCCTCCCTGCGATCGGATCGCGGGGAATAGGTCGTACTCGACCGAGGCAGAGCCGCTCGGCGGGAGCAGCGCGAGGGCGGCGGGTTCGATCCGCCACACGCCCGCGTTGACGAAGCGGGACGGCGCATCTCGCGGATCCGGCTTCTCCGCGAATCGCAAGATCTCCGCGCACGGTCCCAGTTCAACCACGCCGAACTCGCTCACATCGTCGACTGCGGCAAGCGCGATCGACGCCATCGCTCCCGTTGCGGTGTGTTGCTCCGCCATGAGCGGGAGATCCAGCGCGGTTAGCACATCGCCGTTGATCACCCAGAACGGCTCTCGCCAGTTCGCAGCGGCCGTGCGCAGGACGCCGCCCGATCCGAGCGGCTCCTGCTCGGGAACGTAGGCGAGGTTGACCGCGAAGCCATCGCCCCGGCCGAACCGCTCCTGGATCGCGTCCGTCGCCCCGCCCGCAGCCACCGTGATCTCCGCGACGCCGTGCTGCCGCAGCCAGAGGAGCTGTAGCTCGAAGACGCAGGTGGGGCCCAGCGGCATCAGCGCCTTGGGCAGCTCGTCGCTCAGCGGGCGCAAGCGCGTGGCGCGGCCACCACACAGGAGCAACGCGGGCGTCATCGCCTTGATGGTAGCCGGTGCGATCGGGGTGATGAATCGCCCAGTTGCTGGGTGGTGGCAAGATCCGATGCTGCTGGCCTTTGCAGCTCCGAAACGCTCGCAGTGCTTCGTCGGCGCCGTCCGATCAGTCTGCGTGCGCTCCGTGGAGCGGAGCGCCGCCGATCGATTGACAGCGCCTGTAGCTGCCGGGCGCGAGCGGGAACTTGCGCGCCTGCCGACCGGATCTCAACCGAACCCTACGCCAGCAGTACGATCCCCACGACTGCGATCCCCGTTCCGACCGCTACCCAAATAGTGATCTGCTCGTGCAGAAACAGGTATCCCATCGGCAGCGCGAAGAGCGGCGAAGTCGCGAACAGCACCGCCGTCTGGCCCGCGCCGATACGTTGCAGGGCGATGATGAAGAACAGGGTTGTCAGCCCCGTCCCGAAGATCCCCGACAGAGCCAGCGCGACGTGGCTGCGCAGGGACACATTCCATCGACGCACTCCCGAGTCGCGGATGATCCAGGCGGCAAACAGCAGGATCGCCGCAATCATCGGCACTCGCACCATCCCGACAGCCGATGCGTCGTAATCCGCAGAGATGTCCCGCAACCACACCGACGACGCCGACCACATCACGCCGACCACGAGCGCCAACACGAGCCCCATCCGGAAGCTGGCGGGAAGCGATCCGCAGAGCGGCAGCCGCACGGCGCGGACGCTGTGGAATTCCGGCTCCGGCGTCGTGCGGCTCTCCGGCGGGTCTGCCCGTCGGCTGCTCCCGCCCGCGATGGGCGGACGCCGCAGCATGGAGAGGCCCCACCGCCGGCCGGCAGCGCGAGGTTCGCAGGCCTGCGTCTTGTTGGGCCGGCCGTAGACGGCGACCAGGTAGACGCCAGCGATCACGAGCACCGACCCAAGCCCTACCTGCCAGGAGACCGATTCGCCGAGGAAGATCGCGGACCACACATATGCCAGCAGCGTGAACAACGCCGTCGTCAAGGTGAAGGCGCGCGTCATCCCCAGCATCGCGATCGCGGCGACGTAGAGCGTGTCTCCGATCGTCGGACCAACCAGCCCTTGCCCGAGGATCTGCACGAAGTCGCTGACCGTGATCTCCGTCACCTTGTCCGTCGCGCCGCTCGCGACGAGCACGACGGCGAAAAACGGCACCGCCCAGAAGGCACGCAGCGCACTGATCGTGATCGTGTCGACGCGCTTGATCTGACTTGCCAGCAGTGTGCTGGAGAGTGCCCAGATCGCCGCGGAGGCGATGGCCAGGCCGATCCCGAGGATCACGGAAGCGGTCGCAGCGGACGGGCGGGAACGGGTGCGCGGGACATTAGACGCGAGTCTAGGGGATGCGCGGGCGGTCCTGGCCGCGGCGGGTGTGGCCTTTTAGGATTCCGCTAGACCCGTGCTAGAGGCTCACATCGATCCGACGCGCCTGCGCTATTACCGCCGCAACCTCCTGCGCTGGTTTCGCGCGCACGGGCGCGACTTGCCTTGGCGCCGGACGCGCGACCCCTATCGCATCCTCGTTTCGGAGATCATGTTGCACCAGACGCAGGTTCCGCGCGTCGCCCAGGTGTACGAGGAATTCCTCGATCGCTTCCCCACGATCGAGCACGTTGCCCACGCTTCGCTGCGGGAGGTCAAGGCGGTGACGGATCCCCTCGGCTACAAAGTGCGAGGTGGCTGGATTAAGCGCATTGCCGATGACGCCGTCGAATATCGTGCCGGCCGTCTCCCCGAGACGCATACGGAGCTTATGGAGCTGACGGGTGTCGGGCGGTACACCGCTGGCGCCATCATGACCTTCGCTTACGACCGGCCGCAGCCGATCGTGGATACGAACGTCTCTCGTGTCCTCTCCCGCTGGTTTGCCAGGACTCTGCCCGAGCACGACTCGCCTGCCGAGCGGCAGCGTCGACTCTGGGCTCTCGCTAGCGCCCTGCTCCCCCGCCGCGACGGGTGGGCTTTCAATCAAGGCCTGATGGACCTCGGCGCGCAGCTCTGCACGGCCCGCCGGCCGGCTTGTGAACGCTGCCCCATGCGCCGTCGCTGTCACTACGCGCGAAGCGACGGAGGCCGCGCCGAGAGATCCGCGGTCGAGTGGCGCGAAGCTCGCCGCGCACGGACCGGGCGATAGCTTATTCCTCGTCGACCAAGTGCTGGATCGGCCCCGATGCGAACAATCCCCGGACACCGCCGATGTCGAGCCGCTCGTAGATGTAGACGGGAATCCCGAGATCGGCGAGCAGGAGTTCGCCGACCGCGGCGGCGGCATCTCCTTGCAAGAGGCCGGTCTTCGGCAGCGCCAGTGTGACTGTCGCGGTCGCGACCACGCCGCTCGCTGCGCCCGCTCCGCTACTGGCATCGAAACCGCTGGGCACGTCCAGCGATACGACCACCGGCGGCGCTCGATCCAGCACTGCTTCCACCAACACGGCTGGATCCCCCTGTAGCGGCCCGCGCAGGCCGTACCCGATCAAGCCGTCCACAACGAGGCTCGCTTCCTGCAGCCACTCTGGAAAGCGCGCATCGAACTCGGGCGCGGCTGGCCAAAGTGCCCGCAGGCCATCTTTGTGTAGCGTTCGCAGCTGTTGTGCCGTCGCTTCGCTGAGGTTGCCGGGCGGCGCGCTCAGCGCCACTTGGACCGGCTGCCCCCAGTTGCGGAGATGGCGTGCGGCGGCGAGCGCCCCGCCGCCGTTGCCGCCGTTGCCGGCCAGCACGAGAATCGGTTTGTGGCGCGCCTCTTCGGAGCTCTGCGGCGCTGCCCCGCTTTCCGCCGGACTGCCTCGTTGGAGATAGGCGTCGACGACCCGCGCCAGCGAATGCCCGGCGTTCTCCATCAGCTGCGGCAGCGAGAGGCCGGCATCGCGAATCGCGAGCCGATCGACCTTGCGCATCTGCTCGCTCGAAATCGCCGGCACGGAGCGGACTGGGCGCTTCGGAAAGGAGGCGAGCGAATCGGGCCGCATAATGGCGGAGTATGCGTGCGCGGCCCCTCCCGGTCTACCGCAACGCCGATCCGCGGGCCGATTGCGACCCCTATGAAGGGCTCTGCGACGCATCCTTGAACCGCCAGGGGCCTTGCGGTGGGAACTGCGCACCGGCCTGCCGGTTATCCGTACGTCCTTCCGCGCGGCGTGCTGCAGACACCGGTGGATGCGTCTTCTGGCTTAGGGAGGGGTCTCCACGGTTGCTGAGCGCGCCCGCGGTGCTTGCGTGCATGGGCGGCTGAACTCTCTCTTAACGTAACCAACCCGGGCACGAGACCCGGGTTGGCCAGGAGGCGGACAGGGAGAGCGAGAACCCTGTCCCTTTCATGGTCGGCGGCATCAAGCGAGATGCCGCTGATACCCACACGCTAGAGAGTGAGCCACCGAAACCGGGCGCAAAAAACGCCGACTGGCTCGGCCGAGTCGGCATCTGGAGACACGCTGTACCCCCTCGATCGCCTGCGAGGTTAGCTGACGGGTTCGGCGCGAAGGGTTTACGCCTAGGGACGGTTCCGTCCCATTCACCCCAGAGAAGTCGGGTCCCCCGCTCCCTAATAAAAGGGATTCGGCCCACTCAGCTATTCAGTTTTCGGACAAACCAAGCATAACCGATTCCCGGTCTATTGTGGATAAGTGCGTGCGATCGGCCTGTGGCTTGTGGCCGATTTTACTCGGTGGTAACACTGCCTCATCCCGCGATGCTCCCCTTCGCGGGCGAACTGTCAGTGAGGAAGCTCGTGACTGCCAGCCAGGTTCGCGTCGGTTTCATTGGCTTAGGGATCATGGGCCTCCCCATGGCCGCCAACCTTTTGCGGAGTGGATTCCCAGTCACCGTTTGGAATCGCAGCCGTCCTGGTATTGAGGCCGCGCTTGCGAGTGGCGCCACGGAGGCCGCGAGTCCACGCGCCGTCGCACGAAGCAGCGACGTCTTGATCACGATTGTCACCGACTCCCCCGATGTCGAGGCGGTCCTTTTTGGTCCGGACGGTGCTGCCGACGGGCTCCGGCCCGGTGCAGTCTTCATCGACATGAGCACCATTAGCCCCGCGGTCACTCGCGATCTGGCCGGCCGGCTCGCCCAACGCGGGGTCGCGATGTTGGACGCGCCCGTCTCAGGAGGAGAGGGCGGCGCCAGATCGGGCACTCTCGCGATCATGGTCGGTGGCGAGCGCGAAGTCGTCGAACGTGCTCGTCCCCTCTTCGAGGCGCTGGGCAAGACGATCGTGCACGTTGGCCCGGTGGGAGCGGGCCAGACCGTCAAGCTCTGCAACCAAGTGGCGGGCGCGATCCACCTGTTAGCGATGAGCGAATGTTTGGTGCTCGCGCAGAAGGCTGGCGTCGATCCGGCCAAGATGCTGGAGGCCGTGTCGTCGGGCGCCGCTGCCTCGTGGATGCTCAGCAATCTCGCGCCCCGCGTCCTCGACCGCGACTTCGCTCCCGGCTTCATGATCAGACTGCAGCAGAAGGACTTGCGTCTTGCCTTGGCCGCGGCTCAGGAACTCGAACTTGCTCTCCCCGGTACCGCGCTCGTACACCAGCTGTTCCATGCTCTTGAGGCTGACGGCGCCCAGGACGAGGGAACGCAGGCCCTCGTGCGAACGATCGAGGCGATGGCTGGCGTGGAGGTGCGGCGCGGCGGCTAGCGGCTCTTCAGCAGCGCCCCGCGTCCGAAACGTACCTGCGATGTCGGAATCGGCCGGGCGATCAGCACCGGCACGGGTGCGGTCCGCGCCAGTGCTTCGGCGACCTGCCCCAAGCCGCTCTTGCGGACGCCGCCGGCGCCGTGGCTGGTGATGACGATCAAGTGCGCGCCTCGTCGACGTGCTTCCTGGGCGAGCGCGGCGCTGACCGGCTGGCTCGTTTGGCGGGCCACGCGCGCGAACTGCACGCGATCCGCGTATCGCTGTCCGACGCCGTCCAGGTAGACTTCCGCGTCCGCGGCCGTCGCGATCGCCGGCAGTTCTGCCTGACTCCCTGGCGCCTTCCCTGCTTCTGCCACCGTCATGACGGTGACGCGCGCGCCCAGCCGCTCGGCCAAGGTGAGGCTCACATCGATTCCAAGCTCCGCCGTCGCGGATCCGTCCAACGCGACCAGCAGATGTCCGACCTGGTACGACGCGGTTGCTTCCGGCGTCGATTGGGCCGGCATGATCAGAACCGGACAGAACTGGGAGCGGCGCGCCACCGCAACAGGTACTTCGGCATCGATCCACCCTTCCCCGCTTTCCTGTCGCGTCAGTACAACGATGTCCATGCGAGGCGAGATGCTCGCGCGCTGCAGCATGTGGGCCGCATCGGATGTTCCGGCCGTCATCACGACGGTGACGAAATGCCCCTCCTCCTTGAGATCGGCGGCGGCGGCGTCCAGATAGGCGCGCGCCGTCCCCTCGGGGTCATGGCCGCTGTAGATCAGCCGTACCGTCCACGGCACGTTTCCCATGATCGCGCGCGCGCCCGCCAGCGTCGTTGCGGAGGTGGGCCCGGCATCCAGCGCGATCAAGATTTTGGGCATGCCGGTACCGTCAGGCAGGGAAGTCGATCATGGGACGCAGCACCTCGCCGCGCGCCATTGCCTGGAAGCTCTCATTGATCTCGTCGAGGCGGTAGCGTTTGCCGATCATCTCGCTCAGCTTGAGGTGGCCCTGCTGGTAGAGCGACATCAGCTTCGGCATGTGCTCCCGGAAACGCGTGCTGCCGTACAGGCAACCGATCACGCTCTTCGACTCCCAGAGGAAGTCGAGTCCGGGCAGCCGGACCTCGGCCCCGGTGGGCATTCCGCCCACGATGACCGCGGTACCGCCCCGTTGCACCATGTCGAATGCTTGCCGGGCCACGTCGACGTTGCCGATCGCTTCGAATGCGAACTCCACTCCGTCCGCGGTAAGCTCCTTCGCTGCCTCGACGGGGTTGGCTTTCGCTGCGTTGATCACGTCTGTTGCGCCCATCGCGCGTGCCAGCTCCAGCCGGTGGTCTAGCAGGTCGATCGCCAGGATCCGGCTCGCCCCCGCGATCCGGCAGCCCTGCACGATGCTCAGCCCTACTCCTCCACAGCCGATCACCGCCGTTACGGCGCCGCCCGGGACCCGCGCGGTGTACAGCGCTGCACCCACGCCGGTCATCACGCCGCAGCCGATGAGCGTCGCCTCCGCGAACGGCATGGTCTGCGGAAGCTTCACCACGCCGGTCTCGACGGTCAGCATGTATTCGGCGAATGACGATACGAACGAGTATTGCGTGACCGGCCGCCCGTTCCAGTTCAACCGGTCCGTCGTAAGCTCACGCAAGCCTTCATCGCGGCAGAGGTAGGGCCGCCCCGACAGGCAGAAGTTGCAGCGGCCGCAGAGCGGCATCCCGGACAGCAACACGCGGTCCCCCGGACGCACGTAGCGCACGTTCTCTCCTACCGCTTCGACTATGCCGGTGGCTTCGTGGCCGAGGACCGCTGGGGTGTCGACCTCCCAGTGGCCGTCGGCCATGTGCAGATCGGTGTGGCAGACGCCGCTCACCGCCGTGCGCACCAGCACCTCGTCGGCGCGGGGTGCGCGCAGCGTTACCTCTTCGATCGTGAGGGGCGCTTTCGCCTCATGTAGGATCGCCGCCTTCATGGGAGCTGCCTCAGCGGGAGAAAAAAGGGAAGCCGGAACGCTCCCTCGGCTTCGGCTTGGGTTGCCACGCGGCGCGGGCTCGCTGGAGAGCACCAAAACCGAACAACGCAAGGTCGACCATTACAGCAGGCCCGCCTTTGCTCGTTGCCTCCAGCCGCGCATTCGCTCCGGCGAGTCCCGAGGCGACGCGTCCTTCCATGAAGCGGGTGAGCGCGCCTAGGAATCGCAGTGATAGATACCCGATCGCGCCTACTGTCACCAGCGCAAGCAGTGAGAGCACCGTCAGCGCGATGAAGCCGGCGATCAGAGAGTAGTCGCGGATCTCTTCCACGGCGCTAGTTTACCGGTCCACGCGCTCGTCTTCTCGTTGTTCCTGCCGACCGTCGTTTGGCCTGGCGGCTGGGCAGCGGATCGCGCGGCGGAGGCAGCTCCTCGTGTTCCATAAGCACTGCGCCCGCCGACGGCGCGGCGCAGTGGCTCCGCTCGCGTGGATGGCATGCGTCGAGACGCGCTAGGCTAAGCCATCGAGCGAGGTGAGACGTGCCGCGCGTCCAAGCTGGCCAGATCGAGCTCAACTACCGCGAGGCGGGTACTGGATCCGAGCCGCTCGTGCTGATCCACGGGTTCCAAAGTTCTCTGCGCGTCTGGGGCGATGTCATCGATCACCTGCCCCTGGATGCGCTCCACGTCTTCGCTTTCGATCTCCGCGGCGCCGGCAAGAGCGACGCCCCTCCCGCTGGCTACTCCCCCGCGCAGTACGCGGACGATGTGGCGGCGGCGATGACCGCCCTTGGCGTTGCGACCTTTCACTACGCGGGTACTTCCATGGGCGCGGTCACCGGCATGCAGATGGGCCTCCGCCATGGCGATCGGCTGCGCAGTCTCACGCTGATCGCCCCGGCGCCTTCGGACGGTTGGATGGGCGAGCCGTGGGCCGCCGAGTTTCTCGCGGCTTTGCGCTCTGCTCGAGAGGATCCGTCACGGTACCCGGAGGTCAGCAGAGGGATGTGGACGCGTGCGCCCCGGCCCGAACTTTTTGAGATCTACGTGGAGGACGCGCTCGCCTGTTCGGACGGCCACTTTGACGAGTCCTGGGAGGAGATGGGACGGCTCCACATCGGCGATCAACTCGCCACCATCCAGGCGCCCACGCTTGTTGTCGCAGGGGACCGCGACTTCCTTCGCGACTCCAACCTTGCCGACCATGCCCGCATCCCCAACGCGGCGCTGCACGTCTTCTATCGCGTTGGGCACTTCATCCCCTGGGAAGTCCCGCGCGAGCTGGCCGCCCTTCTCACGGACTTCATCGCCAACGGCACCGCCCTGCAAGAGTAACCTGCGCGCGGCAGGTCACACATCCTGCCGAGCGGTTCGCGGCGCCGCGCGCCGTGACGGGCGCGCCTCTCGATCGTGAGTGGTTAGACCAACGCCGCCGCTTCGATCTTCTTCACGGCGGGCATGACTTCCTGCGCGAAGAGTTGCATGCCCGCCGTCGCCTCCGCCGCCGGCATGTCCGCGAAGCTGAACGTGACGTTGAGGTGCCCGAAGTTGATCTTCTTATGGATCTCTTCGATCTGCTCGATGCACTGATCGGGCGTGCCCCAAGGCTGCAGTTCGAGGAAGAAGTCAGTCGCGCCTTGCTCGCCCGATTTCTGCAGGATCTTGGACATCTTCCCGTAGAACTCGTAGCCCTTGATCGTGTCGAAGTGATCCCCGGCGAACTCGTAGTGCTGCAGGATCGTGTTGTAAAAGCGCGCCAAGTACGTGCGAGCCAACTCCTCCGCGCGCTCGGGGTTCGAATGGCAGACCGTGAAAATCTCGACGACCGGCGGCGGCGCCTCCCGGCCATGCGTCTCGCGGTATACCGAACGGTACTCGGCCAGCTCCCGGTCGACTAAGTCCCACGGCTTCGAGGGGTTGATCAGCATCCCCACTCCCAGCCGCGCCACGATCCCCATCGATTCAGGGGAGATCGCCGCTGAGTAGGTCCGTCCCTTGAACGACTTGAACGGCGCCGGCCGAATGGGGACCCGCGGCTGCTTGATGTACTCGCCGTCGTACTCGCAGTAGCCGCTCTCCAGCCCAGCCAGAATCATCTCCGCGCTCTCCACGAAGCGGCCGCGCGACTCTTCCATCGGCACGCGGAAGCCGTTGAATTCGACGCGCGCCGCCCCGCGGCCGAATCCGAAGACGTAGCGCCCGTTCGACATCGTGTCGAGCAGGGAGATCTGCTCGGCCACCCGTAGCGGGTCGTGCCAGGGCAGCACGACCACTTGCGATCCGAGCTCGATCTCCTCTGTGCGGGCGGCGATCCAAGTGAGGTACTGCAGCACGTCCGGACAGATGATGTAGTCGGTGAAGTGGTGCTCCACGCCCCAGACCGAGTCGAAGCCGAGCGGCTCGGCTTGGTCGGCCTGCGCCAGCTGCTCCCGCCAAAGCTCTTGGTCCGTTACGTGCCCCGGATTCGAGAAGACGAGGTTCAGTCCGACCTTCATCGAGTAGCCTCCTGCCACCTGGGATTATCGGTTTGCCCGGTAGCCGCATAGTAGCGTACGGATCCGAGCGGAGGGGTGCGCTTGTCCGCGCTGTAGGGACAGCAGCTGTCGTGGCTGAGACGCCGTCGCTCCCTGCGCGCGCCGGGAAGCCACCGGGCGAATAGCCCGCGCGCTCAGGAGAGCCCGCTTTCGTGTGGTGGCTAGGCTGGCGCTCCAACCCCGATCTGCTTAATCACCGGCAGCACTTCCTGCGCGAACAGCTTCATGCTGTTCTCCACGTCCTTCATCGGCAGATGCGCGAAGACGAAGTTCAGCGTCAGATGGTCGAAGCCGATCTTCTTCTGCTGGTCCATGATCTTCTCGATGCACTGGTCGGGCGTGCCCCAAGGCTGCAGGTCGCGGAAGAAGTTCCCCGCGCCCTCTTTCCCGACCTTGTTCATGATCCGGGACATCTTGTCGTAGAACTCGTAGCCCTTGATCGAGCTGAAGTGATCGCCCGTGAACTCATAGTGACGCAGGGCTGAGGCGTAGTACTCGCCCATGTACTTCGTGGCGATCGCCTCTGCGCGCTCCGCGTCCGCGTCGCAGTAGCCGAAGACGGCGGCGACCGGCGGCGGCGCTTCTCGGTCGTGCTCGCTCCGGAAGGTCGAACGATAATCCTCAAGCTCGCTCAAGATCGTATCCCAAGGCTTTTGCGGGTTAATCAACATCCCCACGCCCATCCGGGCGATGATTCCCATCGTCTCCGGTGAGATCGCGGCGGCGTAGGCGCGGTCTCGCAGCGGCTTGATCGGAGCCGGCCGCAAGGGCACGCGTGGCTGCTTGATGTACTCGCCGTCGAACTCGGCGTAGCCGCTGTCGAACGCTTGCAGAACCATCTCCGCGCCTTCGACGAAGCGGCCGCGCGCCTCGTTCATCGGCACGCGGAAACCGTCGAACTCCACCCGCGCCGCGCCGCGTCCGAAGCCGAAGATGTAGCGTCCGTCCGACAGGTTATCGAGCAAGGCGATCTGCTCGGCCACCCGTAGCGGATCGTGCCACGGCATGACCACCACCTGGGTGCCCAGCTCAATCTGCTCCGTCCGCCCCGCCGCCCAGCTCAGCATCTGCAGAATGTCCGGGGAGATGATGTAGTCGGTGAAGTGGTGCTCCACGCCCCAGAGCGAGTCGAACCCCAGCGGTTCCACCATATCGGCGAGCCGCATGTGCTCCCGCCATAGCTCGTAGTCCGACTGCGTATCATTCATGTTGGACAGGAGGAGGTTAACTCCAACCTTCATCGTGTTCCTCCAAGCTCGCGTGTACTGGTCGGCATGCTAGGTGTCCGATCGCTGGCTGGCTAGGCGGTCACGGCCGCTCGCTGGAGCTCCGGCATGACCTCTTTGGCGAAGAGCCGCATGCTCCGCTCCGCGTCCTCGTAGGGGATTCCTCCGAAAGCGAACGTCGCGATGAAGTGCTGGCCGCCCGTCTTGCTCATCGTGTCGCGGATCTTCTCCAAGCACTGCTCGGGCGTGCCGAAGACCTGCAGGTTGAGGAAGAACTCCCCCGCGGCGCCGGTGCCGTACTTGTTCAGCGCCTTGCTCATGTCCTTGTAGTACTCGTATCCCTTGGCCTTTCCGAAGTGCTCCGCTTGCAACTCGTAGTGGCGCAACATGGAGTCGTAGTAGCTGTCCATGTGCCGCCGCATGATCTCCTCCGCTCGGCTCGCGTCCGCATCGCAGTAGGTGAACGAGGCGACGATCGGCGAGGGAGCTTCCTCACCCTGGATCTCGCGGTAGGTGCTGCGATAGCTCTCCAAGTCTTCGGCGATCTGATCCCAGGGCTTCTGCGGCAGAATCAGCATGCCCACGCCGAGTTCGGCCAAGATCTTCATCGTTTCCGGGGAGATCGCGGCAGCGTACGCGCGCCCGCGGAAGGTTTTGAACGGCGCGGGACGCAGGTCGCGGCGCGGCTGCGGATAGAATTCCCCGTCGCCTTCCACGTAGCCGTTCTCCAGCCCGGTGAGCACCATGCGGGCGCTTTCGATGAAGCGCGCTCGCGTCTCGTCCATCGACACGCGGAAGCCGTCGAACTCCACGCGCCCCAGCCCCCGTCCGATGCCCAGAATCATGCGGCCGTTTGAGAGCGTGTCGAGCATCGCGACCTCTTCGGCCACCCGCAGCGGATCGTGCCAGGGCAGCACGACCACCATGGATCCGATCTGGGCGCGCTCGGTGCGCGCTGCGACCCAAGTCAACCACTGCAGCACGTCCGGGCAGAGCGTGTAGTCGGTGAAGTGGTGTTCGACGCCCCAGATCGAATCGAACCCGAGCCCTTCGGAGAGATCGGCCAACTGCATCTCATTCTGGTACAAGTCGAGATCGGTCCGCTTGTTGTAGGGATTCTGGAAGATATGGCCGGAGCCGACGTGCATGGGAGAGCCTCCACTTAGGAATGAGGGCATGCTATCAGGTTGCCCGCGCGCGGTGACATTCCGCCGGCTTCAGATACCGAAACCGAGTGGGGCTCAGAGATCGGCGTGCCTGTGGTGCCACTCCGTTGCCTGCTCGTAGGCGTGCGCGACCTGAAGCAGCGTCGGTTCGTCGAACGGCTTCGCCGCCACTTGGAGACCCACCGGCAGGCCGTCGCGGTCGACGCCGCAGGGTACTTGTACCGCGGGCAGTCCCGTGAAGTTGAAGATCGCCGTATAGAGATGGAACCCGCTCAAGAAACTCAAGCCGGGCGGCTGCTCGGGGATGAGCGGTGGGCTCTGAAAGCCGTTGGTGGGCAGCACGAAGACATCAACCTGTTTGGTCAGCAGCTCGATCAGGTCGTCCCGCACCTGCGCACGGCAGCGCTGAGCTGTGAGGTAGTAGCCGCTGCTCACGAGCAGCCCCCACTGCAGATACTGGCGCGTGTTGGGGTTGTAGTCGCCGCCGCGGGCGCGCAGTTGTCGGAAATGGATCGTGGCGGCGTCCGACCAAAGCGCCGGGTACTCGATCCAGTCCATCTCCTCCACGCTGATGCTCGGCACAGTCACCAGCTCCGCTCCGAGGCGCTCGAACACGCGCAGCGCTTCCTCGAAGACCTCTCGCACGACCGGCTCGCAATCCTCGTACAGACGGACCGGCAGCCCGATTCGCATCCCACGGATATCCCGGTCCAGCTTGGCTGTGAAGTCCGGCACCGGCACGTTCGCCGAGGCGGGGTCTCCCTCGTCGAAGCCGGCGCAATCTTGAAGCATCAGCGCGGCGTCGCGCACGGTGCGCGTGATCGGACCGGCATGGTCCAAGCTCCATGCGAGCGGGTAGATGCCGCGCCGGCTCACTCGCCCGTACGTTGGTTTCAGCCCGACCAAGTGGCAGCACTGCGCCGGCCAGCGAATGGACCCGCCCGTGCAGGATCCCATCCCCGCATAGGCCAGGCCCGCCGCGACCGCTGCCGCGGAGCCGCTGCTCGATCCCCCGGCCTGTCGCTCTTCATCCCAGGGGTTGCGCACCGGCGGCACCGGCGACTGCCGGCTCGGCATTCCATATGCGAACTCGAAGGTTGCTGCTTTGCCGGCGATCAGCGCCCCCGCATCGCGTAGCTTTCGCACCGCTACGCTCTCGGTGGCGGCTTGGTAGTGCTGCAGCGTTTGCGACCCGCAGGTCGTGCGGCCGCTCTCGTAGATGTCCTTGATGCAGATGGGAACTCCGTGTAGCGGGCCGCGATACTGACCCCGGGCGATCTCCCGCTCCGCGCGCTCGGCGTCCGTGCGCAGCTCGTCGGCCAGCACGGTGTAGTAGGCGTTGATCCGGGGGTTGATCGCCTCGATCCGTCGCAGCGTGAGGTCGGCGAGCTCGATCGGCGATACTTCGCGCGCATGCAGCCGCGGTGCGAGTTCCTCGATCGGCGCGAAAGCCAGATCGGCGCCGTCGGCGGACATGGGGTGCTAGCGCCCCGCGCTGCTCCTAGATATCCGCATGCATCGTGTGCCATGGCTCCGATTGTTCGTACGCACGGGCCACCTGGAACATCGTTACCTCATCGAACGGCTTGGCCGCGATCTGGAACCCAACCGCCAGCCCATCGCTGTCGAACCCGCATGGCACCTGGATCGCCGGGTGGCCTGTGAAGTTGAAGATCGGCGTGTAGATCTCGAAGGCGGAACCGATGAAATTCAACCCCGGCGACTCCTCGGCCACGGGCGGCGGTCCTTGGAAGCCTGCGGTCGGCAGCATCAGCACGTCGCAATCCCGCGTGAGGGCCGCGTTCAGGTCGTCTCGCACCTGCGCCCGGCAGCGGCTTGCCAGCATGTAATACGCGTTGCTCACCAGGAGGCCCCACTGGATGAACTGGCGCGTGTTGGGGTTGTACTGATCCCCGCGATTGCGAATGTTGCGCACGTGGATCGCTGCGGCCTCCGACCAGAGGGTCGGCCACTCGATCGCTTCCAACTCGGGAATACCGATGCTTGGCACCTTGACGATCTCGGCGCCGAGGCTGCGGTATTTGTCGACCGCCTTATCGTAAACTTCGAGCACCTTCGGGTCGCAGCTTTTCTCGTAGAGGTCGGCGAGCAGGCCGATCCGCATCCCGCGGATATCCCGGTCCAGCTTGGCCGTGAAGTCCGGCACCGGCACGTTCGCCGAGGCGGGATCCAGCTCGTCGTAACCGGCGAGCGCCTGCAGGACGAGCGCGGAGTCCTTCACGGTGCGGGCCAGAGGCCCGGGATGGTCGAGCGTCCAAGCGAGCGGATAGATGCCGCGTCGGCTTACGCGACCGTAGGTCGCCTTGAGCCCCACGTGCAGCAGGCATTGCGCCGGCCAACGGATCGAGCCGCCCGTGCAGGAACCCATCGCCGAGTAGGCCATTCCGGCCGCGATCGCTCCACCGGAGCCGCTACTCGATCCCCCCGCTTCTCTGCTGAGGTCCCAGGCGCTGCGTACCGGCTCCACCGGCGACTTGAGGCTCTGGATGCCGTAGGCGAACTCGTAGGTCGCGGTCTTCCCCAAAATGAGTGAGCCGGCGCTCTTGAGCTTCTTGATTGCGACGCAGTCCTCTTCCGCCACGTACTCCTGCAGCGCTTGGGAGCCGCAGGTTGTTCGCTTCATCTCGTAGATGTCTTTGATCCCCATCGGGATCCCGTGCAGCGGGCCGCGATAGTTGCCCCGCGCGATCTCTTGCTCGGCCCGGCGCGCGTCTTCCAGCACTTCGTCGTGGAAGACGGTGTAGTAGGCGTGGATCTTCGGGTTGAGCTCGTCGATGCGCGACAGCATCGTTTGCGTCACTTCGACGGGCGAGATCTCCTTCCTTTGAATCCGGGCCGACAGCGCTTCGATCGATGAAAAAGCCAGCTCTTGTGCGGTGCTTGCCATGGCTAGCGATACCTTCCCATGTCGTGAATGACGGCTGGCTCGCTCAGAGGGAACTCCATGGCGTTCCCCATCGACCGGGTGCGGAGCATGTTCTCCAGCACGTTCTGCGACTGCAGCAGCGCCTCGTAGGCTGGCACCAACTCCGCCAAGTCCTCTTCGCTGGGCACGATGTCCCACTCGGCCAGCTTAGCGATGACCATCTCTCTCGAGTCCATGCGCTCCCTCGCTTTTGATCGAACGCTCGATTGCTGGAGGCTAGTGATCGGAAAAAAGGGGTGTCAACGCGAGGCGCTAGCCTCGTGCGTGATACCCCTACGAAGCGAGGAGAGACGATCATGGCCAAGCTCGGCATCAAGTTTCCGGATACCGACTCCCTTCCCATCGAAGACACGCTTGAGATGGCCCGCATCGCGGACGCGGTCGGCTTCGACTCGCTCTGGATGTCCGACTACAAATCGGGCGATCCCTTCGCCGTCCTTGCCGCCTGCGCTGTCGTGACCGAGCGCATCCTGCTCGCCCCCGGGGTCGCGGTGATCTTCAATCGGGCGCCCACCACGCTCGCCATGGCCGCCGCTTCCGTGGACACGATCTCGAAGGGTCGCTTCATCCTCGGCATCGGCCAGGGGCACCGCGCCATCGTCGAAGACGAGAACGGTCTGACCTTCGACAACGCCACCGAGCGCATGGTCGAGTACACGGCCATCATTCGCGCCCTCATCCGCGACGGCGAGGTGCAGCACCGCGGCCGCTACTACACGCTGGGATACAAGCCTTGGGTGAAGATGTACCGCGACCACATCCCGATCTGGTACCCACCGATGTTTCCGGCGAGCGCAGCCCGCACCGGCGCGCTCGCAGATGGAGCCGTCGCCACTCAGTTGACTGCCGCACGCGCCGGCCAGCTGGTCCAGTGGGTCAAGCGGGGCGCTGCCGAAGCTGGCCGCGACCCGGCCGAGGTGGAGGTAGGAAGCTACCTGCTCACCGTCGTCACCGATGACAAGCAGGCGGGCCGGGCGATGGTCAAGCGCCATATGGCCTGGTACGTCGGAACCTTCACTCGTTACGAGAACCTCATGGCGAAGTCCGGCTTCGAGGAGGCCGGCGTCGCCGCGCGCGCTTGGCGTGTCGGCGATCAAGCGCGCGCCGCGCGTCTTCTCTCCGACGAGCTCGCCGATAGCGTCGCCATCATCGGCGATATCGATGAATGCCGCGGCCGGATTCAGGAGTATCGGGATGCTGGCTTGGAGCACCCGATCATCTACCCGATGCCGATGACGGAGCGGGAGACTAAACGGGCCTTCTTGGACGCGGTCCAGCTGATCGGCTGACGCCAGGACGCTAGGAAGCGCGCATGGCGGCGCGCAGCTCGGCCGTGGCGGCTTCGTCCACCTCGAACAGCAGGCGCCTGCGGTCGATCTCGTTGATCACCACGCCGTATGTTGCGCGCGCGTGCGCGATCGTCGCGTATTCGTCCACAACGTCGGCCAGCACGCGCGCCGGATCGCGTTCCAAGGGATCGCCGTAGCCGCCGCCGCCGTTGGAGACGAATGTCATCACGTCGCCGCGCTGCACCGGCGCGTTCACCGCGAAGGTGCCGAGGTTCTGCTCGTTCTCCGTTCCCTCTGCCAGGATCAGCCGGGCGAAGCCGCCCGTTCTGCCCCCAAAGATTCCCGACGGTCCGAAGCGCTCGCGATTGCCGATGTTGGACAGCGTCCCGCCTTGGAAGGGGAACGCGATCTGCTGGCTGAGTCCGAGGCCGCCTCGGAACGCTCCGGGCCCCTCGGAGTTCTGAGTCAGATCGCAGCGGCGGTAGAGCACCGGGTAGCGACGCTCCTGCAGTTCGCAGGGGATGTTCATGGCGCTCGACGCGTAGGGCGCTGCGGAATAGTTCGCGCCGTCGTGGTCGTAGGCGCCGCCCATGCCCCCGAAGCCCCAGGTGTAGTTGATGAAAGGCGCGTCGAACTCCGGCCGTTCGTCGCTACCGGCGTAGGTGATGTTAAGCAGTGCTCCCGCCAGTCCCACCCCGCGCTTGGGAGCTGCCTGGCCCAGCGCCAAGGTCACGGAGCCCATGACGCATTCCATCGTCGTGATCGCCATCGCCGAGATGCCGGAAGGCGGCTGCGCCCAGACGATCGATCCCCGTTTGGCCTTAATCACGATCGCCCGCATGACGCCCGCGTTCATAGGCATCGGCGGAAGGATCGAGCCCATCGCGATGAACACCCCGGATGTTGTCCCGGCGATCGTGCAGTTGATCCCCGATTCCGCGGCGCCGTCCGTCTCCAGGAAATCGAAGACGGCGTGGTCGTCCTCGATCGTCAGGGTCAGGCGCACGGTCTTTGGTTCACCAGTCCAGAGATCCTGATCGACGCTGTCCTCGGCGTAGTACACGCCGTCCGGGAGCGCCCGAAACGCCGCGCGCGCCAGCCGCTCCGAGTAATGCTGGATCTCTTCCATCGCCGCCAGCACGGTGGCGCTTCCGTGCTTCGCAACCAGCGCCAGAATCCGGCGCTCCCCGCCCCGCACGGCCGCAACCTGCGCTTGCAGATCGCCGAGCCGCTCCCAGCCCTGGCGCATGTTCGCCAGCAGGATCCCGACGATGTCCGTGTCCAATACGTTCTGCTTGTAGATCGTGAGCGCGGGGATGCGCATCCCCTCCTCGAAATGGCTGCGCGCCCGCGGATTGAGCGATCCCGGCGAGACGCCGCCCACGTCCGACCAGTGCGCCGTCGAGGACGTGAACGCGATGAGCGATCCGTCGTGGAAGATCGGCTTGATGAAGTGGATATCGTTGTTGTGCGTGCTCGCGACGTAGGGGTCGTTGATCATGTAGATGTCGCCGGGCTGCATGTTTTCGAGCCCGATCGACCGAATCACCTCCGGCACCGTCAGGTGGGTGAGCCCCACGAACGCGGGGAGGTCGAACTCCCCCTGGGATACCAGCGCGCCGTGCCGGTCGTAGATGCCGGTGGCCAGATCGCGCCCTTCGTTGATCGGCGGCGAGTAGGCGGTCTTCCCGACCACCAGGGCCATCTCATTACAGGTGGCGGCGAAGGCGCTGCGCAGTACCTCCAGCGTGATCGGATCGATGTTGGGGCCGGTCGCCACCATCACGCTTGGGAACGCGCCGTCCGCAGCGCGGCGCGCAGTACCGCCGTCGCGCCCTCGTCGATTTCGTACCGGAGCGTGCGCGGATCGATCGCCTTCACCACCACCCCGTACTGCTCGCGGGACCCGGCGATGGTCGCGTAGCCGTCCTTGAGATCTTCTAGCACGAGCTGAGGATCGCGTTCCAAGGGGTCGCCGTAGCCGCCGCCGCCGTTGGTCCGGAAGGTGAGCACCTCGCCCCGCTGCACCGGCGCGTTCGTCGATGTCGTCCCGAGATGGCGCTCGCTTTCCGTCCCGTCGTTGAGGCTGAGGCGCGCCACCTGCCCCGCGAGGCCGCCGAAGATCCCCGGTGGCCCGAATTTCTCGCGGTTGCCCAAGGTGGAGAGACCGGTGCCGCCCACCTGCTCGAAGGGGAACTCCATGATCGTGTTCAGCGCCAGTCCGCCGCGGAACGTCCCCGGCCCGCCCGAATCGGGCAGCAGGTTGCAGCGGTTGTAGAGCACTGGATAACGGCGTTCCTGCAGCTCGCTGGGAATGGTGGAGCCGCTGGCGCCGAAGGGTGGGGCCGTGCAGTTGGGACCGTCGTGCGTTTGCGTTCCCCCCATCCCCCCGAACGCCCACGTGTAGTTGATGAAGGGCGCATCGAACGTGGGGCGGTTGTCGTCCCCCGCGTAGGTAGAGTTAAGGATCGACCCGGCCATCCCCACCGCCCGCGCCGGTAAGGCGTGGCCCAGCGCCAGCGTGGCCGAGCCGATCACACAGTCCATCACGGTGATCGTCATGACGGAGACCGCGACCGGAGGCTTCGCCCAGACGATCGATCCTTGCCGTGCCTTGATCGCAATGGCTCGCATCACGCCGGCGTTCATGGGCATGGGCGGCAGGATCGATGCCATCGCGATGAATACCCCGGACGTCGTGCCGGCGATGGTGCCGTTAATCCCGGACTCCGCCGGACCGTCGCTCCCGGTGTAATCGAAGATGGCATGGTCGTCCTCGATCGTGAGCGTCAGGCGGATCGTCTTGGGTTCGCCGGTGTATTGATCCTGATCGACCTTGTCTTCCGCTTCGTAGACGCCGTCCGGCAAGCTGCGAAAGGACGCTCGAGCCAGGCGCTCCGAGTGATCCTGCACTTCGCTCATCGTCGCCAGGACGGCGGCTCGGCCGTGCTTCTCGATGAGCCCTTGGATCCGCTGGTCGCCTACCTTGATCGCCGCTACCTGCGCGTTGAGGTCGCCCAGCCGCTCCCATGACTGCCGCATGTTCACCAACAGCAGGGACACGACATCCTGATTGAGCTGCCCGCGTTTGTAGAGCGTGATGCCGGGGATGCGCATGCCCTCTTCGTAGTGGCTGCGCGCCGCCGTGTTGAGCGATCCCGGCGCCACGCCGCCCACGTCCGACCAGTGCGCGGTGGAGGAGCTGAACCCTACCAGGGTACCGTCGTGGAAGATCGGCTTGATGAAGTGGATGTCGTTGCAGTGCGTCGTCGCAACGTAGGGGTCGTTGATCATGTAGATATCGTCGGGCTGGATGTTCTCCGGCCCGATCGCCCGCATGACCTCTGGTACCGTCAAGAGCGTTAGGCCGACGAACGCCGGCAGATCGAACTCTCCCTGAGCCACGAGATTGCCGTGGCGATCGTAGAGGCCCGTGGCGAAGTCGTGCCCCTCGTTGACCGGGGTCGAATAGGCTGTCTTCGCGACCGTCAGTGCCATCTCGTTACAGATCGCCGTGAAGGCGCTGCGCAGCACTTCGATGGTGATCGGGTCGACGCCGGTCGCAGTTTCGCCGGTTGCCGCCATGCGGCTCTCTCCTTCGCGCCGCTCCGCGCGCGGTGCGGCTTGATGGTCAGCGGTCGAGTCTAGCGCGATCGTGGATTGGAGGAAGGACTGCCGCTAAGCGGGGGCCGCAGCGGGGATCTGTTTGAGCACCGGCAGCACTTCGGCGGCGAAAAGCCGCATGCTCTGTTCCGCCTCGGCGGCGGGCAGGTGCCCGAAGGCGAAGTTGGCGTTGCAGTGCTCATAGCGAACGCGCTTGTGCACGTCGAGCATCTTGGCGATCACTTGATCGGGCGTTCCCCACGGTTGCAGATCGATGAAGAACTTGGCCGCGCCTTCGTCGCCCGCCTTGCGCATGACGCGCGACATCTTCCGGTAGAACTCGTAGCCTTGAATCTCTTCGAAATGCGTTCCTGAGAATTCGTAGTGCTCTAGCACCGCCGCGTAGTACGGGACCATGTAGCGGTGCACCGTCTCGCGTGCGTACTCCGGGTCCGGATGGACGAACGGGTAAGTGGTGGATACCGGAGCTGGCGGCGGCTTCCCCTGCAGTGCCCGGTAGCGGCCGCGGTAAGTTGCGAGCTCCTCGCTGATCTTCTCCCAAGGCTTCTGGGGGTTGATCAGCACGCCCGCTCCGAGGCGCGCGGCGATCTCCATCGTCTCGGGCGAAACCGCCGCGCAGTAAGACCGCCCCTTGAATGATTTGAACGGCGCCGGCCGGACCGGCACGCGGGGCTGCTTGATGAACGCGCCGTCGTACTCGCAATAGCCGCTCTCGAGCCCCGTCAAGATCATGTCCGCGCTTTCGACGAAACGCTGCCGCGACTCCTCCATCGGCACCCGGAAGCCCTGGAACTCGACGCGCGCCGCGCCCCGTCCGAAGCCGAAGAGAAACCGTCCCTGCGACATCGTGTCCAGTAGCGACACCTGCTCGGCCACGCGCAGCGGATCATGCCAGGGCAGCACGACCACCTGCGTTCCGAGCTGGATCGCTTCCGTCCGTGCGGCAACCCAGGTGAGGAACTGAATCGTGTCCGGGCAGATCGTGTAGTTCGTGAAGTGGTGCTCGACCGCCCAAGCGGAGTCGAAGCCCAGTGGCTCGATCAGATCCACGACCCGCAGGTTCTCCCGGTAGAGCTCCTGGTCGGTGATCCGATCACCCGCGTTGTTGAAGAGAAAGCTGACTCCGACGCGCATGACGGATCCCTTCCTATCGCAGGGATTGGCCGCAGCGCACGGCAAGGCACGCTACGTCCACGGCGCGCTCGGCACGTTTACCGCTCGACGCCATCCCCGCCGTCCTTTCCACAACCGTTTGTCCTTTTGGCGCCCGCTCCGCTCGGGACACTCTCTCGTCTCGCCCGAGGAGCTTGCCCGGTGCGAGAAACCAGAACCCGCTGTCGGCGCTCCGGTACCTGTTCTTGTTCGTGTCGAACCTTATCGTCGGGTGGCTCCTCGTGTACGGCTGTACCTGGCGGCACGGGAGGTTCCAATGTCCCCGCGCCGTCTCGCGGTGGTGAGTCTAGCCGCTAGAATCGGTGCCACGGCTGCAAAGGGCTCCAAGGGCAGAGAGCGCGGAGGCGGAGCGATGGCAGAGCGATTCCCGGACAAGGTGGTTGTGGTCACGGGGGCAGCTGGGGGCATCGGACGCGCCACAGCCGAGCGGTTCGCTTCGGAAGGGGCCAACATCGTCGCGGTCGACGTCTCCGACAGTCCATTGGACGGCACGGTGGAGGCCGTGCGCCGGCTTGGACGGGAGGCACTCGCCGTCGGGGCGGATGTCACCGACACCGCTGACGTCCAGGGTTACGCACGCGAAGCGATCGACAAATTCGGCAGGATCGATGTGCTGGTCCAGAACGCTGCGATTCTCGGTCCCAATCATCCCTTGGAGGATTATCCCGAGCAGACTTTCGACAAGGTGATGGCGATTAACGCGCGGGGCGTCTGGCTCGGCATGAAGGCGGTTGTCCCCGCCATGAAGCGCCGCGGTGGCGGTTCCATCATCAATACCGCTTCGACCGCAGCTCTCGCCGCCTCTCCGTTCATCATCGCCTACGGCGCCAGCAAGCACGCCGTTTTGGGGATGACCCAGACCGCGGCGGTGGAGCTCGCCCCCCACGGAATCCGCGTCAACTGCATCTGTCCCGGCCCCACCGATACGGCGATGATGCGCGGTGCCGAGCGTGGCTACAACCCGGATGATCCCGATCAGGCGCACGAGGCCTGGCGGCAGAGCGTTCCGCTCCAGCGCTACGCGGAGCCGTCCGAGATGGCTGCTGCGATCGCCTTCCTCGCGAGTGACGACGCTTCCTATATCACCGGCAGCGTCTACACCGTCGATGGCGGACTGATGTCCCAGCAGCGCTAGGCTTTCGTTTCCCAGCGATCCTTCGCCGAGGTTTGCGGGGCCCCGGCTCGGCGGTGCCCGCGCGAAGGCGAACGCCTCGGTCCTTTGCGACGCGATGCCGAGGATGGCTGGACGACCTTACCCCTGCCGGGAGCGCGGCGCTCAGGGCAGGACGATGGGGATCACGACCTCGGGAGGCGGGTAGCCTTCGCCTTCTGAGACATCTACCTCGAATACACGCAGGGAGCCGACTTGCGGCCCGCCAGTCAGGTTGTCGTATTCGACCGTGAACGAGAAACGCGCTGGACCATCAAAGCCCCCACCCATCGTGTGGCCGGAAACGAGTTCGGCACCCGCGCGATCGTGCAGGGACCAATTCACTGTGGATTCGAAGGTGCGCGAGCAACCTTCGACGGTGAAGCCACTGAAGAGTTGGGCGCCCGGCGCCGGCGCCGTGACGAACACGAACGAGTCGAGCTGGTCGAGGTTCTGGACCTCGCAGGCACCCGCGCCGATCTCCACCAGCCCGCCGCGCTCGGCGGCGAAGATGCGCGTCACCGGCATCGTCGGCGGAGCGGCGAACGAGGCATCAAGTGCCCGATCGAGATAGGTGACCGTGATCTGCCCGTTCGCGGCCGAGAGGCGCTGAACGATCAAACGGTCGCCGAGCCACAGCGCCGGGGCGGGATCGCCGATCCCAACCACGGCGAGGTAGTAGAACGTGCCACTGCCACCGGAGTTGTGCGCCAGGATCACCGCGGCATCCGTGGCGCCTGCGCCGTCCAGCTGCCCGTAAGACTGCTGGAGCAGGGTTGTGACGGCCATGCTGGCTGATCCGGGTGCGACTGGCATGGCGCTCCGGCCGTCGGTCAGTGTGACTTCCTCCTCGTCGATCAGATAGGTCGCTTGCTCGGGATCGACTGCGGGCGCAGTCGGTTCACAGCGTACGAAGAACGGGGTATCTGCCGGTAGTTTCGGTGGAAACGCTTGGTTGAGACGCTCCGGCGCGCCAGGTATGAACAGGAGGTATCCGGCTTGGAAGACCGCAATCACGTTCACCGCGCACCCGGCGTCGGCGAGCACGTCCACCAGTGCCGTCGGCGTCGAGCTCTCCGTTGTAACCAGGAGGGCGAGCCCGCCTTCCGCAGGCACGTTGCCGCCGAAGCTCGCTCGCATGCTCTCCGGGCTAGCTGTATCCGCGTGGCCCACTGCCGTGCCCAGTGCGAACAGCAGCAGTACTCCGGCGAGCAGCGCCACAGCTACGCGGGGACGGGAACGCATTTTCGCTTGCATCTGTACGCTCGCTTTCAGGATGGCTTGAGGCTCATCGCACAGGCCGGAATCGGCGGCACGGACACGGCCGCCTGAACGCTTCGCCGCTGGACCCAAGCCTCTTTGGCCGAACCGGTCGCATCCACTGGCCGGACCCCCTCTGACTGTGCCGCGCGCGAGGAAGGTATCACGCCGATCCCGATCCTTCTCTGAAGAGTCTGCCCGAGCCCTGGGCGATGAGTCTCCGGCTCTCTGCATTGGCTGCTGCGATAGGTACAGCGGACACCAGCGCTCGCGACGGGAGCGCAGCGCACCATTGAGATCGAGCTGCCGATCCGCACCGGCTCGACCTTGATCGGAGCGGCAGCGCTGTCGAGTAGCGCTTGGTTGATCGGCACCGGGATCTTGGCCGCGAATACGGGGAAACCGCTCTTCGAAACAGCTTTCCGCTGCTGTATCCTCTCTCCTCCTCCCAATCCGGTTGGATAGGAGGGAGGAGCCGGGGGTGTACCGCGCAAGGCGCGCGGACTGGCTCTAAAGACGCGGAGGGTGCCGCTGGTGAATTCTGGCGATACTGCCTGGATTCTTGTTGCAACCGCCTTAGTCTTCTTCATGACCTTGCCGGGCTTGGCGATGTTCTATGCCGGGCTCGTGCGATCCAACTCGGTACTGTCCGTGGTGATGCACTGCGTTGCCGTTGCCGCGCTGGCGAGTCTGCTGTGGTTGTTCGTGGGCTACAGCCTGGCTTTCGACGACAGCGTGGGCGGCATGATCGGCGGGGTAGGGAAGGCCTTCTTCTCCGGCATCACGACGGACAGGTTGAGCGGCTCCATTCCGGAGATCGTCTTCGCCATCTTCCAGATGACGTTTGTCATCATTACCCCGGCGCTGATCGTGGGCGCCTATGTGGAGCGCATCAAGTTCTCCGGCGTGGTGATTCTGAGCAGCGCCTGGGTACTTCTCGTCTACGCACCGATAGCACATTGGGTTTGGGGCGGCGGCTGGCTCGGCGATCTCGGCGTGATGGACTTCGCGGGCGGCATCGTCGTCCACACGAGCGCTGGTGTGGCGGCTCTAGTCACCGCCGCTTTTCTAGGGAGACGGAGCGGCTTTCCCGACCAGCTCCAGCCTCCGCATAATCCCGGCCTGACGGCGATGGGTGCGGGGATGCTCTGGGTTGGCTGGTTCGGCTTCAATGGGGGCAGTCAGTTGGCGGCCGATGGCGGCGCCGGCATGGCCATCGCCGTGACGCACATCGCCGCGGCCAGCGCCGCCTTGGTCTGGTCGGCGATCGAGTGGATCAAGTTCGGCAAGCCCTCGCTGGTGGGCGCCGTGACCGGCGTGATCGCCGGTCTCGCCACGGTGACCCCCACCTCCGGCTTCGTTGGTCCCGTAGGGGGTTTGATCCTCGGCGCGGCGGCGGGCGCGGTCTGTTTCTTCGCTGTTGATGTGGTGAAGAAGAAGTTGAAGATCGACGACTCGCTCGATGTGTTCGCCGTGCACGGGGTCGGCGGGATCCTCGGCACGCTGCTGGTCGCCGTTTTGGCGATACACGCCCTTGATGGCGGCGGGGTGCTGGTCGAGAGCGGCACGGTTGGGTCGCAGCTAGGCGTGCAGGCGATCGGCGTGGTCGCGGCCGTGGCTTGGTCGGCCGGGTTCACTTTCCTGATCCTCAAGGTCACCGCCGTTCTCACCGGCGGTTTGCGCGTTGACGAGGAAGCGGAGTTGGTAGGCTTGGATCTCACCGCGCACGGAGAGCGGGGTTATGATCTGTAGGGAACGAAGAGATCGGACGCGATGAAGCTAGTCACGGCAAGGATTCGACCGGACCGGCTCGAGCCGGTGCATGCTGCCTTGATGGAGATCGGGATCAGCAATCTGACCGCCACCGAAGTGAAAGGGTTCGGTCCGGAGGTGGATCATGCTGAGATCCACCGGGGCGCCCAATATCAGGTGGCGTTCATGCCCATGGTGAAGATCGAGTCGGTCGTTACAGACGATCTGGTCGCGCAAGTCGTCGCGACGATCCGCGAGGCGAGCACCACCGGTCAAGCCGATCGCTCCCATATCTGGGTTTCTGGTGTACTGTCCGAGGAGACTGGAGAGGCCAAGCCGTAGCTTTTCCGAATTTGCTCGGCCTATCATGGGACAAGCTTGAGTAGTGCTTCTCAAGCGGACTGTCGGCCAGAAGAGTTGGCTCGTCCTGAACAAGGCGGCGGTATCGCGATGGAGAGGAACGGTCACGATTCAGGTAACACGGCCAGCTGCGCATGATGCTGCGATATTGAGGAGAATGACATAATGGAGCTTGAGACCAGGCGAGAAGAGGGAACCCTTATCGCAAAGGCTCAGAGTCGCGTCGACGGTGCCAACGCCCGTGAATTTCAGGAAGCCTTGGAGGCGGCGATCGATACGAGCGATCGCGCTCTCCTTCTCGATCTCGAGCAGCTCTCCTATATCAGCAGTGCGGGCCTTCGCGTCATTCTGCTAACCGCGAAGACGCTCGGAAAGCAAGACGCGAAGCTTGCGGTGTGCTCTCTCTCGGATCCGATCCGGGAGATCTTCGAAGTCAGTGGCTTTGACAAGATTATCCCGATTCACCCTTCACCAACCGAGGCACTGGCTGCACTCAAGAGCTGATCGATCCGCTGCACCGGGATGCGGAGCCGGAGCTGCTTCGTTGGATCGAGATGCGGGCTCGTGCGGAAGTGTCGGGAATTGAGGAGTTATGCCGAGGCCAGCCAAGATCCTCGTAGTTGACGACGAGCCGGACCTTGAGCCGCTCATGTTGCAGCGGATGCGGCGCCATATTCGGGCTGGCCGCTATGAGTTCCTCTTTGCCCATAACGGGGTAGAAGCTCTGGAGCGGCTGCGGGAGGACCCGGGCATCGACATGGTCCTCTCGGACATCAACATGCCGCAGATGGATGGGCTGACGCTGCTCGAGCAGATTCCCCAAGTCGATCCCGATATCCGATCCGTGATCATTTCGGCCTACGGCGATATGAAGAACATCCGCACGGCGATGAATCGGGGCGCATTCGATTTTGTCACCAAGCCGGTCGACTTTGAGGACCTGCAAGTCACGATCGACCGGACGCTGCGCCACCTGGCCGAGTGGCGCGAGGCGCTCGCATCGCGTGACAAGCTCGTTGCCTTGCAGAACGAACTTGATGTCGCAAGCAAGATGCAGCAGTCCATTCTCCCCACGGAGTTTCCCAAGGGGTCCAGCTACCAGATCTTTGGCAGCATGGAGCCCGCTCGCAGCGTGGGGGGCGATTTCTTTGACGTCATGAGTTTGGAGAACGGGCGCATCGGCCTCGCCGTCGCGGATGTCTCGGACAAGGGCGTGCCCGCCGCTCTTTTCATGATGTCTACCCGTACCCTGCTGAAAGGCGCGGCCATCGGAAACCAGGACCCCGGCGCGGTGCTTCGTGAGGTCAACGACCTGCTGCACGATGACAACGAGGCCGCCATGTTCGTGACCGTTCTCTACGCGGAATACGATCCGGCGAGCGGCGAGCTCCGCTACGCGAACGGTGGGCATAATCCCCCACTCCTCGTTCACGCCGACGGAAGCTCGGCGCTGCTTCCTCTGACCGATGGGATCGCCCTCGGACTGGTACCCGACCTCCAGTACAAGCAAGAGAGTCTGACCCTGGCACCGGGAGACGCCGTCGTCTTCTACACCGACGGCGTCACCGAGGCCATGAATATTGAGAACGACGAGTTCGGGACGGAAGGCCTGCGCGCGATCTTCGCGGCATCCCCCCCCTCGAATTGGAAGGAAGCGAACTCGGCGATCTTCGATGCGGTGCATGCCTTCGCGGGCGACATGCCGCAGTCCGATGACATTACCTGTGTGACGCTCTGGCGCCGTGAGTCCGAACCTTGAGTGCGACGCTGTCTCTAAAGGTCGAAACCAGCCACGATGAGTTGGATCGCATCACCGCCGCCGTCGAAGACTTCGGGGAGCAGGAGAGCTGGTCTCCGGCGCTCATCTTCCGGGTCAACTTGGTCCTTGAAGAGCTGGGGCTCAACGTCATGGATTACGGCTACGATGACGGACTCCATGAGTTCGAGATCGTCCTGACATCGAACCCGGACGCCCTCACCATAGAGATCATCGACGACGGCCGTCCCTTTGACCCGCTGAGTGATACCCCTCCGCCTGTGCTGGAAGGGTCGATCGAAGAACGCCCCGTAGGCGGGCTTGGCGTCCATTTGGTGCGCGAATTGATGGACGAGTTGCATTATCGTCGGGAGCAGGGCAGAAACCACCTGACCCTGGTCACACGTAAGATGGAATGAAGCATCTCCCCTACCGTTTGACGGATTTTCTGCTGGTCTTTGGGGTCGTGGGAGCCGTTGTCCTCGCCATCGTGGGGGGGCTGTCTGGCTGGTTTTGGTCTACGGATGTCGGTGATGTTCCGAGTCTCGTCAGCGAAGCCGCAGCTACGTCCTCTTCTGAGGAGGAGCAGCTGGATGCCGTGAGTTCTGAGCCGGGGACCTCCACTCAGGCGCCCGGCGTCTCGGATGACCGTATTCTCTTCGGCCAGTCTGCTGCCTTCAGCGGCCCCGCCCAGGAGCTCGGCAGGAACATGCGCCTCGGGATCGAGGCGGCATTCCACGAGGTAAACCAACAAGGCGGTGTGCACGGTCGCCAGCTGGATCTGTTGTCTTTCGATGACTCCTACGAACCCGAAGCCGCCGTCGCCAACACGCTCGCGCTGGCTGGAGAGGAAGAGGCGTTCGCGCTGATCGGCGCCGTTGGCACGCCGACATCGCGATCCGCGGTTCCCGTGGCGGCAGAGGTAGGTATTCCCTACGTAGCTCCGTTCACCGGGGCGGAATTCCTGCGCGCTGCGACGTTGCGAAACGTGATCAACCTCCGCGCTTCCTACTACCAAGAGACTGAGGAGATGGTCGCCCGCTTGACCGAGGATCTGGGGTTTGATCGCATCGCTGTGATGTATCAGGACGATTCCTTCGGGCGTGCCGGCTATCGCGGCGTTCGGAGCGCGCTCGATCGGCGCGGTATGGAGCCGGTGGCGATCGGGGTGTACCCGCGCAACACGACGGTTGTGAAGCGAGGATTGCTCGATCTACGCCGGGGGGCGCCCCAGGCTGTGATCCTGATCGGGGCCTACCAACCGGTCGCCGCGCTGATCGCTTGGTCGCGACACATAGGCCTGGATCCGATCTTCATGACCGTTTCCTTCGTGGGCAGCAACGCTTTGGCGGACGAGCTCGGCCCGGCCGGGGCTGGGGTCTTCGTCACGCAGGTTGTGCCCTTTCCCAGTGACGACTCGATTCCAGCCGTCGCCGCTTACCTGCGCGCCTTGGCTGCTTACGCTCCCGACGTCACTCCTGGCTTTGTCTCCCTTGAGGGCTACTTGGCCGGTCGCCTGGCGATCGCCGCCATTGAGGGTTGCGGTCCGGAGGTCGACCGGGCCTGTTTTCTCGACAGCCTGCGCCGCGCGGATGCGATCGATATCGATGGGTTCGAACTCCGCTATGGGGAAGATGACAATCAAGGGTCGGACGCGGTCTTTCTGACGGTGATCGGACAAGACGGCCGCTACCACCCTATTGACACACTGCAGGAAGCGCAGCCGTGATTGAGCGATTGCAGCGTTTGCTGGCTCGCCGTTCCCGTATCTCCACCCAACTCTACATCGGAATCGGGGGAGCCGTTCTGCTCACCGTGGCGGCGAGCCTCGTCGGCTGGTTCTCGTTCGATCGCGTGGCCAATGCCCAGAGTGATGTCAATGAAGGTCGCGTCCCCGAGGTGGTGGCCGCGTTCGGGGTAGCACGGTATAGCAGCGCCTTGGTCGCGGCGGCTCCACGCCTCACGGCTGCGACAACGCCCGAGGACTTTGCCTTCGCCTCCGACGAGATCGCCGACGCGCATGCGGCCTTCGAAGAAGAGCTGGCGGTCTTGGAGCAGCGAGACGCAGACGACGAGCGCTTCGAGCGCATCCGCAGCCGTGCCGACACACTGCTCCTCAACATTGAGGCGATCAAGGGCGAGATGTCCGAGGTCTTTGCATTGACCGACCGTCGGGAAGCGCTGCAGGTGGAGCTGACGGAGTTGCGCGTTCGTCTCGACGAGATCCTGCTCCCCGAGATCGATGACCAGCTTTTCTACACGATCACGGGCTATCGAGAGCTAGGCGACCCCCCCGCGGATCGTCTAGAGCATTTCACGGCGTTCGAGTTCGGCCGCTACAACTCCTTGGCGGCGTTGCAGGCAGACGCCAACATCGCCACACAGCTGTTGGCGAGTGCGTTCAGCTTGTCGGACGCCTCGTTCATTGAGCCGCTGCGAGAGCGCTTCGAGGCCGCTGCCGGCCGCATCGAAGGGAGTTTGGCGGCTCTCGAAGAATCTCCCTTCCGCGCCGAAGTCGCTGCGATTTTCGCGCAGCTGTTTGAGTTGGGAACCGGGGAGCAGAGCGGCTTCGACCTGTTCGACCGGGAGCTCCGGCTCGGCGCTCGGCAGGTGGAGCTGCTCGCGCGCAACCGGGATCTCGCCGTCGACCTCGTCGCCGAGGTCGACGGTTTGGTGGGCACGGCCAACGTCGCCGTGCAGGAGGCGACCCGGGCTTCCTCGCAGGCCATCCTGACCGGTCGTACCTTGCTCCTCGCGATCAGCGCGATCAGCATCGGCGGCGCCTTCCTCATCGCTTGGCTTTACGTAGGCCGGGTACTGTTACGCCGTCTGGAGCTGCTGTCGGGTTGGATGCTCCGCATGGCCGGCGGTGACCTGGAGTCCAGGGTTGAGATCAAAGGCCGCGACGAGGTCGCCGACATGGCCGCGGCCCTGGAGGTGTTCCGCCGGCACGCTTTGGAGGTCCAGCGTCTGAACTTGGTGGAGAAGCTGGCGGAAGAGGTGCAAGGAAAGAACGCGGAGCTGGAGCGAGTGCTGGCCGACCTGCGCCGGGCGCAAGATCAGATCGTCACGCGCGAGAAGCTAGCGGCGCTCGGTGAGCTCACTGCGGGGGTGGCGCATGAGATCAAGAACCCGCTGAACTTTGTTACGAACTTCTCCGAGGCCTCGGCAGAGCTGCTTACGGAGCTCGCCGAGACTCTCGAGGAGAGCAGCGAGAATTTGACCGAGGACCAGCGATCGCTCATCCAGGAGATATCCGGCGATCTCACGGACAATCTCGAGCGGATCCGCTCACACGGCGAACGCGCCAACCGGATCGTTCAAGACATGCTTGCCATGGGGAGAGGATCGGGCGAGCGGCGCCCGGCCGATATCAACCGCCTGCTGGATGAGCACGCCCGGCTCGCTTATCACAGCGCACGAGCGACCGATTCGAATTTCCAGCTCGATATACAGCAGGATCTCGACCCTGACGTGGGCGAGCTCGAAGTTGTTCCTCAAGACCTGGGCCGCGTCTTCCTGAACATGGTGGGAAACGCCTGTGATGCGACCGATGAGAAGCGGCGTGCCGCTGCGGAAGCAGGGGAAGGTGCCGAGCCCTACGCTCCGACGCTGTGGCTCAGCACCCGGCGGGGAGAAGACCAGATCAAGATCAGTATCAAGGACAACGGAGGAGGGATCTCGCCCGACGTTATCGAGAAGATTTTCAACCCGTTTTTCACGACTAAGCCTACCGATCAGGGCACCGGTTTGGGTCTAGCGCTGTCGAGCGACATCATCCGCCAGCACGGCGGCGCTATTCGGGTCGAGTCCGAGCCCGGTCAGTTCACTGAAATGCTGATTGATCTGCCCTTGGTGCCTCCCCCGGCGCCGGAGGAGGATGATGCCGAGGATGAGTCCCCGGTGATGGCCGAGGCGGATAGGGAGGGCGCCGCCGGCTCTCTCGCGAGCTAGGGATCGGAGGCGGGGGTTTGGGCAAGGTCTCTACAGCGCCGGCGCGTACGTGGCGGCCGAATGCGCAGCGGGTGGTATGCAGCGCTGCCGGAGCGAATGCTCACTCGTCGCTTGGCTGGAACTTGCTCCGCAGCGCGTTGTGGACGGGGATGCCTTAGGGTAACCGGGTCGTTGCCATGGATTTCGACAGCTACGCCCTTGATGCTGACATCTACGATGAGATGTTCCTGCCGGACGGCAGGCCGCGAGAGCATTGCCGCGAACTCTACGAAGCGCTGAAACGGCTCTCTCCTGGGGAATTGGGGAGCATTCAAGAGCGGGTGACGCGCTCATTTTCGAATGAAGGCATCACCTTCACCGTCTATGGAGACGACGAGGCCGACGAGCGCATCATCCCTATCGACTGCGTGCCCCGCGTGCTCTCGGGTGCGGAATGGCGGCTTCTCGAAAGCGGCTTGATTCAGCGCCTCACTGCTCTGAACCGTTTCTTGGAGGATATCTACGGCGAGGCCCGCATTATCACCGAGGGCGTGATTCCGGTGGAGGTAGTGCGCGAGTGTCCTCAGTATCGCGTCGAGATGCGCGGCTTCTCCGCTCCTCAGGGGGTCTGGGTCGCTATTTGCGGCACCGACCTCGTGCGCACCAACGACGGCTTCCAGGTGCTTGAGGACAACCTGCGGGTTCCTTCGGGCGTCTCCTACATGATCGCGAACCGGAAGGCGGTCAAGACGAGGATGCGCCGGCTGTATCGAAGCTCACGCGTGCGGGATGTCGAACACTACGGGCGCGTGCTGCTGGCGACCCTGCGGGATCTGGCGCCGACCGGGCAGTCCGATCCGGGCATCGCGCTGCTGACACCCGGGGTCTACAACTCCGCCTTCTATGAGCACATGTTCCTGGCTCGCGAGATCGGCGCGGAGCTCGTGGAGGGCCGTGATCTGCTGGTCGACGACGGCTTCGTCTATATGCGCACCACCACTGGGCTGCGACGCGTCGACGTGATCTACCGGCGCGTGGACGACGATTTCCTTGATCCGTTGGTTTTCCGGTCGGATTCTCTGCTCGGTGTGCCAGGGCTGCTGCACGCCTATAAGCGAGGAAACGTCTCCCTGGTGAACGCGCCCGGCACGGGGGTCGCGGACGACAAGAGCGTCTATGCCTACGTGCCCGACATGATTCGCTACTACTTGAGCGAAGAGCCGCTGCTGGCGAACGTCGAGACGTACCTCTGCCGGCGCCCCGAAGACCTTGAGTACACGCTCGACAACTTGGAGAGCTTAGTCGTCAAGCGTGTGGGGGAATCCGGAGGCTACGGCATGCTGGTCGGTCCGCATGCGACGCCTGAGGAGCGTGAAGCGTACGCTGCGCAGGTGCGCGCGAATCCGGCCGACTTCGTCTCGCAACCCGTGCTGGCGCTCTCCCGTGCCCCCTGCCTGATCGAGGGGCGCTTCGAGCCGCGTCATGTGGATCTACGCCCCTTCGTGCTGTACGGACGCGAGCCACGCCTCGTGCCCGGAGCGTTCTGCCGTGTCGCCCTGCGCCGGGGCAGCCTCGTGGTGAACTCCAGTCAGGGCGGCGGTGGCAAAGATCTTTGGGTGTTGGAGGACTGAGCCGCATGCTTTCGCGCAGTGCCCAGGGTCTCTACTGGATGGGCCGGTACCTCGAGCGGGCGGAGCATCTCTGCCGTCTGCTGCAGCTGCAGACGGAGGCTCTGGTGGATCGTCCGATCCGGGAGATTCATTTTGGCTGGAGCCGCGTCTATAACAGTGTGAACCGGCAGCCTCCCATGGGCGATCTCGATCCCCTTGGCGGCGAGGATTACACACTGGCTGATTCCTACACGCTGGCCGACGACCTTACGTTCGAACGCTCGAACCCGGATTCGGTCTGGAGCTGTTTCGCACTCGGCCGGGAGAACGCCCGGCAGATGCGCCACTGCATCAGCGCTGAAATGTGGACCCGCCTGAACTTGGCCTACCTGCGGATCCAGAAGCTTGGCATTCAAGATATCTGGTCTGCTTCTCCGGAGAGTTTCTACGCGGAAACGGCGGCGGAGATCGATACCTTCATGGGCGTGGCCTCCGCCACCATGTACCGCGATACCGGCTGGCGCTTCCTGCAACTCGGGCGCTTCGTCGAGCGCGCGCAACGCGCGGTGGCGTTGTTTCTCGCTCAGATCGCCGCTGACCGGCTGACCGAGGAGTACTCGGAAGCGGACTGGACCAGCCTGTTGCGCGCGTACCATGCGTTCGAGGCCTACGATCGCCGCTATAGCGTCGCCGTGGAGCCGGGCCAAGTGTTGGATCTGCTCGTGACGGACCCGCTGCTGCCCTATTCGCTCCGCCGATCGCTCGACATGGTGGCGGCGGAGATCGCCGTCATCCATGCCAGCCCGAACGCACAGACAAGTGATGCCGTGCATCAGCTGGCTTCCCGCCTGGTCAGCCTGGTCCATTCCGATTGGCCGGTACGGGAGGACCGCGGAGACCTTCTGCAGCAGATGAGCGCGGACTGCTGGGAGTTGCACGTTCTCGTGACCGCTACCTATTTCGATTACCCGATTGCAGACTTCCCGGCGCGCTGACCTCGTGATCGGCTCCGTGCGTTACGAGATCGAGCACGTCACCGCGTATCGATATCGCTCGCCGGTGCGGCGCTGCGTGATGTCCCTCTGCCTGCAACCGCGCGAGGACTGTGGTCAACGCCTCCTGCGCTTCGAGGCCACGACCGCACCTGCGGCTCCCCTGACCAGCGAGCGGGACTGCTTCGGCAACACCAAGCATGTGCTCAATATTCACCGGGATCACGAAGCGCTGGCGATCACCACTCGCTCCACGGTCGAGGTAGCGCCGCCCGCTCCCCTCCTGCGCTCCTTGGGCACGGATGCCTGGGAGGAGATTCGCTCTTGGCGCGAGGCGTTCGTGCACTGGGATTTCACACACGCGAGTGCGCTGGCGCGACCCTCGTCCGCCCTCACGGCCTTTATGGAGCGGGAGGACATGAAGGCGGAGGGCGACCCGTTGGAGGCCTTGCTCCGGCTCTCCGACACGCTGTACCGCAGCTTCCGGTACGTCCCAGGGAGTACCTCGGTGGGCTCCCCGATGGAGCATATCTTGGAGTCCGGCTCGGGCGTTTGCCAAGACTACGCCCATGTCATGATCGCCATCGCGCGTTCCTGGGGCGTGCCGGCGCGTTACGTTTCCGGCTATCTGCATGTCGGCGGCCGATCCGGTACGCCAGGGCCGCAAACGGCGATGCACGCTTGGGTCGAGTGCCGATTGCCGGATCTCGATTGGATCGGCTTCGATCCCACGAACCAGAGCGTCGCCGACGAGCGCTACGTGCGCGTCGCGGTGGGACGCGACTACCACGACGTGCCTCCGACGCGCGGCGTTCTCCAGGGAGGGGAAGGCAGCAAGCTTGAGGTCGGTGTACGGGTACGGCCCAGCTTGAGCCCGGACCGTTAACCCTCCTGTGATCACCGAAGCACTCCCGCCGGCTCTCGGGAGTGGCGGCCGTCCGCATGAGGTGGGACGTCTGCTGCTAGTCCTCCAGTACCGTGATCTGCACTCGCACCCTGCCCTCCGTCAAGGGTGCGAGTTTCTGGAATGCGGCGCGGCTGAGATCGAGCAGGATCTCCCCGCCGCCTGGGTACTCGAGATTCAAGCAAGCCGGGCAGGTGTCGGTGATCCGCACAGCGATGCATTGCTCGGCGTGGCAGACGCGTAGCCGCGTGTTGTGCCCCCAGAGCGGCACGACCCATTCGCCCGCAGCGTTGGCAAGCAGGGCGGTGGCGGCCGTCGTCGGATCGTCCGGGTCGTAGATCTCTCCCCAGGCCGTGCGTTGACCGTCGAGGAGGTAATGCCCCCCGTACCACGTCACGATCCCCGCTGTCGGGCCGGTGTAGGGCGCCGCCGGATCGGGCGGGCCGGGAAGACTGCGCGTCGGGGGGACGCTGCGCTGCTGTGCCTCTGCCTGGAGCGCGCGCAGGTCGATCGGTTCGTTGGGCGACGCCACCGTTTGGGAGGTGCGTTGCTGTGCCTCTGCCTGGAGCGCGCGCAGGTCGATCGGTTCGTTGGAGTCGACCCCAGCCGCCACGAGGACGGCGGCTCCGATACCCCAGAACGCGACCTGCAGCGTGAGCCAGTGCAGCATGGTATTCCCGCGAGCGTGCGGTCCTCGCTGCGCGTCCAGCAGGAGAGGACGTTTCACTGTGCGTTCGACTTAACTAACCGTCGAAGAGTTCGATCCGTAGAAATCTCTACGGCCCGCCCCAACCCCACCGTAATCAACGTACCAGATACTGCACTTACGTCTATGCACTATGGGAAGCACGGTGGGGTTGCGCGCGCTCGCGTCCCGGTGTACTCGGGGCCGAACAACCTCGCCTTGCAAGACGCGCTTTTCTTCGCAGTGCGCCAGGGAGACTTTGTCCCGGAAGGTCTGGAAGCCGGCGGATAGGAAGCCTTCATCAGCCGTTCACGATGCTTTCGCGCGACTTAACCGCGATCACGCCGCGTACTAACCAGTGCATGGAATCAGCCGCGCTTGCCGTCCTGGCCGATCGTGGAGCACTTCGGGAGCCATTTGCCGGATCTCGTCGGCCCGATGCGGGGCAAACCGTCTCGGCCGTCGCTGCTGGGAGTAGGACGGTTCGGCCGCGGAGAGGTTTGGTAGGCTGTTGTGGAGGTCGGGCTGAGGAAGCCCCTTGCGTTCTTCACCATCCCGCGCATGGCTTCGTGCATGCCGTCGCCGTTCCCGAATCCGGCGCGATCTTGTGCCCCTCGCCGGGGGCGCCCGCTTGAGGGCCAAGCGCAAGACCGCCGTGCTTTCCGCCGTCTGCGTCTGGATCGCCCTGTTCACGGCCGCCGCCTGCGGGAGCGAGTCCGGACCGTCCCGCGCGACCTTGGAGGTGCCGTCGGGCCGGGAGCCCAACGCCTCGGTCAGTGGAACCGTCACCTACCGGGAGCGGCTCGCCCTGACGCCGGGCGCGACCCTCGTGGTGGAGCTGCGGGACGTCTCGTATGCCGACGGCCCGGCCCCGCTGATCGCTCGCCAGACCATTTCCGGGCCCGGCCAGGTGCCCATCAAGTTCAAGGTGGAATACAACCGCGCGGACATTGACCCCAGGAATCGCTATTCCGTCAGTGCCCGCATCATCGAATCAGACGGCCGCCTCGCCTTCACCAACGATACGGCCTACGAGGTCATCACCCGCGGCAATCCCGGCAAGGTCGATCTGCTCCTGGTGCTGGTGCAGCCGCCGCCGGAGCTGCTCGGCGACGGCGGCGGCTCGGACTGGCGGACCTGGGTGGAGGTCCCGGTTCCGGTGATCTGGGCCAACCGCATCCCCAACGAGGCGGAGCAGTTTCTGCGCGTGGCCTACTACCAATCCACCATCGAAGGGTGCGCCCGCCCCGGCAGCCAAGCGCTCGATCTGGACGGCCGCGACGTTCTCGTCCGGGTCACGCTGATGCAGCCGCCGGCCACCCCCTGGGCGATCCCCTGCCACGAGCAGCGGGTGGAGCTCGACACCGTCGAGCCCCTTGGCGCGTCTCTGGAGCCCGGGCAAACCTACCGGGTGATCGTGAACGACCGCGTCACCACGACCTTCACCCTGCCGGACCCCGACCTTGGTCACACCTTCATCGCCGAGTCGCCCATCGAGCGCGCCGAGGTGGTGATGGTGGAAGGCGTGCCGCCGCGGTACCAGCTGCGCGTGCTCTCCGGCATGCCCAGCAGTGGCTGCTCGCAATTCAACGGTTACGAAATTCAGCGGAGAGAGCCGAACCGGATAGACGTCGTGATCACCCACCACGAGGTCGCCGACCCACTCGTCGTCTGCACCGCCGACTATCCGGTGGTGGAAACCACCGTCCCCCTGGGCTCCGATCTCGAACCGGGCGTGGAATACGCCGTCGGCGTCAACGGGGAGATCGACCAGTCGTTTGTCGCCCGCTAGCGCATGGCGCTGGCGGTTGGGATGGCCACGCCCATAGAAGTGAACATGCTCGCTACCTGCGACTGCCCTGCCGAACCGGTCACTCGTAGAGGAAATTGAGCCCGCCGAACCGGATACGCCCGTCTCGCTTGTACCCGTGGGTAGGCGTGGAAGTCCCGTATTTCTTGCGATCACTTAGGCCTGGCACTGGCGCACGAGTGGAGGCTGTGGGAGTAGGAGTCCCGTCTTTAGAGCGCTTGGAAAGCCGCTTGCCTGCGAGCACCATCTGCAGATCTCGCTCGCGCACCGAAAGTAGTTTGTCGCGGGCCATACGCGCATAGCATGGGGCACAAAGTAACCTTGCTTCGAGCCGTTCGGACTTGAGAATTCCGGTTGATTCTCCATTAACAAGACGAACGTCGTATACGAAGCATGGGCGAGGGTCCAATGTGAGGTTTCGACCCGTGCAGTTGAGATTTTCGCATCGGTCGCGCATGGCTACCCTCGCAGCCGGTATCGGGCGCAGTCTAGCCTTTTCTCGCACGTGTTCGGTCCTTCTGCGGTCTTTCTGAATTCCGATGACGACGAGCGACTGAGCCCCGTCGCTAAGCTGTGACCAATGACATGCGGGGCAAGGGCTCAGATCTGAAGCGGTAGGCCGAATAGTAACTTGGTACCCCCGGCAGGACTCGAACCTGCAACCTGCGGATTAGAACGCCGCGGCTCTATCCAGTTGAGCTACGGGGGCGCGTGTGAGTACAGCTTACTCGCTGTGCGTCTCCACTTTGATGCGCCGCCAGCGACCGAAGCGGCGCTCGCCCGTGCCCGTGATGTGCAGGCCGTGCAGATCGGCGGAGGTCGTCACGAAGCGTTGCGCGTAGCGGCCGAACAGCTGCGCGGCGAGCACGGCGACGATCGCCGCGGCCAGCACGTCCGGCCAGCGCTGCGCGCGCTCCCCGCTTCCGAGGACCGCCAGCGAGGCCAGGCCCGCCAGCCCGCCGCCGAGGACGATGTTCGTCCCGCACAGCGGCGACAGCGCCAGGTGCCGCTCGCCGCCCTGCAGCCGGAGCAGCGCCTCCTCCGCGGCGCTGCCGACCTGCGCGGCCGTCACGTTCCCGCTGATGTAGAAACCGCCGGGCGCCGCATGTCCCGCCAGCTGCAGCCCGAGTCCGTGCCGCGCCAGCAGGACGGCGATCGTGGCGTGCTCCAGCGCATGGTTGCGCTGCACCTTGCCGATCATTGCGCCGATCATTGCCAGCGTGTCCATTTCAAGTCCCTTCGCCCACTCGCTAGCTCTGCGGCTGCCCCGCTTCGTACGCGGGAATCTCCTGGGTCACTTCTACTACGTCGACCCGAACGTCGCGGCTCAAGATGTCGCCGTTGGGGAGCAGCGCCTCGATCGTCACGGTTGCGCCCGCCGTGCCGGCCGGGATGGTGGCCCTGTCCGCGACGAGCGTGATCGTCGCCTGCCGGGGCTCCCCGGCTCGGAATGGGACGTCCACGCCGGCCGCGACGCCGGCCTGCACGCCGAGGCCGAGCCAGGGCGCATCCGTCTCCGCCCGGTAGACCAGCAGGCCCGACCCAGCGTTGGCCACGGTAATCGTGGCCGTCGCGCGGGTGCCGTTCGGCATGGGCGTGAGAGTTACGTTGGTGGTCTCCAAGTCCAAGCGCGGCTCGCCGAGAATCGCCTCCCGCACGGCCCGCGCCGCCAGATCCGGCAATGCCGTCTCGGCCACCGGCAGCGCGCCCGGCGGCAGCGGCATGCTCATGGCAAGGAAGGGATGGGGGTGCTTATCGCCCAGGGGCGACTGACGGATGGCGTTCCAGCCCGCGAAGTACACGGCCGGATCCAGCGGCCCGCCTGCTGCTGAGAGGCTGGCGAGATCGGGGAGCTGCACTGGCTTTTCCTGCCACAGCGGTTCGCCGTCAAGCGCCGGCGGCGATTGCGCGCACCCCAGCACGAGTTCCTGGTAGGCGTAGCCGTTGCGCGGCCCGTCACACGGGTACGGCAGCGAGCGGAAGGGGTCGGTCTCCGCCCCCGCGGGGTGGTTGCTGAAGGCCCAGCCGTTGTAGGCCCAGAGCGCGTAGTACCAGGACTCGACGAATGCCGGCTCGCCGAACCCCACGATGGGGAAGAACGCGTCGTTCCACTTTTCCACCAAGATCTGGGCCCCGGCGGCGGTGTTGTAGGCGTAGTGCGTGCCAACCAGCGCCTCATTGCGGCTGGGCGGCTCGCCGTCGTTTTCGAAATAGGATGTCACTTGCATGACGCCGTAACCGCAGTCCCGCGACAGCAGTACGTCCCCGATGGACTGCCAGTGCACTTCCCTCACGGTGTGCGTCGTTCTGCTCTCGATCCAGCCGATCGCGTGCACCAGCGTGGCCGGGATGGTCGCTTCGGGCTGCGGCGCGCGGTTTCCTGCGCTCCCGGCCAAGATCTCCGGCAGTGCGAAGGCTTCATTTTCCGGGAAGAGCTGGTTGGTCGCCGCCAGCTGCTGCGCGAGAAGAAAGTCCTCGCGATTCTGTGGTCCCTCGTAGCCTTGAAAGGCGAAGGGAGGACCGTCACCGAATTCGCATCCGGCTTGTGCCTGGTCGTTTCCGCTCGCGGCCGCCGCAAGCCAGGCCGCCGCGAGGACGAGCGGCCCGAACAGGGCCATCCGGACGAGCCAGCCCCCGCTAATCCGTCCCATACCACCAGCCGAATACGCTCACGAACCGTCCTTCGATCGCATGGAGACGCCCGTCCGGCCCCATCACCGCTGTCTTCTCCTCGCCCACCGCGCCGGGCCCGCTGCCGCTGAACGCCCGCAGCGCCAGATGGGCGCCGTCCTCGGACCAGGCCACGGGCAGCGCGAACCCGTCGCGAGACTGCCCGTCGAGTGCGGGGGCGCGGGCGGCGGCCACGTGGAGCGCGCCGCCCGCGGCGTGCTGGAACGTCCCCACGCTGAGCGAGCCGTCGGGATGCCAAACCGGCGCCGCCGATCCGCCGCTCGCTTGCGCCTCTCCCAATCCGTCGTCGCGGTAGGCGGCGCTGGCCAGCGTGGGCGGATCGCTGGCCAGCGCCGTGACCCGCACGGTGAGCTGCAGTCCGCGCTGCTCGGTGTATGCGAGCTGCGATCCGTCTGGAGAGAGCGTCCAGTCGCGCGTTGCGCTGCCGGATAGCTTGAGCGTCCGCTGCACCCGGCCGTCGTCGCCGATCGCCAGCAGGGCGCTGCCGCTGGGATCGATCAGTGCGATGTACAGCGGTCCCGCCGGCGGCTTCGCAACGGGATACACCCCGAGGGAGCCCCGGCCTTGGAAGCGCGGCGTTTCGAGGCCTGTACCGGCGTCGATCTGCACGATCCGTTGCGCCGGCCGGTCATCCTCCCCGGAGCGCCGCAGGAAGAGGGATCCCCCGTCCCTGCTCCAGAGCAAGCCCCCTCCGATATCAAAACCGGAGGCAAGGAAGCGTGCTTCACTCTCTGTGCGCAGGATCAGGGCCATCTCCCGCGCGGGGTCCCCGGCGCCCGGTGGCAGTACGAGGTACGCGAACGCGTCGCCGCGCGGCGAAACGGCGCCTACCAGCTCCCAGCCCGGCGCGTGCGGCACGCGCCCGAACTCTTGCCGCGCCGCGGGATACCTGGGATCCACGAGGAAGAGCGTGCTCGCGTGCTCGCCGAATTCGCTGACGAGCAGCCGCCCGTCGCTGCGTGGCACGGCTCTGTCCAGCGCTTGCGACTGCCCGGTCGCGTTCGTGAGCGCCCCTGCCGCCGCCATCGCCACGACCGTCGCCGCGATGGCGACAAGCAGAAGGAGACGCGTCATCGGGAGAGGCATGGCGCCTCTCCCAGGTCCCCGCTCCATCCGGCGTCTATCGCATCTATCAAGGGGACCTACACTGTATCAGCGGTCCCTGTGAGGAGAAACGACACGGCCGGTGGCGCACCGGTATGTGGTGAGTATTCGTCAGCGCGATGCTACGATTCGAGCGCAGCGATTCTTCTGGGTGGTGCCTCCTCGCTTGGATTGCCGGGCCGCTTGCACATGACGGCAGAAGAGCCGCTCCTCCTGTTGGGACATTCCCGAGCAAACAGTGCCTATGACTCGCATTAGCATCATCGGTCTCGGCCTGATCGGTGGCTCGATCGGCCTGGCGCTCAAGCAAGGCGGCGGCTCCGACCCCGAGTTGGTCGGCTTCGACGCGGACGCTTCCGTCATGGCGGCGGCGAAAGGTGCCGGCGCCGTTGATCGCACGGTGACCGGTCTGGATGAGGCCGTCGCCGGCGCCGAGCTGGTGATCGTCGCCGTACCGCCCATCTCCGTCGAAGGCGTCTTCCACGCCATCGCGCCGCGTTTGGCCGAAGGCGCGGTTGTCACGGACACCGCCTCCACGAAAGGCCAGGTGCTGCGCTGGGCCGAGCGGCATCTGCCCGCCTCTGTTGCGTTCGTGGGCGGGCATCCCATGGCGGGCAAGAGCGACCAGGGGATCGGCAACGCCGACGCCACGCTCTTTCACGGACGCCCGTATGTCTTGGTGCCGGCCGACGCAGCCTCCGAGACGGCGGTGTCTGCGGTTGTCGGTCTCGTTGAGCGTGTGGGCGGGGATCCGCTGTTCATCGGCGCCATGGAGCATGACCAGCTCGTCGGCGCCGTGAGCCACCTGCCGCTGGTCGCGTCGACCGCGCTGTTCACGTTGCTGCGCCGCAGTGCCGGCTGGAACGACTTCGCCCGGGTGGCGGGGCCCGCCTATCGCGACCTGACCCGCCTCGCCGCCGGCGACCCCCAGATGTCCGTCGGAATCTGTGCCACCAACAGCAACAATCTGCGCGCTTGGATCGACCGCTACATCGACGAGCTGCAGCGCCTCCGCGATCTGTTGGAAGGCTCCCCGGAGGTCCTGCTTGAAGAGTTCGAGACGGCGCAGCGCGACCGCGCGGACTTCGTCCGCGGTCCGCCTGCTCGCGTGGCGGCTTCCGAACCGATCGAGCGCCCCACGATCGCCAGCAGTCTCGGCACGCTGCTGCTCGGCGGCCGTCTCTACGAGCGGCTGCGCGGCCTGGCGAGCGTGTCGGGCCGGACCAGCGCCGGCCGGACGGCCTCGAGCGACCGCTGACTGGCTGGCATGACCCGCCGGCTCCTGCCCGCGCCCGCAGTCCAAGGAACCGTTCGCGTCCCCGGCGACAAGTCGATCTCGCACCGCGCGGTGATCCTCAACGGTCTCGCGCAGGGCACGGGACGGGTGACCGGCTTTGCCCGCGGCGCCGATACGCTCGCCTCGGTGGCCGCGATGCGGGCTCTCGGCGTCACCTGCGCATTCGAGAGCGAGGAGACGCTGCGCATCCACAGCCCTGGACGTGGCGCGCTGCACCCGCCCGCCGGCCCGATCGACTGTGGCAACAGTGGCACGACGATGCGACTGCTCGCCGGCGTCGCCGCCGGATTAGAGGGCCGCGTCGAGCTGGACGGCGACGCCTCCCTCCGCCGCCGTCCGATGGACCGCGTGATCCAACCGCTCGCCGCGATGGGCGCACGCTGCGCGGGGCGTGCCGAGGGCCGCTTCGCGCCGCTGGTGATCGAAGGGGGCTCGCTCACCCCCTTCCGCGGACGCCTGCAGGTCGCGAGCGCGCAAGTGAAGAGTGCGCTGCTGCTCGCTGCCTTGGCGGCCGACGGCCCGAGCGAACTTGAGGAGATCGCGCCGACCCGTGACCACACCGAGATCATGCTGCGAGCGATGGGGGCCCCGCTCGATATCGATCCGCCCTACCTACGCATCGCCCCCGCTGGGCTGACCCCCGTTGATATCGCGGTCGCTGGGGATGTCAGCGCTGCTGCCTTCTGGCTCGTCGCCGCGAGCATTCTTCCGGAGTCGGAGCTGTTCCTCCCGGATGTCGGGCTCAACCCTACCCGCACCGGCGTGCTGGATGCGCTCTGGGCCATGGGCGCCGATATCGAAGTGAGCGCGCGGCGCAGTGTCGCAGGGGAGGTGGTGGGTGATCTGCGCGTTCGCTCCGCACGGCTCTCCGGCACCGAGATCGCGGGCGATCTCACCGCTCGCGCCATCGACGAGCTGCCCGTCCTTGCCGTCGCCGCCGCCTACGCGCAAGGGACCACGGAGATCCGTGAGGCCGCCGAGCTCCGCGTCAAGGAATCCGACCGCATTGCGACGACCGCCGCGGGTCTGCGGGCGCTGGGTGTTGCTGTTGAGGAGCGTCCGGACGGCCTCCAGATCGTCGGTGGCGGGCGTCTGCGCGGCGCTCCCCTCGATTCTTACGGCGATCACCGGCTCGCCATGGCGCTCGCTGTCGCCGCTCTCGGCGCGAGCGGCGACAGCGAGATCGGCGGCGACACCGCCGTGGCTGTCTCCTATCCTGCTTTTTGGTCCGACTTGGAACGGCTGAGCCACGCTGCTGGCTGAGATCCTCCATCCAGTCACGGGACTTGGAGTGTGCGATGAGCACGGAGTTGGTCCACGTGGGTTTCGGCAGCATGCTTGCCGCCGGCCGTATCGTCGCGATCGCCTCGCCTGGGGCGGCGCCTATCAAGCGATTGGTGCAAGAGCGCAAAGCGGTGGGACAGATCATCGATCTCACTGGGGGACGCCGCACGAAAGCCGTACTCGTTCTGGATAGCGGTCACGTTGCCTTGGCGGCGATCGCTCCGGGAACGATCGCCCGCCGCGTGAGCAGCGGGCCGGCCGCGTGGCCTGCGCTGGCCGACGATGACGCAAGTGACTGAGCGTGCTCTCTTCGTCGTGCTCTCCGGGCCGTCCGGCGCTGGAAAAGATACGCTGCTGCGCGGCCTCCTCGCCCGCGACGATCGCGTCCACGGCGTGGTCACCGCCAAGACCCGGCCCCGCCGCCCCGGTGAAGAGGATGGCGTGCATCACCACTTTCTGAGCGAAAGCGAATTTAAGGCGCTGGTCGAGGCTGGGGAGTTCTTGGAGTACGCAGAGGTCTACGGCCACCGCAGTGGGGTCCTGCGGGCGCCCGTCCGGCAGGCGCTGGCGCGTGGCGCGACCGTCGTGGCGCGCACGGACTTACAGGGCGCGCGTAGCCTGCGCCGTCGCGTGCCCGGCGCCCTCCTCATTTTCGTCACCGTCCCCGACTTGGCGACACTCGAACGCCGCCTGCGCGCCCGTGGCGACGTCTCGGAGGACGACATTCGGCAGCGGCTCTCTCACGCCCGATCGGAGATGGCCGCCGCGGTGGAGTTCGACTCTGTGGTCGTCAATCGTGAAGGCGCTGAAGCTGCGGCCATTGATGAGGTGCTGGGCATCCTACAGCGGGAACGCGCGCGGCCGGATCGTCTCCGCCCCGTGGTGTAGCGCCCGTGATGGCGCTTGGACTACAGATCACTTGAGATCACTTGATTGACAGTGGCTTCCACGCGCGCCTACCGTCGATCCATAACTAACTAAATAGCGAAGCGCAAAGACTGCGAACGGGAGGAGTACCCAGGCAGGCGGACCTGCAGAGAGCCGGCGAAAGGTGCGAGGCCGGTGGTTGCGCGCCAGGGGAATGGGCCCGGGAGTCGCTGCCCGAACGGTTGTCCTCGGACGACGCAAGTAGGCGTAGCCGGAACGGCGCCGTGATCACCGCCGGCGGGATCGAGTTGGTGCTCCGTCCCGGCAAAGCGCCCGGCCGCTGGGCTGGGAAGAAGGGTGGCACCGCGGGTTTCCCGCCCCTTCAAGGGCGGGGTTTTTCGTTTAAGGCGATCAACGCACGCGGAGCGACCGATGTATTATCCCTCACTCGACGAAGTTCGAATGCTGGCCTCCAGCGGGCGGGGTAACCTCGTCCCGATCTATCGAGAGGTGTTGGCCGATCTCGAGACGCCCGTCTCCGCCTTTCTCAAGGTCAAGCGCGGCGCCTATTCGTTCCTGCTCGAGTCGATCGAGGGCGGCGAGCGTCCAGCGCGCTACTCCTTCATCGGTACCGAGCCGTACGACGTGCTCCGCGCCGAGGGCGGCCCCACCGCTCCCGATCCCCTCGTCGCCCTGCAAGCGAAGCTCGATCGCTTTCAGTTGATACCCAATCCCAACCTGCCCCCCTTCCACGGAGGCGCCGTGGGCTATCTCGGCTACGAGGTGGTGCGGCACTTCGAGCCACGGGTGCCGTCGGCCGGGCGCGACGCTCTGGGTCTCCCGGAAGCGTTCTTCCAGTTCGTCGATGCGCTGCTCGTCTTCGATCACCTGAAGCACGTCATCAAGGTGGTTGGACACGTGCAGCTTGATGGGGATATTGAGGTCGCCTACGGTCGCGCCCAGGCTCAGATCGACGAGTTGGTCGCGCGGCTTGGACAGGGACCGCCTTCGCTTCCCGTTGACCGGCTGGACGGCGAGCATCCCGGCGTCGTGGTTTCCAACATGGAGCGCGCCGCTTATGAGGCCAACGTCGAGCGCATCATTGAGTACATTTACGCTGGCGACGTCGTCCAGTGCGTCTACTCACAGCGCTTCTCCCGTCCGACGTTCGTACACCCTTTCAACGTGTATCGCACGCTCCGCACGATCAATCCTTCTCCTTACACCTACTACTTGGAGATGGACGACCATCAGATCGTCGGGACCTCGCCGGAGCTTTTGGTCATTGTCGAGGAGGGCAGAGTCGCGACGCATCCCATCGCCGGCACCCGGCGCCGTGGCGCGAGCCCGGCGGAGGACCGACGGCTGGAGGCGGAACTGCTTGCCGATGAGAAGGAGCGCGCCGAGCATCTCATGCTGCTTGACCTGGGACGGAACGACATCGGTCGTCTCAGCGTCCCCGGCTCCGTGCGGGTCGCGCAGATGATGGATGTGGAGCGCTACAGCCATGTGATGCACATGGTCTCCCACGTTGACGGCACGGTGCGGCCTGGCGTGACCTGCTACGACGCGCTCCGGGCCGCCTTCCCCGCCGGCACCGTCTCCGGCGCGCCGAAGATCCGGGCGATGGAGATTATCGCGGAGCTCGAGCCGGATCAGCGCGGGCCCTACGCCGGCGCCTTGGGCTACTTTGGGTTCGGCGGCAACATGGAGACTGCGATCACCATCCGCACGATCGTTATGCAGAATGGTCTCGCCTCCGTGCAAGCGGGAGGGGGCATTGTCTGCGACAGCGATCCCGCTGCGGAGTATCAGGAGTCCGTCAACAAAGCGATGGCGCTGGTGCAGGCGCTGGATGTCGCCGAGGCGCGCAGCCGTGAGCAACACAGGGGAAGCGGGACTTCCAGAGAAGCCGAGAGGAGCGGATCGTGACGGATCAAGCAGCCGAAGACACGGCGACCCAAGCCGCGCGCCGCGCGCGGGCCCTGGATGTGATGCGCACGTTGCGCGCGGGCCGCGTGGAGGACGTGCAGGCGGGAGCCGAGAACACGGAGCGCACGTGGGGCGCCGTGGGCAGTTTCGCCTGCGATTTCGCCATGGGCGAGATCTGGGCACGTCCCTATTTGTCCCGGCGTGATCGCAGCATGGTGGTGTTGGCCGCGCTCACGGCGCTGGGCGGACAGCCGATGGAGGTGCGCGTCCACGCGCGTGGTGCGCTCAACCACGGGATGCAGCGCGAGCAAGTGGAAGAGGTGCTCGTGCATCTCTCCGTCTACACCGGCTTCCCCCGCGCTATTGCGGCCTTGCGCGAAGTCCAGGCGCTTTTTCGAGCGATCGACGGGGATGCGCTCTTGCCACCGCGTGCGCCCGCCGCTCGCAAAGACGACGCCCGGCGACGCCGTGACGGTCTCGACGTTCTGCGCACCATGCACGGCTTCGCGAGCGATGCCAGCGATGAAGCGGTGACCGCTCCGATCGAGGCCGCGCTGGGGCGCTTCGCCTCGCTGGCCGTCCACTACGTTCACGGTGAAGTGTGGTCGCGGCCGCAGCTCTCCCGCCGCGAGCGCAGCCTGATCACTATCGCGGCCGTGGCCGTGCTTGGGCGCGACGAGGATCTGCGGGACCAGATCCAAGGCGCGCTTCACCACGGCGCTACTCGTGATGAGATCGAGGAGGTGTTCGGCCAGCTCTTGCCCTATGCCGGTTGGCCGGCGGGCCGGGCCGCACTGCGTGTCGCGCGCGAAGTCTTCGGCGCGCTCGAGGAGCGGGGGGACGGCTAATGCAGGACGTGTTGCTGATCGATAACTACGATTCCTTCACATACAATCTCTACCAGTATCTCAGCGAGCTGGGCGCCGACGTTGTCGTGCATCGCAACGACCAGATTACGCTGGACGAGGTCGAAGCCTTGGCGCCCGCGCAGATCGTGATCTCCCCCGGCCCCAAGACCCCGAAGGACGCGGGGATTAGCGTGGCATTGATCCGGCGCTTCGTCGGCCGCGTGCCGATCCTCGGTGTTTGCCTGGGCTTTCAGTGCATCGGTGCCGCCTACGGCGCGGCGATCATCGGCGCCGGGGAGATCAAGCACGGCAAGACCAGTCAGATCGAGCATGACGGCGGCGGCATCTACGCGGGGTTACCGAATCCCTTTGAGGCCACGCGCTACCACAGCCTCGCGGTCGATCCGGCCACGCTGCCCGAGGAGATCGTTCCCACGGCATGGTCGGAGAGCGGGGTATTGATGGGCCTGCGACACGTCCGACATGCGGTGGAGGGCGTACAGTTTCATCCAGAGTCGATCATGACCGCGGTCGGCCACGACCTGCTTCGTAACTTCCTCGCGCTGCAGGAGGACGGGGTGGCGGGCGAGCCTTGCGAATGAAGATCGGACGACGGTTTGCTGGCTAGTGCCGGCGGGGACCGCAGCGAACGAGAGAAGGGGACGCGTGCGATGGGGATCACAGCCGCGCTTGAGGCGATCATCGATGCGGATCGCGACCTCAGCGAGGCCGAAGCGGCCGCTGCGATGGGGGAGCTCATGGCCGATCCCGAGGCAGGCGGCGCCTTACCTGCTCAGGCGGCGGCCCTTCTCACTGCCCTGCGACTGAAGGGCGAAACCGTCGAGGAGCTTGTAGGGTTCGCCAGGACCATGCGCGCCCGCTCCCTGCGCGTGGATCTCGGCGACGGTTTTTCACGCATTGCGGATACCTGTGGCACGGGCGGCGACGCCAAGGGCACCTTCAATGTCAGCACTGCTGCCGCCTTCGTGGTGGCTGGCTGCGGCGTGCCGGTAGCGAAGCACGGCAACCGCGCCATGTCATCCGCTTGCGGCAGCGCCGATGTCCTCGAGGGGCTCGGCGCCCGCGTGGACCTTCCCCCGGCCGCCGTCGCGGCCATGGTGCGGGATGTCGGTATTGGCTTCATGTTCGCGCAAACCCTGCACCCCGCCATGAGGCACGTCGCGCCCGTACGCCGCGCGCTCGGCTTCCGCACGGTTTTCAATCTCCTGGGTCCACTGACGAATCCGGCGGGCGCCCGCCACCAGCTGATCGGCGTCGGTTCGCATGCGGTCGGCGACAAGATCGCGGCGACTCTCAAGCGCCTCGATGCGGTACACGCACTGGTGGTCCACGGCTTGGAAGGCCTCGACGAAGTGAGCCCGAGCGGTCCCACCCAAATCTGGGAGCTAGAGGCCGGTCAGATCCGGAAATACCTTGTCCAGCCGTCCGACTTTCACATCCGCGCGGTGCCGCTGGACTCCGTGCGGGGTGGAGACGCGGTCACGAACGCTGCTGCGATGCGCAGTGTCCTCGGCGGCTCCGGAGGACCGCTGCACGGCTTCGTCGCACTGAACGCCGCCGCGGCCCTCCTTGCTGCCGACGAGGTGCCGACATTCGCCGAGGGCATCAGCCGGGCCGTCGAATGTATCGATGACGGCCGCGCCCTACGGAAGCTTGAGCGCTTCGTGGAGGCGACTCGAGCGGTTACTGATGACTGACCGGGCCGCGGCGGAGATTTCCGGTAGCGCCGCTGATTCGGTGTTGCGGCGTATCACGCGTGCCCTGGCGAGCGAGCTGTCGGCGCGCAAGGCGGCGCACCCGCTCGCCGCACTGAAGCGGGCTGCCGGGGAGCGCCCGGCCCCCCGTGACCTCCGCGCCGCGCTCACCGGTGTGTGCGGCGGACTGGTCGCTGAGGTGAAGCGCGGTTCCCCCAGCAAGGGCGAGTTCGCGCCCCATCTCGACGCGAGTGCGGCGGCCCGCCTCTATCGCGACGCCGGCGCCGTCGCCATTTCGGTCCTCACTTCCCGTTATTTCTTCGCCAGCGACGCTGATCTATCGAGCGTCGCCGAGGCACTGTACGCCGATGAACGGGCCGGCGGGTCTGCCGCGCCGCCATTACTGCGTAAGGATTTCCACATCGACCCCTATCAAGTCGTCGAGGCGCGTGCGCTTGGTGCCGATGCCTATCTCTTGATCGCCAAGACGCTCAACACGGAGCAACTGCGCGCATTGATCGGAGCCGGCGCCGAGCTCGGCATGACGGCTTTTGTGGAGGTCACCGACGAGGCAGAGACGGTGAGCGCCCTGCAAGCAGGCGCCGTTCTTCTGGGGATTAACAACCGCGACCTGCATACCTTTCAGGAAGACCTCCGCACAACCGAGCGTCTCCGGCCGCTCATCCCGGACGATGTGCAGCTCGTCGCCGCGAGTGGCGTGCGCAGCGCTGCAGACGTCGTGCGGATGCGCGCCTGCGATGTCCAGGGCGTGCTGGTGGGCGAGGCGCTCTCGACTGCCTCCGATCCCCGCGCGAAGATTCGCGAGCTCTTTGATGTGTGAGCCGCCACTCGTCAAGATCTGCGGGCTGCGCGAGATCGTCCATGTGGACGCTGCCGTCGCAAGCGGCGCCGACTTTGTCGGAGTGATCTTCGCCGAAAGTCCCCGGCGCGCTTCGCTGGAGCAGGCCCGAGCGATCCGTGCCCGCCTTGGGCCTCGCATCCCCATCCTCAATGCGGAAGCTTCCGCGGTGACCGCCGCACGGAGGGCGGCGGGCCGGCCGCTGCTCGTGGGCGTCTTCGCCGATCAGGCGCCCGAAACGATTAATCGCATCGCCGTCGGCGCCGACCTGGACCTCGTGCAGCTGAGCGGCGGCGAGCATCCGGCGCTGATCGGCCGTCTCAACCGGCCGGTTCTGCGCGTCCTGCACGTCGGACCGGAGGACAGCTCCGAGCGTCTCTTGGCGGAGGCGCGGCGCTTGCCGCCCGCCATCACGCTGCTCGACACGCGGGACGCCGCCCGCCGAGGCGGATCCGGCCGATCTTTCGACTGGAGCATCGCCGCGGCCGTCGCCGCCCGGCGCCCGCTTATGCTCGCTGGCGGTCTTGAGCCCGAGAACATCGCGCCGGCCGTCGCGCAAGTCCGTCCCTGGGCTGTCGACGTCTCCTCCGGCGTCGAGCGCGCGGGTCGCAAGGACTCGGCCAGGATCGCCGCCTTCATCAAGGCCGCCGTGCAGGCGCCGGCGGCGATGCGAGACCCCTCGTGACCACGGGCGCGCTCCCCGGTCGCTTCGGAGATTTCGGCGGCCAGTTCGTGCCGGAAGTCCTCATGCCGGCTCTCGCCGAACTCGAAGAGGCTTGGGCCGCCGTCCAAAATGACGCCGCCTACCAACGCGAGCTCGGCGCCGTCCTTCGGAGCTATGCCGGCCGCCCCACCCCCCTCACCTATGCTCCCCGCCTCAGTGAGGAATTGGGTGGCGCGCAGATCTATCTCAAGCGTGAGGATCTGGCGCACACGGGCGCCCACAAGATCAATAATGCGCTGGGGCAAGCCCTGCTCGCCAAGCGCATGGGCAAGCAGCGGATCATCGCCGAGACCGGCGCCGGTCAGCATGGCGTCGCGGCCGCGACCGCTTGCGCCCGCTTCGGTCTGCACTGTGTCGTTTACATGGGCGCAGAGGACGTGCGTCGCCAGGCGCTGAACGTCTTCCGCATGCGACTCCTCGGCGCCGAAGTGCGCGCGGTCGAGTCCGGTTCCCGCACGCTCAAGGATGCGATCAACGAGGCGATCCGTGACTGGGTTACCAACGTGCGCGACACGTACTACCTCTTGGGGAGCGCCATTGGCCCTCACCCCTACCCCACGCTCGTGCGAGATCTGCAGACCGTCATCGGCCGCGAAACCAGAGAGCAACTGTGGGCCGCTAGCGGCCGCCTTCCCGATATCGTGATCGCCTGCGTGGGCGGGGGCAGCAACGCCATTGGCATCTTTCATCCCTTCGTCGATGCCGATGTACGCCTGATCGGCGTCGAAGCGGCGGGGGAAGGCCTTGATGGCCGCAACGCGGCTACCCTTACGCTCGGCCGGCCGGGCGTACTTCACGGCACGCGCTCCTATCTGCTTCAGGATTCCGACGGCCAGATCGAGGAGGCGCACAGTATCTCCGCGGGTCTCGACTACCCGGGCGTTGGTCCGGAGCACGCCTGGCTCAAGCTGCGTGAGCGGGCCGAGTACGTCGCCGTCACGGACGACGAGGCGCTCGACGGCTTTCAGCTGCTGAGTCGCACAGAGGGGATTGTGCCGGCGCTGGAGCCCAGCCATGCCTTGGCCTACCTTGCCAAGCTGGCGCCGTCGCTCGATGCGGGTACGCACATAGTGCTCTGCCTGAGTGGACGCGGCGACAAGGACATGAGCATCGTGCAGGATGCGCTCGCGCGGCGCGGCGTCGACCTCGGCGCGGCGCGGCTTTCCTGATCCTTGGCTGCCGGGCTGCCGTCGTGAAGCCGTCCCAGGACATGTCCCCCGACGCTCCGCTCCCACCGCCGGATCCCTATCGCCAAGCTGATCCCGCGCTGGCCAGTCCGGGTCCTGCTGAGAGCTGGCTTGGAGCCGGCTTCGGCGTCCGCACCGTCTGGACGGGTTTGGTGATCGCCCTAGCGATCGTTTTCCTTCTAACCATCGCCGCCGTCGGCGCTTTGGAGGCGATCGAACCGGACGCTTCCGACCGGGAGAAGCTCTGGGCCAGCTTCCTGACCACGCTCGTCATTGATCTCCTGGCGCTCGTTGCCTTGCCGATCCTGCTCCTCGGCGGCGGGCGGCGCGCGCTCGCGCGCCTCGGGCTCCGACGTCCCGCCTCCCGTGACTTCGGTTGGGGGATCGTCGGCTTGGTCGGCGCGATGGCGGTGGTCTGGCTCTACGTTGGGATCGTGGAGGTGGCCGGTGTTGAAGATCTGGAACCCGTCTCCAGCATCGATAACGATGCCATCTACGCTTCGGTGAGTCTCGTTGTTGTCACGGGTATCTTGGTCGTACTGGTGGCGCCCATCGCCGAAGAGATCTTCTACCGCGGTTTCCTTTTTGCTGGACTGGGTCGGCGCTTCGGCGTCGTCGCCGGGATGCTGGCCAGCTCGGCGCTCTTCGCAGCCGTTCACTTCGATGTGGGTAGCTTGATCCCTTTCGCGGTCGTGGGGGTGGTGTTCGCACTGATCTACTGGCGGTCGCGTTCGCTCAACGGCGCCATCCTGGCGCACGGCCTCTTCAACGCGATTAGCTTCGTGGTGCTGATCTTCGATCGGGGTGTTGGATGAACGCGCGTGCACTGTCGTCTCGCTACGCGGCGTCTTTCGCCGCCGCCCGCGCTGAAGGCCGCCCGCTCTTCATGCCGTTTCTCACCGCCGGCTATCCGAGCCGTGACGAGACCGTCGCCCTCGTCCAGGCGCTCGTACGTGGGGGAGCCGGTGCGCTCGAGCTTGGGGTGCCGTTCAGTGACCCGCTGGCCGATGGTCCCACGATTCAGCGTGCGAATATGGCCGCATTGCAGGGCGGCGCCTCCCTCACCTTTGCGGTGGAGACCGTCGCACAGCTGCGTCAAGCTGGAGTCGAGATTCCCATCACCCTGATGGGCTACCTCAACCCCTTCCTCGCTTACGCCGGCGGGGCTGGTCTGCCCGCGCTGGCCCGCGATGCTGCGACCGCCGGCGTCGATGGGTTGCTGATCGTCGATCTCCCCCCCGAGGAATCCGATCCTTTCCGCGCGCCTCTTACCCAATACGGACTTCACCTGATCTACCTCCTTGCTCCCACCAGTACGGAGGCCCGCATCCGCGCCGTTGCCCGGCGCGCCTCCGGCTTCGTCTACCTGGTCAGCGTCACCGGCGTCACCGGCGCCCGCTCGCAGCTTCCCTCCGATTTAGTCGACTGCGTCGCTCGCGTTCGCGCCGGCGTGAACCTGCCGATCGCCGTGGGTTTCGGCCTATCGAGTCGTGCGCAGCTTGAAACTATCGGCGGATTATGTGAGGCTGCCGTCGTCGGCAGCGCCCTGATCGATGTGATTGCGGCGGCAGACAAGGCGCAGCGACCGACTAAGCTGCAAGATTTCGTAGAGGTGGTCACCGGCCGCCGGATCGACGAGGAGTTGCGATGAGGCTTGGCCTGCGGCGGTTGCGGCCTCACCCAGCGTATCGCGTCGATGCGGCAGTCGGCGGCTTCGGGCTCGCCTGAGCGGCCAACCCGCACGATCAGCCAGCTTCTATCCAAGGAACTTTGCATGGGCGACGCACGTCCCCTCCGCCTCTGCGGGATTCGGGGCGCTACGACGGTGGAACACAATACACGCGAGGCGATCGTGGCCGCAGCGCGGGAGTTGCTTGAGGCATTGATCGCGCGCAACGGCATCGTCTCGGCGCACGTGGCTTCTGCCTTGTTCACGACCACCGCGGACCTGGACGCGGAGTTTCCCGCCGTCGCTGCTCGGGAGATCGGCTGGGACAATGTGGCACTGATGTGCGGGCATGAGATGCGCGTTCCCGGCAGCCTGGAGCGCTGCTTGCGTGTCCTCGTCCATCTCAACACCGACAGGGAGCAGTCCGAGATGCAGCATATCTATCTGCGCGGAGCCAAGGCTCTGCGGCCTGACGTTTCCGGCGACAATGACGCACAGGAGTAACGCTCGCGGCGTTGCCGTTCCAAGAGGGAATGAACGATGTTGGTAATCATGGAAACCGGGGTTCCCCCAGTGCAGGTGCAGGCCGTACTCGACCGGCTGAAGGAGGCCAACTTGGAGGGTCACCTGTCGGCGGGTGCGGAGCGCATCGTGATCGGCGCGGTTGGCCGGGTCGTCGATCCCGAGATTCGTACCGCGATCGGGACGATGACCGGCGTCGAGTCGGTCATCCCCATTAGCCGCCCCTACAAGCTCGCCGGTCGGGAATTTAAGCCGCGCGACACCATCATCGAAGTGGGCGGCGTGCGCATCGGCGATGGCTCCTTTGTGGTCATGGCGGGCCCTTGCAGCATTGAGAGCGAGGAGCACATGGTGACGACCGCTAGGGCGGTCGCCGCAGCCGGTGGGCACGTGCTGCGAGGCGGTGCCTTCAAGCCGCGCAGCTCGCCCTACGCTTTCCGGGGGTTGGGCGAGGAGGGCTTGAAACACCTCGCCGCGGCGCGGGCAGAGTCGGGCCTGCCCGTGATCACGGAGGTGATGGCGGTAGAAGACGTGGAGCTAGTCGCGCGCTACGCGGACATCCTGCAGATCGGCGCGCGCAACATGCAGAATTTCAACCTGCTCGACGAGGTCGGCTGCGTCCCCAAGCCGGTCATGCTCAAGCGCGCCTTGAGCGGCACCATCGAAGAATGGCTGCTGGCGGCGGAGTACATCATGGCGCGCGGCAACCACGAGGTGATCCTCTGTGAGCGAGGCATCCGCACCTTCGAGACCGCGACGCGCAACACGCTGGATCTTGCCGCCATCGCGCTGGTCAAGGATCTGAGCCACCTTCCCATCATCTGTGATCCCAGCCACGGCACCGGTCGTTGGAAGCTGGTGCAACCGATGGCGCGCGCCGCCGTCGCCGTGGGCGCGGATGGCTTGATGGTCGAGGTCCATCCCCGTCCGGACCATGCCCTCTCCGATGGGGCGCAGTCGCTCACTTTTGAAAATTTCGCTGCGATGGTCCGTAGCCTCTCGCCGGTGTCGGAGGCTCTCAACCGGCGTCTGGCGCCCCAGCCGCCCGCTTCGCGCCGAGATCCTTCGGTCGTCTGACACCCCCTGTCGGAGGCTGATCTCCGGCAACGCTCCCCGGAATGGGCTCTGCGGTGAGGACTGCCCGGCTGGCGGTGTACGCTGCTGCGAGATGGTTGAGCTGCGCATTACCGGTTTCGAGGGACCGCTGGAGCTCTTGCTCCAGTTGATCGAGGAGAACCAGCTCGATATCTCGGAAGTGTCTCTCCTCCAGGTCACGGACCAATACCTCGCCAGTGTGGAGGCGTTTGGAGAAGGGCGCGGCGCCGACAAGGTGGAGTCTCTCGCCGATTTCATCGTCATCGGCGCGCGGCTCATGCTGCTGAAGTCCCGGGCGCTGCTTCCTGGCGTGGCTGCCGACGCAGACGAAGGGGAAGAGGATGTTGGCCGCGAACTCGTTCAGATGCTGGAGGAATACCAGCGCTATCGCGAGGCCGTCGGCGTCCTGCGCACCATCGATTCCAGCGGCCTGCGCGCCTTTCCGACACGCTCCGTGACGGCTACCAAGAGCCGCGCTCCTCAGAGTCTGCCGGATAGCCTCACCCTCGACCTGCTCTCCCGCTTGGTGCACGAGGCGCTGGCCCGCGCGGCGGCGCGGAAGCCCAAGCAAGCAGTCGAGCTGCAGCGCGAACCCATCACCGTTGAGCAGCGTGTCTCGGATCTGCGAGCCCGTTTGCGGCCTGGCACGCAGCTATCGTTCCGGCGCTGGATTGCGGATGCGGAGACCCGCATTGAGGTGATCGTCACCTTCCTCGCCATCTTGGAGCTCTACAAGTCACGCGCGATCGAGATGCAGCAAGACGAGAGCTACGGGGATATCTTGGTCGAGTTGCGGCCTGTCTCCAGCCAGCGGGTGTCCGCCCCGGAGGCGGAGACGCCGTCTGCAGCGGACCCGAGAGCGTAAGCCACACCTCCGATCCGAAGCGGCGCGCGTGGTACGGTAACGCTCGCGACGGCAACCGCGCGAAGGGAAGCACTCTTGAGCACCGCATTGGCGCGTGAGGAGTTGCAGCGCGCTGCGGTCGGCCGGCCCACTGCCCTCACGCTTGGCATCTTCGATGGCGTCCACCGCGGCCATCAGGCGCTTATGACGCGGCTCGTTGAGAGCGCGAAGCGAACCGCTCTCGCTCCTGGCGTCGTTACACTCCACCCCCACCCGCGACAGGTGATCACTCCCGCCGTCCAAACCTCCTACATCACCAGCCTGGAGGACCGTCTCGACCTCCTGCGCGGTCTCGGCCTCCCTTGCGTCGTCCCGGTCACGTTTACCTCCGAGCTCGCCCAGACGGATGCCGCCGACTTCGTCGGCTTGCTCGTCGAGCACCTGCAGATGAAGCATTTGGTGATAGGCCCTGATTTCGCTCTCGGTCGCTGCCGCGGTGGTGATCCGGAGACGCTGCACGCGCTTGGCCGAGAGCTCCACTTCACGGTCGAAGTGATCGAGCTGCTGGAGGGGGCCGAGGGCAAGGTATCCTCCACCGATATCCGCCGGGCGCTCAGCGCGGGCGCGATCGACCAGGTGAACGCGTTGCTCGGCCGCCGCTTCTCCCTCCATGGTCCCGTCATTTATGGCGTTCAGCGTGGCCGCACGATCGGATTTCCCACCGCCAACATCGCCGTCGGCGCGGACCGCGCTTTGCCTGCGGTCGGCGTTTACGCGACCGTTGCCCACGTGGCAGGCGCTCCCCTGCCCTCGGTCACCAATATCGGCGTCCGGCCGACCTTCAACGATGACGCGGCCTTATCGATCGAGTGCCATGTCTTCGACTTCGACGGCGACCTCTATAGGCGAGACCTGCGCATCGAATTCGCTGCGCGCCTGCGTGGTGAGCGGAAGTTTGACGGCGTCGACGCGTTGGTCGCGCAGATGAAGCGCGACTCCGCCGCTGCCCGTGAGGTCCTGGGCGCATGAGCGGCGGGGACCGTCCGGCGCTCCAGACGGAAGTCGAGCGCCAGCACGCCCTGATCATGCATGGCACCGCCTTTGGCGATGCGGAGACGCGCGTCACCATGGAGCGCGAATTACACGAGCGGCTGGCTGTATCGATCCGCGAAGAGCGACCCTTGCGGGTCTACTTGGGTGTCGACCCGACCGCTCCGGATCTGCACTTGGGCCATGTCGTGGGACTGCGCAAGTTACGCACTTTTGCGGAATTGGGACATCAGGCGATTCTCCTCATCGGCGATTTCACGGGCCTTGTGGGGGATCCATCCGACAAGGACGCGCTTCGCCCGATGTCGACCATGGAGCAGCTTCAGGAGAACGCCCGCGGCTATCAGGAGCAAGCGTTCAAGGTATTAGATCCTGAGCACACCGAGGTGCGCCGCAACAGCGAGTGGCTCGGGGGGCTCGATTTCGCTTCGGTCATCCGCTTGGCGAGCCACTTCACGGTAGCCCAGTTCCTGGAGCGCGATACCTTCGCCCGGCGACTCGAGCGGGGCGCCCCGGTCTATGTGCATGAATTCATGTACGGGCTGATGCAAGGCTACGATGCCGTAGCCCTCCGCGCCGACGTGCAGATCGGGGGGACGGACCAAACCTTCAACCTGATCGCCGGCCGGATTCTCCAGCGCGTCCATGGCCAGCCGCCACAGGTCGCCATCACCTTCCCCATCCTTGTCGGCCTCGACGGCAAGGCGCGCATGTCCAAGAGCCAGGGCAACCACATCGGTATCGACGAGCCTCCGGACGAGCAATACGGCAAGACGATGTCCATCCCGGATGCGGCCCTCCCGCAGTTCTTCACGCTGGGCACGAACCTGCCTGCGGACGAAGTCGCCGCACTGGAGCGAGACTTGGCGACCCGGGACCTGCATCCGATGGAAGCGAAGCGACGCCTTGCCCATGCCGTCGTGCGCGAGTGGCATGGATCGGCGGCGGCGGACACGGCCGCCACGCAGTTCCAGCGCGTCTTCTCCAAACGGGAAGCGCCGGCGGAGATGCAGGAGGTAGCGGTTCACTTCGACGGCGCCACTGCCGAAGTGGACCTAGCCGTCCTTCTCACAGCTGCCGGCGTCGTCAAGAGCAAGGCCGAGGTCAAGCGTCTTGTGGGGCAAGGCGGCGTCCAGCGCGACGGCCAGCCATTCGGCTCGCCTCAGGTGCGCCTCTCACCTGGCGATGTCCTCAAGATCGGCAAGCGCCGCTGGCTGCGCGTCGTTGTGCGCTGAAAAGCGACTCGTGACGAGCGGCCGGGTCGCCATTAGCCGTCACTACACTACCGGCGACCTCAGCGAGCGGATACTCGCGAGCCTGCGGGAGTCGGGCAAGCCGATCAGCGAGCTCAGGCCGGAGGACTTTGCACCGTTCGACCAGTTCCACCTGCGCGGCAACACGGCCACTCGAGAGCTCGCGGCGCTGGCGGAGGTTGGCGCCGGTACGCAGGTACTGGATATCGGCAGCGGCATTGGCGGGCCCGCGCGTACTCTCGCTCACGCTTTCGGCTGCTGCGTCACGGGGATTGATCTCGTCGAAGAGTTCTGCCGCGTTGCGGCGATGCTGACGGCGCGCACGAGACTCTCCGATCAGGTCCGTTTCTTACGGGGCGAGGCGCTCACGATGCCGTTCGCGGACGCGAGTTTCGATCTGGTCTGGAGCCAGCACGCCCTCATGAACATCGCGGATAAAGCCGGCCTCTATGCGCAACTGCGGCGCGTCCTCAAGCCAGGTGGACGCTACGCCTGCTACGAGATCGTCGCGGGGCCAGCCGGCACCCCCGACTTCCCCGTCCCCTGGGCGGACGATGCCACCATCAGCCACTTGGTCCGTGCGCCGCAGATGCGCGACCAGCTTGCGGCGGCGGGGTTCCGGGCTCTCGCCTGGAACGACGATACCGTCAACGCGCGCGCCTGGATCGCGGCGCAGCGCCCGTCTCGGTCTGGAGCGGAGAGCCCCACCCCGGCCCGCAACTGCGCCATTCCAGCGGAGGCGTTCAAGGTGATGGCCCGCAACGTCCGCATCGCCTTGGAGAGCGATCGAATGCAAGTTGTGCAGGCCGTGCTCAGCCGTTAGCACGTGCAGCATCGAAAAGGAGGCAGGCGATGCAGATCGGCTATTTCATGGACACCCATGGGCTTGGTATCCGCGACGACGACGACTGGTGGCTGCAGCCGATCCCGGCTTCGGAGATGGAGCCGTTGGAGATCGCGCGGATCGGCGAGGAGAACGGCTTCCACTCGCTTTGGTTCTCGGATCACGTCGCCATGCCGCCGCAGTCCGTCCCGATCACCTATGCCAACCCCGACACGGGCAAGCGGCACTATCCGGCTCGGCCGGTGATGCTGGACGGCGCCGCTGTGATGGGTGCCGTCGCGGCGACGACGACGCGTATCAAGATGGCCCCCTCGGTCCTTATCGCGCCCTATCGACCGCCCATGCATGACGCGCGGCAGTTTTCCACGATCGACCATCTCTCCAACGGACGTCTGATCATGGGCGTAGGCGCGGGCTGGTGCCGCGAGGAGTTCGAAGGGCTGGGATTGCGCTTTGAGGATCGGGTCTCAATGACCGAGGAGTGCATCGAGATCTACAAGCGCGCCTGGGACCACGAGAGCGAGCTGGTCTCTTTCCAGGGCCAGCACTATCGCTTCCAGAATCTCTCGATGGATCCGAAACCGCTGCAGCGTCCTCATCCGCCCATCATCTACGGCGGCACCACTCCGCTGGGCGCCCGTGTGGCAGCGCGGAGCTGCGACGGCCTCTATCCCATGTTCCCGTCGCCTAAGGCCCGGCCCGACGATAAGGATTCGCTGCTGGAGATCATCCGGCGGGAAGCCGACCGCAACGGGCGCGATCTCTCGCAGTTCGCGCTGCTCGGCAGCGTTTCCGCGCGGGTCACCGACGCCGATGATCCCCATGCCAGGAAGGTCCCGCGCCCGATCTGCGGCGGCACGCCGGAACAGGTCCTCTCCGACCTGGAGCGCTTTGCCGAGCACGGCTACTGTCTGATGGTGCTTCATCTTGACTGCCCGTCGCGCAGCGTGGACGAGCTCAAAGAGCAGCTGTACCGCGTGGCGGAGGAGGTGCTTCCGACCGCTGCGACCTTCCGGCCCCAGGGCGAATGGCGCAAGGAACTCTAGTGCAGGTTGGCTGATTCCTCTTCGGCGGCGTCCACGACCTTCTTGCTCACGTGATCGGGAACCGGATCGTAGCGCTCGAAAGTTGAGCTGAACGTGCCACGGCCGCCGGTAATGGATCGCAGCTCGGTGGCATAGCGGCGGAACTCCGCCATCGGTCCCTCGGCGACGATCGTCGTGTGCCCTTCACTTGCTGGCTCCATGCCCAAGACACGGGCTCGCCGGCTATTGAGGTCGCTCATCACATCTCCGGTGGCCGTGTCCGGCACTGCGATGCGAATGCCGAGGATCGGCTCGAGCAAGATCGGCCGGGCCTTCTGCGACGCCTCTTTGAGCGCTTGACTGCCGGCCAGCTTGAAGGCCATGTCGCTGGAGTCGACGTCGTGGTGCTTGCCGTCATAGAGCGTCACCTTGAGGTCGGTGAGCGGGTAGCGCGCTACCACGCCGGTTGTGAGGGCCTCCGTCACGCCTTTCTCGACGGCGGGGATGTAGTTGCGCGGCACAGCGCCGCCGACGATCTTGTTGTCGAATGCGAACCCTTCCCCTCGTCCCAGCGGCTCGACGCGCAGCGCGACCCGGGCATACTGGCCGTGCCCGCCGGTCTGCTTCTTGTGCAGGTACTCCGCCTCCGCTTGGCTCGTGATCGTCTCCCGGTAGGGGATGCGGCGATCCTTCACGACGACGTCGACCTTGAACTTGCCGCGTAGCTTGTCCGCCGCGAGTTCCACGTGCGACTCCCCTAGGCCGCTGAGGATGGTCTGTCCGGTGTCCGCGTCGCGTTCGATGCGCAGGGTGAGATCCTCTTCGGTCAACCGTTGGAGACTGGGCCCCAGCTTGTCGACGTCCGCCTTGGATTTCGGCTCGATCGCGGCCGAGAAGACCGGCGCCGGCAGCGCGGGAACCGCGAGTTGCACGGGCACTGCCTTGTCGCACAAGGTTTCGAACGTGCCGGATAGACCGAGCTTGGTCACCGATCCGATCTCGCCGGCGGTGAGCTCCGCTACGCTGTGCCGGTCCTTGCCCAGGACGCGCGCGAGATTGCTGGGCCGCTCGCTTTCCCCTTGCTGCGCGTTCCAGAGCGGCGCATCCGCTTTAATCGTCCCCGCGAAAACCCGGAAATAGGTCAGGCGGCCGACGAACTCGTCGGCGTTCGTCTTGAAGATGAGTGCGGCTGGGCTCGCGCTCGGGTCGGACGCCAGTTCGACTGGAGTCCCGTCGCGCTCACCCATTGCGGGGGTGATGTCGGCGGGCGAGGGCACGTGCTCGTGGATCAGCCGTAAGAGACTCTGGGTGCCGATGTTGCTGGTCGCGGCGGAGGCGAGGATCGGTACGAGTGTGCCGGCGGCGATCGCCGTCTTAAGTCCGCTGTTGATCTCGGCGTCCGTGAGCGGCTCGCCTTCCAGGTACTTGAGTGTGAGGTCGTCGTCGGCTTCGGCGATCCGCTCGATCAGGGCTTCGCGCGCGGCGGCTAACGCCTCGGCATGTTCGTCGGGTACCGCCGTTCCCTTGTCCGTGTCGCCCATGTAGGCCTCGCCGCGCAGCACGTCGATCACGCCCGTGAGGTTCTGCGCTTCACCGATCGGCAGTTGCAGCGGCGTGCACTGCGGGCCGAGGGTCGCTCGAATGGCGCTGACCGCCGATGCCCAGCTGCTGTTCTCGCGGTCCATGCGGCTCACCGCGAGGAGCCGCGGCATCGCCCGCTGCTCGGCGATCCGCCAGGCGGTCTCCGTGCCCACTTGCACGCCGCTTGTCGCGTCGACGGTGATGAGCGCCACGTCTGCGGCGCTGGCCCCCGCGATAACCTCGCCGACGAAATCCGCATAGCCGGGCGTGTCGATCAGGTTGATCTGCGTATGCTTGTGCTCGAACGAGACGATGGCGAGCTTGACGCTCATGCCGCGCTTCTGCTCGTCGGGATCGAAGTCGGCGACGGTGTTGCCGTCCTCCACGCGCCCTTGGCGGTCGATGGCGCCAGCCGCGAAGGCCAGCGATTCGGCCAGGGAGGTCTTGCCCGCCCCGCCATGGGCCATCAGTACCAGATTTCGGATCTGCGCGGGCACCACCATCGCTCTCGATCTCCTTCACGTCTCGCGCCGTTCTCGCGGTGCGGCGGCGCAGTCTAGCGAAATTCGCGCGGCCGTGGGCTGCACACGCGTACGTCTCAGGCGCTCGCCGGCGCGAGGTCTTGCACTTCGAGTTCGACGCGTCTCTCCCCTGCGCCGTTGGCCGACCGCAGGGACCAGACTAGGTCCACCCGGTCGCCCGCTTGGACGGGACATGCGCCCAAGCGGAAGCCGATTGCGGCCCAGCTGGTGGAGCCGTCGCGCAGTGTGAGCCGAAGGTGCTCGTCCCCGTTGCCGATGCGACGCGCGTTCGCGATCAGGACGTTGTTGCTGACGAAGGCGGGAGCGGGGTTGTTCGCACCGAACGGCCCTAACCGCGACAGCCAGGCTACCTGCGAGCCCCGCAGCGCCGATAACGGTACCTGCCCATCGACCTCGATGCGGGGCTCCAGCCGCACGCCCTGCAGCTTCTTCGCCGCTTCGGCCGTGAGCCGTTCCCGGATCTGCGGCATGGCTTCGGGGCGGGCCGTGAAGCCTGCTGCGGCTCGGTGCCCGCCGTATCGCTCGAAGAGCTCGCCGCAGTTCTTGAGCGCCTCCGTGATGTTGAATTCCGGGATCGAGCGGCACGAGCCCCGGCAGGCATCCGGCTTCTCCTCGTAGACCACCGCGGGACGGTAGTACTCGTCTGCCAGGCGGCCTGCAACCAGCCCAACGATGCCCTGCGGGATCTCCGGGTCGCCGATGATCGTGATCGGCGCTGCCGGGGCGTCGTCGGCGAGATGGGCGCGGGCACGCGCCAGCGCCTCGGCCGTTAACCGCTGCCGCTCCTGGTTGCGGTCGTCGAGTTCTTTGGCGAGCACGCGGGCGCGCTCGTCGTCGGTTTCGATCAGAAGATCGAAAGCGCGCATCGCATGAGTCAGCCGTCCTGCGGCGTTGATCCGCGGGGCCAAGCCAAATGAGACGGCCTCCACGTCGATCTCCTTGCCCGCGTAGCCGGCGACTTCCCGCAGCGCGCGCAGCCCGGGCCGGCTGCTGCGCGCGATCGCGCGCAGGCCCTCTCGCACAATGCCGCGGTTCTCGCCCGTCAGCGGCATCACGTCCGCGATGGTGCTGAGCGTCGCGAGGTCAAGCCAGCGCGTCGGCTCCGGCGAGCGTCCGCAGCGCTCCATTAAGGCTGGCGCGAACCGGTAGGCCAGTCCTCCCGTCGAGAGTGCGGTGTTGGGGTAACCGGCGTTGTCGTGCTCCGGGTGCACGATCGCCGCCGCCGCCGGCAAGGCCGTTGGGATCGCGTGGTGGTCGAAGATCACTACCTCTTGTCCGCGTGCCCCAGCGGCCGCGACCTCTTCCCGCGAGGAGAGACCGCAATCGGCGGTGATCACGAGACTGACGCCGTCGCGATCGAGTTGGTCAAGGGCCGCGTCATGGACGCCGTAGCCTTCTTGAAAGCGGTCGGGGATGTAGGGGATGACTCGGCCGCCCAAGTCCCGGATCACCTCCGTCAGGATCACGGTGGCTGTCACCCCGTCCACGTCGAAGTCGCCGTAGACCGCCATCGTCTCGCCGCGACGGATCGCGGCTTCGATCCGATCGAGAGCCGCCGTGAAGCCGCCGAGGAGGGTGGGATCTGGTTCTGGGATCGGCTCGTCGAAGAGGAAGACTGCTGCGGCGTGCTGGTCCTTCACGCCCCGCTGACGCAGCAGCTTGGTGACGAAATCTGGGTATGGCGTTCCGGGGATCGGTTCGAGATCGCGCGGTTCGGGGATCTTCCAGATACGCCCCCGAAAGCTGTCCCTGCGAGTGCGAACCATCTGGGGCTAGGGCTCCCAGCGCTTGAAGAGCAAGCAGGCGTTGTGCCCGCCGAAGCCCATGGAGTTACTGAGGGCAACGCGCACGGCGACGGCCCGGGATTGATGTGGCACGTAGTCGAGGTCGCACTCTGGGTCCGGCGTCTCCAAGTTGCTGGTGGGATGGACGATGCCCTCCGTGATGCTCTTGACGCAGACGACCGCTTCCACCGCTCCACTGGCGCCCATCAGGTGTCCGATCATCGACTTCGTGGAGGAGATGGGGAGATCGTAGGCACTCTCGCCAAAGACCTGCTTGACGGCCAGCGTTTCGGTCTTGTCGTTCAACGGGGTGGAGGTACCGTGCGCGTTGAGGTAGTCCACGTCTGCCGGCGTCACTCCTGCTCGCGCGATTGCGGTCTGCATCGCCTGCACCGCGCCCTTGCCTCCGGGAGCGGGCTGGGTCACGTGATAGGCGTCGCTAACGCTGGCGTAGCTGCTGAGCTCCGCCAGCACTCTCCCTCCTCGCCTCCGGGCGTGCTCGGCGGTCTCCAGCACCAAGGTACCGGCCCCTTCACCCATCACGAAGCCGTCGCGGTCGCGGTCGAAGGGGCGAGATGCTTTCTGTGGCTCGTCGTTGCGCGTCGAGAGGGCTCGCGCTGCGAGGAATCCGCCGACGCCCAGCTCGCAGATGGGAGCTTCGGCGCCCCCGGCGAAGATCACATCGGCTTCGCCGCGTTGGAGCGCTGCCATGGCGATGCCGATGGCATCGGATCCACTGGAGCAGGCGGTGGTGCTGGCGATATTGGGACCGCGAGCGCCCAGCGCGATGCTGACTTGGCCGCTGCCCATGTTGGGCAGCATCATGGGCACGATGAAGGGGTTGAGCTTGTTCGGCCCCTTCTGAACCAGATCGTGGATCCCGTTCTCGATGGTCGTGATGCCGCCGATGCCGGTCCCGATCATCACGCCGACGCGGTGCGCGTTACTGTCGTCGATGACGAGTCCCGCGTCCTCTTGCGCTTCCAGGGTGGCGGCGATCGCCATCTGGACGTAGCGATCGAGGTGGCGCGCCCGCTTGCGCGTCATGAACTGCTCGGGATCGAAGCTGGCCACCTCGGCAGCGATCTTCACCTTCACCCGCTCGGGGTTGAACAGGGAAATAGTGTCGATCCCGCTGCGCCCGTTGATCAGCGCTTCCCAGGTAGCGGCGACGCCGATGCCGACCGGCGTTGCCACACCCATGCCCGTGACCACGATGCGGCGGCCGTCCTGAGCGGCGGGCTTACTCGACAAGCGGTGACTCCTCTTCCGTACCGGGCATGATACCGGACGGGTCTCCGGATCAGGCGGATCGAGTGGACGGGACCCGCGCCGGTCCGAGGCGATTCCCTTGTTAGGGGGGAGGGCCGGCCGTGAGGCCCGGCAATCCACCCAGGGTGAGGCTGCCCATCGCCGCTGGCTCCTCACCCGCGAGCGTGCGGCTCGCTAGGGCGAGGCGCGCCAAGACGTCGCTGGCCGTCATGCCGGCGGATCCACGGTCCTTGACGGCGCGCTCTCCCGCGTCGGCGTGGAGATAGACCGCGAGCGCGGCCGCGTCGAAGGGCGATAGTCCTTGGCCCAGCAGGCCTCCGATCGCGCCACTGAGCACATCGCCGGTGCCGGCCGTCGCGAGCCCCGGCAGCGCTGCTGCACTGATCCGGGCTCGCCCTTGACCATCGGCGACGATCGTATTGGCGCCTTTCAGGACGACCGTGCCTTGCCAGCGCGCGCTCTCTCGCAAGGCACACGCCAGCCGCTCTCCTTGCAGCGCGTGGATCGTGCTCTGGGTGAGCCGCGCCATCTCTCCCGGATGCGGCGTCACGACGAATGGCGCCGCCACCGCGCTCGGCCACTGTGTTCCCGCGAGGGCGTTCAGCGCGTCGGCGTCGACGATCACGCCGCGCAGCTTTGCCAAGGAGCGGTGGCTGAGCAGGTTCCGCACGAAGGCCTGCGTCGCCGGGGCCGTGCCCAGACCGCAGCCGACCACGAGCGCGTCGTAGGCGGGCAGCGCCTTTGTCACGTGTTGCAAGGATTCCATCGTGATCACGCCCGCTTCCGCTTCTTCGGGCAACGGCAGATAGGTCACCTCCGGTGTGCTCGTCACCAGCCCTGGGACGAGGGAGGCCGGCGTCGCCAGCGTCACCAGCCCTGCCCCTACCTGGTAGGCGGCGGCCGCGGCCAGCAACGCCGCGCCCGGATAGTTCCGCGATCCAGCCACGACCAACACGCGGCCAAAGCTGCCCTTGTGTGCGTCGAGCGGACGTACGGGCAGGAGTTGCTTGACTTGGCGCTGGACGAGGAGCTCGTAGGGGAGCGCCTTGCACGCATCGGCGGGGATGCCGATGGGGACGACTTCCACGCTCCCGGCCAGCGCCGCGCCGGGCTGCGCGTACAGCCCGACCTTGGCGCATTCGAAGACCACCGTTTCATCGACGGCCACCGTGAGCGGATCCGCGGCACCGCTGTCCGCGTCGACGCCGGTAGGCAGATCGACCGCGATGAGCTTAGGGGGGGTGGCCCGCTGGCGTGCTTCTTGAAGCCGATCGAGAACCGCGGCGAGACGGCCTTCGATCGGCCGCGCGCGGCCCGTGCCGAGTAGCGCGTCGATGACCAGTTCGGCCTCGGCCAGCCAGCGCGTCAGCGTTGCCAGATCCTGATCGTCTTCGGCTGCGCTCGTGCAGGGAAGACCTGCGTCCAGCGTCGATCGCCACTGTGCATCGTCGCGCGCTGCCAGCGCATAGCAGTGCACGGCCGCTTGCCATTCTGCCAAATGACGCGCCGCGACCAAGCCGTCGCCGCCGTTGTTGCCCGGCCCGACCAGCACGACGATCCGCCGCTCGGCCACTTGCCCAAGCTGCATCCAGGCTTCTTGGGCGACGGCGAGGCCGGCGTTCGCCATCAGTGTGTCGAGGCTGGTTCCTGCCGCCACGGCGGCTGTTTCCAGGTCCTGCATCTGCGCGCTGGTGACCAGCTTCACGCTGGGCGCTCCTCGGATGGGAGCGGTTGAGAGGGCGCCTCGGCGTTGGCGATAGCGAGTGCGGCCGCCGTGCCGCCCTCGTGGGTCAAGCTGATCTCCACCCCCGAGAGGCGGAGTTGGTTCGCGCGGGCCAGCGCCCGCCCGTGCAGTAGCACCAGCGGCTTGCCGCGGCCGTTCGCCAAGATCTCGATCTCGCGCCAGCCGACGCCGCGCGCGCCCGTTCCCAGCGCCTTCATGACCGCTTCTTTCCCGGCGAAGCGGGCCGCTAATTCCGGCACGCGGCCGCCACAGTAGTCCACCTCGCGTGGGGTGTAGACCCGGCGTAAGAAGCGCTCGCCGTGCCGGGCCAGCACGTCGCTCACGCGGGCGATCGTTATGAAGTCGATACCTGTGCCGCCGACTGTCATCGGTGGCGAGCCTAGCATGCAAGGCGGGGTGGCGGCGCTCGTGGTGACTAGGGCTCGGCCCGCGTACGATGGGCCTGTGGGAGCTCAACTGATCGACGGCAAAGCCGTGAGTGCACAGATCCGAGCCGAGCTCGCTGTGCAGGCGGCGAAGCTCCGCGAGGCTGGAGTGGTTCCCGGCTTGGCCGTGATCCTGATCGGCGAGGATCCTGCCTCGCAGTCCTACGTGAAGGCGAAGGCCAGGGCCAGCGCGGAGATCGGGATTCGCGGCGACGTGCATCGGCTGGAGGGGACCGATGTCCCCGCAGAGATCGAGGCGAAGACACGTGCGCTGATCGAGACGCTCAATGCCGATCCAGCGGTCGACGGGATCATCGTACAGCTTCCCCTCCCCGATGGCGTCGACGCCGAGGCGCTGCTGCGTGCGATCGACCCTCGCAAGGATGTCGATGGCCTCCACCCGGAGAACCAGGGTTACTTGCTGCAAGGCGCGCCGCGGTTCCTGCCGGCTACCCCGCATGGCGTGCAGCAGTTACTGGTGCGGACGGGTAACGACCCCGGCGGCAAGCATGTGGTGATCGCGGGCCGCTCCAAGCTGGTCGGCATGCCGCTGGCCGCGATGCTGCTACAGAAGCGGGCGGGGGCGAACGCGACGGTGACCGTCTGCCATACAGGCACCCCGGACCTCGCCCTGCATACGCAGCAGGCCGAGATCCTCGTCGCGGCGATGGGCCGGCCGGACGGCATCACGGCTGAGATGGTGCGCCCCGGCGCCGTCGTCATCGACGTAGGAGTGAACCGGGTCGACGATGAGAGTCGCGCGCGTGGCTACCGTTTGGTGGGGGATGTCGATTTCGAGTCGGTGCGTGCTAAGGCCTCCTTCATCACGCCTGTTCCCGGTGGGGTTGGTCCCATGACGGTGACCATGCTGTTGACGAATGTCGTGCGCGCGGCGCGGGAGCGCCGCGCGGTGCGCTAGCCGCTCAGGGACTCGGCGGCAGAAACGGGGATGTTCGTGGACGAGTTGCGCGGTCGTATCGAGGCTTTGCAAGCACGCTTGACTGACCTCTTGGAGCGTCTTTGACCTGCCCCAGGTCGAAGCGGAGGTTTCCCAACTCGAGCGCGAGGCTGCTGCCCTTACTTTCTGGGATAACCCTGCGCACGCACGCTCTCAGCTCCAGCGCCTCGCTGCTCGTAAGGAGAAGGTCGATCTCTGGCGCGGCCTCGAAGGACGCCTCGCCGAGGCGGCCGAATTGCTCGCGCTTGCCGCCGCGGAGACAGACACTGACGTCATAGCGGAGATCGCGGCGGATGTGGAGGACGTGGAGGCGGAGCTGGAGACGCTGCAGTTCCAGCTTTCCTTCAGCGGTCCCTATGACGACCGCAGCGCCGTGCTCGCCATCCACGCCGGGGCGGGCGGGACGGAGTCGCAGGACTGGGCCGAGATGCTCCAGCGGATGTATCTGCGCTGGGCGACGCAACGCGCGTTCGCTGTGAACGTGATCGATGTCATGCCCGGCGACGAAGCGGGGATCAAAAGCACGACGATCGAGATCGCCGGGCCGCTGGCCTACGGCTGGCTGCGTGGCGAGCGGGGCGTGCATCGACTGGTCCGGCTTTCGCCCTTCGATGCCGCCCACGCACGCCACACCTCCTTCGCCTTGGTGGAAGTGATGCCGGAAGTGGAGAGTGAAGCTGAGGTCGCGATCGACGAGGCGGACCTGCGCGTTGATACCTTCCGCGCTGGCGGGCACGGGGGCCAGAATGTGCAGAAGAACGCGACGGCTGTGCGGGTCACCCATCTTCCTACGGGAATCGTCACGGTTTGTCAGAATGAGCGCTCCTTGCGCCGCAATAAGGAGAGCGCATTGCGAGTGCTGGAGGCGCGGTTGCTGGAGCGCGAGGTAGAGCGGCTGGAGCAAGAGCGTGCGCTGCTCAAGGGCGAGCATGTGGAGGCGGGATGGGGGAACCAGATCCGATCTTACGTCTTGCACCCGTATAAGATGGTCAAGGATCTGCGCTCGGATTACGCAGGCTCCGATCCCGTCAAGGTCCTCGACGGCGATCTGGATCCTCTTCTCCAAGCGTATCTCCAATGGCAGCTGGGGACGGACGGCGAGGCATGAGCCAGCAGGTGTGCAAGTCGTTGCATTTTTCCCTCCTGGCTGTGCTGCTGGCCCTAGCTGGGGCGTGGGCGGCGGAAGCCGATCGGCCCTTGGGCGCGCAGGAGGGGCCGGGGATCACGAACGGGGCCGTCGGGATCAACTTCCCGACCGAGCTGATGTTCAGCGCCATCGTGGACAGCTCGCAAGAGATCGAGCAAGCCTCACTGCTCTATCAGATTCCCCCCGAGGGACCGCTAACGCGAATTCCAGCGGAGGTCACGGCAGGAGAGATCGTGCGGGTGGAGGCTGCGGTCACGACCAACGCCGGAGACCGCTACATCCCGGTTGGCGCCGATATCATCTGGCGCTGGCAGATCACGCTCGCGGACGGCACGACCCTCGAGAACGAGAGCGAGCACTACCGCTACGAGGATCCCCGCTACGACTGGCGGGTGATCGAGGGTGATGGCCTCAGCGTCTACTACTACGGCGGCGAGAACGCCGCCCAGCAGGTGTTGGAGGCGGGAGAAACGGGCCTGGCCACGATGTCCCGGGTGCTGGGCGCCGCGCTGCCCTTCCACGTCAAGTTGTACCTGTGGGAGAGTCTCGCCGATGCGAGCGGTGTAGAGCGCGTCCGCAGTGAGCGGTTCGAGATGGTCATCGACTCGTTGGGCACACGGGTGCTGGCGGACCTCGTGCACGTCTTCGCGCCTACGCCCTGGATCGCCGTGCACGAACTGACCCACGTGCTGACGCATTTCGCGGGCGAAGGCGGGATCGGGGGATTGCCGGCTTGGTTGGACGAGGGGACCGCCACTTATTCCGAGGGGGACTGGGAGCGGCGCCGTGGTTTTGCTCTCCACAACGCGATCGACGGTGACGACCTCCTGAGCCTGCGCAGCATGACCAGTGCTCCGGGTGATCCCTCGCGCGTCGAGCTTTTCTATGGCCAGTCGGCCGATCTTGTGACGTTCCTGATCGAAGAGTTTGGTGAGGAGCGATTCGCGGAACTGTACGCGGTCTTCAAGGCAGGCAGCACGGTGGACAGGGCGCTGATGGAGGTGTACGAGGTCGATCGGGACGGCCTCGAGAACCTGTACCGCGCCGCACGCGGGCTGGAGCCGCGGGTCCGCGGAGAGGATCAGTCGATCGTGATCGAGGATGCCCCCGCCGATGTGAGACCGGCCGAGGCCCCCGTTCCGGAGGAGCCCGTCGATCTGGCGCCGGATGTCGGCACACTCGCGCCCGCCGATGTCGAACCGGCCCGCGCACAACGCTCGCAGGAAGAGATCGAAGCGCGTGTCGCTGCGATCGAGGAGCGCCAAGGCATGCGGCGCTTCCCGGCCAGCTTCTCTGGCGAGGGCGGCTTCCCGACCGACGCCGTGGTGACGGGCGTTGCGGCCGGAGGGCTTGTCCTCGGGCTGCTCATGCTGTTCCTGGTAGTGGGACGGGCGGGTCCGCCTCCCGCAGTGACGGAGCCTTCGGCCACGCCCGCCTCTCCACAGCCCCCAGCATCTGCGGCGTCCGGCCCCGCCGCCCCGCCGCTGTTGGATGGGGAGGCAACCCGTGCCACCCCGGCGAATGAGGATGCGGACGAGGTCGAGCCCCTGACGTTCCGCGCCCCGAAGGACGATCCCTAGCCGCCTGGGATGATCAGCCCACCGGCAGTGCGCCGCTCCGCCGGTGAACCGTCGTCCGGTGCGGCCTGCTGCGCTGGCTGCCAGGGTGTCGCTGTGCCCGAGCGCACCGTCGGCCGGCGCAGGCGCGCCCGATCCGGACGTGCCTGCATCTCAAAGAGGTACTGTGCAAGGTCCGCCGGGTCTTCCAC
>JAPOXK010000012.1 GCA_026707145.1 Chloroflexota bacterium | reverse complement strand
CCAAGAGTCCCAACCGGAACCCGCCGATGCCAGGGCGGCCGAAGCCGCCGGATCTGCGTGGATGCGTTAGCCGACCCCTTTCGCTTCGAGTTCATGGTCCGCGCGATGATCGCGGCCGGGCTGGTTGGACTGCTGACCGGTCTCGTCGGCGTCTACATCGTCCTCCGGCACCTCGCCTATATCGGCCACGGTCTGGCGCATGCGATCTTCGGGGGTGCGGTTGTCTCCTTCGTCTCCGGGTTCAGCTTTTACATCGGCGCGACGTTGTGGGGAGCCTTCGCCGCCTTCCTGATTAACGCTGCGGGCCGGCACCGCCGCATCGGCGGCGACGCCGCGATCGGCATCATCACGACCGCCGCTTTCGCCGTGGGGGTGGCTCTCATCAGCCGGCGATCCACCTTCACGCGTGATTTCGAAGCGGCCCTTTTCGGCGAGATCCTGGGCATCACGGCTGACGATCTCTACGTGATCGCCGGTGTCATGGCCTTGGTGGCGGCCGTCATCTTCATCTGGTGGAAACCGCTGCTGTTCACCACCTTCGATGCCGGCGTGGCCCGCTCCTACGGCGTGCCCGTGGGCTGGGTCGAGGCGATCTTCTCCCTGGCGCTCGCGGCGACGGTCATCGCTTCGCTGCAAGTGCTCGGCGTCACCTTGATCGCGGCCGCCCTCGTCATTCCGCCTGTCACCGTGCGGCTGCTCACCGATTCTTTCAACCGCCTCGTCATCTGCTCCACGCTGCTCGGCGGCCTGACCGGCTTCCTCGGGGTCTATCTCTCTTGGTTTGTCGATGTCTCGTCCGGGGCAACGGTCGTGCTGGTCCAGGCGGCGCTGTTCACGGCCGTCCTGCTCTGGACGTCTCTGCGCGGGCGGGCGGGCAGGCGGGCGGCGCCACCTTCGCGTCTGACGGACGCCGGGAGGCAGCTCTTCGGTGGCGATCTGCTCGGAAGCGGCGGTCCCCGGCGCGCGTAGGAGACGGGCCGAACTGATACACTGCGCCGACGCTCCGGGTGGAAGTCGTGGGGCGACCGCCGAGCGATCGCGTCCTGGGGAGGGTTGCATGGCCGTCACCGAAGCACTGCCAGAGGCGCCGGAACAGTTCGTGGAGGTCGTTGGCGAAAAGATCCACTGGCTCCAGAGCGGCAGCGGGGACTCGCTGATCGTTCTGCACCATGAGATCGGGAATCCGGGCTGGCTTCCCTTTTACGAGCAACTCGCGCAGCGCTTCACCGTCACCGTCCCCGACTTCCCCGGCTGGGGGCAGTCGGAGCGTCCGCTATGGATGCGCAGCGTCCGTGACCTCGCCGTGGAGCTCAACTTACTGTTCGATCAAGCCGGCGTCGAAGAGACGGTCTTGGTTGGGCTCGGATTCGGGGGCTGGGTCGCGGCCGAGATGGCGACGATGAACCAGTCGCGCTGCAAGCGCCTCGTCCTCGTCGGCGCGACGGGGGTCCAACCCCCCGAGGGCGAGATCTTGGACCAGTTCCTCTACGCCCACATGGACTACGTCAAGATGGGCTTTCACGACAACGACAACTTCCGCCGCGTCTATGGCGAGGAGCCGGCCACTGAGCAGCTCATGGATTGGGACGTCCACCGTGAGATGACGGCCCGCATCGCCTGGAAACCGTACCTCTTCAGCCAGACGCTGCCTTATCTCCTTCCCGGGCTTACCACGCCGACCCTGATCGTCTGGGGTGCGGATGATCGCATCGTCCCGCGCAGTTGTGGCGAGCGCTATCGCGACGCCTTGCCGAACAGCCGCCTCGAAGTGATCGAAGGAGCCGGGCACTTCGTCGAAATGGAGAAACCGGACGAGCTGAGCCGGTTGGTGCTCGACTTCGCCGGTGCGTGATACGTTGCAACCGGGCGCTGGTTCCTAGCCGGGCGCCCACCCACGGAGAGCATCATGTTCATCGCCTACTTCACGGAGCAGCCGGATGCATCGTTCCCGCAGGAGATCGGCGATGAGCTGGGCTATACCGCCCTGCTGCTCCCGAACAAGTACTTCAACGCCGAGGCGGTGAGCGAGCTCTACCAGTTGCGCTTGCGGGAATACCAGCGCGCCGAAGAGGTCGGGTTCGACGGGATCATGCTCAACGAGCACCACAACGCGCCCTTCTGCCTGCAGTCGAAGTGCAATATTTTCGCCGCGGTGCTGGCGGCAGCGACCGATCACGTGCGGATTGAGCTACTCGGCAACCCGCTCCCCATCTCGGACAACCCGGTCCGTCTCGCCGAAGAGATCGGGATGCTCGACCTCATCTCCAAGGGCCGCATCATCTCAGGATTCGTCCGGGGCGGCGGGACAGAGCAGATCTCGACCAACGCCAATCCCGCCTATAACCGGGAGCGCTTCGTGGAGTCGCACGATCTCATCGTGAAGACGTGGACGGAGCCCGGCCCCTGGCGCTGGGAGGGCAATCACTTCCAGCTCCGCGTGGTCAATCCCTGGGTCCAGCCCCTGCAGAAGCCTCACCCGCGGATTTGGATGCCCGGTGTCGCCAGCAAGGAGACGGTGATTTTCGCCGCCGAGCACCGCTACCCCTTCGTGGCGCTCAGCACGACCTTCGAGACCACCAAGAAGATCTGGGCCTTGTACGATCAGACGGCCCGCGCCGTCGGCTACGAACCGGGTCCGGAGACCAAGGGGTACGAGCTGCGCGTGCACGTCCAGGACACCGAGGAGAAGGCGATCGCGGCGGCCCAGCACTACATGTGGATGCAGGGCGAGTTCACGGGCGTGACGCACCCGGTCTGGCACAATCCCTCCGGCTACGGCTCCCCAACGTGGCGGCGCCAGTTTGTCGAGATGGCGAACGGCCGGCGCCAGAACGTGGCCAACGTCGGCAAGGATGTGACGATCCAAGATCTGATGAGTGCCGGCAACGTCATCGTGGGGACGCCGGACCAAGTCATCGAAGGTCTCAAGCGGGTCCTCGACGAGTTGCGTCCCGGCATTCTCAACATTTGGTGCAACGATGGCCGCGTCAGCCATGAAACCGGCATGCGCTGCATTGAGCTGATGGGGCAGGAAGTGCTCCCCGCCATCCGCCAATACGCGGATGAGTTGGGGCTCAACAGCCCCTTCGATATCGATGCGCCGGTCAGCCTTGCCACCACGCCCCAAGCGGAGCTCCAGCCCGTCGGCGCCTAGCCGCTGGACCCCGTTGCGCCCCCGGCGGCTTCTCGCGCTACCATCCTCGCGCGGCCGCCGTAGTGGGAGGGATGCCCCCAGTGCACCTTGCCTATTTCACCGAGCAGCCCATGTCGGCCTATCCCGAGGAGGAAGGCCGCAAGGCCGGGCATACGGCCCTGATGTTCTCCAACCGCTTTTACGATCGCGACGCGGCCAGCCAGCTCTACCAGGACCGGATCACCGAGTACAAGCTCGTCGAAGAGGTCGGCTTCGACGGGATCATGCTGAACGAGCACCACAACGCGCCCTTCTGCATGCAATCCAAGTGCAACATCTTCGCGTCGATCTTGGCCGCCATCACGGAGCGCGTGAAGATCGTGCTCCTCGGCAATCCTCTCCCTCTCACGGAGAACCCGGTGCGCTTGGCGGAAGAGCTGGCGATGATCGACCTCGTCTCGCAAGGGCGGCTCGTCTCGGGTTTCGTGCGGGGCGGTGGCACGGAGCAGCTCGCCATCGGCGTGAATCCCGCCTACAACCGTGAGCGCTTCGAGGAGGCCCACGACCTCATCATCAAGACTTGGACGGAGCCCGGCCCCTGGCGCTGGGAGGGCACGCACTATCAAAACCGCGTGGTGAACCCCTGGGCGCTGCCGTTGCAGCGGCCGCATCCCCGCGTCTGGATCCCCGGGATCGCCAGCCGGGAGACGGTGGTCTGGGCGGCGCGGCACCGGTATCCCTACGTCTGTCTCAATACCAGCGTCGAGGACACGCTCAGGGTGTGGAAGCTCTACGCCCAGATCGCCGAGGAGGTGGGCTTCCAACCCGGACCCGAGCATCGCGGCTACCTGCTGCGCGTGCATTGCGCCGATACCGAGGAGAAAGCGCTCGCCAACGCCCGCCAGTTCACCTGGATGCAGGGGGAATTCACGGGCCTGGCTCATCCGGTCTGGAGCGCTCCTGCGGGCTACAACCCGGCCAAACAGCGCCAGGTCCTGGTCGAGATCGCCCACGGGCGGCGCGTCGCCAGACGCGATGTTGGCTTCGAGCAGCAGATCGAGAACCTGCGCATCATTGCGGGAACCCCGGATCGGGTCGTCGAGCAACTCCGCGTAATCATGGAGGCAACGCGTCCCGGCATCTTCATGATTTGGGGTAACGACGGTTTCGTGACCCATGAAGACTCCATGCGCTGCATCGAGTTGCTGGGCCGGGAGGTGCTTCCCGCCGTGCGCGAGATCGCGGCCGAGCTCGATCTCAAGGACCCGTTCGAGGTGGGCGCCCCCGTGAGCGAGGCGGCCGCGCAACAACAGCCGTCTGCCCTGCGCGCGTAGCCGGATCACCGGTCCGATGCGCATCGCGGTCGTGGGGGCAAGGGAGCCTGCTCCGCCCGCGCTGGCGCTGGCGGAAGCGGTCGGCCGGGAGATCGGACGCGGGGGGCACACGCTCGTCTGCGGCGGGCTGGGGGGCGTGATGGAGGCGGCCTGCCGCGGCGCCCGCGCCGAGCGCGGCCACACCATCGGCATCCTGCCCGGCGACGAGGCGGCGGCGGCGAATCCCTACGTGGAGTTTGCGATTCCCACGGGGCTCGGCGTGGCGCGCAACGCCCTGGTGGCGCGCGCCGGCGACGCCATGATCGCGATCGACGGCTCCTACGGCACGCTCAGCGAGATCGCCTTCGCGCTGCAGTTCGGGCGCCCGGTCGTCGGCCTCGGCACCTGGACCGTCGACGACGGTTCCGGCGCGGATCCCCTGATCCGCGTCGATGCGCCCGCCGCTGCCGTGGCCGCCGCGGTCGCCGCCGCCGCAAGCAACGGATCGCCGCGATCACGGTAATATTCTCGCAACCTGTGGAGGTGAGACGGTGGAAGTACCCCTGCTCGTCAGCGACTTCATCAATCGCGCGGTCAAGCTCTACGGCCCCAGTGAAGCAGTCGCCGACGGCGATGAGCGCTGGACCTATGCCGAGTTCGGGGCGCGCGCGAATCAGCTCGGCCACGGGCTGGCGGCCTTGGGCGTGGGCAAGGGCGATCGCGTCGGCATTCTCAGTCCCAACAGCCATCACTTCCTCGAAGCGTTTTACGGCGTGGCCTCGATCGGCGCCGTGATCGTGCCGATGAACTACCGCCTGATCGCCGACGATTTCGACTACATCATCAATCACGTCGGCGCGAAGGTGATGCTGGTCGACTCCGATTACACCGCCGTGATCGACGATCTGCGGCCCAAGCTTCCCACGGTCGAGCATTTCGTCGTGGCGCGCTTCGCGGATGCGCCGCTGACGGACGGCTGGCGGGACTGGGAGGACCTGATCGCCGGCCGGCCGGCGACGGCCCCGCCCGATCCCGGCTTGGAGGAGAACGATCTCTACAGCATCAACTACACGTCGGGAACCACGGCGCGCCCCAAGGGGGTGATGCTGACCCATCGCAACATCTATCTCAACGCCTACAACTTCCTCGTCCACAGCCGCATCAGCAACGAGGACGTGGAGATGTGGACGCTGCCCATGTTCCACGCCAACGGCTGGGGCGGGCCCTTCGCCCTGACGGCCGTGGGCGCGCGGCACGTCGTCCTGCGCAAGGTCGACCCGCAGGCGATCTACCGGCTGCTGCAGGATGAAGACATCACTTTCGCCTGCATGGCGCCCGCCGTGCTGGCGGCGATCCTCGACTATCCCGACCGCGGCCAGTACAACGTCACCACCAAGCCCCGCTTCGTGGTCGCGGGGGCGCCGCCGCCGCTGCGCTTCATTGAACGTCTTGAGACGGAGCTCGGCTGGGAGTTCGTCCAGGGCTACGGGCTGACGGAGACCTCGCCCTTGCTCACCTTGGCCGAAGTCAAGCCCTACATCGGTGTCGACGACGACGGCGCCCGCCGCATCAAGGTCCGCGCCGGACACGACATCATCGGGGTACAGGTCCGCGTCGTCGATGCGGACGGCAACGACGTGCCGGCCGATGACGAAGCGATCGGCGAGGTGATCGCGCGATCCAACGTCGTCTTCAAGGGCTACTGGGAGCAGCCGGAAGAGACGGCCAAGGTCATCGTCGACGGCTGGTTCCATACCGGCGATCTCGCGACCGTCGATGGGCACGGCTACATCAACCTCGTCGATCGCGCCAAGGACATGATCATCACCGGTGGCGAGAACGTCTCCTCGATCGAGGTGGAGGACGTGCTGTACGGACACCCCGCCGTCCTTGAGGCGGCCGTGATCGGCGTGCCCTCGGAGCGATGGGGCGAGACGCCGCTCGCCGTGGTCGTATTGCGGGAGGGGGCGGCCGCCACCGCCGAGGAGATCATCGCGCACTGCCGCGACAACATGGCCCATTTCAAGGCGCCGAGCCGCGTCGAGTTCGTCGCCGCGCTCCCGCGCACGGCGACCGGCAAGCTCAAGAAGTTCGAGCTGCGCGAAACACACTGGCAGGAAACCGGGGCGAGCGGGCGCCGGATTAACTAGGCGATCGGAGAGACGCATGCCGGAGGTACAGCGGCCCGACGGGGCCACCATTCACTACGAGGTCTTCGGCCGGGGCTATCCCCTGCTGCTGTTCGCGCCGGGCGGCGTCAACAGCGAGATCGCCTTCTGGTCCAACAGCGCCGTCAACCCCATCCGCGACTTCGCCGGCGAGTTCATGGTGATCGGCATGGACCAGCGCCATGCCGGCCGAAGCCCGGCGCCCGCCGCCGCTTTCAGCTACGACCTCGCCGCCGCCGACCAGCTCGCCGTCCTGGACGACCTGGGGATCGAGCGGGCGCACGTCATGGGCGGGTGCATCGGCGTCGCCTACAACCTCCGCATCATCCAGGCGGCGCCCGGGCGGATCAGCGCCGCGGTCTGTCAGGATCCCGTCGGCGTCGACGCCTCGACGTCGCTCCGGGTGTTCCAAGAGATGTTCGCCTCCACGCTCGCCCTTGCGCGGACCAAGGGCGTGGAGGCGGTCGTCGAGGCCGCGATGACCGGCGTCTGGTTCGTCGAGAACAACGCCGCCGGCCCCTTCCAGCGCCGCATCCATGACGACCCCGCCTTCCGCGCCCAGATCCTGGCGATGAGCGACGCGGAGTACATCGCCTTGATCGAAGACTTCGTCGCCGGGATCTGGCCGCCGGACGAGCCGCTGTTCTCCGTGACCGAAGAGTGGCTCGAGACGTGCCCGGCCCCGCTGCTGGTCCTGCCCGGCAGCGATCCCTTCCACCCGACCGGCATCTCCCGCCGCATCTGCGAGCTCGCTCCCCGGGCCGAGTGCCTGGACGTCGACTGCCGCTCACCGGTGAAGCTGCGCGGTACGATCGACGCGATCCGCGAGTTCTTGCGCGCCCACGCGGCCTAGCCGCCGTAAAGTTGTTCGGCCTCTGGGAAGCGGGTCGCAATGTCCGTTTCCGCAACCGCTGTGACTGTGACGGCGTCAGAGATCATCGGTTTCGAATCCTCATGTCCTCACTCAGGGCCAGGCTACGTTCACAGCCCTCCGGAAGTGATTTCACCTACGAACTCGATGGCATCTTCGACGGGTCTTGATTGCGGTTAGCTGGTGAACTGAGAACCTCCCAAGGCTCTGCTAGAGCGTGATTTCCTCTGACGGTTTCGGCATAAGTGCCTGAATCCGCGAAGCAAGCCGCTTGTAGCCAGCTTCTCCTGAGAACTGGCCTGCTACGCCTTGGCTGCCTGAACGCCAGAACTCAGAACCGTGGATAGTTGAGGGAGTTCCATCGTCGTCGAAGATCTCGCCGCTGAGTTCGGGCAACCTTGACATCACCTCAGCGTACGCTTCGGGGATACCCAACCCCTGGCCGCGGGCGCGCAGGGTTTCGATGGCGAAAGGGAGAACCCGGTGGAACGCAGTGACACCCGCGCCCTTCTGGATGACGTAGTCCTTTGGGTTCCCGTCAGGTGCGAACAGGCTAGGGAAAATCTGAGCGATGCCAGCCCAATACGCATCAACCACTCTGGCAACAGTAGCTGCGGGTGCTTTCTGCAGCAGCGGCATGTTGAGCACTGGTCTTAGCGACTTGACGAACTGCGCCTGGGTCACTGTCAATCGATCATTCGGCTTCCTTCGTGTGTTGGGCGACTGGATGGACTCAGTCCAGATCTCACTTGCAGCGAGCAGTTCGTGAACCACCTCGACGCCGCGAACTGTCCAATCACGGCCCGTCTCCTCCAATAATGCAGCAAGCTGAGGGTTATTGACCGCCATGTGGCGGAGGAGTTCCCACGCGAGATCGGTCTTCACCGACTTCGCATTGGTGTTCACCTCATAGAACTCGCGCATTTCAGCCTCGCGCGGAAGGCCAAGCGTGATCGACAACGGAATGGGAAGAGCCCCAAGATCACCAGCCACTAACCCAATGCCGCCGACTCTATGCTGGCCGTCGTAGATCCAAATCGGAATATCGGTTGGGAGATCCAGTGTGACTACACCGAGCCAATTCCCGCCGCTTGCCTTCGCACTCTCGTAGTCGGCCCTGTTCCCATCGCGGAAGTTGATATCCGCGTTCGCAAGGTCGTCCTGCCGGATGTTCGCGAGCAGCGGATTCGGCATCAGGCCCGGCACGCGGTCCTCGGACCCCCGGTAGTATTCGCCGGCCTTTCTTATGCGAGCTGTCACGGGATTGCGCTGGTACCCATCGGGGTTCGAAAGGCTGTCGAATTGATCGATCTGGTGGTGTTGGATGACCGCCTTCGGTGGCATCGCTGACAGCAAGATTGGCTGCCCGCGCTGCACGAGCAGCAGGCCATTGAGCGTGGTGGTTCCGAAGCCATTCCGCTGGGGTTCTTTCGTTTCCAATTTTGATCTCCTTTCAAGATCACTAATACAATATCCAATACTTAGATCAGTATATCATGATCTTACCGATCAAGTCAATAAGATCAAGGATGAAAGATCCAATTGAGAGTTTCGGATGGAGAGACCCGATCGTGCGTGGGTCTGAGGAGCATTAGTTTGACCCTGTAGGGGTGACGCGGTGCGGGAATTGGGTTAGCGCTCGGCCGCAGAGGCTACCTTGAGGAGAGGCGACATGAGAGAAGACGGCGACGGCAACGCTGCCGTTGGGTTTAGGCGGGTGGCGTCGATGCCGAGGTCTCCCTCTTCGGTGTCGCCCTCCCGAGGGGGACCGCGAGGCGGTGCTTAGCGCCTTATAGCGCTCCCCGCGCGTCGGCGAGGCCTGCTGGTCCCCAGGGCGGCATGCAGCGCGCCGCTCCGAGAGCGCGGCGCGCCTCCGAGGCCGTCTGCTCCAGCCACTCGCGCCGCTCCTTGTGCTCGCGCACGCGCGGCAGCACGTCGCTGATGATGCTCCCGCAGGTGCCGGAAATGGAGGATGGTCGTCTTATCGGGAGTCGGCTCGGAGAGGCTGAGGCCCGTGAACTCGAGCATCGAGCGGGAGTCGTAGAGCCCCAGCTCCATGCGCTCAAGGAACCTCTGGCGCCTCGTCTTCCCCTTCTTGTGCTCGTACGCGAGGCTGCCGAACGAACGACGCCGCATCCGCAGCGACCCGAACGCTATGACAGCGCCGGATCACCACCTGGAGGACTCTTCTGCATAGACGTGGTCCGGCAGCCGGTAGTTGATCCCCGCTTCGTCGACCATCGCGACATCGAGCATGGCGCTCAGCTTGTTGTTCTTCCGGGCGCGGCTCTTGAACAGCCTGTTCATGCAGTTGTCGTACCGGTTCTGCATGCGGAACCACCAGAGCACCCCGGATGTCGGGTAGTGAGGAAACATGAGCTGGTCGGCGATCTGGGGTCCGATGAGCGCGCGCGAGACGCGGTACACGTAGTGTGCCAGCTTTCGGCGAGCGGCCGGGTCGGTCACCCCCGCAATCAGTGGAGAGGAGTTGACCAGCGCGTTTGCAAGGGAGACAGACTCCAGCCCGGCCTCAGGCTCGCACGCCAGGCCAATCTTGAATGTCTCGAGGGCATCCGATTCGTCGCGGAACAGGATCGTCTCGGGGATGCCCATGAGATGACCGGAGTAGCGCCAGACCTGCATGAAGCTCGCGCGCTCTTCGTCGGTGAACTGGGCTCCCAGGCTCTTCAGGTGTTTCAGGGACCTCGCCGAGAACGCGGTGATCGCGAAGCCCGTGTGGGCGGCGCTGACCGGGGTGCCCCAGGCTTCTTGGTCCCAGTCCTCGGAGCCGTCCAGCAGGCGCCTGACCATCGCATGGACCAGCCGGATGCGAACGGACAGCTTCCATCCATCGCCGTCTCTTTCCAGGCCGCCGGGGAGGAAGATCTCCACCATGTGGCGGTTGTTCTGTTTCAGCCGCCGAATGCCCTGATCACGCACCTTGCCCGTGATGAAGAAGGACTTGGCGATGTTCGTGGCGAATCCCTCCACCAGGGTGCCGGCCACCATCGCCCCCAGCACCAGCCGCGAGTTGCGGTGGTACATGCGGATGCCGGGCATGTGCCCGGGCAGGTCGAGCCAGTCGGGCGGAGCCGCGCAGGACTCGAAGAATGCTCGCAGGACGGCCGGCGCGTCCCGCAGCGCGCGCTCGTCGCCGTCCATCCCGATCTGGATCAGCCTGCCCAACTCCTCCTGCCCGAGAGGGGCAAGCTCCTCCAGCAGCTCGTCGGCTTCGGGGTCGCCGATGACCGTATGAGCGACGTAGTTCCGCGCCCTCTCCGGATCGAGCGCCCGGGCCGATTCGTAGCCCTTCGTGTAGGCCGAGGGCATCTGCATCGATCTCGCTCCGCGTCAACGCTCCTTCTCCTCACCCTAGCACTCATGCATGGCCCTCACGACATCGGGGTCCGCCTCTCACGACCAACAGGCTCCCGCCCGGCTGGGACGAAGAGCGCGTGCGCGACGTCGTTGAGCACGTTGAGCACTACGAAGGACGGTCGGACGACGAGTCGGCGGCGGAGATCGAGGCCGCCTTCGAGGATAGGTCGCAAGCGGTGATGGTGATCCCGAACGATCTCGTTCCCGCCGTAAGGGCGCTCCTTCCTGAGTCCCCCGATGCCGCGCCGGCATCCCCGGCGGCCTGATACGCGTGGCTGCTCGGTCGCCGGTCACCCTTGACTAGGACCTCAACCCTCGCCGACTCGCGGTCCCGAGCGGCTCGGCGTTTAGAGAGCCACGGGCCGCCTGAAAGTTCGCAGTACAGTCCGTGTAGGCCCAGGGTTCACGGTGCTTAGCTCCTGGCTGCGTTCCCCGGGCGCGGACGGGGCCTGCTGGTCCCCAAGGCGGCATGCAGCGCGCTGCGCCACTCGGCGACGGCTGCGACGCGGTCCGCGGGCGTGTTCCAGTGCAGCGGCCGGGGGCTGGTGGAAGGCAGCTCGATCGGCTCGACCGGCAGGTCGCCGAAGTGGCGTCGCCACTCGTTCCGGCGCCGGCCGTTCAGCAGGACGGGGAAAGGTCCCCGCTCCTCCCACAGCGCCTTGATCGCGTTCGGGATCGGATCGCGGATCTTCTCGTCGCCGCTGCCCTCGCGGTCCGCGGCGGCGTAGAGGTCCCAAACGGCGATCCCGCGCGCCTTGAGATCGCGGACCCGCTTGGCATAAGGCGCCGCGGCCGACTCGACGGCCCCGCACGCCTCCAGCACGCGCCAGAAGTGGTTTTGCGGGTGCCCGTAGTACTGCTGCTTGGCGATGGAGGCGTCGCTCGGCAGGGAGCCGAGGATGAGGACGCGGATCGAGCGGGGCAGGATCGGCGGCAGGCCGCGCTTAGCCAACCGTCCCCGCTTCCCGCAGCGTCGCGAGCTCGGTGTCGTCCAGCCCCAGCTCTTCGCGCAGGACCTCGTCCGTATGCTGGCCGAGCAGGGGCGCCGGCTCCATCGTCACCGGGGAGTTGGAAAGCTGCGCCGCCGGACGCATCAAGGGAACGCGTCCTTCGGTGGGATGGTCGACGTGCTGAATGAAATCACGCGCTTGCAGGTGGGGGTTCTCGAAGAGATCGCGGGTGTCCATCACGGCGCCGCAGGGGACGCCGCGCGCGCCGAACGCTTCCATCGCCTCGTACTTCGTCCGGCTCGCGGTCCATTTGGCGAGCTCGGCGTGGAGGGCGTCCCGGTTCTGACGGCGCCCCTGCAGGGTCGCGAAGCGCTCGTCTTGCAGGAGGTCGGGCCGCTCGATCGTCTCGCAGACCCCGGCCCACATCTCCGGCGTCACGATCACCATGTAGATGTAGTCGTTGCTGCCTCCCGGCTTGCAGGCCAGGGGATCGGGCGAGAAGCCGGCACGGATGGCGTCGCGCGGCGCGGTCTTGCGGCCCCAATCGGAGAACAGCGCCACCTGCGTGCGCATGAACATGGTCACGGCTTCCTGCATGGACAGCTCGATCAGCTGCCCTTCCCCGGTCCGTTGCTGCTGCACGTAGGCGGCGGTGATCGCGAGCGCGAGCTGGGCGCCCGTGCCGCTGTCCGCGAACGTCGCGCCGGAGAGGAGCGGCGTGCCGCCTCGCTCCCCCGTGACCGAAAATGATCCGCCGGTGGCTTGGGCGACCTGGTCGTAGCAGTTGAAGCTGCTGTACGGTCCCGAGAGGCCAAAGCCCTTGATTCGGGCGTAGATGATCCGCGGGTTCAGCGTGCGCATGACGTCGTAGCCGATCCCGAGCTTCTCCATGACGCCCGGGCCGTAGTTCTCCACGAAGGCATCGAACTTGGGGACGAGCTGCAGCAGCAAGCTCCGTCCCTCCTCCGAGCGAAGTGAAAGCGCCACGCTGCGCTTATTGCTGTTGTAGTTGAGGAAGTAGGCGCTGCTGCCGCCTCTGCCAGAGCCGCCCACGCGGCGGCCGGGATCGCCGTGCTCCGGGCGCTCGACCTTGACGACGTCCGCGCCGAGCCAGGCCAGCATCTGCGTGCAGGAGGTCCCCGCCTCGTACTGGGTCATGTCGAGGATGCGCATTCCGTCCAGTGCTGCCACGGAGGACTCCTTCCGATCGATCGTGTCGCGCGCATGCTATACCCGTGCCCGGCAATCGTCGCTTATCTTCTTCTTCCACGCGTGAGAGGATTGCCGCGTTACGTGAGGAGGGACCCGATGGCGGACGATGTGAGCAGCAGCATGGATCCTCCCGAGCCTGACAGCTACGACTGGTCCGGGATCGTCGAAGGCCTTGAGCGCTATCTGCGTCTGCGCTCGATCCCCGTCGGAATGAAGCTGTTCGAGACGGAGGCGGAGATGGAGCAGGTCGAACGGCTGCGCCGGCCACAGGCATCGCACACCTTCGACCAGATCGTCGCGCAGGCACGTTGGATGCGCTGGACCGTTGGTATCACGAACGCCGACCTCGCCGCCGAGCAGTGCGGGGCCGTCCTGGGACTGCGACCGCAAGATCAATGGTGGCGCAGCGGTGAACGCATGGCGGGCGTGTGGTACGAGACGAAGGATGACGCGGCCGCTCACCAGGCGGCCCTCGACGTCGTTCCCCACGGACGCTACGAGGCCGTGGCGGTGTCGCCGCTGGCATTGGGCCGGCTCGATCCGCCCGATATCTGCCTCATCTACGCGACGCCGGGCCAGATGATCATCTTGATCAACGGTCTCCAGTTCTCGGGCTATCGCAAGTACAACTTCACCTGCGTGGGAGAGACCGCCTGCGGCGATTCCTGGGGCCGTGCCTTGACGACGGGCCAGCCTGCCGTTTCGATCCCGTGCTACGCCGAGCGCAGCTTCGGCGGCGTGGCGGACGACGAGCTGTTGATGGCGATTCCCCCGCGCTTTTTGCCGAAAGCCGTCGAGGGGTTGGCGCGTCTCCATAAGAACGGGCTGCGCTACCCGATCCCGACCCTGGGGATCCAGAGCGATCCCAGCGGCATCCTGGCGCGGAGCTACGGCGGCAAGTTCTAGACGAGGCTCTCGTGGCGCGCGGCGGGAGTCGCAGGCGCCTGCGGGCTGAAGGCGCCGTCGACGAGCGTGACCCTCGCTCCAGCACGCGCCGCCACTTTCTCGCCGGGCAGGATCACCCCCACCAGGTTGAGCGGGTCGACCGCACTGAGGCGCACCTGCTCTTCGGACCGCGCGCGTCGCCGAACGGCGCGGAGGGCGTCGACGGCTTCGGGGAGCGCGTATTGCTCTCCCACGAGGCCGCTGATGAAGCGCCCGCCCCGCACGTCGCCGCGGGCTTCGAGGCGCCGGAGGGCGCGCACGATCTGGCGCCAAGGGAGACCGATGCTTTCGCGGGTTAAGAGATCCCGGCACACGACGCCGTAGCGCGCCAGCAAGATCTGGGCGGTGCGCTCGGCCAGATCTTCCACCGCTTCGCCTTCCACCTTTGGCTGTTGCGCGATCAGCGCCCAGCGCCCCGCCGGACCGCTGCGCAGGAAACGCCCGCCCGGACGGCGCGGCGTCGCTCTGGACCCGCCGATCAGTTGACGCAGGCCCTGGAAACCGTCGGCCGTCGCCAGACCGCGCGCGACGAGTTCCCGCAACCCGCCCTCGACGTCCGACGGCAAGCGCCGCGTGGCCGCGACCAGATCCTCGGTGAAGAGCGCGCCGCGCTCGCGCAGCAGCGTGAGCAGCTCCTTGGCGGCGCCGCTCGCGGGGGCGGGGGGATCGTCGTGGAGGCGCACGGCTGCGAGCAGGGTGGCGAAGTCCGCCCGCCGTGCGATCGTAACCGGCGTTGCGCGAGACGGAGCGATCGCGCTGCCGGTCGCCGTACCGCGCTTCGGAGTGAGCCGCGCCCAGACGATCTCCCCGGCCAGGCAGAGCTCGTCCAGCCACGCCGGCTGGTAGTTGCCGATCCGCAGCGGCAGCACTTCGCGCTCCCAGGCCGAAGCCGGCAGCTCGAAGCCCTGGAGCTGCCGGAGCACTTCCCGCAGTCCCGCCTTGCCGTGAACGCGGGTATCGGAGGTGCAGTGCTGCCAGCGCAAGAGGAAGCGCATGAAGTCTTGGGCGGTGACGGGCTCGATCTCGCGGCGCAGGCGGTCGAGCGTATGGCGATGGATCCGAGCCAGCAGGGCGCGGTCGCAGAATTCCGATCCGGCGGCGGCCTGGCGCGTGAAGGCGCCGCGCAGGATCTGGCCTCCCGCCTCTAGTTGCTGCAGGCCGCGCTGGACGTCGCTGGGATCGAGGGCGGTCTGCGCGGCCAGCGCCGCCGCGGTCACCGGTCCGGCGATCTCCATGTGGCCGCGGAGCAGCTGCAGCCGTGCGGCGTCGCGGTCGTCTGCCTCGGCTGCGACGCCCTCCGGCAGATTCCGCCGGGGTTCAATCGGCGCGTTCGGGAACAGCAGGGCGATCAGGTTGACGTTCTCCGCTGCGAGCCACACCGAGCCCCGATCGGTTCGCGCGAGGGCGGCGCGTCCCGCGTCGCGCAGCTCCTCGGCCCAGTGCCGCCAAGGCTCCACCAGCCCCTGCGTCGCGGCGACCAGCGTGCTGAGTACTTCGTGCGCCTCTTCGGCGTCCCGCGGCGCCGGCCTTGCCTCTTGGCGCACCCGTTCGATGGCGCTGGAATCGAGGGCGCCGAGGTCGCGCGCATGCTCCGGCAGCGCGCGACGCAGCATCACCGCGCGGGCGCGGCGCTCCTCCAACGGCGCGTCGTCCAAAAAAGCGTAGGGTTTCGCACCGATGATCTCGTGCGCCATGGGAGAGGGCGTGGTGGAGTCGCGTGCGTGCAGGGCGACGGCGCCGCTTTCGATCCGCTCCAGGATCTCGACGAGGCCCGGCACGTCCATCGCCTCTTCCATGCAATCGCGCACGGTCTGCCGGATCAGGGGGTGATCGGGCATCGCGATGGGACCGCTCACGTTCTCCTGGCAGCCGACGGACTGGGGAAAGACGGCTGCCAGAAGATCGTCTGAACGCATCCGCTGAATGGGCGGCGGCACCTTCTTGCCGCCTCGCTGCCGCTGGACGGCCAGCGCGCGGGTCGCATTCCAGCGCCAGCGCGTGCCGAACAATGGGATGTAGATCAGGGACTGCTCGACGGCTAGCGGCGCGTTCGCCGGCCGCACGTATTCGAAGGCTTCCTCTAGGGGGAAGCTCTGGGCGGGCCCGAGCGAAAGCAGGATCGCGTCGTCGTTGGCGGCTGCCTGCAGCTCGAAGTCGAAGCGGACGCAGAACTGCTTGCGCAGCGCCAATCCCCAGGCGCGGTTGATGCGCGAGCCGAATGGCGCATGCACGACAAGCTGCATTCCCCCCGACTCGTCGAAGAAGCGCTCAAACACCACGTCTTCGTCGGAGGGCATCACCCCCAGTGCTTCGTGTGTCACGCGGACGTAGTCGATCAGCTGTGCGGCGCCGGAGCCGTCCAGCCGGGCCTCCGCCGCCAGCCGCTTCCGGAGCGCCTCGGGCTCGGGCAGCCCGGCTACGATCTCGCGGCGCAGCCGTCCCACCTCTGCCGACAGCTCGACCGACCGGCCGGGTCCCTCGCCCAACCAGAAGGGCACGGTAGGAGGCGCGCCTTGGGCGTCCTGCACCCGCACGATCCCGGTCTCGACTTTGCGGATCCGCCAAGAGGTCGTTCCTAGCAGGAAGATATCGCCCGCTTGGCTCTCGATCGCGAAGTCCTCGTTCAGCGTCCCGACGAACGTGTCGTCGGGGTCCGCCAAGACGCGGTAGTCGCCCAGCTCGGGGATGACGCCGCCGTTCGTGAGGGCCGTGATGCGAGCGTGCCGCCGCCCGCGCACCATGCCGTTGATCCGGTCGTAGTGGAGCAATGGCTTGGTGCGTCCGCCGCCCTCCCCGACGCCGTCGGCCAGCATCGTCACGATCTCCTCGAAAGCGGCGCGCTCCAGCGTCCGATACGGCGTCGCGCGCCGGCAGAGCGCGTGGAGATCAGCGACCGGCCAGGGTTCGCTCGCACACTCCGCCACAATCTGCTGCGCCAGCACATCCAGCGGCGCCTCCAGGGGCACGGTGCGATCGAGGCGCCCTGCTCGGACGGCCCGGACCAAGGCCGCACACTCCACCAGTTCGTCGCGCGTGGTGGGAAGCAGCCGCCCTTTCGGTTGGAGGCCCAAGGCGTGCCCGGAGCGCCCCACCCGTTGTAAGAAGGTGGCGATGCGGCGTGGGGAGCCGATCTGGCAGACGAGATCGATCCCGCCGATATCGATCCCGAGCTCCAGGGCCGAGGTCGTGACGAGCGCGGCGAGATCGCCGCTGCGCAACCGCGCTTCCAGCCGGAGCCGTCGCTCTTTCGAGAGGCTGCCGTGATGCCCGGCGACCTTGTCGTCGCCCATGCGCTCGGCTAACCGGTGTCCCACGCGCTCCGCCAGCGCCCGGGTGTTGACGAAGATCAGGGTTGTGCGGTGGGTGCCGATCAACGCCGCGAGCCGCTCGTAGATCTCGTCCCACTGCGGATGCGAGATGATCGCGTCCAGTTCCGACGGCGGCACTTCGATCGCGATGTCGAGGTCGCGCTGGTGACCGAGGTCGACAAGTGCGCAGTCGGGTGAGCCATCGTCCCTGCACCGGTCGCTGCCGATCAGAAACTGGGCCATCCCTGCGATCGGTTTCTGCGTCGCGGAGAGGCCGATCCGCACCGGCCGCGTCGCGGCCACGTGGTCCAGCCGTGCGAGCGACAGTGCCAGATGCGTGCCGCGGCGATTCCCGACGAGGGCGTGGATCTCGTCCACGATCACCGTGCGCACGTGGCGTAGCGTGCCGCGGCTGCGCTCCGCGCTGAGGAGCAGGTAGAGCGACTCCGGCGTCGTGATGAGGATGTGCGGCGGCTTGCGCGTGAGCGCCTGCCGCTTGGACGCGGGCGTGTCTCCGCTCCGGACTGCGACCCGGATCTCCGGCAGCTCCTCGCCCAAGCTCGCCGCGACACGGCGGATCTCGGCTAAGGGCGTCTCCAGATTGCGGTGGATGTCGTTGCCCAGCGCGCGCAGGGGTGAGACGTAGAGGATCGAGACGGCGTCAGCGAGTGGCTCACGCTCGGTCTGGCGGATCAGGGCGTCGATGCCGGCGAGGAATGCGGCGAGCGTTTTTCCCGAGCCGGTGGGCGCGGCGATGAGCGTGTCGCTGCCTGCACGGATGTGAGGCCAACCCTCCGTCTGCGCATCGGTAGGAACGGAGAAGCGCTGGCGAAACCAGGCTTGGATCGCCGGATGGAAGTCCGAGAGTGCGTCCACCGCGTCGGCTACCGAACCGGCGGCGCACAGCGAAGCGGGAGCGCCTCCAGCCTGCGCAGGACCAGCGTTCCGCTGTAAGCAGGAGCCGCATCGGCCAGCTCGAGCGTCGGGAACCGATTCAGCAGCGCCCGCAACGCCACTTCGGCCTCAAGGCGCGCCAGACCCGCGCCCAGGCAGTAGTGGATGCCGAGGCCGAACGCGTAGTGATGGTTCTCGGTCCTTCGCACATTCAGGCAGTCGGGGTTTGGGAACAGGGCGGGGTCGCGGTTGGCGGCGCCGATCGCTACGAGGATCGAATCGCCGGCGGCGATCGGCGTGCCCCGGATCTCCGTGTCCTGTAGTGCGAAGCGGACCACGACTTGCACGGGACTGTCGTAGCGCAGCAGCTCCTCGATCGCGCCCGGGATCAGTGTGGGATCCTCGCGCAGCCAGGCCGCCTGCTGCGGATGGCGAGCGAGCGCCAGGACCGCGTTGCCGATCAGGCCGGTGGTCGTCACGTTGCCGGCCGCGAGCAGCAGGATGATGAACGCGAGCAGCTCCGCCTCCGACATGCTTGCGCCGGCCTCTTCCGCCTGCACGAGTGCGCTCAACAGGTCGTCGCGGGGCTCTTGGCGGCGCGCGTCCAGATAGCCGCCGACGTACGCTTCGAGCTCCGCCATGTTGGCGCCGATCGTGTCGATGGCATCCTGCGTTACGGAGGGGTCCGTAGCAGCCGCGACTGCGGCTGACCAACGCTTGAAGGTGACGCGGTCGGATGCCGGCACTCCCAACATCTCCGCGATCACGATGATGGGAAGCGGCTCGGCCAGCTGCCCGATCACGTCGAACGTGTCCCCGCTCCGTTCCTTCAGAAGCGCGTCCGTCAGTTCCTCCATGTGCGAACGGAGTTGCTGCACTCGCACCGGCGTGAAGGCCTTGTTCACCAGGGCACGGAGCTGTGTATGCACGGGCGGATCCCGTCCGATGACTGAGTCGCCGGCTAGACCGATCTGTGCGGCCTGCTGGAGTCGGAACTTGGCCAACGGGCTGGTCGCGTGACGTGCGTCGGACGAAAACGTCTTGTGATCACGCAGCACCGCCGCACAGTCTTGATAGCGAGTGAGAACCCAGCCTTGCAGGACGGCGTTGCGCCAGACGGGTGCGCTCTCGCGTAGCTGCGCGTAGACCGGGTACGGATCGGCGAGGAATTCTGGACGCAGAATCTCAAACGGCGACAGAGTGATCTCAGTCATGCAGTAGTTGTAGTGTACGCCTTCGGCCCGCGCTGGTTGACGGCTGCGGAATACAGATGTGGCGAGACGCCGTTGCGGACGTTGGCCGGGTCCGGCCGATAGACTGGCCGTATGTGCGGTCGCTTTACGCTGACCTACGGGACCGCGGATCAGCTCGCGCTCGAGTTGGGCGTCGCTTTCGATACGGTCCAGCGCAAGCGATACCGTCCGCGTTACAACATCGCTCCCTCCGACGAACATTGGGTCCTGCGCGGAGAGCGGGAGGCGCGCGAGTTGCTCCCGTGCCGCTGGGGACTGGCGCATGCGCGTGGGGGACCGCGCCCGGCAAAGCGCGCTGCGCGACCGATCAACGCCCGGGCGGAGACGATCGACCGCAGCCCCGCCTTCCGGGAAGCGTTTGGAAGCCGGCGCTGCGTCGTCCCTGCGGACGGCTATTTCGAATGGACGGGACCCAAGAAGGCGCGCCGGCCGATCTGGTTCCACCGCGGAGACGGAGGCCTGCTCCTCTTCGCTGGCCTCTACGAGATCGGGCCCTCTGAGCTGGAGACTCCGCAAGTCACCTTCACGATCATCACGACCAAGGCCAATCGAGTCGTGGAACGCGTGCATGATCGTATGCCCGTGGTCCTCGACGAAGGGTCCATGGACGAATGGCTGTTCGCGCCCGCGGCGGATCGGGCGAAGCTTCACGCCCTCTTGCTGCCCGCAGTCGATGATGCGCTCGTGGGCACGCCGGTGAACCCACGGGTTAACTCGGTTCGATACGACGATCCGGAATGCTTGGCGGTGGCGCCGAGCATGTTGCTTTAGGTAGCGGTGATGCTGGAGACGCTAGAGCGCCCGACGATCGAGGATGTTCGCCGCGCGGCGGGAATCATCGCGCCGCATCTGGCGCTTCCGACGCCGCTGGTCTACCAGCCCGCTTTATCGGAACGCATTGGCGCGCACGTCTCGCTCAAGCTGGAGTCGGCCACGCCGATCTCGGCGTTCAAGATTCGCGGCGGGCTCTACCTGGTCAGTCAGCTCGACGCGCGAGCGCGGGCGTCCGGCGTCGTCACCGCCTCAACGGGCAACCACGGGCAGTCGATCGCCTACGCGGCGGGCGTCCTCGGGGTGCCGGCCGTAGTTGTCGTGCCGAGAGCGGCCAACCGAGACAAGGTGGCGAACATCGAGCGGCTGGGCGCGCGCGTGATCCATGAAGGCGCGCACTACGACGAGTCGCACGAATGGGCGGCGGCGTATGCCGCCGAGCATGAGATGTTTTATGTTGATGCGGCCAATGAGCCGGATCTGACCGCGGGAGTCGGCACCGCCGCGCTCGAGGTACTGACCAACCAGCAGCCCGATTCCGAGGTCGTGATCGTGCCCGTCGGGGGTGGGTCGGGCGCCTGCGGCTGGATCACGGTCCGCGATGGATTGGGGTCGTCGCTGGAGATCTGGGGCGTGCAGTCTGCGCAGGCGCCGGCCGCGCATGACTCCTGGCGTGGCGGCGAGCCCGTGACG
>JAPOXK010000021.1 GCA_026707145.1 Chloroflexota bacterium | reverse complement strand
TGTCGTCAGCTCGTGCCGTGAGGTGTTGGGTTAAGTCCCGCAACGAGCGCAACCCCTGTCGCTAGTTGTACTTCTCTAGCGAGACTGCTGCGAACAACGCAGAGGAAGGCGGGGACGACGTCAAGTCAGCGTGGCTCTTACGCCCAGGGCGACACACACGCTACAATGGCCGGCACAGCGGGTTGCCACGTCGTGAGACGGCGCTAATCTCTCAAAGCCGGTCCCAGTTCGGATTGCAGGCTGAAATTCGCCTGCATGAAGTCGGAGTTGCTAGTAAACGCAGGTCAGCCATACTGCGTTGAATACGTTCTCGGGCCTTGTACACACCGCCCGTCACATCATGGGAGTGGGCAACACCTGAAGTCGTTGCGCCAACCGCAAGGGGGCAGGCGCCGAAGGTGGGGCTCGCGACTGGGATGAAGTCGTAACAAGGTAGCCGTAGCGGAAGCTGCGGCTGGATCACCTCCTTTCTAGGGAGTCCCTGACCGATGGCCCGCGTTGGTCGTCGGCACTCCTAGGTCGATGGCAAACCATGGCCCCGTGCTGTGGTTCAAGGGTTTTTGCAGCACTCGGTGCGTGTGCCTTCCGCTCTCCAGCGGTTCAGGTGTCCCAGGCCCGGCTCGCGACGCTTGCTCTGCCAGCCGACGGCTCCTCAAGGGCCATTAGCTCAGCTGGTTAGAGCGCAGTCCTGATAAGACTGAGGTCCCTGGTTCGAGTCCAGGATGGCCCACCAGAGGGGCCCACCCACGCGGGCGTGACCCCGGGGCCGTAGCTCAGCTGGGAGAGCGCCGCCTTTGCAAGGCGGAGGTCAGGGGTTCGATCCCCCTCGGCTCCACCACTTCCGCAGGGCGTGTACTCACTGGTGAGAAAGGTGCTGGTGATTAGAGCGCGACGGACCCACCCGTTCCCATCCCGAACACGGTAGTGAAACGTCGCAGCGCTGACGATACTGGGGGGGCAACCTCCTGTGGAAAATAGGCCATTGCCAGCGCTTCTCAAAGCGAAGACCCGTCTTCGGACGGGTCTTCGCACATGGGCCTTTTCCCGGGGCCCTGCTAGGCTCCCGGTCATGCCCATGCACGCCGAAGCACTGCGCGCGCAGCTCCCCATCACGCAGCGCCTCGCATATCTCAATACCGGCTGGTCCGGCCCCCTCCCCGATTCGGTGGTCGGTGCGATGCGCTCCCGCTTGCAGCGGGAGGCGGAACGCGGGCCTGCGTCACGGGAAGCATTCGTTGAGCATCTCGATATCACGGCCGATCTCCGGGAGCAGATCGCCGCAACGGTCGGTGCCCAACCCGCAGAGATCGCACTCACACAGAACACTACCGAGGGGATGAACATTGTCATCAACGGTCTGCACTGGCAGCGGGGCGACCGCATCATTACGACGACCGCCGAGCATAGCTCCGGACTGATCCCGTGCTATTCCTTGCAGCGCCGGCATGGGTTGGATCTCCTCTTCGTTCGCACGGACGCGATTGATTCCCCTGACGAGATGCTGGCCAAGTTCGCCGCCGCCATCCGCCCCGGCACAAAGCTCATCGTTCTCAGTCACATCTCATACTCCACTGGGCAGGTCTTCCCGCTCAGGCAGATAAACGAACTGGCGCACGGGGTCGGCGCCCGTGTCTTGGTCGACGCGGCGCAGGGCCTTGGGCACCTGCCGTTGAACCTCACTGACGACGATGTTGATTACTACGCGATGGCAGGGCACAAATGGCTGCTGGGACCTGACGGCCAAGGCGCGCTCTTTATTCGGCGCGACCTCATTGCTGACCTGGAGCCAGTGTTCGTCGCTCACGCTGCTGCCGATTCCCTCGACTTCGCAGGGGGTGGCTTTCACCCTGCCGTTGATACGATCGCCAAGTTCGCGCTCACGTCGGCGAGCACCGCGCTGCGTGTGGGGATGCATACCGCCCTGAGGCTTTACCGAGACGCCGGTCCTGATGCCGTCTGGCAACGCATTCGGTCGTTGGCTGCCTATGCATCCGAGGAGCTCGCTCAGGTCGAGCAGGTCAGCCTCTGGAGCCCGGTCAACCCTGAGTACCAGTCCGGTCTTGTTGCCTTCCGCATCGCGGGCTTGCCTGCCTCGCGCATCGCTGAGTATCTGGAAGTACGGGAGGGGGTCGTGGCGCGATCTGTAGCGGAGGTAGATGCTGTCCGTTTGTCGACGCACTACTTCAATACCAAGGCGGAGATTGATCGCGCGGTTGCGGCAATTCGCCGCATCGCGCGCGAGGGCATTCCGAGCGAGATCACGGGCGCGTCGCCGTGGAGCCGTTCGCGGTAACACTCTGCTGGACCAGCGTCGGGGTCTCCGTGATAGACTTTCGCCCACGTCATGGATAGGCATGGAGCTTCGGTCGCACTTTGTCGGCCGCTTTTCCTGCAGAAGCAACGCGCTTGACTGATCGCCCACCCCAGAACGACATGTCAATGGACGATCTCCTCGCCGTGGAGGAGACGAGCATCAAGCAATTGAGCCGCGGCGATGTGGTCGACGGCACCATCGTCAGTGCGGCCCCTGAAGCGCTCGTGGTCGATGTCGGAGCTAAGTCGGAGGGCGTCGTTCCGCCCAGCGAGATGCAGTCCCTCACTGCTGATCAGCGCGCCGCCTTGCAGACTGGCGATTCCGTGCTGGTATACGTGCTCCAGCCAGAAGCGGAGGACGGGCAGGTCACGCTCTCCGTCGACCGCGCCCGCGGAGAGCAGGGCTGGCGCGTCCTGCAAGATCGCTACGAGTTGGGGGAAGTTTTCGACGCGATCGTGAGCGGCTTCAACAAAGGCGGGCTGCTGGTCAACGTGGAAGGCGTAAACGCCTTCATCCCGCTCAGCCAAGTCGTCGGCGCGAGTCCCGATCGCAGTAGCGATGGGAGCGGCCTTGCTGAGTACGTCGGCCGCAGTCTGCGTCTCAAGGTGATCGAGATGAACCGGCGACGAAACCGCGTCATCCTCTCGGAGCGTGCGGCGCTGCAGAAGTGGCGTGCCGAGCAGAAAGACCGGCTACTCGCCGAGCTGAAGGAAGGTGAGATCCGCCAGGGCACGGTCACCTCGATCCGAAGCTTTGGCGTCTTTGTCGACCTCGGTGGTGCGGACGGCCTTGTCCATCTCTCTGAGCTTTCCTGGGACCGGGACGTTGATCCCGAAGAGATGTTCAAGATCAATGACCCGGTCAGCGTGTACGTGATGAAGATCGATCAGGAGAGCAAGAAGATCGGGCTTTCCATTCGCCGGGCGCGCCCCGAAGAATGGGACGGTGTCGTCTCGAGCTATGCCATTGGCCAGATCGTGCCGGGCGAGGTGACGAAGCTGGTCACTTTCGGCGCCTTCGCTCGCCTGGATGGTCCGGTTGAGGGCTTGATCCATGTCTCCGAACTCGTTGATCGCCGGATCACCCATCCCAAAGAGGTCGTCTCTGAAGGGGAAGTGGTGCCTGTCAAGATCGTGCGGATCGAGCGTGACCGCCACCGGCTCGGGCTGAGCTTGCGACAAGCGCGCGCCGAAGCGGAGCAGAAGGGCTGGGTTTTCAACCAAAAGGGCGGCATTCACGAGCTGCCTGCTGATGTCGCCGAGAAATATGAACGGCCTGCGGTCAGCACCGATCCAGAGAGCATCCCCGTTCAGGCGGCGCAATCGGTGACCGAGACATCCGGGGAAGATGCAACGGAATCCAAGGCGGCCGATACGACGCCTGCACCACAGCCCGAGCCGGCCACGGCTATGGAAGCGGCGCTCCAACGTGCTGGGCTGTCCGAGCAGGCCCTCCGGCCCGATGACGACGACTAGCTGCGTCTTTTCTTTGCTCTCGCTTTGTCGACTCGCTGCGGATGAGAGCGTCGTGCTCCCGGGCGCTGCTCTGCTTGAAGGAAATGGCACTCCGGACTGCGAGATCCACGATGCGCGGCGGCCGAGCGCTTTCTAGACGCTGTTTCAAGACGCGTGATACGCTTCGGTTCGAAGCGGCAACACGATAATGGCCGATCGATTTGACAAATTCACGGAGCGGGCGCGGCGCGTACTGACGCTTGCGCAGGAAGAGGCGCAGCGCTTTAACCACAACTACATCGGGACGGAGCACCTTCTCCTTGGCCTCGTGCGCGAAGGGGACGGGATCGCTGCCAAAGTGCTGGCGAACCTCGGCGTCGAGACAGGAAAGGTGCGATCCGCCGTCGAATTCATCATCGGCCGTGGCGACCGCGCCGTGCTTGGCGAAATCGGACTCACCCCTCGCGCCAAGAAGGTCATCGAGCTCTCGGTCGATGAAGCCCGTCGCCTGAACCACCACTATATCGGTACGGAGCACTTGCTTCTGGGCCTCGTGCGCGAAGGGGAAGGCATCGCGGCTGGAGTCTTGGAAAGCCTCGGCGTGAACCTTGAGCGTGTTCGCGCTGAGACAACGCGCGTCCTTTCCCAAACGACCCCGCAGACCGCGGCGACCCCTGGCGCCAGGTCGTCCACTCGCACGCCTACGATCGATCAGCTCGGCATCGACCTTACCGCCGCCGCCCGCAGCGAGACACTGGACCCCGTCATCGGCCGTGAGAACGAGATCCAACGAGTCGTGCAGATCCTCTCGCGCCGCACCAAGAACAACCCTGTCCTCATCGGTGAGCCGGGCGTCGGCAAGACCGCCGTCGCGGAGGCGCTGGCACAGCGAATGGTCAGCGGCGACGTGCCCGAAACCTTGCAAGGCAAGCGTTTGCTCACGCTCGACATCGGCTCGCTGGTGGCGGGTACGAAGTACCGTGGCGAGTTCGAGGAACGGCTCAAGAAAGTCATTGAGGAGATCAAAGGGGCGGGAAATTGCATCCTCTTTATAGACGAGCTCCACATGCTCGTTGGTGCCGGCGCAGCCGAGGGCGCGGTCGATGCCGCCAATATCCTCAAGCCATCCTTGGCCCGCGGTGAGCTACAGACGATCGGGGCGACTACCCTTGACGACTACCGCAAGCACATTGAGCGCGACGCCGCGCTTGAGCGGCGCTTTCAGACCGTGATCGTCGAAGAGCCCTCTATCGAAGAGACCGTCGAGATCCTGCGGGGCATCAAGCACAGGTACGAGGAGCACCACAAGCTTGAGATCGAGGATGAGGCGCTCGTCTCTGCTGCGGAGTTGGCCGCACGCTACATCTCCGACCGCGCGCTCCCCGATAAGGCCATCGATCTCGTGGACGAGTCCGCCTCGCGCGTCCGGATCCGGCGCTCCTATACGCCGCCCGGGCTCAAGGAGGCCATGGTCGGTTTGGACGGTCTTCGCAAAGAGAAAGATGCCGCTATCAACTCGCAGCAGTACGAGCACGCCGCGGAGCTCCGCGACCGTGAGCTCAAGCTGCAAAACCGCATCGCGGAGCTTGAGCAAGAGGTGGAGTCCAGCCGCACCAGCGAAGAGGTCAGCGTGACCTCCGAGGACATCGCGGACGTGGTCTCCATGTGGACTGGCATTCCTCTCGTGCAGATCGCACAGGAAGAGTCGCAGCGGTTGCTGAAGATGGAAGAGTCGCTGCACGGCCGGGTGGTTGGCCAGGACGAGCCCGTCCGGGCGCTCGCTAAGGCCGTCCGGCGCGCGCGCGCCGGCCTCAAAGACCCCAAGCGCCCGATCGGCGTATTCATGTTCTTGGGGCCCACGGGGGTGGGGAAGACCGAACTCGCACGGGCGCTCGCCGAATTCATGTTCGGGAGCGACGAGAACATGATTAAGCTCGATATGTCTGAATTCATGGAGCGGCACACCGTCGCGCGACTGGTCGGCGCTCCTCCGGGCTACGTCGGCTATGACGATGGCGGCCAGCTTACCGATACCGTCCGCCGCAAGTCCTACTGCCTCATCCTGCTGGATGAGATCGAGAAGGCCCATCCAGAGGTCTTCAATATGCTGTTGCAGGTCTTCGATGATGGGCATCTCACAGACGCCAAGGGCCGCCGCGTCGACTTCCGCAACACCGTCATGATCATGACCTCCAACGTCGGCTCGGACCTCATTCGACGGGAGTCGACTCTCGGCTTCAGCGCGAAGACGGATGCGGCGCAGACGGAAGCGCAGATCTACGAGCGGATGAAAACCAAGGTGCTGGAGGCGATGAAGAAAGCTTTCCGGCCCGAGTTCCTCAACCGGATCGATGCCAAGGTCGTCTTCCATCCGCTCAGCAAGCCGCAGATCCGCGAGATCGTCGACATGATGCTGTGCGACATTGAGAAGCAAGTCCTGTTGAAGGGCTTCAAGCTCGAGGTGACCCCGGCGGCGCGCGACTGGCTGGGCGAGAAGGGCTACGATCCCGAATTCGGCGCCCGCCCGCTGCGCCGTGTAATTCAGGAGCGAATGGAAGACTCGCTTTCCGAGGCTCTCCTGCGCGGTGAGTTTCAGGCGGGTGACACGATCCGAGTTGGCATCGTTGAGGAGTCGAACGAACAGGGCATGACCGAGTCCAAGCTCAATTACGACCACATTCCCGCTCCCTCGCCGCCTGCGGACGAGGAAACGGATGCTTCCGCGGAAGAAAAGGAAGAAGAGGAAGAAGAGAAGCCGGCGGTCGCGACGAGCTAACCTCGCTCACCTCGCGTAGAAACCGGGGGCGCGGTAGCGGCGCGCTCTTTGTCCTCGCGCGTCATGCTCTCAATGCTGCTAGCGTTCATCCTGCCGCAGTAGAACGCTCTGTACGATTCCCAGCGCCACGAATAGGACCAACAGGGCCGAGTTCCCCACGCTGATGAATGGCAGCGGCACCCCAGTCACTGGGACCAGCCGAATGTTCACGCCCACGGCGACGAACGCTTGCACCGTGACCATGGTTGCGATCCCCGCGATGATGAGTTGCCCCAGTGTGTCTGGGGCCTTCAAGATCGCGCGCAGCAAACGGAAGATCAGGAGCAGGAACAGGGCGAACAGCACCATTGCTCCCACGAAGCCGAGCTCCTCACCCAGCACGCTGAAGATGAAATCCGTCTGCTGTGTTTGAAGGAAATCCAGCTGCGTCTGGGTGCCCTCCGTCAGCCCCTTGCCGAATATTCCCCCTGCACCGACGGATGTCTCCGCCTGTAGAACGTTGAATCCGGTTCCGAGTTCATCCCGCGAGGGATCGATAAAGATCCGCACCCGGTCGCGTTGATACTCGCTCACCCCTGTGATCAATCCGAAGGGCACGAGGGCGAGGACCGCCGTGGCGAGAATGGCGAACGCGCGTAACCGCGCACCGGCGAAAGCTGCCATGACGGCCCAGATCACGAAAAACATTACCGCGCCGCCTAAGTCGGGTTCGATGAATACGAGTGCTGCCGGTAGCGCTGCGAGTCCTAGGGATTGGAGGAAGACCCGGGCCGTGTGCATCTGATCCCGCCGGTCCGACATGAACTTTGCCAGGGCCACAATGGTCAGAACCTTCGCCATCTCGGAGGCCTGTACGGTCACGAACCCTAGGTCGAACCAACGGTTCGCAGAGAAGCGATCCGACCCCAAGAAGAACACGGCTACTAAGAGGATGATCCCAAAGCCGTAGGCGAACCAACTAAAGGTGTCGAGCAGACGGTAATTCGTCCGGGCAGCGAACAGCATTGCGATAACGCCGGTTCCAGCGACGGCGATGTGACGGATCACCGGCTCGCTGATCACTACACCCGTGGCGTCGCGCGGGAGCGTCGCACTGTAGATCACCAGCGCCCCGTAGCCGGTGAGCGCTAGCGCTGCCACTAAAATGACGGGATCGAAGTGTCGCCAGCTATACGAGCGTATGGTCGGTCTGAACGTCGTCATTCCGTCGTCTCGGAGCTGCCGTCGTCGGTGCCGCTCTCGTCTGTAGCGGACGTATCGACGTCGACGAAGCGCTCGCCGAGCGTCGCGCGTTGGGGCGGCGCCGGGTTCGCTGGGTCGATAGAGCCGCTCAGCTCCGCCCATGTCTTGAGGATGAGGCCACCGGTCTCTGCCGTGAGAAACCCCGCTCCGAGCTCGTGGAAGACGACGACGGCCACTTGCGGCTCGTTGTACGGGGCGAAGCCGATGAACCAGCCATGCGTCGGAAGAAGATCGCGGAACGTGGGCTCCGCGCCGAACTCGGCCGTGCCGGTCTTCCCCGCGATTTGCATCTCCGCGAAGTAAGCGTTCCCGGAAGTGCCAGCCAGTACCGATTGCGCCATCCCCTCGCGTACCAGCGCGAGATTGGCCGGGTCGATCTCCAGGCGACGGCGTACTGTCGGTCCGATCGTTCGGGCCACATTGCCTTCGCTGTCGAGGACCGTTCGCACAACGTGGGGCTCCAAGAGATTGCCCCCGTTGGCGATAGCCGCTGTCACCATGAGCATTTGCAGCGGCGTCACCGCGATGAAGCCCTGTCCGATTCCGAAGTTGTACGAATCTCCCTGGCCCCACCCCTCTCCGAACGTATCGATCTTCCATTGGGCGTCCGGGATGAAGCCCGAGGCTTCGCCCCCCAGATCGATGCCGGTCGCCTCATCTTGTCCGAAGGCCCGCGCCCAGAACGCGAGTCGGTCGATCCCCAGCCCTTCGAAATCTTGCTCGCCACTGATCACGCCTGCCTCAAGCAGCGCCTTCTGTTCCGCCTGCTGCTCGGGTGTAAGCAATTCCTCCGCGATCGCGCGCCGGAAGGGAGAGCCTCCGGCCAGATACCAGAAGTAGACATTGCTCGATTCAGCCAGCCCGGTCACGAAATCAAAATCTCCGGCAGTCGTGTCACGGAAGATGTAGGTAATGCGCGGATCGAGGACGTTCTGCACCTCAATGGCTCCCAAGGATCGAATACGCTGCCGTGCGTCGATCACCCCCTCTTCCAGCGCCGCGGCACCGGTCACGACCTTCTGAATTGAGCCGGGCGGGAATTGGTCGGCTACTGCGTGATTGACCAGCGGACGTGCCTCGTCTTCGAAGATTGTCTGGAGATCTTCCTCGGCGATCTCTTCCGAAAAGATGTTGTTGTCGTATGTCGGGAGGGACACCAGCGCGAGGATCTCTCCGGTGTGGATATCGACGACCGCAGCGGCGGCGAAAAGGGACCCGCCCATGCTGTCCGCCAAGATCCCCTCCACTTGTTGCTGTAATTCAAGATCAATGGTCAGCATCAAGCTTTGTCCGGGAGTCGGTGGCTCCGAGTCCAAAGTCCGAAGCACGCGGCCGCTGGCGTTCACCTCCACCTGCTCCCGGCCCGGCACGCCGCGTAGCAGAGTCTCGTACGACGCCTCGACGCCGGTCTGCCCGATGGTGTCGGCTAACCGGTAGCGATCGGCGCGCAGCTGCTCGAACTCCTCCTCGGTGATCGGGCCGACATGCCCCAGGATGTGTGCGAGCAGCGAACCGAGTGGGTAATGTCGCTCCGGAATCGACTCCACCTGCACCCCTGGCAGATCGACCTGCAGCGTCTCTAGATCAAACACCAAGTCCGGGTCCAAATGGCGCTGCAGAACAACCGGCTGAAATGGGTCGATGCTGCGCTTGCCTTCCAGGATCCGCGTCTCGATCTCGAAGGCCTGGATCTCCAATGTCGGCGAGAGCGTCTCGGCGATCGTCCGCACGGACTCCTCCGGCACGTCGGCCGGGACGATGGTCACGGCGAACCCGGGTACGTTCTCGGCGAGCAGGCTGCCGTTGCGCGAAAAGATCAGTCCTCGCTCTGCTGGAACATCGATCAAGCGCAGCCGGTTGGTCGCCGCGCGCAGTTCGAACTCGTCGTGTCGCAAGATCTGTAGGCGGATGAGCTGGATCGTGAGCGCTGCGAACAGCACCACGATGCCGGCAGCAAACACCAGGACCTTGAGTTGCAGCGTTCCCTTGCTTTCAGGCGGCGCCTTGATGATGATCGGCTTGCCGCTCCGCCTCAGCCGATCGATCCCGTACGACACGGTTCACGTGCCCATCAGCGGCCGCGGTCGCGGCAGGGACCACCGGATCAGCCAATACAAAGGAATGGCGAGGACGAAGTTCACGAGGACTGTCGGCAGCAGCACATCCAAGATCGCGCTGATCCAATTGTTGCTGCTTCCCGTCAACTCCAGCGCTAGGGCGGTGATGATGAAGTGTGTGAGCGTTGCCGCTACCACCACTGCTAGCGTCCAGCCGAACGTGCTGTGCACGCTGAAGTGCGGGCGCAAGGCTGCGATCACGATGATCGGCAGGAATGCCGCGACGGATGTCGCGAGCTCCTCGAAGGAGAACAGCCCTACCAGCAGCCCTGCGAGCGGCACCAAAACCATTCCTTCCTCAGTCCCCCTCACGATTACCCAGCAGCACAGCACTACTAACAGCAGGTTGGAGTCGACGCCGAGCACCTGGAATGCCGGCACGGCCGATGTCTGCAGCAACGTCAAGCCGAGAATCCCTGCGATTAGAAGCGGCCATTTCACGTTGTGCTCGCCTCCCCGGTCGTCCCTTGCGGTTCGGCCTCTTCTCCGAGACGCTACGGTGTGACGATCGGTTCCGGACTAAACGTAATCTGCACCAATACCTGCTCCAGCTCCGCCAGCGGGGCAAACGGTCTCAGCCGAATCTGTCGAAAGACGTCCTGCACGGCTCCTTCCGCCGACGTGACCGCTCCCACCGGCACGCCGGCCGGCAGCAGTCCGCCTAGCCCCGACGTCACAAAGGTATGCCCGGGCTGCACATCCGCCGCTTGCGGTATGAACTCCACTTGTAAATCGTCGGCCGGACCGCCGTTGATGATCCCCTCGGTACGGGAAAGTTGGTGCAGGCCGCGGATGCTCATCTTGGGATCGGTGATCAATCTGATGAGCGCGACATGATCACGCGTCTCGACGATCACGCCAACCAGCGCGCCGCCGCCGGCCAGCACGGGCATCCCGTTCTCGATGCCGTCGCTGGCGCCGCGGTTGATCCGGATGATGTCGCTCAATCCTGTCAAGTCGCGCGTGATCACATCTGCCGCGATGAAGATCTCATCGGCGTTCGCTTCCTGCACGGCGATGAGCGCTTCACGGCCGCGTACTTCGATCTGCTCCTCCCGCAGGCGGGCGTTCTCCGCTTCCAGTTGCGCTACGCGGTTCCGGAGTGCGCGGTTCTCGTCATCGGCGGCGTTGAAATCGTCGATGTTGTTGATCAGGCTGGCGACCGGCTCAGCCGCGTGCCGTAGGGTGCGCTGCACGGGGCCGAACACTGTGAGAGCGGCATCTTCCACCTGCGCGACCGCGCCGGACACCGCCAACGCAGCGAGCAGGGCGATGAGTAGGGCCATGAGGATGAGCCACTGGCCGAGCTTGCTTGAGAGAAGCGCCATCGCCGTCGCCTAACGGCGGCCTCGCATCGACGCGACATCCGCCTGGACGCGGCTCAGAATCTGTGCTTCCTCTAGAACCTCGGCGCAGCCGCGTACGACGCAGGTCAATGGGTCCTCCACTACGTACACCGGAAACTTCGTCTCTTGGGAGATACGCCGGTCCAACCCCTGCAGGAGTGCTCCTCCACCCGCCAGCGCGATACCTTGATTCATCAGGTCGGAAACGATCTCCGCGGGCGTTGCCTCAATCGTCTGGCGGACTGCCTCGACGATCGCACGGATAGAGTCGCCGAGCGCGTCACGGATTTCGACGCTGCTTACCTCCACGCTCTTCGGCAGTCCACTCGCGATATCGCGGCCGCGAAGCACCACGGGCCGCTCCCGCTCCAGCGGGAAGGCGGAACCGGCTTCGATTTTCGTCTCTTCGGCGCTGGAGGATCCAATCACCATGTTGTGAACGTTGCGCGCGTAGGCAATGATGTCCTCGTCCACCTCGTCCCCCGCCACGCGAATCGATGTACTGACAACGGTACCGCCGAGCGCGAACACCGCCACCTCTGTCGTCCCGCCTCCCACATCCACGATCATCGTGCCGGCGGGGTCCTGCGCGGGCAGCCCGGCCCCGATCGCCGCGGCCATTGGCTCCTCGATCAAGAAGGCATCGCGCGCGCCGCCGTTGATCGCGGCGTCGTAGATAGCGCGCTTCTCCACCTCGGTCGCGCCACCTGGGATCCCTACCGCGACCCGAGGCCGCGGCGTTCCCAGCAGCGTGCGGTCGTGGACTGCCCGGATGAAGTATTGCAGCATGCGCTCGGTCACGTCGAAGTCGTGGATCACGCCGTCCTTGAGCGGCCGCATCGCGACGATGTTGGCGGGAGTCCTGCCCACCATGCGCTTCGCTTCTGCTCCAATCGCAAGCACCGCTTTGGCGTTGCGATCGATCGCCACGACCGAAGGCTCGTTGATCACGATCCCGCGACCCCGCACCGCCACGAGCGTGTTGGCCGTGCCTAAGTCGATAGCGATATCGTGCGAGAACTGCCCGAAGAGCCAGGACAGTGGGTTGAAGCGCATCTTCCCCCGGAGTCGAAAATGACCCGCGCAGCGGATGCCGGGCCAGTGCAGACACTATATCTGAGGCTGCCGTTATATCTAGCATGTCCGCCGCTCTGCCGTCGCTTAGGGTACTGAGCTGCCCGTTGCCGTTGTCCCTGCCTCTTGCTGGCGCAAGAATGTGCGGAGCTGCTCTTCGTCCCAGATAGCGATATCGAGTGCTTGCGCCTGCTCCAGCTTGCTTCCGGGTGCTTCGCCTGCGATCAGCACGGCGGTTTTTTTGGTGACGCGGCTTCCGATCGACGCCCCGAGCTGCTTTAGGTTCCCCTCTACCTGGTTGCGAGTCATCGACTCCAGCCGTCCTGTTACTACGAACTGCTGTCCGGCGAGCGGTCCACCACGGCTCGCGCGTCGGCGCGCCGTCATCTGCACTTCTGCCTGCGCAAGCTTCTTGATCAGTCGGCGGTTGCGCTCGGCTTGAAACCAGGCCGCCACGCTCGCTGCGATCGTCGGGCCTACCCCGTCGATGGCCGCCAGCTCTTCCTCGCTCGCCGCCGCCAAGCTCGCCATGTCTCCGAAGTGTTGGGTGAGGAGATCCGCCACCTCCGCTCCCACGTGCCGGATCCCCAACGCGAAGACCAGCGCCGCCAGCGGGCGCCTCTTGCTCGCTTCGATCGCCGCAAGCAGCTTTTCCGTGCTCGTCTTACCCATCTTCGGCAACGCCTCGATCGCTGTCTGCTTCGGCGCGAGGGCGTATAGGTCACCGGCATCGGCGATCAGATTCTCCTCGAGAAGCGTCGTGATCCAACGCTCGCCCAGCCCCTCGATATCCATCCCGCCGCGGCTGGCGAAGTGTTCGATCCCCCGCTGCCGCTGGGCTGGACATCCGGTGTTCACGCAGTACGCCATCGCTTCACCTTCGGGCCGCACCACGGGCGTTTCGCAAGACGGACAGATCTTGGGCATGTGGAAGCGACGGGCACCTCTTTTTCGCCGGCTCAGCACCGGTCCGACCACCTGCGGGATCACCTCGCCCGCGCGCCGGACGACCACCGTGTCGCCCGCGCGGATGTCCTTGCGGTGGATGTCTTCCTCGTTGTGGAGCGTTGCCATCTTCACGGTCGCGCCGCCCACATGGACCGGCTCGAGGATCGCGAAGGGGTTCAGGCTGCCGGTGCGCCCCACGTTCACGGCGATCTTCCGCAGCCGCGTCGTGGCCTCCGCCGGGGGGAATTTGTACGCAACCGCCCAGCGCGGTTCCCGCCCTACCGTCCCAAGCTGCCGATGCAGTCCCAGATCGTCGATCTTGACGACGATCCCGTCCATGTCGAATGGCCAGGCCTCTCGCCGCGGGACCCAGGCTTCGCAGTCGGCAACCGTCCCATCGAGCGTTGTCTGCCGCGATGCATCTGGGGTTGTCGGGAAACCGAGCGCCGCGAGCCACTGCAGGACCTCCCAATGGCTGCCGGGAGTGGCTCCGTCTGACCAGCCCAGCTGATAGATCGCGATCTCGAGTGGACGCTTGGCGCTTTCGCTCGGATCTTTCTGCCGTACGGCGCCGGCGGCGGCGTTGCGGGGATTCGCGAAGGGTGGCTTGGGCAGCTTGCCCTCCTTCTCTCGCTCGGCGTTGGCGCGTTCTCGCTCGGCGTTCATGCGCTTGAAGCTCGACTTTGACACGTAGACTTCCCCGCGCACCTCGAAACGCGCGGGTGGTGATCCCGTCAGGTGCTGGGGGAGCGTTTCGATAGTCCGAATATTGGGGGTGACGTCTTCCCCGTGACGGCCGTCGCCTCGCGTCGCCGCTTGGACCAAACGACCTTCCTCGTACACCAGCGCGATGGCCAGTCCGTCGATCTTGGGCTCCGTGACCATCGCGAAGTCGTCCCGGTCGATCAGGGTCGCGGCTCGGCGATGCCAATCCCGCAACCCCTGTCCGTCGAAGACGTTGCCGAGGCTCAGCATCGGCTCCCGATGCTCGACCACTGCGAATGTTGTCTTTTCCGGCGGCGCCCCGACTTTCTGGGTCGGGGAGTCTTGCGAGAAGAACTCGGGATGCTTTTCCTCCAACGACTTCAACTCGTGGAAGAGCCGATCCCAGTCGGCATCGGAGATCTCGGGGGCGTGCTCGATGTAGTAACGCCGGTTGTGGTAGCGGATGCTGTGGCGCAGCTCCTCAATACGCGCTCGGGCGCTGTAGTGCGCCGATTCTTCTTCTGGGCTGCGCGCGGCGGGCGAGCTGGTGGCGGCTCCTGCAAGCGATTCCGAGACGGCATCTCCAGGAGATTCTGCCTGCATACGCAGCAGTATAAGAGTGCTGCGTATGCTACGAGCCGTGCGGTCCGCGTGTTACGCTGCCGCTCCATGCGATCCCGTTCAGAACGACCCGTGGTTGTGCTGGACTACGGAGCAGGCAATCTGCGTTCGGTCGCGCGCGCGGTGGAGTACGCAGGCTTCCACGCATGGGTTACGGACGCACCCGCCGCCCTCGACGGCGCGGGCATCGTCGTTTTACCAGGGGTTGGTGCGGCTGCAGACACGATGCGTAACCTTGCACGCCGTGGTCTTGTTGAGCCCTTGCGGCGTTACCTCCAGGCCGACCGTCCCTTCCTCGGGGTATGCATGGGGCTGCAGGCGCTCATGACTGTCTCGGAGGAAGGCGGGGAGCACCCCGGTCTGGACGTGCTCCCCGGCCGGGTACGACGCTTGCCAGACGGGCAGATCGTTCCTCACATGGGTTGGAACGTCGTGCGCCAGATGCGTGAGAGCGACGTACTGCGCGGTATTCCTGATAGGAGCCACTTCTATTTCGTCCATACCTACTACTGCGCGCTCGACGATCGCTCGGTGACACTCGCTACTACGAACTACGGGGTCACCTTTCCTGCGATCGTGCAGCGCGGCAACCTCGTCGCGACGCAGTTCCATCCGGAGAAGAGCGGCGCCTATGGATTGCGCCTCTACCGTAACGTCATCGCCGCCGCCTTGGCGGCGGAGCCAGCTGCCTGATTGGGCCGATCCATGGAAGTGATCCCAGCCGTTGATATCCGCGGCGGGCTCTGCGTTCGTCTCCACCAAGGTGACTATGCTGCCGAGACCGTCTTTACGGAGAGCCCCGTGGCTGCCGCTCAACGTTGGGTTGACGCAGGCGCCACACGCATACATGTCGTTGACCTGGACGGTGCCCGCGAGGGCAAGCCCTGTAACTTCGACGCTATCGTTGCGATCGCGAGCTTGGGTGTCCCCACGCAAGTCGGTGGCGGTATCCGCACGGTGGAATCCGTCGCGCGATACCTCGAGGCGGGTCTGCAGCGCGTCGTTTTGGGCACCGCCGTGGTCCGCGACCGTTCCTTGCTGGACCACGTAAGCCGCGAGCGGCCGGAGCAACTCATCGTTTCCCTCGACGCTCGGGACGGCCGATTGGCCACGGACGGCTGGACCCAGATGACGGAGCGACCGGTCTTGGAGGCGGCCGAGGAGCTTGTGGCCCGTGGGGTCCGCCGCTTCATCTATACGGACATCATCCGCGACGGCACACTCACAGAGCCAAACTACGCTGCTCTGACCGAGCTCGTCACGGCTTTGGACTGCCCTCTCATCGCGGCGGGCGGCGTCGCGACTCTGGATCAGATCCCGCAGCTTGCCCGCATCGGGGTCGAGGGCGTCATTATCGGGCGGGCTCTCTACGATGGCCGCATTGCGCTCGCCGATGCACGAGCGGCGGCTGCGGCGTCCTGCGGAGACTGAGCACCATGCTCACCAAGCGGGTAATCGCTTGCTTCGATGTCGACCGGGGGCGTGTCGTCAAGGGCATTTCCTTCGTGGACCTGCGCGATGCGGGCGACCCGGTGGAGATGGCCGCTGTTTACGATCGCGAAGGCATCGACGAACTCGTCTTTCTGGACATCACCGCCTCACACGAAGGACGCGAAACCGTCATGGAGATGGTGCGCCGCACGGCCGACCGCGTCTTCATCCCCTTCACGGTCGGTGGCGGGTTGCGGAGCCCTGAGGATATGCGTGCCGTCCTGGAGGCCGGTGCCGACAAGATCGCGATTAATACCGCAGCAGTTGCTGATCCGAGCTTGATTGGAGCGGGCGCCGACCGCTTCGGCAGCCAATGCATTGTTGTTGCGATCGATGCCAAGAGGCACTGCGATGGCAGCTTCGAGGTCTATACGCACGGAGGACGCCGCTCGACCGGCCGGGACGCGGTCGCCTGGGCACGCGAGGCGGCGGAGCGCGGCGCAGGTGAGATCCTGCTTACTTCCATGGATACCGATGGCCACCAGGATGGCTACGATCTGCCGCTACTGCGTGCCGTGACCAGCGCCGTCTCGATCCCCGTGATCGCAAGCGGCGGCGCGGGGAGCGCCCGCCACATGGTCGACGCGGTAACGAAAGGTGGTGCCTCCGCAGTCCTCGCTGCGAGCATCTTCCACTTCGGTACTTGCAAGGTCGCGGATGTCAAATCCGAAATGGCCGCTGCCAATGTTCCCGTGCGCCTCGATCATCCACGCTATACTGCCGCCTCCGACAGGCCTGTAACCGTGAGGAAGAAACCGACTTCCCCGTGAACGCGCTGCCTCCGCTCTCCTACGATGCCAACGGCCTCATTCCAGCCATCGTCCAAGATGATGCGACCGGCGGTGTGTTGATGCTCGGCTACATGGATGAAGAAGCCGTCCGGCGCACGCTGGAGAAGGGATTGGTCACGTTCTGGAGTCGCAGTCGTCAAGAATACTGGACGAAGGGCGAGACGAGCGGCAACGTGCTGCGTCTCAAGGGGATCCGCAAGGACTGTGACGCCGACGCACTGCTCGTGCGTGCCGACCCTGCTGGCCCCACGTGTCATACCGGTGAACGCTCTTGCTTCTACCGCGATCTAGGCGTGGTGGAGTAGCTTGGGCTAACGAGCCGGCGTCAGGTCCTGCGCGCTCCGGCCTTCCTCCGCGGCGAGCGCCTGCTCCATGGCGGTGATGGCGACCGTGATCTGGTCATCCGATGGCTCCCGCGTCGTCAGCGCTTGCAGCCAAAGGTTCGGTGCGAACAGCCACCCTATGACCCGCTTGTGGCGGTAGGCGCCTCCTAGCCGGATCGCCTCGTAGGCGATCCCGGCGATGACAGGCACCAAGACGATCCGGCTTGTGATGCGCCACCACATCGGTGGCGTGCCGAGCGCTGTGAAGACGATAATCGCTACCACGGCCACCACGAGCAAGAACGACGTGCCGCACCGTGGATGCGCGCGGCTAAAAGGTCGCACCGCTGCCACTGATAGGTCGCTCATCGCCTCCCAGGCGGCGATCGTTTTGTGTTCTGCGCCGTGATAGGCGAAGACGCGGCGCATCTCACTCCATTGGCCGATCAGAAATAGATAGCCCAGCAGAAGCGCGAGCCGGATCACACCTTCCAGGATCACGCCGATGATGTCAGGGTCGATCTGATCCTCGATCCAACGGCCGGCAAAGACGGGCGCCAAGAAGAACAGACCGATCGCGATCGCGAGCGTCAGCAGGATGATGAGAGCGCCCGTTATCCCCGCGCCCTCTGCCTGGGCACCGTCGTCGCCCTCTTCCTCCTCTAGCGCGACGTTCGATGAATAGATCAGCGCCCAGAACCCCAGATGCAGCGTCTCCGCCAGCGCGATGACCCCGCGTACGAACGGGATCCGTTGCGTGTGGCTCGTGTAGGCCGTGGCGAGCTTCTTGCTCTGGCTGGCGATGGTCCCGTCGGGGCGGCGGCAGACGACCGTTGCGTGCCGTGGTCCGCGGATCATGACGCCCTCAAGCACCGCCTGGCCGCCGTAGCCACGCCGCTTGGAGCGGGCCTGCTTACGGAGCGTCATACGCCGAGGGTAGCGAGGGCTTGGGCAGGAGAAGCGACAGGGGCCGCTAGCCTTCTTCGTCTTTCATCCCGTAGCGGCGCTTGAAGCGCTCGACGCGCCCCGCCGTATCGACGATGCGTTGCTCACCCGTGAAAAACGGGTGGCAGACGCTGCAGATCTCAATGTGCATTTCGGCCTTCGTCGATCGAGTTTCCCAACTATTGCCGCAGCCACAGACGATCCGTGCCGGTCCGTATTCGGGATGAATCTTGGCTTTCATGGGCTTTCCTGCTTCGTGGTCTCGGCGCGTGTCGCGGCCACGCTCACTTTTTTGCGGCGGCCCTTGGCGTACGGCTCGAAGCGAACGTAGCCGTCTCGGAGTGCGAACAACGTATGATCCCGGCCGATGCCCACGTTGTCACCCGCGTGGATGCGCGTGCCGCGCTGTCGCACGATGATCGCGCCCTTCCCGACGGGCGCGCCGCTGTAGACCTTCACGCCTAGGCGCTTGGCGTTGCTATCGCGTCCGTTCTTTGAGGAGCCCACACCTTTCTTGTGCGCCATCGCTAGTCCTCCCTGCCCGTCTCTGCGTCCTTGGCTGGCCCTTTGTCGGTTGGTGCTTTCGTGGCGGCCGAGGTCTTCGTCGCCTTCTTGGCAGCGCGGGAGCGCTGCATCGTACCCGTCGCTGCCCTCTTGGCGGGCCCTTTCTTGGCCGCTTTTTCCCCTGTTGCTTTGCGCGCGGGCGCGTCGGGGGATCTCTTCGCCCGGCGCCGCCGTGTTTTCGGTGCCGGGATCCCGGGTCCGCTGAGCTCTTTGATTAAAAGCACGGTATGGGGCTGTCGGTGGCCCATCAGCCGCCGGTAGCGTGTCTTTGACTTGTACTTGAACACCTGCAGCTTGCGGTCCCGCCCCTGGGAGGCGACTTCCGCTACAACTCGCGCTTGCGCGACCGTGGGGTCGCCCACGGTCGTTCCCTCGTCCGTCGCGAGAAGCAGCACGTCGGTCAACTCGACGGTGTCGCCCACCGCGTTGGGCATCTTCTCAACCTTGAGCCGCTGGCCGGGCTCGACGCGGTACTGCTTTCCGCCGGTGCGGATCACTGCGTACATCTGAGCGGCACCTGCCTTGGGAAACTTAGAAAGCGCGCCCGGTGGAGGGCGCTACTTCTCAGTGGTATGCCTCAAACCGTACGAGCGAGGTTCTGGGACGGTCAAGCAAATCGGATACCGCTTCATCGCTCACGGGATCTTACTCGCCCAGTGTGGCGCTCGCCTGTCCGCCCCAGGCAAGCCCCGGCTTCGGCGGCATGACGGGGGCAGGCCGTTGCTCGCCCTCGCTCGATGCAGGCTCTTCCTTGCGCGCTGGTGTCCCGGCAGGAAGCTTCTCACCGCGCAGAGCCGCCCGCAATTCCTCACCCTCGATCGTCTCTTTCTCCATCAACGTGTTCGCCAACACGTCTAACTTATCGCGGTTGGCGGAGAGGATCGCGCGCGCGGAGTCCCGCGCGCGATCGATTAGCTCCCGTACCTCGTCATCGATCATCTCGGCAATCCGCTCGGAGTAGTCGCGCTGCTCGCTGATATCGCGTCCCAGGAAGACCAATGATTCCCGTTTCCCGAACGTCCGCGGACCGAGCTTTTGACTCATCCCCCACTGGGTCACCATATTTCGCGCGATCGACGTGACCTTCGATAGGTCGTCCGAAGCGCCCGTGGTCATCTCGCCGTACACCAACTCCTCGGCCTGGTGTCCGCCCAACGCGGAGGCGAGGAAGCCCTCGTAGTACGACTTGCCGGCCAGCCGCTGCTCGTTCTCCGGCAGGTACCGCGTGTAGCCGCCCGCCATTCCGCGCGGGACGATGGTGATCTTGTGCACCGGATCATGCCCGGGGATCATGGCAGCCACGAGAGCGTGCCCTGCCTCGTGGTAAGCCACGATCTCCTTCTCGCGCGGCGTGATCACGCGGCTCTTGCGCTCCGGACCGGCGATCACACGGTCCACCGCCTCCTCAAGCTCCGGTCTGCCGATCTTCTTCTTATTGCGGCGGGCGGCCAGGATCGCTGCTTCATTCAGGAGGTTGGCCAGATCGGCGCCTGAGAAGCCGGGCGTCTCTTTCGCGAGCACGCCGAGGTCCGCGTCGTTGTCCATTGGCTTGCCCTTGGCGTGGACGCCCAAGATCGCCTCGCGGCCCTGCACATCCGGTGCGTCGAGGACCACTTGACGGTCGAAGCGACCCGGCCGCAGTAGCGCGGGGTCGAGGATATCGGGCCGGTTGGTCGCCGCGATCACGATCACGTTCGTGTTCGTGTCGAAGCCATCCATCTCGACCAGGATCTGGTTCAGTGTCTGTTCCCGCTCATCGTGGCTGCCGCCGAGGCCGGCGCCACGCTGGCGCCCCACCGCGTCGATCTCATCGACGAAGACGATGCAAGGGGCGTTGCGCTTCGCTTGCTCGAAGAGGTCGCGGACGCGGCTGGCCCCCACGCCGACAAACATCTCCACGAACTCTGAGCCGCTGATGCTGAAGAAGGGGACGCCGGCTTCCCCGGCCACTGCGCGGGATAGCAGGGTCTTCCCCGTGCCCGGCGGGCCGACGAGCAGGACGCCCCGTGGAATCCGTGCCCCGAGCGAAGCGAATTTCTCGGGGAATTTCAGAAACTCGACCACCTCATGCAGTTCGTCCTTGGCCTCGGTCGCGCCGGCAACATCGTTAAAGGTGACGTTGGGCCGGTTGGCTGTGACCACTCGCGCCTTGCTCTTGCCGAACGACATCGCCTGACTGTTCGAGCCCTGCGCTTGGCGCAGCATGAAGATCAGAATCGCGCCGATGATGATCAGGGGCAGAAACTGGAACAGGATCCCCAGGATGTTGCCCAAGCCGCCGCCGCCTTTGATCTCCGTGTTCGGGAATCCCGCCGCGCCGAAATCGATCCCCTCGCGATCCAAGAACTCGAAGAGGTCGATCTCCTCGGGAACCCGGCCCTCGAAGGATCGGCCATCGTTGTAGAAGAGACGCATCTTGGGTTCGTCGACCTCAATGCGCTCCATCTGAGCGAGTTCCGTCGTGCTGGACAGTCTGCCCAGGAGCGTCTCGGGGCCACCCAAGAAATCGATCTTCTCCGTCCCTCCTCCGCGCGGAATCAGGCTCACTCCCGCGACGATCAGAATGATCAGGATCAGCAAGTACACGAAGGAGCTTCGAGCCCAGCGCGAGCCGCCCATAGCTGGCTCCCTTCCAACTTGCTCAGCGATTACGCAAGGGCGGCGCGCGTCACCGCTGTCGCCCCAACGTCGCTCCTCACCAATATAACAGCGACCCGCTTCGGTTGGTCCTCAGAATGAATCAGCCAGCTTGCGATCGCTGCGTCGTCGGGAAATGGGACGGCGCTCGATCATATCGGGCCCCGGTTCACCTCGCTACGATAGTTGGCAGCTCGATATGAGCGAGCACCAGGCTCATCTTTCGAGTGCTGTTTTGACGTTCCCCGACATCCAGCGCCATTCTGGAGGAACGATCTGCCGAACGCGTCTGGAGCCCTAGCGACATCCGCTTGCAAGCCCACGCGCTCTCAGGAGGCGGCGCTCTGGCGCGCCGGTTTCTCAGCCGTCGCTGGTCTTGATGAGGTCGGCCGGGGTGCCCTGGCCGGCCCCGTGGCGGCAGGCGCCGTTATCTTGCCCCCAGCGCGCCGGCTCTCATGGCTTTCCGGTCTGCGTGATAGCAAGCAACTCACCTCCCGGCGCCGGGAGGAGATCGCGCCGCGGATCAAGCAAACGGCGTTGGCGTGGGGGATCGGATGGGCCGCCGCGCAAGAGATCGATGCTCTGGGGATTCTGCCCGCTACCCGTCTCGCGATGCGCCGCGCCATCGCCGCTTGCGGTGTCTTTCCTGACTACGTCTTAGTCGATGGCCGCGACCGCCACGATTTTGGTCTGCCGCATCGCGTCCTGATCCGTGGCGACGAGCGTGTCGCAAGCATCGCTGCTGCTTCGGTGATCGCCAAGGTTTTCCGCGATGGCTGGATGCGCGATCTCGACATGCTGCATCATGGCTACCGCTTCGCCGACAACAAGGGCTACGCCACCCGTGCTCACCGTGTCGCGCTCCGGCGTCTCGGCCCTTGTCCTTGCCATCGCTTCTCATACGAGCCCGTCCGTTCCGCTGCGGATGCCACGCTTCACTGGCGCTGGTCCCTGGGCAGTGCGACCGGTTCGAACGTGCCATGACCAGCGCGCGGCGCGCACTCGGCCAGGTCGGGGAACAGGCAGCGGTGACGCACCTCGAAGCGTGTGGCTACACGGTGGTGGCACGCAACGTGCGCAGACGGGAGGGCGAGATCGACATCGTGGCGCGCGCCCCTGACGGTGCGCTTGTCTTCGTCGAGGTGCGCAGTCGCCGCGCGCCGGCCGGCCTCGACGATGCGGCGGAATCGGTGGGCGAGCGGAAACAACAGCGGCTCGCGGCGTTAGCCAGTGCCTACCTCGCCGATGTGGATCTCGATGCGCCCGCGCGCATCGACGTGATCACGGTCGCGATCGATGGACATGATCGCGTCGCTGCTCTGGCGCATATTGAGAATGCCGTCGAAGCTTAATAGAGGGCCAGATACACCTCGGACCTATCCCTGCGTGTTAACCTCGCCGGGCGCGCTATAACCATCTCTGACGCGCCGGTAACGCTGCGATGCCTGTCTACGAATACCGCTGTGCCCGCTGCCGCGCTGTGACCAGCGTCCTTCGGCGCTCGATCGGCAGCACTGACGCCTCTCCGGCCTGCAACTCTTGCGGCGCACTGGAGACCGAGCGCGCCCTCTCCGTGTTCGCGACGCCCAAAACGGAGCAGCAAGTCTTGGAGAACTACGGTACGCCGCCCCTCGGTGCGGGGCCGGACGCCTACCGCGATCCGCGGCAGATCGGCCGTTGGGTCGAGCAACAGTTCGCGGATATGGGCGTTGACATGCCCAAGCAAACGCGCAAGATGATCGACGAAGCACGCGAAGGAGAGCTGCCCGATCCCGTGAAGGATCTCTGACCAGATGTCCCATGTCTGACTCCGACAGCCTGCACCTCGATGGTCTTATGGAAGCGATCCGCCAGGAGCTTGACGCGATGCACCACGTGCGTGAGGAAGGCCTTGCCTCCTCACGACAGATGATTCGACAGGCCTCCCTCGCCATCCGCGCTATCCATCGGCATGAATTCGAACGCGCAGCGGAAAGCGTGCAGGATCTTCGCCGGCAGGCCGCCGTCGCTGGCGAAACCATTCAGGATCATCCGGCGGTCTATCACGTCGGCTTTCTGCATGACGCCCTGAAGGAATACGCGGAGGCAGCGCTCACTCTGGCGCTTGTTTCGAGGAAGCCGCTCCCCACGCCCGACGACCTCGGGGTTTCCGCCGCCGCCTACCTTCACGGTCTAGCGGAGGCGGTTGGCGAACTTCGTCGCTTCGTCCTCGATTCTCTGCGCCGCGAGGGTCAGGCGCCCCCCGACGATCTTCTGGCGGCGATGGATGAGATCTACGCTCAGCTAGTGACGATGGACTACCCGGAGGCGATCACGCACGGTCTTCGAAGGAGCACGGACATGGTGCGTGGGGTGACGGAGCGCACCCGAGGCGACCTGACGGTCGCCGCGCTCCAACGTCGTCTCGATACCCAGATCACTGCCTTGCGTGACCAGCTCGCCGCCGCTCCGCCGCTCCCGTAGCGCCGCGCTCCGTTCTCCACTGCGTTGATCGTCCGGATCGGCTCTCTTAGGATCTGCGCTCGTGTTGGCGGCCGCGAACGGCGGTCGTGTCGGTGGCGGAGCAGCCGAACGGCCAAGCGGCTCGCGTCGGATCCGACATCTCGGGAGGTCTCATGGAAATCCTGATCGTTGCCCTCATCGGCGGCGGCGTCGCACTCGCCTTCGCCGCGCTCCGTGTCCGCGACGTTCTCGCCCTTGATGAAGGCAACGAGCGCATGCGCGCCATCGCCGCTTCCATCCAAGAAGGGGCGGCCGCTTTCCTGCAACGCGAATACCTTTTCCTCGCGGCCTTCGTGGCGGCGGTCTTTGCGATCCTGTTGCTCTTCATCGATCTCAACATCCTCGGCAAGGCGGAGTTAGAGGATGGCACGCACGTGCCGCAAACTGCGCTCAGCTACCTCGTGGGCGCGATCCTCTCCGCCGCCGCCGGCTACCTCGGCATGACCATTGCCGTGCGAGCCAACGTACGCACGGCCCATCAGGCGCGCACCGGCCTCAACTCCGCTCTGCGCGCAGCCTTCAACTCCGGAACAGTGATGGGCATGACTGTTGTCGGACTCGGCATCCTCGGTGTTTCGATCCTCTACATCATTTGGCAAGAGCCTCGCCCACTTACCGGCTTCGCCTTCGGCGCCTCATCCATCGCCCTCTTCGCTCGCGTTGGTGGCGGTATCTTCACGAAGGCGGCGGATGTCGGCGCCGATCTTGTGGGGAAGGTCGAAGCTGGCATTCCGGAGGACGATCCGCGTAATCCCGCCACCATCGCCGACAACGTGGGCGACAATGTGGGCGATGTCGCTGGGATGGGCGCGGACCTGTTCGAGTCCTACGTAGGGTCGATCGTCGCGACGATCTCGCTGGCCGTCGTCGCCGTTCCGACTGCCGTCGCTGCGGGCATGATCGGCTCAAACGCCGTTTTCGGCGAGAACGCGGTCGCCAATTTCGACTCAGAGGCATATGTTCTTCCCCTTTTGATCGCGGTGATCGGCATCTTCGGCTCCGTGCTCGGCAGTTTCCTCGTGCGTACCGGTGAGCGTGCCAGCCAAGGTCGCTTGCTTTGGGCACTCCGTGCCGGTGTCTTCAGCGGTAGCGGGCTGGTGCTCCTCGGCTCGGGTATTGCCGTCGCCGTGATGGGCCTGGATCTCAACATTTTCCTGGCGATCCTGGTTGGGCTGCTAGCGGGGCAGATTATTGCGACGGTGACCGAGGGGTTCACCTCATCGGAGGGATTCGCCGTGGGCCCCTTCCGTTACCGCCCGACGATCAGCCTCTCGAATCAGGCGGAGTCTGGTACGGGGCCGGTGATTATCGGCGGCCTCAGCTTGGGCATGTTGTCCACCGCTGTGCCCTTGATCACCATCGTCTTGGCTCTCTGGCTAACCCACGAACTGGCGGGGCTCTATGGCATCGCCTTGGCGGCGGTCGGCATGCTGGCGCCGCTCGGCATTACCCTGGCAACCGACGCCTACGGCCCCGTGGCCGACAACGCCGGCGGTATTGCCGAGCAAGCCGGCTTGCCTGCAGAGGTCCGCGAGCGCACCGATGCTCTCGACCAACTCGGCAATACGACCGCCGCTACCGGCAAGGGCTTCGCGATCGGCTCCGCCACGCTCACGGCTCTGGCGCTACTCGCGACCTACTCCATTACCACTGGCGTCCAGGAGTTCAACCTCCTTGACTTCGAGGTCATGATCGGCATCCTGCTTGGCGCGCTGATGCCCTTCCTTTTCAGCGCCCTCAGCATGGGCGCGGTGGGCCGCGCAGCTATGGCCATGGTCGAGGAGGTGCGGCGCCAGTTCCGCGAGCGCCCCGGCATCATGGATGGCTCGGAGCAACCCGAGTACGCCCGCGCCGTCGCCATCTCGACCAATGGCGCGCTACGCCAGATGGTCATTCCCGGTGTCATTGCGGTCGCCGTGCCGATCTTCGTGGGAGCGGTGATCGGGGCGGAATCCCTCGGGGGCCTGCTTATCGGATCCATTGCGGCTGGCTCCATGCTCGCCATCATGATGGCCAACGCCGGAGGCGCTTGGGACAATGCCAAAAAGTACATTGAAGAGGGCAACCTCGGAGGCAAGGGTTCTGAAGCGCATAAGGCTGCCGTCGTCGGCGACACCGTGGGTGATCCTTTCAAGGACACTTCCGGTCCGTCGCTGAACATCCTTTTGAAGCTGATGGCGATCGTTGCAGTCGTTTTCGGTCCCCTTTTCCTCTAGCGTGCTCCGTGAAGCGCCGCAGCGGTTGCACCCAATCGCGGTAGGGGGCGTACTGCAGGAGTTCCGCCCGTCCTCGCATACGTCCTGTGCCAAAGATCGATGATGACATTGGCTGCCCACGCCTTACACGGATGGCAAGGATCGTCCGGTGTCGGACGCGGGAAACCGCTTGTGCTGCTCGATTCCTAGTAGACGGACCTGTTGAGCCGCGCCGCTCGCCGTGGCGGTGCGGCTTTCAACCACGATGACGAACGTCAGGATTCGTCGAATAGTGTCCATTCCGCGCGCTGCTGCGCGAGTTGGGCGCGCAGCAGCGCGCCTGCTTGTCCCGTCGCCAGCGTCACGGCCACAGCGCCGAGTGTCACCCCGAGCACGAATCCGATCAGGAACCGCATCTGCTCTCCGTTCAACCGCGCCTCGCAACCTACTCAGGGCTGCCATCCCGGTCAACGCCTCCCGCTGCCTCTCGAGTGATTGCCCGGACGATCGGGCCGCTGATAGCGTGGGGCGAGCACCGAGCGGAGGCCATTACGGGTGACCACTGATACGCCCGCCAGCGTCAAGATGGAGGCGATCGTCTCGCTGGCCAAGCGCCGGGGCTTCATCTTCCCGAGCAGCGAGATCTATGGGGGTTTCGGATCTACCTGGGACTACGGCCCCGTGGGCGTTGAGCTCAAGCGCAATGTGAAGGATGCCTGGTGGCGCAGCATGGTCCGCCAGCGTGATGACATCGTCGGCTTGGATGCGGCCATTCTGATGTCACCCAGCGTCTGGGAGACCAGCGGCCACGTCGCGAGTTTCAGCGATCCCTTGGTCGACTGCCTGAGCTGTAAGCAACGCTTTCGTGAAGACGAACTGCAGCAAGACGCTTGTCCAACCTGTGGTTCGAGCGAAGGCTTCACCAGTGCTCGGCAGTTCAACCTGATGTTCAAAACGCATGTTGGTCCCGTGGAGGACGAGGGCGCGTTGGCCTATCTGCGTCCCGAGACGGCGCAGGGGATCTTCGTCAACTTTGGCAATGTGCTGACAGCGACTCGTCGTCGGCTCCCCTTCGGCATCGCGCAGCAGGGCAAAGCTTTCCGAAACGAGATCACGCCCGGAAACTTCATCTTCCGCACGCGCGAGTTCGAGCAGATGGAGATCGAGTTCTTCGTCCATCCGGATACGGCTGCCGAGTGGTACACGCGCTGGATCGAGATTCGCGAGCAGTGGTACGTGGATCTGGGTCTGCGCGCTGAGAATCTCCGTCGGCGCGTTCATCCCCAGGAAGAGCTTTCCCACTACTCCGCCGGCACCACGGACTTGGAATATCGCTTCCCTCAAGGATGGGCCGAGCTCGAAGGGATCGCCAACCGCACCGACTTCGATCTCAAGGCCCATGCCGAAGCCAGCGGCCAGCGGCTCTCCTACTTCGATCAAGAAAGCGGTCAGCATGTCGTTCCCTATGTGATCGAGCCATCTGCCGGCGCCGATCGAGCCTTGCTGGCCTTCCTGGTCGACGCCTACACGGTCGAACCAGACGAAAACGGCAATGATCGCGTCGTCCTCAAGTTTCACCCACGGCTGGCGCCTTACAAAGTTGGAGTGCTGCCGCTTAGCCGCAAGCAGCCCTTAGTCGAGATGGCGCGCAACGTCTGGAGCCGCGTGCGCTCCCACTGGGCTACGCAGTATGACGACAGCCAGAGTATCGGCCGCCGCTACCGGCGTCAGGACGAGCTCGGCACCCCTTGTTGCGTCACGGTCGACTTTGATTCCCTTGATGACCACGCAGTCACGATCCGCGATCGCGATGATCAGGCACAGGAACGCGTGCGGGTAGAGGATCTGGTCGATGCGCTGCGTATGCGCTTGGAGTGCTAGCTTCTCTCATGCCGCAGCGGCCACTCCGCTTCGTCCATACTTCCGACCTGCACCTCGACGCCTATGTCGGCGTCGATGATCCCATATGGGTCGATCGGCGCGCGCAGATCCGTGTGGGTTTCGAAGCCGTCCTGTCCCTGACGCAAGAGGCGAAGGCAGACGCGCTGCTCATCGCTGGAGACATCTTCGATTCCAATCGTGCCCAGGCCGAAACGGTGGAGTGGTTTCTTGATCGCTGCGCTGCCATTGCGCCAACGGCGGTGGTTGCGATCAACGGCAACCACGATGCCTTGGGGTACGGTTCCGTCTATACGCGCCACGATCTGGCGGGCGTCGAAAACCTCACATTTCTCTTGGAAGAGGAAGGCGAGACGTTCACGTTGCCAGATCTGGGGTTGGTTTGCTGGGGCCGAGGATTCCACGAGTCGGATCTGGACTTCCGCCCTCTGGATGGTCTGCCCGCCCGTGAGGATTCGGCCTCATGGCATGTTGCGCTTGCGCACGGCCACCTCGTCCGCGGTCCGGGCGACGCCCATCGCTCCATGCTGATCGAGCCGAGCCAGATCGACAGGAGCGGCTGGGACTACGTCGCGCTCGGACACTGGGAACACCATGCCGATGTGGCCAGTGAGCCAGTGGTCGCGGTGTATTCGGGTGCACCGGTACCACTCGCGCGGCGAGAGTTCGAGATGGCGGCCATCGTTGTGGACTGCGGTCCCGAGACCGGCGTCCGCTGGGCGCGAGTGCCGCTGGGGAGTAGCGTGGGACGCCGCTGAGAAAGCGGGTCGGAGGCGAGGGCGGAAGGACGGGTTGCTAAGGGGCGATCTCCGCGACCTTGGCACGGGCGCCGTCTTTGTCTTCGTACCAATCAGCATTGATTGCCGTGTAGCCGGCCCACTCTTCGGGTACGTCATCCTCAGCGAAGATCGCCGTCACGGGACAAGCGGGCTCACAAGCGCCACAGTCAATGCACTCATCCGGATGGATGTAGAGGATCCGATCGTCGTCGCCATCGTCGTGGATGCAGTCAACGGGGCATACCTCTACGCAGGACTGGTCTTTCACATCGATACATGGCTCGGTGATGACGTACGTCATAGCTTCTCCCCGCTCCCGAACGTCGCTCCCGTCCGGGGTTCGACCGGCTCCGTTCCCTCTTATATACCCGAGCCACTGTCTAGGCAACTGCCGTCGTGTGGTTTCCTCGAATGTTAAATTCGGCTGCGGCGTGTGGGCGATCAGGCTGATCGGGCGCATGGAAAACGGGGACGGCACCTCCGATCCCGCCACGAAGAACGCAGCGGTTCGTAGACTTTCCTCATTCTTGGCCGCGCGCGGCTGGTTTGGATCGTCGGCGAAATGCTCGCGGCGCCGGGCGTTCGCTTCTTGGTTGCTTGCCGGTTTAGGTCGCTCGGACTCGCTGCTTGGGCCCGCGCTTCTCGCCCTGCTGCCGTCCTTGGCGCACCCGCGAATGGCCGTTCCCGCGCTCGGATAACCGGTCGTCCAGCGCGGCGCCACTCGCTTCCGTCGTTGCGTTTCCTCCCGACCTTTCCAGCTTCGATGCTAAGAACCGCCCGGTGTGGCTGTTTGGATTCGCTGCGATCGCTTCAGGTGTGCCCGTCGCGACCAAGCGCCCGCCGTTGGCTCCTCCGCCCGGCCCGAGATCAATAATGTAGTCGGCGTTTTTGATCACGTCCAAATGGTGCTCGATGACCACGACGGTGTTCCCTCCGTCGACTAACTCTTGCAGGACCCGCAAGAGCGCTGCCGTGTCGTGGAACGACAGCCCAGTCGTGGGCTCGTCCAGCAAGTAGAGAGTCCGGCCGGTGTTGCGCTTCGAGAGCTCCGTGCTGAGTTTGACCCGCTGCGCTTCCCCTCCGGACAACGTGGTCGCTGGTTGCCCCAGTTTGATATAGCCGAGTCCCACGGCCTGGATCGTCCTCAACCGGCGCCGGACTGCCGGCAGGGCGTCAAAGAACTCCGCCGCCTCATCGACGGTCATGTCGAGGACCTCGGCGATCGACTTGCCCTTGTATAAGATCTCCAGCGCCTCGCGGTTGTAGCGCTTCCCCCGGCAGATCTCGCACGGCACGCTCACGTCGGGGAGGAATTGCATCTCGATCGTGTTATAGCCGTCCCCCCGGCAGGCTTCGCAGCGCCCACCCTTGACGTTGAACGAGAAGCGTCCCGGCTTGTAGCCGCGCGCCCGCGACTCCGGGACCGATGCGAACAGCTCTCGCACCGGCGTGAACACGCCTGTGTAGGTCGCTGGATTCGACCTCGGCGTCCGTCCGATCGGCGATTGGTCGATATCGATGATCTTGTCGATATGCCGCAGACCTTCGATCTTGCGGACTTTGCCGGGACGCAGCTTGGAGTTGTGCAGGTATTGCGCCACTTTCCGATACAAGATCGCCTCGACGAGCGTGCTCTTGCCCGATCCGCTCACGCCGGTCACGCAGATGAACGTGCCCAGTGGGAGCGTCACGTCGATCCCTTGGAGGTTGTGCTCCGCTGCCCCGAGCACTTTCAGCGTTTGGCCATTGCCCTGCCGGCGCGATGCCGGTAGGGGGATCTGCTCACGTTGCGCTAGGTAGGCACCCGTCAGTGACTGGGGCTGCGCCATGATCTGCTCGGGCGTGCCCTCCGCGACGATTTCGCCCCCCTGCTCCCCGGCGCCCGGGCCCATGTCGATGATATGGTCCGCGGCCAGCATCGTTGCCTCGTCGTGTTCGACGATCAGCACCGTGTTGCCGACGTCACGCAGGTGCTGGAGTGTGCGAATTAATCGGTCGTCGTCCAGCGGGTGCAGACCGATCGACGGTTCGTCGCAGACGTAGAGCACTCCCAACAACGACGACCCAATCTGCGTCGCCAGCCGGATACGCTGCGACTCGCCGCCGCTTAGCGTGCCGGCGGCGCGCTCGAGCGTTAAGTAATCCAGCCCCACGTCGACGAGAAACGTCAGTCGCTCGCGAATCTCTTTGAGGATCTGCCGTGCGATCAGTTGTTCGCGCGCGTTGAGCGGGGTGTCTGCACTCGCCATCCGCTCCGCCCAGGCTTGCGACTGACGGACGGACATCGCCGTCACGTCTGTGATGTTGATCCCATCAATGAGAACCGCAAGCGTTTCGGGCCGCAGACGCGCTCCCCGGCAGGCCGGGCACGGCACTGCGGTCATGTAGCGCTCGATCTCGCTCCGCTGCCACTCGGAATCGGTCCCCCCATACCGGCGCATGAGATTGGGCACCACACCCTCGTAGGCCGTCTTATAGCGATGGCTGCGGCCCGCCTGACTTCGGTAGCGCACTTCGATCTCTTCGTCGGAGCCGTACAGAATCACATCAAGCGCGTCGGCGGGCAGCTCGGTGATCGGGGTCTTCGAGTCGAAGCCGTACGCCTCGCCGACCGCCTCCAACAGCCGGCCGTACCAAGCTGTGGTCGTTGCTGCCCGCGTCCAGGGCACGATCGCACCCTCGCTGAGCGAGAGGTCGGGGTTCGGGATGACCAGTTCGGGGTCAACCTCCATCTTCTGCCCCAGACCGGTGCAATCGCGACAAGCGCCGTGTGGGCTATTGAAGGAGAAGTTCCGCGGCGCGATCTCGCCGAGCGAGTAGCCATCCTCTGGACAGGCGAGCGCTTCCGAGAAGAGCTGCTCCGCACTCCCTACCGCTGCGACCTGCATCGAGCCAGCCCCCAGCTTCAATGCCTGCTCAACACTGTCCGTCAAGCGTCCGGCGAGCGCCGTACGCGCTTCCTCGTTCTCCACCGCCGGTAGGACGACACGATCGACCACGATATCGATCGTGTGGCGGCGGTTCTTCGCCAGGGAGATCTCCTCGTCCAGCGACTGCACTTCCCCGTCGACCCGCACACGAACGAACCCGCTTTGGCGAGCGCTTGTGAAGACCTGGGTATGCTCCCCTTTGCGGTCTTTGATGACGGGTGCGAGCACCAATAGGCGACTGCCGGGCGCCAGCTCTAGGATGCTGTCGACCATCTGCTGGACCGTCTGGCGGGTGATCGGCTTATCGCACTTGGGGCAGTGCGGTTGCCCGGCACGCGCGAACAGCAGTCGCAAGTAGTCATAAATCTCTGTGACGGTGCCAACCGTGGAGCGGGGATTGTGACTGCGCGACTTCTGGTCGATCGAGATCGCGGGGGACAGCCCTTCAATGTAGTCGACGTCGGGCTTCTCCATCTGTCCCAGGAACTGCCGCGCGTACGCTGAGAGCGACTCGACGTAGCGCCGTTGCCCCTCCGCGTAGATCGTGTCGAATGCCAATGAGGACTTACCAGATCCCGAGACGCCCGTGATCACCACGAGCTGGTTGCGCGGGATCGTGACGTCGATATTCTTGAGATTGTGCTCGCGCGCGCCGCGAACGACGATCCGGTCCAGCGGCACAGATACTCCTTTACCTGGTGAATGGCGTCTCAGAGCACGAGCCTACCACTGCCTTGCGGTCGTCCTCTGTCGCGCTCGACCGAATACCGGCGCGCAACGCGGGGCCTCCCTCCTGCCCGTATACTTCGTGCGTGACCTCCGTCAAGCCCGTAATGGCGCGTACCACCACGGCGAAGGCCTTCCGCCGCAAGCCACCACCCTTCCACGGGCGGCAATGCGGCCTCGAAAGAGTCGGCGGCGATGGTGCTGGCTGCTAAGGGACAGAACGCGGGCCGGCTTGTCATCCTTGATGGCCACGGCATCATCTACCGAGCCTACTTCGCCGTCCGCGAGCCCCTGATCGTCCAGCGCACGGGGGAAACCGTTACGGCGGTTTACGGCTTTACCAACACGCTTCTGCGCGTCATTGATGAGCTCCATCCGACGCATATTGCCGTGGCGATGGACCCGCCGGGCCCCACCTTCCGTCACGAAGCCGACGCCACCTATAAGGCGCACCGCCAAGAGACCCCGGACGATCTCCCCCCGCAGATTGAGCGGACTATTGACGTTATCAAGGCGTTCAACATTCCGATCTACGAGGTTCCTGGCTTCGAGGCAGATGACGTGCTCGCCACCCTCGCCGATCAGAGCGCGGCGGCCGGTATCGAGACCTGGATCGCCACTCTCGACAGTGATCTCCTCCAACTCGTCCGCCCCAGCATCAATGTGTTCATGTACCGGCCGTACCAGCGCGACACGGTGCTCTACGACAGTGCGGAGCGTGTCCGTGATCGCTACGGCATCGATCCGCCGCAAATGATCGACTTCAAGGGCCTCAAGGGCGATGCCTCGGACAACATCCCCGGCGTTCCGGGCATCGGCGAGAAGACCGCCGTCAAACTTCTGAATCAGTACCCCACGATCGAGGCGATCTACGACCACCTCGACGAAGTGACGCCGGCACGGGCACAGAAAGCCCTGACCGAAAATCGCGCCGCCGCCTTCCACTCGAAAGAGATGGCGACCATCCGCCACGACGTGCCCGTAGAGCTCGACATTGATGGCGCCGAGCTGCAGGACTACGACCGCGGCGCTGTCATCGAGCTCTTCCGCAACCTCGAATTCCGCAGCCTCATCACTCGCCTGCCAGAGGCCGGTCCCCGAAAAGGCACCACATCACGTAGCACCGAAGAGGTTGCCATCGACGACGACTACAAGGTGCTTCGCACAGATGAAGATCTGCGGGCTTGGCTCGACGCCACTGCCAGCGCGCCCCTGGTCGCCGTGAGTATCGCCACTGCCGGCGAGGACGCGATGCGGGCCGAAATCGCTGGCTATGCGCTGGCGGATCGGCCCGGCAAAGCCGTCTACGTCCCCGTTGCTCACGCTTCTGACGGTGAGTCCCAGATCACCCCGGGGTACGCACTCGATCTCCTCAGGCCGTTATTCGAGGACGCGTCGCGCCCTAAGGTGCTTCACAACGCCAAGTTCGCTACCAAGCTTCTACAACGGTGCGGTGTCACGCTGCGGGGCGTGCAGGACGACACCATGCTGGGCGCCTATCTGTTAGGGGAGCCTTCGGTGACCCTGCACGCGCTGGTGTTGGAGCGTTTCGCGCACGAGATCCCCTTGCTGACGAGACTTCTTGGTACCGGTCAGAAGCAGATCTCCCTCTGCGACGCGCCGGCGGCGGCGGCGGCGGAGTACGGCTGTAGGGACGCCGATTTCATCCTCCGTCTTCAAGCCGACTGCGCCACGCGCTTCGACGAGGAGCCGCAGATCCATCGGCTGTATACCGAGGTCGAGCTGCCGCTCAGCGCCGTGCTGGCGGAGATGGAGCTGCTGGGCGTTGCCCTGGATGGGGACGCGATCAGGGCGATGGCTGCGGAGCTAGAGAAAGAGATAGACCAGTACCAGCGAGCCGTATACCGATCCGCTGGCCACGAATTCAACATCGGCTCGCCCAAGCAGCTCAGTCAGATCCTCTTCGAGGAGCTGGGGCTGCCGAAGAGTCGAAAGGTTACGCATGGCTACAGCACCGACGCGCGTGCACTCGAACGGCTGATCGGCCTCCATCCCATCGTCGAACAGATCCTGCAGTACCGTGAGGTCAGCAAACTCAAGTCGACCTATATTGATACGCTCCCCGCGCTTGTTCATCCCGTCACCGGTCGCATCCACACCGACTACAACCAAGCGGTCGCTGCCACGGGGCGGCTCTCGTCGGAGAATCCCAATCTCCAGAACATTCCCGTTCGCACGGAGACCGGCCGCGCCATCCGTCGCGCCTTTGTCCCTCGAAATAGCGAGGATGCGGTCTTTCTCGCCGCCGATTACTCCCAGATCGAGCTGCGCGTGCTCGCCCATCTCTCTGAGGACGCGCACCTGATCGAAGCCTTCCACCGCGACGAGGACATCCACGCTGCGACTGCCGCTGCCACCTACGGTGTCGACCCAGCAGCCGTCACCCCGGAGATGCGCCGGATCGCCAAGATGATGAACTTCGGCGTGATCTACGGTCTCACCGACTTCGGCCTTGCCCAGCGTTCTGGCATGGGTCGCAAGGAGGCCCGCGGCTTCATCGACGCGTATTTCGGCCGCTTCGCACGCGTAGCCGAATGGCTGGAGGAGACCAAGGTTTCTACCAAGGAGCGCGGCTACGCTGAAACCCTGCTCGGCCGGCGGCGTTACGTCCCCGAGATCCGCTCACCCAACTTTCAAATCCGCGCCGCTGCCGAGCGCGTCGCCGTCAACATGCCCGTGCAGGGCACCGGCGCCGACGTCATCAAGCGCGCCATGCTCCAGATCGCTGCTGCTCTCGCCGAGCGCAACACGGCCTGCCGCATGGTCCTGTCCGTCCACGACGAATTGATCTTCGAGCTCCCCGAGGCTGAAGTGCCCGAGATCGCCGTGCTGCTGCAAGCGATCATGCCCAACGCGATCGAGATGATCGTCCCGCTCAAGATCGATCTCAAGAGCGGCTCCAACTGGGGCGACATGAAGCCTTATCACTTGGCTTAACCGTTCGCGTGCTACGATTCGGGCATCGTGTTTCGTACCTTCGGCAACACTTGGAACCTCATCAAGATCTCCTGGGGTGTCCTGCAGAAGGACAAGGAGTTGCTCTTTTTCCCGATCATGTCGGCGATCGGCGTCGCCATCATCGCCGGGGTAACGGCCGGCATCTTCTCGCAGATCGGCACATTCGATCGCTTGGACAGCTCGGGCCAAGCCGAGATTAACGCGGGCGACCTCATCATCGGCTTCGCCGCGCTCTATCTCGGTTTCTTCATCGTCATGTACAACAACGGCGCCTTGATCGCGGCCGCTCGGCATCGCCTGCGCGGGGGCGACCCCAACGTCTGGACGGGGTTCGCCGCCGTCAACCGCCGCCTCCCGCAGCTACTCGTTTGGACTTTGATCGCCGTCATCATCTGGATGCTGCTGCAGTACGCGCGCAGCCAAAGCCGTAGCTTCATCACGGACATTTTGATCGGCTTGGTCGGCGCGGCTTGGGGCTACCTCACCTTCTTCGTGCTGCCCGTTTTGATCGTCGAAGGGGTGGGGCCGATCGAGGCCATCAAGCGTTCAGGCGGCTATTTTAAACGCACTTGGGGAGAGCAGCTCGTCGCTAGCTTCGGCTTCGGGATCATCTACATCCTTGCCGGCATCATCGCGGCGATCCCGATCGTGGTTCTGGCCGCCATCTCGCCGGTCGCCGCGATCGTCGCCGGCGTCGCGCTGATCGGGCTCGTCTTCGCGATCGTCTCGACGCTCGAGGGCATCTTTAAGGCGGCCTTGTACGAGCACGTTGCCGAAGACGTGCCTCCCGACTTCTTCCCCGAAGAGACGCTCCGCGACGCTTACGCTCCTGGCCCCACCGCCTACCGCGGCATCGAGCCTTAGCCTGCCAGCATGCCCGAGCTCCCTGAGGTCGAGACCATTCGCCGCGACCTCGGTCCACAGGTCGTCGGTCGGCGCATCACCGGTCTCCACGTCAAGCGTGGGGCCAGCCGCCTTCTCTTGGGTGTGCCTCAAAAGCAATTGCGCGACCGGCTCAGCGGCCGTCGTATCGACGCCGTGGGCCGGGCGGGCAAATATCTGCTTTTCTATCTCGACGACGGTGCTAGCTGGGTCGTGCATCTGCGCATGACGGGCTCGCTGCGCCACCGCCCCCAGGACGCCCCGCCCGATGACTTCCTCCGTGCCGTCGTTCCCCTTGATGATGGCGCTGAGCTGCGCTTTACGGACATCCGTAAGTTCGGCACCTTCGAAGTCGTTGATGACATCGCCGCCGTCACCAGCAGGCTCGGCCCGGAGCCGCTCACGCTCGCCTTCACCGAGGACGTGCTTGCCACCGTGGTGGCGGGGCGGCAAGCGCCTCTCAAGTCCGTCCTTCTCGATCAGCGCCGTGTCGCTGGCCTCGGGAACATCTACGTGGACGAGTCGCTCTTCCTCGCCGGGCTCCACCCCTCCGTTCCCGCGGGATCGCTGCGCGCCGAGGAGTGCGCCCGCCTTCACGCCGCTATTGAGCAGACATTGCGTGAGGGGATTGCCCACCGGGGCGCCTCGTTTCGCGACTACACGGATGCCGACGGCAGGGACGGCAACCAGCAGCACTTCGTGCGCGTTTTCCGTCGCACGGGCCAGCCCTGCGACTGCTGCGGCGGCACGATTCAACGCACCGTCGTCGGTGGACGCGCCTCGCACTGGTGTCCCCGATGTCAGCCCGCGCGCCAAGCGATGCGCAAGCCAAGACGGAAGCCTCGTAAAAACGCACGGGCAACCGCCCGCGCCTGACGCCGCCCGCGCGGCCTACACTGCGGCGGTGAGGGAGCGCGCATGATGGCCAATCCCCACGCGCCCAAAGTTTCCCAGTCCCCGCTCGTCGATCTTGGCGCCGAGACCGCGCTCGACCGCGAGTTCCGCGCCTACCTTGATGGTCTCGAGCTTCCCTTTTTGGAGAACTACGCGCGCTTTGGTGCTACTGCGCCCCGCGTCGTCTCTGAAGCGCTCTTCCGCGAGTTGGTTCTCGCACCGCCCGACCACCGCAAGATCCTCGGCATACGCATCGTTGAGGAGTATCTCGACGCTGTGGCCAGCCTCACCGCGCTGTTCACCGCCCTCCGCGCACGGCGCAAGACTCCCGTCCTCGCAAGCTTCATGGCTCACCGCCTCACGACGCGCTCCGTCGCCGCCTTCAATCGCGCCGTGCTGGGCCGTTCCCCCGATCAGATCCTGCGCGACCTCGGCCTCCCCACCCGCACCGACATTGATGCGGCTCGGGATGGTCTCTCCGAGAGCGACTATCGCCAGCTCTGCGCTGCACTGGCGTCCGTCGTGAAGGGGCTGCAGCGCGCTACCAAGGCGGATCAGGAAGCGGTGCTTCTACTCGCCGATGGCTTGGAGCGATCCTCGACCCTGACCAACACGCTGGAATGGCTGCCGGACCGCTCCATGAATCCCGATCAAGTGGCGCTAATGGTGCTGGAAGAGAAGCGGCACCGCATCGCGACGCACGCCCTCACTATCGACGAGAAGCAGATCGAGCAATTCGCGCTCGCCGTGGGAGCGATCAGCCAAGCCTCGCGCGACTTGATCTGGCTCTACTCACGCCTCCGCGGCGGCGAGCGCGGCGGACGCGACCCCAATCTCTGTCCGTGAAGGCGCGCTGCCATACACTGCCTCTCGATGCCTGAGAATCCATTTTCCCTGGAAGGCCAGATCGTGTTGGTCAGCGGCGCCGGCCGAGGGATCGGCTTCGAGTGCGCCAAGCTGATCGCGACGGCGGGCGCGACGGTTGCGCTCACTGCGCGCACCACGGAGCAAGTTGAGACGGCTGCAGAGACGATCAACGCCGCTGGCGGACGCGCCTTGGCCTATCCGGCCGATGCCGGCGCCATCGAAGATCACGACGATCTCCTGAGCCGTGTGGAAGCAGAGGCAGGCGCCCTCACCGGATTCGTCAGCGTCGCCGGCGTCAGCCCCAGCTTCGCCCGCGCTGAAACGCTGGCGCCCGCGCACTTCGATGAGATGGTCCGTATCAACCAGCGCGGTACGTTCTTCCTTACCACCGCTGTCGCGCGGCGCTGGCTGGAACGTGGAACGGGCGGGGCGATCGTCATCGTTTCCTCGGTGCTCGCCCATACCGGCGCGGCACGGCTGTCCGCCTACGCGATGACACGCGGCGCGGTCGAGGCGATGGCTAAGAGCTTCGCTGCGGAATGGGCGCATGCGCCTGCCCAGCCCATTCGCGTCAACTGCGTGGCGCCTGGTTGGGTGGCGAGTGATTTCACAAGCAAGCTCCCTGCCTGGTACGTGGAGCGCAACGAGATGCACACGGCGATGCGCCGTTTCGCCCAGCCGGACGAGACCGCGGGCGCCGTCGTTTATCTGCTCTCGGATGCCGCGCGCAACGTTACCGGCGCCTCTCTCGAAGTCTCCGGCGGCTGGGCCAAATGGTCCCTTGATGCGCCTCCTTCCTCGCGTGCTTAGCGCCGCCGACCCTGATGCCATCACCGCTGTTCCCGGCATTCGCGTCGGGCACTGGAGCGACACTGCCGGAATCACGGGCTGCACGGTGGTGCGGTGTGATCGAGGAGCCGTCCCGGGCTACTGCTCCTTAGGAGGCGCACCCGGATCGATCGAGACGGAACTCCTCAAGCCGGAGAACACCATCGCGCGTGCCCACGCCGTGCTCCTCACGGGTGGCAGCGCCTTCGGACTCGCCGCCGCCACAGGGGTGCGTGAGGCGCTACGCGACCGTGGGGTCGGACAGGCGCTCGCTGTCGGCGTGCCGCGCATTCCGATCGTGCTCGGAGCCGTCCTCTTCGATCTGCGTATCGGTTCAGCCGAGGCTTTTCCGGACGCTGCTGCAGGACGCCGCGCCACGGAGGGAGCGCGGGACGGCGTCGTGTCCCAGGGGAGCGTCGGCGCAGGCGTCGGCTGCACGGTCGCTAAGACGGGCGGATTGGAGACGGCGCTCAAGGGGGGAATCGGGAGTGCTGCCCTGGCTCACGGGTCTGGACTTGTCGTGGGAGCGCTCGCCGCTGTGAACTGCATCGGCGATGTCCACGACACCGGCGGCAAGCTGATCGCGGCTCCCCGCGGTCGGCGGCCGGGCGAGATGTGCGTTGCCGCAGATCTCGTGGCCCAGAGTGCGGTTCGCGATGCTGATGCGACCGGCATCGACCTGGAGTCGACCGAGAGTGCCCCGGCGTCTGAAGGGCCCACGAACACCACTATCGCCGTCATTGCGACCAACGCGCGCCTCGACAAGGCTCAGGCGACGCGGCTTGCGATCATGGCCGACGATGGTCTCGGTCGCGCCATTCGTCCCGCACATACGCCGCTTGATGGGGACAGTATTTTCGTGCTGGCGACCGGTGACGACCGCACTCCGATGACCCTCAACCGTATCGTGCTCCTGGGTGTGATGGCCGCTGAGACGATTTCGCTGGCGATTCAGCGGGGCGTCACTGCCGCTACTGCACTGGGTGACGTCCCTACTGTCCACGAGTGGACCCGCCATCCTTGACGGCAAGGATCGTTGACAGTCCACGCCTATGCTTCCTAGCCTGGGGTCGCAGCCGACCGCCTCGCGCGGCGGTGAGCGCTCACTGGAGACGCCACCTCCACCTGCGGGCATCGCGTGCTGCCGGGGCTGATATCCAGCGCTGTGACCCCTAAGCGGGCGCAGACGAAAGGAAGCTGCCATGGGCCGGCGCTCCGTGCATTCTCTCAAGGCGATGAAGCAGCGTGGCGAGCGCTTTGCCCTCGTCACTTGCTACGACTATCCCTCGGCTCGGTTAATCGATGAAGTCGGCATCCCTGGCGTTCTGGTCGGCGACTCGCTGGGCACAACCGTGCTTGGCTACCAAAGCACGGTGCCGGTCACGTTAGAGGAGGTCATCCACCATACGAAGCCGGTTGTGCGCGGTACCGAGCGCGCTTTCGTCGTGGCGGACTTGCCGTTCGGCTCCTACCAAGCGAGTCCTGACGATGCGATCCGCAGCGCCACTCGTCTGATGCAGGAGGGGGAGGCGACGGCTGTGAAGCTTGAGGGGGGTGCGCACATCGCTTCGACGGTGACCCGCCTGGTCGAGGTCGGCATCCCAGTCATGGGTCATATCGGTCTCACTCCCCAATCCGTGAATCAACTCGGCGGCCATAGAATTCAGGGCAAGACCGCAGCCGCTGCGGTCAAGCTTCTCAATGATGGTTTGGCGTTGGAGGCCGCTGGCTGTTTCAGCATCGTCCTGGAGGGCATTCCCGCGCCGGTCGCCGCCCTCATCAGCGAACGCCTGGCCATGCCTACCATCGGCATCGGTGCCGGGCCCGGCTGCGATGGTCAGATCCAGGTTTGGCACGACATGCTCGGCTTGCTGCCGGATTTCCTGCCGCGGCACACGAAGCACTATGCGGCACTTGCTGAAGGTGCCCGCAACGCCCTGGCCAGCTACCAACGTGAGGTGATCGACGGCTCTTTCCCTACACTCGACCATGCTTTCGAGCTTGACCAAGATGCGCTTGAGGAACTCCGTCACCTGACGGGCGAAGCCACAGGCGTTACCGGGGTCGGGCCTTTCGATTGGTAGGTCGCGCACTCGTTACTGAGACCGCTGGTTCACGATAACGGCATCTGTGCAAATACTGACGACGGTCGCGGAGGTACGTGCCTGGCGGCGCGGTCTTCCAGGGTCCCTTGGCCTCGTCCCCACTATGGGCGCTCTGCACGAGGGTCACCTGACCCTCGCGCGCCGGGCCCGCGCTGAGAACGATCACGTCGCCGCTTCCATCTTCGTAAACCCGCTCCAGTTCGGTGCCAACGAGGACCTCGATCGCTATCCCCGGGACTTGGAAAGCGACAGCGCTAAGCTCGCGAAGATCGGGATCGATGCTCTTTTCTTCCCGCAAGTCGACGAGATCTATCCGGAGGGATTCGCTACCAAAGTCGAGGTGGATGGGCCACTCACTGCCGTCCTAGAGGGTGCCGCCCGTCCCGGCCACTTCGCTGGCGTTACCACCGTGGTGAGCAAATTATTCTTCATCCTGCAGCCGGCCCGCGCCTACTTTGGCATGAAAGATGCGCAACAGCTTCTCGTCATCGCCAAATGCGTGCGCGATTTGGATATCGATGTCCAGATCGTTCCCGTCGCTACGGTACGCGAGGCGGACGGGATGGCGATGAGCAGCCGCAACCAGTACCTCACACCGGAAGAGCGGGAAGCCGCGCGGGCCATCTCCCGCGGCCTTCAGCAGGCGGAGGCACGCTTCGCGGGCGGTGAGCGTGCCGCCGCCGCGCTGCGCGCTGCTGTCGCCGCAGCCTTGGAGCGGGAGCCCCTGCTGCGCGCTGAGTATGTCTCCTGCGCCGAACTTCCCACGTTGCGTGAGATTGAGCGCGTACAAACGACGGCACTGCTGTCGCTGGCCGTGCGAGTCGGCGGCGCACGCCTGATCGATAACGTGTGGCTGGGCGTGCAAAAGGACGCCGTCCCTCTCGTATAACGCTCCCGGACGGTCGAAGCCTGCGTGGTACTATCCGAACGTTCGTGCGACTGTGGCAGGGGCGAAGGCGTGGCCGGTCATTCTAAGTGGTCCCAGATCAAGCGTCAGAAGGGCGTCGCAGACGCGAAGCGCGGCCAGCTCTTTACCAAAATCGGCCGGGAGATCCAAGCAGCTGCCCGTCGGAGTGGCTTGAATCCCAACGACAACCCCTCGCTGCGGCTCGCCCTCGCGCGCGCCAAGCAAGCCAACATGCCCAAGGGCACCATTGAGCGGGCGCTGGCGCGTGCCGCAGGTGCGGGGGGCGGCGAAGACTGGGAGGAGATTCGCTACGAGGCTTACGGTCCCGGTGGCGTCGCCCTCCTGATCGACGCACTCACCGACAACCGCAACCGGACGGCCGCTGACGTTCGGGCGGCGCTGACCAAGTACAACGGCAATTTGGGTGCAACCGGCAGTGTCGCTTGGGCCTTCGAGCCCTGTGGCATCGTGGTCGTCGATCTTGCGGAAGGTGTCGACGCCGATAACGTGGCGCTTGAGGCGATCGATGCCGGCGCGGCTGACGTCACGATCGACGAGACGCTGGTCGAAGTCCGCACCGCTCTCGCCGATCTTGAAGCGGTCCGTCACGGCATGAGCGGGGCCGGGGTTGCGATCGCGTCCGCTGAGACCGTCATGCGACCACTCAACCAGATCGCCTTGGAAGAGGCGGACGCGCGCACGCTCCTTCGCTTAGTCGAGCAATTGGAAGAGCTTGACGATATCCAGTCCGTTCACAGCAACGCCGACCTTCCCGAGTCTGTGTTGACCGAGCTCTAGGCAACGCGGCGTGCGCTCCCCCGTCCATGTGCTTGCCCTGATCGCTAGAGACAGATGCTGGCTCGGCAGATGGGTGTCGGCGTGAAGGAAGGGAGACTGTGCGTAATCCCGAGCCGGCCGCGCGGTGTACGGTGCACGGGATGGCTTCCTAGAGTTAAGAAGCTCTTTGTATTTGCCTGGGGCGCGTCTCGGTTCAGCAAGATAAGTAGCGAGTGAAGATAGTGATACGCTATGACTGGATTTCGTAGTTTCCTCTACCTACTTGCCGCACTACTGGGGGATATCCAGGCCGTTCGGCGGCGCGCTGCGGGGCGGCTCACCGGGCGCGGGTTAGGACGGCTCTTTCGGTGAGTTCGATCCTACGGGTGTTTGGGGTAGACCCCGGCTTGCAGGCCACTGGCTGGGCCCTTGTCGCGCAAGAGGGACAGCGCTTTGAGGCACGGTGGGGGCTGATTAAGCCGAAGCGGAGCGGGTCGGTCGAGCAGCGGCTCGGGGAGCTCATGGAAGGGCTCAGCACGGCTATCCGATCGCAGCGGCCACATGTCGTTGCTGTGGAGCGCCCCTTCGTCAAGGAGGATGTCCGGGCGGCGATGGCGCTGGGCCAGGCGCAAGCAGCGGCCTTCATCGCCGCTGCCCGTCACGGCCTGGAGGTAGCGGAATACGCGCCTCGCGAGATCAAGCACCGGGTGGCTGGCGACGGCGGTGCGGAGAAAGCAGCGATGGCGCAACTGCTGTACATGGAATTGGCGCTCCCGGAGCTTCCTGAACCGTCTGATGCGGCGGATGCACTCGCCGTCGCCTACTGCCACCTGCTAAGCCAGCGTCTCGCGATGACCGCAGCGCCGCAGCCATGACTGACCGATCGTGATATCGCGAATTCACGGGCGTGCCCGCTCCTGGGACCCGAACGCACAAAGTGTCGAGATCGACGTTGGTGGCATCTCCTATGAAGTCCAACTACCTGCCTACGCTTGGCGGGCGTTGGATCCACACCCAGACACGCTCGAACTCTTCATCTACTATCACGTGCCTGATCGCAATCCGACGCCGGTGCTGGTGGGCTTTCTACGCCCTACGGAACGCGAGTTCTTTCGAAAGTTCATGCGCGTCCACGGAATGGGGCCGACCACGGCGCGCCGCGCACTGGCGACTTCCATTTCGACTATCGCTCGCTGGATCGAAGATGAGGACAAGGCGGCGCTGCGCCGGCTGCCTGGCATCGGCGCACGACAGGCTGGACAGATCGTCGCCGAGCTCAGGGGGAAGGTGCTTGAAGAGGCTCTACTCGTCGACGAGCACTACCCTGGCCTTGCTGATTCCCCCGCTCCCGAACGCGAGCGCGCGCTGAGCGACGCGATCGAAGCGCTCGTGGCGCTCGGTTACGGACGCCGGGAGGCTAAGGCTTGGGTCGGTGAGGCCGCGGGTGCTCTGCCGAAGCCTGATTCGGAAGTGCCGGCGGCCGATACCGAAGTGGTTCTGCGCGCTGTCTTCGATCTCCTTGCAGACAGAACCTGAGCCGATTGGGTGGCTGCAAGTGGCTGCTCCTCCTGTAAGCGGCGAGCAGAAGCGCTGGTGATCGAGGGAAAGCCCGTAGCCACTGCGCAAGTGCTGCGGTGGCTCTACACCGGTTGGGGGCAACCATGCTCTCCCGATGCACTCTCCGGGTGCGCGCTTGGCCCAGGTGCGGCGGTGGAAGAGATGCGGATGGCTGATGGACCCCTCTATGCTGCCGAGACGACAGGGCGCACCTGTAGCGTCGCTGTCGATGGCTGATACGGGCAGCGACGAGTCGTCATCTGACCGGCCGCCGCTGCGATACTCCTCCACGCGGGAGTTCATGCTGCAGCGTTTTGAAATCGGCGGCGCCCACGTGCCTACTGGTGATCAGCCGGAGGCGATCGCGGCGCTTGTCGAGAGCATCCAGCGTGGCGATCGCGCCCAGACGTTGTTGGGCGTTACCGGATCCGGCAAGACTTTCACCATGGCGAACGTGATCGCGGCCGTGAACCGTCCCACGCTGGTGCTTGCGCCGAACAAAACGCTGGCCGCACAACTCGCCACCGAATTCAAGGAGTACTTGCCCAACAATGCGGTCGAGTACTTCGTCTCCTATTACGATTACTATCAGCCCGAAGCCTACATTCCCCGCACAGACACCTATATCGCGAAAGACGCGGCGATCAACGACGAGATCGACAAGCTGCGCCACGCCGCGACTCGCGCTCTCTTCGAGCGCCGGGACGTTGTCATCGTTGCCTCGGTCTCCTGTATCTACGGTCTCGGCGAGCCGGAGGAGTACCAGTCGCTTGTGTTGACGCTGAAAGTCGGCGAAAGCATCGAGCGGCGGCGCATCCTCCGCCACCTCGTCGATGTTCAGTATGAACGCGACGAGATGACCATCAGCCGGAACAAGTTCCGTATCCGTGGCGACTCCCTCACCATCCAACCTTCGTATGAGGAACTGGCGGTGCGGGTGGACTTTTGGGACGACCAAGTTGAGCGCATCGTGGAGCTCGACCCGCTTACCGGGGAAGTCCTGGCCGAGCGTGACCGGGTCGACATCTATCCTGCGAAGCACTTCGTCACCTCCGCCGCGCGGCTCGAAGCCTCTCTGCGTGATATCGAGACGGAGTTAGCCCAGCGCCTCGAGACGCTGCGCGGCGAGGGCCGCATTCTCGAGGCAGCGCGACTTGAGGAGCGCACCCGCTTCGACATCGAGACGCTGCGCGAGACCGGTTATTGCTCCGGTATCGAGAATTACTCGCGGCACCTCGCCCGGCGTGCTGCCGGCAGCCCGCCCTGGACCCTGCTCGATTACTTCCCAGACCGCTGGTTGCTCTTTATCGACGAGAGTCACATGGCACTGCCGCAGGTGCGCGGGATGTACTTCGGCGATGTCAACCGTAAACAGACGCTCATCGACCATGGCTTCCGTCTCGCTTCCGCCGTTGACAACCGGCCGCTCAGCTTCGAGGAGTTCAACGCTCACCTTGATCAAGTGATCTACGTCTCCGCTACGCCGGGAGACTACGAGCGCGGCGATTCCACCCAGATTGTGGAGCAAGTGATCCGTCCCACCGGCCTCCTCGATCCCGCAGTGGAGGTTCGTAAGACGGAAGGTCAGATCGACGACTTGCTCGATGAGGTTCATCGGCGTGTCGAGCGTGGCGAGCGCGCCTTGGTCACTACGTTGACCAAGAAGATGGCCGAAGACTTGGCCGACTACCTGCGTGAACTCGGCATCAAGACGCACCACCTCCACAGTGAGCAAGATACGTTTCAGCGTGTCGAGATCCTTCGGGACCTCCGGCTCGGTGTTTTTGATTGCGTGGTCGGGATCAACCTCCTGCGGGAGGGGTTAGATCTCCCCGAAGTGAGCTTGGTCGCGATTTTGGACGCCGACAAAGAGGGGTACCTCCGCAACGAAAGCTCGCTGATCCAGACCATCGGCCGTGCCGCCCGCCACGTGAACGGGCACGTGATCATGTACGCCGACACCGTCACGGATTCGATGCGCGCCGCAATCGATGAGACCGATCGGCGCCGCAGCATTCAGCGCGCCTATAACGAGAAGCATGGCATCTCGCCGGTCAGCATCAGCAAGGCCATACGGGACATAACAGATCAGGTGAAGCAAGTTGCGGAAGAGCGCGCGGCCTACGATGTCAAGGCGCCTGTCGACACAGCCAACATTCCCAGAGACGAGATCGCCCGGCTGGTCAAAGACCTTGAAAAGCAGATGAAGCGCGCCTCGAAAGCCCTTGAATTCGAGCGCGCGGCGCTTCTGCGCGATCAGATCGTTGAGCTGCGTCGCGAGCTTCTGGGAGATGAGGCCGATCTCTCCGAATGGGTTGCGGATTCTTATGGTCGGCGCGATCGGCGCTCGATCAAACGCAGAGGAACAAGCAGGCGCACGGGAAGTTGACAGAATACCCAGGCGAGTCGGGGATGCCTAGACGCTGGCTCGCCGCGGTGAGATTCGTAGAGTGATGCGATTGGGCAGCACCTGCGCACCGGGAAAAGCGGCGCGGACCGGGCGAGGACCTTCGTGAGCACTGTGGACGACACTCGGCCGCGGCGACCTCGCACGCCTGGCTGGCTCCTCCCGGACGAGCAGGAGCACGCGCTCCATAGCTGCCCTTTCTGCGGTGAAGAAGCGCCGGCAGGATCGGCCTTCTGTCCTCGGGACGGCTCGGCCCTCAGCGCAACTCTCGTCCCTGCCGGAGGCCGCTCGCTTACCGTTCTCTTCACTGACATTGAAGACTCGGTTCGCTTGAACGAACGCCTTGGCGACGCGTTCTGGGCCCAGCTTGTTGATGAGCATAATCGTCTCATTCGCACTGCCATTGACCGCTATGCGGGCTTCGAGGTCAAAAGCACCGGTGATGGCTTCCTCGTCGCTTTCGCCGAAGCACTGGATGCTGTGCTCTGCGCCATTAGCGTGCAGCGTGACGTCAGCATGCGAGCCAGCCGGCGTTCCGATTGGCCCGTACGCGTGCGCATCGGGATGCACACGGGCGATGTGATGTTGCGCTGGGGCGGTGACATTCTCGGCCGTACCGTGAACGTTGCAGAGCGAATCTTGGGCAAGAGCTTGGGTGAGGAGATCTGGCTCTCCGCCCGGGTCCACGAAGAAGTCGCCGCGCTCGTGCCTGAGGACCGCTGGGTGGACCGCGGGATGAGGCGCCTGCGTGGACTTCCCGGGCGGGAGCACCTCTACCAGCTCGAGTGGACCGACGATACTCGCTTTACGCCCTTCACACTTCCGTAACGCTTCAGACCAATACCGCGATCGGCCAGTCCGGCCTCCAGCCCTCCGTCCCCCGTCGCAGTTAATCGAAAGCGATGCCGGGCGCCTCTTCGTCCCGGTCGCGTGGGCCGCGCATTCCCTTGCGAAAGGCTTGAGAGAATCGCCCGCGCATGTCGTCTTGCAAGTCGGCGAGATTGCGGCGCAGGCTGACTTGGAAAAAGCTCTGATAGATTCCGACCTTGCGGTAGCGCTGGTAGCGTTGCCTCACCAGTTTGCGCACGGGCACGTTACTCACGTCGCCAAGCGCCTCCCGGATAGCCGAGGCGAGCTGTGCCGCCGCTGCGTCGTGATCCTCATGTGCTCCTCCCCGCGGCTCACGGACAACCCGGTCCACGACACCTAACTCCAGCGCATCAGCAGCGGTGAGGCGGAGCGCTTTGGCCAACCGCTCCGCCCGGCTCTGGTCGCGGTAGAGGATCGCCGCCGCCCGTTCAGGTGACGCAACCGAGAAGATGGAGTGCTCCAGCATCAAGACGCGGTCTGCGATTGCGAACGCGAGCGCTCCGGAGCCCCCTCCTTCGCCGATGATCGTCGCGATCACCGGCGTCCGCAGCCCTGCCAGCATGGCGAGATTTTCCGCGATCGCATGGCCCAATCCATGCTCTTCGGCGTCACGACTTGGGTCGGCTCCTTGACTATCTACCAGCGTGACGAGAGGGAGCTTGAACTTCTGCGCCAACCGCATGGCGCGGAGGCTCTTGCGAAAGCCCTCCGGCCGGATGAGCGGTGGCTGGCGCTTCTCGGAGCGAGAGCGCTCTTGTCCGATCAGCATCACGGGTTGCCCGCCAAGGTCAGCTAGGCCCGTGATGACGCTCGAGTCGTCGCCCGCTTCGCGATCGCCGCGCAGCTCGACGAACGTGTCCGCGATCCGCCCGATGTAATCCAATGCGCCGGGGCGGCCCTCGTGTCGAGCGAGTTGCACCTCCTGCCAGGGATTGATCGCGCGCGAGGGGTGCCAGTCGAGTAGCTTCAGCCCGCGCTTGATCCTGAGACGTGGCTTGGGCGCCGTCAGATCCAAGAGCGATGCCAACAGGTCCGGCTGCCGTCCGCGCGCGACCACTTGGTCGATCAACCCATGTGCCAGGTGGGACTCTGCGGTGTGCGTCTCGGGCGGGAGTTCTCCGCGCTCGGCCTCTTCCACGTCCCGCAAAGTGGCGTGTCCCACGAGGGCGCCTGGTTCACCGACGATCACGTCGGCCAGATTCGCGAACGATGCAAAGACCCCGCCGGTCGATGGGTTGCCAAGGATCGTCACGTGCGTCAGTCGGCGGCGACTGTGCTGGCCGGCGGCGGCGGACGTCTTGGCCATCTGCATCAGCGCCAGCACCCCCTCCTGCACGCGCGTGCCACTGCTGGTAATCACGGACACGACGGGCAACCCTCGGTTACTGGCGTACTCGAAGGCTTGGGCCACGCGCTCTCCCACCACCACGCCCATGCTGCCGCCCAGGAAGCCGAAGTCGAGGATGATGAGGACAGTCGGCCGCCCTTGGATCTTGCATACGCCTGTGATCGCTGCTTCGCGGAGCCGCGTCCGGCGGAACGCTTCACGCAAGCTGTCCCGATAGTCGCCGCCCTCCGGGAATGAGAGCGGGTCGATCGAAGTGGTGGACGCGTGAATTTCGCGGAAACTATTGCCGTCCGCCAAGATCCTGATCCGCTGCCAGGCCGAGATCGCGTGGTGGTAGTTGCAGGCAGAGCACACGCCCAGCGTTGCGTAGCTCTGCATGGTGGACGTGTCGGAGCCACAGAGGACGCAGGGCGTTTCCTCTTCCCCCCGCTGTGGTGGCTGGGGTTTGGGGGTACGCCAGCGCGCAACCGCGTCGGCAAGCGCGCGCATCACGATCGGAGCTCAGTCAGGCGAATTCGCGGCATCGGACGCTCCCATCCCATCTTAGCCAGACAGGCAGCGTCCCTGTTGAACTTTCAGTGTGCCTCGCTCTTCGCGGCCGCCAGCACCTCCCGTGACTGTCCGCCTGTGGCTGCTCCGACGACCCCTTCCGCTTCGAGCGTGTCGATCAGGCGAGCCGCCCTTGGATAGCCGATCCGCAGTCGGCGCTGCAGCATTGACGCCGAGACACGCGAGTGCTCCGCTGCAAGCGCTCGTGCCTGCTCGTAGAGAGCGTCGCGCGCCTCGCTGTCAGCGGCCTCTTCAATGCCTGCGCTCGCTTGAGCGGCGGCGGTTTCCAGTTGCTCGTCCAGATCGGGAGGGGTACTGGATCGGTGGCGGCCTTGCGTCCAGAACTTGACTAGGCGCGCGATCTCCTCATCAGAGACATAAGTCCCCTGAATGCGGCGCGGTTTGAGCGAATCCGTCGCGAGGAACAGCATATCGCCTCTCCCCACCAGTTTCTCCGCGCCAGCTTGGTCGATGATCACGCGGGAATCTGTTTGTGACGTGGTCGCGAATGCCATCCGCGTAGGGAAGTTGGCTTTGATCAACCCGGTGACTACGTCTACCGATGGTCGCTGCGTCGCGATCACCAGGAAAATGCCCGTCGCGCGGGCGAGTTGGGCCAGTCGCACCAGTTGCTGCTCCACCTCGACGGGCGCCGCCATCATCAGATCGGCCAGCTCATCGATCACCACGACCCAGTAGGGCAGCGGCCCGTTTGGTGGGGCACTGGCGTTGTAGGACGCGATGTTGCGCTCGCCCGTCTGCTCGAACCGGCGGTAGCGGCGGTCCATCTCGGTGATGACTACTCGCAGGGCGCCCACCATCTCGTCCGGTTCGGTCACCACGTGCGAAAACGCTAAATGGGGAATAGCTGCATAGTTCGTCAACTCCACGCGCTTGGGGTCAACCAACACCAAGCGCAATTGGGCGGGGGAGAATTGCATCAATAAGCCGCAGATGATGCTGTTGATCGCCACGCTCTTCCCGGCCCCGGTGGCGCCCGCGATGAGGAGATGTGGCATCCGTGCGAGGTCTTGGACTTCGGCCTTGCCCGTGACCGTGCGCCCCAACGCGATCGGCACTGCCGCTTCTCGCACCGCCTGGACATACTCTCCCGACTCCAGCACTCCCCGGAGTGCTACCAGGCGCGTCTTCGCGTTGGGCACCTCAATGCCGACGACGGGCTTGCCGGGAATGGGAGCCTCGACACGGATCGACGGCGCGGCGAGCGCCAGCGCCAAGTCGTTGGCGAGTCGTGTAATTTTGCTCACACGCACCCGCGTCCGCGAGACTTCTTCCTCGCGGGTCTGCGGTTGCCCGTTTGCGGCATTCACGGTTCGACCGTGCGCGTCTCGCTCCAAGACGGTCCGCGTTTTCACCTCCCAGCCGGGCTCAATGCCGAATTGCGTGACGGACGGGCCTTCGTTGATATGCACGACCTTGGCATCGACGCCGAACGATTCCAAGGTGTGCATGATCCGTTTCGCCTGCTCCTGTGATTGAGCGCTCCGCTTCGCTGCCGCTTCGGTGCGGAGCAGCGTGAGCGGCGGCAGCTGCCAGCCGTCTTCACTCCGTCGCCGCTGTCGTCCGTTGGCGCGGCTCTCGTCGTCTACTTTCGCTGGCGCGTTGCCGGGAAGGTCGGTGGCTGGCTCTTTTTCTGGAGGCGGCTCTGCTGCCGCCTCCGTTTCGTCTGGAGCGGCCGGAAAGTCGTTCGCTGTGTCGTTGGCATCGGCCGTCGCTTCGGAGGCCGGTGCGGCGCGGGTCGTGATGAAACCGCGCCGCCACGCCCTGCGAGAGAGTCGCAGTGGTTGCGTCGCGGCAATCATGGCGAGCGCCTGGGCGGTCCACAGCCCGCCTTGCACGCTGGGCCGTGGGGCGAGGATCAGCGCGGCTGCGAGCGCCAATGCCAGCATGACAAAGGCACCGCCGGGCGATGTCAGCGTATCACCCAGGGCGCCACCGGCGGTGACCCGGCTCAAGTCTACGGTTCCTAAAGTCCAATCGGGCCGGATCAAGCCGCCCATACCACAGGCGAAGAGGGCGAGCGCGCAGATCCCTGCGATGCGGCGAATCCCAGCCAGGCCCGGCTGCCAGCGTGCGCCCGTGATCAGCCACAATCCGACGATCATCACCAGGGCGATCACCAGGAAAATGCCCACGCCGATCGCCTCAATGGCGCTCTCGCGGACTGCGCCGACCACGCCCGATGGAGCTACGATCCAGTTGATGAGTGCTGCTGTGCCGAGGACACAGATCGCACCTAGTACCGGTAGAAACGCCAGCCGCTGCCGCGGGAGTCGCAGTGCGAAGCGATAGTGCGAGGGAGAGCGGCGGCGGCGAGCCTCCGCACGTGCCATGGGGAGCGGGCTCCTTCGAGAAGTCCGGTCACCCCGCCACGGGTCAGACTTCCACAACCACGGGTAGCATCATAGGACGCTGGCGTGTTTCGCGATACAAGAACTGCGACATGCTGCTCTTCAACAACTCTTGGACCACAGTCCACTCCACGGGGTGATCCTTTCCCAGGAGGGTCTCTCGCACCTGCTCCACCGCCCGCTTGCGTAATGCTTCGGAGTCTTGGCTGATGGCAAAGCCGCGGAACACCACGTCGATCTGCCCCGCGATCTGCCCGGTTCGGTGGTCTACCGGCACGACCACAACCACCATGCCTTCGGTCGCGAGATGCTGCCGGTCGCGTAAGACCGTGTGATCCACCCCGCCCACGCTCAGTCCGTCGACGGACACGTACGACGCCGGTACGGTATCGACAACCGCGTGCGCTTCGTTGGTCAACTCGAGCACATCGCCGTCTAGCAGGAGATGGCAGTTCTCTTGCGGCACGCCCAAACTCTGCGCGAGGTCCACGTGCATCGCTAGGTGCCGGAAGGCGCCATGCACCGGGACGAAGAGTTCGGGACGGGTGAGATTGAGCACGGTCTTGAGCTCTTCCTGTGCCGCGTGACCGCGCACATGGACGTTGGGATCCCCGCTTCCCACTGATCGCACGACCGCACCCTGACGGAAGATGTTGTCAATGGTCCGGTTCACCGCGGCTTCGTTTCCTGGAATCGGACTGGACGATAGCACCACCGTGTCTCCGGCCTTGATCATCACCTCGCGATGATCGCCTGTTGCCATCCGTGCCAGCGCCGACATCGGTTCACCCTGGGCGCCGGTGCAGACGATCACGACCTCGTCATCGGGGAAGCCGTCGTGCTCGTTGATGTGGCGAATCCCGCCGTGCGCGATGGTGACGTAGCCCAGATCGCGTGCCATCCGTACGTTGTTCACCATGGACCGACCAGTCACAAAAACCGTACGGCCTGCTGCCTCCGCTCCGTCGATGATCTGCTGCAGGCGCGCGATCTGCGACGCGAACGTGGCGATGATCACTCGCCCCGGCGTGCTGAACATGATCTGCTGGAGCGCGTCGCCCACGACCTGTTCCGACGGTGTGTGCCCGGGGTGGTCGGCGTAGGTGGAGTCGCTCATCAACACGCGCACGCCTTCGCTGCCGTAAGCGGCGAGGCGCGGTAGGTCTGTAGGAGAGCTCAGCACAGGGGTGTGATCGATCTTGAAGTCGCCCGTGTGCACTAAGAGCCCGGCCGGGGTCCGTAGGGCAATGCCTACCGCGTCCGGGATTGAGTGCGCCACGGGGAAATACTCGGCTTGGATGCTGCCGAGTTCGCTCGTCGACTGCTCGTCGATTGTGACGCGAACGGCGCTGTCCAGGCCTGCCTCCTTGAGCTTTAACCCCAAGAGGCCCTGAGCTAGCCGCGTCGCGTAGATCGGCGCAGGGAGTTCGGGCAGCAGGTACGGCAGCGCGCCGATGTGATCCTCGTGGCCATGCGTGACCAGATACGCGCGCAGTTTCGCTGCCCGCTGGCGCAGATAAGAGACGTCCGGAATGATGAAATCGACCCCCAGCAGTTCTTCCGGAGGGAACATAATGCCGGCGTCCACGACCACGAGATCGTCGGCCGTTTCCACCACCATCATGTTGCGACCGATATCGCCCAGGCCGCCCAGCGGGATCAGGCGGACGCCATCGGTGGGGACATCGTCACGCAACGGGCGATCCTTAGAGGAGCTGCAACTGGGTGGCGCTGTCCTCTTTTTGAACGGCCGCTGCGGACGCAGTCGCGCGGACGTCGGGACGCTCCGCACCCGCGACGATCTGCGGGATGCGCTGGAAGTCGTCCCGCAGCACCTGGAAAAGACGGCTCTGCCGCAGCGCGGCGGCGGGGTGGTATAGCGGGTAGAGGAGATAAGGGTCGCTGCGGATCACTTTCCCTCGGGATCGAGAGATGGATGTGCCAGGGAGGAAGTACTGCAAGGCGAACCTTCCTAGTGTCACGATGAGCTTGGGGCGGATCCCGCTGATCTGCATCGTGAGGAACGGTTCACACGTCGCGATCTCCTCGGGCAGTGGATCGCGATTGTTTGGGGGACGGCACTTGATCACATTGGCGACAAAGACATCCGCGCGCGTGAGGCCGATCTCCAGCAAGAGTTGGTCGAGGACCCGTCCTGCTTGCCCGACAAAGGGGCTGCCCTGCTGATCCTCGTGGAAGCCGGGCGCTTCCCCAATGAACAGCACCTCGGCGTTCGGATCGCCGTCGCCCGGGACGGTCTGCGTCCGACCCTGGTGCAGGGCGCAGGCAGTGCAAGAAGCGATGCGCGCATTCAGCTCGGCGAGGACGTCCGGGTTCATCGTGGCGAGTCGCCAGCGGATCCTAGGGGCGTCGCTGCCTCGTTCGTTGCGCGCCAAGTACGGGCCGTCTGGTACACCATTCGTGCTGAGACTACCAGCAGCATGCCGCCAAAAATGCGGCGCAATATGTCTCCGTCGATCTCATTGGCCACCAGCGCACCCGCCACCGCCAGCGCAATCGCCGGCACGACCGTCCAGCGCGCAACGTGGTAGTTGATCGTCCGGTTATGCCGGTGCCGGAACGCGGCTACTGCCGCTGTCACGATGATCACTGTTAGGGAAACTCCCTGGGCCACGACCTGCTCCGTGCCGATCAGGATCACCAAGCCCGGCACGAAGACGGCACCGCCACCGATACCCAGCAGGCCTGCTGCGAGCCCCCCCACCAAACCGATCACTAGTGCGATCAACACGTCTTCCATGAATGCCTTTACGTAAGCAAGAGCCGGATTCCTGCGGCAACGAGCACTGCGGCGAAGATCAGCCGCAGCTCGCGGGCGCGGAAGCGCATGATCAACACGGCGCCGACATAGGCGCCGATGATCGATCCGCCGAGTAAGGCTCCCACCAAGTCCCACTCGACATCTCCGCGCCAGATGTAGCTCGCGGCGGCGGCGGCGGCGATCGGCACTACGATCAACACACTCGTACCGTGGGCGGTATGTTGGGGGAGGCGGACGTAGCCAGCTAGCAGCGGCACCATGAGAGTGCCGCCACCTATACCGGTGAGCCCGCTGAAGAACCCGCCGATCAGGCCCGTACTGAAGGCGCGGACGCGAAGGGAACGGAAGAGCGCCAGCCCCTGTGCGGGAACAATCACGCCTCGACCGGTGCCGTTGCTTCTAGCTCACCACGGTGACGTTCCACTAGCTTCACCAGCAAGATTCCCAGGCCATACAGGGCGATCAATGGCAGCGCCACGGCCGCCTGCGTCACCGGATCCACGGATGGCGTGATGATCGCTGCCATGACGAACGATCCAATGATCGACCACCGCCAAGCACGCTTGAGGGCGCGCGAACTGACGATTCCCAGAAAGCCCAGCCCCATCAGCACCAGCGGCGTCTCGAATACAATGCCCGTCCAGAACATGAACCGCGTTAATTTGTTGACGTAGTCGTTGATAGTGACTTGGGCGTCGGCGACATCCTGTCCGAAATTCAGCAGGAAGTTCAGCGCGGGTGGCCAGGCGACGTAAAACGCGAACGCTGCGCCGCCGGCGAACGAAACGGTGGCTAAGAGGATGAGCGGTATTGTCCAACGCCGCTCACCGGTCGTGAGCGCTGGATTCAGATACATCACGCCCTGGTACAGGATCATTGGCATTGCGAATGCGAGGCCGATCAGCAACGAAACCTTGAGGTACGACCCGAAAAATCCCAACAGCTCTGTGAAGATCGGCCGGAAGTTGGGATCGGCACGACGGCCGGGCTCTAGCAAGTAGTCGATCACGTCCTGGGCGAACACGAGCGCCAGCACTGTCGTCAGGACGAGGGTGAGCGTTGCGACCGTAATCCGGTTGCGCAACTCCAGCAGATGCTCGCCAACCGAGACGATCTTATCGCCGCGCTTGGCGGCCTCGACCTGCTCTGGGGAGAGATCTTCGACCGGCGCGGCGCGCGAAGCCATCGCGGGCTAGGACTCCTTCCCGCGCCGCCGGTGCAGCGAGATCACATTGCTCGGCCGTGCTACCGGAGCCTGCTGTGCCCGGCGGCGAACGTTTCGACCCCGGCGCCCCACTCCCCTCCGGGTCGGTTCCCGAGCGATCGTCTCCGTTCCCTCTTGCGTATGCACTACCTGCTCTGCCTTGCTGTCCGTACGCGCGCTATCCTTCGATTCCCCGCGCTTCGCCTCGGCGATCGCTTGCTGCGTGTCGCCTTCGATCTCCTTCAGGCTGGCGCGAATATCGGAATCCGCCGCCTCCAGCTCGGCCTGGAACTCCTGGCTCTCCGTCTGAAGTTCATGCCGGATCTCGAGGTATTCCTCCTTTACCTCTTCGAAGTCCACCAAGTACTCGTCGCGGAAATCGCGTGCGTACTCACGCAATTCACGCACCGCGCGTCCCATCTGGCCTGCCAACTCCGGCAAGCGGTGCGGGCCGAAGATGATCGCGGCCAGCAGCAGCACCGCCACGATTTCGAAGAAGCCAACGCCGAAGATCTCCACGGATCAGGCCTCCCGCGCGTTCACGATATGGCAGTTAAACGATAAAGGGGCCCCAGCGCCCTCTCAAGGCGATGTCTGGGGTGATGGTACTTGGCAGATCCCGGTCCTCGAGCTAGCTCTCGGGGACACCTTTGCTCTTGAGGAACTCGATCGCGTCGTCGACTGTGGCGATTCCCTCCGCCTCCTCGTCCGAGATCTCGAGAGAAGGGACTTCTTCCTTGAACTCGTCCTCAAAAGCCATGATGAGTTCGACCAAGTCCAGTGAGTCCGCTCCTAGGTCGTCGATGAACGATGCCTCAAGCGTCACATCATCTGCGTCCACGCCCAACTGGTTCTCAATAATGCCGCGTACGCGCTCAAACAGGGCCACCGACCTCCTCCGTCTCTGTTGTGCTCGAGCCGCGTTGAGTGATCCGCTCGCGACTCACGGTTCCCAGCACCCCGTTCACAAACCGACGGCTCGCATCGCTCCCGTAGCGCTTTGCGATCTCCACCGCCTCGTTGATGACGGCGGCACTCGGAACGGCGGCATTATTGAACAGCAATTCGTAGAGCGCAACGCGCAGGATCGTCCGATCGATAGCCGAAACGTCTGCCAAGGGCCAGTCCGGGGCGACTTTTTGCAGACGGGTATCGATCTCGGCGCGGTGAGCGACGACGCCGCGGATGAGATCTTCCGCGAAGGCGGCGTCTCCCGATCCCAGCGGTTCGCCTGCTTGACGCCGTTGGAGAACCGTCGCTGCTGCTGCTAACGCGAACTCTGCTTCGAACAAGACTTCAAACGCGCGGATGCGCCCTTTGTGATGGAAGCTTGCCACAACCCTTAGCGCTTCTCGAACGATCGGGCGTCGCTGAAGTTGATCACCGTCGGCTGCACATCCGCCGCGATACTCTTCACCAACCCGGTGAGGACGGTGCCCGGTCCGATCTCCAGAAACTCACGCACCCCGCGTGACACCATGAACTCGACGGAGTGTTGCCAGCGCACGGCGGTGCAGACTTGCCGCGCAAGCTCTTCCCGGATCGCTGCCACCGTCCGGATCGCCTCCGCTGTTACATTCGCTACAAGAGGAACCTCAGGTTCGCGCAGGTCCACTTTGTCAAAGGACGGGATCATGGCCGTGGCGACCGGCGCCATGAGAGAGGAGTGGAAAGCGCCGCTCACGCGTAATGGGATCGTGCGTCGCGCCCCCCGCGCCTTCGCTAAGTCCATTGCGCGCGCCACGGCCGGGCGCGTGCCCCCGATCACGATCTGCGCCGCCGCGTTAATATTGCAGATTTCGGCCCCCGTCTCTCGGCAGATCCCCTCCACTGCCTCTTCTCCGAGCCCAAGGACTGCCGCCAACGTCCCCGGAGTATTCTCCCCTTCCCGCTGCATCAAGCGGCCTCGCTCCTGCACCAACCGGATCCCGTCGTTCAGCTTGAGTGCGCCGGCGGCGACCAACGCCGAGTATTCGCCGAGGCTGTGTCCGGCGACGAAGGCCGGCGCCTCTTGGAGGCGGGGATCGATCTCGCGTCCAGCGGCGAGCGTGGCGAGACTCATGACGAGGATCGCGGGTTGGGCGTTGAACGTCTGCCGCAATTCCTCCTCGGGCCCTTCGAAAATGATGCGGGAGAGGGACCGGTCTAACGCGCTGTCCGCGCGGTCGAACACGGCCCGTGCGGCCGGATAGGCTTCGTAGAGATCACGCCCCATCCCGACCTTCTGTGAACCCTGGCCGGGGAATAGCCAGGCCGAGCGCGTCTCGGCCACGGCGCTCACTCCCCGTCCGCCTCCTCGATACGGACGACCTCGCGCCCACGATATGTGCCGCAGGTATAGCAGACGCGATGCGCCACCATGGGCGACTGGCAGTTTCCGCAGCGGACGACTGTCGCGCGGCGCTGCTGCAAATGCTGCCGACGCAGTCGCTGGCGAGTCTTCGCGTATTTGCGCTTGGGAAGCGGTGGCACTTTCAACTCTCCAACCGGTCTTCGGCAGACCCTGTAAACCCTACGCTAGTCCAGCTCGCGACGCAGTTGCTCAAGAGTACCCCAGCGTATATCCGGCTCCTCGCGGCTTCCTTGTCGTGAAGCGTCTGGCACGCCGCGGCACTCGGGACCGCAAAAAGGCCGCATCGGCCGCGCCATCTCGACATATTGCCGGGCTGCTTCGCTCAGGTCGAGTTGCCCTTGGACAATTCGAAAACCTTCGCGTCCTTCCGGCATCTCCACAAGCGCATGGCTCACGTGGTCGTATTCTGGCCAGAACTCCTCGCTGAACGTTAGAGGAAGCGGCGCGATGTACTCGCGTGCGCAGTCGCTGCACACGGCTGTGATCGGCGCGCTGAGGCGCACCGTCGCCAGGATCGATCCGTCGGTGCGCAGAAGCTCGACCGCCCCGCTAACGGTAGTCGCAACCCCTTCCATGTCGAGTGGCGCACTATCGAGGCGAAAACTCCGTCGGCTGCCGATCGGCTCCTGCATGAGCTGCGAGACGTTGAATTGCACGACAGGCCTGCATACTTACAAGGAGAGAAGGGCGCGGCGAATGGCTGATTGTGCACACGGCGCACCAGCGTTTCTCTTTCCTACCTTACCCTCTCCGCTGAGCCGGATGCGACTATTGCGTTAGCGAACATCGGTTCGTAAGCTCAGATAGCCTATCCGAAGCGGAGAACGCATGATCGCATTGAGCGACCTGTCGGAGTTGCAAGAGATCGATCTTCGTCTCGACGCCCTTAAGCAGGAGCGCGACGACAAGCTCCGGCAGACCAGAGACGATCCGCGCGCGGCCGGCCTTCAAGCTGAGGAAAGCGCACAGCGGCAGATTCTTGACGAAGTGCGCGAGCACAGGCAGTCGCTAGAGCAAAGTACCGAAGATGCCCGGACGAAGATCCAAGCCGAGGACGCCAAGCTCTACGGTGGCGAGATCAAGGACCCCAAAGAACTCAGCAACCTTCAAGCGGAGATCTTCGCCCTGCGGCGCGCGCTTCGGGCGCAAGAGGATCACCTCCTAGCTCTCATCGAACAGGAAGAGGAAGCACAGGCAGCGGCTGCACACCTCGAGAAGCTCGTCGAAGCGTCACGCGCGCGCTGGCAGCAACAGCAGCAGCAGCTTCGGACGGAAGTCACGGCGCTTGAGGAGGAGATCGCGGCGATTGGGGAGGAAGTGAACGCGGCGCGGGCGGATATCGAGGCGGAAGAGTTGGAGATCTACGATGCCCAACGCCGCCTCATGCCCATTGTGATCGCGCGCGTCGTGGGAGGCGCCTGCAGCGGCTGCCGCCTCACGCTTCCCATTAACGCGGTCAACCGTGCCCGGCGCGCCGATCAACCGGTTCGGTGCCCCTCCTGTCAGCGGATCTTGTACGTGGCCTAGCCTAATGCGCGCAGTCGGATACTTCAGCGGCAACCTCCCCAACGCTTCTTCGCAGCGTGCCCACCCTTCGCTCTCCGACCAGAACGATGCGTTTCTGGAGGCCTGCCGCGCACACGGCTATGAAGCCACTGCCTCCTTCATTGATGCCGACATTCGCAGTGACCGTCCTGGCCTGCGGCAAATGCTCGCATTCCTCCAGCGCCCCGCTCCCGACTTCTGCATTGTGGTCGTCCAGACGTTCAACCATCTCGGTGCCAGCCAGATCGACGCGATTCGCACCTTCTACGAGATCACGGAGTTGGGAGCTTCCGTTCTTAGTTTGGCAGAGGGAGCGATAGACGACGAACGTATCATCCAATTTTGGAACGACGCGCCGGGCGGCCGTTTGGGCAAGCAGGTGCGCGCGGCGATGCGGCGGCGCGCGGTGTCCGGGGCGGCGCTCGGCCGTCCACCCTTCGGCTATCGGGTGGGACCGGATCGCCGCTTGGAGATCGTCGAGAACGAGGCGGCCCTCGTCCGGCATATTTTCCGGCTCTATCTGGAGGAGAACCTCGGTGTGCGGCGGATCGCGCGTCGCCTCAACGAAGAGGGCTATCGCACGCGCCGGGGCGGGAACTGGAGCATGGTCTCTATTCGGGACATCCTCCGTAATCGCGTCTACGTGGGCACCTACACTCGCTTCGGCATCACGGTACCGGGCAGCCACCCCCCAATCGTTACCGAGGATCAGTTCCGTGCTGTCCAAGTACGGCTACAGGATCGGCGGACCGCTCCCTCGGCGCGAAATCCGAGCCGCTACCTCCTCTCCGGCCTCGCCCACTGCGGCGACTGCGGTAATCGGATGATCGGTGTCTCCCGCAAGCAGCAATGGCGGCGCGGCAACGGCGACACAGCGGAACAGGCGTACCGCTATTACCAGTGCGAGTCTCGCACCAACCAATCGGTCTGTGATTACCACACACGGCGTGCTGACGATCTGGAGGCCGAGGTCGTTGGTCATATCAGGGGCCATGAACCGGGTGCGGTACAGTCGTCTGTTATCCGCGCTGGCGATGAGCAAGCGGTTGCGGCCGGCGCTGCTCAAGCCGCGGCACGTACCCGCGGACGCCTGCGGTCCCTCGATCGTCGCTTGTCCGAGCAACTCAACCGCCTCGCGGACAACCGCATCTCGCGCCACGAATTCCGTACCGCGGCCAACCTTCTCGTCCGCGAGCGCCGCCGCGCCGCCGACGAGCTGCGCGCTCAAGAGCAGCGCGCTTCGGTTCACGCTTTTGAAGTAGAGCAGCGCAAGCACTTCGACCGGCAAGTCGAGCGCATCCGCACCAGTTGGGATCAGCTCTCATTCGACGCGCGCCAGTCGACGCTCCGCGAACTCGTGGAGCGGGTCATCGTCCGCGATGACGGCATCACGACGGTCCTGCGTGGCTGACGCGCGTGCGCCTGATCGCTTACGCCGACGGTGCCGCGCGCGGGAATCCAGGCCCGGCCGCTTGTGGCGCCGTCGTCCTCGACCACGATGGGAACGAGTTGCGCCGTATTGCACAGGCGATCGGCCGCGGGACCAATAACGAAGCCGAGTACCGTGCCGCCATCGCTGCCGTGCGCGCCGCCCTTGAGCTTGGCGCCACCGAGCTTCAGCTGCGGCTCGACTCCCAGTTGGTCGTGCGGCAGCTTCAGGGGAGCTATCGCGTGCGCCACGAGCGGCTCAAGCCCCTCTATCGAGAGCTCGACACGCTCTCCGATCAATTCGTTCGGTTCAGCGTTGACCACGTCCCGCGCGAGCAGAACCGCCGCGCGGATGCGCTGGCGAACGCCGCCCTTGATGGTAAAGAGCCAGACTGAGCACGTCGCTTCGGTCCCAACGCGCCGGGCCGCGGGTGTACGATCACCACGGGCCAGGTGGCCGGGTGGCCGCGGCCTCTTGAACATGGGAGGTCGAGGAAAGTCCGAGCTCCACCGAGACGGGGCGCTGGGTAACTCCCAGTAGGGGTGACCCTCAGGAAAGCGCCACAGAAACAAACCGCCTCCCGCTTGGCGGCGCGAGGTAAGGGTGAAATGGTGCGGTAAGAGCGCACCAGCGGTCGGGTGACCGGCCGGCTGGGCAAGCCCCGCCCGGAGCAAGACCGCATAGGAGGGCCATGGGAGTCTCGGCTCGCCCTCGGGTAGGTCGCTAGAGGCGGCGGGTAACCGCCGCCCCAGAGAGATGGTCACCGCCCGCCGCAGCGGCGGCGGGAACAGAACTCGGCTTACAGGCCACCTGGCCCTTGAGTCCCAGCTACGCAGGTGATGGATGGCGGAAACGCGACGTACTCTCTCCGATCTTCTCGCTGCGACGCCCGTGCTCCAGTGGCATGGCGAGGCCGGTCTGCCCATCCCTGCGGTGACACAAGATTCGCGCACCGCGGAGGCAGGTGCATGCTTCGTTGCTGTCCCGGGTTTCCACGTCGACGGACACCGGTTTCTCACGGAGGCTTACCGCCGTGGCGCGCGCGCCTTCGTTGTACAGGCGGACCGGCGCGCGCTTTGGGCGCCCCTTCTCCAGTACTCGCACGCAGTGATTGCGGTTGTAGCGGACACGCGTGCCGCCTTGGCCGACCTTGCCGCCGCGTTCTACGGCTATCCCGCGCGATCGATGACGGTCGTGGGCGTTACCGGCACCGACGGTAAGAGCACAACCTGCTATCTGATCGCCGCCATTCTCGAAGCGGCTGGCCGGTGCAATGGTCTGATCGGTGGGGTGCAATTCAAGATCGCCAATGAGTGGCGTATGAACGATCGCACGCAGACCAGCCCCGAGTCTCCTTTGGTGCAGGAGCTGCTCGCGGAGATGGCCGGCGCAGGAGTCACGCACGCCGTAGTCGAGTCCACTTCCCACGGCTTGGCGCTGCATCGACTCGATCATTGCGAATTCGATATCGCGGTCTTTACGGGTCTCTCCGACGACCACCTCGATTTTCACGAAACACGCGCTGCCTACCGCGACGCGAAAGCTGCTCTCTTCCGCGCACTGGACCTCTCCGCCGATAAGGGAACGGACAAGCGTGGGGTCGTCAACGCGGACGATGCCGAGGCAGCGTTTTTCGCCGCCGCTACAGCCGCGCCGATAGTGCGGGTCGGCTTGGACGCGGCGGATCTGGACTTGACGGTGACCGATCTCCGCCAATCCGCGACGGGTTCGGCCTTCACGCTGCGGACGCCGGTCGGAGATACGCGGGTCGAGCTCGCGTTACCCGCACGGTTCAACGTGCGCAATGCTCTCGCTGCGGCGGGTGCGACGCACGCGCTTGGAATCGAGCCTGCGGCGATCGCGGCCGGCCTCAGCGCCGTGCAGACGGTTCCCGGCAGGATGGAGCGGATCGACTGCGGTCAGCCCTACACGGTGGTGGTAGATGCAGCGGCCACTACCGATGCATTGCGCGTGGTCATGGAGTCGGTGCGGCCGCTTCTCCGCGGTCGGCTGATCTTGGTTTTTGGCTGCGCGGGCGAGCGTGATCCCGGTCGGCGCAGTGGCATGGGTGCCGTGGCGGCGCGATACGCCGACTACAGCGTGGTGACCAGCGAAAACCCCCGTTCCGAAGAGCCTTCCGCAATTGTGCTCGAGATCGCAGCTGCCCTGGAGGCCGCCGGGCGCCGCCGCGGCCGCGACTTTGAAGAAGAGCCGGACCGGCGCGCCGCGATCGCACGAGCCTTCGATCTCGCTCGGCCGGACGACTATGTCTTGATCGCCGGGAAGGGTGCGGAGCAGACGCTGATCTTCGCCGACCGGACCCAAGCTTGGGACGATCGTGAGATCAGCCGTGCCTTGCTCGCCGCCCGAACCTAGCAGGACGATGCTGTAGTCTCCCGATAGCTTATCGGGAGGTGGGAGGAGCGGCATGGACGGAGAGACGTACCGGGAACTCGTTCGCCTCGACCAAGCCCACTGGGTACATCCGCTCAACCATCCGGCCGTCCAAGAGGTGCCCATCGTCTACGAACGCGGCGATGGGATCCACCTGTTCGGTGCCGACGGCAAGCGCTATATCGACGCGCTTTCCGGCCTCTGGAACGTGGCGGTCGGGCACGGACGCACGGAGCTAGCGGACGCTGCCGCGGAGCAGATGCGGCGGCTGGGCTTCAACAGTAACTACGCGGGCTACGCCAACGAACCCGCCATTCGCCTCGCCGCGAAGCTACTCGACCTTACCTATGACAATATGTCGGGCGTCTTCTTGGCCAACACCGGCTCGGACTCGAACGAGACGAACTTCAAGGCCGCCCGGTTCTACTGGGAATTCAACGGTAAGCCGGAGAAGAACAAGATCATCAGTCGCGCTTGGGGCTACCACGGCACGACGCTCGGCGCGATGAGCGCCACCGGCATGACGGTCTACTGGGATAATTTCGAGCCCCGCAACCCTGAGATCGTGGCCGCGCGGCGGGAGGGGGCATGCCAAGCACCCTCTTGTCGAATGAACGGCCAGTGCAACGGCTGCCTCGACGCCATTGTCGAGGCGATCGAGCGCCTTGGCCCCGCCCGGGTCGCGGCGGTGCTCTCCGAGCCCGTGCAGGGTGCCGGAGGCGTCTTTCCCCCAGAGGACGATTACTTTCCCCGGCTCCGCGAGCTCTGCGACCACTACGAGATCCTTCTGATCGCCGACGAAGTCATCACGGGCTTTGGTCGCACCGGCACCTGGTTTGCCTTGGATCATTGGGGAGTCCAGCCTGATCTCGTCTCCGTTTCCAAGGCGATCACCAGTGGCTACCTGCCTTTCGGAGCGGCTATCTGGTCTCAGAAAGTGCACGAGACGATCGCCAAAACCGACCCCAACCGCAAATTCATGCATGCCTACACCACCAGCGGGCACCCTGTTGGCTCGGCGGTCGCGCTGCGCAACCTGCAGATCATTGAGGAGGAGCATCTCGTAGAGAATGCGGCGAGACGTGGTGCGCAGCTGCTTGCCGGCCTGCAGTCGCTAGCCGAAATGCCCCATGTCGGGCACGTGCGAGGCCTCGGCCTGATGTGCGCCTTCGAGCTGCTGCGAGACCCTGAGAACGAGATTCGCTTTGATGCGGACTTGATGATGGGCGCACAGCTCATTGAGGCCATGAAGGAGCGCGGACTCGTCTCGCGTTTCCGCAATGATCACGTCGTCTTCGCGCCGCCGTTGATTATCAGTGCGCAACAGGTCGATGAGATGCTGGAGATCATCCGTGAGGGCGTGAAAGCGGTCACCGCTGGGGCCTAGCGCACGCGGCGCCAGCGCTTCATCGTTGCCGCTTTCCGGCCGCCAGTGCTAGCGTGGCAGGCAGGAAAGGAGGTGATGCTTTCTGGACGACTTAGCTTGTCGTGGAAGCCAAGCAGTGCGGAGCATCGCCCGCCTTGCCTCTGAGGTGAGCGTGGGCTAGTTGGCCGCCCTCTTGGCGACCACACGCAAAACGCCGTCCTCGTCTTTGACGAAGGCGGCGTTTTGCATACGGTGATCAGGTGACCTCGGCAGCCTCGTCCGCAACTCTCAATCTCAAGGCCGTGCAGGCGGGCTTGCGCACGCGTTGGCTCGGCCGCGAACTCGCCTACAAACGCCGTACGACATCGACTATGGATGAAGGGCGCAAGGCGGCGCTCAAGGGCGCCACCACCGGTACGCTCGTCCTCGCGGAAGAGCAACGCGCCGGGCGCGGCACCAAGGGCCGCGCCTGGGTCTCGCCTCCCGGGGAGAATTTGCATGCCACCGTTGTTCTGCGGCCGACCCCCGCCAAGCTCCAGCGCCTGAGCATGCTCACCGCCGTCGCGATCGCCAACGCGGTTGAGCAGCTCTACGGGCTCTTTCCCCGGATCAAGTGGCCCAATGATCTGCAGCTCGACGGGAAGAAGTTCGCGGGCATTCTCATCGAAGCGGAATGGGAGGGAGTGCGTCCGACCTTCGCGCTTCTAGGCATTGGTGTGGACGTCAACTTCGATCCATCCCCATATTCCCAAGAGTTGGCTCAGCCCGTTACTAGTCTCGCCCTTGAGCGCGGCCGCGCCGTGCTGCGTGAGCCGCTGCTCTCCGCGCTGTGCAACGCCTTGGAACGCGCCTACGACGGTGCCGAGAGCGACACGCTCTTCACGGGCTGGTGCTCCCGGCTCGACTCGCTGGGCCGCGCGCTCAGGCTCCAGACGAGTGATGGCTTGATCGAGGGATTGGCCGAGGGCGTCGAGGAGGACGGCACGCTGTTGTTGCGCGTAGAGTCAGGGACACTTTTGCGGGTCACCGCCGCTGAGGTGGTCGATTACGCCCCTGCTGCCGGCAGCTAGCGCTGTACCTCTGGTCGCGGCTCGAGTGGGGGAGGAGGACCGGCGCTCCGCGGCTGTGGTTCATCAAGCGCCTCTACGATCAGGTGCAGTCCCTCGCTCGCGACTACGCGCACACGGGTCTCCGCTGGGATCTCGCCGCCTCGGCTGCGTGCCGTCCACAACTCGGATCGGACGAGGACGGTACCGGCGGGATCGATAGCGGATCGTGTTACCCCCTCCTTGCCTACCAATCCACGTGCTGCGGGAGTCTCCGAGACGTTCTCGTCGCTCGGTTTGACGACTAGGCAAAGCTCCTCCACGCGGAGCACCCGCACACGCGTGTGCGCAGGAATAGGGGTTGCGGCACTGCGCGCCGTCCACAGCTCGGATGAGATGAGGACCGTGCCTTCGGGGTCTAATGGGGACTGTGTGATCCCCTCTCCTCCCACGACGCGTGCGGTCTGGCTGGGCTGAATCGCATGCGCGCGGCGCGCCCCCAGCACCAGCAGATAGAGCCAAGCGAGGAGCAGCGCGATCGCCGCGGCGATGCCGGCCAGCACCCAGATCGAGACACCTTCCGCATCGGGCGTGTCGGAGATCAGGAACAGCCCCCCCAAGATCAGCGAGATCACGCCGCCGACACCGAAGGCCCCGAAGCCGGCGATGAGCGCCTCCGCTGCGAACAGGACGAACGCCATCAGCACCAACGCGATCCCGGCCGGGTTGGCGTCGAGCGTGCCCAGTGAGAAGAACGCCAAGATCAGCGCGATGATGCCGAACGCGGCTACCGCACCGCTGCTGCCGAAGCCCGTGACCACTTCAATCACCAGCGCGAGGCCGCCGAGGCTGAGTAGCAAGAAGGCGATATTCGGGTCGCTGAGCAAGGCCAGCACCTGCTCCAAGAGATTCATATTCGTCTCGACGCGCAGGGCTTCCGCGCTCTGCACCCTCACACGCGGCCGTCCCGGCCCCAGCTCCACCACCCACCCATCGACCTGCGCCAAGAGGTCGTCGCGGCTGCTGGCTACCAGATCGATCACGTTGAGTGCGAGTGCCTCGCTCGCCGTGGCGGAGACAGCCTCGCGGACGGCGCGTTCGGCCCAATCGGCGTTACGGCCGCGGAGTTCCGCGATTCCCCGGATATCGGCAGCCGTATCGTTCTTTACTTTGGCGCCTAGATCGCCCTCGATCTCCTCGCCTCCACTGCCCACCGGCGTGGCCGCGCCGATCTGTGTGCTCGGCGCCATCGCGGCGATGTGGGCCGCCATTGTGATGAATGTCCCCGCAGACGCCGCTTGCGCGCCGAGTGGGCTGACGTAGACCGCAACGGGGACTTCCGCTGCCTCAAAGCGCTGGACGATATCGTCGGTGGCGGTCACAAGGCCGCCTGGAGTGTCGAGCAGGAGCACCCAAAGTGTGGCTGCATTCTTCTCAGCTCGGTCCAGCGCGCGATCGATGAAGTCGGCCGTGACAGGGGTGATGCTGCCGTCCACGGTGCTGATGTGGACGGCGCCGACCGGTGCATCGTCGCTACTGCAGGCCAGCGCGATCAGACCGCCGAGCAGCAGCACGGTTGCTGCGAGGCGGCGCCCGCCTGCTCTTCCCGAGTCCAGGATTTTCGAACCGGCGGTCCTGCTGATCAGCGAGTGCCACATCGTACGTGCTCCTTGATTATATGGATACGCACGCGCTGGTAGGCTCCAAGCCTCGGTACACTGTGGACTGGACCGATGCCCCCACTTGTCAGTCACATGATCGCCGCCCGTCGCGCTGCTGCACAGCTGCGCGACGATGCCTTGCGCGGAGCGGCAGGCGCCTACGTCCTCGGCGCAACTTCCCCAGACGTGCGGGTCATGACGCGCTGGGAACGCGGCCGTACGCATTTCTTCGATCTTGATAATTTTGGTCATCAGGATAGCGTCGCGGGCTTTTTTGCAGCCTGTCCCGGTCTACAAGAGCCTGCCGGCCTGAATCCGGAAACGCGTGCCTGGACCTGCGGCTTTCTCACCCACCTGATCATGGATGAGCACTACATCCACACCATCTACCGGCCGCATTTCGGTCTTCGCTCTCCTCTCGGGGGCAGCGACCGGGCTAATCTCTTAGACCGGGTGCTGCAGTACGAGTTGGATCGGCGAGAGCGAGAGGATCGCGCGCGCATGGCGGAGCTGTACGGCCAGCTGCGGGAAGGACCGTTTGCAATCGAATGCGACCTGATCGATCGTCCAACGCTGGAGAAGTGGCGTGATGTGAGCGCCGAGATCACCCAGAGCCCGCCCGATTGGGAGGCCTTCAGGAAAGTCGCCGCGCGGCATCTGCGCGATGCGCAAATCGACACTCCCGAAACTTTCCGTGACTTCCTCGAACAGACACCGGAGCTGTTGCAAGAAGCGCTGCGCAGCGTGAATACCGCCTCTGTTGAGTCGTTCTTTGAAGACGTGACGGAACGCGCGGTAGTCTGCTTGCGTGACTACCTCGCCACGTCCTGAGTCGCCGCCGGAGGCGGCCGTTCAAGTGTTGCCGATCGTGCGAGGCGCGGCGGCGGCGCGCGCCTCTCTGCTGCAGCGCCTTCCGCTGGAAGAGACGCCCATCCCTCCCATGATGGCTGGCGCGCTGCGACGCATGCTCGGCCGGGAGGAGCGCGATCGCGACCTCCGGCCGGAAGAGGCGGTGCGCCGCATCCTCACCGCCGTCCGTGGCGAGGGCGACGCCGCCCTGCGCCGTTTCACTGAAGCGATCGAGGGCTCGGCGCCGGCCGAATGGCTTGTCTCCGATGCGGAAATGCGCGCGGCGCGAGACGCTGTTGATCCAGAGACCTTGCAGGCACTGCAGCTCGCTGCCGAGCAGGTGCGCCGCTTCCATGAACGGCAGATGGCGCACGCCGTGCGATCGTTTATGGAAGACGGTCAAGGACAGCGCGTGCGGCCCTTGCGGCGCGTAGGACTCTACGTGCCCGGTGTCGCGGTCGTGTACCCGTCGACGGTGCTGCATACGGCGATTCCGGCTCTTGTCGCGGGAGTCGAGGACGTCTGCATCGCCAGTCCCGCCGACGCCACCGGTGCGGTGTCGCCGCTCAAGCTCGTAGCAGCGGAGATCGCTGGTGTGCGAACGGTCTACAAAGTTGGTGGCGCACAGGCGATCGCAGCCTTGGCCTACGGAACGGAATCGATCCCCGCGGTCGACAAGATCTTCGGCCCGGGCAACATTTTCGTGACGCTCGCCAAACGCCAAGTCTTCGGCGATGTTGGCATCGACGCGCTCTACGGCCCTACGGAGACGTTGATCGTCGCGGACCACAGCGCCGACCCCGAGCTCTGTTCAGCCGACCTCCTTGCGCAAGCTGAGCACGACGAACTGGCCTGCCCGATTCTGATCACTCCGTCCGAGCAGCTTGCCGAAGCGGTGGCACGCATCGTGCCCGAGCGCGCTCGCACAATGGAACGAGGCGCGATCGCGCTGGCCGCCTTCCACAATCGCGGCGGTATCGTGCTCGCTGAGGACGTAGAGACTGCCCTCACCCTCGCGGACGAATTCGCACCGGAGCACATGGCCTTGCAAGTGGAGGCCGCCGAGCGGCGCGCCGAGCGGATCGCGAACGCGGGCGGGCTTTTCATCGGCGAGGCCTCGCCGGAGGCCTTGGCCGATTATGCGGCTGGTCCCAGCCACGTCATGCCGACCGGTGGGAGCGCGCGCTACGCCTCGCCGCTCACGGTGAACGACTTCCTCAAGATCACGACGCTGGTCCACCTCTCTGAGAGCACGCTGCAGGAGATCGGCCCCGTCGCCGAGCGCATCGCCGAAGCGGAAGGGCTGGGTGGACACGCTCGCTCGCTGGCGATTCGACGGCGCGACCGCTGAGTGCCGTAACCGTCATGGCTGACCAACTGCCGCCCGTCCGCCCGGATCTGCTTGACCTTCCCGGCTATGAACCCGTGCAGCCGCTTGAGGATCTGGCGCGTGTCGCGGGCCTGGCGCCGACGGATCTGCTCAAGCTCGACGCCAATGAGAATCCCTTCGGTCCCCTGCCCGTAGTCCCGGAGATGCTCGCACGGCTTCCCGGCTACGAGCGCTATCCGGACCCAATGCAGGGACGTCTGCGTCAGGCGATTGCGGACTACGTGGAGGTGCCACCGGATCGGATCGTTGCGGGGGCGGGATCGGATGAACTGATCGATCTCTGCTTTCGCTGCCTCGTATCGCCTGGGCAATCGATCATCAGCTGTCCGCCCACCTTTGGTATGTATCGGTTCTCTGCCGGCTTGGCAGGCATCCCGATCGTGGAGGTTGCGCGGCGCGAAGACTGGCGCGTGCATGCCGAGGCAGTGCAGGCGGCGATCACACCCGCTACGGCCTTGATCGTGCTGGCCTCCCCCAATAACCCCACCGGCAATGCGCTGGACAGGACGGAGCTTGCGGCGCTGCTCGCTACTGGAGTGCCACTGCTCGTCGATGAGGCCTATGCGGAGTTCGCCGGCCGCTCGCTGGTGAACGAACTCCGGCGGCATCCGCAGCTCATGCTGTTGCGCACCTTCAGCAAGTGGGCGGGGCTGGCGGGCCTGCGAGTGGGTTTCGGCATCTTCCCGGAACCCGTTGCCGGGCTGCTGCTCAAAGCCAAGCCGCCCTACAACATCAACATCGCAGGCGAGGCGGCTGTGATTGCGTCGCTGCAGCGCCGCGCGGTACTGGATGAGCGAGTGCGCAAGATCGTCGAGACGCGGGCGATCCTCATGGAGCGACTGCAGGCCCTGCCTTGGTTGGAGCCCTACCCTTCCGATGCCAACTTCGTTCTCTGTCGCGTTCGGGACGGCGACGGACGGGCGCTCAAGGAGGCACTGGCCAAGCATGGCGTCTTCGTGCGCTACTTCGACCTGCCGCGGCTGCGGGACTGCGTGCGCCTCTCCATCCCGCGGCCGGATCAGGTCGCGACCCTCATCGAGCGACTTGAGGTCGTCGGCACTGACTTGTACGCGCGCAGAAGGCCCACGTAAAGAGGACGCTGGCTTGGGCTGCCGCTCGGTGCCAAAGTGGACGAGTCATGCGGGAAGGCGTTATCCACCGACGGACCGATGAGACCGTTGTCGAGTGCAGGCTGAACCTCGACGGATCGGGCGGCTTCGATGTCGAGACCGGAATCGGTATGCTCGACCACCTGTTCGAGCAGTTGGCGAAGCATGGCGCGTTTGACCTTCGGCTGCGTGCCGAGGGCGACTTGGAACGTGATGCGCACCATACCGTGGAAGATGTGGGGTTGGCGCTGGGCGAGGCGCTCGACCAGGCCTTGGCCGACCGCGCCGGCATCGCGCGCATGGCCGACCGCACCGTTCCCTTGGACGAAGCTCTGATCCACGTCGCCATAGACCTGAGTGGGCGGCCCTACGCAGCCGTCGATTTGCAGTTCGCCGGAACGATGATAGGTGAGCTGCCTACGCAGCTCGTGGCACATTGCCTGGAGTCGATCGCGCAGGAGGGGCGGTTGGCATTGCACGTGCGCCAGTTACGCGGCGAGAACGACCACCACATCGCTGAAGCCTGCTTCAAGGCCCTCGCCCGCGCGCTGCGTGACGCCGTCGCTGTGGCCGAAGCCGAGACCTCGATTCCCAGTACGAAGGGCACTCTGACGCGTTAACGCCTGTCGACCTCCTCGACCTCCACGCGGTAGTCCTCGATCACCGGATTGGCCAGCAACTTGTCGCACATCACCTCGGCGCGCTGTGCAGCGGTCTCCCCGTCGGCCGCCTCCAACCAGATCTCGATGTACTTCCCGGCGCGCAGATCGGCGATCTCTGCGAAACCGAGCTCGCTCAATGCGCCTTTGATCGTGAGACCTTCGGGGTCGTTAACCGTCCGCCGGAGCGTCACGTGGACATCGGCTTTGAAACGCGCCATCGCCTTGCTCAAACCTCTGGGCGCAGGAGTTCACGCTCGGTGATGCGCTGAAAAGCCTCTAGGTATCGCGTCTGCAGCAAGCTCACCACCTCGGGTGGCAGTGCTGGCGCGGGAGGCTCCTTGTCCCACCCACTTTGTGTGAGCCAGTCGCGCAGCGGCTGCTTGTCGTAGGACGGCTGCGGGCCGCCAGGCTTATAGATCGCGATCTCCCAGAAACGCGACGAGTCTGGTGTGAGCGCTTCGTCGATCAAGATCGCTTCCCGGTCACCGTCTTCGTTCTCCACCATGCCAAATTCGAACTTGGTGTCGGCAATGATGAAGCCGCACTGTCGCGCCCGGGCGGCGCCGTAGGCATAGAGCGCCAGCGACCGCAGGCGCACGACGTTCGCCACGTCCCTGCCGACAATCGCTTCTGCCTGCTCGTACGTGATGTTCTCGTCGTGACCCTCGTCCGCCTTGGTCGAAGGGGTGAAGATCGGCTCCGGCAGCGCCTGCGATTCCTCTAAGCCAGGGGGGAGCGTGATGCCGCAGACGCGGCCGCTTGTTTGGTATGCGGCCCAACCACTGCCGGAAACCGCTCCCCGCACGATCGCCTCTAGCATCACCGGCTCGGCCTTGCGCACGAGCATCGTCCGGCCGATGTACTCGGGCCCCAGTTCCACGGGCAAGTCCGGGTTCTCAGTCGAGTCGATCACCCGGATCATGTGATTCGGCACGACCGCCTGTGTCTCCTCAAACCAGAACGCCGACATCTGAGTCAACACCCGGCCCTTGTCCGGGATCCCGTTGGGCAGCACGACGTCGAAGGCGGAGACTCGATCGCTCGCGACCAGCAGCAGCCGATCCCCCAGATCATAGATATCACGCACCTTGCCCTGCCTCTTCGGCAACGGCAGGTCGCTCTGCATGAGCACGTCACTCGCAACGTGCGTCGTCCCGCTCATCACAGCCTCCTTCCGAGCTTAGAGCCCGAGTCGCGCGAACGTTTCGTCGACATGGCGCAGGTAGTAAGCAGGGTTGAAGCACTCCTCGAGCGCATCCGCGCCGAGATGCTGTTGGACGGTCTGATCGGCCAAGAGGAGGTCGAGCAAGGGGATATTGCTTTTCCAAGTCTGCATGGCGTGGCGCTGGACGAGTGCGTAAGCCTCTTCCCGCTGCATCCCCGCCTCGACCAGCGCCAGCAGCACGCGCTGCGAGTAAAGGAGTCCCCCGGCACCGTCCAGGTTCTCACGCATGCGCTCCGGGAAGACCACCAAGTTCTCCATTACCCAGGTGAACAGATCCAGCATGTAGTCCAGCAAGCCACAGGCGTCCGGGAAGATCAGGCGCTCCGTGCTGGAGTGGCTGATGTCTCGCTCGTGCCAGAGAGCGACGTTCTCGAAGGCGGTGGTCGCGTGGCCCCGCAGAACGCGCGCCAAACCACAGATGCGCTCGCACTTTTCGGGGTTGCGCTTGTGCGGCATCGCGGAAGAGCCTGTCTGCCCTGGCAGAAAAGGCTCCTCGACTTCGCGCACCTCGGTGCGCTGCAAGTGCCGGATCTCCATGGCGAACTTCTCCAGCGATGCCGCGATCAGCGCCAGCGTGCTCACAAACTGGGCATGCCGATCACGCTGGATGATCTGATTCGCCGCTGCCGCGGGCGTCAGATGGAGTCGCGCACAGACCTTTTCCTCAACCGCAGGCGGTACAGTGGCGTGCGTTCCGACGGCCCCGCTCAGCTTTCCGACCGAAACCATCCGCTTTGCTTCAGTCAGTCGCGTCTGGTGGCGCCGCACCTCGGCGACCCAGACCAACAGCTTCAATCCGAAGGTTGTGGGTTCGGCATGAACGCCGTGGGTTCGTCCCACCATTAGCGTGCGTCTGTGTGTCTGGGCGCGGGCCTCTAGCACGGCGAGCAGTCGCTCGAGTTCGCGCTCCAGCAAGGTGGCCGCGTCGCGCAGCTGTAGCGCCGTGGCAGTATCCCAAACGTCGGAAGAAGTTAGCCCCAAGTGCACCCAGCGGCCTGCCTCGCCTACGTGGTCATTGACGGAACGCAGGAAAGCCGTCATCTCGTGATGGGTCTCGGTTTGGTAGCGATCGATGTCAGCGAGCTGGAAGGCCGCCTTGGCCGTTATGGCCTCGGCTTCTTTGTGGGGGATGACTCCCGCGTCCGCCCAGGCCTGCACGGCCGCCACTTCCACTTGAAGCCAGCGGTCGTACTTTGCTTGGTCCGTCCAGAGTGCGGCCATCTCTGGCCGCGAGTAGCGCGGGATCATGCCCCCACCTGCCGCGTTGCGGCCTGCATCAGTCGAGGTACTCCTCACGGACTGGGGAGAAGACATCAATGGCCACGGAATCCTCTAGTGCGGTCACCTCGTGCGGCAGGCCGCCGGGAATGATCCAAGAGTCCCCTTGCTTTATCTCCCGTTGCAGGTTGCCGATCATAAAGAGAACCCGGCCCGAGGCGAGATAGCCGATCTGCTCGTGCGGGTGATCGTGCAGCGGCACTACGCCCCCCTTCTTGATCGTGACCTCGTGTAGCGACATCCGGTCTCCATGGTTGAGCGTGCGACGCGTGACTTTGTCGACCATGGCCACATCGCGCACGGCGTCGCGGTCTTGCAGATTGGCATCGGCCATCAGCCTCTCCCTTATCCGCTTTCTGCCAAGCGGCGGCGAAACGCGCGGTAACGCTCACGAATGGCGGCGTGATGCAGCGCCAAGATCTCCACGGCCAGGTAGCCGGCGTTGCGTGCGCCCCAGTCGCCCACGGCCACTGTGGCTACGGGGACTCGCGGCGGCATCTGCAAAATGCTCAGCAGCGCATCAATGCCGTGCAACTCGCTTGATGCGAGCGGCACGCCGATCACCGGCAGCCTGGAGTGCGATTTGACGACGCCGGGAAGCGCCGCCGCCCCGCCCGCAGCGGCGATGATCACCTCGTATCCGGCCTCCTCGGCCCCCACGACGAATGCACGCAGCGCATCCGGTGTGCGGTGGGCGGAGAGGACGTGGCTGGTGTGCTCCACCTCGAATTCGGTCAGTACCTTGCTGGTTGCGGCCATGACGGCCCGGTCGGATTCACTGCCCATCACGATCGCAACAAGAGCCATGAGGAATATCCGATCTAGATCTCGCGGGCGGCGATGTCGCGACGATAGATGCAGCCTGCGAAGTCGATGCGCCGCACGTTGTCGTAGGCCCGTGCACGCGCCTCGGCCAGAGTGGGTGCTCGGGCGACCACGGTCAAGACGCGTCCACCGCTCGTCACCACTGCACCCTCCTCCGTGAGGCGTGTTCCCGCGTGGAAAACCTGCACGTCGTCATCGATTGCATTCAGCCCGTGGATTGGCTTACCTGTTTCGTAGGATCCCGGATAGCCGTCGCTGGCCAGCACCACGCCGACTGTGGCATCCTCGCTCCACTCGACTGGTTGCGCTGCTAGGCGCCCTTCGGTGCAAGCCTCCATCACCGTGAGCAGGGCCGTTCGCAGCCGTGGCAGAACCACCTGCGTTTCGGGATCTCCGAACCGGCAGTTAAACTCCAGCACGGACGCTGCGTCCTCATCGACCATTAGGCCAGCGTATAGCGCGCCTTGGAAGGGCGCGTCCCTGGCAGCAAGCGCCGCCACGACCTGCCCGTGGATATCGGCGAACAGCCGCGGCGTGCTCTCCGGGGGCAGAAAACCAGGCGGGCTATAGGCGCCCATGCCTCCGGTGTTGGGACCTACGTCGCCGTCCCCAACGCGCTTGTAGTCACACGACAACGGCATGGGTTGCACCTGCCGCCCGTCAACGAACGCCATCGCGCTCGCCTCGAGTCCCGCCAGACGCTCCTCAATTACGACGATCTCCGAGGCCTCGCCAAACCTGCCGCCCAGCATGGCATCGGCACTGGCGTGGGCTTCCTCGAAAGTCGCGGGAACCACGACTCCCTTACCGGCAGCCAGCCCGTCGGCTTTGACGACCGGGGGGGTCCTGAAGCTGTCGATGAAAGCGTGCGCTGGCCTTGCCTCGTGGAAACTCCGGCCGCGCGCATGGCGGATGCCCGCTCTCTCCATGAGCGATTTCGCGAATCGCTTCGACGCCTCGATACGGGCGGCGGCCCGTGTGGGGCCGAACACGCGAATGTCGCGCTCGCGAAGCGCGTCCACAAGCCCTGCAGCTAGCGGCGCCTCCGGTCCGATGACTGCCAGGTCGATTCGCTCGCGAACGGCGGCGGCGGCGAGGGCGTCGATCCGTTCGCTGCCGATGGGGAGATTCACGGCCAGCGCTGCGGTGCCGGCGTTGCCCGGCGCGCAGAACAGCTGCTCGATCTGCGGGCTTTGGTGCAGGGCCCAAGCGAAGGTATGCTCGCGACCGCCGCTGCCGACTACCAACACACGCATCTGAACTATCCGCGCACCTCGACAGCGTGGGCCGCCTGCGGAATCCGCCGAAGGTCGCCGTCGAGGACGATGGGGTCCATGGCAGCCATTTCGCTGGCGTACGGCATCGCTGGTACCGGGTGCATCAGGAAGATCGGGAGGTCCAAGATGTGGGCGAATCCCATCTCGAGGAACGAGTTACCCCCGATATAGCGCTCAATGCCCTTGGTGGTCTCGTTGAGGACGAGGATCGCGTCGGAACGCTGGATCTTGCGCCAGTGCGCGCGGATGAGATCGAAGCTGCGCTTGAGGTCGGCGCGTTCCTCGGTCGTGGCGTCGTGGTAGTTGAATTCCTCCACTTCAACCGGCACGTAGACGGTGTGCCCCAGGGCCTCCAGCGTCTGCTGGACCTCGCGGATGCGGGCAATAAGGGTCATGCTTGCACAGATCGTGATGATCACCGGCGCATCGCGATTTCTCTTGACCTCACTCCCATTCAATCGTCCCCGGCGGCTTCGATGTGATGTCCAGCACCACACGGTTCACGGCTGGGACTTCATTAACAATGCGATTGCTGATACGCGCCAGCACTTCGTAGGGGAGCCGGGCCCAATCGGCCGTCATTGCGTCCGCGGCGGTGACCGCGCGCAGCGCGATTACATGCCCGTAAGTGCGATGGTCTCCCTGGACGCCTACTGATCGTGTATCGGTCAAGATCGCGAATGACTGCCATAGATCACTGTAAAGGCCGGCTGCCTTGATCTCGTCCATCACGATCCAATCAGCGGCGCGCAGCGTCTCCAGCTTTTCGCGGGTGACCTCGCCGATGATCCGGATCGCGAGACCTGGGCCTGGGAAAGGCTGGCGCTGCACCATCGCGGCAGGCAGCCCGAGCGCTAGGCCGACCTGGCGTACCTCATCCTTGAATAGGTAGCGCAGGGGCTCAACCAGTGCGAAGCGCATCCGCTCCGGCAACCCTCCCACGTTATGGTGCGTTTTGATCGTGGCGGTCACACTGTTGGGCCCACTCTCGACGACATCGGGGTAGGTGGTGCCCTGCACGATGTACTCGACCGCGCCGAGCTCCTTGGCGGCCATTTCGAAGACCTCGATAAAAGTTCCGCCGATCCGCTTGCGCTTGGTTTCGGGGTCGGTGACGCTGGCCAGGACCTCTAGGAAGCGGTCCGCCGCGTCGACGTGGATCAGGTCGATCTGTAAATGCTTGCGGAAGGTCTCCACGACTCGCTGCGGCTCCTCGCGGCGCATCAGACCGTTATCGACGAAGATGCAGGTCAGCTGTGATCCCACCGCGCGGTGCACAAGCGCTGCCGCCACTGCCGAATCCACGCCGCCGCTGAGCGCGCAGATCACGCGTCCCTCCTCGATCTGATCGCGCAACCGTTGCACGCTCTGCTCACTGAAGCTGCCGGCGGTCCAATCGCCCCGGCAGCCGCAGATCTTGCGGACGAAGTTCTCGAGCAAACGGGGCCCGTCGCGGGTATGCACGACCTCCGGGTGGAACTGGATCCCGTAGATGCCTTCGTCGTTGCCGATCACCGCTGCCGGCGACGCTTCACTAGAAGCGAGCGTCAGGAATCCTGGAGGCAATTCCGTCACCCGATCGCCGTGGCTCATCCAGACGGGAAGTGCCTCTGGGAGGCCATCAAGTAGCGCCGTGTGAGGTTCTGCCCGATGCAAGACGGCATGACCGAACTCCCGGTTCTGCGACGGTAGGACGCGTCCGCCCAACGCCACGGCGATCTCCTGCATGCCGTAGCAGATCCCAAGGACCGGCAAGCCGCTCTCGTAGATGTAAGCGGGCGCGCGCGGAGCCCTCTCGCCGTATACCGACGCAGGACCACCAGAGAGGATGAAGCCCTTGGGGTTAAGCTCCTGCACCTGCTCCCAGGGAGCGGTGTGGGGGAGTAACTCGCAGTACACGTTGAGCTCCCGCACGCGCCGGGCGATGAGCATGCTGGTTTGCCCGCCGAAGTCGATGATGGCGATCGCTTCCCGCGGCTGGTGCGAGAGGGGTGTCGCAGGGTCGGTTGGGGAAGCGGCGGCGGCGCGTGCGCCACGCGCTACTTCCAGGTAGCCTGAGACCTCCAGGTCGTCGGTCGTGCGGATCCGGGGGATCGGCGCCGTCGTGTTCGACTCCGCCAATGCGCCTCCTCGTGTTGGGCAACGTATCGCGACGGTATACTAACGGTCAAGAACACCTGTCCTAAGGGTGAAGTGCTTGCGAGGCGGTCGCGGCAAGAAATGGGTACGTAGTGACAGCGGTAGCGGAAGTTGATCAGGGCGCCACCGAACAAGCCGCGCGCGTTCTATCCCAAGGCGGCATCGTCGCACTCCCTACGGACACGCAGTACGGTCTCGCCGCACTCGCGAGCAACGGCGCCGCCATGATGAAGCTCTTCCATCTCAAGCGCCGGCCTGATGATCAAGCCTTGCCGATCTTTTTGCCGGACCACTCTTGGTTGGGCCGCGTCGCGACAGACGTGTCCCCCAACATACAGCGGCTCGCGCAGGCGGTCTGGCCGGGTGCCGTTACCCTGGTTCTGCGCCGCAACCCTCAGTGGTATTCGCTCGCTGCACCCTATGAGACCGTTGCACTGCGTATTCCTGCGCACCCAGTCGCGCGCGCCCTGCTCGATAAAGTCGGAGCACCACTGACTGGGACGAGTGCCAACCGCCACCAGGAACCTGCCGCCACGACGCCCGAGGCGGTCCTGGAACTCTTCGGCAGTACGGTCGAGATCTTACAGCCGTCGGGGCTGCTCCCGGCGGGCAAGCCTTCTACGATTTTAGATTGCACGGGCGCGGAGCCTCAGGTGCTGCGCAGCGGTTTGGTCGGTGAGGAGGATATTCGCGCTCTCCTGGCTGGTGAAACCGACCGGGCACAGACTTAGGCTCCCATAACGGCCGGAGCCGCATGGTTAAGCGCACCGTTCGAGATTTGCCGCTCCAAGGCAAGCGCGTGTTGCTGCGTGCCGACTTGAATGTGCCCCTGCGGGGTGGGGCCGTCGCTGATGACACCCGTATTCGCGCTGCTCTCCCGAACATTCGGTACTTGCTCGGCGAGGGCGCCGCTGTGGTCGTTTGTGCCCATTTGGGCCGGCCGCGAGGCCAGGTTCGCGACGAGTTGCGACTGGCACCGGTGGCGGCGCGGCTAAGTGAGTTGCTAGGCCTACAGGTGACAGTCGCGGAGGACAGCGTCGGCGCTTCCGTCGAAAAGCGGGTTCGGCAGCTACGGCCAGGCGATCTGCTGCTCTTGGAGAACCTGCGCTTCCATTCCGAGGAAGAGGCGAACGCCCCTGATTTCGCGCGCCAACTCGCCGCGTTTGCCGATTGCTTCGTGAACGATGCCTTCGGCGCCGCGCATCGCGCCCATGCCTCAACGGAAGGGGTGGCCCGTTACCTCGACTCCGCTGCCGGACTACTGATGGCGGAAGAGCTAGAGCGGCTTGGCAGTGTTTTCAGTGCCGCGGCCGGTACCCGCGCGGCGCTCATCGGCGGCGCCAAGATTAGCGACAAGCTCACGCTGCTGCGTCGGCTCATTGAGCGGGTCGACATCCTCTGTATCGGCGGTGCGATGGCCCATACCTTTCTACTGGCGCGTGGGCTGACGCTGGGAGCCTCACTCATCGAGTCTGGCCTGGTGGGAGAGGCCCGGACGGTCCTTGAGGCGGCGGCCCGCCGCGGTTGCATCCTGGAGCTCCCGGTCGATGGGGTGATCGGACAAGGCCCGGACCTGGCGCCGCGCGCACGGCCTTTAACCTTCGCGGAAGAGGAAGTGGGGTCCGGGTGGCAGGTCTTGGACATCGGTCCGGCGACGGTTGAGCGCTTCAGTGAAGCCCTGCGCCCTGCGGACGTGATCGTCTGGAACGGCCCGCTTGGGTTATTTGAGCAGCCCGCCTTTGCCGGCGGCACGCGCGCGCTTGCACGCGTGCTCGCCGGACTGTCTGCGACTACCGTCATCTGTGGCGGCGAGACGGCTCAGGCCGTCCATGAGGCGGGTGTGGCTGAGCGGATCGACCACATCAGTACCGGCGGCGGCGCAGCGCTGGAACTATTGGAGGGACGTACGCTTCCCGGCGTGGCCGTGTTGCCCGACCGCGTCGTGTAACCGTCGGGATCGCGTCTAGAGAGTCAACCGGGGAAGCTATAGGCCGTGGATCTCGATCTTGCGCGGCTGCTTGCTAGACCGGCCGAAACTAAGATCGTCCTGCTTGTGCTGGATGGTCTTGGCGGCCTGTCGCACCCACAGACTCGTCGCACCGAGCTCCAGACTGCCCGTACGCCTCACCTCAACCGGCTGGCTGCGCAGAGCGATCTGGGCTTGACCGTTCCGGTAGCTCCCGGCGTCACGCCGGGATCGGGCCCCGGGCACTTAGCGCTCTTCGGCTATGACCCGCTGATGTTCGAGGTGGGGCGTGGGGTTCTAGAGGCGGTTGGCATCGATTTTGCGCTCGTTCCTGAGGATGTTGCCGTACGCGGTAACTTCTGCACGCTCGCACGCGACGACGCCATTACGGACCGGCGTGCCGGCCGGATCGCCACGAAGCGTGCGCAGAAGCTCGTTGAACGGCTGCGAACCATCGACGTGGGGCCCGCCATCGAAGTATTCGTCGAACCGGTGCGCGAACATCGTTTCGTGCTCGTGCTGCGTGGTCCCGATCTCGATGCGCGGGTGAGTGAAACCGACCCGCAGCGACTTGGCGTTGCGCCCCTTCGCAGCGAGCCGCTTCACCCCAGCGCACTCGCCACGGCGCAAGCGATTAACCAGTTCTGTGATGGGGCGAGACGGCAGCTCACAGATGCTGCTCCGGCCAATGGTCTCCTACTCCGAGGGATCGCCAAGCTGCCGCAGCTGCCGCAGCTCGAAGACGTCTGGAAGATCCAAGCCGCCAGCGCTGCGATCTATCCGATGTATCGCGGGTTGGCCAGACTGGCGGGAATGACGGCATTGGGACGGCCGGCGAGCTTCGATGAACAGGTAACGGCCTTGCGGCAGCACTGGGATGCCTACGACTACTTCTTCGTTCACTACAAGAGCACCGACACTGCTGGTGAAGACGGCGACTTCGACGCCAAAGTTGCCGCGATCGAGGAACTCGACCGGCAACTGCCTGTGCTCCTGGACCTCGAACCGGATGTGCTTGGGGTGGCGGGAGACCATGCCACTCCCGCGATCTTGGCTGCGCACTCCTGGCACTCCGTGCCGTTCCTGCTGCACTCGCCGTACACGCGGCCCGATCCGCGCGCCACCTTCGACGAGCTGTCGTGCGCGCACGGATCACTGGGCACCTTCCCGGCGGCGGCGGTGATGCCGTTCTTGATGGCCCACGCCAGCCGACTCAGCAAGTACGGTGCTTGAGGCCGCGATGCGTACGCCGATCAGCGTTGGTAACTGGAAAATGCACGCGACCAACGCGGAAGCCGAGCAGCTCGCTGAGTCTCTAGCAGGCCTCTCCGAGGTCGACGGGGTAACGACGGTAGTGGCTCCGGGATTCTTGCAGCTTGCGCGAGTGGCGGAGCGCTTGCGTAGCAGCGGCATTGAGATGGCGGGGCAGAACATGCACTTCGCCGCCACGGGCGCCTTCACCGGCGAGGTGAGTCCGCGGCAGTTGGCCGAGGTCGCGAGCTGGGTGATCTTGGGTCACTCCGAGCGGCGCCGTTACTTCTGTGAGAACGACGCTGCTCTGAAGAGCAAGATCGAAGCCGCTCGCGTGCATGGACTGCACTCAATCCTGGCGATCGGCGAGCGAGCGGAGGAGCGCCAAGCTGGGCATACCCAAGTCGTGTTGCAGCGCCAGCTGTGGGGCGCGTTGGAAGGGCTGGATATACCAGAGGGCTTCGTGGTGGCCTACGAGCCGGTGTGGGCGATCGGCAGCGGCATGCCGGCTACGGGCGAGCAGGCCCAGGATGCCGCGGCGTTGATCCGCGCCGTGCTTGCGGAACTACAGGGTGACGCAGTCGCCACATCCGCGCGGATCCTCTACGGCGGGTCCGTCAAAGCGGAGAACATCGCTGAGTTCGCTGCCCAGCCCGACCTCGACGGAGCATTAGTGGGTGGGGCCTCCCTGGACGCGGAGCAGTTTCTCGCGATCACCCGCGCGATCGCGGGGGCGAAGAGGGCCTAAGCTCCGACCATGGTTCCACCGCTCGTGGCAGTGGTTGGGCCCACGGCTTCTGGGAAGAGCGAGTGGGCTCTCGCGATCGCCCAAGCGTTCAACGGTGAAGTCATCGGTGCCGATAGCCGCCAAGTCTATCGTGGTATGGCCATCGGGACGGCCCAGCTTGGCCCAGCGCGGCGCGGACGAGTACCGCACCATCTTGTCGGCCATACCGATCCATCGGAGCGCTATAACCTGGTGCGATTTCTCGCAGAGGCGCGGGCGGCGATCGCCGAGATCCGATCGCGGCAGTGCTTGCCCATACTCGCGGGTGGTACGGGTCAGTACGTGTGGGCTTTGTTGGAAGGTTGGTCGGTTCCGGAGATTGAGCCGGATTTGGAGCTGCGAAGCTACATGGAGGCGCGTTCCATGAGGGAGGGCGCGGGGCAGCTCCATGCCGATCTGATCGCGATCGATCCGCAAGCTGCGCAGCGGATCGCGCCGACGAACGTGCGTCGAGTGATCCGGGCACTGGAAGTCCACGCTCTGACCGGTAAGCCGATCTCTAGCTGGCACGAGAGCCGTGACCCACTCGAGGCGCTAGTCGTCGCGCCAGCGCTTGAGCGCGAGGATTTAGACGCTCGCATTGAGAGGCGAGTCGATTCGATGTTCGCGCGCGGTTTCGTCGATGAGGTACGCGCACTGCTGAAGAGCGGACTCGACTCCAAAGAGTCGGCGCTGGAGAGCGTGGGCTACCCGGAGGTCTGCCGCCATCTCGCGGGCGAGATCACCCGGGTAGAGACGATCACCGCGGTGAAGCAAGCGACGCGGAAACTGGCCCGCCGACAGCAGCGGTGGTTCCGTCGGCGTGACGATCGGATTCACTGGCTCGGCCACGTGGAGCAAGCGCTGGCGCTGGTGGCCGTCGCCCGCACGGTCCAGAGTTAGGAAAAGGAAGCCGCACTGCCGATCGGCCGTACGCCGCCGGACCTTTACAATCCGTGGATAGCAAGGCGACGCACGATGGAAATTCCCTTCAGCAAGATGCAGGGCACCGGCAATGACTTCGTGCTGATAGACGGCCGTACCATTCAGGCCGGTTGGGCAGAACTCGCCCCGTCGATCTGTGATCGGCACTTCGGTGTAGGTGCGGACGGCTTGCTGGTGGTGGAGGAGTCGGGACGGGCTGCACTGCAGATGCGGCTGTTCAACGCCGACGGTTCCGAGGCGGAGATGTGCGGCAATGGGTTGCGCTGCGTGGTCAAATGGGCGCTGGAGCAAGGTGGTGCCGTGCTCCGCGACGGTGCTTTGGCAGTGGAGACGGGCGCTGGGGTAGTGAGTGCCGTCGTGACGGCGACCGCTGCGGATCAGTCGGTCGAGCGGGTCCGGTTGTCCATGGGAGCACCACGCTTGGAGCCGGAGGAGATCCCCGTCTGTGCAGATGGACCCGGACCGGTCATGAATCTGCCGATCGCAGTGAACGGAACGGAACTGGCGGTGACCTGCGTCTCGCTGGGCAACCCGCACGCGGTGCACTTCGTCGATGGCCCCTTGAGCGCGTTTGCGTTGGAGCGGCTGGGGCCGTTGGTGGAGCGGCACGATCGTTTCCCCCAACGGACGAACTTCGAGGTCGTCCACGTGGAATCCCCCGAGCGGCTGCACCTGCGCGTGTGGGAGCGTGGCGCGGGTCCCACGCTGGCCTGCGGCTCAGGGGCCGCTGCCGGTATGGTTGCGGCGCGGCTTCACGGCCTGGTCGGTGAGCGTGTGACGGTCTCGCTGCCGGGCGGCGATCTCGATCTCTCTTGGGACGGAGAAGGATCGGTTTCGCTCGAGGGACCGGCGGAACGGGTATTCGAAGGACAGTGGATTACCGATCGGACCCACGATGGTCATCCCTGATTACTCGCGGCATCAGTCGGACCGTGCTCCCGGGCTGGTGCGCGAACTGCATCGCACCTTGGGCGATCAAGCACTGCGCTACCGCAACCTCGACGATGCGGACTACGACGCGCTCGTGGAGGAACGGAGGGTGATCGTCGCGCACAGTGCCGATGGCTACGTGCTCGGCTTGCCGGCCGGGCGGCAGTTGCGCGTCTATTACGAGTTCGGTGACTTGGATGCAGCCCGCGATCAGCTGGGTCGCTTGGTAACGGACTTGGCCGTAGTCGCACTTGCGCGCACCGACTGCGAGACGATGGTGCTCGACTACAACGATTCGGGACACCGGCACCTCATGCATCCAGCTTTGCAAGGTGCGGCCTTTGAAGAGCTTGAATGGTCGCTGCTGCGTTGTCGCGATATACGCGATGTCGAGCCACTCAGCACTCCCCGCGAGGGCGTGCTGGTGCGCGATGCGACGGCGGCGGACGGCGAAACGATCGCACGATTCGACGCCGCGGTGCGCGGTGCGGATGCGATCGCTCCCCCTTTGCCGGTCGGCTTCGTCGAAGAGGCTGCATGGGTGGGGCTGGTGGAAGTGGAAGGAGAACTGGTGGGATTCCTGCGCGTCGTCGTCACGGGAAAGCGAGGCTTGTTCGCGGACGAGTTCGTCGTCGATCCTGCGCGCTGGCCACAGGACGTGGGCGCCGCGCTGATCAGCGCGGCGATCGAGTGGGGACGGCAAGCCCGGCGGCGCGTGTTGACGGTCAGCCTCTCAACGGACCTCTCGACCGCCCCCTTTTTCAAGACACTGGGTTTCTACCGGGTACAGGAGCGACTGCGCTACCGGCGTCCCGTTGACCAAGCGGAGATCGAGCGGCGGCGTGCGGAGAAGAGCTCGACCTACTTCAAGGTCGGCAAGATCTGGGGCAAATGGTAGGCTGCGGCGCTACGCGATCCACAGCCCGTCGCTGGCTGTGCTTTGCATCCTGTACGGCGATAAGCAGGGTAGCTGCGAGATGGGGGACCGATGCGCGTTGCTAAGCGGGTGGAGTCACTGCCGCCCTATCTATTCGTTGAGATCAGCAAGGCGATCGCGAAGAAGCGGGCGCAGGGGATCGACGTGATCACGTTCGGCATCGGCGACCCCGATCTGCCGACCCCGTCGCCGATCCTGCAGGCATTGCATCACGCTGCCGACGATCCTCAGAATCATCGCTACCCGGAGACGGAAGGGCTCTCAGAGCTGCGCGCCGCGATCGCGGCTTGGTACAAGCGGCGCTTCGGTATCGACTTAGATCCGGATACGGAGGTGCTGCCCTTAATCGGGGCGAAGGAGGGAATCGCCCACATCGCGCTGTGCTTCATCGATCCGGGCGGGGTGGCGCTGGTGCCTAACCCCGGCTATCCGGTCTATGCGATGGGGACGATGTTCGCGGGGGGTGAGTCGCACTTCTTGCCGCTGCGGGAGGAGAACAACTGGCTGCCGGATCTTGACGCAATCCCCGCTGAGGTGCTGGAGCGCGCGACGATCCTCTGGATCAACTATCCCAATAATCCGACGGGTGCCGTGGCGTCGCTTGCGTTCTTTGAAGAGGTGGTGGCCTTCGCAAAGCGGCACGACTTAGTCGTTTGTCATGACAATGCCTACAGCGAGGTCGGCTACGACGGGTACGAGCCTCCCTCGTTCTTACAGGCGCAAGGGGCGGGGGAGGTGGGAATCGAGTTTCACTCGTTCAGCAAGTCGTACAACATGACCGGCTGGCGGATTGCGATGGCGGTGGGCAACCGCGAAGTGATCAATGCGCTGATGCGAGTGAAGTCCAACATCGACAGTGGGATCCCGCAGGCGATCCAACGGATGGCGATCGAGGCGATCAGCGGTGATCAGAGCGTCACGACGGAAAGCGCAGCGATCTTGGAGCGGCGGCGGGACCGGGTCGTCGCGGCCTTGCTGAGGATCGGACTGCGGGTTCAGAAGCCGAAGGCGGGTATGTATGTGTGGGCGCGAGTGCCCAATGGAATGACCAGCATCGATTTCGCAAGGCGGCTGCTGGAGGACCAAGCAGTGGTCGTGACGCCCGGAAACGGCTACGGCGCGGCGGGGGAAGGCTACGTACGGCTGTCCCTGACAACCCCTGACGACAAGCTTGAGGAAGGATTGCAGCGGATCGCGAACTGGACTGCCGGCTGACCCGAGCGCCCTAACGATATTGCGAACCCCAAGGAGTACAGGATCGAGCGAGTCCCGCACGCGACGTACGCGACGACGACGCCCGAGCGCGCCCTGCTGGTAGGCGTCGACGTCACAGAGCGGAGCGATAACCTCCGCCACTGGAACGCGCAAGCCTCCCTAGATGAGCTGGAGATGTTGGCGGAAACTGCGGGTGCCGTACCTGTGGCGCGAGTTTTGCAGCGCCTGAAGCATCCCGACCGCAGGTCGTATATCGGCAAGGGAAAGCTCGCGGAGTTGGTGGACGCGCGGGAGTCGCTGGGCTACACCGTCGCGATCTTCGACGACGAGTTGACGCCTGCGCAGCAGCGCGTGCTGGAGCGGGCGCTCGGTCTCAAGGTGATCGATCGAACGGCTCTGATCCTCGACATCTTCGCGCAGCGGGCGCGGACACGGGAGGGAGCGCTGCAGGTAGCGCTGGCCCAGCACGAGTATTTGCTGCCACGGTTGGCCGGTCAGTGGGGGCACTTGGAACGCATGGAAGGGGCGATCGGGGCGCGAGGTCCTGGCGAGACGCAGCTCGAGACGGACCGGCGCTTGGTGCGTGCCCAGATTAAGCGGCTCAAGGGCGAGATCGAGCAGGTGAAGCGGCATCGGCTGCGGTACCGGAGGAGGCGCCGTCGGAACGGCGTGCCGGTAGTGGCGTTGGTGGGCTATACCAACGCGGGCAAGAGCACTCTGATGAACGCGCTCACCGGTGCTGAGGTGCGAGCACACGACCGGCTCTTCGAGACCCTGGATCCGGTGACGCGGCGCACCGCCTTGCGAGACGGGCGCTCGCTGTTGCTAACGGACACGGTGGGATTCATTGAGAAATTACCCACCCAGTTGGTGGCCGCTTTCCGTGCCACGCTCGAAGAGTTGAACGAGGCCGAGTTACTTCTGCATGTGGTCGATATCGCGCACCCGGACGCGGCCGAGCAGAGCCAGACGGTGGAGAACACCTTGGTGGATCTGGGATTGTCGGAGCGGCCTATTCTGACTCTGCTGAATAAAGCCGACCGGATCGACGGAGAGTCAAACGAGACGGGGCCGTCGGAGCGGGTGCGCCAGTTCGCCGCGCAAGTACAGGAAGATCGGCCGCAGACACTGCTGATCTCGGCGGCGAAACATTGGGGTATCGACGAACTGCGGTCGCGGATCGGAGCGATGTTGGAAGAGATAAGCCTCCGCTGTGAGGAGTGAGGGCGTCTCGACTGTTAGCGGGACAGGGGGATCTTGGTCGTTAGTCTGGGCTGAGTCGCAGAGTGACGCGCGCGACGCGCGCACCGAGTGCGCGCGCCTGTTGGCGGTCGAGCTCGGTGATCTGGCCGTGGCCAGTGGCCCCGTAGTAGGAGCCCGACTCGCGCATCGCCTCGCTCCAAGGCAACCCGACGATCACGAGTCCATGCGCCATCAGCAGGTGGATTAACTGGAGGAGAGTCGCCTCGCTACCTCCGGAGCGCGACCAGCCCGCGGTGAAGCAGGCGCCGACCTTGCCCGCTAGATCACCGCTTTCCCAGAGGTCGCCGCTGTGATCTAGCCAACCCTTGAGCTTGCCGGTGATGCCGCTCCAATTGGGTGAGCCCAGGATCAGTGCGTCACAAGCTAGGAGATCGGTCGTCTGGGCTTGGTCGAGGGGGCGGTCGATCGGCTCGGCGCCATCGACGGCCCGCACCCCCTGCAGGACCGCCCGCGCGAGCTCTTGAGTGAGACCACGACCGTCGTAGAGCACGAGAACGCGAGCCATCGCTAGTGCGGCTAACCCATCGAGAGTTCGAGACTGTACCAGGCCGCCTGCCCGGGCATCTCCTCGACGCCAACGCTGAGTGAGACCAGGCCGGAGGGCCCTTCTGCTGTGAGTTTGTCCCGCAGCTCGCTGGCGATGTACTCAGCCAAGCGCTCGACGGTGCTGTTATCGATGGGGAGCGCGGCAACGTCTCGCTTCGGCAGGCGGTAAGCCGGGTCGCTCTGGTACTGAATGACGTAGTGGTCGCCGTCGTCGCGAATGCTCAGGCGGGAGCAGTGCATCTGCAAGAGAAACTTGTGATCGAGATCTTGACAGATCTCGCGGGTTAGTCGCTTGAGCAGGGAGAAGTCGATGACCCAGGCTTCGCGCTCGCTGAGGGCGCCGGCCACGTCAACGAAGACATCGTAGTTATGGCCGTGGATTGGCTCGAGCGCGTGGCTAAGGACGGCGAAGTGTCCGGCGGCGAACCGGAGACGCTGCCGCTCCACAGTGACGCGATGCGGAAGGCTGGGCGAGGACACAGGAACACCTCGCTCGTAACGAGAACTTGATGGCAGACTAAAGGGATGTGGAGGTTGACAGGATAGGTATGATAACGATATATCAGAATCAGATATATTAGAAATGAAGAGGCGATGGTAGCCGACCTAACGGCCAGTGAACATTGGGAGACAGCGATCAATCGGGCCGCCTCACGAATGTTCGTGTTAGCAGCTATGGCGGGCGGGCCGGGACATGGCTACGAGTTGGCGCAACGTGTGCGGTCGATCTGCGACGGCGCCTGTGACCCGTCAGCGGGGGTGATATACCCGGCTATCCGCGATTTGGAATCAGAAGGGTTGATCGCCTGTGAGCGGAAAGCCGTGAGCGGCCGGGAGCGTAATGTGTGTACGCTTACGGAGAAGGGCGAGGCAGCCCTGCGTATTGCAGCCCAAGCCTGGGCTCGCCGTTTGCCGGCGATCCAGCGAGTGGTGCAGTCAGTGGGTGCGGAAGCGGTCGGCGGGTCGTGCTGCGGCCCACGTCTGCGGCCGTCCGTCACGACTGCGAACGAGAGACTGTGAAGAAGGAGGTTTGATTGTGATTGGACCAAAGATTTTCGCGCCGGGACGGCTCACACGGCAGATCAGGCAGCGCTATGGGAAGGATGAGGACGAGGAGGCGAGCGCGGAAGACCTGACGGCGGCGGCGATGCGGATGCGAGCGCGTTACGGCCTTTCAAAGGATGGCAAGGCAGCGGACGCTGCGGCGGCCGAGGATACTGCCGAGAAGGATGACTCGGACGTTGGGGGATAGGACACCAGTGGGGCGTGAGAAACCGCAACCGCAACCGCGAAAGCAGGTAGCTGCGGCACTTGCGACACAAGACAGTGGGATGATCAAAGCGGCCGTACGGGAGCGGTACGGAGGGTACGCCAAGCAGCACCTGGCCCGCGCCGATACGGAGATCGAATTTATTGAGGTGTTGGCGGCTGGGTCGGACGGGGCCGCTTGTTGCTCGGCGCCTGCTGCGGGGGGCGAAGTGTCGTCGTGCGGGATGGAAGAGGGAGTGCCGCGGAAGGCGAACAGAGCGCCGTATGCCACGATCGAGACGGCCGGGCTGCCGGCAAGTGTGACGGAGGCATCGCTGGGATGCGGCAATCCGGCGGCGATCGCCGAGTTACAGCCCGGCGAGACGGTGCTGGATCTAGGTTCTGGCGGCGGCATTGATTGCTTTTTGGCGGCGAAGCAAGTGGGTTCGACGGGTCGCGTGATCGGCGTCGATATGACGGATGAGATGCTGGAGCTTGCGCGCGCGAATGCACGGAAGGTCGGTGCGAGGAACATCGAATTCCGCAAGGGCGAGATCGAGGCGCTACCGGTAGAGGACGCATCGGTGGATGTGATCCTCTCGAACTGCGTAATCAATCTGTCGACGAACAAGGCACGGACTCTGCGCGAGGCTTATCGAGTGCTGAGGCCGGGCGGTCGCTTCCGGGTGAGCGATATCGTGCTGACGCGACAGCTGTCCTTCGACGAAGAGCAGTACTTGGCATCGTGGTCAGGATGCATCGCGGGGGCACTGACACAGGACGAGTTCGCAGCGAAGCTGGAGGCCGTCGGCTTCGAGCACGTACAGCTGACGGTGGCGGGCGAACACCAAAAGGGTGTGCACTCTGCCTTGATCGAAGCATCCAAGCCGTACTAGGCGCCTCCGTCAATAGCGGCGGCGAAGTCCGGCAGTGAAGAGGATGCCAGAAGGTCTGCTAGGATTTCGACGGATCTCGCGCAGGCGGTTTCACAAGAGCGAAGGGCGGTAACTTGTGGCGAAGTCGAGTGAAGTGCAGGACCTCTTGGGGCTGAGCAAGCCGGCGATCGCGATCGGGTATTTCGCGGAACCGCCGGCTGGAGTGGCGAAGTATGAAGCGGGGGAGGTCCCGGCGGGTTGCTCATTCTGGCAGCGCGCGCAGGAAGGGGCATCGTTCTACACGGAGCAGTCGGATCACTATAACTGCGCAGTAGGGGCGTATACCCACAGCATCCCGCTGCCGCCCGATCGGGCTGAAGAGCTGGGAGAGACGATCGCCTTCATGGTGGAGCAGCGGTACCTGCGCGAGGCAGAAGTCCCGATGATTCCTGTACTGGCGGAGTCGCCTCGCTACGTGGCCTACGGTCCGGTCGACGACGCGGAGTTCAAGCCGGATGTGGTGGCGGTGGCGGCGGAACCGGCACAGGCGATGCTGCTGTACGAGGCGGCCTTGCGCGCTGGCGCGGGCGGTATCGCGCCGAACATCGTAGGACGGCCGGGGTGCGCGGTGGAGGCCCTGACAATGGGAAGCGGCGAGACGGCGATGTCGCTTGGGTGCAAAGGAAACCGGACCTTTACAGGACTGCCGGATAACGAAATGTACGTGAGCTTTCCGGGATCGAAGTGGGAAGCCGTGGTGGAAGCGCTGATTGAGATCGTGCAGTCGAATGAATCGATGGGTTCCTACTATAACGGACAGCAGAAGAAATTCTCGTACTAGTATCTACCGCTCCGGATTAGCAAAGACCCGCCGGGTGAGTGTGATGAGGGTCTGCGCCCAGCGGGCGAGCAGCGAAACCACGACCGTACAAGCGCATCGGCGCTTGTAGGTACAGCAGCTACTGGCGTGGTTGCCCCGCGCGAGGTTGGATCTCCGCTCGCAGCGATCGCCGCATCCGCTGACCGCTCCTTACGTGGTTAAGCTCCGCAGCTGCTTCACGTGCCCTTCCACGTGCCGCACCGACAGTCCCTCCACGAGCGCTCCCAGCGTAGGCCGCGCCGTCAGCGGCGTTGCCGCGAGCGAGGGAACAAAGATCTCTTGCTCGAGATCCTTCTCCGCCAACTCTCCTAGGAACTCCCGCATAGATGCGTACTCCGCTTCCACTAGTTCCAACAACTCCGGCCTCGACAGCTCTGCCCGAGATTGCCAATCGAACACTGCCTCTCGTACGAAGTCGGTGGGTTTCTCTCCGTTCTCGCGGGCTGCGCGCAGTACTGCCACGTAGCCTCCCTCCGCCGCGCCCGCCAAGTGCGCCAGCACCTCCCTCGCGCCCCATTCTCCTTCGTCCGCCGGCGTGCGCCGAAACACCTCCTCACTCATCTCTTCCACAACGGACCGTACCTCTTCCACCGCTGCTTCACAGCGGCGTTGCCACTCCCTGATCGCTTCGACCGCTTGCACCCTTGCCGTCCTTTCCCGCATATCCTTAGCTTACGTTGCCGGCCAATTCCCTCTTCGTATTCGATTCATGCTTACCCGAGCGTAGCCGAAGTCTGACGCGCCGCCTTTGCGCCGGTAGTGCCGACAGGATCCTGTTCCGAGCTGGCCGCGCGACGCGCTCCACAGCCTCTTCGACAAGGCTTCCAACATCGCTGGAGCCCAACTGCCTCTCACTATGCTGCATCCCCTTCGCAGGCCTTACCTGCTAGCCTGACGGGCGGATTCACGATGCCGCACAATCTCGACTCCAGCCCCCGCGCTGTTCCTCGGCCGGCCAGCCGGCGTATCGTTGTGCCTGCCCTGCTCACCTGCTGGATCACCCTCGCTATCGCCTTCCCTGCCACCGTCGCTTATGGTCTCTATCTGTGGGCGACCTGATCTGCCAGATACATAGCTCGCATGGACGGTTCACATGAGAAAAGAGCGAGAGCTCGCCGGCGGACGTTCAGAAAGCACAACACAACCGTTCCATTTGCAACTGGCGTGCTTTGACAAGCATGTCCATCTCTAGATAGCATTTTGAATGAAAGATGTGATGAAGTAGAAAACTACGAAAAGGATCCCTGAATGGTACGAACGCTTCCACCAATTGACGATGATGTTTTCGAAGCGCTACAAGCAAAAGCCGAACCGCTTATAGATGACATCAACGCAGTCCTCAGGCGCTTGCTTGGGATGTCGGAGAGCAGTGCTGCCGCACCCAGCGAAAGTAAAGGGCGGGGAGCAGTGAAGGCGCGCGCGGAAAAGAAATCCCGAACCGGCGGCAAGCGCGGTCGCCGAAGAAAGAGCGGGACACGTGCGCCGAGAGGCGCGACCCTTCCCAATTCGGAGTATGAACTTCCTATGTTGATGGCCCTCACTGATCTGGGGGGATCGGCAACTGCTCGCGACGTGGTGAATCGGATGGAGCGGATTCTGGAAGGAAAGCTCCAGCCGATCGATAGAGAGAAGATCACAACCGGAGCCATCCGCTGGAAGAACCGAACGCAGTTCGTGCGATCAAAGCTTATCGCCGAGAACGCGATGAAGAAGGATTCCCCCCGCGGCATGTGGGAGATCACCGACGAAGGGCGCGCGCGCTTAGGCCGTAAGGGCGCCCCAACGGCGTGAGGGCGCTGCTGAAGCCCTAACCTTCTAGATCTCTCAGCGCCGGTGCAACCTCCTCCGCGAAGAGTTGGTGCGAGCGCGCGTGTACCTCCGGATCGATTCCCGGCCAGACTGCCGTGTAGAGGAACGCCTCGAACGGATATTGCGCGTAGAGCGCCTTGATGTGCTGAATGATCTCGTCTGGCGTCGCGACCAGATAATGTCCTAGCCGCTCGACATCCTCGATCGTGTGTGGGTAAGAACCTCCGAAGGTCGCCGGAGTAGTGCCCTGCTGCCAGTTTTGGTCTTGGGCGTACCAAGTGGCGTAGCCCTGGGCGTGATAGAGCGCGGAAGGGGCGAGGAGCTGCCAGTCGCGCTCGGGATTCTCGGACGTGAACAGGAGCGACATGTTGAGAATATGGGGGTTACGCCAATCCTTGCCGTATTCCTTGAGGTGCTGGACGAACTTCGCGGGTGCGTCCGGGGGCGCGGCGATGGTGTGGAGTAAGCCGTCGCCGAGCCGGGCGGCGCGGCGCAAAGCCTCGCCCTGCGTGGCGCCAAACCAAACAGGGATGCGAGGCTTTTGCACGGGCTTGGGTGTGCAGCGTACGTTGTGAAAGGTGAAGTGCTCGCCCTCAAAGGAGAACTCGTCCTCTTCCCAGCACTTGATCATGATTTGGACGGCCTCGTCCGTGATGGAACCGCGGTACCTGCGGTCGATGTTGAAGCTCGTGAACTCGGGATAGCGGTAGCCGACCCCGGGACCGAAAAGGAACCGTCCATTGCTGATGTTGTCGACGACGGCGCAGTCTTCGGCGAGGCGCACGGGATTATGGAACGGCTGCAGCAGGACGAAGGTGCCGATGCGGACGCTGGAGGTGCGCGCGGCGATCGCGGCGGCCATGGGCAACAGGGCCGGCAGGTAGCCATCGTCGATAAAGTGATGCTCGGTAACCCAGATATCGTCGAAGCCCCAGTCGGATTCGGCGGCGGCGATCTGGTCGAGGGTTTGGGCGTAGAGCGTCGGCGTCGACCGCGGAGAGTCGACGGGGTTGCGGAAGTCGTAGAGCAATCCAAAGCGCATGGAGTCCTCCTAGCTGGTGGGTGGGGAGCTGCCGTGGGCGCCGATGCTGGCTGCACCCTACTATAGAGCCCGCAGGCGGCCATTTCTCAGCCTGATGAATCCGGGAGCTGGCAACTCCTCGCCGAATCACTTGCGGAACTCGGTGCCTTGGTGCCTCCCCAATCGCATCCCCTTTAGTGGAGGGAGGCGGATTGCAAGGCGCCCGTATCAGGCGCGGTCATGTGGGTGGTGTTGAATTTTTGAGCATGGGAAGAGGCGGGGGGAAAGCGTGCGCTGTATCCTCACACGGCTGTGCCTGGCAGGCTCCAAGACAAGGTGGCGATCGTGACCGGCGGCGCCCGCGGGCTGGGGCGGGGGATCGCAACGGTGCTCGCGCGGGAAGGCGCGGATATCGTGGTCGCGGATTTGGCGGTGGCGGAAGCGCAGGACACGCTCACGGCGGTGGAAGAGGAAGGACGCCGAGCGCTGGTGGTGGAGACGGACGTGACGGACACACGCTCAGCGGAGCGGTGCATTCAGGAGACGATTACGCGGCTGGATGGCGTCGACATACTCGTGAACAATGCGGGCGTGGTCGGCGGGCATCTGGGCGAGCAGGTGACGGCCGAGGACTGGGACGCCTGCTTCGCGGTGAACGTGAAGGGGCCGTGGATCATGGGCAGGGCGCTGCTGTCGCACTTCAAGCAGCGCGGCGGAGGAAAGGTCGTCAACATCTCCTCGATCGGGGGACGTGAAGGCGTGCCGATGTTCCCCAACTACAGTGCGTCGAAGGCGGCGCTGATCAACCTTACGCAGGCGCAGGCGCTCGACTGGGCGCGCTATCACGTGAACGTTAATGCGGTCTGCCCGGGCTTGATCTGGACGCAGATGTGGCGCTTGATCGAGTCGCACGCGGAGCGAGAGCGTGGCCGTGCAAGCGAGGATCGGGCGATGTTCGAGCGGTTCGTGCGAAAGCTAACGGCCTTAGGCCGCGAGCAGACGCCTGAGGATGTGGGGCATGCGGTTGCATTCCTGGCCTCGGAAGAGGCGCGGAACATCACCGGGCAATCGCTCAACGTGGACGGTGGGATTAAGTTCGACTGACTGGCCTCGGCCGAGGCACGAGAGCGCTAAAGGAGCGACCAATGACTGAGCCGCCACTGCTGTACGAGGTGCAGGACTACGTTGCCACGATCACGCTGAACCGGCCGGAGAAGATGAACGCCTTCAATCCGACCATGCTGCAGCTATGGGCTGATGCGATTGAGTCGGCGGGTCACGATGAAGGAGTGCGGGTTGTGGTCGTGACGGGCAAGGGCCGGGGCTTCTGTAGCGGCGGGGACGTGAGCAACAAAGAGGTGGGTGGTGACCTATTCGGGGAGTCGTTGGTAGCCGGGCGCAATGGCCTGCGCCACAGCGTGCATCAAGTACCGCGCGCGCTCGCGAACTTGGAGAAACCGTATATCGCTGCTGTGAACGGGGCGGCGGTGGGGGCGGGGATGGACATGGCTTCGATGGCGGACATGCGTATCGTGTCGGATAGGGCGAAGTTCGGAATGGCGTATGTGCGCGTAGGCCTGACGCCGGGAGATGGCGGAGCGTATTTCCTGCCCAAGATTGTGGGAATGGCCCGGGCGCTGGAGTTGATGTGGTCGGGCCGTATCTTTACCGCTCAGGAAGCCCTAGAGATGGGCTACGCACAGCGCGTGGTCCCGCACGAGGAGTTCATCCCAGCGGTGCGATCCTTCGCGAGGGAGTTAGCGCGCGGGCCTGCTGTTGCGGTACAGCTCACGAAGCGCTTGGCCTATCGAAGTCAAGAGGTCGGCCTGCATGAGGCGCTGGAGATGGCAGAGCATGCGATGGTACTGGCGCGAGCGACCGAGGACTCGCGTGAAGGACCGCGGGCCTTCGCGGAGAAGCGGGCGCCGGTATTTCAGGGCCGCTAGGGCCGAAAACCACTAGGCTGGGAGCAGGAGGACCGCTCGCATGGCGCTTGATTTTGCTTTTACGCCAGAGCAAGAGGCGTTCCGGGAGGAGATCCGGGCCTTCCTTTCCAAAGAGTTGCCGCCGGATCACTGGAAGCTCCAAAGCGACCGTGAGCAGGCGCCTGCAGGCCAGGCCGAGTTCACGCGTTCGTTTGTGAAAAAGCTGGCCGACCAGGGCTGGCTGACGATGCACTGGCCGAAGGAATACGGAGGCCGGGGTGCGAGCGTGATGGAGCAGGTGATCTACAACGAGGAGACCGGATATGCGGCGGCACCGGTGGGGATCGGGTCACAGATGGCCGTCACGATGGCGGGCCCAACGATCATGAGCTGGGGAAGCGAAGAGTTGAAGACCGAGCACCTGCCGGCGATCTCGCGCGGCGAAGCGCTGTGGTGCCAGGGGTTCTCGGAGACCAACGCGGGCTCGGATCTGGCGTCGCTGGAGACGCGGGCGGTGCGTGACGGCGATGACTACGTGGTCAACGGGCAGAAGATCTGGACGAGCGGCGCCCATACTGCGGATTGGTGCATGCTGCTGGTCCGCACCGATCCGCAAGCACGGAAGCACAAGGGGATCACCTACCTCTTGATGGACATGCGCGCACCGGGGGTCGAAGTGAAGCCGATCATCAGCATGATGGACGCGCACGGCTTCAACGAAGTGTGGATGGAGGACGTGCGGATCCCGGTGCGGAACCGGGTGGGCGACGAGAACGAAGGATGGTACGTGGCCACGACCACCCTCGATTTCGAGCGTAGCGGAATCACTCGCGTGGCCTGGAGCAGGCGGGTGCTGGAGGAGATAGTGGGTTGGGTACGGTCGAACGGTGCCGTCGCGAACAAGGCTGTGACACGGAATGCCCTGACCGACTTGTGGATCGCGGTCGAGGTATCACGCTTGCTGTCCTATCGAGTGGGGTGGATGCAGTCGCAAGGACAGGTGCCGAACGCCGAGGCCTCCATGGTGAAGGTGTTCGGCTCGGAGTTGGCCTGCGCGATCACGAACGTGGGGACGAACCTGCTGGGCTTGGGGGGTGGACTCCTACGAGGCTCAACCGGGACGCCGCCTCTGTATGGGGCACTCCCGCTGGGGTATATGGGAACGACGACCTACGCCATCGCTGCGGGGACGAGCGAGATTCAGCGCAATATCATTGCGCAACGAGGGCTTGGCCTGCCGCGTTCGTAGAGAACCACGCCCGGCCGTCGCCAGACTGCGACGAGGCGGCGCGCGCATTCAGCGGACGCGCTCGCCATGCACGTAACCTTGGAGCGGGGCTGCGCCTGCGCGGTCAGGCTGGCTCGTCGTCGGATACGAGGACGCGACCATCGACGACGCGGGTGTGGAAGGTGCGGATGCCCGGGGGTTTGAGCCGCTTCTCGAGGGGCGGGGGCAGCGGTGGAGCCATCCGGTCCAATATGTTCCATATCCCTTCGGGCAACCAGCTTTTCGTTTGGCCGCTACGGCAGTCGAATTCGGATTTGTGCCAAGGACAAACGATATTGCTGCCGCGGAGTTCACCGGCGCTCAGAGGAGCGAAGAGATGGGGGCAGCGATCCTGAACCGCGAAGACCTCGCCGTGGACGTTGACTACACAAACGCGAGTGCCGTTGAGCTCGCCGACGGTGACGGTCCCAGGGGGCAGGTCTTCAAGGGCGCAAACATCAGCTTCGGCCACAGAGGCACTCCGTCCTGACTCGGAAGCTTTCGCGCATAGGATTACGCGAGCAGCATCGTGGGTCAATTTTCAACCGCAATGCACTGCGACCGCAGCGGAGCGGATCGGGGGATGTAGCCTGGACGTGGTGAGACAACTCTGGGGACTTGTGTGGGCGGGCGTGCCGCAGAGTTTGCGGGGGAGATCAGGATGAACTTGAATGAGTATCTGCCGCCGCGAGTGGCGGTGGTGGAACTGAGCGGCTTGATCGGATTGCGGCTGAACGCCCGGGAGTACACAAAGCTGCTGGCAAGCGTGGGCGAAAACCCGCGAATCAAAGCCGTGGTCTTGGATATCGACTCGCCGGGTGGTGTGGCGCATGCCTCGGAGGACATCTACCTAGCGGCACGGCGGTTGGGAGAGTCCCGGCCTCTGGCAGCGGCGATCCGGGGAGTGGGAGCCTCCGGCGCGTACATGGTGGCCTGCGCGGCTGAACGCATCTTTGCGATTCCCAGTGCGATGGTGGGCTCGATCGGTGTGATCAGCGCACGACCGATGGTAGAGGAGCTGTTGGAGAAAGCGGGCGTGCGGATGACGGTGTCGAAGAGTGTGCGATTCAAAGACATGGGATCATTCTTTCGCCCGCCTACGGAGGAAGAGCGCGCGAAAGAACAGGCGATCGTCGATGCCATCCACGCGCGCTTCACGGAGATCGTGCGTGAGGGGCGGCCGGGGCTGGCACCGGAGCAGATCGATGACCTGGCGACGGGAGAGATCTATCTGGGAACAACAGCCCGGGAGAAGGGTCTTGTCGATGAGTTGGGCACACTCGGCGAGGCCGTCCAATGGGCGGCGGGACGAGCGGGGATCGACGCGAAGAGCATAGTGATGCGGCCGCGGCGCGGATTGGTGCAGTTAATGCTGCAGCGCGGGGCGAGCGGCTTCATCGACGAGATCACGGCGTCGGTGGTGGAGCGCCTTTACATGCGTTCCTTGGGAATCCCCGGCTACTAGGGCATTCTTATTCGGCCTTGGGCGCGATCTCGCGGTAGCGGCCCTCAAAGAAGATCAGGGGCGCGGCGTCAGAGCGGCACCAGCAGGCTTTGACCTCGCCAATGTAGATCTCGTGGTCGCCGCCTGGCGCGATGTCGTGGACGGTGCAATCCATGTAGCCGATGGCCCCGGCGATCCGCGGGACGCCGGTCTCGCCCAACTCGTACTGGAGATTGATGTCGGTGAACTCGGCAGGGCCGTAGTTCCGGTCACTCTTGGCGAAGTAGTTGGAAAGGTTCTGCTGGTCGGCGGCCAAGATGTTGACGGTAAAGACGGGGGTCTCTCGGAGCGTCTTAAGCATATGGGTGTTCTTGTCGACGCAGATGAGAATCAGGGGCGGATCAAGAGAGAGGGAGGTGAAGGCGTTCGCGGTCATGCCGTGGAAAGCTGGAGCTTTGCCGGAAGTGACGACGGTGACACCGGTAGCGAACTCGCCGCAAACCGTACGAAAGTATCTGGGGTCGAAGTCGGGCATAGTGGCCAATCCCTCCGGGCTGCGAGCAATTGCAGGGATAATACAGGCCCTCTAGGCGTCCGTATCTGCTTCGAAGGCTGTGGCACGCTTGCTGGCTGGCGCGCAGAACGTTGGCGCGGGCGGTAGTTGGTGCGGACGCGGAGCAGCGAGCGATGGGATAGCCTTCGACGCAGCGGAAAGGGACAAGGAGGTTTCCGATGGCGGATGGAGCCGTGTTGGTCGAGAGCGATGGTGGCGGCGTAACGACGGTGACGCTGAACCGGCCGGAGGCGCTCAATTCACTCAGCTTGGAAGTCGAGGAGACTTTGCAGGAGCTGCTGCCACGGCTGGAGGCCGATGATGGCACCCGGGTGGTGGTGATCACGGGAGCGGGTCGAGCTTTCTCGGGGGGAGGCGACGTCAAAGAGATGCGTCCTGGGGGAGCCTGGGATATCTCGGCGGCAGAGCGGCAGGAACGGCTGGAGGCGTTGCACTCGGTCGCGGTCGCGCTACACGCGCTTCCGAAGCCGGTGATCGCGATGGTGAACGGAGTCGCGGTAGGGGCGGGTTGCAACCTGGCCTTGGCTTGCGATCTCCGCTTGGCAAGCGAGAAGGCGAAGTTCGGGTTGGTGTTTCGCAACGTAGGGTTGGGAGACGACATGGGTGGGGCCTGGCTCCTGCCTCGATTGGTGGGGATGGGCAAGGCCCTGGAGCTGTTTTTCACGGGCGGGATCATTGATGCGACAGAGGCGCATCGGATCGGCATGGTGAACCGCGTCGTGCCGGCGGAGTCGCTGGTGGAGGAGACTTACGGACTAGCGCGATCGTTGACGGCGGGGCCGGCGAAAGCGCTGGGGCTCATCAAAGAAGAGCTCTATGGCGGGATCACTTGGTCGTTCCAGGAACTGCTGGACTTTGAGGCGCAGCGGCAATCGGCGCTGATGTCGGAGCATGACCACCAAGAAGGGGTGGCGGCTTTTGTGGAGAAGCGCCCGCCTATGTTCACGGACTAAGCGCTGCCGGAGTAGCCCATGCCGCGCTGCTGTGGCTCACTCCCGAGCGGGTTGATCGCGGCCGCTGTATCGATGAGGAGTGCTGTCTAGGGGAGCGGACGGTGCACTGGCGACTCGCCGGTCGGCCGGACCCTCTTGGCGTTAGGAATCGGAGGCGTACTCACGCAGGGGCAAGTCCAGCACGGTGATAAGGCCGCGGGGAGCACTCCGGATCACACGCGCCGACCGCAGAATGGCGGCAGCAGTGGCCTCGTCACCAAAGACGCCGCCCATGAACCGCAGCTTAATCGGCGGCTTGCCCTCGATTGCGATCTCATCGAAGTCTTCACGGACACCGCTCTGGGCCTCGAAATGGAGGTGGATCGCCCGCCCGTCGGTGGTGGTCCCATGCGCAATCTGCACCGTGCCGCGTACGGGGCCCTGCCCGTCGGGCTGGACGGGATCGAGACGCTCCGTCCAGTTGCTCACATCCCAGCCGAGGCCAGCGGCGATGAGGCGCCCGCTCTCGACGAGACCGACGTGCCCGAAGCTTCCGGAAGCAGCGAGGCGATCGTACTCGGGGCGAGGCATGTCCATGCCGACTTTCTTGCGGAACGACTCTCGCCGAGGGCCGGGGTTCTGTACCCGTTGCACGGTAACGCTCCGCACGCCATGGCTGGCGCCGGCTGCTGCGACGACGATTTGATCCATGACGAATCCGGGGTTGACGCCTGTGCCGATTAAGCTGCAACTCTGAGCGATGGCCCGCGCGTCCAACCGTTGGGCGAACTCTTGGTGGCGTGCAAAGGGGTAAGCGAGCTCTTCGCACGTTGAGATGACGTGGAGCCGTAACCGCAAGGCCTCCTCGAACTGTTCGGCGACGCTGTCCAGTTTCGAGCCGGTGGCGTGGAGGACGGCCTCGGGTTGCGGGGCGGAGCGAGGGAGGGCGGCGCGTGCCTCCTCCAGAGTACGGTGGATGACAAGGGAGGGTGCGCCCACGATGAGGCTGGAGGCGTCACGACCGATGAGGCGCTCGGAGATGTCGACCGCACCTAAGACCTCGATCTGAGAGTCGGCCTGCGCTGCGACGAGGATGCGCTGCCCAATGGGGCCAAGTCCTTGGACGATGACGGGAAGCGGATTGCTGACGCTCAAGGGGCCTCCATCACTCGCAGCTACTGGAGGGGTGAGAAATTTGTGGGCTGCAAGAGTTGGTTGCTGAGGAAATTGACGAGCAGGCCGTCGCGTTCGGACTCAGCTTTCACCTTCTGCCACTCGGGATCGGCCGCGAAGGCGCCCCATGCTTGCTCGCGATGGGCGTAATCGTTGTAGGCGATCATCCAGATCAGCTGGTCGCTGCGCCCGCCCATACTGTTGGTCCAAAAGCCGATTAGTTTAATCCCGTGTTTCTCCAGCAGGGCGCAGGAGTGGTTGCGAAAACGGCTCAGGAGCGCCTCCATCTTGCCGGAGTTGACGTGGTAGGTACGCATCTCGTAGATCACCGCAGCCTCGATTTCCCGATCCTGTATTTCGCTAACGGCATATGCTCCTGGCTCCACGACAGGAGTCTCGAAACTCGTCGCTTCGAGACTGCAGATTAGCGGGCACCGTCGCTACTGTCGCCTGCCGGGTCGGGCTTGGGGCACGTCGGTGGCGCGGCGATCTTGACGGTGGAAGCTAGCGTAATCCGGGCCTTCGGCAACGGCGTAGCTCTCGTCGAGGAGTTCAATGGCGTGGAGGCTGCGACCGCCGGCGCCGAAAAGGCGGAGCCCGGCGTCTAGCTGCACCATGCAGCCCGGGTTAGCCGTGCAAACAAGGTCGGCGCCGGTCGCGTTAATCTCCGCCATTTTACTGGCAAGCAGCTGGCGAGAGAGCTGCTTCTGCACGATGGAGTAGATCCCAGCGCTGCCACAGCAACGATCAGGGTGGGCCATCTCCCGCAGTTCGAGGCCTGGGATCTGGCGCAGGATGGCGCGAGGAGCCGTGGCGACCCCCTGCGCATGGACGAGGTGGCAGGAGTCCTGGTACGTGACCGACCTGCCGAGATCACCGGCGGGCGGATCGAAACCCACCTCAACCAAGTACTCATGGATGTCCTTGACGAGGTCTGCGAAGCGTGCGGCCCGATTACGATAGACGGGATCGTTGCGGAAGAGGTGGCCGTACTCCTTCATATGGGAGCCACAGCCGGCAGAGTTAACGAGGATGGCATCGGGCTTGAGACGCAAAAAGCGGTCGATGTTCTTGCGGCCGAGGGCCCTGGCCTCCTCGACATCGCCGTTGTGCGCATGAAGGGCGCCACAGCAGACCTGATCTTCAGGGGCGACAACGTCAATCTTGTTGCGGGCGAGTACGCGGAGAGTGGCGTGGTGGGTCTCGCCGAAGGTGAGGGGCATCACGCAGCCCGTGAGGAAAGCCACGCGAGCGCGGGCCTCGCCAACGGGTCGATACTGCCGAGCGTCTTGCGGGTGGAAGAAAGGTTTCGTGAAGTCGGGAGCGAGGGCGTCGACCTCGGCGAGGGCAGGTGCGAAGCGCTCGAGAAGACCGGAGGACCGGACGAAGCGCTGCAAGCCACTGGTTTGGAAGAGTTGCATGCCGCGGCCGGCAGCGCGGAGTCGCTTCGGGTGGGAGAAGACGCCACGCATGACGACGCGCCAGAGCAATCGCTGCATCGGCTTGTTTTTCTTCTGCTGGAAGAGGTCGGCGCGCGTGCGCTCCATGAGGCGGCCAAAGGGGACGTTGGAGGGGCAAGCGGTTTCGCATGCCCGGCATTGGAGGCAGCGATCGAAATGCCGTTGCACACGGGGAGTAGGGTCAATGCGCCCTTCGTCCAAGGCCCGCATGAGGTAGAGGCGGCCGCGAGGCGATTCGGTTTCGACGCCAAGCTCGATATAGGTCGGACAGGCGTTAAGGCAAAAGCCGCAGTGGACGCAGAGCGTCAGTTCAGCGCTGTCAGGAGCGTCGGGACTGATGAATCGGCTGAGCGCGTCGGTAGCAGGAGGCGCGTCCGGAATGCTGCTCATCGCTTGCTCATCGCTGAAGTGTAGCCGTCGCTTGGATGATGCGTCGCTGGCTCAGATCCCGCCCACGAAGCGGCCGGGGCTGAGGGTCGCGTTGGGATCAAACTCGCGTTTGATGCGGCGCATGATGGTGATCCCGTCGCCGGCGGGTCCCCAGACGTCCATTGCGCATTTCTCGGTCACGGGAGCGTGCTCAACGACGAGCGAGCCGCCCAGCGCTTCGATCCCCTTGCGCGCGGTGGCCACCATCGCGGGAAGCAGCGCGCTAGTGGGAGCAGCGAGCTGTCCGAAGAGAAGTCCGGCGTCGGCGTATGCCCAAAGACAAGTTTGATCGGTGGCGGCGCGCAGGGCGGCTGTGGCGCTGCGGAGGGAATCGGGAGGCGCGGCGCAGCGGACGAGCACGGCATTGCCGCGGGGTGACGTGCCTTCGCGATCCGTGAGGCGTTGCCAGAAATCTGGCGCCGTGGGCTCGGGTTGGATTGCAGAGCCAGCTTGGGCAACCGCGCCTGCCAACTGCAACGTGGAGGAGACGGCGCCCTCGACCCCGGCGGCACGCAGGACCACGCCGGCCTCGTCGAGTCCCAAGTCGTGGGCGCTTACCGGGTCGAGGGCAATGATGGATTGCAGCCCGTTTACCCCGAGAGCGATCTGCCGCCCTAGATCGATCGCGGCGTCCAAGTCGGCGGCGGGGATGATGAGCGTGGCGTCCGCGGCTGGGAGGGGGCGTAGCTTGAAAGTCGCTTCAACGATACAGCCCAACGTGCCCAAGGAGCCGCTGAAGAGCTTGCACAGGTCGTAGCCACTGACGTTCTTCACGACCCGGCCGCCGCCGTGCACCGTGGCCCCATGCGATAGGACGACGCCGCAGCCGATCAGCCAATCGCGGGGACCGCCAAACACGCCCCGTCGTGGCCCGCTGCGCGCCGCCGCTACGCTGCCGCCAACGGTCGCCTGGTCGGGGAAGGGCACGTCTAGAGGGACGAACTGTCCGTGATCGGCCAGGAAGGTCTGCAGGGCGGCAAACCGCATGCCGCTCTGCACGGTGATCGTGAAGTCGTCGGGAACGTGGTCGATAACGGCGCCGAGAGCGCTGGTATCGAGCGCAACGTCATAGCGGGTTGGGGGGGCGCCGAGACCGATGGCGGTGCGGCCGCCCTGGAGCACAACGGCAAGGTCCGCGGTGGCAGCCGCGCGGAGCACGGCGGCGAGCTCCTCAGCAGTAGAGGGGCAGACGGCGATGGCAGGCCGCAGCCCGTCGACGAGATAGCGATCGAGGGCGTCGGTATCGCTGTACGCGTTAGCGGTCGCTGCAGCCACGGCGGCGATCCCGGCTCCGTCGCTGAGGCCGGCGGATGCCTCGGGGGACTTCATGGTCTCGCGTTACACGTAGGCATCGGCACCGAACTGTTGGATCACCTTTTGCGCGTGAGCGCTGCTGGTCTCGCCACAGCCGTGTCCACTTGGAAAGACCTTGCAGGGATTGAACGTATCGCCTGATGCGAAGGCGGCCTTGAGGCGGGCGAAGGCGTCGATGTCATCATCGGTGAAGATCCAGGGTAGATACGAGCGCTTCTCAAGGCCGACACCGTGCTCGCCGGTGATGGCCCCTCCGGCATCCACACAGAGCCGCATGATCTCCCCTCCCGCATCGAGTACGCGTTCGCTCATCCCAGGAATACGGTCGTCGAAGAGCAGACAGGGGTGGAGGTTGCCATCTCCGGCGTGAAACACGTTGGCGACCTGTACGTCATAGCGAGCGGCGATATGGGAGACCTCGTCGAGAACGGCGGGGAGCTTGGTACGAGGCACGACCCCATCCAGGATGTAGTAGTTCGGCTGGATGTGGCCGAGGCAGCTGATCGCGCCCTTGCGGCCGGCCCACAGGCGCTCGCGATCGGGCAGCTCGCTGGCGACGCGGATCTCACGGGGCTCGAAGCTCTGCACGATCTCTTGCACGATCGCGTCTTCCGCCTGCACTTGGGAAACGGGGCCGTCGACCTCAATGATCAGCACGGCCTCAGCGTCCAATGGAAAGCCGGTGTGGAGCACGGGTTCCACGGCGGCGATCGTCTGTTGGTCGATCATTTCCAAGGCGGCCGGGACGATGCCGGCCTTAATGACCCCGCTCACGGCGCTGCTGGCCTGGCGCATCGAGTCGAAAATAGCGAGCAGCGTGCGCACTGCCTCCGGCTTGGGCATGAGCTTGACCTGTATTTTGGTGACCACCCCGACCGTCCCCTCGCTTCCGACGACGCAGCCGACGAGGTCGTAGCCTGGTCGCTCGCGATTCGGGCCGCCCAGCCACTGCACCGTTCCGTCGGGGGTCACAAGCTCAAGGCCGAGGACGTGATTGGTGGTGGCCCCATAGGCGAGGCAATGGGGACCCCCAGCGTTCTCAGCGACGTTGCCACCGATCGTGCAGGCCCGCTGGCTGCTCGGGTCGGGCATATAGGCGAGGCCGTAGGGCTCGGCGGCCACCGAGAGATCGAGATTGACGACGCCGGGCTCCACAAGGGCGGTGCGATTGTTGGGGTCGATATCGAGGATGCGCCGCATGCGGTTCAGGGAGAGCAAAAGCCCACCACGGACGGCGAGCGCGCCGCCGCTGAGGCCAGTCCCGGCTCCACGGGGAGTAATAGGGAGTTCGTAGACGTTGGCGATCTGGATGGCGGCGGCTACCTCGGCCGTGCTGGCGGGGAAGGCAACGGCCTCGGGCGCTCCCCGATCGAAGGTGCCGTCGTACTCATAGACCAAGAGGTCTTCGAGAGCCCAGATCACCGCGTCGCGGCCAAGAGCCTCTTGGAGATCGCGGACGAAGGGGGTGGGCGTCGCCATTCCCGTCATCATATCGGCTCTCTCGGATAGAGATACTGGCCCTTGGCGGACCGCTGTGGCGGTGTGCTGAGACCTGGGAGGCTATACTTACGCGGTCTTGTGAGGGGCTCCCGCCGTTCCTCAGTCGGCGAGTTTGTGGAAAGGATGATAATGACGGCGTTCGCATCGACGTTCCGGCCGAGCTACCAGCCACCGCTGGCGCTGGCGGCCTTTCCCGTGAAGGCGCCAGAGCAGGCATGGATTCGCGACGTCATACTGGTCGTGGCGGCGAGCTTGATCCTCGCCGGGTTGTCGCAGATCTCCTTCAGCGTTCCTTTCTCGACGGGTCGCACCGGAGATCTCGTGCCGATCACCGGGCAGACCTTCGGAGTGCTGCTGATCGGCGTGACGCTGGGGAGCCGCCGCGCGGCAGCGGGAGTATTGGTCTATCTCGCCTGGGGGTGGGCAGGGGCTCCCTTCTTTGCGGGTGGGGCGCACGGGATGACGGCCTTGTACCTGGGAGCAACGGCCGGCTACCTGTGGGGCTTCGTGCTGGCGGCGTTCGTGGTGGGGTGGATGGCCGAGCACGGCTTCCATCAGGGAGCGGGACTGGTCGTTGCGATGCTGGTGGGTAACGTTCTGATCTACGTGGTGGGGCTGCCGGTGCTGGCGCTTTGGATCGACAACGCTGCTTTAGACCTGAGCGTCTGGCACGCGGGGTTGTGGCCGTTCATTCCCGGCGACATGGCGAAGCTGATCGCGGCGGCACTGGTTGTGCCGGTGGCGTGGTCGGCGGTGCGAACGTTCCGGCCGATTGAGGACTAAGCGGCAACGGGTGTCGGCCTACGTGATCGTCCAAGGACGGATCGACGATCGAGAGCGATTCGACGCGTATCGTGTGGCAGCGAATCCAACGGTCGAGGCGCATGGCGGGCGGTTGCTTGGCATCGGCGACCCATCCGAAGTCTTAGAAGGGGAGCAGGCCGATCTGCCTCGACTGGTTCTCATTGAATTCCCTTCGCTGGATGCGGCTAAGCGCTGGTATGCCTCGGCGGAGTACCAAGCCGTAAGGCAATTGCGACGGGTGTCGAGCGAGAGTCGCTTCCTCTTGGTGGAAGGCGACTAGCGGATTAGGCAGGATTGGGACGCAGCGCCGCGAACGCGCGAGTGCGTCACGGGATGTACGGGGCCGGAAGAAGCTAGAACAAAGCGAGAGCGAGCGGCCCTGGGGCTGCTTAGCTGTCTTTAGCGGCGGCTTGGATCAGAGCGAAGGCGCGGAGCACGGTAGCGTGTTTGTTGGCCTCGCGGTCGCCGCTCCAGACTTGGCGCTCTGTCACGCAGCGCGCACCGGGGCCGAGGCAGGCGATCCAGACTGTGCCCACGGGGTTGGTCTCACTACCGCCGCTGGGGCCGGTAATGCCGCTCTCGGCGAGCGCAATGTCCGCAGCGAATGCCGCACGGACGCCTTGAGCGAGGGCGAGGACGGTCGCCTCGCTGACGGATCCTTCGGTAGCGAGGATGTCGCGCGAGACGCCCAGTACCCTCTCTTTGGGTGGATTGGCGTAGGGGGTGGCGCCCCCGCGGAAGGTCTTGCTACTGCCGGGGACATCGGTGAACCAAGAGCCGATGAGGCCTCCCGTATCGGTTTCGGCACTGGCGACGGTGAGCCTGCGGTCGATCAGGAGCCGGACGACTTCGACTGCTAGGGGATGTGGCATGGCCACAGGGTAATGGGTCAGTGCGAGGCGAGGGGAGTCGCTACTCGCGGCCTTCCGAGCGGTCGATGCGGAGCGTGAGCCAGAGCAGCCCGATGATCGCGGGCAGGAACGCACCCAGTGGTACGGCGAAGGTGATCCAGTCGGTCGCTTTGTAGCCGTTGACGCCGGCGCCGCCTTGATCGGGCGAGGCTTGGGGGAGGGGCTGTTCCCCAACGGTGGGCCCGTCAATGCCCGCAGCCAAGGCCTCCCCTGGGGCGAGAGTGAGGGCGAGGGCTGCTACAAGCGCGAGGACTGTGAGGAGTAGAGCGGTTCGAGTCATTGGTTGGCCTCCGCGGCCATTTTGGCGCACCGGGATGACTGCGTCACGGGTCAACTCAGCGATCGCTAGACGGTGACGATGAGGATGGGACGGCCGCTCGACCGGATCACTCGATCATTGATCCGGGTAAGGGTGCTGCGGCGGAGGCCTTTCGGCCCCCGGTTGGCGAGCGCGATGATATCAGCGTTGATCTCGTGGGCGACGCGAATGATGGTGTCGGCGGGGCGGCCCGGCTCGACGCGCACGTCGATGGAGAGAGGCCCGCCGCCCGGGGAAGCGAGCAGGCGGGCGCGGAGACTGGAGAGGTATTCCAGGGCCGCCGCCGCTGCGGTGTCGGCGATGCGGGTGGCGGATCCGGCGCGGGCCAGCAGCTCCCCTGGGGAGACAATGCCAGCGCTGGTGGTCATGCGCTCGGCGGCGGTCGGGACGACGGTGAGCAGTACGAGACTGGCGCCGTCGTGCTCCGGAGAGTTGCGCGCGATCGCCACCGCGCTGGGCAAGACCGTTTCGGCCCATTCGTCGGTATTGAGAGAGACGAGCACCTTCATGCAGCGAGTGTACGCCGGGCGTAAAGGTCATGCGTGGGGAACGCGGGCGCTTGGGGGACGGGAGACGGCGATGACGGCAGCCCCGAAGAGATAGCAGCCGACGAAGATGGCGAGGATCAAGTCGAAGGAGCCGCGGGCGTCGAAGACAAGGCTGGCGACGAGCGGTCCGGCGGCATTCAGGCCGAACTGCACCGGAGCCGTGATGCCGCGGATCGCGCCGACGCTCCAGCGCCCGAAATAGTCTGGGAAGGCAACCTGGGTCAGCGGGAGGTGCATACCGAAGATCAGGCCGTGCCAGACGGCAAAGAGGTAGGCCATCCAAGCATTGTCGACGAGGATCAGCCAGACAATGGCAAGGGAAGCGATCACCAGGACGGCGGGCAAGGCTCGGTAGATGGGCAGGCGCTGCCGAAGTTCACCGCCAAGGATCCCACCGAGCGCGCCCATCAGGGCCCAGACCGTGATCACCGTCACCGCGGTGCTCTGACTCAGGCCATTGTCTTGCAGATGAGGGACGCTGCTGAAGTTGACGGCTCCCCCCACCATGAAGAGTTGACTCGTGCCGATAAGAAGCAGCCAGAAGGATCGGGTGCGGACGGCATTGCGAACGGACCAGTGCCTGTCGAGAGCGGCCGTGCTCGTCGCCGAAGCCGAAGGGGCATCGGGCGGGTCCCCGTCTGGGCGGAGGCCCAGGTCCTCGGGCCGGCGACGCACCATGAGCCAGGGCGGCAGGACGCCCAGGGCTAGGACGATCACGCCGAGAGCGAGGAAGGCCATACGGAAGTCGGCAATGGAGAGAAAAAGCAAGACGACGAGCGGCATCAAGGCGCCGCCGGCGCGTACGCCGACGAGCGTGAGGCCGGTAGCGCGACCGCGAGCGCGGATAAACCAGTTCGCGATCGCAACGGTGATGGCGAGATTGACGACGCCGATGACGAGGCCACGCCCGATCGCATAGAGAATGTAGAACTGCCAAACCTCTTCAATCAGAGCGAGAAGAAGCAGGGCGACCCCCATAAGCAGGGCCGAGAGCGTTAGGAAGGTGCGGGCGCCGTGCCTATCGATACGGGCGCCGATCAACGGGGAGAGGAGGGCGCCCAGGATGGTCCCGGCGGTGATGGCTCCCGCGATGGTGGCCCGGCTCCACCCGAACTCGTTCTCCAGGGGAGTGACGAAGACTCCTAGGACCGGATTGAAAAACGCGACTTGGGTGAGTGCGACCAACGAAGCAGCGCCGGCTACCCACCAGCCGTGGAAGAGCGTAGGGTTGCGGAGCGGCACGCGTGAGATGGACATGAGGATTGGGTCACCTTAGCGGGTGTGGGCCCTCGTGCTTGGGCTATGCGAAGCGGGTAATGGATCGTGCGGGTAGCGACAGGGCGGGCGGCACGATCTCCAGGCGATCGGGCGAGACGTAGAGGTCCCTCTGCGGGGCCAGCTGCCGTTGCTGGGCGATAGGCGAGCACAGAAGGACAGCATGCGTCGTTGGTTGATACTGCTGGAGACCCCGGTGTCGATGTCGGTCGGAGGGGAGGAGTTGGAATGACGCAGGGGGCGCTGGCAGGTTTGCGGGTGTTGGATCTTACTTGGGTGCTGGCGGGTCCCTACGCCTCAATGGTGCTCTGCGACTTGGGAGCGGAGGTGGTGAAGGTCGAGCGCCCGCCAGACGGAGACGTGGCGCGCACGACGGGGCCGTTCGTGAACAACGAGAGCGCTTACTTCCAGAGCATCAACCGCGGCAAGCGAAGCATCGCCATCGATCTACGCAGCGAGCGCGGCAAGGCGCTGTTCCTCGATCTGACCGAGCGAGCCGACGTCGTGATGGAGAACTTCACACCCGGCGCCATGGAACGGCTCGGCCTGGGATATGAAGTGCTGTCTCAGCGAAACCCGCGATTGATCTACGCCGCCACCTCCGGTTTCGGACAGACGGGGCCGCAGCGAGAGAAACCGGCCCTGGATGTCGTGGTGCAGGGCATGGGTGGGGTGATGAGCATCACGGGTTACCCGGATGGGCCGCCGGCGCGAGTGGGGACCTCCGTGGGGGACATCAGCGCGGGTCTCTACACGGCGATCGGGATCCTGGCGGCGCTGCGAGAGCGGGAGATGAGTGGCGCCGGGCAACTGGTGGATATCAGTATGCTGGATTGTCAGATCGCGATCCTCGAAAATGCGGTCGTCCGTTACTTCGCAACGGGCGAGGAGCCACAGCGACTGGGGACGCGGCACCCCTCGGCAACGCCGTTTCAAGCCTTTCCTACCTCGGACGGGTGGCTGGTGCTGGCCTTGGCTTGGGGTGTGGATAATCAGTGGGCATTGCTATGCTCGGCCTTGGATCGCGTGGACCTGATCGACGATCCGCGCTTCGACACCTCCTTCAAGCGTACACAGAACCATGCTGCGCTCGAACCGGAGCTATTCGAAGCGATGCGCAAGCGGCCGACCGCCGAATGGGTCGCGCTGTTTGAGGGATACGGAATGGCGGTGGGGCCGCTGAACACCGTGGGCGAAGCGGTCACACAGGAGCAGATCGAAGCGCGGGAGATGATCGCCGAGGTGCAACACCCCTCGGTGGGGACGCTGCAGATGGCCGCTTCGCCGCTGCGGCTGTCACGAACGCCGGGGCAGGTGCGAGGCGCAGGGCCGCTCTATGGGGCGCACACCAAGGATGTGCTACGAGAATGGCTGGGCCTCGGTGACGACGCAGTGGAAGAGTTAGCGGGGGCTGGAGTCGTCGAGACCGCGGGTGGTCCCGACATTGAGCAGTACTTGAGGGCCTAGCGCATGACCGAAACAGTGCACGGAAGCGGCTGGCAACCCGGCCGGGATCACCCCTTCGAGTCCTGGGACGCGGCGCGGGCGGCGGCGACTGGTATCCATCAAGTGACGACTCCCTTGCCGTTTCAGCTGGATCACGTGCACGCCTATGTGATCGAGGTCGAGGGCGGGTACCTCATGATCGACTCCGGGTTTCCTTCGGAGGCGGGACGCGCACGCCTGCGGGCCGAGATGGAGCGGCGCTTCGGTGGGCTGGGTCGTGTCAAGGCGGTGGTGGTGACGCACTATCACTCGGACCACATCGGGCAAGCGGGCTGGCTGCAACAGGAGAGCGGAGCGGCGGTATACGTACACCAGCAGGATTGGCGGCTCGTGCCTGAGGTGACGAGCGCAGGGTGGTCTGAAAAGCCGGAAGAGTTCGGCGGCGACCTCTACGCGAAGGTGCCGGAGGAGACCCGTGCGGAGTGGAGCAAGACGCGAGCCGGGATCCGAGAGAACATTCTGCCGGTGGAAACGCCGACCTTGGTCGGGGGCGGTGAAGTGCTGGAGTTTGGCAGCCGGCGTCTCGCGCTGGTCTGGACGCCGGGACATACTGCGGGACATCTGTGTATTCATGACTTAGACCATGATCTGCTCTTCACCGGCGACCACCTGTTGGCGCGGATCACGCCCCACGTCGGTACCTGGAGCAGCGACGGCAGCCCGCTGCACGCATATGAGCAGTCGCTTGCCCTAGTGGAGCGGCTGCGCCCGGCGGTCGCATTGCCGGCTCATGAGGGCGTGATCGAGAATGCCGCGGAGCGGACGCGGGAGATCCGGCTACACCATAGGAAACGCCGCGAGCGGGTGCTGGCTGCTTTGGGATCGAAAGCGCGGACGGCGCGAGCGATCATGCCGCAGGTGTTCAAGAACCGGCACTTGGGGATGCACGCGATGCTGGCACTCTCGGAGACGTACGCGCATCTGGAAGCTCTGGTGCAGGAGGGAGCGGTGCATCGGGAGGATGGGCCCGGGGAGCCGCTCTATCGCAGTGTTTAAGGGTGCGGCTGCGTTGCAGGATCGCCGACGCGAACCCGGCGCGGGACTCCCAAGCTGGGCGTGATACTGCCCTGATGCCTGCTCGCGAATACTCCGGGAGCGTCGGCGGTGAGGTCCCGGCGGGAATGCTTCTGCCATCACGCCAGAAGGCGCTGGTGATGGCCGGGGTCATGCTCTCGCTATTCCTAGCTGCGCTGGACTTCACCATCATGGGTGTCGCGATGCCGAGTATCGTGGCCGATTTCGGCGCGCTGGACCTCTTCGCCTGGCCCATCACCGTCTACATGCTCGCATCGACATCGGTCGTTCCCGTGGCGGGGAAGCTCTCGGATCTCTACGGACGGCGCCCGCTCCTTTTGGTTGGGGTGCTGGTCTTTTTGGTGGGATCCGTGCTGGCCGGCGCGGCGGGCGACATGCACCAGCTCATTGGGTTTCGTGCGGTGCAAGGGATAGGCGGCGGCCTGATCATGGCGAACGCGCTAACGGTGATCGGTGATCTATTCGCCCCAGCCGAGCGGGGACGCTGGACCGGGATCATCTCCGGGACCTTCGCTCTGGCGAGTGTGATCGGACCGCTCGTTGGTGGCGCGCTCACAGACAATCTCTCCTGGCGCTGGGTCTTCTTCATCAATATTCCCGTCGGCGCGGTCGCGCTGGCAGTGGTGTTCTTCCTCATGCCGAAGTTCAGCCGCGGTGGCGAGGGTGGTATCGACTACAAGGGTGCGGCGCTGTTGATCGCGGGATCGGTCCCACTCCTGCTTGCGGTGTCGTGGGCGGGGAACTTGTATGACTGGTCGGATCCGCCGGTGATCGCGCTCTTACTGGGATCGGCCGCCGCCTTCACGCTCTTCGTATGGGTGGAGCGGAGGGCGCCCCACCCCCTGTTGCCGTTGCCGCTGTTTCGGAATCGAGTCTTCGCGGTATCGATCGTGGTCGTCTCATTCGTGGGGCTGGGACTGTTCAGTGTGATCCAGTTCCTGCCGCTATTCGTGCAAGGCGGGCAGGGAGAGACTGCGACGAACTCTGGCACCGTGACGATGCCCATGATGGGCGGGATCGTGCTGGCCTCGATCCTGACGGGGCAGCTCGTCACCCGGGTCGGGCGGTACCGGCTCTTCGCGGTGAGCGGCGGCGCGGTGATGGTGCTGGGAGTGTGGCTGCTTTCCACGCTGGAAGCGGATTCGTCGGCCTGGGTGACGCGAGGTTACATCGTGACGATGGGCGTGGGGATCGGAGTAGCGATGCCGCTCTACAACCTGGCGGTCCAAAACACCTTGTCGTATCGGGTTTTGGGCATCGCTACCGCTTCGTTGCAGTTCTTTCGGCAACTCGGCGGGGCACTTGGCGTGGCGGTCTTCGGGTCACTACTGGCTGCGGGCTTTGCCGCCGAGCTGGCGCAGCAGTTTCCAACGGACTTCGACGAGTTGCGGGAAGCGCCACAGATCCTGTTGAGCCGGGAAACGCTTACGCCGTTCCGGGAATCGCTAGAGGCGGATGCGCCCGGTACGGCAGCAGTGGTCATCGGCACGGCGCGAGATGCCTTGGCGGGGACGATCACGGATCTTTTCCAGATCGCGGCGTTGATGATGGTGGCAGCGCTGGTGGCGACGCTCTTTCTGCCCGCGATCCGGCAACAGCGCCGGGAAGAGCTGCTAGCGGAGCTGATCGCGCAAGAGCCGTCCGCGCCTCCGGAGCGGGAGCTCGGACCGCGGTCGGCGCCGGTCCGTGGCGGGGCAGACTAATCCGGGCACAGGGCGCCCTCCGGGCTACCGTGCCAGCAGGAAAGGGCCGCCGAGAGTCGGATGAGATCGACCGCAAGGACCGGGCGGCGCTCCCGCGCGGGCTAGGTCCTCACGTAGGGCAGGGTGCTATGCCCCATCAAGTATCTGTCCACTCCGTGGGCGGCTGCGCGTCCTTCGGCGATCGCCCAGACCACAAGCGACTGGCCGCGCACCATGTCGCCGGCAGCGAAGACCCCGGCGTGACTGCTCTGTTTAAAGCGGTCCACCTGGACGTTGCCGCGACTATCGAGAGCGAGCCCGAGTTGGCTCACAGGACCGTCGTGCTCGGGGTGGAGAAAGCCCATGGCGAGCAGGACTAAGTCGCAATCGATGCTGAACTCCGTGTCGCTGATCGGCTCCATCTGCATGCGGCCGCCCTCGCTGCGTTTCCAGTCGAGCCGGCGGGCGTGCAGCTGCTCAACCCGGCCGTGGGAGCCGCTGAATCGCGTCGTCTCGATCGCATAGTCGCGCTCTCCCCCCTCCTCATGAGCGGGAGAGAGGCGGAGGATGCGCGACCACTGCGGCCAGGGATTGTCGGGAGCGCGCTCCTCGGGGGGTTCGGGAAGCAGCTCGAACTGGTGGATGGCCGCCGCTCCCTGTCGATGGGCGGTGCCGAGGCAGTCGGCTCCGGTGTCGCCGCCGCCGATGATGATCACATGCTTGCCTTCGGCGGTGATGGGTGAGGGGAGATCGCCTCCGGCCTTGAATCCCGCTGCGACCGGCGTTATGCCGGCGCTGCGATAGTTCTGCTGCGGTAAGTACTCCATCGCGAAGTGGATGCCGTCCAGATCGCGGCCGGGAACGGCGAGGTCGCGGGGATGGGTGGAGCCGCCGCAAAGGACGATCGCGTCGAAGTCGCGCACGAGATCATCCGTGGCGATGTTCTTGCCGACGTAGGCGCCGGTAAAGAACTCGATTCCTTCTTCGGCCATTATTTCGATCCGCCGTTGGACGAGATCCTTGTCGAGCTTGAAGTCTGGGATGCCTAATCGCAGGAGCCCGCCGATCAGCTGATCACGCTCGTAGACGCTGACTTGGTGCCCTGCGCGGTTGAGTTGCTGTGCGCAGGCTAGGCCGGCAGGACCCGAGCCTATGATGGCCACCTTCTTGCCTGTGCGCTGGGCGGGAGGCCTGGGTTTGATCCAGCCCTCGGCATAGCCGCGGTCCGCGATCGCTTTCTCGATGAACTCGATCGTGACGGGGTCGTCGTTGATGGCCAGTGTGCAGGAGACCTCGCAGGGGGCGGGGCAGATGCGGCCGGTGAACTCGGGGAAGTTGTTGGTTGCCAGAAGCCGGTGGAGCGCTTCCTCCCAACGCCCCTGGTAGACCAAGTCGTTCCATTCCGGGATGAGGTTGCCCAGCGGGCAGCCCTGGTGGCAGAAGGGCACACCGCAATCCATGCAGCGCGCACCCTGCTCCTGGACCCGCTCCGTCGGCCACTCGTGGTAGATCTCCAAGTAGTCACCGACTCGCTCCTGCACCGGGCGCTTGGCCGGTGGGCGGCGTGGAAACTCCTTGAAACCGGTGGTCTTGCCCACGCGCTACCTCCGTTTAGCCGAGAGCAGGCGCGGGGGTTTTGTCGCGAGTTGGGGACGCAGCGCGCTGGGCGCGCTCCTCCAATACCCGGCGGTAGGCTTGTGGGAAGACTTTAACGAATTGCGACAGGGCGCTCTCCCAGTCGTCGAGGAGACGTCGAGCGATGTCACTGCCGGTGTGCCGGAGATGAGCCTCGACCATCCTGCGGAGCATGTCCTGATCTTGGGGATCGGACACCGCCTCCAAGTCGACCATGTCGGGATTGCAGCGAACAGGGAAATCGCCACTCTCGTCCCAGACGAAGGCAAGGCCACCACTCATCCCGGCGGCGAAGTTGCGGCCCGTGGAGCCGAGGACCACCACGCACCCGCCGGTCATGTACTCACAGCCGTGATCGCCTACCCCTTCTACGACGGCCCTGGCACCGCTGTTGCGGACGGCGAAGCGCTCGCCCGCGAGCCCGCGGACATACAGCTCGCCAGCCGTGGCGCCATAGAGCACAACATTACCGATGATGGTGTTCCGCTCGGGGACAAAAGTCGCTTGACGGGGTGGCTTGACGATGACACGTCCTCCCGAGAGCCCTTTGGCGAGATAGTCATTCGCGTCGCCCTCCAGCGTGAACTCCACGCCGCCCGCAAGCCAGAGGCCAAACGACTGCCCGGCCGAGCCGCGGAAATGTACACGGATGGTCTCTGCTAGAAGACCAGCTTCCCCGGTCTTCTTCGAGATCTCCCAGCTGAGGATGCCGCCCACGGCCCGGTTCGCGTTACGAATCGGCAACTCGATCTGGACAGGGCGTTGCTCCGTCAGGGCGGGGAGGGCACGGGCGACGATCTCGTGGTCGATCGCGTGCTCAAGACCGTGCTCCTGCCTCTGCTTGCAATAGGTGGCGAAGGAATCGGGAACATCGGGGCGCTGCAGGATGGGGGAGAGATTGAGGTGAGCGGCCTTCCAGTGGTCGATATCGTCCGCTGGCTCGAGCAGGTCGGCCCGGCCGACCATTTCGTTGACCGTGCGAAGCCCCAGCTTGGCCATGATCTCGCGCAGATGCTCGGCGACGAAGAGCATGTAGTTGACGACGAAGTCGGGCTCGCCGGTAAAGCGAGCGCGGAGTTCGGGATCCTGGGTCGCGATGCCGACGGAGCAGGCATTGAGATGGCATTTGCGCAGCATGATGCAACCGAGGGTGACGAGCGGCATGGTGGCGAAACCGAACTCCTCAGCACCGAGCAGACAGGCGATGGCGACGTCCCGGCCGGTTTTGAGCTGGCCGTCCGCTTGAACCACGATCCGGCCCCGCAGGTCGTTCATGACCAGCACTTGTTGCGTCTCGGCAATGCCGAGTTCCCAGGGAAGCCCCCCATGCTTGATTGAGCTCTGTGGCGAGGCGCCGGTACCGCCGCTGGCGCCGCTGATCAGGACAACGTCCCCGTGCCCTTTGGAAACGCCGGCGGCGATCGTTCCGACCCCGACTTCGGACACGAGCTTGACGTGCACGCGCGCGTCGGGATTCCCATTCTTGAGATCGTGAATGAGCTGGGCGAGGTCCTCAATGGAATAAATGTCGTGATGGGGAGGCGGGGAGATCAACTCAACGCCAGGGGTCGAGTGGCGGACTCGGGCGATCGTCTCGTCGACCTTGTGACCGGGCAACTGACCACCCTCGCCGGGCTTGGCTCCTTGGGCCATTTTGATCTGGAGATCGGTCGCATGCGTGAGGTAGTTGCTGTTGACGCCGAAGCGCCCCGAGGCGACCTGCTTGATCGCGCTTTCGCGACGATCGCCATTGGGGTCCGGAACGTAGCGGGCGGGATCCTCTCCGCCTTCCCCGGTGTTGCTCTTCGCGCCGATCCGATTCATGGCGATCGCCAGGGTCTCGTGGGCCTCCTTGCTGATGGAGCCGAAAGAGGCGGCGCCGGTCGCGAATCGTTTCACGATCTCGGATGCCGGCTCGACTTCGTCGATCGGGATCGATTCGACTTCCTTGAAGCGGAGTAACCCGCGGATCGTGGCTCGCTGCTCCGGATCCTCATCGACCATGTGCGCGAAGCGTTTGTAAGCAGCAAAGTCGTTGCGGCGGGTGGCGTCTTGAATCAGCGCGATCGCGTCCGGGTTGAGCATGTGGAACTCGCCATCGCGGCGCCAGTGATAGTTACCCCCCGATCGCAGATCAAGCGCCTCAGCGATCAGCCTTCGCGGGAAGGCATGATCATGGCGCCGCAGCACGGCTTCTTCGACCACGTCAAGCCCGATACCGCCGATGCGGGTCGGCGTGTTGGTAAAGAACTCGTCGACGAACTCTTGGCCGAGCCCGATCGCCTCGAAGATCTGAGCGCCGCGATAGCTGGACACCGTCGAGATCCCCATCTTGGACATCACCTTGACGATCCCTTTGTCGACGGCTTGGAGGTAGCGCTCTTCGATGCCGTCTTGATCGAACGCTTGAGAGAGGATGCCGTCGGCGCGCAGCTCCGCAAGTGTTTCGAAAGCCAAGTAGGGGTTGATCGCTGAGGCTCCATAGCCCACCAGCGTGGCGAAGTGGTGCACCTCGCGGGGCTCGCCCGATTCGATCACGATATCGGCGCGCATGCGACGGCCGGCGTCGATCAGGTGGTGGTGGACGGCGGCTACCGCGAGCAGGCTTGGAATCGGAGCATGCCGAGCGTCGATATCACGATCACTGAGGATCAGGATGGAGTAACCGGCATCCACTGCCTTGATGGCGGCTGCGCACAGCGCGTCGAGTGCCGCGCGCAGCGCCCCGCTCGACGTTGGCTTGCTATTTCGGGACGATGCCGCGGTCTCGAAGAGGATCGGCAGGGTGGTGGCGCGCAGCCCCGGCTGGTCCAGCGCCTTGATCTTGGCGAGTTCGGCGTTGGTGATCACAGGGCGGGCGATCTTCAGCTGTCGCGCATGCCCGGGCGTCTCTTCGAAGAGATTCCCGCGCGTACCGATCAGCGTCTCGGTGGACGTAACGAGCTTCTCCCACTGAGCATCGAGCGGCGGGTTGGTCACCTGCGCGAAGAGCTGACGGAAATAGTTCGCCAGTGGCTGGGGGTGGTCCGAGAGGACCGCGATGGGGGTATCGTTCCCCATAGAGCCCACAGGCTCTTTCGCGTCGTTGGCCATGGCCGCCATGATCATACCGAGCTCTTCCGTCGTGTAACCATGGGCGCGCTGGCGCTCCCGCAGGCTGCTGAAATGCGGTCCGGGCACCTGGGCGGGAGTGGGAAGGTCCGCGAAGGTGAGCCGTTGCTCCCGCAGCCATTCGCCGTAGGGCCGGCGGCTGGCCAGGGCAGGTTTCACTTCTTCATCGGGGACGATGCGGCCCTGCTCCATATCGATGAGGAAAACGCGGCCGGGGCGGACACGGCTCTTGAGCTCGATCTGCTCCGGTGGAATGTCCAAGACGCCCGTCTCAGACCCCATCACGACCAAGCCGTCCTTGGTCACGAGGTACCGCAGCGGACGCAGGCCGTTGCGATCCAATACGACGGCGATCTGCTGGCCGTCGCTGGCGGCGACCATCGCCGGCCCATCCCAAGGCTCCATCAGCGCTGCGTGGTAATCGTAGAAATCCCGCGTCTCTTGAGCCATCGACTCGTGATTCTCGAAAGCCTCAGGGATCATCATCATGAGGCAGTGGGGTAGAGAGCGGCCTGTGTGGATCAGGAGTTCAAGCGCGTTGTCGAAGCTCGCGGTATCGCTCTGGCCAGGCTGGCAGATGGGGAAGAGGCTCTTCAATTCCTCGTCCGTGAAGTGCGGAGAGGAAAACAACGCCTGCCGCGCGGTCATCCAGTTGATATTGCCCCGCAGCGTGTTGATCTCGCCGTTATGGGCGATGAAGCGGTAGGGGTGTGCCAGCCGCCAGGATCCGAGCGTGTTCGTGCTGAAACGAGAATGCACGATTGCCCAGGCGCTGACGAGATCCGGATCGTGCAAGTCTTGGTAGAACCCATTGACCTGCGTGCTGATCAGCAGACCCTTGTAGACCACGCGGTCGCTGAACATGCTGGGGATGTAGAAGTCCTCCGAATGGGGAATGCCGCTCGCCTCGACCGCGCTCTCGATGCAGCGGCGGGCAACATAGAGACGGCGATTCAGCTCGCTCTCCTCCTCGACCTCGTCCGGGGCGCCGATGAAGCACTGCGCGATCTGAGGAGCGACGGTGCGAGCGATGGATCCGATCGCCTCGGGAGTGACGGGGACTTCGCGCCAGCCCAGCACCGTGAGGCCACGGCGTCTGACCTCCGCCTCCACGATCGATTGGCAGGTGGCGCGATCGGCCTCACCTGGCGGGAAGAAGACCATCGCTACTCCGTAGCGGCCAGGAGCGGGCAGCGAGATGCCGAGCTTCGCCGTCTCGCGACGGAAAAAGGCATCTGGCATCTGGAAGAGAACGCCGCCGCCATCTCCGGTGAGCGGATCGGCGCCGAGAGCGCCGCGGTGGGCGAGGTTGTTCGCGACCTCGATCGCCTGTTCCAGGATGCGGTGGCTTCGCTGCCCGTTGAGGTTGGCCACGACACCCACCCCACAGGCGTCGTGTTCGAAAGCGGGGTCGTAAAGGCCCTGCTTCGTAAGCCGTCTGGGCTGTGCTTGCGGTGAATCCATCGGCTCCCTACCGCGCGTGAATGCACATCGATACCGTTGAAGCGGCGTACTTTTAAAGTCTTGCCGGCGGATAACAAATGGAAACCGGCTGGATGACGAAAATAAAAGGCACCAGCACCGCGCACCAACTGTGCGCAGCGGCCTCAAGCCAACCCCTCCATCGGGACAGGCCAGCGTTATGCAGATTTTCCCAGATAACTAGGAGAGCCGTCTAGGGGCAGCCGATCGTGCCCAAGCCACGGATGGCTGTCCCGCCAGGGCTGCGGCATGACTTTGCCGAGGAGCGAACGGACCGAGCGGCAGTATTCTCAGTACTGGTGAGCGGTCCCGACGGCACTTGCTCGCCTGCCTGAGCAAGCCGGGCCGTATTGGTATGCCTGGCAGCATTTTCAGCTTCAGATAAGCAAGCTTGCCGGTTGAAGGCCCTTACAGGATCGCTTCCGCCCGCAGATCGGCCAGGGAGGCCTCGAACGCTTCCAGCGTAGCTTCGACATCGGTTTCTGAGTGGACGGCGGAGACCATCGCGCCCATGTGGATGAGGTCAACGCCGTGATTGAGCATCGCGCGGGAGAAAGGCCAGACCAGCCGAGCCGGAGTATGCGGGACCCTGGCACCGGGACCGCTGGTACCCCAGTTCCAGTATTGATCCTCGAAGGGAGGGTCAACTTCGTGGCCAAGGAGCAAGTGGACCATCGAAGCGTCGCGGTAGGCGGCGCCCGGAACTTCCGCCCGGCGAATGATGGCGTTCATCCCACGCGTGAGTTGGGTCGCGCGCCTGTCGGCCATTTCGTTTGGCACGCCCGTCGCAACTTCGGCCAGCATGGCGGCGCCGGCTACGGCGCTCAGAGGGTTGGCGTTGAAGGTCCCGGGATGGCCTACGCGCTTGGACGGGGGCTTGTCCGGATCGATCGCGATCTGGTCGAGCAGATCAGCGCGCCCGGCGACGACTCCTCCAGGCAGCCCTCCCGCGACGATCTTGGCCAACGTGGTGAGGTCAGGCTGAATCTGCAGCCGGGCTTGAGCCCCGCCCATTGAGGCACGGAAGCCCGTGATGACCTCGTCGAAGATGAGAATGGTCTCGGTCTCGCGAGTACGGTCGCGAAGAAAGGCGGGGACCGCGGGATCGAGCGGGCCCGTTCCCCAGCTGTAGCCGGTGGGCTCTAGGATCACGGCCGCGAAATCGCGCCTGGCCAAGGCCGCGCCGATCGCCTCAAGGTCGTGCTGGTCCAAAACCTCGATGGACCCGGCCCACTCCGAGGGAACCCCCACGGAGCCGTAGCTGTCGCGCGCGCTTGGACCACCGGCGCTGATGGTGTCGTTCCAGCCGTGGAAATGATGGCGCAGCTTCAGCAAGCGTGAGCGGCCGTTGAAAGCGCGGGCGAGCCGCACCGCCATCATGGTGGCTTCGGTGCCCGAGGAAACGAAGCGGACGCGCTCCGCGCTTGGGAGAAGCGACTGAATGGCACGCGCCCAGGCGATCTCGAGCGTGTGCGAGGCGCCGTAGTGGGTACCGCGCTCGACCTGGCCCTTCACAGCTGCGGTGAGGGTTGGATGGGCATGCCCTAAGAGCAGCGCGCCGTGGCCCATGACGTAATCGATGATCTCATTGCCGTCGACATCCCACTTGCGCGCCCCTTCCGCGCGATCGACGTAGAGGCCGAACGGCTCAAAGTGACGGATATCGTGGGTGACGCCTCCGGGGAAGATCTGATGCGCCTCACCGGCGAGTTCAGCGGAGCGGGGGTGCAAAGCGATGAATCGCTCGTCGATCGTGCTCACGGGAGCCTCCCTCGTCGTGAGTCGGCGCGATATGTGCACGGTAGCGGAAGCGAGCGTCGCTTGTGGCCGGTGCGTCCGCTGACCGACAATCATGCAATGGCGACTATGCCCGTAACCGCTTCACAGCAGCAACCGACAGGCGAGCGCATACTGCGAGGAGCCTGCACCCACGACTGCCAAGACGCTTGTGCCATGCTCGTGACCGTGCGAGACGGCGTGGCCGTGCGGGTGGCGCCGAACCCGGCGCATCCGGTCACCGGCAAGCACCTTTGTGCCAAGGTCAACCGCTACCTGGAGCGGGTCTACAGCCCCTCCCGAGTGATGACGCCGCTACGGCGCTTGGGGCCCAAGGGAGAAGGCCGCTTCGAGAGGCTCTCGTGGGAAGCAGCCGTCGACGAGATCGCGGAGCGCTGGGAGGCGATCGCCGTGCGAGAGGGGGCGGCGGCTATCCTGCCCTACAGCTACTGCGGAAGCATGGGGGTGCTGAGCGGGCTCGGGACGATGGAGGCGCTGTTCCGGCGACTGGGGGCGAGCGATCTCGAGCGGACGATCTGCGGCGGGCAGCGCCTGGGCCTCACGCGCCTGGTGGGGGAGATGACCAACGACCCGCAGTCGCTGCTAGAGGCAAAACTGATCGTCGCCTGGGGCTATAACCCGGTGAGCAGCTCGATTCACACGTGGGAGATCGTGCGCGCGGCGCGGCGGCGAGGAGCACGGCTCATCGTCGTCGATCCGTATCGTTCGCGCACGGCCCAACAGGCGGATGCCCACATCGCGATCTATCCGGGAACGGATGGTGCCTTGGCGTTGGGCATGCTGCACTTGATTCTCCAGGAAGGGCTGGAGGACGCGGACTACGTGACGCGCTACACGAGCGGCTTGGAGGAGCTACGCGCGCATGTCGCGGCGTGGCCGCCCGAACGCACGGCGGAGGTAACGGGGATCGAGGCGCTGGAAGTGGTCGCGCTCGCGCGGGACTACGCGACAACGAAGCCGGCGGGTATTCTGCCGGGCGTGGGCATGCAGCGGGCCTACGGAGCGGGTTCGGCGCTGCGAGCCATCCAGTGCCTGCCGGCGCTCACCGGGCAATGGCGGCATGCGGCGGGCGGGATCGCGTTCGCGCACTCGTTCGAGGCGCTGCGGGCGCGGCGGCTGACGCGAACGCCCGAATGCCCGCCACCACCGCGGCAGCTGAATATGCTGCAGTTGGGGCGGCACCTCACGGATCCCAATTTGCGGCCAGCGCTGCGCGCGCTTTACGTGTGGAACTCCAACCCGGCCCTTATCGCGCCGGACCAACGCAGCGTGATCGCGGGCTTGCGGCGCGACGATCTATTCACGGTGGTGCACGACCAGTTCATGACGGACACGGCGCGCTACGCCGATATCGTTTTGCCTGCAACGACCATGCTGGAGCAGGCAGACCTGACGATGTCGTGGGGGTTTAACTATATCCAGCGCAGCGAGCAAGTGATCCCACCGATCGGAGAGAGCAAGCCGAACAGTGAGGTGGCACGCCTGCTCGCGGCTAGGCTCGGCTTTGATGAAGCGCTGTTTCAGATGAGCGATGCGGATCTGTTGGATGAAGCGCTGCGGGAGTCGCCCGCGGAGCGGGCGGGTGCACGCCGAGCGCTGGAAACGCAGGGATTTGTCCGGATAGAGCCGGTGAAGGGTTGCACTCCCTTCGCACAGGGCGGCTTTCCCAGCGAGAGCGGGCGCTTCGAGTTCGCATCGAAAGCCTTTGGCCGGAGCGGACTTGGAGAATTGCCACAGTACCTGCCGCCCGCCGAGGAACCGAGCGACCACCACCCCTTGCGGCTCCTGACCCTGAAACGCCACCATTCTTTGAATAGCTCGTACGGCGGATCGGCAGTGCTCACCAGGGCGGAACCCCAGCCGCTCGTTGAGATGCACCCAGACGACGCCGTCGCGCGCGGGATCGAGCCTGGAGAGAGGGTGCGGGTATTCAACGACCGCGGATCGCTAGAGTATCCAGTCTCAGTCAGCCGGAAGGTGAAGCGCGGCACTGTCGCTGCCCCATTCGGGCACTGGGGAGTACCGGGAGTGAACGTGCTTACCAGCGACCGCTTGGGCGACATCGGACACGGGGCGACTCTGTGCGATGTCGCTGTGGAAGTGGAGCGAGTTGCAAGTGCGGCTGCACGCAGCTGAGGTGGAAGCCCGAGGAGGGTGAATCGAGCAGCGGTCGCCGTTCCATCCCGCTGCTGTCCTCCCGGCCGACACTCCCGGCGTATTAAGCCGCAGCGCCAAGCACCCCCGGTGCTGCGTACGCGGGCACGCGCTCAAAGGGACCGACGACGGCCTTGCCGCCGCAGCAGCCGCAGACGAGGCCGCCGCCGCGATTCTGGGTAAGCGTGGCGCTGCTGGGCGACTCCATGGCTGGTACGTGCCGGAGACGCCAGCCTCGCCGTTGCACGGAACCGAGCCCGCGACCGCAGATCAGGCAGCTGATCTCCGCGATCTCCACGTTCATCTCCCGTCCTCCTCCCTTCAATCCTTGGCGACCGATCCCGTTTCCTGACGGGCCCTAAGCAGGGTCACGGTCTCGAGCACCAAGGTGCCGCGTCTGATCAAGGTACGGCGGATGCGCTAGAGCGGATGGGCTCTCGGGTGTGGCGGGGGAGACCGTTCGTCTCAAGGGCACCTGGCTGATCCGCAACGGAACATCAACGATAGTGGAGGCATGGAGATCTCTCGCCGGCAGCTCGTCATGGCGATCGCAGTCGTTGCGACAGCGTTGGGGCTCCTGATCGCGACGGACCAACTGCTGGAGCGATTCTCGCCTTGGGACTACGACGATTTCGCCACTTGGGCGCAAGGCTACGGCGCGCTGGGACCAATCGCCTACGTCGCTTTCTATGCGCTCTCGATGGCCTTAGCGCCGATTCCCACCTCGCCGGCGCCGGTGGCGGCTGCTACAGCCTTCGGGGGGGTAGAGGGTTTTCTTTACACTCTCCTCGGGGCCGCCATCGGGGGATCGATCTGTTTTGGGATCGCCCGCCGCTGGGGACGCCCGCTGTTGCAGCGGTTCCTGCCGGGGCGCTTCATGGCGGAAGTCGATCGTGTAGCCGATCGGCTTGGAGTGCGGGTGCTTTTTGTTCTACGGCTCTTCCCGATCCTCGGGACGGACGCCGTCTCCTATGGTGCGGGGCTCACGCGGATCCGCTTTACGCTCTACTTAGCGATCACGCTGGTGGGGTCGACGCCCATGTTCTTGCTGCTATCGCTGGTGGGGGACAACTTGCGCGAGGACCGGACGGTCGCCCTGATCAGCATCGCCGGCCTCGGTGTTTTCCTTCTGTTGCCCCTGTTGGTCATCGCCTGGCGCGGTCGGCGGCGCCGCAAGAGCGAGCAGCCAGCGGAGCTCCCGCTGCGCTCGGAGCGCCAAGTACCGGTCGACTCACACGGCCGGTCGAGCTAAGAGCAGGGCCTCGCTCTACTCGGCGCGCGGCCGGGCTGTCCAGCGCGGCGCTCGCTTTTCCGCGAACGCCAACGGCCCTTCCACAAAGTCCTCCGATCCCATCATCAGAAGCTGGTTGTGGTAGAGGTGCTCGATAGCGGGAATGAGCGGCATGTCATAGCCGCGCGTGGCGGCCTCTTTCGTAGCGCGGATGGAGAGCGGAGCACAGCGGAGAATCTCTTCCGCCCAGCGGTGGGCGGTCGTCATGAGTTCCGCATGGGGAACTACTTCGTTGACCAGTCCCCAGCGCAGCGCCTCCGCTGCACTCATCTGCCGCGCTGTTAGCATGTAGCCCATCGCGACCTTGAACGGGATGGAACGCGGGAGGCGCTGTGCGCCGCCCGAGGAGGCCATAAAGCCCACGGTGGGTTCGGGCAACCCGAAACGGGCATGATCCGCCGCGATGATGACGTCGCAGGCGAGAGCCATCTCGAAGCCACCGCCGAGGGCGTAGCCGTTCACGGCGGCGATGATCGGTTTCCAGCACGTGAAGGTGCGTGTGTGCCCTCCGAGTCCCCCGGGCTGCGGGGAGCTAGCAGCAGTGACTTTGCTGGAACCGACCTGGGCGGCGTACTTGAGATCGTTCCCGGCGCTGAAAGCGCGCTCTCCGGCGCCGGTGAGGATCGCGATCCAGGCATCATCGTCGTTGCGAAAACGCTCCCAAGCGTCGGCCAGTTCGTCTGTGGTGGGAGGATGAACAGCGTTGAGCCGTTCGGGCCGGTTAATCGTGATGGTGACGATGCGGTCGCTGTGCTCGTAGACAATGAATTCGTAAGACATCGCGTGCTCCCTGGCGTGAGGATGGGCGAGCGCTAGGCTAATCGATCATGTCGCGACGCACCGATCAGCCGCGTGCGCTGCACGAACTCCCGCCGCTCGCTCCCGCCGAAGCGGCTGCCTACGCGCAGGGACGTGCGTTGCGCGCGTTGGCGGAAGCGCGGGCCGGCGGATGGGTGCAGCGTTGCCTGGAGGCTGCGCTGAAAGCCGAGCACCCATTTCCACGCGGCGAGGCGCGGCTAGCGCTGCAGCAGGCTCCCGCCCCGGCGGTCGTGCGAGCGCTGCTGCCGGCGCTGACGTCGCAAAATCGGCGCTTGCGCCGCCGGGCGATGACGCTCCTGCCACGGTTGGAGGCGGCCGAGCTGCTCCGCCAAATGGAGCCTTGGCTGACCGAAGCGTCGCGGGAAGGGAAAAAAGCCGCCTGCAGCGTGCTGGGAGCCGTGGGGGAGGACGGAACGGCTTTGCTGCGCGTACTGGCTGGGGATGCCGACCCGGGCGTGGCACGGCAGGCCGCGCGGACGCTAACCGTGAGCGAGGAACGGGCGGCGCAAGCGGCTGCGACGCCACGAAAAGGGACGATGCCGGAGTCGGCGCGGCGGCCATTCGGGTTGCCGCCGCGGCATGAGACGATGCCGGAGCGTACGGGGACATTCGCGGTGGCGGCGTTCAACTTCTCCTATGGTGTGAACCTCGGCGTGCTGATCCGCAGCGCAGAGGCGGCGGGCGCGCGGGCGGTCTGGGTGGTGGGGCGAGACTTCTACTACCGGCCCTCGACGAAAGGGAGCGACTGGTGGATCCCGGTAGAGCTGCTGCCAACGCCGATGGCTTGCATCGAGCGGGCGCGGACGGAAGGGTACGCGATCGTAGCGTTGCAGCAGGGCTCCACAGCGCAGTCGCTGTACGATGTCAAGTGGCCTCGGCAGCCCTTGATCGTCGTCGGCAACGAAGGCGACGGCCTCCCGCCAGACTTCATCGAAGCCGCAGATCTGCAAGTGAGCATCCCCGTCGTGGGTCGGATCGACAGCCTCAACGTGGCTGTGGCGGCGACGGTGGGCATGTATTTTTACTTGGGAGCGCAGGAGCGCATGAACACATGAAGCGGAGACGGCAGTGTCCGGGTTGAAACGGGGGGCCTCCAAAGCGATCGACCGCAGGACGTTGCTGCGGCGCGGAATGATCGCGGCGGCCGGCGCGGCGGCGATCGGCGCCGGGTTGGGACCCGCCCTCGGACCGGGTGGTGGACGGGCGCGAGCGGCGGCCGAAGGCCCCGCGCTCAACCTTGTACAAGGATGGAATTCGGTGCCGTGGTTTGGCGGGCCCACGTCGGTGGTGGACGCCTTCTCCGGTCTGCCGCTCAAAGCTGCCTGGCTTTGGGAAAGCGATTCGCAAAGCTGGCGATCTTACGTACCGCCGCGGCCGGTCAATAGTCTCGACCACGTGACGCAAGGCGCGGCGCTGTGGCTGCTGCTGACGAGCGACGCCACCTGGCAGCAGCCGCCGCGGCCGGAAGCGCCGCCGGCAGATCGAGTCTTGCCGCAGGGATGGTCCTGTGTGAGCTGGCTCGGCAGCGAAGTGCCGGTCGGGAATATTCTCGGCGAGACCGCCGAGTCGCCCGTAACTCGAGCATTGCGTTGGAGCTCGCTTGAGCGGCGCTATCACAGCTACCTGCCCGGCGTCGCTGCCCGAGAAGCCTTTACGAGCCTGCATCAAGGGGACGTGCTCTGGCTGAGGCTGGAGGCGGGCGGCCTGCGCTGGAGCCCGATTCGAGGGCTTTCATCGGCGCCTATCGAACCTGGGTTCGTCAGGGGACAAGCGACCTATTACCACCCAGCGTTGCACGGCAATGTGATGTTCTGCGGCGGTGTGTACGATCGCTTCGACCCCACGATCGCAGCCGCTACTGGATGGGAATGCGGGACTCGCTTGCGGATACGGTACGGAGATCGAACGCTGGATGTGGTGGTACAGGACAAAGGCTTGTTCCCGTCTACCCATGTTGATCTGTCGGAGGCAGGGTTCCAACAGTTGGCGCCCTTGGCTGAGGGGCGGATCGACGTGCGGATCGAGGAACTCTGAGCTGCTTCGCTCATCATCGGTAAGGCGTAGCGTCTAGACTCCCGCGAGCTACGGGCGTCAATGGCGCCAGAGGGCAAGAGGAGGTCCGTGATGGAATTTGGCGTTCACCTGCCGCAGCTGGGTTGGCGCGCGACGCCCGAGGCGATCACTGAGGTCGCCCGGCAGTCGGAGGCGATGGGATACGAGTCGCTTTGGGTAAGCGATCACATCGCCATCCCCGAGAAGATCGAGACGGAGTACCCCCTGGGGGGCAAGTTCCCTGTGCCACCCGAGCTGCCTTGGCTGGACCCCTTGGGCACGCTCTGCTTCGTAGCAGCGCAGACCGAGACGGCGCGCTTGGGGACCTCCGTCCTGGTCTTGCCTTGGCGCATGCCGGTGCAGACGACGAAGGTCTTGATCACCCTGGATCAGCTGAGCAAGGGTCGGCTGATCCTGGGTGCGGGGGCAGGCTGGATGCCGGAAGAGTTCGCAGCGCTGGGGATGCCGTTTGACCATCGCGGGGCGCGTCTCGACGAGCACCTCGACATCTTGGAAGCGCTCTCGACCGAAGAGATGCCCGAATACCACGGCACCTACTACGAGTTCGAGAAAATTGGCTTCAATCCCAAGCCGGTCAACGGCCGTATCACCCTCTGGATGGGTGGAGCGTCCGAAGCCGGGTACAAGCGCGCGGCGCGCCGGGGAGACGGGTTCCAGGGGGCCTACGCCTCGCCGGCGGCGCTGCAGGCGCAATGGGCCTCCGTGCGGCGCTACGCCGAAGAGGCCGGCCGGGACCCAGACACGATCGTGCTGAGCAATCGCATGTGGCTCGCTTATGGAGCCGAATCCGGACCACGGGCGGATGGCTCGTTGTTCGGATCGACGGAGCAGATCGTGGAGCAGGTAGGGGAACTCCAAGAGATGGGAGTTACGCACATCGTCGTGGATGTCATCGCACCCGGTGGGATCGAGGGACGCCTCCAGGCTCTGCAGCGCTTGAAGGAAGAGGTGCGGCCGCAGCTCGGCTAGCAGGCCGGTTGTTGCGACACTTCCCTTACGCTGGCTACATGGAGCGACTCAACGAGCTGCGGGAGCGGGTGCGTGCAGGACGCGAGCGCTGGGAGGATTCCCGGCTGGGACAGCTGATCCCACCTTCTCCCGCGCTGCACCCGGCGCCGACCGTTGCGATCTGGCTGCTGGTTCTCGGAGCACTGCTGGTATTTATCGGCAGCTTTCTGCCTTGGGTCGAAACTTCGATTCCTGCCTTCGACGACCCGGAATTCGGCAGCATGTCGGCGCGCGAGTTTACCGATTCAGGGCTTGAACGATCTGGAGGGCTGGTTGCACTCGCTTACACCCTGGTGCTGCTTGTGCTGGCGAGCTTTCTCTGGCGGGTGGGACTTTCGGACTGGCGCGGGATCCTATTGCCTTTCCTGGCTGCCATACCGCTGATCGTGGCGGTCTTCGAGATTGGGGACACGAGGGACGTTGTCTTTCGTGCTACCGAGGGAGGGCCGGACTTGGGCCGGATCGAACGCAGCGTCAAGCCGGGCTTATTCGTGGTGGCAGTGGGCGGGACGTTCGCGGTAATGGGAGGGCTGCGGGTCAGCCGGGCCGCGCAGCACCTGCGAAAGCAGATCGAGAAAGGGGAGCAGCAAGCCTGGCCACCACGGCGCGGGCGCCGAGGATAGCTGCTCTTCCTTCAATTTCCTTCTGAGCAAGATCATCAATGCGGCCAAGCGCGGGAGGGAGCCCTCCGAAGGTGGGAGATCCGCACGGCCGTGAATCGCGTTTTAGTTTTAACGGCGCTCGCCCATGTGTGGGTGAAGCGCGGACGAGTGGAGTCGGCCTGAAACGGGGATGATGCGCACTGTTCTAACGAGCACGGCCTCTGCACTGGCGGCAGCGGTCGCAGCTGCCCTCATTGTGCTGGCGTTTGCCGGTAACGACAGTCCGGCAAACGGAGAGACACCGCCGCTGACGAGCGCGACGATACCCGGCGCAGATGGACCAAGCGATCGATCCGGCGACACGCTTCTGACGGTACCTCCAAAGGCGGACGACGCAGCGATCACGGCGGAACCAGCGACACAAGGCGCCGCTGAGAGTACCGGGGTGTTCGACCCGATCGCGATCTTCACGGCAGTGGAGCCGGCCGTGGTAAGTGTTCTCGCCGACGGCGGAGCCGGGACGGGATTTTTCGTCGACGCGAGCGGTCACATCGTGACGAACTATCACGTGGTGCAAGGCGCTTCGGCTGTAACGGTAGAACTGAGCGACGGTGTCACGCTGGATGGGACGGTGCTGGGATTCGATAGCGCCAACGACCTCGCGGTCGTGCGGGTAGAGCTAGAGGGATGGGCGGTCGCACCGGTACGGCTGGGGGATTCCGATGCGTTGATCGTCGGCGAGCCTGTCGCGGCGATCGGACATCCCTTTGGTCTGCAGCGTACCTTGACCACGGGCATCATCTCGGCGACGAGCCGGACGCGGCCGCCCTTGCTGAGCGGTGGCCGCTTGCAGCGAGGGTTAATCCAAACCGACGCGGCGCTGAACCCGGGAAATTCCGGCGGGCCGTTGATCAACGCCGCCGGAGAGGTGATCGGCGTGAATGCGGCCGCGGAGAGTCCTGTGCGTGGCTCCGTAGGGACGAACTTTGCCGTGCCGGTGAACCTGGTTACGCGCTTCCTGCCGCAGATGATCAAGGGTGAGGCGATTCAGCATCCCTGGATCGGGATCAGCGGCGGGGTCCCGGACGGAGATTCTGGCCTGCCGATCGGTGCCGTGGTGAGCGGGAGCCCGGCCCAGGCAGCAGGGCTGATCGGGGGAGATCGGATCGTAGCGGTGGCCGATGAACCACTGGACGATTTCGATGAGTTGGCTGTGCTGATCGATGCACGAGAGGTGGGTGAGACCCTGCCGTTCCAGGTGCTGCGCGACGGAGCGATGCTGGAGGTGCCGATCACCTTGGCGCCATGGCCGGCCTGAGGCTGGTCCGAGAATGGCGTCACCCTGCTATGGTGCGCGGCTCTCGTCTCCGGCCACGCCAGCGCTCAGGTTCGTGCCGCGCCCGGAGACAACTACTGGTGGGTAGAACCGAGCACTCGTGTTGCGGGCTCGGAGATCGCATCCCGCGCATCCAGTGAGCGCGGCCGCACAGGGGCGCTAGCAAATACGGACGGCGATTGTCGCAGTGAGCAGCGCTCTCTTCGGGGGATTGGCGGCTGCATTCATCGCCTTGGCCATCGACGACGGCGGGGGCGCCCGCTGCGCCCTCATCGCTCGCCGAGAACGCTCCCGTCGGCGGCGCACCGCCTACTGACGACGGCCACGACGAAGCGGCACCACTCGAAGAGGCGGCACCGCGATCGACCGACCGGAAGTCACCGGCGCCGCAGGAATTCCCTTCAGCTCCGCCGGCCGAGGCGGTGTTCGACCCCGTCGCGATCTTCGAAGTAGTTGGGCCCTCGGTGGTAAGCATCGGGTCGTTAGCGGAGATGACGTCTGGCAGCGGCTTCTTCGTCGACAGCGATGGCTACATCGTGACGAACTACCACGTCGTCGCCGGTATGCGCTCGGTAACCGTGACTCTGGACGACGCCACTCGGCTTCCGGGGCAAGTCTTCGGGATGGATGTCGGTCGATAACGATCTCGCGGTGGTCCGTATCGATCCCGATGGCCTCTCGATTGAGCCGGTCGAATTGGGCGACTCCGAGGCATTGATGGTCGGGGAGCCGGTGGCGGCGATCGGGAATCCCTTCGGCTTAGAGCGCACATTGACGACAGGGATCGTGTCGGCCGTCGAGCGGCTGCGCCCGGCGCTGCAAGTGGGTGGGAGGCCGCAGCGCGGTTTGATCCAGACCGACGCGGCTATCAACCCGGGTAACTCGGGTGGACCACTGATCAACGCGGCCGGTTAAGCGATCGGCGTGAATACCAGTGTGGAAAGCCCGATCAGGGCATCGGTAGGAGTGGGATTCGCGATCCCGGCGAGCGTGTTGCAGAGATCTCTCCCTCGGATGATCGCCGGGGAAAGTATCCAGCACCCCTGGATCGGGGTCGTCGGCCAGGACGCGCCGGAGGGAGTGCTGCTCGACACCGTCATCGCCGGAAGTCCGGCCGATCGGGCAGGACTGCGGACGGGAGACGTAATCCGGGCGATCACGGGCATGCCGATCGAGAGCTTCGAGCACCTCGCGCAACTGGTGGACGGGCTTGAGGTCGGCCAAACGGTCACAATGGGCCTCCTGCGAGAGGGGATCGCCGTCGAGCGAATGCTGACGCTGGGGGCGTGGCCGGGACGGACCGGTTAGCAGCCGCTTGGCCGGGTCTGCTACCCGGCCCCGGGCGAGGGCGTTGCGTCCAAGGGGTAGCGCTCTTCTACGAAAAAGTCCCAAACCATCGTGGATATTGCCCGTGTAAGCTGCCAAGCCGCCACTTGGCTGCGATTGTGCTGCATGAATACCCCGATCGCGTAGGCATAGGTCGTTCCGTCGCGGTCGAACTCGACGATGGCAATGTCGTTGACGGCGTCGGCATCGAGCCAGTGACTATCAGGGTCGCTTGGGCTGACGATGCCGTCCTTGCGAATGATGCGCGCTTGAGGGGGAAGGCCTCCTGGGAGACCGAAAACAGTGTGCCGCGAGTCCATCCGCTCGAGAAAAGCACGCGAGGCCTCAAGGCCTAGTGCGTCGCCGTGCCAGAGAGTTGCGAGAGCGTCGATGGAGTCGAGGGCGGTTGTGAGGTTGCTGTTGGCAACGTAACCCTGTGCTTGCTGTGCCACGTAGCCGGGATGGTGCGTGAGGACGCTGTGGTGGGCGCCGAATCGCCGCATCTCTTCGTTGATCGCCTCAAATCCGACCATTTGGCCGAGGATCGCCGCGGCATCATTTGACTGGACAATGAATGTCTCGAAAAGGAGGTCGTCGACTCTGTCGAGGGGAAGAACTCCGTCTTGTACGGAGCGCCAAGCACTAAGGCCGGTGTAGACCTTGATCACGCTGCCGGCGACGTGCAGGGCCTGGCCGTTGATGTGGAACCGCTCGCCGGTTTGGAGATCGGCCACGGCCACGGCGACCTCGCCGTTGTGATCATCAATGATCGGAAGGAGCCCTCGACGGAGAGCATCGAAAGAGCGGGCTTGATCCCGCTGGTAGCGCACCTGCACTTGCAGGAGCGTGTTGGGGCGGACAGCGCGATCGAAGGTGGTCGCGCTGCTGGGAGAGGGCCTGCTCGCGGAGACCGTTGGTGCTTGGGCGAACTCGTGCGTGGCAAAAACGGCCGCGAGAATGACGGCGGCGAGGATGGCGGCGTGGGAGATCACAGGAGCCCGCAGCATGAAGGCGAAAAGCGGGAGAAGCTGAGGCGCGTGGGACGACGCGCCTTGGGAGCTGCGGCGGTGAATGGATCCCATAGCTTCGTGGGGGCGCCGGTGGAGCTACCTGGCGCTACTGGCGATCAAGGCGACATAGTTGCGGTTCACTGCGGTGCCGTTCAATGGAGCCTCGAAGGTGGGCCTGCTTTCCCAATGCTCTCTGCGGCCGCTTCGCTGGCGCAGTGCCCGCCGGATGAGGCTCTTATTCGGCGACGGTGAAAGCCTTCTCGAGCGCGATGGGGTCGAGGATGGTGACGCGCTGGCGCCGAACCTCAACGATCCCTTGCTGGCGCCAGGCCTGGAGCTGCTTATTCACGGCCACGCGGCTGGCGCCAATCATGCTGGCGAGGTCCTGCTGGCTGACGCGCAGGTCGATCTCAATGCCGGCATCGGCGGGGATGCCGTGCTCGTCGGCGAGGACGAGGAGCCGGCGAGCAAGGCGGCCGGGCACGTCAAGGATGTAGGCGTCCTGGATGGATTGGTTCGTCTGGCGCAGCCGGCGGACGAGGACGCTGACGATGGCACGGCACGCATCCGGATAGCGGTTGAGAACTTCCTGGAAGTCGTTGCGCCGCAGGCTGACCATCTCTGTATCGTCCAGCGTGGTCGCGGATGCGGAGCGGGGCTCGTCGTCCAAGAGCGACATCTCGCCGAAGACGTCGCCGGTACGGAGAATGGCGAGGAGGACCTCACGCCCGTCGGTCGAGGGGATGAAGATCTTCACCGCCCCTTCGATGACGATGTACAGCATGGAGCCCTCGTCGCCGGCGTGAAAGATGGCATGGCCGGCCCGGAAGCGGACGGGCCGCAGGCGCCGGGCGAGTTCGCCGAGGAGAGCGGGCGTCATCTCTTGGAAGAGCGGGACGCGTCGGAGAAGGTCGGAGGAGCCGGCGTCGCGAGTCATCGGCAATCAGCCAGTCATGGTGCAGGCCGCGCGAAGCGGCCGACCGCGGGAGCAACTTACGGTTGATGCTAGCCGTCGGGTCGGAGTGACGCCAACACCTTGTGTCGTTACGCGGCCTGAAAGGGAAAGCGGTAGCGTGAAGGAACGCGGGTCCGGTGCGTAACGGGAAGGAACGCGGTCGGATCGGCGATAGCGGGGGTCGCGGGGGCCGACCGGGAGACACGGCGGTCCTCCTCGATCGTCCCCGCCAACGCACCCACCCACCATTGCCAGAGAAGCCAGGAGCCGATTGCGGCAGTGAGGAGGAGAATGACGACGGTAAGTGCCATAGCGTCCTCTTTCGATTCCCGCCGGGTCGGATCGATTCCGAACCGGCGTGCGGAACATTCGTTCGTAATGTATGTAAACTTTAGAACACGTGTTCCGTCTTGTCAACGTAAGAGTGATCGCCGGTGACGATCACTGATCTCGAAGCGGTCAATCTGGATCCGGATCGCCTAGCGGCTTTGGTGGCGCTGGCGGAGGCGCTGACTCGGATCGGGATGCTGCGCACAGGGGAGCGGTCCGGCCAGTTTTCCATTCACAATTTCCGGCTGCGGGCGGCGTACGACGCAAACGAGACCCTGGTGGTGCTGATGCGGGCGGGGATCTGGCGCCGGCACACATGGTTCTGCGCGGTTCGGAACCGCCAGGCGCAGATGGAGTTGGCGGTGCCGCGTCCCATGGAGCGCGACTGGGAATGGTGGAGGGGAGTAGAGGAGATTCGAGACCGCCTCATCGCGAGCGAGGTCTGGCAAGAGGCCGTGGGTGATCCGTTCGATGCTCTGCAGAACAGCCATGCCCAGCGGCTTCGTGAGGCGCGGCTGCTCGTAGGTAAAGGGAGACTTCCAGAGGGCTTCTAAGCCTGCTCGAAGCGGGAAAGGTCGTGCTGGGGCGCTCTACAAGGGCTAGCTCACCGAGTTGAGGAAATCCTTGAGTAGTGCGATCAACGTGGGGAACTGCTCCATGGTCATCGTGTGGCCGCAGTTCTCGATGATCTCGAGCCGGGCGCCGGGGATCTGGCGGCTCATGATCACGCTGCCGCCGGGCGGCGCCACTTTGTCGTCGGCGCCGGCGATGACCAAGGTGGGGCAGGCGATGCGCGCGAGCTCGGCGGTGTAGCTGTAGCTGCTGACGGCGCGACCGGCGGCGGCGTAGGCGGGGCCGTCGTTGCGGAGACGTTGCGATGTGTACTCGGCGACCTCGGCTGGATGAGCGCGAGTGTAGGCGTCCGAGAAGGCCAAGGATCCGCGGTCGCCGATCACGGCCTGCAGCCCCTCCTTCTCGATCTTGTCCGCCATGCGGGCCCATCGCTCGCGGGCCTTCTCGTTCACCTCGCTCGACGTGCCCATCGGGATCAGCGCCCACGTCCGAGCCGGGTAGTCCAGCGCAAAGCGCTGGACGATGACCCCGCCCATGGAGTGGCCGATCTGGGCGGCCTTGTCGATGCCAATCTGGTCCATCAACCCGCGCAGATCCGCCGCCCAGACCTCCGGGGTCACCGGGCCGGGCGGCTTGGAGGATTCGCCAAAGCCGCGGACGTCCCAGGTCGTGACGCGATAGCGCTTAGCGAGCTCCCGGGCGGTGCCGTCCCACACCTCAAGGCGGCCGCCCATCCCGTGCGTGAGGACGACATCGGGCCCGTCGCCCTGCATCTCGTAGCGCAACTCGATCCCGTTGACTTGGGCACGCATCGTTGGCTGCTCCTCACCAGGCTTCGCCGCTCGCGGCAACGGGACCGGCGCCACGCCTTTTCTGCGGATCGATTCCGCTTACGATTCCCCCTGCTCGATCGTCAAGGGCACTCCATCACGCCTGCACAAGCATCGCCCAGGCGCCGGCTTCAGTCACCGGAGGCTGATACTGGCTCCTTGTCTTTCATCTCCTCGGGCGGGTGGTAGTAGCAGTAAGGCTCCTTCTCCGCCCAGTCGAGCGTGAAGAGCATCTTGGCCCAGCCGACGTCGACGCAGAGGACCACGGCAAGCTCCGCGATCTGCGCGTCGCTGTAGTGCTCCTGCATCTGCGCCCACAGGCCGTCGTCGACCTCGCCGTAGGGATCCGTGAGGGCCATCTTGCTTGCAAAGCGCAGGGCCGCCTTCTCGGCTTCGTCGAAGGGACCGTTCTCGAAGTCGTCGAGGGCGTCGATCTGCTCTTGGGTCACGCCGTTCCGCTTCGCCGAAGCGGAGTTGATGGTGTTTCAGAAATGGCAGCCGTGCAGCTTCGAGAGCCGCAACTGCGTCATCTCCTTGATCTTGATGGGAACGACGCCGCCGTAGAAGAGCTTGGCGTAGAAATCCTCCCATAGAAACTTGCTGACGTGCGGCGCGTTGGCGATGAACTCGATCCAACGGGTATCGAGGCCGACGGCGCGGCAATCGTCGAGCCACTGCTGTTCGTGTTCCTGCATCTCTTCGCGGGGTACGCGCCGCAGGGCCATGGCTTCCTCCTTTTCCCTTGCTCAGGCAGGGCGGTTGACTGGTAGTCATGCTGATCGTGGCGCGTTAGCGTGGCATGTCAAGGTCGTGACACGGGTCACAGGCGCTCTTTAGAGATGGATGGGAATGGACTTCGGATTTTCAGCGGAGGACCAGGCGTTCCGGGAGGAGGTGACGGCCTTCGCCCAGGAGGCGCTGCCCGCGGACTGGGGAGAGCGGGCGGCCGGGATCAACCCGTTCGAGCAGAGCACGGAGGGAGAGGAGAGCGGCGATGCGGCTTGGGAGCTGATGCGGGGCTTCCAGTCGAAGCTGGCCGAGCGGGGCTGGCTGGCGCTGGCTTGGCCCAAGGAGCACGGGGGTGCGGGGGTCAGCTTTGTGCGACAGGCGCTGTTCACGGAGACGATGGCGGAGTTGCGGGCGCCCGTCTACAACCAGGGGATCGACCGGGTTGGGCCGACGATCATGCAGTTCGGAACGGCGGAGCAACAAGCACGCTTGTTGCCGCCCATCCGGGGCGGCAATCTGTTCTTCTGCCAAGGATTCAGTGAGCCCGGGGCTGGCAGCGATCTCGCGGCCGCGAGGACCCGAGCGGTCCGCGACGGCGACGACTACGTGATCAACGGCCAGAAGATCTGGACTTCGTACGCACATCGGGCGGAGCGTATGTTCCTTCTCGCTCGGAGTGATCCCAGTGCGCCGAAGCACAAGGGCCTGTCGTATTTCATTCTGGCAATGGATACGCCGGGAATCAGCGTGAAGCCGCTGGTGGATCTGGCGGGGCGCCACCATTTCAACGAGGTCTTCTTCGAGGATGTCCGGGTGCCGGCGGCCAACCGGATTGGTGAGGAGAACGCGGGCTGGTATGCGGCGGCGGCTTCGCTGGACTTTGAGCGGTCGGGGATCTACCGGGTCGTCGGGGCGATCCGGACGCTGCACGAGATCACTGCGCTCGCGAAGCAAGCGGGAGCGGACGGCCGGCGCGCGGTCGCCGACGACCGCATCCGGCACCGGCTGGCAGAGCTCCACATCGAGTTCGCGGCGGGGCGGCTGCTGGCTTATCGGGTCGCATCGCTGTTGGACGCGGGGGAAGCGGCGGGGAACGCGGCCAGCGTGAGCAAGCTTTTCGGGTCGGAGCTGCAGCAGCGGCTCGCGGGAATGCTCAACCTCATGGGGCTGCCGGGGCAGCTGGGAGCCGGAAGCGCTCGGGCGCCGCTGGAAGGGCGCTTGGCGTACGAGTACCTGATCGGCGTGCAGCTGACGATCGCGGCCGGAACGAGCGAGATTCAGCGGAACATCATCGCGAGGCGGAGGCTCGGCCTGCCCAGGGAATAGGCTTACTAGAGCGAAGGCGCAGACCTGTCCCCGGGAGCCGTCGTCACTTCAATGAATACTCGCTCATCGGCATTAGCTAAAGCTAGTCGCGGCGATGGCGCAGGTAAGCGTTGGTGAGCGAGCCCCACGATGCGACGCAGAAGGGCACGAGGTAGGTCAGGGGGATTTTCCAAGCGAGGGCGGAGGGGAAGTCGCCCGCGAAGAGGGCTGGACCTTGGTTGATGAGGACGAGAATGGTTCCGACGACGATCGCGGTCAGGACGGATCGCCGCAGCATGCGCCGGTCGCCAAGGGCGCAAGCTGCGCACTTGAGAGCGATGGCGCCATCCGAACGGGACATCCGGAAGACGCGCGCCGCCACGTGCCCTTGGCCCGTGAGATGTGGGCAAGTCGAGTCCGGCGTGACGCGCATGCGCGGCTGCTATCCAGCGCGACGGGGCGGCTAGCCGCCTCCGTCTTCGGCTTCGGGAATCGCTCCGGATGCCTCTTCTTCACCGGAGGCGGCGTCGGTCTCTTCCCGCGCACGATCGAATACGGAAGCATCCGCTGGCAGCATCCGCGATTCCGGATACTCCGGGTTGCTGCTATCGAGCCAAGACTTATCGAAGTGATGGGCGGACCACGCGAATTCCAAGGCACGCTCGTCGGTGAAGAGATACGGCCGGGCGATGCCGAGCTGGATACCGTTTGTGATGTTAACGAGCCAGAAGGGATCATCCAGGAAATGCTGCTGGATTTGGCGGGCGCGCGTACGGCGGGCGCTGACATCGAACGTGCTCTGCATCTGCTCGATCAGCTCATCGACGGCGGGGTTGCTATAGCCTCCCCAGTTAGCGCTTCCCTCGCTATGAGCGATGTCGAGCCAGTGGCTGCTGGGGTCCGCCTCGGATTGCTGGAGCGTGAGGGGCCCGAGGCCGATAAAAGCGGCTACGGTCTTCTCCCGCACGCCGGTGAACAAGGCGTCGTAGGTCAGGAAATCGATATCGATCGCGAGGCCGAGATTCCGCTCCAACATCGCTTGGATGGTGTCGGCAATGCCGGGAAAGATGCCCTGAAAGATGTCTGGCACCACTAGCGGCACGCGGCCGATTTGGGCAGCGCCGCCGGCGGCGCTGACCAGGGCGTTGATCTCCGCGCGATCATCCGCTTTGTCGGGGCGGTAGCCGGGAACTTCCAGCAGGTCGGCTTCCGGGATCGCCCACTTCGGGAAGAACCAGGGAATGGGTCCGGAAAGGCGGCCGTCGCCAAAGTAGAGGGCCTCGATCAGCTCAAAGCGATCAATGGCGAGGTGCATGGCGCGAGCTAACCGCGTATCTGCCAGAGGATTGCGCTCACCGGCGGCGCCGTCGAAGACCATGCCGAGCTGGATCGCGCTTTGGATAGGATGCTCGTAGACGGTGTGATGCGGAAAATCAGCGCGGAGTTCGTCAATGGCGGCTTTGCCTAGGGGGAAGTCGACGGCGTCGATCTGCCCATCGCGGTAGGCGGCCGCCGCAGTGGCTGCGTCGACGTGAACGAAGGTCCACCCTTCGGGGTAAATGGGAAGATCCGGCTTCCACCAATTGGCGGAGCGGCGGATCTGAAAGGAATTGTCGCGGCTGAAGCCCACCGGCAGATACGGGCCGCTGCCGGCGTTGAGCGAGGGATCGTCGGGCGCGTCCCGCCAATCATCGCCGAACGCTTCGGCGGCCTCGGCGCCGATGATCCAGGCCCACGGGCCGGCGTGCACGTTGCTGAGGTAGGTCGCGTCGGGCTCCTCAGTGGTGAGGCGGATCGTGTGCTCGTCGCTCACCTCCAGCGTCGCGGTGCGGGTGTAGGCCGCCTGGCGGAAGAAGAAGGGATCGGGAATGTCTTCCGCGTCCCGTGCCTCGATCTGCCGCTGGATGGTGAATCGCACATCCTCGGCAGTAACGCCGCGACCTTCCATCGGCGGCGTCTCCCAGAAACGCGCAGCCGGGTTGACGCGGAAGATGTAGGTAACCTCGTCCGGGATCTCGGGAAGCGTGGCGGCGAGATCGGCTTCCAGCGTGCCCTGCAAGATCGACTCCCAGCGAATGAGGCGGCTGTACATGGTGCTGAGCCACGTCTGGGTCTCGCTGTAGCGGCTGCGGTGAGGGTCCCACCGGTCGTGCCCTTCGTGCGTGACTTGGGCGGGCCAGCCGATGATGCCGCCTTGGACAGGATTGGGGGGGAGGAGCACGGGCGCTGCTTCGCCGGATGCTGCCTCCTCGACCGTGGGCGTCTCCGGTGGAGCCGCGGCCGGCGTTTGGAGGGGCGATTGCTCGTTGGGAGATTGGTCCACCGTGTCTTCGTCACCATCTTCGCCGCAGCCCACAAGCGCCAGAGCGGAGGCGCCGACGCCGCTGGCGGCGGCGGCGCGGAGAAGCGCGCGCCTGGAGAGGCGTGTACGATGGTCGGCGGGTAGTCGAGCCATAGGTAGCAGCGAACGCGCCCTTCATGATCTTGCGGTAGAGATCTAGCGTACCGGCCCTGCAAACCACCTGCACGGCGACGGACGGGCGCAGCCTTTATCATCGTGGTCGGCTGAACACCACCGAAAGAAAGATTCGGAGACGGCAACATGGCGAAAAAGCGGCTCGAGGGCAAGGTGGCGATCGTCACCGGGGCGGGAAGCGGGATCGGACGTGCGGTAGCGCTGCTCTTCGCGGAGCATGGCGCCAAAGTGGTCGTGAACGACTACGGCGGGCCGCCCAACGAGGTGGGAGAGCAGAACAGCGAGCCAGCGGAGCGGGTGGTCGCCGAGATCCAAGCGATGGGTGGGCAAGCGGTTGCGAACGCCGGAAACGTGGCCGAGATGGCAACGGGCGAGCAAATGGTGCAGCAAGCGATCGATGCCTTCGGCCAAGTGGATATCGCCGTCTGCTGTGCGGGAATCCTGCGTGAGCGCATGGTGTTCAACATGACGGAGACCGAATGGGACGATGTCGTCGCAGTGCACCTGAAAGGCCACTTCGCCCTGACTAAGTATGTCTCGCAAGTGTTCCGACAGCAGCGCAGCGGTCGCCTGATCTTCATCTCCTCGAACGCGATGTTCGGGGCGCCGGGGCAACCGAACTACGCAGCAGCCAAAGGGGGCGTGTGGTCCTTCATGCGCTCCTGCGCGAACGCGCTCGGGCGCTATAACGTGACCTGCAACGCGATCCTGCCGGCGGCTTCGACCCGACTGATGGACCGAACGCCGCAGGCGATGAAACAGCGACAAGAGCAAGGGATCGTGGCGTCGGAGGCGAACGCGGGAACGCGCCGGGATCCCATCAACGTCGCGCGCTGGATTCTGTACCTCGCATCCGACGAGGCACAGGAGGTGACGGGGCAGGCCTTCGGCGTGCGAGGATACGACGTGATCCTGTACAGCCACCCGCACGAAAAGTTCCTCATGCGCAGCGACGACGACCAAGCCTGGGATGTCGACCAACTGTTCCAGCAGGCTGAAGCGGAAATGCTGCCTCGCCTGGAAGACCCGAATCTGGGACGCGGCGGAGATATCGGCGCTTACGCGGTGGCGGTGGAAGGCGACGCACGGCCGGGACTCTAGTGACTCGGTTCGGCTAGACGCAATCGCCCGCGCGGGGTCATACTGCCATACAGGGGGGAGACTGATGGACCAGATGATGGGGAAGCTGCTGCAGGATCTCACGCAGGTGCTGCAGTGGTTTATGCGTCAACCGCTCTATATCAAGGCGGCTGTCGTGGTTCCGGCAATGATTGTGCACGCGGTCCTGTTCGTGGTCGTGAACGCGATCGCCGTCAACCTTGGCGCGGGAAACCAACACTTGAGCTCGAACGCGAACGGTTTCGACGAGTGGCTGATCTGGATCATCGTCGGCGTGGGGCTGGTACTGGGCCTCGGATTGGGCGGCTTTATCTACTTCGGCGCGCGCAAGGGCGGCGGCTCGGAGCCATACGACCAAGCCGATCAGGGTGAGACGGGGATGCTGGAGGTCTAAGCGACCCTCCCCGTGACGCAGGGAAAGCCCGCCTGTGCGGGCTTTCTTATTGACAGCGTTACCGTGCAGCTCTCCGCGTTACTGCTCCGGCGCATTGGGGTTCATGTCGTCGGAGAGGAAGCTGGCGTCGAAGAGAGCGTCCAAGGCGTCGAGGGCCCAGGGGCCGTCGTTGCAGAGCACCGACTTCGCGGTCGGCTCCGCGTAAAGGCCGATGCGATCGCCGCCCACGAAGAAGGTGCGCCCGTTGATCCGGCGAGCGGCGTCGGTACACAGCCAGACGACAAAGGCGGCGACGTTGTTGGGATGGAAGAGATCGGCCTTGAGCCCTTCGCCAGCCAGGACGATCTCCTCGAGCATCGGATCGGCAAACTGCCCGGGGCGAGTGCGCATCTCGCGCATGCGCTCGAGATTGGCCTCGAGGTCGGGGTTCACGGTCATGCGCGTGCGTGCGGCGGGGCGGATCGCGTTGCAGGTCACACCGTAACGGCCTAGGTCCTTCGCCACCGTGCGGGTCAGGCCGACGACGCCCTCCTTCGCCGAGGCGTAGGAAGCATGGCCCATGGCGCCGAGCCCGGCCGGCGAGGCCGTGTTGACGATGCGGCCGGACTTCTGTTGACGAAAGATCTGTGCGGCGAACTTAATGGTGTTGAACGCGCCCTTGAGGTGAACGCCGTGTTCGCGATCCCATTGTTCATCGCTGATCTTCCAGACCATCTGCTCTTGGAGAACGCCCGCATTATTGACCAGGATATCGAGGCGGCCAAAGGCATCGAGCGTCGCTTGGATGATGCGCTCTGCGGCTTTGTGGTCGGCGACGGAGTCGAAGTTGGGCACCGCTTCCCCACCGGCCTGCCTGATCTCGGCGACGACCTCCTCCGCGGGAGTGCGACTGGCCTGCCCCTCAATGCCGGTGACGCTCGCGCCGATATCGTTGACGACCACCTGGGCGCCTTCGGCGGCGAGTGCCAAAGCCTCCGCACGGCCGATGCCTCCACCAGATCCGGTGACGAGTGCGACGCGGCCTTGGAGTCGGTTGGACATCGCGATTACTCGTCGAAGAGCTGAGGATTCATGTCGCGGGCAAGGAAGGTTGTAGGAACGGCAGCGTCGATCGCGTCGACCGACCAGCCATCTCGGCAGATCATCTCTGCCTCAATGTGGGGCTCCTCGTAGAGGCCGATGGCGTAGCCCCCCGTGAGAAAGGTGCGGCCGTTGATCTTGGCGGCCTTGTCCGTGCAGAGCCAGACCACGATGGGAGCGACGTTCTCAGCCCGGTGAATTTGGGGATCGGGTCCGCCGCCCGCGATGAGGAAGTCCTCCTGCTCGGGGACTGCGAACTGCCCGGGGCGTTTGCGGAGCTCACCCATGCGCGTCGTCGCTTCCTTGAGCTCCGGGTTCTCGGTCATCCGCGTGGAAGCGCGGGGGCGGATGGCGTTGCAGGTGATCCCGTAGCGCCCAAGGTCCTTGGCTACTGTACGCGTGAGGCCGACGATCCCCTCCTTTGCGGAGCCGTAGGAAGCCTGACCCATGCTGCCGAGCCCGGCCTCCGACGAGGTGTTGACGATGCGACCGGAGCGCTGCGCCCGCAAGATGGGCGCGGCGGCGCGGATGCAGTTGAAGTGCCCTTTCAAGTGCACCCCGTGAACGCGATCCCATTCCTCTTCGGGAATGTTGTAGACCATGCGATCCCGAATGATGCCGGCGTTGTTCACGAGGATGTCGAGGCGCCCAAAAGCGTCCATGGCGCTCTGGATAAGGTGATCGGCGCCGTCGGTTTCCGCAACGGAATCGTAATTAGCGAGTGCAGTCCCCCCAGCGGCCCTGATCTCGTCGACGACTTGGTCGGCGGGAGCACTGCTGCTACCGCCTTCGCCAGTCTGCGCGCCGCCGAGGTCGTTCACGACGACTTTGGCGCCCTCGGAAGCAAGCAGAATCGCCTCGCCGCGACCGATACCGCGGCCGGCGCCCGTAACGATGGCGACACGATCCTTGAGTCGGGTACCCATGACCGAGGCAGTATGGCCGATGCGGATCGGTGCCGCTAGTCATGCCCCACGTGGTCCTCGAATGATCGCCGGGATCAATGACGGCTGGCGGAGCCGTCCCAAAGCCGCCGAAGGCGATGCGCCTCGCGCGGCGTATCGATTGACAGATCGAACTTAACGTTAAAGAATGTAATCAGTTTGGTGGCTGGGCTTCCCGAGGAGCCCTCATGACTAGCGTATCCGCTCACCCGAACCTCTCGGCTGCCGGGCCTGCTATCGACCTCGCAACGATTCTTCCCGAGACGACCGATTGCACCATCCTTACGCCTGATGCGTCGACGGTAGCGCATGGGCGCTGCGACCCACGCCGCCCCGCGCACCTTGAAGAGGCCTACAGCGTGCAACTATCCGGCGTGTCGCCGAAAGGCGCGCTGGAGATGCTGGTTTACCAAGACAAGCCGGACTTGAGGCTGCGGCTCGATAGCGGCTGCGAGGTCGCGGTGCGGCTCGACCACATGACTGGCCCGCCCGAACAACGGCAGTTCTTCTGCCATTTGCAGGATTCGTAGGCAGGAACCTCTCGCCCTCTCCCGGGCGCAGCGGCCTACTTGGCGGCTGCTCGCATCCCGCGAGGCAGGTAGCATCAGCGGGTGCTGCTGAGCGTCGTTACGGGGAATCTCCTATCGAAGAAGCTGCGGACACTCCTGACTGTGGCGGGGTTCGGCGTGTGCGTGAACCTCCATATCGTGGTGACGACGGTGATGCGATTCATCTCCGAAGACCTGGATATGCAGATGCAACGCTTCACCGGGCGCTTGGTGATCCAGTCGCGGAGCGCTGCCGGAACGACCGGGATCGAGTGGCCACCGATCTCTTCCTCAATCCCGTTCGAAGCCGTGGAGCGCGTCCTGGTCTCGGATCGCGTGCAGCGTTCGAAGTCCACGGCGGTATCGTTCGCGGTGCTGGCACCGCCGCCCTTCGCGACGGCGCCGCCGGAAGCGCTGGTGGTGGGGCTGGAGATAGGCAGGGAGGACGCCTTCCTGGCTGGCGCGCCCGCGATGCTCGGGACCAATCGCTTACCCGCGGACAGCGGCGCTGCCGGACATGAGCCGGCGCCGGTCATTCTGGGAGTCCTGGCAGCGCGCTACCTGGCGGCCCAGGCGTCGGCGACCACCGAAGTGGAATCGCCGATCGGGCCGATCGCGCTGGCGGCGCCAGGGAGTGACCTAGAGATCCGCGGGGCGCCGTTCCGGGTGATAGGGATCATTGAGCCGCAGACGAACCAGCTGCTGCGCTCGTGCGTCGTGATGCCCCTGGAGTCGGCGCGGGCGCTGCTGGGACAGACGGAGACGGTGAGCGCCGCGATCGTGACGCCGCGGCGAACCAAGGACATTGCGGAGCTAGAAGCCGCGTTGGAGGCATCGCACCCTGCGCTCATGGTGGTCAGCGACAAGCAGCTGACGGCCAGCGCCCGGCAGTTGCTGGACCGCACGCAGCAATTCTTCCGGGTGGTGCGCTGGACAGCGGTGGTCGTGGCGGCGCTGCTGATCACGGTGGTCATGTTCGTAGCGGTATTGGAGCGGACGAAGGAGCTGGGGACGCTCCGAGCGATCGGGGCGCCTGGTAGTGCGATCACGGGCATGATCCTCGCGGAGGCCTTGCTCGTCGCATTGGCCGGATCGGCGCTGGGGGTGCCGATCTCGCGCTTGGTGATCATGAAGGCATTGGGGCCCGACGCAGCCGCGATCCGGAGCCGGCGGATCGAGGCGCAATCGGTCGGGTTGCTGACGGCACTGGGGCTGCTGGCTGCGATATTGCCCGCAGTGCGCGCGCTGCGGGTCGATCCGATCGTCGCGCTCCGATACGAGTAGTTCAATGGCTTGGCTCTGGCCTAAGCGCAAATCGCGACCGAAGCGAAAGGATACTCCTGTGCTCGCCGCGCGAGGGCTCAGTCGCAGCTTCCGAGTAGGGGCAAGTGATGTGCAGGCGCTGCGCGCCGTGAATCTGGAAGTCCAAGCGGGCGACTTCGTCGCCGTGGTGGGACCGAGTGGGAGCGGGAAATCGACTCTGCTGCACCTACTCGGCTTGATCGATTCACCTTCGCGTGGAGAGGTACGACTGCAAGGCGAGCCGACGGGGCGGCTCGGCGCGGAGGCACGGGCCAAGCGCCGACTCACCACCGTGGGTTTCATCTTTCAGACCTTCAACTTACTGCACTCGCTGACAACCCGCGAGAACGTAGAGATCGTGTTGCAACTGGCAGGAGTGCCGAAAGGCGAGCGGCGCAAGCGCGCCGAGGTCCTGCTGCGGACGGTGGGGCTGGGAGAGCGCTTGCAGCATCGCCCCGCGAGCCTCTCGGGCGGGGAGCGCCAGCGGGTCGCGATCGCGCGAGCGCTCGCGAACCAACCGGCGGTGCTCCTGGCCGACGAGCCAACCGGGAATCTGGATTCAAAGACGGGCGAGGAGGTGGTTGCGCTGCTGGAAGAGCTGAATGCGGGTGGCCAGGCGGTGGTAATGGTGACCCACAACGCGGCGCTGGCGCGGCGGGCCAAGCGGGTGTTCGCTATGCACGACGGCGAGCTTCGCGAGGTGACCGGAGGGCCGGCCTGATGCCGAGCGTCGCGTTGACCCTGTCGCACTTCGGCTCATAGGCTCAGGCTCTCTCGCGGAGATCCGATTCAGGAGGCGGGCATGCGGATCGCGATCATCGGACAGGCAGCGTTCGGCGCGGCGGTCTACGAGCGGCTGCGTGACGACGGTCACGAGATCGTCGGCGTGTTCACGGCGCCCGAGACGGGCCGCCCCGACCCCCTCGCCGAGGCCGCGCGTCGCGACGGCGTCCGCGTCGAGCAGCCTGCGCGCTGGCAACGCAAGGGAATCGTGGATGCCACCGTCTTCGAAACCTACGCCTCGACCAAGCCGGCTCTCAACGTGATGGCTTTCGTCACGCAGATCATCCCGAGTCAGGTTCTGGACTTCCCGCCACAAGCGACGATCCAGTACCACCCCAGTTTGCTGCCCAAGCATCGGGGACGGAGCGCGATCAATCACGCGATCATGCAAGGGGATACCGAAACCGGCTGCACGATCTTCTGGGTGGACGCCGGGATCGATACGGGACCGGTGCTGCTCCAGGAACGCTGTGCGATCAGCGAGAACGACACCGTGAACAGCCTCTATCGAGAGCGGCTGTTTCCCATAGGAGTGGAGGCGCTGACCGAGGCGGTGCGGCGCATAGCGAAGGGCGAGGCGCCGCGGATCGCGCAAGATGAGAGCCAAGCGACTTACGAAGCACCTTGGGAAGGCGACATCGCCCGCATCGACTGGACCCAAGCCGCGCCGCGGGTGCACGATTTCATTCGTGGGAGCGACCGGCAGCCGGGAGCGTGGTCGACTATTGCCGGACCGGCGGGAGACGCCGTCAAGGTGACGCTCTACGGATCACAAAAGGCGGAGCCCGATGAGGAAGCGCAGGGGCAGCCAGGAAGCGTCCTCGCCGTGGAAGCCGCAGGTCTCACGATTCGCTGCGGCCGGGGAGCCGTGCGGGTGGACACGGCGAAGGCGGAAGGCGGGAAGCGGGTGCCGGCGGCCGAGTGGGCCGCGGCGGCGGGCGTGACGCCTGGAACACTACTGACCTAGCTCTCTCGCGAGGCCCGTCCGGCGTACACGGCTCCATCGCACGAGTCCCAAGCGGATGGATCCGGCGGCATGCCTGATACCCTACCCCTGCCGTGACCGCTGCAGCGCCTGGCCGGCGCAGCGCCTCGCAATGCGGCTAATAGCGGTGTAAGGAGTCGTTGGAGTGATCGGGACGAACGGGGTCAAGACGCTCTTCTTGATCGTGCTGCTAAGCGGCCTGTTACTGGTCGCAGGGATGCTGATGGGTGGCTACGTCGGACTGGTGATCGCGGCCGTGATCGCCTTTGCCATGAACTTCTTCGCGTATTGGAAATCCGACAGCGCCGTGTTGACGATGATGCACGCCCGCGAAGTCAGTGCGGCCGAGGCGCCCCAACTGCACCGAATCGTGGAGCGGGCGGCCCATGAGGCGAAGCTCCCCAAACCCAAGGTCTACATCGTTCAGAATCCCGCGCCCAACGCGTTCGCAACTGGGCGCAGCCCCAATCACGCTGCGGTTGCGGCGACGACTGGGATCATGGGGCTGCTCACGGAGCGTGAATTAGCCGGCGTGTTCGCGCACGAGTTGGCGCATGTGAAGAACCGCGACACGCTCATCAACACGATCGTGGCGATGATCGCGACCGCGATCTTGCTGATCGCGATGGTCGCGCGCTTTGGATTGCTCTTTGGCTTCATGTTCGCAGGCGGTGGGCGCGACGACCGGGGCGGGGGAGAGATCGGACAGCTCGCGGGCATGCTGGCGCTCGCGATTATCGCGCCCATCGTGGCGACACTGATCAAGCTGGCGATCTCGCGGGCACGCGAGTTCAGCGCGGATGCGACCGGGGCCCGGAATTCTCAGGACCCGGAAGCGCTCGCATCGGCCTTGGCTAAGCTGCAGCTCGCCAATCAGCGGGTGCAGCAGATGCGTCCGGCTACGGCGAGCACGACGAACGCGGCGGTCGAGCATCTGTTCATCATCAATCCGTTCGCGGGCGGGATGGGCCGCTGGTTTTCCAGCCACCCGCCCACCGAGCAGCGGGTAGAGCGCCTGCGCGCCATCGGTCGGGAGATGGGGCAGCTCTTCTAGCGCCGACCCTAGGGAAGCCGCTCACGAACTCGCGCCACCGGGTCCCGCGCTGCCTGGTCCGGCGGTGTGGAGCGCTCCTAGAATTCTGGGTGCGCTTCGGATATCCGGACGGAGCGCCGGGAGATCAGCATGGCAGACGCGACGGGTGGGGAGTTCCGCGGTCTACTGGACGCAGGCGAGAGGGTTGCGCCGGTCGCGGCGACCCGGCTCAATGCCATCTTGCCCGACTGGCGTACGGCCTACGAGGTGGCAGACGCCGACACCGAGGCCTACTGGGCGAGGGTCGCGCGCGAGCTGACTTGGATCGAGCCGTGGCGAGAGCTGCGGGTCGAAGACGAGCGCAACCACACGGAGTGGTTCGCGGGATCGCGCTGCAACATCACGCAGAATGTGCTGGACCGGCACCTCGAAGGGGCCAATCGCACCAAAACGGCACTGATCTGGGTGAGCGAGGAGGGTGAGGAGCGTCGGTTCACCTTCGAGGAGCTGGCGCGGTTCGTGAATCGATTCGCCAATGTGCTGCGCCGGGCCGGAGTGCAGAAGGGGGACCGGGTCTGTATCTACATGCCGCTGACGCCGGAAGGCATGGCAGCCATGCTCGCCTGCGCGCGCATCGGCGCCATCCACTCGGTGGTGTATGCCGGACTCGCGGCAACGGCCTTGCGGTCGCGCATCGAGGACGCGGGTGCGACGGCGCTGATCGTCGCCGACCAAGGCGTCCGGCGAGGGAAGACGGTCGACTTGTGGTCGATCGCGAGCGAGGCGCTCTCCGGGGAAACGCCCGTGCGGCGGGTGATCCTGCACCGGCGGAGCCCCGAGACGGCGCTGCCGCAGGGGGCGATCGATCTCGTTCCGGCGCTGGCGGACGCGTCCGACGAAGCGGAGGCGGAGCCGATGGAAGCCTCGGACCCGCTGTTCATCCTCTACACGTCGGGAACCACGGGGACGCCGAAGGGTGTGGTCTATCCGCATGCGGGCTACATGGTCGGCGTGGCGCGCAACACGAGGATCGCCTACAACCTGAAACCGGAAACCATCTACTGGTGCACGAGCGATATCGGCTGGATCGTGGGTCACTCGTGCATCGTCTACGGACCCTGGATCAACGGCGTGACGCAGGTAGTGCGCGAGGGAGCGCCGGACTACCCGGATCCCGGCGTCGTCTGGTCGATCATCGAGCGGTACGCCGTGACGACGCTGTTCACGGCGCCCACCGCGCTGCGAATGTTCATGCGGTTCGGCGGGAAGTATCCGGCGAAGTACGACCTCGACAGTCTCACGATCCTGATCTGCGCAGGCGAGCCGCTCAACCCGGAGGCGCAGATCTGGGCCTACCGGCATGTCATGCGAGATCGCGGACCGGTCTGCGATAACTGGTGGCAGACGGAGACTGGCGGGCCGACGCTGGGGACTCTGCCTGCGGATGTCGCCAAGATCGGGCGCGTCGGGCGGCCGCTGCCCGGCGTGCGCGCGGAGGTCGTGGACCGGGAAGGGAAGCCCGTAGCGGACGGGCACGGCGGCTTCCTGGTCCTCCAGAACAGCTGGCCTCACATGCTGCAGACGATCTGGAACAACGACGCGCGCTACCAGGAGTACTACAGCCTGATCCCGGGCGTCTACACGGCAGGCGATGTTGCGACGCGGGATGGCGACGGTTACTTCGCGGTGCTGGGACGCGCCGACGATGTCTTGAACGTGGCGGGGCACCGGATCGGCACGGCCGACGTGGAGAGCGCTTTGGTGTCGCACCCCGCAGTGGGGGAGGCCGGCGTGATCGGAATCCCCGACGCGATCAAGGGCGAGGAGATCAAGGCCTTCGTGGTGCTGCGAGCGGGATCTCAGCCCAGCGATGCCCTCCATAAGCAGCTATTCGAGCAGGTGCGCAACACGCTGGGGCCGATCGCGACCCCCAAGGCGATCGACTTCGTGCCCTCGCTGCCGAAGACGCGGAGCGGCAAGATCATGCGCCGGGTGCTGAAGGCGCGGGAGCTGGGCATCGATCCCGGGGATCTGACCACCCTCGAGGATTAGCCAGCCTGGATCGGGGCGCCGCGCTAGTATGGGCGCCGTTGCTCCGAGCGCAGCGAAGGGAAGCGGCACATGGCGCCCACGGGCCGGCCAATCGAGTTTGGGATTCAAACCAACCTGCACCAGACGACGTTCGACGAGGTGCTCGCGACTTGGCAACTCGTGGAGCGAGAGGGGTTGGACCACGCCTGGACGTACGACCACTTGATGCCGCTGTTCTCGAACCCGGAGGGCCCGAACTTGGAGGGTTGGACCACGCTGGCCGCGCTGATGACGCAAGTGCCCCGCATCCGCGCGGGGGTGCTGGTGCCCTGCAACCCGTTCCGGCCACCGATCGTGACGGCCAAGATGGCGGTCACGGTCGATCAGCTGAGCGGTGGGCGCCTCGAGATGGCGCTGGGGGCAGGCTGGTGGGAGCCGGAGTTCCGGCACTATGGGATCGAGTGGGCGCCGCTGCCGGAGCGGCTGGCGCAGATGGACGAAGCGATCCAGGTCATGCAGTCGCTATGGACGCAGGACCGGACAACCTTCGAGGGGGCTTACTACACGATTCGGGACGCGCCGTTCCAACCGAAACCGGTGCAGCAGCCGCATCTGCCCCTCTGGATCGGCGGCCGGGGGAAGAAGTACACGCTGCGCATGGCGGCGAAATACGCGGACGGCTGGAACGTTTGGACGCTGCCGCGCGAGGACTACCTGGAGCGGCTCGCCCTCCTCGACCAGTACTGCGAGCAAGAGGGGCGGGACCCGAGAAGCGTGCGGCGCTCTCTGGCGGCGCGAATGCGCATCGACAGGAGCAGCGAGGCGGCACGGGCGGCGATGATGACGGAGGGCACGGCCAGCGGGGAAGAGCTGCCGGAGGGCTTCGAAGAGCTGATCAACCAGGCGCTCGCAGGGTCACCGGAGGAGATTGCGGAGCAGATCGGGGAGTTCGCGGAGCTGGGCGTCGATCACATCGTCCTACTGACGGACCCCCCCTACGACCAAGAAGGCCTGACCCGGTTCGCGCGCGAGGTCGTGCCTCTCGTGCGCGCGGCGGGGTTGTGATCACGATGGCCGAAGCCAAGCCGGTCGACGGCACGACCCCGCAGTACCTGCGCGACAAGTACGCGATCATCGGCGTGGGGGAGACCCCGTTCATGCGCGGCTCGGGCAAGACCACGCGGGCGCTGGGGACCTGGGCGATCCGGAACGCGATCGCGGACGCCGGAGTCGAGCCGGGCGAGATCGACGGAATGCTGTCGTACTCCATCGGAGACTCGACGGCGACTCCCTTCATCGCCGGCGACCTCGGTATCCGGCTGAACTTCTACATGGACTGTTTCGGCGGCGGGAGCAGCACGGAGGCTTTGCTCGGGCTGGCGATCGGCGCCATGGAAGCGGGCATGTGCCAGATGGTGTGCATCTACCGGGCGATGAACGGCTACTCCGGAAGGCGGATCGGGGCAACCGGCCGGACGCCGTCGACCATCTCCGGCGACGGCTTGCACATGGCTCCCTATGGTTTCTTCAGCGCCGGACAGCGCTTCGCCTTTTCCTTCATGCGCCACATGTACGACTACGGCACCACGCCGGAGCAGGTCGCCATGGTGAAAGTCATCCATAGCGAGCACGCCTCGAATAACCCCAAGGCGCTCTATCCCCGCCGCGTGACCGTCGACGACGTGCTCTCGAGCCGCATGATCGTAAAGCCGCTGCACTTGCTGGACTGTTGTCTGGAGACGGATAACGGCACGGCGATCATCGTGACCAACGCACAGCGCGCCTACGACTACCGGCATACGCCAGCGCGCGTGCTGGGAGTAGTGGGGCGCTGTAACTGGCCACGGATGGACATGCATTACCAGCACGGCCCGATCTCATCGTGGGCCGCCCGCTACGCCAGCAAGATCCTGTGGCCGAACGCGGGGCTGGGGCCGGAGGAGATCGACGTGACGGGCGCCTACGACGCCTTCACCTTCACGACGCTGCTGGGACTGGAAGACTTCGGCTTCTGCGAGAAGGGCGCCGGGGGGGAGTACGTCAGCAGCGGCGTCATGCGCTTGGGCGGCGCACGTCCCAACAACACGAGCGGTGGGCATCTCTGCGAGGGCTACACCCACGGGATGAACTTGGTGATCGAGAATGTGCGCCAACTACGCGGCGAGATCGACGACTCCTGTCCTATCGGCGCGAACGGTAATCCCGAGCACAGCTATGACTATCGTGCGGGCGGCTGCCGCCAGGTGAAGGATGTGGCGGTGACGGCCAACATCGGCTGGGCGGGGCCGATCACCTGCTCCGCGGCAGTCCTGCGGAAAGGATAGCCGTGACCGTCACCGGGACGTATTTGGGAATGAACCTGGCGATTCCCGAGAACGACGAGCAGAACCTGGCGTACTTCCAGTACTGCGCGACGCATGACTTCCGGCTGCAGCGATGCGGCAATTGCCATCTGCTGCGCTATCCACCCACGACGGGGTGCCCTTGGTGCATGGGCATGGAGTCGGAATGGCATCCCGTGGAAGGGAAAGGAGCGGTGCACTCGTACGGCGAGGTGCATCATGCCATCCAGCCGGCCTGGAAGGCACATACGCCCTATCTGTTCCTCTTGGTCGACTTGGATACTCAGAAGGGCGCCCCCACGGAGCACGACGCGCTGCGCGTGCTGGCGAACCTCGTGACCGCCGATGGGGAACCAGCGCCGCCCGAGCTCGTGAGGCAGGTAGGGATTGGAACGCGGGTGCGCATGGTGTTCGTGGACGCAGGCGAAGGGATCGCCATCCCGCAATGGACGATGGACCAGGACGCGGAACAGCCGCCGCCTTGGCGCTACCCGCAGGAGTGACGACGCGGTGCCGTGGAGCCGGACTGGGGCTCGGACTTGTCCTGTTAATCGCGACGGCAGGCTGCTTCGGCGGCGAGCGGGGCGACATCACCCTGGGGTACGCGGTCGAGACCCGGCTCGCACAGCAGCCCGTCACCGAACAAGTGGAGGGCCCGGTCACAGCGGGGCGTGAGTTCCTTGTGCGCTTGCAGGTCCCGGAGCCACGCACCGAAGCGTTCGTGACGTTGCGGGCCGCGCGGCGGGTGGGAGGCTCATTTCAGCCGCTGATCGAGTTCGACCAGCCCGTTTCGGCTCCCTGGCGGGTGATAGTGATCCCGCTGACGTTGGAGCGACGAGGGGAGTGGCTGGTGTCAGTCTTCGCCAACTCGCGCAAGCTTACGGATGCCGAAGTGGACGTGGAGTGAGTGGTATCGTCGGCTCCGTAGGGAGACGTGCATGCGAGCAATTACCGAGGTCGGGGCAGATCTGGGGCTGGCGCCCGATGATCTGGAGCAGTACGGGCCGTACAAGGCGAAGCTGAGCGCTGCGACGCTGGAGCGCTTGCGCCTCCAAGGGCAGGGCCAGCTGGTCCTCGTCACTGGGATGACGCCCACGACTGCGGGTGAGGGCAAGACGACGACGTCGATCGGGCTGACGCAGGGCTTACGGCGGCGCGGAGTGGGGGCGGCGGTGTGCCTGCGTGAGCCGTCGATCGGACCGGTGATGGGGATCAAGGGCGGAGGGACCGGCGGAGGTGGCGCGCAGCTGCTGCCCGCGGATGAGATCAACCTGCACTTCACGGGCGATCTGCACGCCGTCACCGCAGCCAACAATCTATTGGCTGCGGCTGTGGACGCTTCGATCTTCCACGGCAACCCGCTGGGTCTCGACGTACGCCGGGTGACGTGGCGGCGTTGCCTGGATATCAACGATCGTGCGCTGCGGCACGTGGTAGTGGGGCTCGGGAATGCGCCGGACGGCGTGCCACGGCAAGAAGGGTTCGACATCACCCCCGCCTCGGAAGTGATGGCGATCCTATCGGTTGCGTCGGATTTCGAGGACCTGCACCGGCGATTAGGCGCAGTGATCGTGGGCTACACCCGTGATTTCACGCCGGTGCGGTGCACGGAGATCGGAGTGGACGCCGCCATGGCGGTATTGCTGCGCCAGGCGGTGCGGCCCAACCTGGTGCAAACCAGCGAAGGAGCACCTGCACTCGTGCACGGGGGGCCCTTCGCGAACATCGCGCTGGGCTGTAACAGCATCGTGGCGACTCGGGCTGCGCTGGCACTCTCCGAAGTCGTCGTGACGGAAGCCGGGTTTGGGAGCGATCTCGGGGCCGAGAAGTTCCTCAATGTTGTGTCGCGCTTCGGCGAATTGCAGCCACAGGTCGCGGTGATCGTCGCAACCGCGCGAGCGATCAAGCGTCACGGCGGCCGGAACGCCGCGGCGTTGGAGATCGAAGACTTGGAGGCGCTGGCGGGCGGACTGGCGAACCTCGACGCACATATCGACAACATGGAGCAGCATGGCCTGACGCCGGTCGTCGCCGTGAATCGCTTTCCGAATGACACCGATGCGGAGATCACCACGATAGTCGAGCACTGCGCTCGGCGCGGCGTGCGGGCCGCGCCTCTGTCGCCGTACGACGGCGGCGAAGCGTGCCTGGAACTGGCGGACGCGGTGCAGGATGCCTTGGAAGCTGGTAAAGGAAGGTTGCAACCACTCTACGTAATGGAGCGTCCGATCAGGGAAAAGATCGATGCGGTGGCGCGATCAGTCTATGGAGCGGACGGCGTGGTCTATCAGGGAACGGCGGAGCGGACGATCGAACGGGCAGAGCGCATGGGTATGGCGGCACTGCCGATCTGCGTCGCAAAGACCCAGTACTCGCTTGCGGACGATCCCGCGTTGATCGGCAGGCCAAAGGGGCACGACCTCCATGTGCGGGAGGTACGGCCAGCGGCGGGAGCCGGGTTCCTCGTGATCATTGCCGGAGAGATCATGACGATGCCTGGACTGCCGAAGGTCCCTGCCGCGACGAGGTTCTCAACGGCGGAGGGGGCGGGGCTTCCGGTATAACCTCCGAGAGCAACCCCCTTAGGTCGTTATCCCGCCTCCGTTTCGATCGGCCGGTCGAGGGCGTTGCCGTACTCATGCCAGGAGCCGTCGTAGACCTGGATCTGGTTGTAGCCGAGGAGCCGAAGGACGAACAGTCCGTGCGCCGCACGGATGCCGCCCTGTCAGTAGGTCGTGACGCGTTTCTCCGGCGTCACGCCTAAGCCCTCGAGCTCGGCACGGATCTCCGTCGGCGGGCGCAGCGTGCGCACGGGCTCGTTGAGGAGCTTCAACCACTCAAGATGCACCGCGCCGGGGATGCGACCGCCGCGCTTCGTTCCGCGTTTGTTGGCGCCGGTCCATTCACCGTCGGAGCGAACGTCCCAGAGGATCACGTTGGGGTCCTCGGCCGCGCCGGCGACGTCGGCGATGCCGCAGGTCCAGTGATTGTCCTGTGCGCCCGCCCGGTAGCTCTTGGGCTTGGGACGGTAGTTCTCACGCGAGAGCGGTCGGCCGTCCGCCACCCACTGATCCAGGCCGCCGTCGAGCAGCATGGCGTTGGTATGGCCGTAGCGGTCAAGGGTCCACCAGAAGCGGGCAGCGAAGACGCCTCCGGAACCGTCGTAGGCGACGATGGTGTCGTCGTTGCCGATGCCCATCTTACCGAGGTGCTCAGCGAACTTATCGCCGTCGATGCCGAAGAGATCGGTATCGTTGCCGTCGCCCTTCCAGTAGCGGGAGCGAGCGGCAACGGCGCCGGGAATATGGAGGCGCTGGTAGGCCGGCAGCAGGTCGCAATCAACGACGACGACGTTGTCGTCTGCAACGTGCTCAGCGACCCACTCGCTCGTCGTCAGAAACTCGGGACGGACCCAGCCCTGGTCAGTCATGGCGGCAACTCCTTACACAAGGCGCAGTAACTCCTGGTGCACCGTAACTATAGAGGCAGGCAGGCAGGCAGGCGCTGCGCAAGGTGTTTTGCCGCCACGGACATGATCCCCTCCAGCCGCTAGAGAGCCAGGAGCGTGGATTTAGAGATCGGGGATCCAAGAGAGCGCGTCGTCTGAGTGGCCATTGGAGGGCGGACAGAGATGGGGCTCAGCTTCGCCGGCTACGAGAGGCGTGTCGCAGAGCGGGCAAAGGGGTCGGCCGGCGGCGACGGTGCTCTCCGCTTGGGCCGCGAAGAGGCGCGCCTGCTCCCGCGAGAAAGCTGCGCGCAGCGTGGGATCCTGTGCGTCCGTATCGCCGAGGGCCACGGCGTAGAGAGCGAAGGCGCCGTTGCTCTCGTCATACCCAAGCGCGAGGCGAGCGACTTGGAAGTCGATATCCGGAGCTAGGGGGAACACGGCAAGCGGGAGCGGATCCGGCCAGCCACGCTCCCCCGGCCACCGATGCTGGGCGAGCACGCGGCGTACAGCGGTAGCCAGCGAATCGACCTGCTCCTTCTCAAGCCAAACCGAAGCGGAGACCTCGTCGTGAGCGATCAAGCGGAGGCGAAACCGGCGCTGGCCGGGCTCGCCGATCGCTTCAGCCTCCAGGGAGTTGAGCGGGCCGAGGTCGCGCTGGGCTTCTGCCATAGAAAAAGTCTATACCGCTGAGTGCGTAGATCGCCGCACCCTCTCGTGAGGGATCCTGGAGCGCAACCCGAGTCGATCGAGGCTCAGTGCCTGGTGGAGCTCGTGCGTCACAGAGCAAGCAGGGGGCGGATTCTTGCTCAAGCGGAGCAAGTGTGCGAGGACAACCACTTACGCAGGGAGGCCAAACGGATCAGCATCCTTTCCAGCGGCCGGTCCCCCGATCTCGCCACCTCCAGCTGGCCCGCCTGCTCGCCGAGTGAGCACTCCATCTCTTGAAGGCTCGACAGAAGCTGGACCGGCCTGCTTAATCTTGGGGCTTGGAGCATCGCAGCGACGACTCGCCGAGTGAGTCACAGCTCCGGCGGAGCAGCTGAGGCAGAGCCGGGGCGGGGAGAGCGTTACGCATGACAGAACAACCCCTCACAGTTTCCGAGCGACGTCTCGCAGCCGCCGCGCATCTTTGCGCACTGCTGAGTGTGCTTCCGTTGCTGGGTTTGTTCCCAACTGTGGGGATCTACAACCGGCAGAAGAAGGCGTCGCCGTGGATAGCACAACAGGCGATGCAGGCGGCACTGTTCCAGGTGGTCACGTTCAACGTGATCTTGGTGCTCTTGGCGATCGTGGTGCCGGTCGCGCTGGTTGGTTGGGGGACGCGGTATGACGGCGGTGACTTGGTGCTGGCGGTCGCGCTCACGGCGCTACCGTTCTTTGCCACGCACTACGTGACCCAAGGCGTGCTGGTCATGCGGGCCGCTCGCGCTATCCGAACCGGAGAGGACTACCGCTATCGCTGGATAGGAAAACTGGCGGGTCCGGCGGAGGCAGAGCGTCGACTCTGAGCGAGCGCATCTGCTGGACGGACACCGTACAACCGAACCGGAATCGCTTGTCACTCGATTCAACTGGCAAGGCCAGTCTCGGAAACGGATGCGTTCGGGACTCTTCCGTTAATCTCGAGTAAAACACGCGGCGGTGGCGTTGACCGGAGCGTGGCCTCCTTGTGAACTAAGCGTGGGTTTCGCTGGCGGGTTGTTCGCGCGATCGGCATGTACGTCGTCACGAAGAACGCCCTTCTTCCCATCTCCAATCGACTGCAGCCACCTCTGCGTCCAGAGGGAGACTGGTCGAGCACGCGCAAGCCTTCGCAGCGTGCAGGGGGGCGGCGTCTGCCGCGCCGGGAGGCGCCCTAATGACCACAGCGGTGAAGACCCGGACGAAGCACTGCGTCCATCACTGGCTCGTCCGCCCACCGGAAGGCACAACGAGTTGGGCGCGCTGCCGAAAGTGCGGGAAGCGAAAGCGGTTCAGCAACTCATTCAAGGGGCAGGATCGCGCGAATAATTCGGACATCTTTGTCGACAACCCAGTCAGCTGGCGGCCGAACTGGCGATCGACAGCGACGGCCGAACCACGTGTGCGCGAGGCATATGAAGCGGCGCGGCTAGCGAGTTGGAACGCCTCCTAGCGTCCGCATCCCTGCTCGATCGGGGCTTCGGCAGCAGGAGGCTGCCAGCCATGCGCCGGTGGATGCATCGAAAGTCGGCCCGCTGATGGGCGGAGCCGCATATCGTTGAGGGATGGGGGTCTCGGGCTCCGCTTGAGCCGGTCCGCGCTGCGGGCCGGCTCTCTTTATGGGAGCCAACCGCCAGGCCTTGCGCGTCGCGTGAGGCGAAGTCGCGAACGCCTGTCAAGACCGACACCTCTTCGGGTGCAGACCGTGCGCGCCGAGAACCCTAGTATCGCATCATGACGACCGACAATGCCGGCGCTGCTGCCGACTACGAGGTACGGACCGTTCCTTTCGACGAGTGGACGGACTTCGACACGCTGGTGCACCGGACGGCGATCACTAGCGGTGACTTCGACTACGTGCTCAGCCCATTGTGTCCGGATTGCGGGACGCCGCTGCGGCTCTCGTATGAAGACACGGAGACCGGGGAGTCCGTGTTGGAAGCCCTGATCTGCGACGACTGCGCATTGGTCTGGCGGACGGCAGCCGAAGGTCCGGGATCAGCGGTGGACTAGCGGTCGGACGGTCCCGCCTCACAGAAGCACGAGGTTCACCAATGGTGATCGTGATGAGCACTGAGGCCGCGCAAGCCGACGTAGAACGCGTGCTCGCCTCTCTGGAAGAGCACGGTTGCCACGGCGAGCTGACCGTGGGAGTAGAGCGGACCATCGTGACCGTTGTCGGACCGCAGGCGCCGGAGTTGCCGCAAGAGATGCGCACGCTGCCGCGGGTCGACAGTGTGGTGCAACTTGGCAAATCCTACAAGCTCGCGAGCAAAGATCCTGCGCGGGCGGCGTCGTCTGTCGAGATCGGAAGTGTCTGCGTCAGCGAGGGAAGCTTAACGATCATGGCGGGCCCGGGTGCCGTGGAGGAAGGACATGATCTGGAGGCGCTGGCCGTATCGCTGAGAGCACAGGGAGTGTCCCTGCTGTGGGGGGGAGCGATGCGGCCGGGGCAATCGCCGTATGCCTTCCGCGGCGCCGGCGAGGAGGGGCTGCAGCGCCTCGCGGCGGCAGGAGAGGCGGCGGGACTCGCGGTCGTGAGTGAGGTGCCGAGCGTCGCCGAGGTGGCGACAATCGCGCCGTATGTCGATGTGATTGAGATCGGCCCGTTCAATATGCAGAACTTCGGCCTGCTCGAAGCAGCAGCCGAGACCGGCCGGGCGATCCTCTTGCACCGAGGGCTCTCGGCGACCGTAGATGAATGGCTGCTGAGCGCGGAGCACGTACTGCACGCGGGAAACGAACAGCTGGTGCTCTGTGAGTCCGGCATTCGCTCCTACGATTCCTCCACCCCCGCGACGCTTGATCTGTCGGCGATACCGGTGCTCAAGGGGCTGACGCACCTGCCAGTCCTGGTAGATCCGGCGCGCGGAGCAGGGAGAGCGGATCTGGTAGAGCGGCTGGCCCTAGCAGCCGTCGCCGCGGGAGCGGATGGCTTAGCGATCGAGGTGCATCCGGCACCGAGTCAGGCACTCGTCGACGGCGCGCAGTCGCTGGCGCTGCAGCAATACGGAGAATTGGTGCAGCGCCTCGATCTGCTGGCACAGGCGTTGGGCCGGCCTCTCCAGTGTGTCTGAGCAACGGAGGCATGGTGTCAGCAGCCACATGGTAGGGGCAGACAGTCATAATGATCCTGTGAAGCAGGAAGGCGATAGCGCCAGCGAGAGAGGAACACGGATGAGCATCACCGTGCGCATTCCCACGCCGCTGCGGGGGATCACCCGCAATCAGGATGCCGTGACGGCGGAGGCAGCCGACATCGAAACGCTGATCGCGAATCTTGAAGAATCCTACGCAGGGATCGCGGCGCGCTTGGTGGACGAGAAGGGCGAGTTGCGACGGTTCGTGAACGTATTCGTGAACGGCGAGGACGTGCGCTTCTTGCAGGGACTACAGACAGCCCTCCAAGCTGGGGACGAGGTGAGTATCGTGCCAGCGGTAGCAGGGGGCGGCGTGGCCGGAGGGCGTTCATGATCCGCACGGAAGTCGACGGGCCAATCGTCACGTTGACGCTCGATCGGCCCGAGAAGATGAATTCGCTCAGCCCCGCGATGTTCAGCGAGCTGGCCCGCTTCTGGCCGGAGTTCGAAGCCGATGAGTCGCTCCACGTGGCGATCGTGACCGGAACCGGACGAGCCTTTTCGTCCGGTCGGGACCTCGTCCGGACCAATGCGGCGCAAGACGAGCGGGAACGCTACGACGGCGCCGACCCAGATGCCCCCTTCGCCATCGACCAGATCTCCAAACCCGTGATCGCGGCGATCAACGGCTGGTGCCTGGCGGCAGGATTCGCCCTGGCGTTGGCCTGCGACTTGCGAATCATATCGGAGGGGGCCCGGATCGGAAGCGTGGCGCCGCGCCGTGGACTCCTGTCTGCGGCCGGGCAGGCCCAGCGCCTCGTGCGGTACGTTCCGTTCGGGCTCGCGCTGGAGTTGTTGCTGCGCGGGAACCACATCGATGCTCACGAGGCGCACCGGATCGGCCTTGTGAACGCGGTCGTGCCGCCCGATCAACTCCAGTCGACAGCGCGCGCTTGGGCGGAGGAGATCGCGTCGAACGCGCCGCTCTCGGTGCGATACAACAAGCGCGCCGCCTACGAGGGCGGGCTCTCCTCCAACGGAGCCTTCCAGCGAGGATTGGAGATCGAGGCGGGTCTCTACCGCAAGATTCTGCGAACGGAAGACATGCAGGAGGGCGTGCGCGCCTTCATGGAAGGACGCGCGCCCGTCTACAAGGGTCGCTAGCGCAAGGCCGTGCTTCCTTGCAAGCAGCGGATCCCGCTCCGGCAATCAGGAAAAGCAGCGAAACCGTCCCCTCTCCGCATAGGCGCTGGAGCTACCGCGCAGTGTGCTAGGGATCGGGATCCGTAGGAGAACCACTGGCATCAGCCACCTCTTCTTCATCAAGAAGAGGGATGAGCAAGATCTGGCCAACATGGATGATGTCGAACTCACCGATCTCATTGGCCTCAATGATCGCGTCAACGGAAGAGCCAAGTGCACCGGCGATGTCGTAGATCGTGTCCCCGGCAATAACCTCGTAGAGGACCGTGTTGGGCGTTTCGCGCGGCGCATTCACAACCTCAATAGGGCGGGCGAGCCCTGGTTGGGGGTTGGTCGGCGCTTGGATGTCGATAGGATCGCGGCTGAGATCCGCCGTCTCAGCAGCGGGATCGACGGCCGCCGCCAGCTCGGGGACGACTGGCTTTTCGAAGTCGATCACTCTGGCATCGGAGGGCTGCTCGGCGATGGGAGGAGGAGCCGCATCATCGCCTTGTCCGCCAACGGCGTCGCCGATAAAGATGATGAGGGCGAGGACGCCAATCGCGCCGGAGACCAAGGCGACATGCACGGAGTCGGGGAGCACCCAGCGACCGCTGCCGTCGGGTCCGGGCAGACCCAGGTAAAGCAGGCGCGATCGGCGGGAAGGGTTGCCACCGCGGAATGGCGCTCCCCGAGGGCTATAGCTGCTTGAGGCGGGGACCACCACGGAATTCGGGACGGTAGCGGAGTCGATCCACCAGACGATGAGCGATACGAACAGGGTCAGGAGCCCCAACGCGAGGAGCCAGACGCCCGATCCCGGCCAACCAATGCCGAAGATGAGGAGGAGAAGAAAAGCGCCCGTGGCAAGAAAGCCTGCGCTTTTGACGTCAAGGCGCACGAGCGGCCTCCAAGAGGGCCACCACCACTATCATATAGTCTACTCAGCTCTCGCGATCACACAAGCGAGATCGCCGATCGGGGAAAACGATGCCGATCTTCATCGCGCTCGGCCAGGTCACGAGCCAGGGCGCGCAGAACCACAACCATCTGATCGCACGACACGAGGAAGCCGTGAAGCGCGCCAAGCAACTCGGCGGGCGTGTGCTCAGCTCCTACGCCACGATGGGGCGCTATGACTTCGTGGTGACGCTGGACTGCCCGAACATGGAGACGGCGATGCGTATCCTGGCCCGGGAAGCCGCTGGCGGGAACATCCGTTACGAAACGATGGCCGCGATGCCCACACGTGACTTCGCGCAGCTCTTTCTGGACAAAGCCGCTTTGGAAGAGGAGCACCGCGTGCTGCGCTCTGGCCGGCGCAAGCAATCTTAGGACGCTGGGCAGCGATCCTCACCCTTGGCCGCCTCGAGCAGGAACCGCTGTTCCCGGTGAGCCCGTTGCGCGCATAGAGAGCAGTAGGGCACACTTTGGCCCGTCTGATACTCTAGGCGGGCCTCACAGGGGCACTCCTCAGGACGAAACGGTGATCCGCGCAGCCTCTCGCCATCGCCATGCGATTCGTCTCGGACGGGAAGTCGCATTAGTCATAGTGGCGTATTGGGCTTACTACCTGGCACGGGCGCTCGCAGCAGGCCGTGTCGAGGACGCCTTCGATAACGCCCATATCATCGTTTCAACAGAGCAAGCGCTGGGGATCTTTGTCGAATTACCTCTGCAGATCGCGCTGCTCGGCTACGACCTGATCGTGCACTTCTTCAGCCTTTGGTACTTCTGGGGTCATTTCCCATTGATCGCGCTGTTCGGCGTATGGACGTTATTCCGGCACGGGGACGATTACCGTTGGGCGCGCAACGCGATCTTCATCGCGGGAGCGCTGGCACTGATCGGGTATGCGGCATTCCCGGTCGCGCCGCCGCGGCTGCTACCCGCTGCGGGCTTCGTCGACACGCTGGATTCGGCTTTCGTCCTGAAATACAGCGACTCAACCCTCGTGAATCAGTTCGCGGCGGTCCCCAGCATGCACTTCGGATTCGCGGTGATCATCGGCGCGGCGCTGTACCGCATCCTCGGCGGGCGGCGCGGGGCCGCAGCGGGGCTGCTCATCGCGTCACTGATGCTGACCAGCATCATCGTGACCGGCAACCACTACTTCCTGGACGCAGCGCTGGGGCTGCCTCCGGCAATCGCGGGGATGATGCTCGCGACGCGGATCGAGCGCTACCGCTACATCCCCCGTCTCATGGCCTGCCTACAACGATCCTTCCTTGGGGAGAGAAGGCGCGCGCTCCGCGTCTAACCATCCTGGGTATTCTTCCAAGATCAGGTGGCGCGGTGGTCAATACGCTGGATCGGCTTACACTACGTGGGAGCCGGCCGATCCGCCCCGTGCGCGCTCGCCGCGCTTGGCTGCGTTCAGGGGGACGGCAGGGGAGGCGCGAACCATGACCACTGCCGACGGCGCTCCGCCTCTCAACGAAGAGATAGCCAACCTGGCGCTCAATGAGATCGAGGGCCCGCAGAGTCGGCCCCCAAGCGCGGACGTCTTCGAGCGCTTCAAGGATTTTCGTCTCGTCGAACAGGCCCGCGCCTTAGGCCTGTATCCCTTCTTCCTGCCGATCGAGGTGAACGAAGGACCCGAGGCCATTATCGACGGCAAGCGAGTCCTGATGCTGGGATCCAACAACTATCTGGGACTCACGCGGCACCCCAAGGTCTTGGCGGCGGCCAAGGAGGCTCTGGAGCGATACGGCCCATCAATGACGGGCTCGCGGCTGCTGAACGGAACCAGCGTCATCCACGAACAGCTCGAAGAGCGGATCGCCTCGTTCTTGGGATGGGAAGCGGCGCTGATCTGTACGACGGGCTATCAAGCGAACCTCTGTGTGATCTCCGCCCTCGTTGATCGTGGCGTGACGGCGGTGATCGACAAGATGGATCACGCCAGCATCTACGACGCGGCGGCGCTGGCGCTGGGCGAGTCGGTGCGGTTCCGGCACAACGATGTCGCACATTTGGAAGAGGTGCTCGGGGAGCTCCCGGAGAGCACAGGGCGGCTGGTCATCGTGGATGGGGTCTACTCAATGGGAGGCGACATCGCGCCGCTACCCGAGATCGTTGCCGTATGCCAACGCTACAAGGCGCGGCTGGTGGTGGACGACGCGCACGCGATCGGAACCGTGGGCGAGCGCGGAACGGGAACACCCAGCCACTTCGGGATCAGGGAGGGGGTCGATATCGTCGTGGGAACCTTTAGCAAGTCGCTCGCCTCAGTGGGCGGGTTTTGCGCCGGGCCGAAGTACGTGCTGGAGCACATTAAGCATTTCGCTCGCCCCATGATCTTCACGGCGGCCCCTCCCCCGGCTTCGGCGGCAGCGGCGCTGGCGGCGATCGAGTGCATCGAAGAGGAACCCTGGCGGGTCGTGCGTGTGAAGGAGATCGGAGCGCGGGTGCGCGTGGCTCTCCGCGAGATGGGCTTCAATATCGGTGCGACGGAGACACCGATCGTTCCGATCATCATCGGCAGCGAGCTCAAGACTGCGCTGTTCTGGCGGGATCTGCTGAACAACGGGATCTACACGAACGCGGTGGTCGTGCCGGCCGTACCGCGCGGCCAATCCTCGCTGCGGACATCGTACGTAGCGACGCATAGCGACGAGCAGATCGAGAGCGCGCTGGAGCGGTTCGGCGAGCTGGCGCGCAAACACAGGATCATCGATTAACGGCGAGCAGGTGGCTGAATGCGAGTGCTGCTGACCGGGGCCAGTGGGTTCATCGGTGCGCATACGGCCCGCGCGCTCAGCGAGGCGGGGCATGCCGTTCGAGCACTAGTGCGGCCGACGAGCGATCGCTCCGGCCTGACGGACCTGCCAGTTGAGTACGCGGTGGGGGACTTGATCGGAGCAGGCCTGACGACTGCCTGCGGGGGAATGGACGCGGTTGTGCACCTGGCCGGCCTAACCCGCGCGCGCAGTGAAGCGCACTTCATGCGCGTGAACGGAGAGGGCACGGCGCTGCTCGCGGAGGCTGCTGCGAACGCAGACGTGCGCCGATTCGTGTACGTTTCCTCGATTGCGGCGCACGGACCTGCTGACCACGGCCAGCCGCGCGATCCGGCGGAGCCAGCGCGGCCGGTCTCGCCCTACGGACGCTCGAAAGCGGCCGGAGAGACTGCGGCCTTGGCACGCACTGGCCAGATGGCGGTGCAGGTGCTGCGGCCGCCGCTCGTCTACGGCCCGCGCGACAACGCGCTTCTTCCGTTCTTCCGCATGGCGCGGTGGCGGATCGTGCCGGTGATGGGCCGCGGCGAGAACCGTCTGTCGCTCATCCACGCGCGGGACCTCGCGGAGAGCATTCAGGCATTGCTGGAGAGCGAACCGGTCCCGGCAGCCTGTTTTCACGTGGCAGGGCCCGGAAAACCGCAGAGTTGGCGCGAGTTGGTAGAGGCGCTGGGACGGGCGCTGGAGCGCTCGGTGAACGTGCTGCCCATACCCGCGGCGGGGTTCGTAGGGGCAGCGCTGATGGCGGAGGCTGGAGCGCGCTTGAGCAAGGGACCGCCGATACTGGATCGTGGCAAGGTCACCGAGATGCGGCAGCGCTGGATCTGTGATCACGTAGCCCTCACGGCGGCCACGGGCTGGGAGCCGCGCTGTGATCTCGATCCAGGGCTACGGGAGACTGCCGCGTGGTACCGAGCGCGTGGGTGGCTCTGAATGCCGCTTGGAAGCGAGAAGCCATTGTTGTCGTTCGACCTCGACGGCGTGCTGGCGGCACCACCATTGGGTCGCAACTTCACGATCCAGCGACGGCCGGATCTTCTCCCGCATGCCCTAGCCACCAGAACGGCGCCCGAGCCGGACCCACGCCCTTCCCTCCACGACCGGCTGCTGATCCAAACTTACTTTCGGATACGGTACCAGGGACGGGAGCCGATGCCCGGGGCGCAGGCAGCGGTCGTCGCCGCCGCGACCCGCTACCGGGTGATCGTGCTGACCGCGCGCAACTGGAGGGGCCGCAAAGCAACGGAAGCATGGCTGAGGCGGCACGGGATACTGGAGCATGTGGAGCGGGTTGTGCTCAATAACACCGCCCTTGTGTCCGCAAGATTCAAGGAGCGCGTGGCGCAGCAACTTGGGGTGGCCCGCCACGTGGAGGACGACGCGGCGACGGCGGCCCTAGTGGCGCGAGCGGGAGTCGAGGTTGATCTGATCGACTGGCCAGGGAATCGCGGGTTGGTCTTCCCGGAGAGAGTAACGCGCTGCGCGGATCTTGCAGCGCTGACGCGGTCGCTCACCGATGATTGCTAGGCCGTGTCATGGCTGATGATCGCGCATTCGCCGTACAAGCGCCGCCCGAGGTGATCTGGCGGTTACTGCGCCAAGAGGCGCAGGAGGGGGTGGAAAGTGGGCGGGCGCGAATTCTGCATCAGGAGGCGCCGCGCCGCATGGTGCTGACGGTCCAAATGGGGTGGGGACTACAGATCGAGTACGAGTACGGGATCGCAGTGAAAGAGGAACATACTGAAGTGTCATGTCGGGTACGGCCGTACGGACTGCGGCACCGAATGGCGAACTTGATCTCGTTCGGACGAGGGACGACGCCGTACCAACTCGCGTTAACACAAGGATTGGCGAATCTGAAGCGGGAGGCAGAGAAGCGCGCGGCAAAGCCATCGGGCTAAAGCTGGGCGGGGCCGGCAGGATTTGCAAGCGGTGTAGTCTGGGATCATGGCCGCTGACAGGGCACGCGAGAGACTCAACGAGATGCGCGTCGTCCCTTTACGGCTCGTTAGTCAACCACGTCCATCGTCCCGATCGCTCGGGGCACTCCTAAGCGAGCTGACCGCGGCCGGCGAGTTGGCCGAGGAGTTGCCCAAGGGCCGTCTGCGCTGCGTGGCCTGCGGACACCGTTGTCTGATGCCGCCCGGCGCGGTTGGCGTGTGCAAGGTGCGCTTCAACCAAGACGGCATGCTCCGGGTTCCTTTCGGCTACGTCGGCGCGTTGCAGGTCGACCCGGTGGAAAAGAAGCCGTTCTTCCATTTCCTGCCGGGATCGACGGCGCTTTCGTTTGGCATGCTGGGCTGCGACTTCCACTGCGGATACTGCCAGAACTGGGTGACCTCACAGGCGCTACGCGACCCGAAGGCGCAGAGCTCCGCGATGCCGGTGAGCGCTGAACAGCTTGCGCGCTTGGCGCGAGAGCGGGACAGCCAGCTCGTCGTGAGCACCTACAACGAACCCCTCATCACCTCGGAATGGGCGATGGCAGTCTTCCGGGAGGCGCGGGCCTTGGGCCTGCGAACGGCCTATGTCTCCAACGGCAATGCGACGCCGGAAGTCCTTGATTACATCCGGCCGCATGTCGATGCGTACAAGATTGATCTGAAGGCCATGCGGGACCGGTCATATCGCAAGCTGGGTGGACTCTTAGAGCATGTGCGTTGGACGATCCAGGCCGTGCACGAGCGTGGATTCTGGCTGGAGGTTGTGACCCTCATCGTGCCGGGCTTCAACGACAGCGACGAAGAGCTGCGGGATGCGGCGGAATTCCTAGCGAGCGTGTCGCCGGAGATTCCCTGGCACGTGACGGCGTTCCATCCGGACTACAAGATGCTGGGGCCTGAACGAACGTCGGTGGACACTTTGCGGCGCGCGCAACAGATCGGCCGGGAGGCGGGCCTACAGTACGTCTACTCCGGGAACCTACCTGGGCAAGTGGGCGAGACGGAGCACACCCGCTGCCCGCGGTGCGCCTCGACAGTCATTCAACGGTACGGGTTTCAGGTGATCGAACAGCGGCTCAAGGCGGACGGCGCCTGTCCGGACTGCGGCACGGTACTACCGGGGATCTGGTCCTAGTTGTCCCAGCGTCTGCCCGAGCTGCGCGAGGCCGCTTCGAGACGATCGCTAGCGGCGCCGGAAAGCGCGGATCGTGCGCGTGATCCAGAAGACCGTCCACCCCGCGAGGAGCAGCGAGGCGATCGTGATGCGCGTGCTGTCCACAACCTGATGGACTCGGAACTCGGTGGCAGTGATCTCAAGCGTCGCGACGGGACGGGCCTTGGCGCCCCCGCCCCCGCCGCCACGATCCTCCTCCGGCGAGCTACCCCAACCGCCGCCGAAACCGTAGCCAGTCGAGACGGAGGCAAGGGGAACGATCAGCCGGCCTTCGACCTGCTGCACGGGGCCTACGACCGCGTCGGCGCTGGCGACTCCCGCCAGTCGCGAGACGTTGCGGCCGATCTCGCCGACGTGGTCGGCGTCCTGATCCGCCTCTAGCGACATCGTTCAGTCCTTTCCGGGAGAGAAGTGGCAGGCGACCCAGGCTACGATGATCCCAGCCAACACAAGCGCCAACGTCGCACGGCCTGTGATGTCGCCTACTGCAGCACGCACCACACGACCGTCGGAATAGTGCACGATCGCGCTCTGAGGACGAAGAATGCGGACCGCCCCCCAGGGCGCTTCGCAGAATAAGCCGCGCGCCGCAACGTGCACGCTACCGAAGTCGGTCTCGATAGGATCGCTCTCGAAGCGGCCAAGCTCGATCGTGGTCGCAGCGGGGAGGAAGAGTTTCATCTCACGGATCTTGCACAAACACTCGCCAGTTGCAACATAAGAATGGCAGAGCCAGCCTACCACGGGGTCGCGCCCATGGCGTGCCAGCGTCCGCCTAGCGGAGGCGCGGAAAGGGACGGCGCCAACCAGGGAAGCGGTCGTCGCGGTTGTCAGCGGGTAGCGCCCACCGTTCAAGCGCGAAGATCAACGGGACGCCGATCACGGCCGTCCAAACAAAGCCCCCGAGGGTATCCGATGGCCAATGCACGCCCGCTGAGATCGACGCCCAGGGTTGGAGAAGGCCCACGCCGGCCCCCCAGGCCGCGATCGGAGCGCGCAGCCAGAGCGGTCCCGGGATACGCCAGCAAAGATAAACAACCACGAGGCCGGCGATCATGCTGCTCATGACGTGGCCACTGGGAAAGCTTGGGGAATCGAAGCTGCCGTGCTGATCGAGGAGCAGAATTGAGGTGCGCGGTCGGTCAACGAGCAGCTTGATCCCGTGCTGGAGGCCGAATCCGATTGCGAAGCAGCCGCTCACGAGAGCAGCACGGCGCCGCCCGAGCGCAAGGAGGACGATCACGGCGAGGATGAGCGTGATCGCAGCAGCGGGCGTGGAGCCCACATCGCGCAAGAACTGGGAGAGCGTGCGACCAGGGAGATCATTCGCTTGAATCCACCGGCCAACGGCAGCATCGCCGGGAAAGCGGTCGTCGATGGCCGCCCACACCGACAGCGCGATCGCACCACAGAGCAGTGCCAGCCAGGTGGCGGCGAGCCAGACGTCAGCGCCCAATCGGTGAACCGAACCGAAGGAGCAGCGCATCTCCGCATCCTATCGGCAGCCGGCCTCCCCGGAGCCAGCCGCGACGCAAGGCGATATGCTGGAGGCGCGGGGGTACGCTGAAGCAAATGCCGCGCACCACCCGTCATCTTGCCTCCAATCCCCCATCGCCCAGGCGGGCACCCTTGGCCCGGCAGATAAGCCGGCGGGCGCTGCTGCGCGCCTCCGCAACTGCCACAGTCGGCGCGGCGGCCCTGGGCTTAGTCAGTTGCGGCGATGAGGGCGACAGCGAAGGCAAAGACGAAGCGGTACGTGATCACGACCCGTCCATAGCGGCCGGTACGGAGCTGGAGACGACGCCAGCGCCGGCACGGGTGCTCGCGCCACCACGCCCGTCCGAAGGGGAACCGGAGCAAGGCGGAACGCTACGCATGCATGCCGCACTCGATCTCTTGGACTTCTTCGACATCCATCGTTCGCGATTCCCAACTACGCAGCTGTTCTCAGCGCTGCAACAAAGCAAGCTGCTGCGCTACGCGGATATCAACGCCGGACGGCTAGAGCCAGACCTTGCCGCGGTCCCAGAACTGCCGGACGAAACGACGTATGTGATCGAGCTGCAGCCAGAGGCGCATTGGTGGGATCGCAGCCCAACGCACGGTCGCGCCTGCACGGCCGACGACGTCCGGGCCAACTTCGCACGGCAGATCGCTGCTGTCGACGCATCCGGAGAGCCCGATCCGCTATTCCAGCGCCAAGCCCAGTACCGCGCGATCGCGCAGATGGATGTCGTTGATGAGCGAACTCTGGTACTCAGCACCACAGAGCCGGACGGGACCTTCCTAGGAACAGGGTTCGCAGGCCCTTGGGCATTCATCCAAGCACCGGAAGTATGGGAACAGGGCGGCGACGCTTTGCGAAACCGGCCGCTCCGCGCCTCTACCTACAGCGGTACGGGAGCGTTCCAGATCGATACCTTCGCCGCCGAGCGCGTGATTGCGTTCAAGCGCAATCCTCACTACTTCCGAGTCGGCCTCCCGTGGTTGGACACGATCGAGCTGCGGCACATGATCGACCCGGCGGCGCAGGCGAACGCCTATCTGGACGGTGATCTCGACCTCTGGACGCCAGCGGATCCGTTACAGATCGAGCCGTTGTTGCCGGATCTTCCAACCCATCGGATCGGAGAACGGTTCCTGCCGTTCACCATCCAACTTGCGTTCTCGTTCTCGCAGGGATCGGCGTTGAACCCTTTTCGTGACCAAAGAGTGGCGCAGGCAGTGCATCTCGCCTTGGACCGCCCGGCGATCCTGGCACTTGCGTATGGGGATTTTGGGCGCATCTGCGGCCCGGTCCCGCCCTTCGCGCTCGGCTGGGCGATGGAAGAGGAAACACTCGCGGGAACACCAGGCTACCGGCCGGAGAAGAGCGAGGACATCGCAGAAGCGCGCGCGCTGCTCAGCGCAGCAGCGTTCACGGGATCCGTGCCGATCGCGGTGCCGGACGTGTTCGAAGCGACCCATCCGGGCGTTAGCGCGCTGATCGCCGAGACTCTCGCAGCTAATTTGGAACTGCCGGTAGAGGTGTCGACATTGGGGTACAACGCGATCCTGACCGGCATGCGGGAAGGGGACCCGCCGGCAAGCCTGGGATGGGGCGAGCCGCCGACCGATGCGGACCCGACGGCAGACCTGCTGCGATCGATACATACGGCTGGACCGGATAACCGGGGGGGGCTGCAGGATCCGGCGATCGATGTGGGCATCGAACGAATGCGGACAACGTTGGAGCGCGAGGAGCGACGGCGGATCTTCCACGAAACGGTGCAGCCCCTGCTACTGGAGCGCCCGTCTTGGCTCGTGAACATCGGGATCGGCGTTCAGCGGACGGTCAGCCGGTCGTCGATCCACCTCCCGCGCTTCGGCTACGGCTGGGATGGCCACCATTTCGAACGAGTCTGGATCGAGGGAGCCGCAACGCCCGAGTAGCGGCCATCGACATGCGGCGAACGCAAGCCCGCATCGCTGCTCGGCAGTGAGTGACCGCCTGGCGAAGAGCGCTGCTTAGACCTCCATCACCGCATCGGCCACGGCACGGCCAAGGCCTTCTTCGAAGATCGACGGGATGATGCGGTCGGGAGTGGGATCGCCTACGAAGGCGGCGATCGCTTCGGCGGCAGCGAGCTTATGCGCATCGGTGATCTTGGGAATCTTGCCGTCCAGTAGCCCACGAAAGATACCGGGGAAAGCAAGCGCGTTGTTGATCTGGTTGGGGAAGTCGGACCGGCCCGTTGCAATAACCGCCGCACCGGCTTCCGCAGCGAGGGCTGGCATGATCTCCGGCGTGGGATTGGCCATCGGAAAGACAAGGGCATCACGATTCATGGTAGCGATCATTGCGGGAGTGACGAGACCGGGGCCGCTCAGCCCGATGTAGAGATCCGTGCCAGGAAGGAGATCCGCGACCTGGGGCAGCGATCCATCCGGATTGAGGCCGCGACCACTCCAGCTGGCGACTTCACGCTTATATGGATTGATGTCCTCGCGCTCGGGCGTGATCAAGCCCTTGCTGTCGATGAGCGATATCTCCTGCACACCGTAGGAACGCAGAAGGTGCGCCACCGCGATCCCGCTCGCTCCGGCCCCAGTGATGACGGTGCGGGTGCCTGCGGGCTCGCGGTTCGTGAGCTTGAGCGCGTTGATCACGGCAGCCAGCGCCACAACGGCGGTACCGTGCTGATCATCATGCATGATGGGAATGGCGACACGCTCTTGAAGCTTGCGCTCCACCTCGAAGCAACGCGGCGCGGAGATGTCCTCGAGATTGACGCCGCCGAGTGAAGGTGCGATGGCAGCGACCGCGTCGACGATCTGGTCGGCCTCGTGTACGTCGAGCGCGATAGCGATGGCGTCGACACCGGCGAATTCCTTGAAGAGGACGCATTTCCCTTCCATGACGGGAAGTGCTGCGGTAGGGCCGATGTTGCCGAGGCCAAGGACGGCGCTGCCGTCGGTGACCACGGCGACGAGGTTACCGCGACCGGTCAGCTCCCAGACCAACTCGGGGTGTTTGTTGATCTCCACACACGGCGCGGCCACGCCAGGCGTGTACACGACGCTGAGATCGTGCTGATTGCTTACGGCAGGACGGCTGCGATAGTCGATCTTGCCCCGCCAGCGGCGGTGTGCATCGATCGCCTCTTGGTCGTACCTCGCGGCATCCACGTTCATCGTTAGGCTCCCTATGCGTCCGCAGACAGGCAGCGGCATTGACACCGATGCGCACTGCGACCCCAGAGGACCAGAGGACCACGACGACCGCAGGCAACAGAGGGATTATGGTACCGCTCTCCCGGAGTAGCGCCAACGCGTCGCGTGAGCCCGAAACACGCTCGAGCTCACGCGCTAGGACGGATAGCTCTTCAGTTCGACGGTATGGCCATCCGGATCCGTGACGTAGACGGCGCTACCGCTGCCGCGGGCGCCGTCAACCTGCACAGGCCCGCGCACCACAGGCACATCGTGATCGCGCAGCCAAGCCACGAGCTCCTCACCCTGGAAGCCTTCGACCGCGAGACAGATATGGTCGAGGACCCGGCCTTGCGTGCCGGTCGGAAGAAGGTCGATGAGCGATGTCCCGATGCGAACGGAAAGGAACGGGCGCGTGCCGGCGCGAAAATCGGCCTCGCGCTCCACGGAAAGCTGCAGGAGATCACGATAGAAGCCGAGACTGCGGTCAACATCGGCGACGGGCAAGACGATGTGGTCCAGCGCGATTCCCCTGAGCACGGTCATGGCTTCTCCCTGAATAAGACCGGTTTAGCCCCAGCGATCCACTGCGGCGCTAGAACAGTGTGCCTTCAATGATGCCACGATGCGCGCGCAGCACGAGCTTCCCCTCTTCGCGCCGCTCGACGACCAGCGGCTTGCGACACGAGGTGCAAGGGGTCAACTCTTTGCGACGGAGCGCGCCGGCGGGCGGCACGCGCGCGACGGCGGGCTTTTTGCAGTAGGGACAGGTAACTTCCCAGCGGAGGCAGGCCCGAATCAGCATCTGCCCGCTGGTCGCGCGGGAGACGACTAGATCGTAGCGACAGTGGGGACACTGAGTAACGACGCGGCGCGGGCGGCCTTCGGGCGGAGGGACTCCCACGTGCGTGCGTTCCGAGCAGTGCGGACAACGGATACGCTTCGTTTGTGGAGAGCGGGTTGACGGGGGGGCGCCGGGAGAGGAGCTGCCTGCGATGGCGCTTGCGTCATCGGATTCGGGCTCGCGGTTCTCGTCGGGCAGAGTCATCGCAGTCACACGATCTTATCGGCTCGGTCGCTCGCAGGGGGATTGCCCGATCCCGCGTACCACCGGCACGCACGCGAATCTCCGACGCGTCGTTTCATGGACATCCCTCGAAAGAGGCCCCTACGATAGCCGTGTGAAAACGCGCATGGACGCTGTCCGCGAACCGCTGCGCGACATCCCACCCACCTCTATAGAGGTTCGTGGCTCGCGTGGAATGCCTTACAATCCCCAAAAACCGCTACTTCTCCCGGACGAACAGCTTAAGCGCAGGAAAAAATTGCCTCACCTCAGCCCCTTAGGGCGGGTGTTAGGGGTCGTGCTGATACTAACCGGGAGTGGGGTGGGGATTTTCTTCCTCGCGAGCGTGCTGATCAGCGAAAGCAACGGAGGCGAATCGCCGGCTGCAGACACGCCGATCACTAGTGCGCCGGCTAGCGCCGAAGAGGTAGTGGTGGAGGAAACGCCGACGCCGGTCGAAGAGCCAGCCGGATCGGCGCTAGAGCCGGCGACGGTTACCGATGCGGCGGCAGGGGCTGTGGAAGAGGCAGCCGATCCCATCCAGGAGAGCTTGGTGGCGCCCGAGATCATTACCCCAGTCGATTTAGGGGGCGCACCCGTGCTGATCGAGCGCGGGGGCGCGACGCCCATTCCATCCATTGAGTCCAACCCCACCTTGTCCAACGGCAGTCCGTATGATCCGGCGGATCCGGCGCTGGCATTCTCAAGCGTATGGGCGATCGGCACGGTGCTTGAGATTACACGACTGCCAGGCGGGCCTCTCCTGAGTGCGGAGGAGGCGGCGGAACTCGTCGGGAAGACTATTCAGGTCACAGTGGTCGATACGGGCTCGTTCCCGACGGAGCTGCAACTGAGCCCGGCGGCCTACCACAACTTGGCGCTGCCGATTGAGCCGATCATCGCGCTGCGAATGGAAGTAATCGACGCGCCCGAGGGTAGTCTGGCGCCCCTTGCGGAGGGTGACGAAGAGGCCGCGGCAGAGAACACGCCGAAAGAGTAACGCTGGACGAGCCCACGACAGGAGAACTCGCAAGAAGGCCGGGATGGTTCCCCGGCCTGTTCAACGGCAGGCGCAACGTGCTGCTAGCTCCGCCGCCTGCGGCCAAAGGGGACGCGTAACTCCTCCCCGTAGTTCATAAAGCGCTTGCTCATGCCGCACTTGACGCAGGTCCCACGAGAGTACTGAGCATCCGGGCGGGTGAGCTGCCAGTGGTGAGTGCAATTCCGTCTCATGGTACGCAGGGACACGCCCTCAGTTGCCGACCGCTGTGCCAAGCCACCACTCCTTCCCTGACGGAGCTGAAGTGACAACGAGCCATCGGCTTCGCAAGAGCCGAGTTCTCAACCCGGAAGAGAACTCACCCTGAAGCCCCGCCACCGGCTGGGAGTGTAATCAAGGCAACGATATGTTTGCAAGTGGATTTACAGGTTTCCCCTCAGCGAGGGCAGCCTGAGCGAAGCGACAGCCGGCCTGTAGCTCAGTCGGCGGGCGAATACTCGTAGAGCGTGTGGTATTTCTCGCCACCACGGATCGCTTGACGGAGATCCGCGCGGTCGAGCTGCTCCAGCTTTTCCAGCGCGGTTCGGCAGTCGCTCAAAGCGGATTCATCGTCCGCGCAGCGGCCAAGGATGCGGTCGTAAAGACCGGCCTGGACAAAGCTGTCGACGCGCCCGCTCCAAGGCAGGAAAACGAAGGAGTCGGGATCGTTGAAGCCAGGCCGAAGCTCGCGAAGCTGGCGAATCCGCTCTTGGGGAGTGCGCACGGGCGTGACGACGCGGACGTAGGGGCCTGCCGAAGCGGAGCGACGGGCATCGACAAGCAAGCGGTCGGAGAGCCACGCGAAACCGACAACGACCACATCCGCTTCATCGATGACGCGCAGGGCGTCGTCGGAGTCGAAACTGCTAGAGCCTGAAGGTTCGGACATCATGCGGACAGTATACCGCGCGCACCCCTCTCAGCCTTGGGTGAGCGCTCGATAGGTTTGACGCCGTGAAGGCAGCACTGCCAGCATCGACACATGAGACCAGGAACGGATGCGCGCAGTCCCGTGTATGGCTCCCAGGCGATGGCCGCCACCGGCCACCCTGCGGCGACCGCAGCCGCCGTGGAAGTGCTGGCGGACGGCGGGAACGCGGTCGATGCCGCGCTTGCGGCCTCGGCAGTGCTTTGTGTGGTGCTTCCGCATATGACCGGGATCGGCGGCGACGGCTTCGTGCAGGTCGTAGAACCCGATGGCCGTGTGCTCGCCTACAACTCCGGCGGCACGGCGGGCAGCGAGGCGCGACCGGATCGGTACGGGGGGGCGGTCCCTCGCGACGGGCTGGGGTCGGCATGTGTGCCGGGATTGCCCGATGCGTGGGCAGCGTTGCACGAAGCGCATGGGAGCATGCCCCTTGATCGCTTGTTCGCGCGCGCGGTCGACCTCGCGCGGGACGGGTTCCCCGTGTCGGCCGGTGTTGCGGGCGCCTTGGCGGAGCATGCAGCGCGGCTGGCGAAATCGGCCTCGGCAGCGGCGATCTTCCTACCGAACAGCCGGCCACCACAGGCCGCCGAGCGGCTGCGCCAGCCTCAATTGGCGCAAACGCTCGAAGCGTTCGCGACAGGGGGACGCGCCGCGTTCTATGGCGGACCGATCGGTGCGGAGCTAGCGCTGGCCTTTGCAGAACAAGCCGCTGGTTTGATCTCCGCCGCCGACCTCCTGGCGCACGAGTGCGTCGTTGGCGAGCCGCTCCGGGCGCCGTATCGGGACGTGGTCGTGACCGAGCAGCCCCCCATCTCGCAGGGACACGTGCTCCTGCAAGAGCTCCTCCTCTTGGAGTCGTTCGACCTCGCCTCGCAGGGACACCTCTCCAGCGATTCCATCCACATAATGATCGAGGCCAAAAAGCTGGCGTTCGCCGATCGTTCCGCAGCAGCCGGCGACCCCCGCTTCCTCAGCGTCGATTGGGCGGACCTTCTCTCGGCTGAACGCGCCCGGGATCGTGCGAGAGCGATCGACCCGGAGCGCGCGAACCTGCAGCCTGCCGCCGACAGTAGGCCCACCGACACGACTCAGTTCGCAGTTGGGGATCGCGATGGAAGAGCGGTCAGCTTCATCCAAAGCGTGTACCATCCGTTCGGCTGCGCGGCGGTGGCCGGAAAGACCGGCGTGCTGCTTAACAATCGCATGCTGGGTTTCAGCCTGACGCCGGGTCACCCGAACGTAATGGCACCAGGCAAGCGGACAGTTCACACGCTCAACACCTTCACCCTGTTCCGCAACGGAGAATTTTGGCTGGCGGCCGGGACGCCGGGCGCCGACTTCCAGGTGCAAACGAACATGCAGATCATCACCGGACTCGTCGATTACGGCCTGAGCCTCCAGGCGGCGATCGACGCGGCGCGCTGGGGGCACACAGCGAGTCGTGAAGTCGTGGTGGAAGAGCGGATCCTCGCGTCTACATTAGAGAATCTGGAACGGCGCGGGCACGTGCTCCAACGCCAAGGCGACTGGATCCCAGGGCTGGGGTCGGTGCAAGCGGTTGCGCGTCTCCCAAGCGGTGGCTGGGAGGGCGTCAGTGATCTGCGCCGCGAAGGCGCCGCGATCGGCTTCTGAGCGCGCGAGTCGCTGGGTCGGTGAGAAATGGCCGGTATACTTCGAAGCGCAGCGCCGGCATGCTGCGCTTCGAATAGGCTCGGGACAGAGAGGGAAGCCCGATGCGGCGGTCGCCGGTAGCAGTGGCGCTGGGAGCATCGGAAGAGCAGCGGAACCTCTATCGCGATCTGTTCCGACAGCAGGGCGATCGTCTCTGGAACGCAGATCGCGATGTCGACTGGAGCCTTGGACCCAAGATCCCGCCTGAAAAGCGTGAGCCTTGGCTGAAACTCGTGAATGTTTTCTACGGACTCGAGTACATGGGCCTCGAAACCATTCAGGTGATGATGAGCAAGGCCACCCATCAACTCCGCGATCCCAACCTCAACCTCTACCTGGCTGCCCAATGCCAGGATGAGGCGCGGCATGCCTACGTGCTGGATCGCTATCTGGAGACGGCCGACGGGAAGGGCATGCTCAGCGGGCTGGAATCCGGCCTAATCGACAAGTTCGGCACAATCGCCTCTTTCGGCTTCTTTCGCGTGGAGAATTGGCTGACGTCCACACTCTTCAGCGAGAACTTCGCGGCACTGTTCCTGCAGATGAGCCGCGGCCTCCCGGACATCGACCCGCTGGCGGCGGATATCTTCCGATTCATCCTGCGTGACGAAGTGCGCCACGTGAACTTTCTGCATACGGTGTTGCCAGGCCTGATTGGGAACCTCTCACGGATAGGACGGATCTACTTGTGGCAGAGCCAGCTCTTGCTCGTCAGCGCGGTGAGCGTCGGATTGCGGCGGGCGAAGCCGCACGCAGTCGCGATCGGCATTGACATCGAAGAATTTAAGGACACGCTGACCGACAATCTGGACGCACAGTTCCGCGACGCCGGCATCGACGAGTTCCTCCAGGCGGCCGCGTACCGGCGCGTGATGGATCGCTTTATCCCCTCCTAGGAACTCGCCCCCAGCAGGCGACACGGATCGGAGCCACGATGACCGACTTCGCCCTCACCGAGACCGAACGCATGATCAAGAAGGTGGCGCACGACTTCGCCGTCAAGGAGATGGCACCGCGCGCGCTCGAGTACGACGAGCGCGAGGAGTTTCCCTGGGACATCGCGAAGAGGGGCGCGGCTTTGGGCTTGCACGGCGAGCCGCTGGCGGGACCAGATCTCGACGAAGGGATTGGCAGCCTGATCATCGGTGAAGAGCTTGCCTGGGGCTGTGGCGGCATGGCGCTCGGGATGCTGGCCGGAGGTCTCGCGGCGACGGCGATCAACCTGATCGGCACGGAGGAGCAGCGTGATCGCTTCCTTCCAATGGCGCTGCCGCATGACGACGAGTTTCGTATCGGAGCGCTGGCACTAACGGAATCCGAATCGGGTTCGGACGCCGGAAAACTGAAGACCATCGCCAAGCGCGACGGCGACGATTACATCCTCTACGGCCAGAAGCGCTGGATCACCGGCGGCGGGATCGCGGATCTCACAGTGGTGTTTGCCACGGAAGACCCGGGAATGGGCTGGAAGGGCGTCTCGGCGTTCGCCGTGCCCAAGGAGGCGCCGGGATTGGAGGAAACCCACGTCTGGAAGAAGATGGGGCTGCGCTGCAGCCACACAGCCGACCTGATGCTCAACGAGGTCCGGGTCCCGGCCGATCATCGGCTTGGTCCGCCGGATCCCGAGCACCGCAGTGGCGGCCGGGGCGCACTGGGAACGCTGACCGGCACTCGGCCGCAGATCGGGATCATGGCGCTCGGGATCGGCCGCGCCGCATTCGAATACGCGGCCGTCTTCGCCAAGATGCGTCAGTCGTTCGGAAAGCCGATTATTGAGCATCAAGGCGTCGGCTTCATGTTGGCGGACATGGACATCGCGCTGGATGCGGCACGGTTGTTGTGCTGGCGCGCCGGGTGGATGTTGAGCCGCGGCGAGGAGCTCACCTTGGAAGAGGCGAGCAAGGCCAAGGCTTTCGCAAGCGACGCTGCAATGAAGGTCACCACGGACGCCGTCCAAGTACTCGGTGGCTCCGGTTACATGCGCGATAACCCAGGCGAGAAGTGGATGCGCGACGCCAAGGTCTTTCAAATCTTCGAGGGGACGAATCAGATTCAACGGCTGACCATCAGCCGCAACATCCAAGAGCGTCAGTTTTAAGGCGCCCGCCACTCTCCTGTAGGCCGGCGACATGGGCGCCCGTTGGGAACGACGCGCCAGCGAGCCGCTGGCCGATTACCAATTCTTCCGCGTGCGCCGCGACACCAGCGTCCACCCGCGCCGGGGGTCGCCGCACGAGTTCTACGTGATCGAGTTCCCCGACTGGGTGAACATCCTCCCGATAACGGCGGATGGGGAGCTGCTCATGGTGCGGCAGTATCGCCACGGCGCGCGCGAGTCCACGATCGAGATTCCCGGGGGCACGGTTGACGAAGGCGAGTCGCCCAAGGAAGCAGCGCTGCGGGAGCTGCACGAGGAGACAGGCTGGATCGCAGCGGACGCGGTGGAGCTGGGCTGGGTCTATCCCAATCCGGCGATCCTCGAGAACCGCTGCTACAGCTTTCTGGCCGAAGGATTGGATCGGGCGGGCACGCCGCGCGGCGACGATGGAAGTGAAGCGATCGACGCACTCGTGCGCATACCGCTGGCCGAGATCCCACGCCTATTCGCGGAGGGTCAGATCACGCACGCACTGACGGTGAGCGCCTTCCAGCTGCACGCGCGCTATCACAAGAGGCCGCTCTGGGACGGCGACTAGTTTAGGCGGAGCCCGCACCCGGCAGTGACGTGCGCCACTTGGTGATGTCGAAGCTGTCGGGCATCTCGATGCAGACCGTTCGGCATGCGGCGCCGAGGCTGCGGGTGATATGACCGCGGCCCGTGACGTCCTCGGCGAAGATGATGCCGCCATCGGGAACGCGGACGCTGCTGCCGTCCCCTACTGCGATCTCGGTTTCGCCGCCCATGTTGATGACGAACTGACGACGCGGGGCATTGTGGTAGCCGAGGCGGAGGTCGGCGCGCGTGTCACGAAAGAGCACGCCCGTGGCCTGCTCCAGCCGCGAGACCAGCCCGACACCGGAGGGCTCTAGGGGAATCTCGACCCGCTCGATCCGCGACTCGCCATCCTCCCCCGCGTAGATCCAGATTACTTCCACCGTGTGATGTCGAAGCTGTCGGGCATGACGATGAAGAGCGAGTGGCGGGGACCAGTGAGGCCGCGACTGATGTGACCGTGGCCGGTAACGTCTTCGGCGAAGATGATGTCCCCGTCGCCGATGGTCACCTTCGAACCATCCGCAACTTCAATCTCGGTCTGGCCACCCATGTTGACGACGAACTGGCGAGCAGGGGCGTTGTGGTAGTCCAAGAAGAAGTCGGCGGGAGTCTCGCGGAAGATCACGCCGGTCGCGCCTTCCATCTTGGAAACATGCCCAAGCTCCGAGGCCTCCATCGGCACCTCGATCGTCTCAAGGTGGGACTCGTTGTCGTCGCCGGTGTAGATGCGGTGAATAATCATGCCTGGGCTCCTCGTTCAGGACGGGGTATGCAGCTTCCCCGCGGATCATAGGGGAACTTGCCTGACCCCGCCGGAGCGGCGCGGTCGACTGGGCGGCTACGGCGGGGCCCTCAGCGCGGGTCGGGCGGCAGGACCCGCACGGTGATGATGTCCGTATCGTGGTACTGCTGGTGCGTAACGGAGGCGGCGTAGCTCCGCAGCAGCACCAGCGAGAGTTCCTGCTCGACCACGGTCAGCGTATCGTGCTGCTGGATCTGTCGGATCTGATCCTCGAGGTTGACGCCGGTCCCTCCGCCGATGAACTCCAGGTCCGCCGCGGTTCCCTCACTCGAGGCGAGCACCACCAGCTGCCGCGCCGTTTGCGGCTGCTCCTCCGCGCCGTCCGGGCTCAGATCCAGTGGCGCGAGTGTGAGGAGCGTCTCTTCCGCGACCGCGCCTAACCGTTCCTGCATCGCCGTGTCCCAGCCCCGGCGCTGCGCGAACCGGGCAAGGAATGCGTTGAGTTCCGGCAGGGCCGCCACGTCAAGCGGCGCCTGGAAGCGCAGGCGGCGAGGATTCGTAAACTCCAGATACAGGATCATCACGATCGCGGCCAATCCCCCCGTGGTAATGCCACTCTCCAGCAGTGCCCCTCCGACCGCGCCCACGTCGGGCAGGGCGAACAGATCGAACTGAAACGCCGCCGCGATCCAGAAACACACCCCCGCCACCACGATCTTCTCCTGGTGTTGCTCATGCTGGATGACCGTGCGCGCGCCGTCGACGAACAGAGCGCCCGTCACCATGATCAGATACCCCGTCATCACGGGCCCCGGGATGCTGCTCAGCACCGCCGACACTTTAGGCAGGAACGCCACTCCCAACAGGAGGAGCCCAATGGCGTACCCCAGCCGGCGAGCCGCGATGCCGGTGATCTGCGTGAACGGGATGACGGCCGGGTTGATGGCGTTGGGCACCGTACCCGCGAGTCCGGCGAACACGTTGCTGGCGCCCGCCCCCGCCACGGCGCCCTGCACTTGCCGGAAGTCGACAGCACGGTCGTCCCGCCAGGCGACTCGCTGCATGGCGATCGCCGCGCCGTTTGCCTGGATGGCGATGATCACGCCGAGAAAGAGAAAGGCTGGCACTAACGTCCAGAAGTCGATGCTGAAGTCCAAAGCCAGTCCGGGCGCCTCGGCCGGTAGCCCGATCCACGCCGCCTCGGCGATCCGCGCTGTGTCGTAGATGCCCAGACCCCCCGCCACGATGCAGCCCGCCACGATACCCGCCAGCGGACCCCAGAAGCGCAGGACCGCCGATCTGCGCAACATGAGCGCCGCTGCCACCCCCAGTGTTACGAGGGCGGTCACCGCCGCCGCATCCGGCTCTGCCCGTGTAGCCGTATCGAGTAGGTCGAACACGACCGAGGCCAGCGTGATGGACAGGATCATCATGACCGTGCCGCCCACCGTCGGCGTCACGAAACGCCGCAGGAGGAACAGCCAGCGGGAGGCGACCAGCTGGACCCCCGCCGCGACGAGGAGCAGCGTCGTGAGCGTGGCGGGGCCACCATCCACCAGGGCGGTGATGCAGAAGGGGATGGAGAAGGCGGCGGTGAACATCGGCAGCACCGCACCCGCGCCCACGCCGCCCAGCCGCCGCACCTGGATGATCGTGGAGATCCCTACCACCACCAGCGAAGCGAAGACCATCCAGGTCACATATGGCTCGCCACGCTCCGCGGCGTTGGCGACGATCACGGGGGTGACCAAGAGCGTGGCGGCGGCGATCAGGCTGAACTGTAGGCCGTAGCCGAGCGTCGGCAGCAGAGGAGACTGCTCGTCCGCCTCGTACCGCGGGCTCTCCGAAGCCGGCGGTGTCATCGCAACGCTCTCCCGTCCGAGCGCCCGTCGCAGGCTGCGGGCCAGCACGACTCCGTGCGCTCTGGCGCCCCATTCTAGGGGCGGCGACGGGATGCGACAGCGCCAGGACGCGGGACGCCGGGCGGGCATAGTGGATGGCAGCGCTGACCGCTCGCCGCGGGAAGATTGTTGCAGCGTGGGGAACGGGTGCCTCGCGGCAGGCCGCGTTGACACGGCAATACGCGGCCGCGATATTGGCCGCTGATGGGGATCCCTTAGCACACTGAGGAGGTTGCTGGATGGGTAAATACTTGCTGCAGGCGAGCTACACGCAGGAAGGTCTCGCCGGCCTGAGCAAGGAGGGGGGGACGAGCCGGAGGGCAGCTCTGACGGAGACCATTGAGGGCGCGGGCGGCACCCTGGAGTCGTTCTACTACGCCTTCGGCAAGGACGATCTCTTCATCATCGCCGACCTGCCCGATGACGCGGCGGCGACGGCCGTGTCTCTCGCCCTCGGTGCCGCCGGCGCCCTCACGGTCAGCGTCACGGTGCTGGTCACCGCGGAGACCGTGGACGAGGCCATCGCCAGGAGCGTGCCCTACCGTCCTCCCGGATCTTGAACGGTCCCTGTGACGGGGCGGGCAGTGCCGCAACCGTGCGGCCCGGGTGGGGTGCGGGCGACAGTTCCATTTCAGACGCGTGGTGGAGAGAGATTCCGGCTCCGGCGGCAATGCCTATGTGTGGGCGTGGCAGACAACGCGGTGGTAGTGACTGCTCATGCGCCCTCCTGCGGTGGGGGTAGCGTGTGGCTAACGCTCTCGGGGGTTCGCGGCAACCTCTGAGGCCGGCGGGAGATCGAGGGAAGCGGCAAGAGCCTCCAAGCCGGGCACGGTGAGGGCGGCGCCCGCAGCAAGCGGCGAAGAGACGTCTCGCCGGTTCACCCAGACACAAGGGATTCCGAGCCGTGCAGCAGGCTCGATGTCGTGATAGGGAGATGCGGCGATATGAAGCAGATCGGTCGACCGTAGACCGAGTCGCGCCAGCGCCTCAGTCCAGTGAGCAGCGGCTGGCTTGTAGCTGCGCACGTCCTCAGCGGTGACCAACGCATCGAAAGGGACTTCGAGCTTGCGGATGCTTTGACGGAGAATAGCGTTCGTAATGTTGGAGAGGATGAGGAGCGGCTTGTCGAGAGCGCGGAGGCGGCGCAAAAAGGATGAAGCGTCCGAGAAGGCAGGCCAGTTCGGAACAGAGGTGGCGAATTCACGAGCCTCGGAATCACTGACGCAGCCACCGAAGGCTTCTGCGGTTTGCTGCAGCGAGCGAGCCAGGACCGTCTCATAGGGAAGGTAGGCGCCCGCTTCGATCTCCATCTCGATTCGCTCGCGCCTGAGGACGAAAGCGTCGAGGTCGAGGCCATCGAGAGCAGGGATCGCCTGCAGAGCAGCATGGATTCCTGCATCCCAGTCGATGAGGGTGCCGTAGCAGTCGAACGTAAACGCACGGGCCGGGCGGGAGAGAGTCATGATGGCTCCACCTCGCCCCAGCCAATGGCGGCGTCGCCGTAGCGCTGTTTGATGCGGGCAACAGCGCTATCAAGCGCTGCCGCGTGCTGAAACTCTTCACCCGTCGTCGCCTCGACCTGATCGAAAAGGCCAAGCTGGCCTGCAGGCTCGGGCTCACTGAGATTGGAAACTCCAACTCCCACCAGACGGAACTGGCGTCCGGGCGTGAGTTCCCGCCCCAAGAGAGCCAAGGCTTCCGTCGCGATCACCGCTTCCTCATCGGTAGGGAGGGACAGGGTGTGGCGACGGGTGAACGTGGTGAAGTCCTCCAGCCGAAGCTTGACTTGCACGGTGCGAGCGCGCAGTGTGCCGCTTCTGAGCTGCCGCGCGACGGACGCCGCTTGCTCGCGGACTACCTCCTCTAGATGGCCGCGATCGCGCGAGTCCTCTGCGAAGGTAGTCTCGGAAGAGATCGACTTGCGCTCTCGTGTAGGACTGACGGCGGAGTCGTCCGCCCCGATCGCCAGCTGATGAAACCACTCGCCGCGGGCGCCGAAGCGGTCGATCAGCCAGGGCAGGGGCCGCTCGGCCAGCTGGCCAACAGTGGTGACGCCCGCCCGCTCCAGCCGCGCGGCGGTCTTGCGGCCCACGCCCCAAAGATCGCGTACGGGAAGCGGCGCCAGCACGGTACGCTCTGTGCCCGGTGATACGACCGTGAGACCGTCCGGCTTGTCCATGCCCGAGGCGATCTTGGCGAGCGATTTCGAGGTAGCGACGCCGCAGGAGACGGTGAGCCGCGTCTCGGATCGGACGGTGCGCTTGATCCAGCGAGCGAGATCCTCCGGTGCTCGCCCGCTCTCCACACGCTGGCTGACATCAAGGAAGGCCTCGTCAAGAGAGAGCGGTTCGACGAGAGGAGTGAGCCGGCGGAAGATCGCCATGACCTGATCGCTCACCTCGCGATAGCGGCTGAAGCGCGGCGGGATGCGCTGCGCCTGCGGACAGAGACGCGTCGCCGTTTTCATGGGCATCGCAGAACGACAGCCGAAGGCGCGAGCCTCATAGGAGGCGGCAGCGACTACGCCGCGCGCCTCGGGCGAGCCGCCCACTAAGATAGGCTTGCCGCGTAGTTTGGGATGATCAAGCTGTTCAATAGAGGCATAGAACGCATCCATATCAGCGTGGATGATGTGCCGGAGGGACATGCTTGCACGGTAGCAGCCGTGTGCAGCACTGCGACGGGAGTAGATCTCGCCGCAGGCGGATCACCAGCAAGTAATTAATGCGACATAACGTATCATGGGATTGTTGAGTTGGTGGCGCAGGCGGGCGGCGGGCGGCGACGCGTTTCAGCAGGCGGAATGGCTGCTCGAAGCGGCAAGACGGCTGAGCGAGCGCGGCGAGCGGGAAGCAGCCCGACGGGGAGGCAGCCAGGCGGCGAAGATGCTCGCGGCCGCCGAGCGGGCCGGATTCGGCGACCGTGCCCACCTGGATTTGCGCATGGGAGAAGCCCTGCTGCTGTCGGGCAAGCCCGAAGAGGCACGCACGCCCGCGCACCGGGCGGCGAGTGCGCGCCCGTACGATGTCGATAGCCGGATCGTACACGGACATGTGCGGCTGGCTCTGGGAGAGCTGCACGAGGCGGCACACGAATTCGAGAGCGTGCTAGAGGAGTTCGGCGGCGATTCGGATGCCAAGGCGGGATTGCTGGCGGTCACGCTGGCGCGGGGAAAGTGGACCGTCGAGGGGATGGAAACGGCTGAAGACTACGCGAAGGCGGGCGATCTCCTGATCAGGGCCTGGGATGCCGCCGATAGCGTCAAGGACCGTATCCAAGCGCTGAAGGCGCTGCCCCCAGCGGGCGGTGACCCGCGAGTAGTCGAGGTGGTGGAGTCCGCTGCAAAGCGGCGGCGCTAGGTGCGGGTGGCTTGGTAGCCCTGCTGGCATCCTTGTCTGTGAGAGGCGCGCTCCCGCTTTTCAGGTCGCGTGTCACGGTCGAGGAAGCGGTCCTGCATTGCGGAAAGATCTTGAGCCGCTCACCACGGAGCCCGATGCCGGACGCTACATTGGGAGGGAGGAGGGCGCGGCCATGGGACTGCTCAAGCGACTGCGGCGGGCGACGCGCGGACCCGCGAGCGGCCCCACGCCCACGGAGATCGCGCGGGTGCGGCGGGCGCTCCGCATGGAAGCGCGGCGGCGGGGAGAGCCCGCGGGCCTCTCCATGACGCAGCTGCTGGAGCACAGTACGGAGCCGCTGCGGCAGGTCGACATCTACGCGGTGATCGCGCACCTCGCAGCCGAGGGGGAGGTGACCAACCTACAGCAGCCCTCCGACGGCAACATGCGGTTCGATCTCACCGAGAAGCTCACCAAGAGAAGCGAGCACGGTCCCTAAGAGTTCGTCTGTAGTCGATTGATAGTGCGATCATAAGGCGGCGGTCTGAACAAGCCCGGCCGCTCTTGGCATCCGGGCAGTCAAGCCTCTCTGTTCCCGCTACGCGCGGGGAAGGTGCGCGGCGAAGCGCAGGCGAACGTAATCGGCGGTCCAGTGGCCCGCGTGATCGTAGAGGCTCGGCCGGAGGCGCTCGATCACTTCGGCAAGGGCGTCGTCGCGGTCGCGGGGGGGAAGCTGAGAGAAGAAGCTCTCGCCGAAGGTGTCGAGCCAGCCCGCCATATCCGTGGGGAGCGGCGTGGGGCGCGGGAATAGTGCGATGTTCTCGACGGCAAAGCCGCCAGCCCGAAGCTTGGCCGCGTAGGTTTCGGGTTTCGGGAAGTACCACGGCATCGAGCCGCCTCCCTCGACGCCGCGGCGCGCCAAGACAGCCCGCAGGGCTTCAACGATCGTGGCGACGTTGCCATGACCGCCGAACTCGGCCACGAAGCGGCCGCTGGGCTTCAGCGCGCGACGGACGCCCGCGATGACCGCGTCTGGGTCGGGCATCCAGTGCAGCGCGGCGTTGGAGAAGACGGCGTCGAACTCGGCCGAGAACTGGAGCCGCTGACCGTCCATCAACCGCACGTCCAATCCCCGGTGCCGGGCCGCCTCGACCATGGCCGCCGCGCCGTCCACGCCGACGACCGTACAGCCAGCCTCCACGAGCTTTGCGGTCAGCGCGCCTTCGCCGCAGCCCAGGTCGAGGATGCGCTCGCCGGGCTGGGGGTTTAAAAGGGCAAGCGCGGCCAGGCCGAAGCCGGACACGAAGCCGGCATGCTCGGTGTAGCGATCGGCTTGCCAAGACTGGCGTGGATGAGCAGGCGTAAGCCACCTCCGGTCGTTGGACTCGGTCGCGAGCCCGGATCAACGGCCTCGCTTATACGATCGCCCTATACCTGTTATGTACGACACCGGAGTGAGATCGAGACGCTCCCGGGAAAGCCGTACGGCACAGCGAGGGGTGCTTTCGCGGACGCCACGGGCCGCAAACGGCTGTAGCCCGCGACGCAGATCCATGCGGTGCACCAGCACGGCACACCGGGTACGGGAACACGAGGAGCAGCCGCGCGCTTCACGCGCTCCACCTGCTTCGTCATTCATCCTCCACGCCCGGCTCGCAGCTTCACGATAGCCACCGGCGAGCACGCCGCCGTATGGCAGACTGCGTTGTCGCAGCATCGCCGAAGATCGCACTATAAATCTGATCCCTGCCCTACCGGCCGCTGGCGCCGTCCACCGGAGCGCGCCAGGCATGGCCCGCAGCCACGGATGCGCGCGCGGGCGCTGCGACGCGCGCGCAGGAGAGATCCTTCTGTTGAACTTCGCACTACAGGATGTCCTCGCACTGCGCTGCCCCACCGGCTAGGCCCTGGCTCTGGCATCGGCGACCGGTTGGTTGAGGCGGACGATGTCGATCGGCTCTTCCACGGTGAGCGCGAAACGGCGAAGCAAGCCGGCCAGCGCATTGCCGGGCCCGGTGACGGCAACGATCCGCACGCCCTGGTCGTAGGCGGTCTGCAGAGCGTCGACCCAGCGGACGGGACGGCTGTACTGGCCGTGCAGCTCGGCGCGGAGGGCGGCCGGGGTTTCGATCAGCTGCCCGCAGGCGTTGCCGATCATCGGCCTGAAGGATTCGCGCAGAGGAAGCGCCTCGATTAGCGGCTCTGCGGCGGCGTCGGATTCGCGAAAGTAGTTGGTGTGGAAGGCGCCGGCCACACGCAATGCCACAGCCTTCACGCCGCGCGCCGCGGCCAGCCGCTGCGCCTCCCCGACGGCCTCCGCGCCCCCGCCCACGACGAACTGATCGGCGGCGTTCCAGTTGGCGATCGTGCATCCGGCGGCGGCGGCGATCTCCTCGGCGATACGGCGGCCCACGCCCGCCAGAGCGAGCAACGTGGTGGGCGCGGCCGCGCAGTCGCGGTCCATGAGACGACCGCGCTCGTAGGCGAAGCGGACGCCGTCCTCGAAGGAGAGGGCACCGCAGAGGACGGCGGCGGAATTCTGGCCGGACGAGTGTCCCAGGTAGAGATGCAAGGCGGGCAAGGCGCGCCCCTCCCGCCCGGCCCGCTCTCGGTCGGCCTGGGCCCAGGCGACAAGCAGCGGCTGCACCACGGAGGGCTTGGCGATCTCCACAGCCGGAGCGCTGAGGCCGAGTTCCCAAAGATCGACGCCGATGGCGGCGGAGGCGCGATCGAATACGGCCCGGTCATCGCGATCGAGCGAGGCGACCACGCCGGGCCTCTGCGATCCTTGCCCCGGACACAGCAGCGCGGCGCGGGGGGGAAGCGAGGACATCGGCGCTCCTGCTCTCGATTCGGCTGCGATCCGCGGCAGGCGGACGGGCGACGACCACTACAGAATCCGGCAGCGGCCGCCCTCGCGATCGCTGGCGGGAATCCATCGCCCTACACTGAACCGTACAGGGATTCTGAGGGAGGGTGAATGTCGAATCCGCGCAACCGCTGGCGGCTGTTGCTCCTGGCTCCGATCACGCTGCTCGCCGTCGCCGGCTTCGCGCTGGGGATCGGCGTCAAGGGGCTGCTGGACGATGACGCGGCGGCGACGGGCGCGGTGCGCGCCCTGCGAGGCGGCGGCTCCGCCCCGGCGGTGATCGACTTTCAAGCGAACGAAGAGCGTGATTCGCGCTTCGGGTTGCTGGACGAGGTCTACGACATCCTCAGCCGCGAGTTCGTGGAGCCGGACCGGGTCGAGCTGGGAGGGCTGCGGACGGCGGCGATCAACGGCGCCGTCGGCGCGCTCAACGACCCGCACTCGGTTTACATCGACCGCGAGACCTTCCACCTCAGCAGCGAGAGCATCAGCGGACAGTTCGAGGGGATCGGCGCGACCGTTGATCAGCAGAGCGAGGGGATCTTCATCACGGGGACCTTCCGCGGCTCGCCGGCCGAGGCGGCCGGCATCCGCAGCGGCGACCTGATCCTGGCGGTGGACGGGGAGCCGACCGCGGGCTGGTCGGTGCAGTTCGCGGTCGCGCGCATCCGCGGCCACGCCGGCACGGACGTGGTGCTGACGGTGCGCCACCGCACGGGCCAAGTGGAGGATATTACGGTCACGCGCGGCGTGATCGTGATCCCGAGCGTGCAAGCGATTCAGGTGGAGGACGCCGCCGGCCTCGCCGTCGAGGACCTCGCCTACATCGCCATCTCGCAGTTCACGGAGAACACCCGCGAGGAGCTGGTGGCGGTGCTGGAGGGCGTGCGGGCGGCGCAGGTGGACGGGCTCATCATCGACTTGCGCGGCAACCCGGGCGGGCTGCTCACGGCGACGGTGGAGGTGGCGGGCGAGTTCCTGGACGGTGGCGTGGTGCTGACGGAGGTTAACCGCAACGGCGAGGAGCAGGCCTTCAGCGACCAGCCCGGCGGCGCCGCCCTCGACATCCCCCTCGTGGTCCTCGTGAACGGCGGCTCCGCCTCCGGCTCGGAGGTGTTCGCGGCGGCCCTGCGGGACTACGGACGGGCCGTCATCCTGGGCGAGCAGACGCTGGGCAAGGGGACGGTCAGCATCCCCCGCCATCTCTCCGACGGCAGCGTGCTCTACGTGAGCACCGCCCGCTGGCTCACGCCCGACGGCGAGCTGATCGAGGGGGTCGGCTTGATCCCGGACTTCATCATCGAGCCCTCGGACATCGACTTCGAGCAGCGGCGCGACGTGCAGCTCTTCGCGGCGATCAACTACCTGCGCGGCCTGCCGATCGAGACGTCACTGACGGCGCCCCAAGGAGCGCTCCAGGATGCGGAGCGCACGGAGCCCTAGACCGGCGTGTGGTCCCGGCGGACCGTGACGCGCAACGGCGGCGCCAACGCCTGCGAGAGACGGGCCGTACGCTCTGGCTGTGACCGACAGGAGATTCCGGTCCTCGATTCTGTCCAGCCTGCCCCGCCGGTCGTAGACTGACACTGATGGCGAGGAGCAAGTCGAAGCGAAAGGGGCGGGCGCGGGACGGCGCCGGGAACGGGGAGGCGGATGCCGCGGCCAAAGCGGCAGCGAACTTCCGAACGATCGCGCGCAACAAGCGCGCCACCTTCAACTACGCCATCCTGGAGCGCTTCGAGGCGGGGCTGGCGCTGACCGGGACCGAGATCAAGGCGATCCGCGAGGGCAAGGCGAGCATCGCCGAGGCCTACGTGCGCCCGCGCGACCGCGAGCTATGGCTGGTAGGGGCGACGATCGCCCGCTACGAGGCCGCCAGTTACGGTAACCACGATCCCACCCGGGAGCGCAAGCTGCTGCTGCATCGCCGGGAGATCCGGGTGCTCACGGAAGGGGCGGATCAGAAGGGGCTGACGGTCGTTCCGATCCACCTCTACCTCAAGCGGGGGCTGGCCAAGCTGGAGATCGGGCTGGGGCGGGGCAAGCGGCAGTACGACAAGCGGCAGGCGATCGCCAAGCGGGAGGCGGAGCGGCGGATGCGGCAGAGCGTGCGCAAGTAGCCGCGGCTGGCGGGAGGCGGCCCTATACTGGGACGGTGAAAGGGGACGAAAGGACTCGACAGCGATCGGTTGATCGGTTTTGCGTGCCGAGGTGCCGTGCCCTCGTAAAACTGCGGCAACTGAAATAACTGGCGAGAAAGAACTCGCTCTCGCTGCCTAGCTAGGCGGTGAGCGTTCCCCGCCGCGCTCGGCCGGACGGCCGGTGAGGGGGCGTCAATCAGTCCGGCTGCTCGGTCTCTGACGCCGGGAAGAGGCCGCTAAGACCCACTCCGGCTGGTCCAGGGGCCAGCCCGTCGGGCGACGGGCCTCGGGACGAGACACCAAGCCCGACTACGCGCGTAGCAGATACCGGCGGCCCGTCGTCTGGACGGGGAGTTCGATTCTCCCCCGTCTCCACCATTTCCCTTCTGGATCTTTGATCGCTTACAACGCGCCACCGCCGTGCCCCTCGGATCGCGGGGAGCGGGCTGCGGCAGACCTCTAGCGGTAGACCTTGCCGACGAGGGCGCGATTGCGGGCGACTACCGCATAGCCAAGCTCGCGCAGCAGCGACAGTCCGGGCAGGTCGAAGGGAGCGAGAAGCCGGCCGCCGGGGAAAAGCCGCAAGAGGCGGGTGACGCTCTCGCCGCCGTGGTACTCGCGACCGTCCGGGGTGATGCAGTGGGAGCTGGCGCGGATCTGCTCGGGAGTGAGCGCGCCGAGGATCTCGCCCGCCGGCACCTCGGCAAAGGGGACGAGCCGGATCTCTCGCCGGGCGCGGGCAGCGAGGGCGCGGGCCGTGCGCGTGCAGAAGCCGCAGTCGCCGTCGTAGACGAACACGTAGCAGCCGGGAGGGCGGACGGCGCGCGTCGGCTGGTGATAGCGCATGGGCAGCCTCGCAGTCTGCTATGCCTCGGCTGCGGGCGGCGGATCAGATGGCGAGGATGGCGACTCCCGCCACCGCGACGCAGACGCCCAGCACGCCCCAAATAGTGACCCGCTCCTTGAGGAAGATCACCCCCAGAGGCAAAGCGAAGATGGTGGACATGGCGAACAGGACAGCGGTAGGGCCGGCGCCGATGTCCTTCACCGCGATGATGACCAGCATGGTGCCGAGACCGGTGGTGAGCGCCCCCGTCCCGCCGATCAGCGACGCCGTGCCCTTGGACGGGATTCCCACCAGCGGCCTCCCCCGGCGCGCGATCGTGAACCAGACGATAAAGACGATCATCGCTGGCCAGAGCTGCGCCAGTGCAACAGGAGCGACGTGGATGCCGGGGGCGACGGCCCGCAGGATCGTCGCGTCTCCCGCCCAACCGAGGGCGGTGATGAGAGCGATCGTGAGCCCGACTGCGAGGCGCGGCAGCGTGATCCCGATGCCGGGGATCCGGACGCCCCCCGACACCGAGCGCCCTGCTTGCGCGGCGTCGGCCGAGCGTGTAGCCGGGGACGCTGGTTTCCGGGACGCGGCGTTGGGCCACTGGAGACGGCGCGGCGGCGACGCGGCCTGCACGCTCCGCGCGCCAGCGCGCCCATGGAAAACGAAGCGGTAGAGACCACCGATGATGAGGAGAGCGAAGGCAAACCGCACGCCGCGTCGCGAGGATGCCCCGCTCTGCTCATTCCGTGCGGGGCGCCCATGAAAAACAACAAGGTGATAGATGCCGCTGAGGATGACGGCGGCGAGAGCAAGCCCGACAGCGCGCCACGGCAGCGTCTTCCCAATCCCAGGAATCGGGATCCCGGACTCCGCTGCGCGTCCTGCTCGCGCGGCGACGGCCGAGCGCACAATCGGGAGTGAACCCTGCTGAGGCACAGCAGCGGGCGGTTCTAAAGGACGCGAAGGACGGGACTGGAGCACGGCGAGGGACTGGGCCGTAGCGGGGCGGAGCCAAGGCAAACGTCGTGGCGGTGGCGGAGTCGGCCTGGCCTGTACGGCGGCGCGGCCGTAAAAGGCAACGAGATAGACGCCGCTGAGGATGACGACTCCGCCCACAGCGTCGCGCCAGCCGATCGCCTCGCCGAGGAAGATCGCGGGCAAGACGAAGGAGGCAACGCTGTTGAGGCCGATCACGGCGGTGTAGCCGCGGGTCAGCCCCAAGAAGGCGAGCGTCAGCGTATAGGCCGGCTCGGCGATCACGTAGGCGGCCAGACCCGCCAGCGCCAGCTGCCAGACGATGTTCGGGTCCATGTGCCAAAGGTCGTCCTGCGCGCCCAGCGCGAACGTGGCGGCGACGATGAAAGTGACGGCGAAGATCGAGCGGAAGGTAACGATCGTGAGAAAGTCGATCTTGGCCAGCTTGGCCGTGAGGAAGGTGCCGGTCGCGGCCCAGATGACGGCATCGGAGAGGATGGCGACGACGCCCACGCTGCGCGCTCCGATCCGTCTTCGGCCCGAGCGCCGCTAGAGGGCCAGCAGGGCGACGCCGCCAACCGCGACGGCGGCGCCGAGCACGCCCCAGATCGTGACGCGCTCCTTGAGGACGATCGCGCTCAGCGGCATGGCGAAGATCGTCGACATGGCGAAGAGCACGGCGACCGGGCCGGGGCCGATCTCGCCGATCGCGAATACCAGCAGGATAGTACCGAGGCCCGTCGTGGCCGCCCCGGTGAGACCGAGCACGAGACCCGCCCGCGGCGTGAAAGCGCCTTGGAAGACGCGTCCGCGGCGGATCACGAGGAGCACCAGTGCGATCACCAAGGCGCCCGGAGCGATCTGGATCACGGCTACCGCGGAGGCGTCGAAGGGATCGGCGATGGCGCGCAGCAAGGTCGTGTCTCCCGCCCAGGCGATGGCGGTGAGCAGGGCCACGAGCGATCCGAGGAGAATGCGCGACAGGCGGATCGGCGTGCCCGGGATGCGGACGGATGAGGAGGGACCGGGGGCAACCGCTTCGGTGAGGCCGCTGCCGCCGCTGATGGGACGGAGACCGCCGCCCGATCGCCGCCGGGAACGCGAGAGCCAGCGCCGGCAGCGGGGTCCATGATCTCCAGAGCTCGCCAGCGGCTCCCCCCGTTCCTCACCCACGCGCAGGGGTCTGCGGCGGCCGTAGAGGGCGACGATGTAGACGCCCACGATGATCACCACCCCGCCCAGGGCCTCCTGCAGGCCGATCGGCTCACCGAGGAAGACGGCGGGGAAGACGTAGGAGAACAGACTGAAGAGACCGATGACCACGGTGTAGCCGCGCGTGAGGCCAAGCAGCCCCAGGCTGAGCACGTAGCCCGGCTCCGCCAGCACGTAGGCGACCAGACCGCCAACGACGAGCTGCCACATCGTGTGGAAACTCATCCCCCAGAGGTCGGCCTGCGCCCCTAAGACGAACATGGCGGGAAAGACGAAGAGGAAGCCGAACACGCTGCGGGAGGTGGCGATGGAGAGGAAGTCGACCCGCGCCAGCTTGGCGGTGATGATCGTGCCCGCGACCGCCCAAGAGCAGGCATCGAGGAGCATGACGATCGCGCCCATGGCCATAGATCACCCCCGGGCCCCTCTCGCCGCCTGCCAGCCGTCGCAATCAGCGTCGAAGGTATCACCAGACGGCGGCCGGTAGTGGCCCGAAGCGCCGGGAGTTGGCATCGTGGGCAGCAGCGCCTCAAGGCAGCTTCCGATAGGAGGAACAAGAAGTGGATCTCAAACAGCGAGTCGCGTTGATCACGGGCGGAGCGTCCGGGCTAGGAGCAGCCACGGCGCGGATGTTGGCGGAAGAGCAGGCGCGCCTGGTGTTGGTGGATCTCGACGATGCCAAGGGCGAGGCGCTGGCGGACGAGCTGGGCGAGCAAGGACACTACCTGCGGGGCGATGTGACGTCGCCGGAGGCGATGGAGGCCGCCGTGAAAGAGGCGGCCGATAGATTCGGACGGCTGGAGATCGCGATCAACTGCGCCGGCATCGGAGGGTCGCAGCGGGTCACAGGCAAGCGCGGGCCCGCACCACTGGACTGGTTCCGCCAGATCGTGGAGGTCAACCTGATCGGGACCTTTAACACGATCCGGCTGGCGGCGACGGCGATGCTGGAGAACCAGCCGGGCGCCGACGGAGAGCGGGGCGTGATCATCAACACGGCCTCGATCGCTGCTTTCGACGGCCAGATCGGTCAGGCCGCCTATGCGGCCTCGAAGGGCGGGATCGCGGGAATGACGTTGCCGATCGCCCGAGATCTGGCGCGCCACGGGATCCGCAACGTGACGATCGCGCCCGGACTGTTCGACACGCCCTTACTCGCGCGCGTACCGGATGAGGTACGGCAGGCGCTGGGAGAATCGGTTCCGTATCCATCGCGACTCGGCGACGCGCCGGAATACGCCCTGCTGGTGCGGCAGATCATCGAGAATCGCTATCTCAACGGCGAGGTGATCCGGCTCGACGCAGCCCTGCGTATGGCGCCTCAGTAGTCCCACCGTCAACGCTAGGGTCACTACAGGCACCGGAGCCGGACGGATATTCGACTTCCTGAGCGTTAACTGTTCGTTGATAGGGCGTTAATCCTTCCCTAACCCATCCGAGAAAGAGGATTCATAGCCTCTTGCCAGAAGGAGGATCCATGAAACGAGCGATTGGCTATCGAAGGTTGGCCTGCCGGGCGGGCCCTATCCAGCAACCGCGACGGTACCCGTGGCTGCTATTGATCACAGCCATGGCGGTGCTCTCGATCGCGCTCGTCGCCTGTGGCGGCGACGATGAGGAAGCTGCGCCCAGTTCAGCGCCAGCCGGGGGCACGACGGCCGCCACCCAAGAGTTGACCCAACCTGCCGACGAATCCGAGATGATGGATGAGATGGACCTCTCGGAGCTCAGCGGCAACGTCGAGGTCGACGGCTCTAGCACCGTCTTCCCCATCACCGAGGGGATCGCCGAAGAGTTCGGCCTCATCACCGATGTGCGGGTGACCGTGGGTGTCTCCGGCAGCGGCGGCGGCTTCAAGCGCTTCTGCGCCGGCGAGACCGATGTCTCGAACGCCTCGCGCATCATCAAGGAGAGCGAGATCGAAGAGTGCGCCGCGAACGGCATCGACTTCATCGAGGTCCCCGTCGCCTTCGACGGCCTCACCGTCGTCGTCAACCCCGAGAACGATTGGGCCGACCACCTCACCGTGGCCGAACTCCATCACATCTTCCGGCCCGACGACTACGCCGAAACCTGGGCCGCCGTACGCGCCGGCTTCCCCGACGAGGAGATCGTGATCTTCTCCCCCGGTGTGGACTCCGGCACCTTCGATTACTTCACCGAAACCATCAACGATGAGAGCGGCGTCCAGCGCCAGGACAACACCACCTTCTCCGAAGATGACAACGTTCTGGTCATCGGCGTCGCCAACGAGCTCGGCGGGATCGGCTACTTCGGCTTCTCCTACTACATCAACAACCAGGAGAATCTCCAAGCCGTCCCCATCGACGGCGGCGCCGGCCCCGTCTTCCCCACCACCGCCACCGTCAACGATGGCTCCTACGCTCCCCTCTCGCGGCCGCTCCTCATCTACGTGAAGGCCAGCAGCCTCGACCGGCCGGAGGTCGCCGCCTTCGTGGATTACTATCTCTCCGACGGCCGGCCCATCATCGATTCGCCCGAGGTGGGTTACATCCAACTGCCCGATAACTTCTACACCGCCATCCGCCAGCGCGTCGCCAACCGCGTCACCGGCTCCGTCTTCCCCGGCGCCCCCGAGGACGCCACCCTCGAGAGCCTCTACGGCGTGCAGTAAACAAGCCGCCGCTTGCCCGGTCGGGACACGCTCCCAGCCCCCCCCGGGGGGGCATCCCGCTCCAAGGCGCCGGGGCGGCGGCATTCCAGTCGTTAATGGGCGAACCTAGCGGCATCGCGGCTCTCGGAATCATTGACCAACGACGGAGACGGCGCACGCACCGGATGGCGAGATGACGAACGTCCTGCTCTCCAGCCATCGTCTGGCGCGCCTGAATCGCGGGAGTGTACGCTGCAAAGCATGGCAGCCACGCTCGCGATCCGGGCCTTCCCTCGCGCGCAATCTCCCTTGCTGAGGCGACCTGCCTGGATCGCGACGATCTTGCTCTTGGCCTGGCTACCGGCACTGTCCTATCTAGACCACCTGCCGGCCCCCGCCGTCTTCGATTTGGGGCCGACCGCCATTCTCCAAGGCCACCACGGTCCCAACGCCAGCGAACCAACTGCCACACACGGTCCAACGACGGCCAGTCACCACGCGCACGGCCACGGTGACAGCGGCGGGTTGGGATCCAGTGCAGTGCCTCTGATGATCGCCGCGGCCACGCCGGCTCCCGAGCTGCCGGTGCCGGTGCTGGCAGCGATCACCACAGCCAAGCACTGGGCTGGGCTGCCAGCAGTCCGGCCTCCGACGCCCCCGCCGCGATAGCTCCCCCACCCGCTTCGCGGAGCAGCCGTCCCAGCTGCACCTCAACCCTGCGCACCGGCAAGGGGCTCTACCTTTGCGACGAAAGAGTTGTTCACTCATGGAACCGTTTCTGTTTGGATCGAAGCTGCGGAAGCGGCTGATGCTGCCGGCTTGCGGAATGCTGGCCGCGGCGGCTGTATTGGCTGCAGCCTGCGGCGGCGGCGAGGTGAATAGATCGGAGTTCGAGGCGCTTCAGCAAGAGGTGGCGGAGCTGCGCGGCCTGCTGGAGCGCGCCGGCGAGACGGCGGACCGTGCGCTGCTGGTGTCGTCGTTGCCGGCGCTCCAAGTGGCGCAGTTTCACTCGATGGACGAAGTGATCAACAACGAGCGCACGATCCACGCCACCCATCCCGGGATCGTGATCCGCGCTATCAACACCCTGCAGGCGCCGATCTGGCCGACCGATCTGGATGCGCACGTAGCGGGATTCCTCGCCGCGCTGCAAACCCTGGAGGGGCCGATCTTGGACGACGACGCGCAAGCGGCCGGACGCCCCGCGCGGGTCGTGCACGCCCATGCCCACGCCTTCGAGGAATCAGTGAACGCCTTTCTGGCGGGAGAAGCAGTGCCGCCCCCGCCCGCGATCAGCGATTCCACAGAGCCGCCCACACACGATCACCAAGCCGTACCGAGTCACGAGCAGTCCGCCGAGGAGCATGACATGGAGGCTGACGGCATGACAGACGGGGACGGCGAGGAGAGCGACCAGAACAGTGAGCACGAGGAGAACCGACACGAATAGACACTCACCCCAGGTCAGGGCCATTGGTGGCTCAGATCGGACGTTGGCGCGCCTCCTCTTCAGCATCGCCGCCATCGCGGTCGTGATCGGCGGCCTTCTCTGGCCCAGCCATGTCGAGGCGCACGCCAGCTACGTCCGCTCCGAGCCCGCGTTCGCCGCTGAGCTGGCGACAGCGCCGGATCGGATCGATCTCTGGTTCAGCCAGCAGCTGTTCCGCCGCCAGGGCGCGAACACGATCCGCCTGCTGGACTCCAGCGGGACCGCAAGGCTTGTGAGTGAAGCGCTGATCGATAGCGCCGACCGCCAGCACCTCTTCTCCAGCGTCGCGGAGCCGCTCCCGCCGGGCCGCTACATCGTCGAGTGGACCAACCTCTCCGCTGAGGATGGCGACGCCGATTCTGGTCGTTATTCTTTTTATGTCCTATATCCTCCCACAGCTGCCGACAGGGCGAGCGACCGTGCTCTCGCCGAAGAGCTCTTGATTCCATACCCCGGTGACGGACCCGGGCAAGGGCAAACCGAAGCGACTGAGGAGAGGACAGTGGATGCCCTCGATCCGGTCACCCTGCCGCCGGCCGTGGAGCCGGACGAGGGCGGGATCAGCGCGGGACCGATCGCGCTGGCGATCGTGAGTGCAGTGACGGTAGCAGGGCTAGCCGGGGGTCGCTTGATCAAGGCCAGGAAGGATCGGAGATCGTGAGGGCTCTCCTCGCAGCGGCGGCGCTGCTCGTAGCGGGATCGACAACCGCCGCTTGCGGAAGCGATGCGCCTCCAACCGAGCAGAGCGCTCCCTCGCCCCCGCAGACGCTGACCGTCGATGAGGGCAAGGCGTTCGGCGTACCCGGGCTCAGCATCTACTCGGTCGGAGGGGACCTCCAGCTGGAACGGAACGGCGACCTGCGGAAACTGGTGGTCGCGCCCAGCTTGAACGTCTCGTACCTATCGCCGCGGATCTCGCCCGACGGCCAAGCGGTGGCCTATGTGCGCTTGGCGATTTTCAGTGGAAGCGAAGGGGTCACGGTACTCAGCGACATTCGGGTAGCCGGCCTTGATGACGGAGGGCGCGTCGTCGTCACACCGAGAGGCGAGGGATCGTTCGTGTGGACGCCGCAGTGGTCACCCGATCAGGAATCGCTCGTTTACGCACACCAACTGAATCAACCGGACGACGCAGGCCGCGCCTTCCAGGTCAACGCCGAGCGGGTCAACCTGACAACGGGTGAGAGCGAGATCTTGGTGACGAACGCGCGAGATCCGGCGCTCTCGCCCGACGGACGGCTGCTGGTGTTCGTCGACGACCCCGCGCTTGCACACAAGCTCTCGGTGCTGAACCTGGAGACGGGCGAGCGGACGCCGCTCCTCACACTCAGCGACGGTCTGGCCGTCTTCCGCCTGCCCCAGTTCTCGCCCGATGGCGCATGGATCGCGGTAGCGGCTTCGGGAGAGGGGCGGGTGGTGTCCAGCCAGCCGAAGTCCGCCGTGCACAGCCGCAGCAACGGCGTCCAGGACGTCTGGCTGATCCGCCCGGACGGCAGTGGACTGCACCGGCTCACGGGCGTGCAGGAGGATCAGCCCGACTTCGCTTGGTCCCAAGACGGGCGGCACATCCTCCTGCGCGGAACATTCGGAAGCTACCTCGCCGAAGTGAGCACGCGCAGAACACAGACGATTCTCGTTCCGGGTGAACTTCACGGGACGCACGACTGGCGCGGATCGCTTCCGGCAGATCCGGCTGAGGCGCCGTGACCACTCGCGCGGCCCGCGCGCTCTTCGCGCTAGTGGCGCTCGGCGGCCTCGTCGCTTGGCTCTGGCTCTCCGCCGAGCCGGCCGCCAGCCACGCGCTGCTAGAGCGCTCGGATCCACCGATCAACGCTACGTTGCGGGAATCCCCACGGCTCGTGAACCTGATCATGACGGAGCCCCTCCAGCAAGACTTCTCGGGGATCGAGGTGCTCGACAGCCTGGGGCGGCGCGTGGATCGGGGCAGCGTGCTGTTCAACCCCGAGGATGCCACGCAGATGAGCACCCGGGTCGAGCCGCTCGATCCGGGGATCTACACCGTCGCTTGGCGAACGCTGTCCGAGGTAGACGGGCACACCTGGACGGGCTCGTTCTCGTTCACGGTGCTGCATCCGGACGGGAACACACCGGCCGGGACGGTCTTCGCGCCGGATCTCTCCCGGCCCGGACCGCCAGCCGGTGCCGACGCGGCGGTGAAGTGGTTCAGCTTCACAGCACTCATCGGGTTGGTGGGCGGCGCGCTGTTCGCGTTGTGGGCCGCGCGCCCGGCCGCGCGCCTGGTCGGAGGAGCCGGGCCACGCTTCGCGGGGGCGGCGCTGACCTACGCCTGGGAGGGAGCGACCCTCGCGGTCGTGCTGCTGATCTGCACGACGGGCTACGACGCGGCCTCCGCTGCGCTGCGGCTGGGTGGCTTGGCATTCCTGGACGAAGCGCTGTTCGACACACGCAACGGGCTGTGGCTGCTGATCCGCTGGCTGTTCCTCATCATGGCGGCGGCGCTGCTACTGGCGACGCAATGGCGACCATGGCTACGGACATCACGGGAGGCGCTGCTCACGCTCTTGTTCTTGGGCGCAGGACTGATCGGAAGCTTTGCGAGCGTGAGCCACGGCGCGGCGCTGGACCAAGGTTGGATCTGGGCCACATTGTTCGACGCGCTGCACCTGGCAGCGGCGGCCGTGTGGATCGGAATGCTCGCGGCGCTGGTGTGGACGCTGTGGTCCACACGCCGAGCCGCGGAGCCACAGCAGCGGCGCACGTTCCAGATCGAAGCCGTGCGCCGCTTCTCCTGGGCAGCGGCGGGCTGTGTCCCGATCTTGATCACGGCGGGTCTCCTCAGCCTGCTGGCCGAAGTACCGATCCTGCGCGGTTTCATCGACACATCCTGGGGCGTGGCGATGCTGGCAAAGCTGGGGCTGCTGGCTCTCTTGTTCTTGGTGGCGGCGACGAACGGGCTGGCGCTGCGCCCGCGATCCCAGCGGGCGGGGACCGCGGGGCTCGAGAATTCGCGGCTGGAGCGCCGCTTCCGCACGCTGATGCGGATAGAGCTGGGGCTGGCGCTGGCCGTGCTCGCAGCAAGCGCCGCCTTGACGCAGCTACCGTCGGCTCGGAGCGAGCTGCCGGCGGTCGCTGCGGTCCAGAAGGAACGCGCGATCAGCGAGACGATCGCGCTCAGCGATCTGACGGCGCGGTTGACGATCGAGCCGAATCTTGTGGGGATAAACCGCTACGCGATAGATCTCGAACGGGAAAGCGGCGACACGGCCGATCGAGTCACGGAAGTCCGGCTCCACTTCCGCTACGAAGATCCGAGCGTGGGCCCCGTGATCATACCCGCGGAGCCGGAGGACGGCCGCTACGTGATCGAGGGTGCGTTCTTCGGGTTGGCCGGCTCCTGGGATGTCGACATTGAGGTCCGGCGCGAGCGCTCAGACGACGTGATCGGCGGGATCACGACCAGCGTCGAGCAAGGATTCATCGAAGTGCTGCCCTTCGGGCAGGCGCAGCCGGGCGCGCTGAGCCTGCCGATCACACAGTTCGACTGGAACGGGATCGGGGCCCTATGGGCGGCGGTGGGAGCCGGTCTCTTGATTGCCTACCGGGCGCCGCTGCGCAAGCGCGTATCGTCGCGCGCGGGCGATCTGTCGCTGGCGGCGGGAGCCCTGTGCATGGCGACGGCGGTGGTCCTGCTCTGGGGCTTGGAAGTGGAGCCGGGGCGGACGCAGGAGAACCCAGTGGAGCGGACCGCGGAATCGATCGCCAACGGCGCCGCGCTGTTCGCGACGAACTGCGCGCAGTGCCACGGCGAAGACGGGTTGGGGGACGGGCCGCTGGCAAGGACGTTGCCCGCGCCGCCAGCCAACTTCCGCGTGCACGTGCCCTTCCATCCCGACGGCGTGCTGTTCGCCTGGATCAGCGACGGGATCCGCGGCACGGGGATGCCGGCCTGGAGCGACGAGTTGAGCGAGCAGGAGCGCTGGGACCTGGTAAACTTCCTGCGGGCGAACTTCGACCGGCCGCTGGACCCCGGCTAGAGACGCCCCCCCCCGCACAAGCTACAGATGCTTGGTAGCGACGAGAAGATCCCGAGTACTGCCCTCGGCATCGATCACGTAGTCGAACAGAACGGCCTCGCGCTGGAAACCCAGGCGCCGGAAGACCGCCTGTGCAGCAGCTTGGTCGAGAGTCATGCGCGCAGTAAGCATACGCAAGCCGAGTGTCTGGGCGATCGCTTCGATCTCACCGGCCAGCAGGCGGCCTAGCCCCCGACCCTGCCCCTCAGGCGTGATCAGCAGGCGGATCTCGCCAAGGTGGCGGGTCCAAGTCGTGGCGTTGCGCAGCAACGTGCCTTCGCCGACGAGTCGGTTGTCGACGAAGGCGAGCACAGTCGTCGTGCGCCCTGCCTCGATAGCGGCGATCCAGGCATCGACCGCCGCCGGCTCGGTGATGGTGGCGGGGAGAAAGAGAAGGTCGTCCGACGGGATGGCGCGGGCAAACGTGAGGACGGCCTCGTGATCGCCGGCGTCCATGAGTCGCAGCTCTACGGACTGGCCGTCGGCAAGCGCGCCGCGTTTGGGGTAACGCGACAGGATCGCCTCAGCGCCCAGGGAGAGGATCGATGGAGTGGTCATCACGTGTCTCCTTGCACGGGATTGAACGTTGCGCGTTTCACCAAGACTCCGGTTCTCTCAAGAGCGATGCCAGCACCGGCCGGATCCGGTCTAAGACGTTTTCGCCGCCTTCGGTAGGGCCGCGCTCTGGTCGTTCGGATCGCCCTTCGCGGCGAACTGCTGCTGCTCCGTGGAGCCGGCAAGCGCTGTGGTAGAACTCTGGCCGTTGGCCACCGCCTCAAGGATCCGGTCGAAGTAGCCGGTGCCGACCTCACGCTGATGGCGGGTGGCGCTGTAGCCGGCGGGCTCCGCCGTGAACTCCCGCTGCTGCAGATCGACATAGGCACTCATACCGCGAGCGGCGTAGTCATTGGCGAGTTCGAAGCTGTTGAGATTGAGAACGTGCCAGCCGGCCAGCGTGATGAACTGGAACTTGTACCCCAGAGCCCCAAGCTCGTGCTGGAAAGCGTTGATGGCATCGCTATCGAGGTGGGCGCTCCAATTGAAGGAGGGCGAGCAGTTATAGGCGAGCCACTTACCCGGATAGTGTTCGTGGATCACGCTGGCGAAGTGCCGGGCCTGATCGAGGTCGGGTGTAGAGGATTCGAACCAAAGGAGATCCGCGTAGGGAGCGTAGGCCAGCGAGCGGACGATCGCGGACTCGATGCCCCCGGCGACCACGAAGTAGCCCTCGGGGGTACGGCTGCCGCTGATGAACGGATGGTCGCAGGGATCGATGTCGGAGGTGAGGAGCGTGGCGCTAACGGCGTCGGTACGCGCCACGACCACCGTGGGAACGTCAAGCACGTCGGCGGCGAGGCGGGCGGCGGTGAGCGTGCGGATGTGCTGGGCGGTGGGCACGAGCACTTTGCCGCCGAGATGGCCACATTTCTTCTCGGCGGCGAGTTGATCCTCGAAATGCACGGCGGCAGCGCCCGCCTCAATCATCGCCTTCGTAAGTTCGAAGGCATGGAGAGGGCCGCCGAAGCCGGCCTCCGCGTCGGCGACGATCGGAACGAACCAATCACGCGAGTGATGTCCCTCCGCCCGCTCGACCTGATCGGCGCGCTGCAGGGCATTGTTAATACGCCGCACCAAGGCGGGCGCGCTGTTGACGGGGTAAAGGCTCTGATCGGGGTAGGTCTGGCCAGCCAGGTTGGCGTCGGCGGCGACCTGCCACCCACTGAGGTAGATGGCGTCGAGGCCTGCGCGCGCCATCTGCACTGCCTGGGCGCCGCTGAGCGCGCCGAAGGTGTGCACATAGGATCGCTCTTGGAAGAGTCTGCGCAGGCGCTGGGCGCCGTGGCGCGCGAGGGAGTGCTCAATAGGGAGAGAGGAGCGCAGGCGCAGCACATCGGCGGTCGTGTAGTCACGCCGCACCGCGAGATCCTGCGCTTCCTCCATCCAGCGGCGTTCGAGCGCGGCGATAGCGGCTGTCCGATCAGTGTCGATTGGGGTGATGGAGGTCATTGCAGCCTCTCGTACGCACCGAGCGTAAGAAAATCCGCGAAGTCATCGCCCATGACGAGGCTGTCGAGCAGGTCGGCGGCTTGGCCCAACTCACCGCTCTCGCGCCCGCCCAGCTTCTCGATCTCCTCGTCGCGAACGCGGGCGTAGAGTTCGGCCGTGACCTTCGCCTCAGCGCCCTCGCCATCCGCCAGGGCGACGCGATGCCGCACCCACTGCCAGAGTTGGGCGCGGCTGATCTCGGCGGTCGCCGTGTCCTCCATGAGGTTGAAGATCGCGACGGCGCCGTTGCCTCGCAGCCAGGCGTCGAGGTACTGCAGGGCGACGCTGATGTTGCTGCGCAGGCCGCCGAGCGTGACGGCGCCGTCGGGGACGCGGAGGGCGAGAAGCGCATCCGCGTCCGCGGCGACGTCGGCCCGCAGCCGTTGCTTCTGGTGGTCGTTCTCGCGCAGGGCGGCAGCGAAGATCTCGCCGGCCACGGGCACCAGATCCGGGTGAGCAACCCAGGTGCCGTCGAAGCCGTCGCCGGACTCGCGCTGCTTGTCTTCACGCACCTTCGCCAGCGCCACCTCGTTCACGGCGGCGTCCCGGCGGCTAGGAATAAAGGCGGCCATCCCGCCGATCGCGTGCGCGCCCCGTTTATGACACGTCTTGACAAGCAGCTCGGTATAGGCGCGCATGAAGGGAACGGTCATGGTGATCTGGGCGCGGTCGGGAAGGATGCCGGCGTCGTCGGTCCGGAACTTCTTGATCAGGCTGAAGATGTAGTCCCAACGGCCCGCGTTGAGACCGGCGGCGTGGTCGCGCAGCTCGTAGAGGATCTCCTCCATCTCGAAAGCGGCCAGGATCGTCTCGATCAGAACCGTGGCGCGCACGCTGCCCTGGGGGATACCCAGCGTCTCTTGCGCGTGAACAAAGACGTCGTTCCAGAGCCGTGCCTCCAAGTGGCTCTCCAGCTTGGGCAGGTAGACGTAGGGGCCCGTGCCGCGCTGGAGCGCCTCACGGGCGTTGTGAAAGAAGTAGAGGCCGAAGTCGAAGAGGCTGGCGGAGATGGGAGCGCCGTCGACGAGCAGGTGACGCTCGTCGAGCTGCCAGCCGCGCGGCCGCACCATCAGGGTGGCGATCTGCGGATTCAGACGGTAAGACTTCCCGCCGGGGATATCGAGCGCCAGCGCGCAACGCACGGCCTCGATCAGGTTCGCCTGGCCCTGAACGACGTTGTCCCAGCTGGGCGAGAGCGCGTCCTCGAAGTCGGCCATGAAGACGTCGGCGCCGGAGTTGAGTGCGTTGATCATCATCTTGCGCTCAACCGGACCGGTGATCTCCACCCAGCGCCTCTGCAAGTCGGGCGGCGTCTGCGCAACCCGCCAGCCGAGTTCCTCGCGGATCGCGGCGGTTTCGGGGAGGAAGTCGGGGCGCTGGCCGGCGTCGAGGCGGGCCTGGCGATCGCGGCGGCGCTCCAGAAGCATCTGACGGGTGGCATCGAAGCGGCGCTGCAGACCGGCCACGAAGGCGAGTGCCTCGTCGCTGAGGACGTGAGCGGCCTCGGACGGAGGCGCTGCCAGCAGGCTGACTCCCGCAACGTTCGTCGGAATCGGCTGCGGCGCGGCGCTCGGGCTGGGCGAATCAATCACGATGGAACTCGATTCACGTTCAGGGCTTTGCTCGGGCTGTCTTGGCAATGCGGGGCAACGCAGAAAGCCTAGCAATGCAGCGGTCGCGGTCTATACAAGCAGCTACAAGTGGTGGGTAATCCCCAGTGCAGCGTCTCTCCCAGCGGCCGCAGCGGCGACCGGGCGCAGGCAAAGCCGGGCGCAGCTGCCCTAGCGCCGCAAAAATCGACGCAGGATCTCTTCGCGCGGAAGCCGCAGCAGTGTGGGTCGTCCGTGCGGGCAGGTCTGCGAGCGCGCGCAGTCCTCGACTGCACGCAGCAAGGCGCGTTGCTCTTCCGGCGCCAACGGATCACCGGCGCGCACGGCGCTGTGACAGGCGCTGGCCGCGGCGACGGGGTCGAAGCGCTGCGGCTCCTCGGCGGTGAGCGAAGCGGGCGAGGCCTGCGCCAGCTCATCCAGCAGCGCGGTGAGGCACCCGGCAGGATCACGCGAGAGTCCGCGGCCGGAGCTCTCTCCGCCGAGTCCACGGACCAGCACCGCCGGCAGGGCGCGCAGGCGCAGCGCCCGCTCTCCAAAGGGCTCGACGTCCCAACCCAGCGCCTGCAAGGCGGGAGCGAATTCGGTCAAGGCGCCGGCCTGGGCAGCACTCAGCTCGATCGGGGCCAAGTCTAGAAGCGCCTGCTGAGAAGCGGAGCGGGGGGCGGCCGCGATCTCCAGCAGCCGTTCGTAGAGCACGCGCTCGTGCGCCGCATGCTGGTCCACCAGATAGAGCCCGTCGGGTCCCTCCGCCACGAGAAAGGCAGCGTCGATCTGGCCGAGAACGCGCAACGGGGGCGAGGCGGCACCGGGAAACTCGGACTGCCTCTCTGCAGCGGCTGCCTCCGCGGGATCGGGCGCAGACCGCGGGCCGGGGCGCTCCAGGATCGGCAGGCCGGCACGGTCCCGGGCAGAAAGCAGCCGGGCGGCGGATCGGACCGCGCTCGGCACCGCCGATGTCGCGGCGGCGAGCGGCGCCTGCCCTGCGGAAGTCCGCCCCGTCAACAGCGCCTCACGCAGACTGCGCTGGATCAGCCCGAAGGCCGCGTCTTCATCGGATAGCTTGACCTGCGCCTTGGTCGGATGCACGTTGACATCGACCCGCGCCGGGTCGATGTCAAGAAACAGGGCGACCAGCGGAAAGCGACGCGCCGGCAACAGTTCGCGATAGGCCTCCTGCAGGGCGTAGCTCAGGCGGCGCGATTGCACCGCGCGCCCGTTGACGAAGAGACGCAGCTCGCCGCGGTGGGCGCGGTGGTACTGCGGCGGCGCCGCCAACCCCTCCGCCCGAATTCCCGCCCGCGGTTGGGCTCCGGCAAAAGAGCAGGCCGCCTCCGCCGCGGCCGCACCCCAAAGCTCGGCGAGCACGGCCCGGCGCTGGCCCTCACCGCCGCTGCGCAACGCCCGGCGCCCCTCCATCGTCAGCTGTAGAGCCACGTGGGGAAGTGCCAACGCCTGATCGCCGCAGACGCGCGCGATCGCTGCTCGCTCCGCCCGATCGCCGCTCAGAAACTTACGGCGGGCGGGCTGGCGCGCGAACAGCTGCCTCACCTCCAGGGTCGTCCCGGGAGGCGCGGCCGCGGTTTCGAGCGCTTGGGCATCGCCGCCACGAAAGCGGATCCGAACGCCAGCGCCGGAGTCATGTCGTCCCGGATGGAGGTCGCGAGGCCGGCTAATACAATCGACTTCCGCCACCGCAACGATGCTGGGCAACGCCTCCCCACGGAAGCCGTAGCTGCGTAGCGCCCAGAGATCATCGGCCGCGTACAGCTTGGAAGTGGCGTGTCGCTCGAAAGCGAGGGGCAACTCGTCGGCGCCCATTCCACGGCCAGTGTCGGTCACACGGATCCGCTCCAAGCCCGCTCCCTCGATCACCACCTCGATCCGCGTGGCGTCCGCGTCGGCCGCATTCTCCAGCAGCTCCTTGACGACCGATGCGGGGCGCTCGATCACCTCGCCCGCGGCGATCTGCGCGGCCACGGACGCCGGCAATCGTCGGATGGCGGCTCCGAACTCGGCTTCGGAGGGCGCAACGGGCGCAGCCCCGCTCACGTGCCCGTCCTTGGTTGAAAGGGCAACGCGGCCTGCTCGGCGGGCGCATCACCAAGCGCCTGGCGGGCCTGGTCGCGCAGGGTGTAGAGAGCGGCGATCGCCTCGAGCGGGGTGATCGCGTCGACATCGAGTCCGGCCAGCTCCTCAGCGAGTTCGGCCCCGACGCTGGTCACCCGGGTTAAGGATGGCTCGGATCGCAGCAAAGCCGGTGGTCGCTCGGGCTCGCGCGCGTCGGCCTCCAGCGTCCGCAGCAGCTGGCCCGCGCGCGTGAGCAGCGGGGCCGGCAACCCGGCCATCGCCGCGACCTGCAGCCCGTAGGAGCGATCGGCCGCGCCCGGCTGCACCTTGTAGAGAAAGCGCAGATCCGCCGCCGGCGGCCACGGCAAGGCGGCACCGTCGGCGCGCCCGGACCGCGAGGAAACCCCTTCCTCGTCGACTGCAACGTGCGCGTTAGCGACGCGCGGATGGTCGCCCGCGAGCGCGGTGAGCTCGTGAAAGTGCGTCGCGAAGAGCGTACGGGGTCCGCCTCTACCCCCTTGGCGTCGAAACTCGACCAGGTACTCGAGCAGCGCCTGCGCCACGGCAAGTCCGTCGTACGTGCTCGTGCCGCGGCCGATCTCGTCTAACACCAGCAAGGAGCGCTCACTGGCTGCAGCCAGGATGGCAGCGCTCTCCAGCATCTCCACCATGAAGGTGCTCTGTCCAGCAGCGAGGCGGTCGTGCGCGCCCACGCGCGCAAAAACACGGTCCACCAGCCCGATGCGAGCGTCGGCGGCCGAAACGAAGCTCCCACATTGCGCCATGAGCACGATCAGTGCTGACTGACGCAGGTAGGTGCTCTTCCCCCCCATGTTGGGACCGGTCAGGACCAGCACCTGCGGCGGCCCCGGAGCGGAACCGGCCTGCAGCTCCATGTCGTTGGGAACGAAGAGGCCGGAGGATCCGAAAGCGCTGACGGCGGCTTCCACGATCGGGTGGCGGCCTGCACGGATCGTCAGCGCGCCCGAGCGGTCCAAGCGCGGGCGGGTGTAGTTGCGCTCCGCCGCCGCCTCGGCCAAGGCGCAATCGACATCGAGGCGCGCGACGCCCCGCGCCAGGGCGCGCACGGCAGCAGCCTGCGCGCCCAGGTCGCGCCGCAGCTGTGCCAGCAACTCGCGCTCCCGGGCCACCAATGCCTCGCGCGCTTCAAGCGCTGCGGCCTCGAGTGCGCGCAGCCGTGGCGTGACGAAGCGCTCACCTCCCGCCAAGGTCTGGCGCCGCTCGTAGTCGGGAGGGACGAGCGCGAGCCCGCTCTTGCTGACCTCGAAGTAGTAGCCAAAAGTCCGGTGATAGCCGATCTTGAGGTTGGCGATGCCGCTGCGCCGGCGCTCTTCCGCCTCGAGTTCGGCGATGGCGGCGCGGGCGGCGCGCAGCTTGGCGCGGAACGTGTCGCAAGCGCCGTCCGCGCCGGGACGCAGCACCCCGCCCTCTTCCGTACAGGAGCCGGGACGCTCCTCGAGCCGCGTCGTGATCGCCTCCTGTGCAGCGGTGGCAGGGCGCAACTCGTCGGCGAACGCCTCCCGCAACTCGGCCACTCGCGCGCCGGGCAGCGGATCGGCCAGAGCTCCCCCTTCACCCTCGCCTCCCTGTCCCTCCACTCCGTCGCCGTCCTCCCCCAGCGCTTGATCAACGATCCGGCCCAGCCCGCCGGCGGCGGCCAGCCCCGCCCCCAGCCGCACCATCTCCGCTGGCGGCGCCAGCCCGGCAACCGTCCGGGACAGCAGGCGCGCCAAATCCGGAACGGCGCCCAGCTCCTCCCGCACGGCCGCCCGCAATAGCGGCCGCTCGCGGAACAGCTGCACCCGGTCCAGGCGCGCCTCGATCGGCGCCAGCTCCAGAAGGGGCCGCGCTAAGCGATCGCGCAAGAGCCGGCGCCCGGCGGCGGTACGGGTGCGATCCAGCACTCCCAGCAGAGTGGTGGACGAGCCCTCCCCACCCTGCCCGGCAGCGCCGCCCGGCCCATCCTCGAAGAGGGAGAGCGCGCGCAAGGTGGGGCCGTCCAGGCGCATGTGGGCTCCGGGCTCGTGCAAGCGCGGCCGCTCTAACTGCGTCAGTGTCCCCGCTTGACTCTCCTGCAAGTAAGCGAGCAGGGCTCCGGCAGCGGCGAGCGCGGCGGGGCGCTCGCCCAACCCCAGCCCCTCGATCGCGGCCAGACGGTAGTGCGCGAGCAAGGCAGCCGCGGCCGCCTCTGGCTGAAACTGCGCCGGCGGGCGCGGCGTATGCGCCGGCTCCAACTCCGCCAGCGCCCGCGCCAGCGGCGGCGCAGCGCCTTCCTGTCGCGGCTTCGCCGGGGCCGTTGTCTCGACAGGGTGCAGCAACTGCGGCTGCAGCAGTTCAGTGGGCCCCAGCAACTCCAACTCGGCGGCGCAGCGCGCGGCCGCGTCCGCTCCCCTGAACTCGCAGCAGTGAAACTCGCCGGTGCTCAGGTCAGCCGCCGCGAGTCCCCAGCGTCCTCCGGCGGACTCTTGGTGAGTCCCGGCTTCCTGCCGACGCCGCGACTCCGGCAGCGCAACCAGGGCAGCACAGTAGTTGCTGCGACCGCCCGCCAGCAGCGCCGGCTCAAGCGCGGTGCCGGGCGAGACGATCCGCACGACGCCACGTCGTACCAAGCGCTTCGCGGCGGAGTCCTTCTCCGGCACCTTGCCTTGGATCTCGCCGGCCGCATTCAGTTGCTCGCAGATGGCGACGCGATGCCCGTTAGCAACCAGCCGCGCCAGGTGGCCCTCGACGCTGGCCACGGGCACGCCGGCGAGGGGAACACGGATCCCCTTACCAAGCGGCTTGCTCGTGAGCGCCACGCCTAATTCACGGCTGACCAGCTTGGCATCTTCGTCGAAGGTTTCGTAGAAGTCACCCAGCCGAAAGAACAAGATCGCGTCCGGATGGCGCGCCTTGATCTCCAAATACTGGCGACGGACCGGGGTACTCAGAACGCCTCCCGTTCACACGCCCAGTTACGCGATCATCCTACACGGTACCGCGTACGCAAGGAAACGTACACCACGCGCCGACCCCGACTGACAAGGCGCCCGCCCGCGCTCCGCCGAGCGTGCGCGCGAGCGCGTTGATTCAGCCTAGCAAGGCTCGCCTGAAAGCGAACGTGCGCTCACATAAAAGCGTGCTATGGACTCCATCGACCCCGGCAAGCCGCCGCGGGACGGCGGCGGCGTCCAGGCGTCGGCAGTCTAAGCAGAAGAAGAAACCGGCTCGTGGACGGCGCGGGGGGAAGCCACCGATGCGAAACGATCCGCGACGACCACCGCTGCGGGCGCCAGCTCGCGGCAGAGACCGCACTGGATGCAGCGCGCGTCGTCGATCGCCCACCCCTTCCCGGCGGGAAGGCCGCCGATCGCATCAGTGGGGCAAAGATCTGCCGCCTCGGCCAGCGCGGGGTGGTCCGGCGCGCTGATACGGTGACGGATCAGACCGCGACAGCGACGGGCCGGACAGCGGCGCTCGCGCGCGTGCGCCTCCAACTCCTCGCGGAAGAAGCGCAAGACGCTGCGGACGGCATAAGGGGTGAACTGTCCGTGCAGGCAGTTGGCGTTCTGCATCGTGCGGTCGATCGCGCCGATCCGATCGAGGTCGTCGTCGCGACCACCGCCAGCAGCGATGCGGGTCAGCAGTTCCACTAGGCGCTGGCCCCCGCCGAAGCAGGTCGTGCAGCGACCGCAGGACTCGTCCTCGCAAAACTCGCTGAAGTAGAGGGCCAGATCCAGCACGCAGGTACGATCGTCGAATAGGATGAGGCCGCCGGACCCCAGCAACAACGAGCGCTCGCTGAAAGGGGCCCGCTCCAGCGGCAGATCAAGATCGACAGCGGGCAGAATCCCACCCAGCGGGCCGCCGGGCTGCACGCCCTTCACGGGACGGCCGTCGGGCGTGCCGCCGCCGGCCTCCACGAGCAACGTGGAAAGAGGCAGCCCGAAAGGCACCTCCAGGACGCCGGGGCGCTCGATGTGGCCGCTGATGCTGAACATCTTGGTGCCAGCATCCGCTTGAACGCCGGCCTCGCGGTACCAGGCAGCGCCGTGACGCAGCACCAGTGGCACGTTCGCGTAGGTCTCGACGTTGTTCACGTTGCTGGGCTGGGCGAAAACGCCGCGCTGGGCGGGGAAGGGCGGGCGGATCTTGGGCATGCCGCGCAGCCCTTCGATCGAAGCGATCAGACCGGTCTCCTCGCCGCAGACGTAGGAACCGGCCCCGCGCGTGATCTCGAGGTCGAAGGCGAACCCGCTCCCCAGGATGTCGTCGCCCAGGAGCCCCCCCGCGCGCGCTTGGTCGATGGCACGCTGCACGCGAGCGATGCTGAGTGGATACTCGTCGCGGATGTAGATATAGCCGTAGCCGGCGCCGGTGGCACGGCCGGCGATGATCATGCCCTCAAGCAGCGCGTGGGGGTCCGATTCCATCTGCACGCGGTTGACGAAGGCGCCGGGGTCGCCCTCGTCGGCGTTGCAGACCATGTACTTGACGGGACCGGGAGCGCCCTGCAGAAACTTCCATTTGCGGCCAGCGGGGAATCCGCCACCGCCGCGGCCGCCGACGCCGGCCTCCTCGACACGGTCGCAGATCGCGAGTGGCTCCATGGTCAAGGCCCGATCCAGCCCGGCGTAGGCACCGGTCGCGAGCGCGTCATCGATCGATTCGGGGTCGATCACGCCCATCCATCGCATCAGGCGCCGCTGCTGATGCCGCCAGAACGGGTGATCGGCGAGCGCCGACACGCCCTCGCTCTGATCCTCGGCACGGAGAGGAACGTCGGCATGCTCATTGGGCGGGGAGTCGGGGGAGAAGGGCAGGGGGCAAGCCCGCCAGCCCAAAGCCCAGCGGGCACGGGGGTCGCCTTCCGCAACGACGGCGGCCACGAATTCGCCCACCGAATCAGCCGGGACGGGACCATAGAGCACTGGGGCCGCGCCCGGGCGCTGAACCTCGACCGTCGGCAGAGCAAAGGAGGCGCCCGTAGTGCCGGTCACGACGATCGCACAGTCCAAGCGGCGAGCAGCGACGGCGGCGCGCAGCGCGGCAAGGGTGCGGTCGGCGCCGGCCGCAATGGAAGAGGTGCTGAGATCGACGCGTAGCACCGTCCGCTCGGCATCGATCCCGTGGCGATCGTCCCAACCGGCGCAGGCGGCGGCGCGCAGGGCGGCGTAGCGCTCACTCACGAGCGCTGCTCCGCGGCACCGCGCCAAGGCGCGATCGGCAGATCGGCATCGGGAGCGGCGGGGGGCGGCACAACTTGCGCGCCGGCTTTGACGCGGCGCGCCAACCGCACGGCCTCCGCAACGGTGAGCGGACCGATCACGCGGCCGTTGACCCAGACTTGGGGCGCCCGCTCGCAGGTTCCGTTGCACTGTCCCAACCAGAGACCGTAAGCGTCGCCAGGAGCGTTCTCACCGAGGCGGCACCCAAATTCAGCTTCGAGCACGGCCTTGATGGAGCCGCCGCCCACGATGCGGCAGCTGGGACCGCTGCACCAGACGACGAGCGTGCCGGGGGGCGGGATCTCACGAAACTCGGAGTAGAAGGTGACGGCCCCGTACACTTGGGCTTCACTGAGGCGCAGGTGCTTGGCGACGATCGTTATCCCCTCGCGTGGAATCCAGCCGAGCTCCTCTTGGACGAGATGCAGCGCGGGTAGCAGCTGGCTGTGCCTCCGTGGTAGCGCTTGAATCAGGCCGGCGATGCGCTCGATGGGAGATGCTCCTTACGTTTGCGCCCCCGACGGCTTCGGGAGAACGCCTCCCTAGTGTAACCGGCGCTCGTTTCCACCTTGAATGGTAGCGGTGCCTTATGCACCGGCTGGCTCGCCGCCCTCGCCGCCCTCGGCGCCGGCAGAGGCGGGAACGAGAAGCGCGTCGACGAAGGGAGCCGGAGCGAACGGGGCGAGGTCATCAAGCCCTTCGCCGGTACCGACGAAGCGCACCGGCAGCCCCAGTTCCCGCGCCACGGCGAAAACGGTGCCGCCCTTGCTGGAGCCGTCCAGCTTGGCGAGGCAGACGGCGGTCACCTCCACCGCCTCACGGAAGAGGCGCGCCTGGCTGAGGCCGTTGCGGCCGGTGTTGGCGTCGAGCACGAGCAACACTTCGTGGGGCGCACCCTGCACCCGCCCGGCGATCACGCGGCGCACCTTGGCCAACTCGGCCATGAGGTTCCGCTTGGTCTGAAGACGGCCGGCGGTGTCAATCAGGACGAGAGCAGCGCCACGGGCCACGGCCGCGTCGAGCGCATCATAGGTGACGGCGCCGGGATCGGCGCCGGGAGCGTGCGCGATCACGGCCGCTCCGACGCGTTCGCCCCAGTGACGCAACTGCTCCACCGCGGCGGCGCGGAACGTATCTGCGGCGGCGATGACGACGTCACGGCCCTCGCCTCCATAGGCGTGAGCCAGCTTCGCAATGGTAGTGGTCTTGCCAGCGCCGTTCACCCCAACCACCAGCACCACGTGGGGAAAAGGTGGCTCGGGTCGATCCCCCCTCACAACTCCAGGACCCCAGAGGGCACCGCCGGGAGCGGCCGGAGAATCACCGCGGTCGGGCGCCCCCAGTAAGGCGATCAGATCATCGCGCAAGCGCGCGCGCAGGGCGGTGGCGTCGGCAACGTCGGCGGCGCGCAGGCACTCGATCAGGAAGGTAGAGGTCGGCACGCCGAGATCGGCTTCAATGAGGATCTCCTCGAGCTCGTCCCAAAGCGCTTCGTTGATCGGGCGGCGGCGCAGCACCGCCCCGATCCGTCCGATGGCGGCGCGACGGCTGGGGGCGGCCACGCGCTCCATGCGGCGCGCCAGCTCGGCCGCCTCGTCCTGCTGCGCTCCCAGGTCGGACCGGGCGTTACGACCGATGCGGAGCAGTCTCACCGCAGAACCTCGCCAGCGTCCGCGCGTTACTCGGCGAGGTCGAGCTCGGCCAGGCGCACGGAGAGAACACGGCTCACGGAGTCCTCCCCCATGGTGATGCCGTAGATGGCGTCGGCCTGTTCGATCGTGCGGCGATTATGCGTGATCACGACGAACTGGGTGCGCGTGGCCAGCTCCTTAAGGGCCGCTACGAAGCGGGTGACGTTGGCTTCGTCCAAAGCGGCATCGACCTCGTCGAGGACGCAGAAAGGAGCGGGGTTGACTTCCAGCACAGCGAAAAGCAGGGCGATGGCAGTGAGGGCGCGCTCCCCACCGGAGAGCATGGAGAGCGCCTCCACGCGCTTGCCGGGAGGTTGCGCCTCAAGCTCGACGCCCCCCTGATCCCAATCGTCGTCCGCGATCGTGAGCTGCGCGTGTCCGCCGCGGAACATCGTCTTGAAGTAGTGCCGGAACTGCTCGTCGACTTTCTCGAACGTCGCGCGGAAGGAGACGCGGATCAGGCCAGTCAGTTCGGTCTCGATCTCCAGCATGCGGCGCTCAGCGGCTTCGAGGTCGGTGACTTGGCCAGCGAGATAGGCGTGCCGTTCGCTGATCTCCTCGTACTCGGCCGCCGCATCAACGTTGACGCTGCCGAGCCGGCGCAAGCGGGCACGATTCTCCTCGACTAGATCGCGCAGATCATCGTCGGAGAGGCCGGCCATCTCGGGATCGTCGGCGACGGGAACAGGCAGTGATCCCAGGGAGCGCTCCACAGGCGCCCCGTCCACGATCGCACCGTTCTCTTGATCTTCGCCCGCCCGCGCAGGAGCGGAAACGTCAGAGCCGCCCTCGACCACGGTGCGCGCGGCGGAGCGGGCAGCGCTCATCGGGGCGGAGGCGGCAGGAGCACTCTCCCCCATTCCCACGTCTCCCCGGCCGAGGGACTCCTCGGGAAGCGCGTCCAGCATGACTATGCGGCCGCGGCCATCGGCGTCGAACCCGTCGGTACGTATCGCCTCACGCAAGCGCTCGCGAGCAGCGTGGCTCTCCCCAAGCGCAGCCTTGGCGTTCAGCAGGGCGCGATCCGCAGCGAGCAACCCTCTCTGAGCGGCTTGCACGGTCTCGCGGCGGGCACTCTCAATGTCGGCGAGACGGGAAACGGCATCGTGGTCCGGGCTGGCGGCGAGAGCGGCAGCGTGCTCCTCGCGCAGGTGGACGAGATCGCGCTCGCGCCGGACGGCTTCCTCCGCGATCTCGGCGAGCTCATGATCAACCTCTTGCAGCCGCGCGTTGCGCGCTTGGCGCTGCTCACGCATACGGACTTGGGCGGCTGCGCGTGCGCGCAAGGCCGCTTCGATCGTCTCGTGGCGGCCCGCAAGCGCGCTCTGACGAGCCTCCGCCTCTCCAGCGATCTGCGCACACTCACGACGGCGGCTGGCGAGCTCTTCGATCGCGGCAAGGGACGGCCGTCGGCCTTCGATCGCATCGATCTCGGCGTCCCGGGCGGCGACCTCCTGACGGAGGCGGGCATCTTCCTCCTCGAGAGTGGCGAGGCGCGCGCGGGCGCGCGCGCCCTCCGCCTCCATATTCTCGAACTCGCCGCGCAAGCGAAGCGCTTCAGTGCGGCGGGCAGCGGCATCCTCGATAGCGGCCGCGCGCTGCTCTGCGATGCGCTCGGTTTCTGCCTCGGCAGCGCTGAGCTGGCGCTCGACATCGGCCAACTCCCCTTTCCGCTCTTCATACTCGGCAGATTGCTGCAAAGATCGTTCAAGATCGGCGATCTCCCCGGGCAACGACTGCAACTCGCTCTCGCGGCCGAACGAGCTGCTCCTGGCCACCTCACCGCCGACGATGGCGCCGAGCGGACGCAACAGGTGGCCTTCGCGAGTCACCACGCTGCTCAGCCCCCGCCCAAGGATCTGACGAGCGGCGGAAATGTCCTCCACAACGATGGTGCGACCGAGCACGCTGTCGATGAGGGGACGAAAGCGGTCGTCGCACTGAACGAGAGCGGATGCCGTGCCGATCACGCCGGGCTCGCGCTGGAGCGCGAGCGGGCTTCGGTGCCGCAGCGTATCGAGCGGGAGCGTGACGATCCGTCCGGCGTGCTCACGCGAGAGCGCATCAATGACTTGGAGCGCTTGCTCGGCGTCATCGAAGACGACCGCGTCCACGTAGTCCTCAAGGGCAGCCTCGATCGCGCGCTCGAGGCCACGGGGAACGCGCATCAAATGACGGAGCACGCCCAGCACGCCGGGAATACCGGTGGGCTCATCGCCGCGAGGCACGCCGCGACCGCCGAAGAGGGCGCGCAGTCCTTGGCGCATGCCCTCGCTTTCCGCTTGCATCGCGCGCAGGATCTCGAGTCGGTCACGCGCCGCCTGCAAGCGCCGTTCACGGGCGGCACGTGCGCTCTCCAAATTGCGAATGTAGGCGGAAACGGCGTAGTAGCGCTGGGCCAAGCCCTCGCGACTCTCACGCGCTTGCTTGGCGGCAGCGGCGGCGGCGCTACTGGCCTCTTCGGCGCCCCTGGCGACGGCCTCAGCCTCCTCCAGCGCGGCTAGCAGGGGTGATCGGCGCGCCTCTCCCGTATCGGCGCGGAGGCGCTCACGCTCGGCGGCGATATGAGTCAAGCGCGCGCCGTCCTCAGCTTGGGCACCGCGGAGGCGAGCGAGATCTTCGTCGATCTCGATCAGCCGACCGCGGACCACTTCCTGCTCCGCATCGACCTGAGCGAGGCGGTCGCGGGCGGCGGTGAGCGCCTCTTCGGCTTCCCTGAGGGAGCGTTCCAAGCTGGGGTCCAGCTCGATGGGGACATCACGCGACGCTGCCGCGCCGTCGCGATCGAGCGCGCTCAGGTCCCGCCGCAGTTCGGCGGCGCGATCAGTGAGCAAGCGCTGGCGCTCTGCAGCCAGCGCCTGCTCCTGTTCGAGACGACGGACGTGATCGGCGCGGCGGCGCTGCTCAGCAGCAGCGCGCTCGGTCTCAAGGCGCGCGGCGCGCTGCTGGCTCTCGGCTTCCGTCGCCGCCTCTTCGGCATCGCGCACGACTTGTGCGGCGTCGCTCTGTTGACGCTCGCGGAGTTCGAAGGTTTCGCGATCACGGGCGCATTTACTGTCCGCATGCCGCCACTCGCGGCCATACCAATCCGCAAGGGCGCGCCGGAGGGCGCGTTGGATCTCGGCATGCTTGAGCGCGCGCTTGGCTTGGCGCTCAAGCGTGCGCATGCGCGGCTCGATCTCATCAAGCAAGAGGCGCACCTTGCCAAGATTCTCCTGCGCCGCGCCCCGCTTACGCTGCGCCTCTTCAATCCGGGCGCGATGGCGGCGCACGTCGGCGACCTCTTCGATCAAGGCACGGCGCTCCTCAGGACGGAGGCGGAGCACCTCTTCGACCAGACCTTGGCCCAGGATCGCGTAAGAGCTCGGACCGAGGCCTCCGCGCAGGAAGAGCTCCTGGATGTCGCGCAGGCGCACCCGGTTGTTGTTGATGAAGAATTCGGAGTCGCCGTTACGGTGCACACGGCGGGCGACGTTGACCTCGGTAAAGTCGAGCGGCAGCCAGCTGTCCTCGTTGTTGAGGGTAATCCGGACCTCTGCCATGCCGGCAGGCGGCCGTTGATCAGAGCCGGCGAAGATCACTTCCTCCAGACGGCGTGTGCGCATCGCCTTGCCACTGTGCTCACCGAGCACCCAGCGCATGCCGTCCGTGATATTGGACTTGCCGGAGCCGTTGGGGCCAACGACGGCGGTGATCCCAGGATCGATCTCCACCACCGTCTTGCTGGCGAACGACTTATACCCCTGGATCTCGATCTGCTTCAGGTGCACGATCGCATCACCCTTGCGCGCCAGCCGGTGCGGCCGTCGGCAGCGAGCGCAGCGCCGCTTCCGCGGCCAATTTCTCGGCGGCCTGCTTGCTCTTGCCCTCGCCGGTGGCGAGATCGCGGTCCTGCAAACGAACCAGGACGGTGAACTCGCGCGCGTGGGCGGGGCCGCGCTCGTCGATCGTGTGATACGTGGGGGTCGCGTGCCAGCGGCTCTGGCAAGCCTCTTGGAGAAGCGTCTTCGGATCACGCTCAAAACCAGCGATAGCGATGGCATCAAGCTCGGCGGCGAGCGCGCGGAGAACGAAACGCCGTGCGGACCCGATCCCTCCGTCGATGTAGATGGCGCCGATCAGCGCCTCGAAGGTCCGGCCCAAGATGGCCGGTTGCTCACGCCCGTTCTGCGCGTCGATGCCCTTGCCGAGCACGATGTAGGAACCAAGGCCATATTGTTCGGCGAGAAAGGCGAGGGTTTCGTTCCGCACGAGAAGCGATCGCACTTCGGTCAGCCAACCTTCGCCCGCCGCAGGATAATCATCATAGAGGCGGCGGGAGATGATCTGATCGAGAACGGCGTCGCCGAGGAACTCCAAGCGCTCATTCGATTCGAGCAATTCGTGGGGGTTCTCGTTGAGATAGGAACGGTGGAGGAGCGCTTGACGCAGCAAGGCAGCGTTTTCGAAGCGGTAACCAAGGCGGCGGGTGAGCACATCGAGTCGCCGTCCACCATGGGCACGCGAGAGGGCTGCAGGGTCGAGAACCACCCCTGCGGTCACGGCCAAGACTCCGAAAGGTTAACCATCAGCCGCTCAGACACATGTGCAGTTTATCTTCCCGTATCGTGGCACTCGATAGCCCGTCATCGTGAGTCCATATTATGACGAGCATGGATCATGCCTTGCGATCGGATCTGATCGAGCAGATCGAACGCACATTCGCGCACGAGGCAGCGACGCTCACCTGCGCCTGCGTCGGCCAGTCGCAGCGCCACGGGGCGGCGCTCTATCTCGTGGGGGGAGCGCTGCGCGATCTGCTGCGCGCCCAGCCAGGCCCGATGCGCGAGATCGATCTGGTCGTGGAAGGCGAGGTTGAGGCCATCGCTCGCGCCGCCGCGCAAGCAAGCAAAGCGGATCTCACGCTCTTTCCCCGCTTCCTGACCGCACGTCTGCGGCTCGGCAGCGCGACCGTCGATCTTGCCAGCGCCCGACGCGAGCGCTACCCCGAACCGACAGCTCCACCCGTGGTGTGGCCCGCAGCGATCGAGGCCGACCTGCCGCGACGGGACTTCAGTATCAACGCCGTGGCGCTGGCGCTAACCAACGCACGCCGGGGCGAACTGGTGGACCCCTGCAGCGGGCTGCGCGACTTACGCGCGAGGCGGATCCGTGTGCTGCACACGCGCTCGTTCATCCATGATCCCGCACGCCTCTTGAGAGCCTGCCGTTACGCCGCCCGCTTGGAAGGACGTCTCTCTCGCAAGACGATGCGGCTGCTGCGGCGCGACGCCAGCGGATTGCAGGAACTGAGCCAGGAGCGCTTTGGAGCAGAGTGGCGCCGACTCTTAGAGGACAAGGCCGCAGACGGTGCGCTGCGACGGGCGGTGGAGTGGGGGTTAACGGAGGCAGCGGTGCGGGGCTGGCGGCCGGCACCGCGCCTGCGGCATGCCTGGGCGCGACTGGGCGGGAGAGGAAGACGCCAGGGCGAGCACTTCTGGGCCCTGCATGGCCTAGTGGAGGAGCCAGCCCTGGCACAGCGCGTCGCCACACACTGTGCACTGCGGCGCAAGGAGGGGCGAGCGCTGGAACGCGGTCTGTCCTTGCAACAGCATCGTTCACGGATCGCGGCGCGCGCGCTCGCTCCCAGCGCAGCGGCGACATCTTTCCGGGGGGAGCCGGTGTCGGTGATCGAGGCTGCTGCGGCCCTATGGACGGGGCGCGCGGGGGAGCGGGCGCGGCTGTATCTATCCGCCTGGCGCGATGCCGAATCGCCGCTGAGCGCCGCGGAGCTCGCGGCGCTGGGTCTGTGCGATGCCGCGCTCGGTACCTGGCGCGCCGCGCTCCGTGACGCCGTGCTCGACGGAGAGCTTTCAGAGAGCGCCGATGGGCGGAGCAAGAAGCAAGCAGCACGAAGGTGGGTGCGCCAAAAAGCAGCGCAACAGGTCGGATAGAATCGGGACGCACGGGAAGGCGGAGACGATGACCGGCACGAGCGAACACTGCCACGTCTGCGTGGAGGAATCGGACGACTCCAACTCGGCGTATTGCTCGCAATGCGGTCAACGCTTTCATCTGGTGCTGACGAACACCTCCGGCGGCGATGAAGGCGGCGCAATCGGCAAGGATTGCGGCACCGTCTGGATCAACGACTCCACGATGGCATTGGAGTTCGGCTGCCAGCCCTGCCTCGCCCAGCTGAGCGACGAATCCGCATCAAGCGGTGAGGTTGCGAACGAGCCTCACCGGCCGGGGCGCGCACGCAGGCAATCAGGGAGCGCGCGCGACATCGTGCGGCGCAAGATCGAATAGCGCCGTGCCGCGTCAGCGTCGCCGGCGCCGACACCGTCCAGCGGCAGCGCGACAGCGCGCCGTAGACTCCACCACTGATCCCATGAAGGAGCAGGCGGCGCGGCCGACGGCGCGGGGAGGGCGGCGCGCGTGGTGGCTCCCCACCGTTGGCGTGTTCACCGCTTTCTTCGCCGGGTTGTGGCTGGGCGGAACGCTCTCGTTCACGGAGACCGTGAGCGCCGGGGCGCTGATCGCGGGAGCGGTGGGAACGGGCGCTGGGCTCGCCCGGCTCGTGCGGCAAGATCTGATCCGGCGCCGCCAGCGGCAGGCAGAGCTGGACCGGCAACGCGCGCAGGAGGAGCGGGACCGGCTGCTGCGGGAGCGCGTTCTCTAAGACCTTCGTTTACGAGAGTTCGCGAAGCATCCACGTGCCTCCGCGATCGTCGCCATCACGACTCAGGGCAATGCCGGGGAGCGAGGGCGGAAGCGGACGATAGCCGAGGCGCAACCAAAAGTAGAGTGCAACGCCGTTGGCGGCGGATACCCGCACGCGCGCGCGCCCGGCTCCCGCGCGGACGGCAGCGCGTTCGACCAGCGCCGCCGAGGCGGCGGCGAGGCCGCGCGCGCGCCAAGCGGGGGCGACGGCGAGCCAACCCCAGACGAGGTCGCCTTGTGTGAGTCGCGCGCTGAGTGCGCCCACGGTACAGGGGCCGCCGGGAGGGCGGAGGTCGATCCAGTACGCGGCAGCGTCCTCTTGCACCTGGGCGTGGAGAGCCACGGGATGCTCTCTACCCAAGATCTCCTCCTCGGCCGCGGCAAGCCATTCCGGCGGCTCGTCGGTCAGGTCGGCAGGGATGATCGCACGCAGGCGCAGGCGCTTGGAGCGCAGCTGGCGCGGCCATCGTCCCTCCCCTTTGCTAATCATCGGTTCAGCCACTCCGCGGTGAGGGCACCAAACTCAGCGGCCTGGACGCGGCGCTGATCTGTGGATGGAAGCGACCGCAGGAAGCGCTCGCCATAGCGCCTGCTCGTGATGCGCCCATCCAGCACGGCGATGACGCCGCGGTCGCCGCGGCGTCGAATCAAGCGGCCGAAGCCTTGGCGAAAGCGCACGATGGCCTGGGGGAGAGCGTACTCGCGGAAAGAGTCCTCGTAGAGTTCGGCCCGGGCTGCGAAGACCGGATCGTTGGGAACCGTGAAGGGGAGCCGGGCGATGGCGACGAGCGAAACCACGTCGCCGGGGAGGTCGACGCCTTCCCAGAGGGCCGCGCTGCCGAGCAGGAGCGCGCGGGGGTTGCGCTGCAGCTCGGCGACGAGGCGCGCGGGAGAGCCATCAACCCCCTGTGCGAGGGTGAGAATCCCCGCTTCGGCGAGCGGACCGCGCACGCCCTTGGCGGTCCGGCGAAGGGTACCGTGCGAAGTAAAGAGGACCAGAGCACGTCCCTCACTCGCGAGGACGAGGTCGATCAGCGCCTCGCTGAATGCGTCCTGGAAGCCAGGCTCGTTCGGAGCAGGGAAGTCGGTGGGAAGCAAGAGCCGAACGGCGCGGCGGTAGTCGAACGGGGATCCGAAGCAGGCCTCGTCGGCGTCGTCCAAGCCGACGAGGCCCCGGAGATAGTCAAAGCGGCCTTCGGTGCAGAGCGTCGCACCCGTGAGAACGACCGAGCGCTTGCGGCCGAAGAACTCTTCGGCAAGACGCTCAGCCACGCGCAGAGGGGCGGCAGCAAGCGAGACGGCGCCAGTGCGCTCGGAAGCGGTCAGCCAGACAATCATGGCATCGTCGGTTTGCGTAAGGAGGCGGCCGGCCACTTCCGCGCGCTCGAGAAGCAGCGCGCGCAACTGCTCAACATCGGCCGCGAGTGCCTCGAGTTCGGATGCGCCGAGAGCGGCCTGCACCAGCGCATCGTGCAGCGCCTCGAGACGCGCGTCGAGCGCACGGAGCGCGTCCCAGGCAACCTCCCATTGGATCTCGATCTCGCTCCAGGCTGGCTGGACGCGGCGGCCGGAGGTGAGACGCAGGCGCCGCTCTTGTCCAAAAGCGTCGTCCGCTTGATCGGCGGCGAAGCGACGGAGGAGCTCGGCGAGCGCATCAAGGGCTTCGTCTACGCGTGCGGCGAGAGCAGGAAGGGAGGCTGCGACAGCAGCCGCACCGGCAGGAGCGCCGGCCCCAGCTTCAGCCGCGCCGAGCCTGCGCACGATCAGGGGCACAAGCCCTACGGGGGCGCCGCGAGGACCGGGGCGCTGGATCCGATCGAGCGGCTCTCGGAAGGACTCAGGGCCAAAGCGCACACCCATGTGCTGGGTGGCGGCGTCCTCCAAGTGGTGTGCTTCGTCGACCACGACGGTGTCGGCGGCGGGAAGGGCACTGCCGCCTGCAGCGAGATCGCTGAGCAGCAAGGCGTGATTGACAACGACGACGTGCGCGGCTTCCGCGCGCTTGCGCGCGCGCTGCAGGAAGCAGGTGCCGTTGCGCACGAAGGTGCAGCTGGGGTCGGAGAGGCAATCCTCGCTCTCCGCGCTGAAGCGGTTCCAGATCGCATCTTCACCGGGGAGCAGGCGCAGATCGGCGCGATCGCCCGTTTCGGTATTGCGCAGCCAGACGCTGAGGCGAGCGAGGAGGCCCGCATCCGCTATGGAATTGGCGTCGGCGAGACGCTCCGTCGCGACGCGCCGGCGACAGAGGTAGTTGCGACGACCCTTGAGTTCGGTGACGCGCAGTTGCGCAGCGGCCTCGCCGCCGATCGCATCGGCGATCAGGATTTGCAAGGCAGGAACGTCTTTGCGCAGCACTTGCTCTTGGAGGTTGATCGTGTTGGTGCTGACGATCACCCGTTGGCCGTCGCGCAGCGCTTGGAGCGCGGCAGGGACGAGATAGGCGAGGGTTTTGCCCGTACCGGTGCCAGCCTCGACCACGAGATGGCGGCTCTGGGCGAGTGCGGTAGCGACGGCGCGGGTCATGCCGACCTGCTCCGGGCGCTGCTCGAAGCTGCCGAAGATCTCGGGGTGCGCCGTGCCGAAGGCGAGTGTGTCGAGCGCCAGCGCGATCTGCTCTTCCGGAGAGGGGGAGGCGCCAGCGTCTCCCTCCAGGCTGGGGGGTGGCCCTTCCCAACTCGGCGAAGGCGCCGCCGGTGAGGGCGACGCCTCCTCGCCCTCACGGGGAACGGGGGTCGCCGGACGGCGTCTTGGCGGAGTCGGCGGGCCGCCAAGGGAAGACACAGCGGAGAGGGAGCGCAGAAGCTGCGCCAGCGGCCAGTCGGCGCCGGCGCCAAGCGCGATGAGATCGCTCAGCAGATCCGGAGGCAGCGCGCGAGCCTGCCGAACCAGCGCCAGGAAGACACGACGGCTCGTCTCGGCGTCGGCGAGGGCGCGATGGTAGGTGCTCGCTCCAACGCCGAGACGCGCTGCCACTGCTTCCAGGTTGTGCGTGCGCTCGCTGGGGGCGAGAAGCGCCGAGAATTCGAAGGTGTCAAGCGCAAGGCCAGGCGGCTCGATTCCGGCACGAGCGAGGAACTCCAAGTCGAAAGCGATGTTGTGGCCGACGATGGCAGCGTCGCCAAGGAAGTCCTCAATGTCGAGGCGGACTGCATTGAAGGAGGGGGCGCCACGGAGCAGCGCCGGAGCGATGCCGGTGATGCGGACCACGGCTTCCGGCAGGGGAACGCCCGGGTCGACGAGCGTCTCGTAGGTCCCGGCAACTCCCTCGAAAGTGAAGCGAATGGCCCCGATCTCAATGATGCGGTCGCGGCTCGGGTCGAGTCCGGTAGTCTCGACATCGAGTGCGACAAAGTCCACAAGCTTCGGTACTGCGGAAGCGGGAGCGCGGGTGGCCACACTTTCCCCTGCCTAGACGCGAACGAATGGCGCGCGCGATCAGCGTAGCGCGCGCGGGCACACAGTCACGCCTCTGCGAGATGGGGCAGAAACCAGCCGATGATCGCGGCGAAGGAGATCGCGGAGACGAGGGCGCGGCGCGTCCAAGCAGGCTGCACAACCCAGGCCGCGACGGCGCCACCCGCCGCGAGCACGAGAACGGCGATCGTGAAAGCGAGACTGGGGCTGCCGAGGCCGCCGCCAGTATCGCGCAGCGCCCAATAGACGGCGCCGAAGACCAGACCGAGGACCCCCCAGCCCGTCTGCGCGACGAGCGCAACGCCGGCAAAGGCGGCGGGCAGTGCGGCGTTATCCGGGAATTGGGCCTGCAACCGTCGGCTCCAGTCGATGAGCGTCCGCGGGCTTGTGGCAAGGAGAACGAGCGCCAGCAAACCGAGCGCGTAGCCCGCCACGAAGCCAGCTAACAACGACTCCATTAGATAGCCCGCAACGTCAGCTGGCGCTTAAGCATTGGTGGACACCAGCCTCACGGGTTCGACAGCACAGGCCGCGCGCGGCAGCGGCCGCACGACGGTCGTGAAGGAAACGTCTCCGTGATCGGGAGGGTTGAGCAGGAAGAGCGATGGTCCGGCACCAGCTAGGTGGGGCAGTGACCGAGTCTCGGCAGCGAAGCGGCGGCGCGCGGCGCGTAGACCGATGAAAACCTCATCGGCTACCCGTTCAAAGGTGTTGACGAGGTCCTCAGAGCGCGGCGGAAGGCCTTGCTGAAGGCGGGCGGCTAGTGCGCACGATCGATCGCCGCCGCCGAAATGCGACGGCCGCAGCGCGCGGAACATGGTCGCGGTCTTACTCTCGGGGGAGGGCAACTCGGGGGTCCAGAGGACGCCACGCCAGGCAGCGGTCGGTTGATCGGGGAGTGGAGTGAGGCGTTCACCGCGCCCTTCCATCAGCACGGTGCCGGCCGCGTGGAAAAGCGGTGCATCGGAGCCGACCTGGGCAAGCAGATCGATCGCGGCGGCGTCGCTCAAGGGTAGCTTCCAAAAGGCACGGGCGAGTCGCAGGAAGGCGGCGGCATCGGAGGAACCTCCACCAAGCCCGGCAGCAATCGGAATGCGTTTGACGACGTGCACGGCAGCACGGTCATCGATCGCGGCGGGGCCGTAGTGCTCGATCAACAGGTCCCAGGTACGGGTAATAAGCTCGCCCTCGACGGGCAGCGGCAGGGAACGCTGCAGAGCGGCAGATATCTCGAACCGCAGGCTGCGTTGAGGGGCAGGCGCGATCGTGACCGTATCGCACAGATCGATCGTCTGCACGACGGAGATGAGGTCGTGAAAACCGTCGTCACGGCGGCCGAGGACCTCAAGGGTGAGATTAAGCTTGGCCGGCGCAACGGTACGAAGCGCAGCGGCGATCACGATGGATCCAGGCCGGGACCGAGAGGCGGCGGAGGCGGTGCCCCGGCGCGCTCGCGCGCCCAGGCGAGCGCGGCCCACTCGTCAAGCGTGAGCGTGCCCGCACGGCGCCGAGGATCGACGCCGCTCGCGCGCAGCCACGCTTCGGATGCAGCGGCGGGGATGGAGAAGCCCAGAGCAAGCGCGTTGCGGAGCTGTTTGCGCGGGGCGCGGAAAGCAGCCCGTGCGACCTCGAAGAAGCGAGCCTCGGAAGGGAGCGTCACCGGCACGGCGTCGCGGAGAGGGATGAAGAGCACGGCCGATCGCACTTGAGGCGGCGGCTCGAACGCGGCACGGTCCACGGGGAAGAGGAGACGTGGATCGGCATGGAGCTGAACGGCCAGGCTGAGCAAGGAGCGCTTGCCGGGCGGCGCCACGACCTGCAGCGCCACCTCATGCTGAACCATGACCAACATCCAGCGCGGACGATGTTCGGACTGTGCAAGAAAGCGGCGGAAGATAGGCCCCGTGATGGCGTAGGGCAGATTACCGACGAGTCCGTAGGGTGGAGCAGCGCCCAATCTCTCAAGGAGGCGTATAGGAGGCAAATCGAGGATATCCCCCTGTGCGATGTGGGCGTTGGGGTAGACAGCCAGCGCACGGGCGGTGGAGCGCGCAAGCCGGCCATCGAGTTCGACCGCAGCCAGAGGGCGGCCCAACTGGGCCAGCGGCACAGTGAGCGTCCCATCGCCGGCGCCGATCTCGATCAACGGCAAGCCATCGTCCGGGAGCGCGGCGAGGATGCGGTCGATGACGGCCGCATCGCGCAGAAAGTGCTGCCCAAGAAGAGGCTTGCGGGACCTCTGCGCTGCGCGCTTGCGTTGCGTGCCGCGCCTGCGCCGCCCTTTGCTTCGCTCTCCCCTCTTGAACGGTGCAGTCGCTGGCACAACGGCTCCCCCATCGAACCGGCCCAGGCTCGTGAAAATGGCCGTGCACCCGCCGTCGAACGCCGCCACAGGCTTGTCGTGACCAGCCAACTCGGCCCAGGCACTCCCGTGGCACCCGAAAGCTGCTACTTACCGCTGCTTCCTCTCGGACCTGACGGGGTTCGTAGCGTCTCGCCGCACGGGACCCAAGCTTCAGCGCCGCTTAGCCGCGCCAGTTCCCACAGTGGACGCCCTCAGGCGGGAATTCGACCTCGCTAAAGCGGATTGCGAGTCCAGGGCACCGCTAGCTCCCCGCCTAGCACGACCGTGATCAGCGTATCGGAAAAGGGGCCGGATGATGCGACCGCCACAAAAGCAGGCTACCCAAAGCGTCTATATCAACCGACATCTGGTCGCTGGTGGAAACACGATCGCGTTGGGACCGGGGGAAAGAGCGGAGGTCCTATAGACTTATCAACTCAGGAGACGGACGATAGACAGTCGCGAGATGGTCGCTTTCGGCCTAGGCCTCGGGCGGACCACAGCGAGCGGATGGAAATGGGAGCTTAACGGCAATGCGAATCGTATCGCTTGGATTCTCCCTGCCCGATCCTCAAGTGGATAACCACTCGATCGCGAACGCGCCGGCGCTATTCGAATACGACGCCTGCGTGATCGATCCAGCGGTGGTCTCGCGGCAGATCGAGGAGCTGGCAGCGGGAGCCGGCGCGACCAGCGGCGGAATCTATCAGACGCCGAGCGGCACGCCGGTGCTGCCCGGCGCCAGCGGCGCCTTCCACTTCGGCCTCGGCGAGCTGTTGGAGCAGCGCCGCCGGGAGCTGCTGCTGCTGCTGGAGGGGGGCGGGGTGGTAGCGGTATTCGGCTACCCCACGGTGCCGCATGCGTCGGTCTCGACCCTTCCCGGCGCCGATCGCTACACGATCCTGCCGGCCCCGCCCGGGGTCGTCTACCGCCCGCCGCAACTGCTGGCCGGTGCGGGTGGCGGAACGCTCGTACCACTCGATCGCGCGCACGCCTTCGCAGCCTACCTCGACGATCTCACCGGACGGCTGCGTTTCCAAGCTTGGTGGGACGTGAACGCGATCAACGACTTCAACCACGTGGGCACGGTGCTGGCGCGCAGCCAGGGCGGCGCGGCCGTGGCCGTGGAGTTTCGCGTGCTGGCGGGCCGGGTCGTCTTCCTCCCGCCGCCCCACGTCGAGCCGCGCGGCGCCGCGCGGCGAAATGTGACCGAGGCGCTGTTGGAAAGTCTGCTGCGCAGCATCGAGAGTCCGGTGACGGAAAAGGCGCCGCCGTGGCTCAAGGAATACGACCTGCCGGACCTGCGGAAACTGCGGGAGACGGTTGAGCAGGCAGAGCAGTCCTTCGTGGAAGCGGAGAGCCGTTTGCAAGAGGTGCGCGCGACACTGGCCGACGCTGCGCGCTACCAAGGATTGCTGTGGCGCGAAGGGCGATACGCCTTCGAGCCGCTGGTGCGGGACGCGTTCCGGGCGCTGGGCTTCACGGTAACACCCGAACTCACGGATCCGGTCGAGCTGGCCGACGGCGACGAGATCGCCCTGCTGGAGGTGGACGCATCGTCGCACACGGTCAAAGAATCGAGCTACTTCCAGCTCCAGCGTCGGATCGAAACAGCGTTCATCAGCACTGGGGTGCTGCGCAAGGGGATCATCGTCGTCAACGGTAAGCGACTCCTGCCTCCCAAGGATCGCGACGAGGCGCTGTCCCAGACCCTGATCAACGCCTGCGACAACTTCGGCTACGCGCTCGTCACGGGCGAGGCGCTGTTCCAACTGGTCAGACATGCGTTGGAGGGGGCGGATGCGGAGACCCTGGCGGCGATCCGCCGCACCATTCTGGATGCAGAGGGGCTCGTCGTGATCGAAGAGGAAGCGGAGGAGGAGGAGAAGGAAGAGGAGAATGTACCCGAGGAGCCCGCGAGCGCGACCGCAGAGCCGGAGGTCGCAACCGAGACGGAGACCGCGGAGCCAACGCTGCCGCTCCCGCAAGCGGCCAGCGCCGGCCGGTCCAACGAGGGCAATGGCTCCGACGGCGCGACCGAGACGGCCCTGCCGGTCGCAGCGGAAGAGAGAGCACCAAGCTAGGTCCGCGCGTTGCGGGGTTTCGAATCACCCAAGCGCAAGACGGACAGGAAGGCCTCCTGCGGGATCTCCACGTTGCCGACGCGCTTCATGCGCCGTTTGCCCTCGGCCTGTTTCGCCAACAGCTTGCGCTTGCGGGTAACGTCGCCGCCGTAGCACTTCGAGAGCACGTTCTTGCGAGCCGCCTTGACCGTCTCGCGGGCGATGACCCGGCCGCCGATGGCGGCCTGCAGCGGCACATCGAACAGCTGCCGGGGGATGAGGGAGCGCAAGCGCTGGACCAAGGCCCGGCCGCTCGCATCGGCGCGCGCGCGGTGAACGATGCTGGAAAGCGCATCGACCGGCTCGCCGTTGACCAAGATCTCCAGCTTGACGAGCTTGGCGGCGCGGTAGTCGATCAGAGCGTAGTCGAGGCTGGCGTAGCCCTGCGTCCCCGACTTCAGCTCGTCGTAAAAGTCGACCAAGATCTCGGCCAGAGGTGCCTCGAACTCCAGAAGCACGCGTTGGCGGCCGGCATCCACGGCGGAGACATCGCGATCGATGTATTCCATCTTGTCGAAGCGGCCCCGGCGACCGATCACTAGCTCCATCACCGCGCCGACGTAGCTGTTGGGCGTGATCACGCTGAGGCGCAGCCAGGGCTCGCGCACCTCATGGATGCGGCTGGGGTCCGGCAGATCGGCCGGATTATCGATCCGGTGGACGCAGCCGTCGCTGGCGAGGATTTCGTACTCAACGGAAGGGGCGGTGAAAACCAACTCGATATCGTACTCGCGCTCGAGCCGCTCCTGCACGATCTCCATATGAAGGAGGCCGAGAAAGCCCATGCGGAAGCCGAAGCCTAGGGCAGCCGAGGTTTCCGGCTCGTAGTGGAGGGCGGCATCGTTGAGACGAAGCTTCTCCAAGGCCGCCTTGAGCGCCGGATACTCGCTGGATTGGGCAGGGTAGAGGCCGGCGAAGACCATCGGCTTGGCCTCGGTGTAGCCCGGCAGGGGCCGGGCAGCAGGGCGCGCCACGCTGGTCAGGGTGTCCCCCACGCGCACCTCGGCGACATCCTTCAGGCCCGTAGCGACGTAGCCCACCTCGCCGGCGTTGAGGCGCGAGCCCGCCGCCAACTCGGGCGTGAATGTGCCGATCTCAAGCGGCTCCAGCTTGCGCTGCCGCTGCATCAGACGCAGCGGCGCGCTGCCGGCGATCCCGCCATCCACCACGCGCACGTAGGCGAGCACGCCCTTGTAGACGTCGTATTCGGAGTCGAAGAGGAGCGCGCGGAGCGGGGCGGCGGGGTCGCCGGCGGGCGCCGGCAGGCGCCGGACGATCGCCTCGAGCAGCTCGGGCACGCCCGCTCCCGTCTTGGCGGAGAGAAAGAGGATCTCGTCCTCGCCGAAGCCGATCACGTCGACCAGCTCACGCATCACCTGCTGGGGCTGGGCGACGGGAAGGTCGATCTTGTTGACGACGGGAATGATCGTGAGATCTTGCTCCAAGGCCATGTAGGCGTTGGCAAGCGTCTGCGCCTGAATCCCCTCGCCGGCATCGACAACGAGCAGCGCGCCTTCCACCGCGGCGAGCGTGCGCGAGACCTCGTAGGTGAAATCCACGTGGCCCGGGGTATCGACCAGATTCAGCTGGTACGCGTGGCCATTGCGCGCGGTGTAGGCCATGCGTACGGCACGGGCCTTGATCGTGATGCCCTTCTCACGCTCGAGCTCCATGGAATCGAGCAGCTGCGCCGCCATCGCCCGCTCGGCGACGGTCTCGGTGAGCTCGAGCAGGCGATCGGCCAGGGTCGACTTGCCGTGATCGACATGGGCGATGATGCTGAAATTGCGGATGCGGTCGCGCTGCATGACGCCTCAAGCCGGGCCGCCGCGAGACAAAAGGGCAGCCGGGAAACCGTGGTCGGTCCTGCCTCGGTGTTGTTTGCTGCGCCCTGCCCCGCAGCCTTCCCCTTGGCATTCTAGAAAATCGTCGCCGGGCGCGGCGCGGAAGTGAGAAAAGGAGATGCAGAAGGCGTTCCCCCGCTGGCAGCCGGCCCCTCGGTGATTATCCCGGCCGGCGTGGTATCCGTGCTGCTGTCAAGGATTACGTCAAGTCGTGAGAGAGCGCGTCGAATTCGATTGGTATGCCCAAACCGGTCGCGTACGCTCCGCCGCAGCATCCGGATCGCCGACAGACGAAAGATCTCGTTCGCAGCCCTGGCGATCAGTTGGTACCCGATTTGCCCCGCTCGTTCTTATTGAAACGGCTGGTCGTCTCCGTCATCCTGCTAGCCGCACGCCATTTTCCCCGAACGGCAAGCGCGCCTGTACTGCTCCTGATTCTTCCTGAAGGGAGCCCGCTCTAGGAATTCGGTCGCAATTCCTTTGCCCCTGCCACCCATGTTCAAACTGCGCGACTCCTACCAATTGCAGGATCTCCTCGGGGATCTCTTCGGCGGGGTGACGGCGGCCGTGGTGGCGTTGCCGGTGGCGCTGGCCTTCGGCGTCGCGTCGGGCCTCGGTCCCATCGCCGGCATCTACGGGGCGATCGCCGTCGGCTTCTTCGCGGCGGTATTCGGCGGGACGCCCTCGCAGATCTCCGGCCCCACGGGGCCGATGACCATCGCCATGGCGGTGGTCGTCACCCAGCACGCCGACAGTCTTCCCGAAGCCTTCACCATCGTCATGCTGGGCGGACTGCTTCAGATCGCCTTGGGGGCGCTGCGCGTGGGCAGCTTCATCGCCTACACGCCCTACTCCGTGATCTCCGGATTCATGTCGGGCATCGGCGTCATCATCATCGTGATCCAAACGCTGCCGCTGCTCGGCGCCCTCACCGTCCCGGGCGGGCCGCTCAACTCCATCCGCGCCTGGCCCGAGGCGGTGGCCGATCTGAATCCGGACGCCCTCGCCCTCGGCGCCGTTGCGCTGGCCGTCGGCGTCCTCTGGCCCCGCAAGCTCCGCAAATTCTTGCCCGGACCCTTGGCCGCACTGATCGTCGGCACCCTGCTCGCGCTCGCCTGGTTCGGCGACGCCCCGGTCATCGGCGCGGTGCCGACGGGCCTGCCCGGCCTGCAACTGCCGGAGTTCTCGCCCGGCTTCCTGGCGAACGCCCTGCAACCGGCGTTCATCCTCGCCCTTCTGGGCTCCATCGACAGCCTGCTGACCTCGCTGGTGGCCGACTCCCTCACGCACACGCGGCACAGGCCCAACCGTGAACTGATGGGCCAGGGCTTGGGCAACTTCGTCGCGGGCCTGATCGGCGCCCTTCCCGGCGCCGGGGCCACCATGGGCACCGTGGTCAACATCCGCGCCGGAGGCCGCACCCCGCTCTCCGGCGTCCTGCGCTCGGCCCTCCTGCTGGCTCTGGTGCTGGGCATCGGACAGGTCACCGAGCCGATCCCACATGCCGTCCTCGCCGGCATCCTCCTGAAAGTCGGCTGGGACATCATCGACTGGCGCTTCCTCACCCGTATTCGCCACATCCGGCGCGACTACATCCTGGTGATGATCACCACCCTCGCCCTCACCGTGTTCGTCGACCTCGTCACGGCCGTCGCCCTGGGGCTCGTCGCCGCGGGCATCGCACACTCGAAGGAGTACGAACGGCTCGAGCTCGAGAGCGTGGTTTCCGTCCCCCTGCTGGACCAGACGTTCCTCCCGGGCCGGGAGGACGCAGCCGCAGCGGACCCCTATCTCGCCCGCGTCGGGCTCGTCGCCTTGCGGGGCCGCTTCTCCGTCGCCTCCGCCCATGAGCTGGCACGGGTGATTGGGGCGGACATTCGGGAGCATGAGGTCGTGATCATCGACTTCTCGAAGGCCACCAATATGGACGACAGCGCCGCCCTGGTGATCGAGCAGCTCGTCGAAACCGCCGCCGAAGAGGACACGGAATGCATCGTGGTGAACCTCTCCGGCCCCGCCGCCAAAGCGCTCCACGCCCTCAACGCGCTCAAGCGGGTTCCGGAGGAGCACTTCGTGGACACCCTGGACGAGGCACGACTGCTCGCGAAGCGCCTGCTGCGCGACTGAGATCGCCGCCGTGTTGTCTCCCCGACCGACCGGAGCCGGCTACGCGCGCCCAATGAGAACGGCGCCGTGAGCAGGCAAGCGCAAGCGTATCTCTACGCGGGCTGCGCGGTGCTCCTGTGGTCGACCGTCGCGTCGGCATTCAAGGTGTCGCTGCGCTACGTCGAGGCGCCGCACATGCTGCTCTACGCGACGATCGTATCGGCGGCGGTGCTGCTCATCGTCGCGGCCTGGCAGGGCAAGCTGGGGCAGGCGCTGGCCTGCTCACGGAAGCAGTATCTGCAGTCGGCGGCACTCGGCCTCCTCAACCCCTTCCTCTACTACCTGGTGCTGTTCGAGGCCTACGACCGCCTGCCCGCCCAAGAGGCGCAGCCGCTCAACTACGCCTGGCCCATGGTGGTGGTCATCCTCTCGGTGCCGCTGCTCAAGCAGCCCCTCGGCCGCATCTCCCTGGCCGCGATCGTGGTGAGCTTCTGCGGCGTGCTCGTGATCGGGACGCGCGGCGATCTGCTGGCCTTCCGCTTCAGCGACCCGATCGGCACGGCCCTGGCGGTCGGCAGCGCCTTCATCTGGGCCACGTTCTGGCTGACCAACCTCCGGGACGACCGCGACGCCGTCGTCAAGCTGCTGCTGAACTTCGGCTTCGGGCTGGCGTTCGTCGCGGTCGCGGCGGTGGCGCTGGCCGGCCCGCCGCCCATGGACCTGCGCGGCATCGGTGGATCGGCCTACGCGGGCGTCTTCGAGATGGGCCTGACCTTCGTGCTCTGGATGCGGGCGCTCTCGCTCTCGCGGACGACCGCGCAGGTCAGCAACCTCGTCTACCTCTCGCCCTTCCTCTCGCTCGTCTTCATCAGCGTCATCGTGGGCGAGACGATCCGGCTCTCGTCGGTGATCGGGCTGCTGCTCATCGTCGGCGGGATCGTCATCCGCCGCTTCGAGCGGGCACCACCAGGGCCGGCCTGAGCAACCCCAACCGCTCGCCCGTTCCGATCGGCGCGGGCCGCCCAGGCAGCCTCCCGCCGAGCGATCCGCTACTCCTGCCCCAGGGCGGCCAAGCGCTTCATGATCTCGTCCATCCCGACATCCTCGACGTGGCTGGCGATGGACCAGTGGTTGCCGAAGGGATCGGCGACGCGGGCGCAGCGGTCGCCGTAGAACTGGTCGGCTGGCTCGGCCAGGGAGGTCGCGCCCGCCTCCACGGCGCGGGCGTAGACGCCGTCGACATCCTCGACGTAGAGATGGATCTGCGTCTTGGTGGGCGGGAAATCGGGCGGGGCGGCGTCGGAGAGCATGACGGCGGCGCCCCCGATCTCGACCTCGGCGTGGCCGATGCCGCCCTGGGGCATGGGAAGGCGCAGGCGCTCGACGGCGCCGAAGGCATTCGCCAGGAAATCGAGGAATGCGGCGGCGTTCTCGACGATAAGGTAGGGGGTGATGGCGGTGTAGCCGTCGGGGACGGGCTTGACGTCGGACATGGGCCTTCCTTTGGACTGTGGGCTGGTGGGGAAGAGGAGACTCGAACTCCTACGCCTTGCGGCACACGATCCTAAATCGTGCTCGTCTGCCAGTTCCGACACTTCCCCATCCCGCGTGGATGCGAACCGACAAGCGGCTGACTAAGCGTATTCCCTGACTCGCCTTGGGAGCCCGAGCGCGCGAGAGATTTTACGTAAAGTAACGTCGAGTAATCCCACATATCCAGGGGGTTTCGGGTCGGACTACCAAAGCGCGAAGACCAGCTGATTTGGGGGCGCTCCCCGCCGCCCGCACCGCGAAAGAAGTGGCACGGAAGTGGCATGGTGTGGCTGTCAGCGCGACGACGCTACGCAACGCATCAGCCGCTAGGCTTCTGGTCTCGCACTACCAAGAGAGCGTCTGCTGTCTCATAGGAAAGTTTGGCAATCTTCTCTGTATTTTCAAAGCCAGCAGCAAGCCAGTTCAATGCTATACTTGCCGCAACCTGGCCAGCGAAGTAGTCGCGTAGATTCAAGGTACCCTTAATATCGCTAACGTCTTTAGCGATATTCCGCAGCGAATATTCGGCAGAACTCATGTCGGTTCCTTCTTCCTACAATTCCTATTTTCTCTTCCAATAAGCGCTCCAAAATTGGATAGAGTAACACTACTTGATTGATATCGCACTCGTGGTCACTCACCATTAGTTGGCTCGCTCGAAGCTCTATCTGATAGCCTTAGAATCGGATCCCCTTCAAGCTTCTGATATCGGAGCGCTCTCCCTGCTCTGGCTATTATCTCGTATTGCTCTTTAGCTTCTTCGTTCACGATTTCAGCGCCGCCTTCGCCTTCGTCTTCCTCTTCGCTTGATTCACTCTCTGGCGGATTGGCGCGTACCATAAAACTATAGTTGTTATCTATTCGGTCAGCCAGTTTCCTAAGCGAGAATTCCACTTCGGTGCGCAGTTCGTTACGCCGACCTTCATCTTCATTCGCAGCGTGCTCCTTCACGACATCTTCAGCGATTTCCTTCACCTTTTCCGTCATTTCGTCGTTCAGCCACTCGTCAACCCCTGCCAGTGGCTGTTCTGGCAAACCAGAGTCTGTCATCTTTTTTCGGAGCATCCTGATCTCAAGAAACGTCTTATAAGCTTCAATCACCCGCTCCGCGGCCACCGCGAAGCCTACCGCCCACGCCGGAAGCGAATCGAGCACAACAGAGAAGTCTGAAGATGAAATGAGGCGAATCTGCGGCTCCGGCCGGTCACCGGTTCCGATCTCGACGAACGGGCCAAGTATCGACGCAATCTCTCCGAGTTCCTCACCTAAGGAAGCAAGTCCACTCTTTACGGCACGACGCGGAACTATAATAGCGATTTCTGCCTCACCAGGCTCAAGCTCATCTGATCCGATCTTGAAATAAGCGAACGCATTGATAATATTCTGAAGATTTTCAGCCGTCTCGTTTAACTGCTGATAAATAGGTGTAATCTCGCCCAGAGCCGTGGAAAGGGTAATCTGGTTGCGAGATGTAATCTCCAACAATTGCTCCCTTAGATCTTGGCCAAGCCTGTTCGAGAGACCAAGCTCTTCCAGTAGCGGTTTCCAACTTGGTGGAAAGCTATTGCTGGGTGCGGATGAGAGATTCTCCAGAAGTTGGCTGAGCGCTTCGCTTGCCTGCGTTTGGTACTGGGGTTCCTGAGGAGCGTTGATCTGGTTGTCCAGTGAACCGCGAAATTGCCCAAGAAGCTGGATCGTTGAAGTTTCCTCGATATCTTCGGCTACTGCTAAAGCCACGGCGTGCAATTGTTCAGTATTCATTGTTTCCTGTGCTAAGCCTGTACTCGGCTCACCTGTCTTTTTTCGAGACTCGCCGCCACGTAACCCTGTCGCCTGCCGGCCTCTTTCCTTGTCTTGCCCAGAAGCCTCCAACCCAGATTTGATCGTCGTCAAGCCTCATAGATCACAAAGGCTATGCCCTCCTCCGCCGCTACCATCGGTTCATGCTGCCGTACGCCGTCAGGGCCCTTAGACACGAGGAGCCCCGGCTCGCAGCCGGGGCCTTCACAAAGCGTCTGCTCGTCTAACTGATTGGCTTGATGAGGTGGCAGTCGATCTGGTAGCGCGCGTCCTCGATCGTCCGGTACGGGTGCGCCGTGACGAAGAGCGCAGCGGCCTCGCGCCGTCCGTGCTCGTCGTAGAGGGCCCGTAGATCCTCGCGCTCCGTGTCTGTCCAGCGGGAGCCGAACGTGGTTCCTGGCTCTTGGTTGCGTCCGGCCGCGGCGCGACCTCTTCCGCCCCGGCCTTACCCCTTGCTCGGAAGCTGCGGCTTCAGCCAGTCGAGGAAGGCGTCCGCGCTGCGCGTCTGCATGTAGAAGCGCCCCGGCCCCGTCAGCTTCGCCACCAGGCCCTCGCCGCCGAACAAGGTCGACTTCCACCCGCCCGACTTGCCCACGCTGTACTGCACCGTCTCGTCGAACGCCACCATGTGCCCCGTGTCCACCGCGTACCGCTCCCCCTCTCCCAGCTCCACCAGCCGAATCCCGCCGAAGCTCGACAGGAAGATCGTCCCGTAGCCGGTCGCCCGCAGGAGGAACAGTCCCTCCCGCGAGAAGAACGTCTTAGCCCCGCCCCACTTCGTGTCGATCGCCACCTCCGGGCTCGCCGCCAAGAACGAGCCCGACTGGATCAGCAGCGGCGCGCCCGTCAGCTCCACCGCGATCACGTCCCCCGGCAGCGGCGGCGCCACCGTCACCTCTCCGGAGATCTCCGCCGCCGTGAACTCATTGATGAAGAAGCTCTCCCCGCCCAGCGCCTTGCGCTTCAGGCCGGACATGATCCCGCCACGCGCCTCCGTCTTCATCGACACCGAATCCGACATGCTCACCATCGCCCCGGACTCGGCCTGGATGCTCTCCCCGGCGGCCAGGGCGATCACCCCCAGCGCGTAGGACGGCGTGTGCGTGATCTCGTACTTCATCTCGGCTCCATCCCTCGCGGCCGGTATCCGGCCGGCGCCGCCCCGGCGGCCCGCAGCGCCAACGACCCTACGTCCGGCCGCCGGCGCCGGTCAACGCCGTCCCGCCCAACGTCGCACAGCCTTCCGGCGGCCGAGTCGCGGCCCACCCGCGGTCCAATGGGTTCGCTCCGCCGGAGGCACAGAGTTACGCTTGGGCAGGCCGGAAGGAATCGCCTTCCTCACCGAGGAGGCGCTGCGAGTCTCATGAGCGAGCACGACCCCGATCTGCGACGCAATGCGGAGGCGACCAACCGTCTGCAGGCCTTGGTCGCCCGGCTCGAGGAGACCGACCTGGCGCGATCCTTGGGAGGCGGTTGGACGGTGAGATTCGCGCTCGCGCATCTCGCGTTCTGGGACGCGCGCCAGCACTTCGCGCTGCAGAGCTACGCGCACGGGGATGGCTTCCCGCCTGAAGACAAGACCGTGAATGACACGCTGGAGGCGGTCGCACCCCTTGTCAGCGCGTCCTCGGCCGGACTGGAGGCCGTGCGCGCGGCCCAGCTGGTCGACGGCACCTTGGCGGCTCTGTCCGCAGCGCATCGCGCTTCACTGGCCGAGGACGGGCTGAGCTTCGCCGTTGAGCGCTGGCGGCATCGCCATGACCACATTGCACAGATCGAGGCTGCCTTGTCCTGAGCCCGGTATGCACTCGCCTCGACGAATAGCCGGACGGCGTCCCGCCGACCGTGCTCGCCGCAGAGGGGCTGTAGCTCCTCTCACTCCGCGTTCGTCCAGCGGGAGCCGAACGTCGTGCCGGGCTCCTCGTTCCGTCCGGCCGCCGCCAGTCGCTTGCGGGTGGTTAGGACCTCCGGGTCGAGGCGGCCCTCCAGCGGCTCCGGGCACGTCGTCGCTGTGGAGCCTGTCTCGCAGGCCGGGCTGTTCTCGCAGGAGCCGGCGCGCCGCGTCGTGCGGCAGCCGCCGCAGGCGGCGCAGAGCTTGGCGCGGCGTTCTTGTGGTAGTGGGTGGTGTGCCGGGTGGTTTGGTCGGTCCTCGGTCCTTCTCTCCTTCTGCGTCCCAACGGCGGGGCGCTGTGAGAGCAGCTTTTGACTTCCCGACCGCGCCAGAAATACTTATCAGGACTTGCCCAGCATGATGAGCCAGTAGCGGCCGTCCTCGTCGCGGGTGACCTTGCCAATGGTGTGGAGCTCGCTCGCCTTCCTGCGAAGCGTGGCCTTGGTTGGCGACGCTCGCTGGGAATACGCTCGTGGATCTCGGACACCATGAGGCCGGGGCTGAGGCGCAGTGCGCGGCGGACCTCGGCTTTCGTATTGCGGAAGGTGGGCTCGCGAGGCGCGCAGGCACGGCGCGCAGGCGGGGGAAGTCTCCGGCTACTCCTCGGCTTCGAGCAGTCCCGCCGCGGCGGCCTCGTAACCCAGCGGCGATACGGCCACGTGCTTCGTGAGGGCGTGCACGTCGCGCCAGGCGCGCGCGAGCGGCGAGCCGGCGTCGAGGGCGGCCGAGCCGCCCGCCTCGAAGAGGAGCATCGCCGCGCGGGCGGCGCTGTTGGCCGCGTGGATGGAGGCGAGCGACACGCGCGAGGCCTCTTCGGGCTCCAGGGCACCTCCCGCGACGACGGTGTCCCAACTCGACCGGGCGACCTCGAAGAACCAGGCGCGGGCGGCGCTCACAAGCGCCTCCGCCTCGCCGAGGCGGACACGCGCACCCTGGCGGTCTTCCAGCGGCTCCCCGGTGTACAGGGTGCGGCGGGACCCGGCGAGCGCCAGGAACTCGTCGATGGCGTGCCGCCCGATACCGAGCGCGACGGCCGCGAACGAGACCTCGGCGTGGTGGTTAAAGGGATAGCGGTAGAGCGGGCCGCTCTCGAAGGGCCAGTCGTCGAAAACGCCGAAGGTACGACGGTAGGGCACGAGGCTGCTTTCCACGCGGAAGTCGTGGCTGCCCGTGCCGCGCATGCCGACGGGATCCCAGTTCTCGACGATCTCGACCTCGCTCGCGGGAAAGGCCATGGCGCGGATGACGGGTCCATCGCCACCGTCCGCCGGGCGCTCGCCCTCGAGAACGCAGTTGGCGGTGAAGAAGGTGGCGTGGTGGGCGCCGCTGGCGAAATTCCAGTGCCCACCGGCGAGGTACCCGCCATCGACAGGTTTGGCCGTTCCGCCGGGCTTCCCGGAGCCGGCGATGAGGGCCTCCCTCGGCCCGAAAATCTCCGCCTTCGTCGCGGGTTCGAGGGCGCCGGCGAAGAGCCCGGCGCCCGTACCGATGGTGACGGCCCAGCCGAAGGAGCCGTCGAGGCGGGAGGCGGCCTCGAACACCTCGAGAGCGGGGGGCATGTCGAGCTCGGGGGCGTCGATGGAGCGCGGCAGCCACAGGCGGTACAGCCCTTCCTCGACGATGCGCTCGTTGACGGCGGGGGTCGTGCGCGCCTCGCGCTCGGAGCGCTCGGCCTCGGCGGCGACGAGCGGGGCCATGTCCCGGAGGGCGTCGAGATAGGGTGCGGCGGCGTTCACAGGGGCAGGGTATCAGCGGCGAGGGTGTCGTTCGTGCTCCGGTCAGCTACTTGCGCAGCAGGGCCTGCGCCTCGGTCTTAGTGCCGTACACCATCTGGGACGAATAGCGGTGGCGCGCGCCGCTCCCGACCGACCAGCGGGCCTGCCAGACGCCCGGTCGCAGCTGGCGCAGGGAGCCAGATCCGGGCGATCGCTTCGGTCCGGTGCGTGATCGCAGCATGGCCCCACGCTACGGCTGGCGCGAGGCCGCGAGACACTAGCGCCCGGCGCACGTGTGGCATGCGTGTGGCATGGACCGTTGACCGGTCCACACCGAGCCGAGGGGGATGGGTGGATTTCCCGAGGATCGTAGGGAAATCGTGATGGGTGGGTGGTGAGCCGCCTAGGACTCGAACCTAGAACCGGCTGATTAAGAGTCAGCTGCTCTTCCAATTGAGCTAGCGGCCCACGCTGGTCCGCGCCCCTGCAAGCGGGCGCGCTGCCGACGATCTTATCACCGACGAAGCCGGGCAGCGCCCCGGACCACGGGGCGCCGACGATACCTGGACCGGCCCGCCGCAGCGTCCCGATTGACCGCCTCGCCGGGGCCTGAGTAGCATCGATCGGGCGGCTCCCCATCCGAGCAGGAGCCGAGGGCGGTTAGCTCAGACGGCTAGAGCGCTGCGTTGACATCGCAGAGGTCACTGGTTCAAGTCCAGTATCGCCCACCACACCTTGCCTGGAGCGACCCTTCTCGGTAGAAAGAGCCGTATACATGAGAGCGGCTCTCATTCGCAGTCGGGAAGGATTCCTCGGATTCCTACCGCACCAGCGCCGTGGCGGAACGCCGATACGCGCGGCTGATTGACGAGCGAGCCTTGGCCGCGACCGACGCCAACGAGCACGTCCGCTACGAACCGGATGAGCGTCCGCCTTCCGCCATCGCCGTCGGCGCGGGCACGCAGGCCGCCATGATCATCGTGGCGCCGGTGGTCTTGACCGTGGTGATCGTGGCCCGGATCGCCGAGCAGCCCGAGAGCTACGTGTCGTGGGCCGTCTTCGCGGCGCTGCTCATCAGCGGGATCACCACCGCCCTCCAGGCCGTCCGGGTCGGGCGGATCGGGGCCGGACACGTGCTGATCATGGGCACGTCGGGGGCGTTCATCGCGGTCTGCATCGCGGCGCTCGTGGAGGGCGGGCCCGCCACGATGGCGAGCCTCATCGTCGTCTCGGCGCTGTTTCAGTTCCTGCTGGCGGCGCGCCTCTCGCTGCTGCGCCGCATCCTGACGCCGGTCGTCTCGGGCACGGTGATCATGCTGATCTCCGTCACGGTCATGCCGCCCGTGTTCGACACCCTGAACGACGTCCCCGACGGCACGGCGGAGGGCGCCGCTCCGATCGCGGCCCTGGCCACGCTGATCACCGTCGCGGCACTCGTCTTGCGCGGCCCGCCGGCATGGCGGCTGTGGTCGCCGCTGGCCGGCATCGCGGTGGGGTGCGCCGTGGCCGCGCCCTTCGGGCTCTACGACGTGGATCTGGTGCTGGAGGCGCCTTGGGTCGGCGTTCCCGTGGACGCCTGGCCGGGGTTCGACCTGACCCCCAGCGTGGAGTTCTGGGCGCTCCTGCCGGCCTTCGTCGTGGTGACCCTGGTGGGCGCCATCGAAACCGTCGGCGATGGCGTCGCCATCCAACGGGTTTCCCGGCGCCGACAGCGGGCGACCGATTTCCGGGCAGTGCAGGGTGCGCTCAACGCCGACGGCGTGGGGAACCTGCTCTCCGGCCTCGCCGGGACGCTGCCCAACACCACCTACTCGAGCAGCGTGTCGCTGGCCGAGGTCACCGGCATCGCCGCGCGACGGGTGGGGGTCATCATCGGCGTGTTTTTCGTGGCGGTAGCGTTCTTCCCCAAGATCGCGGCCCTGTTGATCGCGATCCCCGGCCCCGTAGCGGCCAGCTACATCGTCGTCCTTCTAGCGCTGCTTTTCGTGCAGGGGATGAGAATCATCATCCACGACGGCGTTGACCATCGGAAGGCTGCCGTCGTGGGATTAGCGTTTTGGATCGGCACCGGCTTCCAAAACCAATGGATCTTTCCCGATCTGCTGGGAGAGGGATTCGTGGCCGTACTGCTCGGCAACGGTATGACGGCGGGCGCTCTCGTCGCCATCATCATGATGCTGTTCATGGACCTGACCGGCCCACGGCGCCAGCGGCTGCAGGTCGCGCTGGAAAGCGCCGCCCTGCCGAGGATCGAAGCATTCCTGCGCGGGTTCGCGATGAAGCGCGGATGGAACGCGGCCTCGACGAACCGCCTGGCCTCGGCGGGCGAGGAGACTCTGGCGATCTTGCTGCAGGAGGCCGACGACGAGGCCGGGACGGCGCGGCGCTTGAGCGTCATCGCGCGCATGGAAGGCCATTCGGCCGAGCTCGAATTTGCCACGGTCTTGGAGGGGGAGAACATGGAGGACCGCCTGGCTTATCTGAGCGCGCTGCCCCCCGTGCCGGACGAGCACGAGGTCTCGTTCCGCTTGTTGCTGCACTACGCCTCTTCGGTGCGCCACCAGAAGTACCACGGCGTGGACATCGTCACGGTGACCGTCGAGGGCCAGCGTTAGCGCCGCAGCGCCGTCACGCGTCCCGGGAGCGCGCCGGCGCTACCCGATCTCCGAGCAACCCCCCGATCACCTCAGAAGCCCGCGCCACCACGCGCGTTGCCGCGCAGGCCGACCGCTAGAAGAGCGCGGCGTCCGCGCCGAACCACTTCCGGATGAGGGCATTCAGCGAGCCGTCTTCCTTCATGCCGTCGATGGCCCGGTCCAGCTTGTCCCTCAGCCAGCCGTCATCCTCCCGAACGCCAGCGCCCACGCCGGACTCCAACAGCACCTCGGGGCCGACGAGGATTAGCCCGTCGCCGCTCTCCGCCATGCTGTCGAGGGCGAAGCCCAAGTCGACCAGCGCCGCATCCGCCTCGCCGCTCAGGACAGCAGCAACGACTTCCGGCGCCAAGGCGTACTCCACCAGCGTTGCGCCGGATTGAGAGAGGTAGTCGGCCTGGATGGTGGCGACCTGGGCGGCCACTGTGCCGGTGACCACCTCATCGCCCGCCCCGGCCCGAGCGAGGTAGACCGAGGGGCTGGGAGGGATGTACGGCTGCGTGAAGTCGATCAGTTCGTCCCGCTCGTCGGTGATGCTCATCCCGGCAAGGATGGTGTCGTAGTCACCCGCAACAAGATCGGGGATCATGCTGTCCCATTCCGTGGTCACCCAGGTGCACTCAAGGCCGGCACGCCGGCACAGCTCGTCCCCCAACTCCCGCTCGAACCCGTCGACTTCGCCGTTGTCGTTGATGAAGTTGTAGGGCGGATAGGCCCCTTCCGTTCCCAGACGGACGGTCTCAGCGCCTCCTGTGCACGACAGACAAGCGAGGGCGAGGACGGCAATCGCGACGGTCGGCGCCAGCACTCTTAGCACGGCTCCCTCTGCCCCACCACCCTGTGCCGCAGAAGGCACGAGTCAGGGGAGGCATTGCTCTCTCTAAAGCCCATGGCCCTATCGATCGACACCAAGCTCACCACTTACTGGATTCTTCCGCGTATACGGAATCGGGCAAACGATAGCTGATACCCGCCTCGTCGAAAACCGAGATCTCGAGCAGCTGCGTGAACTTATTGAAATTGTTATCGCGAACACGCCTCGGAAATAGCTTCACCATCACACGATCGAAGCGACCTTGTAATCGCAACCAGGCCAGCACTCCGAAGGTGGGGCGGCGGGGATACTCCAACTGGTCGGCAAGCGTTTTCCCGATGAGTGCGCGCGAGACGGTATATACATACTTGACCAGCTTGCGGCGGGCGGTCCGCTCGGTGATCCCTACCAACAACGGGGCGGCGTTGAGCAGTGAATTCGCCAGAACGACCGACTCCGTGCCGGGAGTCGGTTCGCAGACAGTGCCGATCTCGAATAGTCGCAAGGCTTCCTTCTCATCACGATATAAAATCGTCTCGGGAATGCCCATCAGATAACCGGAGTAGCGCCAGACCGCCATGAAACTTTCACGCTCTTCGTCGTTGAAACGCGCGCCCAAACTTTTCATATGCTTCAGCAATCTGGCCGAAAAGGCAGTGATCGCATAGCCCACGTGGGCGGAGCTCAGCGGCACGCCCCAGGCCTCCGCATCCCACTCATCCGAATTCTTCAACAGGTATCGAACTTGCGCGTGAACCAGCCGCACGCGGACGGACAGCTTCCAGCCGTCCCCGTTTCTTTCCATGCCGCCGGGCATGAATATCTCGACCATGTGGCGGTTATTTTGTTGCAGGCGCCGGACGCCCTGATCGAGCAGCCGCCCGGTTATGAAGAAGGATTTGCTGATATTGGTCGAAAATCCTTCGACCAGGGTGCCTCCGACCATCGCCCCCAGAATCAATTTCGAATTCCGGTGAAACATGCGAACGCCGGGGGTGAGCGCCCGAAGGTCGACCCACTCGGGCGGAGACTCCAGCCCCTCGAAGAAATCACGCATCGCCGGCAACTCATCGAGCAAAGCGCCGTCGTCCGGATTCTCCATGCCGATCTCAATAAGCCGATGCGCCTCTTCCGGTTCGAGAGAGCTGAGCTGCTCGACGAGGGCGTCGGCTTCGGGGTCTCCGATGAGCGTATGGGCGATGTAGTTGGAGGCTACGTCCGGATCAAGGACACGCGCTCGTTCGTAACCCTCCTCGTAGTCGGACGGCATCTTCATCGCGCGTGAGGTCCCAGTCACGTACTTGGCATCCCGTGTGCTAGTTCTCGCCGGATGCTTCTTCCACCCGCAGCTCCGGAATCCAGCGAAGGAACGGCGGCAGATACCAGTTTCCTTTGCCCAGCACTTCCATGCTAGCGGGGACCAAGATGGACCGCACCAGCGTCGCATCCAGCAGGACGGCTACCCCAAGGCCGAAGCCCAGCAGCTGATTGACGACGGTCTCCCCCATTGCGAATCCGCCGAAGACCGCGACCATGATGAGAGCCGCACCGGTGATGATCCTCCCAGTCGAGCGCAGACCGTAGCTCACCGCTTCGGTGTTATCCCCGCTCTCGTCGTAGCGCTCACGTATGCGGCTGAGCAGGAAAACGTGATAGTCCATGGAGAGCCCGAAGAGGATGGCGAAGAGGAACAGCGGGATCCACGCGTCGATCACCTCCGCCCGCTGGAACCCCAGCAGATCCGTGGCGACCCCTTTTTGGAACACCAGCACCAGCAGCCCATAGGTCGCGCCGACGGAGAGCAGGTTCATGATGATGGCCTTGATCGGAATCACGATCGAGCGGAAGACCATCATGAGGATGATGAAGCTGAGACCCAGCACGAAGATGAAGACGATCGGCGTGTAAAAATCGACAATGCCGTAGAAATCGGCAACTTCGGCCGTCAAGCCGCCGACATAGACCTCCGCCGGGATCCCAGCGAAGGCGGCGGGAATGTGCTGCTCGCGGAGCGCGGCCATGTCCTCGGCAGCCTCGGGACTGGCCGGCTTCCCCGGGAAGGGGAGCGTTAGCAGGGCGAGGTCGCGCGCATCGTTGACCTCCAATCTGGCAGGCGGGACCGGGAAGGCAGGATCGTCCAAGAGGGACTGCTCAAGGCGCCCGATCGCCTGCTCCACCCGGGGATCGCCGATATCGCCGTCGACGACGATCTCGGCCGGACTGAGGTATCCGGCGGGACTGACGGTCCCCTCGGAGAACTTCTCTTCAAAGAGGAGGAACGCCTCTTTGGTCTTGGCTTTGTCGGGGAAGGTGTTGACGTCGTTGAGTCCGGTCCGGATATCGAAATAGAAGTACGAGAGGGCGAGCAGCGGGGCGGCAATGAGGACGATGCTGACGATCGGATACCGCATCACGGCGCGCGTCATGAGATCCTGGAGCCCCCGTCGGGAGGTATCGGCATCCTTCACCGAGAACCTGGCGAGGAAGGGGATGCTGAGGAAGTCCACTTTGGGGCCGAGCAGTACGAGCCAGGCGGGCAGGAGCGTGAGGGTCGCCGCCAGCGCCGCGATGACCACGAGAATGGCGCCCAGGGCGAGCGACTGGTAGAAGGATGCGGGCACGATCAGCAGCCCGATAAGGGCCAGTACGACGGTCGCGCCGCTGAACAGCACCGTGCGGCCGGCGGTCTCGCCCGCTTTCATGACCGCGTCTCTCGGCGCCAGGCCGCGGCCCATCTCCTCTCGGAAGCGGGACACGATCAGCAGCGAATAGTCGATGCCCACCGCCAGGCCGATCATGACGACCATCATCTGGACGAAGAAGACCAGCTGGAATAGCTGACCGATGATCGATATCGCGGCCAGGGCGACGACGATGGCCGCGACCGCGAGCCCCAAGGGCAACAGGGTGGCAACGACGGCGCCAAAGAGCCCCAGCAACACGATCAGCGCCACCGGAATACCGATCTGCTCGCCTCGCTCTAAGTCTTCAGCCGCCAGCTCGTTGTTCTCAAAAGCGACGCTGGCGTCTCCGCCGATCAGCACGCGGAAGTCGTCCGCTGCGTCCGCTTCTTCGACGACGTGAATGACGGCCTCGACGTTCTCGGTGGCCTCCACCGAGCTGCCGGCCAAGGTGTAGTACATCAGGACCGTCTGACCGTCGTCGGAAACCAGCAGCCTGTGTAACTCCTCCTGCTGCTGCGGACTGAGGAAAGCTCTCGCGGCGATAAACTGGTAGTAGTGGTGCAGGGGTTCGCCGTCTATCCCTCCGTCGATCGTCTCCGGTCCCAGCGCCAGGATCTGAGCATGGACCGCCTCCACCTTGGCGCGGAAAGCGGGGTCGTCCACCGTCAGGGAGGGCGACTGCACGATGACGATCTCGGCCAGCTTCTCCGGCCCGCGCAGCCGATCCTCAAGCAGGGCGGCCGCTCGCTCGGACTCGTACCTGCCGGCCAGCCGGAAGTCGGTCGTGAGCGCGCTGTCGAGCAGATTGAAGGTGATCCCGGCGGCAACAACCCCCAGCAGCCCGCCCACACCGATGGTCACCAGCGGACGCCGCACGCTGATACGGATAAGAGCGCTGATCAAAAGGTGACTGTCCCCTCGTCAAGATAGGGTCAACTTGCGAAGCGGTCTACAGACGACGGTGTCCTTCCGCATTTGGTCTAGAACAGCTCCGGCCCATTTCCAAGTAGCCGAGGCTCGCATGGCGACGCCAGCTGGCGAAACGCTGCTGAGCGGTTCAGCCGACTCGCCAGGGAAGCGGTTGCATCCCTGCCGGTCGTCGACGCCGAATCGCCCGGCGGGCGCGGAGGAGCGCGCGCTCGGAGGGCGGGAAGCGGATGGCGACCGAGAACGGGGAGTAGTGCATCATCGGAGGCCGCCGTACGCTTGTCAGACGCGTATGCTCCCATAGAGCCCTGTAGAAACAGTGCTTTGGAGAGCGATCACCCGCGAACGCGGCACCAGGCGGGATCGATAACCAGGAAGCGACGAGCAGTAACCAGGAAGCGACGAGCAGTGCCGATCGACGTGTGGCCGAAGGACAGCCCATGACGGAGGCGAGGACGGCCGAGGACAGCGGCGTGGGGTCCGAAGAGTCGTCTGACCAACTTGATCCCGAGGAATTTCTGCGACGGATGCGGCACTCCGCAGCGCACGTGCTGGCGCAGGTGGTGTTGGAGATGCTTCCGGACGCCAAGCTCGCCATCGGGCCGCCGATCGATACCGGGTTCTACTACGACTTCCTGCTGCCGCGCTCCTTGACCCCGGAAGATCTGGAGACGATCGAACGGCGTATGCGCGAGGAGATGGCGAAGAAGCACACGTTCGTGTGGGAACCGATCCCGGAGGCGGAGGCGCGGCAACGCTACGCAGACCAGCCGTTCAAGCTGGAGTTGATCGACGAGTTCGCGGGGAGCACGCTGGGGATCTGCAGCCACGCCGGCTTCACGGACCTCTGCCGGGGCGGGCACGTAGAGCACACGCAACAGATCGGGCCGTTCAAGATCATGAACGTCGCCGGCGCCTACTGGCGCGGCGATGAGTCGCGGCCGCAGCTCCAACGCGTATACGGCGCGCTTTTCCCCACGGAAACGGAGCTCGAAACCTATTTGCAGCGGCTTGAGGAGGCGGAAAAGCGTGACCACCGGCGCTTGGGACGCGATCTGGATCTGTTCTCGCTGCACGAGGAGGCCGGACCGGGACTGGTCTTCTGGCATCCCAGGGGCGGGCGGGTACGGTTGGAGATAGAGGACTACTGGCGCCGGGCTCATCTGGAGGGCGGCTACGAGCTGGTCTACACGCCGCACTTCGGAAAGTCTGGGCTGTGGGAGACCAGCGGGCACCTGGATTTCTACAAGGAGAGCATGTACGCGCCGATGGAGGTGGACGGCGAGGACTTCTATGCAAAGCCCATGAACTGTCCCTTCCACATCATGATCTACCGCAACGCCCGACGCTCGTACCGCGAGTTGCCGCTGCGGCTGGCGGAGCTGGGCACGGTGTACCGCTACGAGCGCTCGGGGACGATGCACGGGCTGCTGCGGGTGCGCGGCTTCACCCAGGATGACGCGCACATCTTCTGCACGCCCGAGCAAGTGGAGTCCGAGATCGTGGAGGTGGTGCGCTTCTCGGTGGAGATGCTGCGCACGTTTGGCTTCGACGCTTTCACCGCCTTCCTGTCGACGCGGCCGGAGAAGGCCGTGGGAGAGCCGGCGACCTGGGAGGTAGCGGAGGCGGCGCTGCGCCGAGCGCTGGCGGAGGCAGCGCTGGCGTACGAAGTGGACGAAGGGGGCGGCGCTTTCTACGGACCCAAGATCGACCTGAAGGTCGTCGACGCGCTGGGGCGGGAGTGGCAGCTGACGACCGTGCAGTTCGACTTCAACATGGGCACGCGCTTCGGCCTCCGTTACGTGGGCGAGGACGGCGCGGAGCACAGCCCCTATCTGGTACACCGGGCGCTGCTGGGCAGCATGGAGCGCTTCTTCGCCGTTCTGATCGAGCACTACGGCGGCGCTTTCCCACTTTGGCTGGCACCGGTACAGGCGCGGTTGATCCCCATTGCGGACCGGCACGTGGAACACGCGCGGCGGATCGCCGTCTCGCTCCAGACAGCGGGACTGCGCGCCGACGTCGACACCCGGAGCGAGCGGATGAACGCCAAGATCCGCGACGCGCAGCTGGAAAAGGTACCGTACATGCTGGTCGTCGGCGACCGCGAAGCGGCGGCGGCGACATTGGCGGTGGCCGTACGGCGCCGGGACGGCGAGAACCTCGGCGTGCTGCCTGTGGCCGATCTGCAGTCGCGGCTGCTAGAGGAAGTGCGCCGCCGCACTTGAGCGCAACAGCGCGGTAACGCGCTTAACGACCAGGCGCAGCCCTGCAACCACAGAGTGCCCTATGATCGCGAACACATCCACGATCCGTGTATAGGCTTCCCGCTATGACGGATGTTTCGCCTCCGTTCCGCAAAGTGCTGGTCGCCAACCGCGGCGAGATCGCATTGCGGGTCGTGCGAGGCTGTCGCGATCTGGGCGTGGAATCGGTGGCGATCTGCTCGGAGGCCGATCAGGCAGCCCCGCATGTCCGCTACGCGGACGAGGCCTACACGATCGGCCCAGCGGAAGCGTCGGAGAGCTACCTGGCGATCGAGAAAATCCTCGACGCGGCTCGGCGCTCCCAAGCGGAGGCGGTGCATCCAGGCTACGGATTCCTAGCCGAGAACGCGGAGTTCGCGCAGGCCTGCACCGACGCCGGTCTCGTCTTCATCGGACCGCCGCCGGCAGCGATGGAGAAGATGGGCAGCAAGCTCGAAGCCCGTCGCACCTTGCAAGCAGCGGGCGTTCCGCTCATCCCAGGAACGATCGAGCCGGTACGGGACCCATCCGAAGCGGAGCGGGTAGCGCGGGAAATCGGGTATCCACTCCTGATCAAAGCCTCGGCCGGAGGTGGGGGCAAGGGGATCCGCGAAGTCAACGACGCCGAGGAGCTGACCCGCGCGATCGCGAACGCGCAGCAAGAAGCGCGCGCGGCGTTTGGCGACGACGCGATCTATGTCGAGAAGTTGTTGCGCCCCGTGCGCCATATCGAGATCCAGCTAATCGCCGATCGCCAAGGCCAGGTCGTCACGCTCGGCGAGCGCGAGTGCTCGATCCAGCGGCGCCGGCAGAAGCTGATCGAAGAGGCACCGGCGCCGACCATGACTCCGGAGCTACGGATGCGGATGCGGGAGGCGGCGCGCAAAGTGGCGGAGGCCTGTGACTACGTGAACGCGGGCACGGTGGAGTGCCTGGTCTTCGACGACGACCAGTTTGCCTTCTTGGAAATGAACACGAGGCTGCAGGTCGAGCATCCAGTGACCGAAATGGTCTGGCGGGTCGACTTGGTGGCGGAGCAGCTGCGCGTCGCGGCGGGGCAACCGCTGACCTTCACGGAGAACGACTTAACGATGCGCGGCTGGGCGATCGAGTGCCGGGTGGCCGCGGAAGACCCCTACCAGGGGTTCCTGCCCAGCACCGGTACCGTGCACCACTACCGCGAGCCGGCCGGGCCGGGGATCCGCGTCGATAGCGGTCTATACGACGGGATGATCGTCGGTGTCCACTATGACCCGCTGCTCGCGAAGATCATCGCGCGAGGGCTGGACCGGGAGCAGGCGCGGAGGCGCATGCTGCGGGCCCTGTCCGAGTTCCGGTTGCTCGGTCTGCAGACGAACGTGCCGTTCCACATCGCCATGCTGCAGGACCCCAACTTCATCGCGGGGGCAATCGATACGGACTACGTGGAACGAACGGTGCACCTCACGACCGACGATCGGCCCGACCACACCGATATCGCCGCCTTGGCGGCGGCCAGCTTCCTGCAGCGAAACGGATCGAGCGCCGGCACCCCGGGCAGGGATCAGGGCGGTCCAGTGGCAGGTCCGGATCCCTGGGTGCAACGTTCTCGTGGGCAGCAAGGATTGGTGGCGGGATGGCGAAGAAACTAGCGCTGGCCGTCGGACAAGCGGCGCGCGAAGTCGAAGTCCGCGAGACCGACGGCGGCAGCCTAGTGCTCGTCCTCGACGGCATCGAGCACAGCGTGGATCTGAAGCGGATCGGAGAGGGGCCGCTGTACGAGCTGATACTCGACCATCACGCGACGGAGGTGCTGTTGCAACGGGAAGGGCAAGGGGTGCGGACCATTGTCGGCGCGGACAGCTTCCTAGTGACGAAGCGCCGAGCCGGGGCAGGGGGGATCGGCGATGAGGAGGCGCAGGAAGGGGAGTTGACGGTACAGTCGCCGATGACTGGGGTCGTCGTCGAAGTGTTGGTGCAGGCAGGAGACGTGGTCGCCAAGCGCGACAGCCTGCTGGTGGTTCAGGCGATGAAGATGAATAACGAGATCCGGTCGCCGACAGCTGGGATCGTGAAGACGGTCCACGTAGCAGTGGACGCGAACGTTGACCAAGGCGCACCGCTCGTGACGATCGAACTAGGCAGCGCAGGAGCGAATTAGGGCAGGGCAAGCGACCGAGCAGAGCACGCTGATCGCCGCTGCGGGCTCGCCGAGACCACGCGATCTTCATTCCCACCGTGCCCAGTTGGTTGACCGCGAAAATCGGGCGTTGGTAGCATGGCGCGAGCGTTTATACCGATCTCATCGCTGACGGAGCCGTATACACAGGAGGGCGCTGCTGGCCACTCGCGAACACCGGGTCAACCGGGAGATTCAAGTCCCCGAGGTCCGCGTCATCGGCGAGGACGGCGAGCAGATGGGTATCCTCGCCACGGTCCAGGCCCTTGCACAAGCCCAAGAGCGTGGTCTCGATCTGGTGGAGGTCGCACCAGGAGCATCGCCACCCGTTGTGCGGTTCTTGGACTACGGCAAGTTCAAGTACGAGCAAGCAAAGCGACGCAACGAAGGACGCAAGCGACAGAAGAACGCCGTGCTGCGGGAAGTAACGATGAAGCCGAAGATCGGCCAGCACGACATCGACTTCAAGACCCGCACCGCACAGAAGTTGCTAGAAGAGGGCGACAAGCTCAAGATCACCGTCATGTTTCGGGGACGCGAGATCACGCATCCAGAGATCGGACGGGGGCTCATCGGACGAGTGATGCAAGCCTTGGAAGAGCGCGGCATTCCCCTGTTGGTTGAGAAGCCGATCGGCATGGAGGGTCGCTTCATGAGCGTGATCGTGGCCGAGGACAAGGTGAAAGCGGCAGCGCTGGAGCGTGAGCGGGCGCGCGCCGAGGAGCCCGACACCTCGGCACCGCGTCCTGCCCCGGCCGCAGCAGAAGCCGCCACCGACGGCTCTATTCCGTCCGACAATGGGGCGGCGGGCAGCGACGAAGTCGCTGAGGCATCCCCAGACGCCGTGGGAAGCGGCTCGCCATAGAGCCACGATGCCGAAACAGAAGACGCACCGAGGAACAAAAAAGCGGTTCGGACTGACCGGCCGAGGCAAGGTCATGCGCATGAAGGGAAACCGCGGCCACAACCGCTCGAAAAAGAGCAAGCGCCAGCGCTATGCGATCCGGGAGATGCATGAAGTGACGACCCCGCGCCTCCGCAAGACGATCAAGGCGCTGATCCCCACCGGGGTAGGAAAGCGCTAGCGATGCCGCGCGTTAAAGGCGGGCCACAGAACCGCCGCCGGCACAAGCGCGTGCTGGCGACTACCAAGGGCCACCGTGGACAACGCCACCGGATCTTCCGCCGGGCGAACGAGTCGCGGCTGCACGCGCTGGCCTACGCCAAACGCGACCGGCGCGCTCGCAAGGGCGATTTCCGCCGACTGTGGATCCAGCGCATCAACGCTGCAGCGCGCCAAGAAGGATTGAGCTACAGCAGTCTCATGCACGGCCTGCGCCGCGCCAATGTCGAGGTAGACCGGAAGATGCTGGCGGACCTCGCCGTGCGAGAGCCAAAAGTTTTCTCGACGATCGTCGCGCAGGCGAAGGCAGGGCTCGCCGCAGACGGTTAGGACCGTTAAGCGTCGCGGATGGTGGCGCCGAGTTCCCGCTCCAACCGTCTAACGACGCCCTTGCGCGCCTTGGCAACATCCCCGTCCGTGAGCGTCCGGTCCGGCGCGCGATAGTCGATCGAGAAAGCCAGCGACTTCTTGCCCGCGGGGATCGGGGTCCCGCGATAGAGGTCGAACAGCTCGACGCGCTCGACGAGCCGAGAGCGGGCGATGAGGCGTTCGACATCGGCTGCGGGCACGGATTCGTCCACCACAACGGCGAGATCCTCTACCACCACAGGGAAGCGGCTGGGCGGAGTGAATCCCGGCGGCCCTCGCTCGGCGATCACCTCTGTGAGGGCGTCGACATCCAGCTCGATCAGGTAGACCGGCTCTTCGATCTCGAAGCGCGCCGCAACCGCAGGCGCGACTTGGCCGATACAGCCGATCGCCGAGCCATCGACAAGCACGCGGGCCGCGCGGCCCGCGTCCAAGGCAGGATCCTCCGCAGCCTCGTAGGTGAAGATGAGGCGCAGCGCCGCGGCGACGGACTGGGCGATCGCCTTAGCGTCGAAGAAGTCAAGAGCGGCCGCGGGCCCGTTCCCTTCATGGACGGCGGCTTTCAGCCCCGCCCCGCCGAGCAGGGCAAGCGCAAACGTGCGCTCATGCGGAAGGTCATCGGAACGAGGATGGAACACGCGACCGATCTCGAAGAGTGCGATCGCGTGACGCTGGCGGCGGCGATTGCCGGCGAAGCTCTCGAGGAGACCGGGCCGCAGCGTCGTCCGGAGAACGTTCCGCTCTTCACTCATCGGATTGCGAACGGCGAGGGGAGGGCGGTCAGTGATGGTCGCGAGAGGCTGCACGCTGGCGATGGCATCGGCGCTCACGAGCGAGTAGTTGATCGTCTCGGCCAGCCCGGCCGCGGCGAACGCGTCGCGCAGGCGCGCCCCGGTATCGCGCAGCGGCTGTGGCTCCGGATCGGGGACCGCGCCCTGGAGCGGCGCGCTAGGCAGGCGATCATAACCCACGATCCGGGCGACCTCTTCCACCACGTCATCGGCGATCCCCACATCGGAGCGCCAGTACGGCGCAGTCACCGCATAGCCGTCCGGCAGAAAATCGACGGTGAAACCGAGCGCTTCTAGCGGCGTCACGATCTGCTCGGGCGGCAACTCGCTGCCAAGCACACGAGCGAGGCGCTCGTGCGTGAGCGTGATCGACACGGGGCTGCGCGGTTGCGGGTAGGCGTCGACGACGCCGGCAGCGGTACCGCCGCAGATCTCGACGAGAAGCCTCGTCGCGCGTCGCGAGGCTTCGAGTGCCACCTCGGGCGTGAGCCCTTTCTCGAATCGGGCGGAGGCCTCCGTGCGCAACTTGAGAGCAGCAGCCGTACGCCGGATGCTGGGGCCGCTGAAGGTGGCAGATTCCAAGAGGACTGTGGAAGTGGCGTCCGACACCTCGGAGACCGCATCACCCATGACGCCGGCAACCGCCACCGCTTCTTCCGCATCGGCGATGACGAGATCGTCGGTGCGAAGCGCATGCTCGGATCCGTCGATCAAGGTCACGTGCTCGTCGGCGCGGGCGCGCCGCACGACGATGCGGCCGCCGCGCAGCTTACCGAAGTCGAAAGCGTGGAGGGGCTGGCCGAATTCAAGCATCACATAATTGGTAACGTCGACCACGTTGTTGATGGAGCGGCTCCCGGACGCTTCGAGCCGAGCTCGGAGCCAGGTCGGTGACGGCGCGACGGTCACATCGCGAATAAGCGTGGCCACGTAGCGCGTACAGAGGTCTGGGGCCTCGATCGTCACCGCCATGCTTCCCTCTGCGGACAGCTCACCCGCGGGGTAGCCGCGCTCGGGCTCGCGTACGCTGCCCGCGGTCAGCGCGGCGACCTCACGCGCGATTCCCAGGGCGGAAAAGAGATCGGGCCGGTTCGGCGTGAGACTGAAGTCAAAAATCGTGTCGCCGATCGCGGCGGCGAGGGGCGTACCGACCGTCGCAGCCTCAGAAAGCACCTTGATCCCTTCGTGCTCGTCGGAGATACCGAGCTCGCGATCGGAGCAAACCATGCCGGCGGATTCGACGCCGCGGATGTTGGAGCGCTTGAGGACGCGGGGGCTGCCGGAGCGTGCATCGATCAGGCGCGCCCCTGCGTGCGCGAAGGCAACCACCTGCCCAACGGCGATGTTGGGCGCGCCGCAGACGACCGTGAAGGGCTCGCTCGCGCCGACGTCAACGGTGGCGAGGCGGAGACGATCGGCGTTCGGGTGAGGGGCAAGCGCCTGCACCCGTCCAACGACGACGTGATCCCAGTCGCCGGCGACCTGTTCGATCGCCTCGACCTCCACACCCGCCATCGTCAGACGGTGCGCCAATTCCTCAGGGGGAAGTCTGAGATCGACATATTCGGCGAGCCAGCGCAGAGAGAGCTTCATACGACTCTAGAACTGCTCAAGGAAGCCGAGCGCGTTGTCATAGAAGTAGCGGATATCGTCGATCCCGTAGCGCAGCATGGCGGTGCGCTCTACGCCGATGCCGAAGGCAAAGCCGGTGTAGCGCGCGGGATCGTAGCCGGTGGCGGCGAGGATCTCCGGATGAACCATGCCGGCGCCCAGCAGTTCGATCCAGCGCCCGTCGCGCCAGCGGATAGCAACCTCGGCACCGGGCTCGACGAAGGGGAAGTAGTCGCAGCGGAAGCGTGCCTCGACATCCGGACCGAAAAGACGGTGAACGAAGGCCTCAAGGGTGCCCTTGAGGTGGGCAAAGCTAATCCCTTCGTCAATCACGAGCCCTTCCACTTGGGTCAGCATCCACTCATGGGTAGCGTCCGTCGCCTCGTAGCGATAGCACGTGCCGGGGACGATGACGCGGATCGGAGGGCGGTGGCGCTCAATGTATCGGATCTGCATGGGCGAGGTGTGGGTGCGCAGCAGCATTGGGTAGCGACCGTCTCGCTCGTAATCGATCCACAGCGTGTCCCACATATCGCGCGCGGGGTGATCGGCGGGAATGCGTAGTCGCTCGAAGTTGTACTCGTCCCACTCGACCTGCGGTCCTTCGACGACAGCGAAGCCCATGTCACGGAAGGCGCGCTCGATCTCTCGGAGGGTAAGCGTGATCGGATGAAGATGGCCCTGCCGATGCGGCCGCGCGGGGAGCGTAACGTCGATCGCCGCCGAAGGGGCCGGGGAGGACGCCTCAAGCAGCGCCCGCCGGCGGTCGAACGCCTCCTGTAGCAGGGCTCGCAGCCGGTTGGCCGTCTGGCCCGCTTGCTTGCGCCGATCAGCCGGAAGCACGCCCAAGCCACGGAGCAACTGGGTAACCTCTCCTTTCTTGCCAAGGTAGCGAGCGCGCCAAGCGGCAGCGGCGGCGGCGTCACAGGCGGCAGCGAGCTCGTCAAGAGCACGGCGTTCAACGGCGGCGAGATCAATGTCGGCCATGGTGTGATCACCGTACAAACGCTCTTCCATGAGGGCAATCGCGTCCGATCGGAGCGGCTTCCGCTTCCTGGCACACGGGAGCTTGGTAGGATTCCGGACACAGAACGCGAGCACAGCGGTAGGAAGGGAGCGGTCATGGCAGTGAAAAGCTACGTACTGATCGAGGCCGAGGTGGGTGAAGCGAAGAGTGTGAGCAACTCACTGACCCAGCTCACACATCCCGAAGCGCAGATCGTAGGCGTCGACACGGTCACCGGTCCCTACGACGTGATCTGCCTCCTCGAAGCCGACGACCTTAACAAGCTCGGGCGCTGCATAACCGAGGGAATCCAGACGGTGAGCGGCGTCAAGCGCACAACGACCTGTCTGACGGTGCAGCTGAACTGACGCCCGAAGCACACGATCGAGGAGGTTATGCCGCAACGATTCGTGCCGCCTACGGAGATGCTGCCGGTCGAGGAGGCGCTGGCGCGGATCCTCGATCTATGTGAAGGACTTCCCCCTGAACGGCAAGCCCTAGAAGAAGCGCACGGCCAAATACTGGCGGAGGACGTGCAGGCGCCGTTCGACATCCCGCCGCTCGACAACACGGCGATGGACGGATACGCGGTGCGCGCGGCCGACACCGCCGGAGCGAGCGAGGCGGAGGTCGCGCGGCTGTCGGTGGTGGGCGAACTCGCAGCCGGCTACCTCTTCGAAGGGATCGTGGGAGCAGGGGAAGCGGTGCGGATTATGACGGGCGCGCCGATCCCCGAGGGAGCGGACAGTATTGTGCCGTTCGAAGAAAGCGACGAGGAAGGGCTGCGCGCACCCGGTCAGACGCACGAGGCGATCAGATCGGTCGGGGTGATGAAAGAAGCGAAGCCCGGCGCCAACATCCGACGACGAGGCGAGGACGTACGCGCCGGAGAAACGATCCTGCAAAAGGGCACGCTGCTGCGGGGAGCACAGATAGCAGTGCTGGCATCAATGGGGACCAGCGCGGTCACGGTGATCCGACGACCGCGCGTCGCTGTGCTCTCGACGGGAGATGAGCTGCTCCAGCCGGGCCAACCGCCGGCGCCCGGCAAGATCTACGACAGCAATGCCCCCGGGCTGGCCGCGTTGGTGGAAGAGTACGGCGGGATCGCGCTGCGGCTGGGGATCGCGAAGGACACCGTTGACGCCCTTACGGCCAAAATCCAGGAAGCACTATCGGCCGACCTAGTGGTGACGTCCGCGGGCGTATCGCGCGGTGACTTCGACGTGGTGAAGGAGGTCTTGGCGCGAGAAGGAACGATCGACTTTTGGACGGTGCGGATGAAGCCGGGAAAACCGCTGGCGTTTGGAACGTTCGCGGCGCCGGACGGACGCCGAGTACCGCACATCGGCCTGCCGGGCAATCCAGTATCGTCGCTGCTGGCTTTCGAGTTGTTCGGGAGACCAGTGATTCACAAGATGCTGGGGCGAACACCCAAGGCCCGGCCGCTGCTGCAGGCGGTGGCAGACGAAGCGATCGTGAACACGGATGGGCGCCGAGTGTACGCGCGAGCGACCGTGCGGATGGGAGAAGACAGTCGCTGGCACGCACGGCTGACGGGGCCCCAAGGATCGGGAGTCCTGACGTCGATGGCGCGAGCCAACGGGCTGGCGATCTGCCCAGAAGACCGATCTCAGATCGATCCCGGCGAAGACACCACGGTGATCATGCTGGACTGGGATCAGCCCTTAGACTGAGCTTACCGCTTCGGTTCGGCAGTCATCGCCTGCCCATGGAGACGCTGGAGCCAAGCCCGCGAGACCATCCATACGATCTTTGCTCAGACTCACAAGCGGCATTCCTGACCGATGGAGACAGCCTGGGCGGCCTCGCGCTCGACACGCGGTCCTTTCGAAAAAAGAGCAAGCGGGTGGCAAGACGGCACAGTGCGAGAGCGGAACGGGAGCTCCAACTGGGAGCGGGACTGTGAACGTTCCTCGTGTGAAGGGTCGGTTCGGATCGGATCAGGCGCGAGTTCCCACGTTAGCATGAGCCGCAAGGGCATGTTCGCTACGTATCCGCCGATGCTGGACTAACGAGCAACACAAACGATGGCGAGGCAGATCCGATGAATAAAGGCCGAGTGGTGGCAACGATCTTCGTATGGCTGTCATGGGCGGCCGTGATCATTGCGCTGAACACGCACAGCTCGCCCAACATTACATCGACCGGCATCGAGACGGTCTCAATCGTCGCCTCCGCAATGGTGGTGCCGGGAACGGTCGCTGTGTGGTTGGGCGACATCCGCCGCAAAGATAAGCCGACAAAGTAGTAAAGGCGCGCCCGGCAGCACCTCCAATCAGGATCTTTGGGCAAGTCGAGCCCAGACCGCCGAGCAAGCAGCCGCGCGCGCGGATATCTCCTCCAGCCACTTGAGGCAGTGGAGTGCGGATTCGTGCCGGCCCGTGCCCTCAGCGCCAGGTGAAGCCGTCGAACTCACGGGTAGCAGCGCTAAAGGACGCCTCGATTGCGATGACATGGGCCCCCGCCGGGCCGATGTGAAGCTCTGCCAAGAGACGATCGAGTTGATCTCTGGACGCCTCCGCCACCACTTCCACCTCCGTACCGCTTGGAAGGTTCCGCACGTAGCCCGTAACCCGTGCGGCCGCCGGGCCGCTCAGCGAGCGGGCAATCCGTATGCAGAAGTCACGGAAGCCAACGCCTTGCACCCGTCCACGGATTTGGGCGTTGAGGCGGACGATCTCGGGCGTTACGTCGTCCTGCGACACGCGACGTCCGCTCAATCTTCAGCTGTCAGCTCGCCGACCACCCTCCCAATCAACTGGGATGGCACGTCGTCTCGGATAACGGGACGGCCCGGCTCTTCGAGCAGCACCCAGCGTACGGACCCCGCACTGACTTTCTTGTCACTGCGAATGGCCCGTTGAACCGCCTCCGCATCGACCTCGGGAGCGGCCATGGGCAAGCCGTAGCGCTTAATAATCGCACGGTGTCGATCAACGATCGCACTATCTAACCCGGTCACTTCCTCCGCGATCCGCGCCGCTCCCAGCAAGCCGATCCCCAAAGCTTCGCCATGCAGGAAGCGACCGTAATCCGTCACTGCTTCCAGCGCATGTGCGATGGTGTGGCCGTAGTTCAGGATCATCCGCAGCTCCGACTCGCGCTCGTCGGCGGAGACGACAGCAGCCTTAATGGCGATATTGCGTCCGACAAGGTCAACGGCGCGGCGGCGATCGTTGGCACTCTTCCCAAGCGTCAACAACGTCGCCGCATCGCGCTCGATCTCATTGAGCATGACCGGGTCACGGATCCAAGCATGCTTGATCACCTCAGCGAAACCGGCGCGGCGCTCCCGCAGCGGGAGGGTCTCAAGCGCGGCGAGGTCGGCGACAACGGCCTTCGGTTGATGGAAAGCGCCGACCATGTTCTTGCCCGTGGGGAGATTGACGGCGACTTTGCCGCCGATCGCCGCATCGACCATGGCAAGAAGCGTGGTAGGTATGTGGACGAGGGGCATGCCGCGGAGATAGGTGGCCGCAGCGGTTCCGGCTAAGTCAGTGACGACGCCGCCGCCGATCGCAATCACGACATCGCGGCGCTCGGCGCGTTCGGCGGCAAGCCATGCATAGATATCAGCGAGGCCGTCGAGATTCTTGCTGCGCTCACCGGCAAGGACGGTTAAAAGCTGCGCGCTGCGACCCTCAGTACGCAGCGCCCGCAGTGCGGCCGCTGCGAAGCGCCCTACTCCTCGGTCGGCGACAACGAAACAGCGGCCGCCGGCTCCCACTGCTTCGAGCTTTGCAGACAGCTTGTCGATCAGGCCCCAACCGACGTAGACGGGATAGTCGCCGCTGGCCGCACTCACGACGCAAGCGAGATCGTCCCCGAAGTCCGGCGAGAGAGGAGCCGCCCCATCCGGGCCTGCGACGATGGCCGCGACGCGCCCGGGCACTCGAAGAATTCGCTGGGCCTGTCGCTGGAGCGCAGCGGCAACCTCCGTCACCACTGCATCAATGTCGAGAGCATCGGTGTGCACCGTGAGATCGGCGAGCGCGTAGAAAGGCTGCCGTACCGCCTTGAGGGCGCGAATGCGGGACAGCGCCTCGACGTCTCCGCCGGCCAGAAGCGGCCGTGGAGCGGAGCCCTGCGTCGCAATGCGGGCGGCGATCGTCTCGGGCCGCGCCTCCAACAGAACGATGACGCCGTCCTCGGCCAAGAGGCGCCGGGATTCGGCGTCCCCGAACGCACCGCCGCCGGTCGCGATCACCACTCCGGACTCCAGCGTGGTGGTACGGACTGCAGCGCGCTCGATGGCACGGAAAGCAGGCTCGCCATCTTCGGCGAAAATGCGGGAAATCGGACGACCAGCCTGCGCTTCGACGAGCGCGTCCGTGTCAACAGCCGCCATACCCAGGCGGTCGGCCAGTGCACGCGCCACCGTCGACTTGCCGCTGCCGCTGAACCCGATGAGAACGACGCGCTGCAGGTCGAGCGCCATGGCGTTTCTGTCTACTCCGGCCCGCCGGACGCTCGTGGACCGATGGTCGCGCGGTAGGACTGCATGTTTCGGCGCGTCTCGTCCAGGTGGTCGCCGCCGTGTTTCTCCAGCACCGCGTCCGCAAAGACGAGGGCAAGCATCGCCTCAACAATGACCCCGGCAGCGGGGACCACACAGACATCCGAGCGCTCGAAGTGGGCTTCGACGCGATCGCCGCTATCGAGGTCGGCGGAGGGAAGGGGATGGGCGAGAGTCGCGATCGGCTTGACCGCGACTCGTACGACCACGTCCTCGCCGGTCGTCATACCTCCCTCAATGCCGCCATGATTGTTGGTGAGATGACGCCAAGGGCGATCGCCCCATTCGTCTCGGGGAGCGATCACGTCGTGCACCGCCGATCCCCGCTGCGAAGCACCGCGGAAACCGGCCCCGAATTCGACACCTTTAAAAGCGTTCATGCTGAGGAGGGCCTGCGCAATGCGCCCGTCGAGCTTGCGGTCCCAGTGGACGTGGCTGCCGAGTCCATAGGGCACACGGGTGACCCGTCCCTCCACCACGCCGCCGATGGTGTCGCCAGCGCTCTTGGCAGCGTCGATCGCGGCAACCATACGAGCGGCGGCGGCTGAATCGGCACAGCGGACGCTCGATTCCTCGACGGCCGCCCAGTCGATCGGACCGGAAGGCTCTGCCTTGACATCGCCGATCTGGATGACGTGGCTATGGAAACCCAATCCACACTCTTCGAGAAAGCGACGGGCGACCGCGCCAGCCGCGACGCGTGCGGCGCTCTCGCGCGCGCTCGCACGCTCGAGTGAGTCCCGCACATCGTCGTAGCCGTACTTCACTGCGGCGGGGAGATCGGCGTGGCCAGGGCGCAATCGCGTGACTCGTGCGATCGGTCGGGCCGGCGGATCGAGCGCCATCGTCTCAGTCCACGGGGTACCGTCTGGGCCTTTCCCCGCGGCATGATCGCGGTTCTCGATCCACAGCGCGACCGGGCTGCCGATGGTCCGGCCGTGACGAATGCCTGCGCGGATATGCGCATAGTCACTCTCGATCCGCATGCGGCCGCCGCGTCCGTGGCCCTTCTGGCGTCGGGCAAGCTGGGCCCGCAAGCCAGCTTCGTTCATTGGCACACCAGCGGGCAGTCCCTCCACGATCACCGTCAACCCCAGACCGTGCGACTCGCCCGCAGTGAACCAGCGAAAGCGCCCCACGCCTTTCCTCCCTTAGGATCCGCTGACGCGGTGCGCAGTGCCAGCGGCACCCACAGTGGGCTCAGCTGGCTCGGGGGCCGGCAGCGTCGCCGCCAGCTCCAGAGGGACAGGCGGAAGCTCCACGGGCAGCGCCTCGCCCGAATCGCTGATACGCACAACCAGGTCGAAGGCCGCAACGATCGCGTGGGAGTCGCCCGCATCCCAGTCGATGGGAGCAGCCCGCACGCGGTCGGCGAGAGACGAAAGGATCGGCCGGGCTGTGGCACTGCCATCCTCATTGCGGAAGGTAGTGAAGACATCCACGCGGACGAAGCCGGGACGCAAGTTCGGCACATCGTACAGCAGCATCTCGGTCAACTTACTCACGGTGGAAACAGCGGTATCGTATGCGGTTGCGACCTGAACGCGCTTGCCATCAACGACGCGGAACTCCGCCTCGGCGGTGGTGCTCACATGTACGAACTGACCGCTGCCGGCGAGTAGCTCCATCCCTTGCACACCAGCCCAAACCGCGGCGCTCGTGCCTTTGGGCGGCCGCTGCGTACGCCAGCGATCGATCTCGCCTATGAGAATGCCGTTAATCGCTTCGAAGTCGCCTTCGGCGACGAGGCGGCGCCAAAATAGATGCGTGCGGACCTCTTTGAACAACACGAAGCCGATCAGAATGAAGAGAAGAAAGATAAGGATGGCAGCGACAAGGAGTGCATCGGTCACGGCGTCTGCTCCGTCTGCTCCGGCGACAGCGGATCACGCATCGCTGCTTCAGCCGCGGCAAGCATCGCCGCCAACGGCGCGGCCCGGCGCGTCCAAAGCTCAAAGGACGCCGCACCCTGGTGGACGAGCATCGGCAACCCACCCAAAGCCTTATGCCCGATTGCGCGCGCCCTTCGCACGAGCGGCGTCTCCATGGGATTCGCGACTAGGTCTACCACAACGGCCTCCGGACGGAGAGCCCCCGGATTGAACGGGATCTCGCTCGCAGTATCGCTGCCCTTGAGACCAACCGGGGTGCAGTGGACGACAATGTCACAGGCACGGAGCGCCTCAACCGTTCGCTCATCGTCGCACCCATAGGCGCGAAGGCGGACGGCGCCGGGGTCGGCAGCGAGATCGTGACGCAGGCGGCCGGCGCGGGCGGGAGAACGATTAATAATCGTGAGCGCGCCCGCGCCGCGCCAAACGAGAGCCCATGCGACGGCTCGTGCGGCCCCACCCGCGCCCCAGATACAGATATGCGCACCCCGGGGATCGATACCGGCGCCTTCCAGTGCCGCTTGGAAACCACCAACATCGCTGTTGTAGCCCTCAAGCTCCCCGTTGACGTTAACGATGGTATTGATCGCGCCGACAAAGCGCGCGGTCTGATGCAACCGATCGACAAAGCGCGCCGCATTCCCTTTGTGGGGGATCGTGACATTGGCGCCGAGGACGGCGTCCGCGCGAAGACCGTCGATGGTAGCGGGGAGATCCTGAGGAAGTACGTCCCAAGCTTCGTAGCGAGCGTCGATGCCAAGTGCGTCAAAAGCCGCTTGTTGGAAGCATGGGGAGATGCTGTGCACGACCGGGTGCCCTATCAGGCCGACGCGTGCGCTCACGGCGCGCGCTCGGCCTCTGCACCGTCCGGCCCCTCCTCGCCCACCTCCCCTATCGGGACCTGATCGCCTAAGCCAAGGAATTCCCGTGCGTTCCTTAGATGTTCGTCAAATGTTTCGGCGAATACGTGGGAGCCGTCTCCGCGCGCAACGAAGAAAAATAGGTTGCTGGGTGGCGGGTCGATCGCGGCAGCAATAGAAGCATCGCCAGGATTCGCTATTGGCCCAGGTGGGAGCCCTGTATTGACGTATGTGTTGTAAGGGGAAGGGAAAGCGAGGTCGTCAAGAGTAAGAGCCGTTTTCCAGTAGCCGAAACGATCGATGCTGCCCGGTATTTCGGAGATCGCATACTGCACGGTGACATCGGACTCCAAGCGAATCCCTGCGCCGAGACGGTTACTGAAGACCGATGAGATCAACGCTCGCTCCTCAGCAACTAATGTCTCACGCTCCACGATGGAGGCGAGGGTGAGGACCTCATGCACGCTCTGCCCCTGCCGGCTGAGCTGGAAGAGACGATCGGGCGGAAACGCTTGGTCAAGGCGCTCGAGCATCTGGCGAACGACCTCGCCGCCAGTCGCGCGCAGGGAGAACGTGTAGGTAGCCGGAAAAAGATAACCTTCGAGCGAGACGCCAAGCGGGCGATCGGCAGCCAGCGTGCCACTCCAATTCGCCGGCTCCTCCAGTGCGGCGAAAAACTCAGCCTCCCCCACGACGCCGTTCGCAGCGAGGATTGCGGCGACCTCCTCCAGCCGACGCCCTTCGGGGATTGTCACAATGCGCGGGGAGGTCACCCCGCCATAGATCCGTTCCAGCACTTGGAGCGCCGAGAGGCCGGGTTCGAAATCGTACGTCCCTGCCTGGAGCTGGTCGGCGTACCCAAGCAAGGCGGCCAGTGACTCGAACTGGCGAGAGGAACGCACAACGCGTGTCTTCTCCAATTTCTCCCCAATACTCTGGGCAGATTCACCCGCTCGCACATCGATCGTGACGATGTCACGCGGCGGAAGCGGCTCGCTGTCCAGAGGGGGGACCGTATCCCCAAACGTGTCGCCGGGGACGGCCAGCGAGATAAGGACGGCGGCAGTCGCCAGCGCCGACGCGATCGCGATGCCCAGCAACCAAGCCGCGCGCACGGTTTCAGTGCTCCGCTCGCGCCGGATGATGCGCGCTCACCGCAGCGGGGTCATGGCTCTGTCTGTCCAACCAGTGCTGCAGGATCACGGCTGCAGCAGCGGCGTGGCGTGCGCGGCGGCGGCGGCGGCGATCACGGAGACGCAGCTTCGCGACGGAGGCGCCGCTGCGCGCATCCACCAACAGATCGTCGATCGCATTGGAATACCGCTCACTGACAGTAACGGCCGGGAGCTGCAGTGCAGCGGCAACACGCTCGCCATAGCGCCGGAATCGCGTGGCTTGGGCATCCTCGCCACCATCCGGACCAAGGGGAACACCGATCAGTGCCAAGCTCGCGCCGTCCGGGTGCAAAAGCTGCCCAATGCGCGCAACGCCTTCGTCCGATTCGGCGCGCCGATCGATCGTGGTCAGAGGAAGTGCGAGGCGCCGGGCGGCGTCGGAAATGGCAAACCCAACCCAACGCTCGCCAGGATCGATCGCGAGCACACGTGCGGACATGGGCATAGCAGAGATCGGATCGCTAACCGTCAGCCTCCTCGAAAGGACTGTCCAAGAGGTCGTCCCCTCTCGGCAACGCGTCACTCCCGTCACTGCGCGATCCGGCGCTTTCGGCCGTTCTCTCTTCAGACGCGGACGAGAGAGTGTCGATAATCTCGACCTTAATGCGGAAGCCAAAGGGGGAGATCAGCGGCGTAAAACTCGGCGTCACGTCGATCCGGGCAGGCTCCCGCAGACGCAGCGCGCTATTCAGCTTGGCTTCAGCGCTGCTCACGCGTTCGAGTCGCACGGCGCGCTCCACTGCCTCCGGAATGATGACGGGTGCGACGTGTCCCTCCAGCATCATATCGAAGCTGATCGCGTCGAGCCTTTCGTCGACCGAGGCCTCGCCAATAGCTACCGGCTCCAACGACTCCGTCACCACCGCAAAGCTCGAGCCTTGCGTGCGGTGAATCTCGCGCGCCGCAAGTGATCGGATCTCGTCGACCGGCACGCCCATCACGGAGACGGCGGCGACGGTCGTAACCGCAAGCGTATCGCTCGGCTGGCCAAGTTCGGGCAGGAACTCCTCACTCAACACCTCGACTTTCAGCGTATCGGGGTGGAACACGAAGCGCCCGGGAGCCTGCCGCTCCAATACCTCAAGTGCACGAACGCCAAGGGTGTGCACACTGGCGCGGCGTGCGCGGTCGATATCCAGGGAGTGGGGACCACGGAGACGGATCGCGTCGCCGCCAGTGGTGGGATCCGGATTGCTCACTTCGGCGCGGCCCGTCAGGGAAAGGCCGGGCAGGGTGACCGTGCCGGCGGGCACATTGCTTTCCGGTCCAACCCGCTCCGCTTCGATGCCAGTAACGGCAACCGAACCGGGGCCCGCGGGAACGACTACCGCTTCGGTGGTGCGGAAGCGCGCCCCGCTGATCGCGCCGACATCGGTACCGACGGGTACGTCCAAGGGGAGCGGGGTTCGATTTGCGATGCGCAGCGTTCCCGTCGCGCGGGTGCCGGAGGCCGCCACTTGGCCGGTTGTGGCGACAGTATCCGTCGCGATGATCTCCACCGCCAAACGCTCGGCCGGGAGCACACCCTCCTCAGCCACCTCTCCCTCGCCGAGCACACGCGCTTCCACAACAAGCGGGACGGCAACCGCCGTGAGTTCGGGCGCGAGCCGCACCGTAGCGGAAGGACCGAACACAGCGGCGCCCACCACCGCAACCGGAAGGGCAGCGAGCGTCATGAGCCGGATCACGAGATCGGAAGAGGGCAGCGGCAACGCGAGGAAGCCCAGCCGCAGGTAGCGGGGCATGAGGCGGCCGTGCCTAATCTCGCGGCCTCGCATAGAGCCGACAACCACGAGGCCTTCGCCGCGTGCGAGCCGACGGATGCGGCCGTTGCGTGTTTGCAGAACGAGGTGCAGGCGCGTGGCGTCGACATGGCGGCGGAGAAGTCGCATGCCGAGCTGGGAGCGCAACGACTCGTTGCGCCGATCGACGCGAGCAACGACGGTCAGACCGGGACCGGCGTGAAGCTTCGAGCGAATCGAGGCGATATCGTCGTGGCGTTCGATCTGGACGGTGCGGAACAGCTCGACGCCGGGCGCAACCACCTCGGGCGAGACGAAGGGAGCGGATACGGCATCCCCCGCTTGCGTTCGCTCGACGGTTGGCGGCGCGGAGTCGGAGGGCCCAGCACCACGGCGGAAACGCCACACGAACGCGCGCGTCCACCACAAGGTCCACCAAACGGCACCGCGCAAGCGGGTCGCCAGCGCCGTGCGTGCGCGCCGTCCCCATATGAGCCAAGCCACCGCACGAGCCTTCGACCTGCTGCCGCGAGCGGGGCGCTGCATCGGATCAGGGACTGCGCTGACTCCGCACGCCCGCCACCGCCGTGGCGAGCGCGGCGTCCAAACGGGCCGCGTCCCTCCCGCCCGCCTGTGCCATCTCTGGCCGGCCGCCGCCGCCGCCGCCGGCAACGGCCGCCACATCTTTGATCAGCTTGCCGGCGTGCAGTCCGCTTGCGACGAGATCCTCGGAGACCATCGCAACGAAGACCGGTTTCTCCTTCGCGACGGCGCCGAGCACGATCACCCCACTCCCGAGCCGCTTGCGAACGGCGTCGCCGATTTGGCGGAGTGCGTCCGTAGATGCGGCATCGACACGACCGACGACCAGTCTGACGCCGTCGACCTCCTGCGCCAGGTCGACGAGCCTCTCGGCCGAACCAGCGCCGGCTTGCCGCTCCACAGCAGCGAGTTGGCGGCGCGCGTCGTCGAGCTCGCTCTGGAGTGCTGCGAGACGGGCCGGAACCTCGACTGGTGCGACACGGAGCGAACCCGCGACATCCGTGAGGATTTGAAGTCGCTTCTCACGCCAAGCATCGGCAGCAGCCCCGGTGAGAGCCTCGATACGACGCAAGCCGGCGCCGACGCTTCCCTCCGCGATGATCTGGAAGGCCCCGATGTAACCCGTCGTCGGCGCGTGCGTACCGCCGCAGAGCTCCTTACTGAAACAATCGTGCACGGCCGGATCAGGATCACAAACATGGACGACGCGCACATCGGCGCCGTATTTCTCGCCGAAGATCGCCATGGCGCCAGACGCGACGGCATCCTCAAAGGACATCGCATCGGCGCCAACCGGCAAGTCCTCGCGGATACGCGTCCTGATCAACCGTTGGACCTCGGCCAACTGTTCGTCACGAGGAGCTTGGGACTGCGTATAGTCAAAGCGGAGCCGGTCCGGGGCGACAAGCGAGCCACCCTGGCGAACGTGATCACCAAGGACCTCGCGCAACGCCGCGTGGAGGAGGTGCGTCGCGGTGTGGTTACGCATCGTGTCACGCCGCCGATCTCCATCGACGAGCGCTTGCACCGCGTTTCCCACGCGCAAGGCACCTCGTACGACCTCTCCTCGGTGCGCGATCAGGTCGCCATAGGCTTGAGTATCGTCGACGCGAAGCTCGCCCTCAGGCCAGACCAAGCGCCCGACATCTCCCACCTGCCCACCTCCTTCCGGATAGAAGGGCGTCTGGTCGAGGACGACGTCCAAGGGCGCGCCGAGTGCGGCTTCATCGACTCGCCGGCCGTCTCGGACCAAGGCCACCACGCTGGCCGGATGGGCGGTGTGTCCGTAGCCGAGGAACGTGGAAGCGCCGCCGATCTCGGCGTAGGCGGCATCGTCTGCAGCGACGCGGAACTCGGCCGTGGCACGGCCGCGCGCACGCTGCTCGGCCATGGCGACCTCGAAGCCAGCCTCGTCGACGCCGAAGCCCGCGCGAGCCGCGATCTCTCGTGTAAGGTCGGGCGGGAACCCGTATGTATCGTAGAGGCGAAAGAGCGTATCCCCAGGGATAAGCCGGTTCCCGGCGCGGACGAGATCCGGAAGGATCTGCTCGTCCAGTAAGCGTTGACCCGTCGCGAGCGTCCGGCGGAACCGCTCCTCTTCCTGTCCGAGGACCTGCGCCACTAGCGCCGCGTTCTCCTGGAGCTCGGGATAGGCTTGGCCCATCCGCTCACGGACGCGCGCCGCAACGTCCGGAAGCAGCGCATCGTTGATTTCTAGGGTGTGGGCCATGTAGAGGGCGCGCCGGATCAGGCGGCGTAGCACATAGCCTCGGCCTTCGTTGCTCGGCAGAACGCCGTCCGCAGCCAAAAAGGTCATGGCGCGTCCGTGCTCGGCAACGACGCGCAGAGCACGTTGGTCGTCGGCGCCGACCGAGGCGTATTCCCGCCCACAGCGGCCAGCAATGTAGGTGAGGAGAGGAGCGAAGAGGTCGGTCTCATAGACGTTGCGCTTGCCTTGCATGACCATGGCCCAGCGCTCCAGACCGGCGCCGGTGTCGATGTTCTTAGCGGGCAGAGGCGTTTCGCTGCCATCGGATCCTTGGAGGAACTGCATGAAAACGAGGTTCCAGATCTCGAGGTAGCGGCCCGTTTCGTCGCGAGGCTCGGAGTTTTGATCCCCGTCCGTCTCAGGTCCAAAGTCGTAGTAGATCTCAGAGCAGGGGCCGCAGGGACCATCGACGCCAGCGGACCAGTAGTTCCCTTCCGCCTTGCCGTAGCGATAGATCTTGCTCGCCGGAACGCCCAGCTTGCGCCATCCCTCGAAGGCCTCCTCGTCGTCATGAAAGATCGTTGTCACAAGACGATCCGCAGAGATGCCCAGCTCTTGCGTCACCAGCTCCCAAGCGAAGGCTTGGGCCTCTGCTTTGAAGTAATCCCCGAACGAAAAGTTCCCGAGCATCTCGAAGAACGTGAGATGCGAGTCATCACCGACCTCATCGATATCGGTAGTACGGAAGCACTTCTGGATCGAAGCCAAGCGCGGGCGAGGCGGCGCCGCCTGGCCGATGAAGTACGGCTTGAAGGGAACCATTCCGGCGCTGGTGAAGAGCAGCGTCGGATCGCCGGGTGCAACAAGCGGTGCGCTCGCAACTTCCAGGTGGCCGTACCGAACAAAGTGATCGAGGAAACGACGACGGATCTCGCTGGCGTCCATGCGTGTGCCCGGTGGCGTCCTCTTCGAGCGCGCCCCCGCCGGCGCATCTAGCTCAGTATAAACACCGATCTCCTTGAAGCTCGCGCGCATGCGCACGTTCCCAGAAGCCCTCTCCGGTTGACAGCTCAGCGCGAGAGTTCTTAGCGTGAAAGAACAAGTGCAAACCAGGACGAGCAGCCCCTGGTCGAGCCTGCAGTAAGAAACGCTTGGATTCGTCCGACATCCCTTCTAGTCCTCCATCAAGTAGCGCTTCGCGCAGCGTGAGCCTGACGGCATCTCACCCACAGGTAGCGCGACAAGAGAGCGCCGGCAGCGCCCCAGTCACAGTTCGGCGTTACCCGTGACGGCCGCCATTGTGTTGGCGGCAGGCGCGGGGACGCGCATGCGTTCGGCGTTGCCGAAGGTGCTCCAGCCTGTGTGCGGCCGGGCCATGGTCCTCCATGTGCTACACGCGCTGCGGGAGGCGGGCGTTGAGCGAACGGTGGTCGTCACCGGACACAATGGCGCAGCGGTACGCGCCGCCGTGGAGGGATGTGGACAGGCGCCCTACGTGGCATACGCCACGCAGGCCGAACCGCGAGGCACCGGCCACGCCACGCTGCAAGCTCGCGCCATCGCGGGCGACGGGCGGGTGCTGGTGGTGAATGGCGATATACCCCTTGTGAACGCCGACCAATTGCGCACCGTGATCGAGGCAGACGCCGCATCCGCAGCCGTGGCGACGGCCGAAGTGCCAGACCCACACAACATGGGCCGCGTTGTGCGCAGCGAAACGGGAGGCATTGCGGCGATCGTCGAAGAAGCGGACGCTGATGCGGCCACGGCCGCGATTCGCGAGGTCAACCTGGGGATCTACGCGTTCGAAGGATCGTGGCTCTGGCACACGCTCGCCACGCTGGCCCCGAGCACGAGCGGCGAGATCTATCTGACGGATGCGGTCACGGTCGCGGCAGGAGAAGGCGGCGCGCTGCCCGTCCCCGTGCCAGCGCCGGACGGGCGTATCAACGTCGAAGACCTGGCGGATCTCATGCGTGCGGAGCACCTCATGCGGCGCCGTATTCAAGAGCATTGGCTTACCCAGGGCGTGTCGATCGTGGATCCAGGAACGACGTACATCGACGCGGACGTCGTCATCCACGGTGACACCGTGCTGGAACCGGGAACACATCTGCGCGGCTCGACGGTGGTGGGCGAACGCTGCGCGCTCGGCCCCAATGCCGTAGTACGCAACTGCCAACTCGGCGATGGCTGCCGACTGGAAAGCTGCACGTTGGAAGGCGCGGTGTTGGGCGCGGAGGTAACAGTGGGTCCGTACAGCACGATCCGCCCCGGCAGCGTGCTGGACGACGGCGTGCACATCGGAACACACGCGGAAGTCAAGAATGCTCGTCTGCACAGGAACGTGCGGATGGGACATTTCTCCTACGTGGGCGATGCGGAGGTGGGAGCGGAGACCAACATCGGCGCCGGTGTGATCACCTGTAACTTCGACGGGAGAACGAAACACCGCACTGTGATCGGCCAGCAAGCCTTCATCGGCAGCGACACATTGCTGATCGCACCTATCGAGCTGGGCGACGGGGTATCGACGGGCGCGGGCTCGGTGGTGAACAAGTCCGTGGAGGCGGGCGGGCGAGTGATCGGGAATCCGGCGCGCCGGGTGCGGAAAACGCCAGCGGCGGAGGAACGACCGTGAGCGGCGGGTCGATCGTAGCGGTGGCCGTCCTCATCGCCTCGACGGCGCTCCTGGTCCTGCTCGCCAGCGCCGAGGTCGGCGTGATCAGCGTGAGCCGCTCACGAGCGCGGCTACTGTTGGACAAGGAGCCGGATAATCCTCGCGCCCGCTGGCTACACAACGTGATCCAGGAGCGCGAGCGCGCGCTGGGCTCGTTCGCGCTCGGCCGCAGCCTTACGGTCGTCACGGGGCTCGCAGCAGCCATCTACCTGCTCGCGCGAGAAGTCGAATTCAGCTGGCAGGTGGTCTTGGGGACGGCGGCGATCGGCTTCGTGGTGGTCGCGCTGCTGCAGGCGGTACCCCGCCGGCTGGCAGAGACAAGTCCCGAAGGGTTCGGCTTGCGCCTGGCGCCAACGATGCGTCGCTTCCAAGTCGTTTTCCGGGTTCCCGCGGCGGTGTTCGAAGCCCCCGCCGCCCTCGCGCGGCCGATCACACGCGCGACGGCGCGCAGTCCTATGGAGCCGGAACCACTAGAGTTGCTGCTGGCGCGTGAAGAAAGCGGCGACGGCATTGAGGCCGACGAGCGCGAGATGATCCGCGGCGTCTTCGAGATCGGGGAGACGGCCGTACGGGAAGCGATGGTCCCGCGACCGGATATCGTAGCCATCGAAATGGAGTCCAGCCTGAGCGCCGCCGCCGAGACGGCAGTGCAGCGCGGCGTCTCCCGCATGCCCGTCTACGAGAAAACGATCGACAACGTCGTGGGGGTGCTGTACGCGCGGGACATCCTCGCTTCCCAGGTAGCGGGAGAGCCCGGTCAGAGCGTACGCGAGCTGATGCGACGGCCGCTGCTGGTGCCCGAATCCAAGAGGCTGGATGAGATGCTGGCCCAGTTTCGTCGCAGCCGGGTGCACATCGCGATCGTCCTCGACGAGTACGGCGGCACGGCCGGACTGGTGACGATGGAAGATCTGCTGGAAGAGATCGTAGGAGAGATCGAGGATGAGTACGACACCGGCACCTCCTCGGTGGTGCGGGTGTCGGAGCACGAAGCCTGGTTGGACGGGCGCGCGTCGATCGACGCGCTCAAAGAGCTATTTGAGGTACAGATTGAAGAGGGCGACTTCGACACCGTCGCCGGCTACGTCTTCGAGCGGCTGGGGAAGATCCCCACCGTGGGCGACGCGGTCCAAGTGAACGGCCTAACGATCGCCGTGCAGAGCATGACGGGCCACCGCATCGCCAAGCTGCGCGTGCGCCGACCGGCGCCCGCGGCCCCAGCCGCCACCGACGATGCGGCGACCGGGGCGTAGCGTGACCATCAAAGCGACCCCAGCGAGGACGGTGATCTCGGAAGAAGAGCTGGCCCACCGGCTCGCCTTCGCCCGGGTGCCGAGGATCGGTAGCCGCCGCACGGAGCTGCTGGAGGCGCACTTCCCCAGCCTGAAGGACGCTTGGCAGGCAGACGGGGGCGAGCTCCAAGCGGCCGGGCTCGACGCCGGCACGATCCGATCGCTGCAGCAGCACCGCGCTCATATCAAGCCGGAAGCCGAGATCGAGCAGTTGGTCGCCGCCAGAGTGACTGCGATTCCCTGGAACGATCCTCGCTATCCGCCGCGCTTGCGCGAGATCGACGAGCGGCCACCAGTTCTATTCATGCGCGGCGAGCTTATTCCGCGGGATGAATGGTCGCTGGCCGTAGTCGGTACGCGGCGAGTTTCCCCTTATGGACGCCAGACGGCGGAGGAGTTCAGTCGCGAACTAGCGCATAACGGGATCACGGTGGTGAGCGGGCTGGCCCGCGGCATCGACGGGATCGCGCACCAGGCGGCGCTCGACGCAGGGGGGCGGAGCATCGCCGTGCTGCCGTGCGGACTCGACACGATCTACCCGCCGGAGCACGCGGATCTCGCCCGGCGCATGGCAGACGAAGGTGCGTTAATCTCTGAACAGGCCCTAGGCGTGAAGCCGCGAGCGGACTACTTTCCGCGCCGTAACCGCATCTTGAGCGGACTCACGCTCGGCACGCTGGTGATCGAAGCGGGGGAAAAATCGGGAGCGTTGCACACCGCGAATTGGGCCAACTCGCAAAATCGCGAGGTCTTCGCCGTACCGGGGCGTATCACATCTCCGAGCAGTCAGGGGGCGAACGCCCTGATCCAACAAGGGATGGCGAAGCTCGTGACCAACGTCCGTGACGTTTTGGAGGAGCTCAACCTACAGATGGTCGAGCACCAGATCGAACTGGCTCGCGTGTTGCCAGACGATCCCACGGAGTCGCTGATCTTAAAGCAGCTTAGCCATGAGCCATTGCACATTGATGAAGCCGTGCGAGCCGCGGACTTGCCCGTCTCGACCGTTAGCAGCACCCTAGCCATGCTCGAACTGAAAGGCTTGGTGCGCCAGGTGGGTCCCATGACGTATGCCCGGGTCTAGAGCAGGTAGCGCAGCCACCGCTGCGAAGCGCAGGAAATCAACGAAGCGGGCGGCCAAGAGGGCCGCCAAGCCGCGTGCGCGCACAACCACGGCCCAACGCAGAACCCCGAAGCGTCGCAGCGGCCAAGGCAAGGGTAAGCGCCACCTGGTCATCGTCGAATCACCGGCCAAGGCGGAGACGATCGAGCGCTTCCTAGACGACACGTACTTGGTCGACTCTTCCTACGGGCATGTGCGCGATCTGCCGCGCCGCGCGGATGAGCGGCCCGCTTCGATCCGCGAAGAGAAATGGGCCGAACTCGGCGTCAACGTGGACGCGGACTATGAGCCGGTCTACATCGTGCCGGATGAGAAACGCTCGCATGTGGAGCGCCTACGCGAGGCACTTAAGGAAGCAGACAGGTTGATCCTGGCGACCGATGAGGATCGAGAGGGCGAAAGTATCAGCTGGCACCTGCTGGAGCTGCTCGAGCCCGCCGTGCCCGTGGACCGCATCGTTTTTCACGAGGTGACGCCAGAAGCGATCGAGGCGGCGCTGGAAACGCCGCGGGCGCTGGACCGCAACCTCGTAGCGGCCCAGGAATCACGGCGGATCTTGGACCGCCTGTTCGGCTATAGCCTTTCCCCACTGCTGTGGCGCAAGGTGCAAGCCGGACTCTCTGCAGGACGCGTACAAAGCGTCGCCGTACGGCTGTTGGTCCAGCGGGAGCGCGCGCGCGCGCGCTTCCACCCGGCGGAGTATTGGGACCTTGAAGCGACGGTCACAGCGGCGGAGGGCAGCTGCCGGACGACCTTGCGCCGGCTCGGCCGCGCCCGTCTGCCCACGGGTAAGGACTTCGACCCGGCCACGGGCAAGCTCAAAAACAAGGGCGTACGCGCGCTCAGTGAAAAGGAAGCGCGGGCGCTGATCCCCGATCTACAAGCGGGATCTTGGTCGGTCAGCCAAATCAAGGCCTCGCCCGTCACGTCCAAGCCGGCGGCTCCCTTCACGACCTCCACCTTGCAGCAGGAAGCCAATCGCAAGCTGGGCTTCGGTGCCGCGCGGACGATGCGCGCCGCACAGCGCCTCTACGAGGGGATCAACCTAGGAGCCGAGCGCGAGGGCCTGATCACCTATATGCGAACCGACTCGGTCACGCTTGCGGCTTCCGCCCTCGACGAAGCCCAGGAGGTGATCCGCGCGCGTTTCGGCGAAAACTTTGCGAAGGGACCGCGCTTTTACACCTCGAAAACCCGCAACGCGCAAGAGGCGCACGAAGCGATCCGGCCCACGCACATCCGCCGGGACCCGCAGCAGCTCAAGGGCATGCTCTCCGATGATGAGTTGCGGCTCTACGAGCTGATCTGGCAGCGCACCCTGGCGAGCCAGATGCCAGACGCGAAGCTGGAACGCACGGTGGTCGAGTTCACCGTGCCGCTCAGCAAACCAGTCGACGACCCAGCGATCTTCGAGGCGCGGGGGCAACGAATACTGTTCCCGGGATACCTGCGCGTTTACCAAGAGAGCAGCGACGATCCCGAGGATGAGCGTCCCGGAAACGAGCGGCTACTCCCCACGTTCACGATCGGGGAGAGCGTGAAGGCCAAAGCGATTACGCCCAAGCAGCATGAGACGCTCCCGCCGGCGCGTTTCACGGAAGCGAGCCTCATCAAGCGCCTTGAAGAAGAGGGATTAGGACGGCCGAGCACCTACGCGTCGATCCTCGACACGATCCAAGCACGTGACTACGCGTTCAAAATGAAGGTTGGAAACGCGCTCGCGCCCACCTTCCTTGCGTTCGCAGTCACGGAGCTACTCGAACGCCACTTCGGAGACCTCGTCGAGCCACAGTTCACGGCACAGATGGAAGAGACGCTGGACGACATCGCCAGGGGCGAGACCGATGCCGTATCACATTTGCAGCGTTTCTATCGGGGCAGTGAAGAGGAGCTTGGTCTCGAGCCGCGGATAGACAACGAGCTCCCCAACATCGCCTTTCCCGCGATACCCGTACCCGTGGGAAACGGCCGGCAGAGCGGCGAGTCCATGACCGTGCGCATTGGGCGCTTCGGTCCCTACTTGCAGAAAGGCCAGGGCGAGAACGGCAGCACAGTTTCGCTCCCCCGGGAGTTGCCGCCAGCGGACCTGTCGATTGACAAGGCCGTAGAGCTACTAGAGGGCCCACGGGAACTTGGTCGCGACCCCGAGAGCGGCCTGGAAGTACTCTTGCAAATGGGGCGCTACGGTGCCTACGTACAGCTCGGCCCCAACCTTCCCAGCGATGGGAAGCGAGCGAAGAAAAACGCGCCTAAGCCTAGACGCGCCTCGGTACCTAAGGGGGTGGAGCTGCAAGAGGTCACGATCGAGGACGCGCTCACCTGGCTCTCATTGCCACGCAAGCTCGGGAGCGACCCCAAGACGGGCGAGGATGTGATCGCTGCGAGCGGACGCTACGGTCCCTACGTCCGAAGCGGTAAGGAATCGCGATCGCTCCAGGACACGGACGATATCTACACGATCGGCCTCGAGCGAGCACTGGAGCTCTTAGCGGAACCGCGCAGCACCGGCTTTCGGCGTCGACAGCGGGCCACGGTGCTGGCGGAGATCGGCAAGCATCCGCAGAGCGGCGCACCGATCCAAGCGCTACAAGGACGATACGGACCGTACGTGAGCGACGGCACCATCAACGCGCGCATCCCGCCGGACCTCGACCCATCCGAACTCGACCTGGAGCGGGCGGTCACGCTGATCGCGGAGCGCGCGTCGCAACCCAAACGAGGCGGCCGGCGAGGCGCCGCGAAGAAGGGCACGCGCAAGACGGCTCGCACGGCGAGGGCAGTAAAAGCGAACGTGAAAACCGCGCGGAAGAACTCAGATCTTTAAGCGCGGCGCTTGCACGCAGCCTGAGGAGCACTAGAGTATCCGGGCTCTTGGGTGGCGGGCCCAGAAGGGCCCCGTGACGGCAACCATCTCCGATCCGGCCGCGCTCCTCGATCGCTATCTCTCCCAGCTCGCGGAGCAGCGCCAACTCTCCCCCTACACGCTGCGGAACTATCGCTCGGATCTCCAGCAGTTCCTTGGCTACTTGGCGGAGCAAGAGACGCCGCTGGAAGAGGTAACGCGGCATAGCTATCGTGCCTATCTCACCAAGCTGCGGGAAGAGGGCACCGCCGTAGGGAGCCTGCGGCGCCGGGCCAGCACGATTAAGGGATTCTTCAAGCACTTATACGCCTGCAAGCTGTTGCCCAACGACCCCTTGCGACTCGCGAGCGCCCCGAAAACCCCGGCACGCCTGCCGACTTTCCTTAATGAGCACGAGATCGACGCACTGCTAGCCGCGCCCGAGATCAACAAGCCGGCCGGGCTGCGAGACCGGGCCATCCTGGAAGTGCTCTACGGTGCCGGGCTACGGGTGAGCGAGCTGGCGAAACTCCGACTGCCCGCAATCGACTGGGAGAACAAGCTCCTGCAAGTTCAGGGGAAAGGCGGGCGCGAGCGCGTCGCGTTGCTCGGCCAGGGAGCGCTGGCGGCGATTCAGGACTACGTCCGCGAAGGTCGGCCGGCCTTGGTCGGCGGCAAAAGCGAAGACTGGCTCTGGTTGAACCGATTCGGCGGGCCACTGTCCGCGAGAGCGGTGCAACTGGCCGTTCGCCGCTATGCCGTCCAGGCAGCGCTGCCCAAGAGCGTCCATCCGCATCTGCTGCGGCACACGTTCGCCACCCACATGATCGAGCGCGGTGCAGATGTACGCATCGTGCAGGAGTTGCTGGGCCACGCGAGCGTGGGAACGACCCAGATTTACACGCACGTGACAGAAACAGCCAAACGCGCCACCATTGAAGCGTCTTTGGACGGTATCAGCGAGCAGCTCCAGGCGCGGCTGACGGCACAGCGCGAGTCCCAGCGCCTAGGCGTAGCGCATCACAACGAGGAGTCGCGGGCCTCTTGAAGATCTTACTCATCTCTGGTCCCAACCTGAACCAGCTAGGGAAGCGCGACCCAGCCCTCTACGGCCACCAGAGCCTCACAGAGATCGAGGGGCTGGTGCGCAAGCGGGCCGACGAGTGGAACGTAGAGATCGGACCCTATCAATCGAATCACGAAGGCGCCCTGATCGACTTCATCCAGGAAGAGCGCGGCGCCGAAGGGATGATCATCAATCCCGGCGCCTTGGCGCACTACGGATACGCGCTCCGCGATGCAATCGAAGCATTCCCCGGCAAGGCCGTGGAGGTACATATCTCCAACGTCCACGCCCGAGAGGAGTTCCGGCGCTCCTCGGTAACAGCGCCGGTCACGGACGGCTTCGTGGCAGGGTTGGGCTGGCGGGGATATCTCGCTGCACTAGACGCACTGGTGGGGCTGCTGCACGAAGCAAAGGACGCCAAGTAATGCCTGCGCCCATCGCACCGGCGCGATGCACGCTAGGCTAAGTTCCGGCTCCGCCCCCCATATCGGACAGCGGACGGCAGGAATGGATCATGAGCGACGCTAGCGCCGCCCGGATTGCGTCTCTGCGCGAGCGACTGACGCCCGCGGACCTCGACGGGTTGCTGATCACCGACCCGCACAACCGTCGCTACCTCTCAGGCTTCTCGGGGTCTGCGGGCATGCTGCTCATAACCGGTGATCGTGCAGCGCTCGCAACGGACTTCCGCTACTGGCAGCAGGCCGCGTCGCAGACGCATGGTATCGAGATCCTCGAACAAGAGGGCAAGCTCTCGGCATGGTTGCCCGAACTGTTGGCGGGGCTCGGCGGAAAGAAGATCGGATACGAAGCGGGACATGTGAGCGTCGCACTGCACAAACAGCTCCGCGAAGCGATCGCGAGCATGCCGACCGGAGACCGCGCTTCATTGGTGCAGAGCGAAGGCTTGGTGGAAGGCTTACGGGCGGTAAAGGACGAGGCGGAGAAGCAGGCGCTGGAGCAGGCGGTGCGCCTAGGCGACGAGGCGTTTGCGGCCGTATCCACCCTAATCGAACCCGGCTGGACGGAGAAGCGCGTGGCTTGGGAGATCGAACGCTATGCCCGTGAGCACGGGGCGGAGGGATTGTCGTTCCCCACGATCGTGGGCGGCGGAGCGTGGGGCGCGATGCCGCACGCCTACCCGCGCGACGAGCCGCTGCGCGAGGGCGAACCCATCGTGATCGATATGGGCGTGATCGTTGCGGGATATTGCTCTGATATGACGCGAACGATCGTTCTGGGAAGGCCGGATGCGCAGTTCGGTACCGTCTATGAGATCGTCCTGCTGGCTCAAGAGACGGCAGAAGCTACGATCGAGGCGGGAATGACAGGCGAAGCGGCGCACATGATCGCGCAGGCGATCATCGCCGAGGCCGGACATGGCGAGCGCTTTGGACATGGGCTAGGGCACGGCGTGGGCTTGGAAGTTCACGAGCGCCCGCGAGTCAGTGCCACCTCGGAGGATGTGATTGAGGAAGGCATGGTGATCACCGTCGAGCCGGGGATCTACATTCCAGGCTGGGGAGGCGTACGCATTGAGGACCAAGGCGTGATCGAGGATGGCAAACTGCGCGTGTTTACCCAGGCGCCAAAGCTACGAATGGTCGGTGTGTAGGGGCAGGAGCAACCCGTGACGATGACCACCAGCGACCTGAAAAAGGGCGTCGTAATCGAGATGGACCATACGTTGCTGCAAGTGGTCGATTGGGAGCACATCAAGATGGGGCGCGGCAGTGCGCAAGTACGACTCAAGCTGCGCGACTTGCGCGGGGGGCACACGATCGAGAAGACCTTCCAGGCAGGCAGCAAGTTTCAGCGAGTACGGATCGACCGGAGAGTGATGCAGTATCTCTACGCTGAGGGGGATCTGCACCACTTCATGAACACGGAAACCTACGAGCAAATGCCGATCTCCGGGGCGCTCATCGGCGACGCGATGAAGTTCCTGGCCGAGAGCGCCGAAGTGGATGTGCTGTTCAACGGCGACGAGCCGATCGGGGTCGAGTTGCCGGCTTCGGTGGAGCTGCGCATCACCGAGAGCGAGCCGGGTGTGAAGGGTGATACGGCTTCGGCGGTGCTCAAGCCCGCTACGCTGGAAAGCGGTCTCGTCGTCCAGGTGCCGCTCTTTGTCGAGCCGGGCGACGTGATTAAGGTCAGCACGCGCACCGGTGCGTACCTTGAGCGCGCTTCGACGGCGGAGTGAGCACGGGCCGCACACCCGGAGCGGCGGCCATGAACGATCCCGGCAGCGAACACCACGAGGGCACCCCACAGGCCGACCCCACGGAGGGACTGCCGCTTTACCAGCAAACATCCGGTATCGGGCCAGTGCGAAGCTACAGCGTTGGCAGGGTCGCAGGCTACCTGCGTGAGCTGCTGGACACAGACCCGCTGGTTGCGGACATCTGGATCGCGGGAGAGGTCACCAGCCTCACTCGCTCGCAAGCCGGGCACCGCTATTTCACGCTCGCCGACGAGGAGGGCGCGCTCCGCTGCGTTCTCTTTCGACGAGAGGGCTTGGGGGTGCAGTTCAACCAAGGTGAGCAGGTACTGGCGCACGGACGCATCTCGCTCTACCGGGAGCGAGGGGATCTGCAGTTCTACGTTGACGCCCTCCAGCCCGAAGGCGTGGGAGTTCTGGATGCGGAATTCCGGCGTCTGTTGCTGCAGCTGGAGAGTGAAGGCCTGTTCGATCCCGCGCGAAAACGGCCGCTGCCGCGCTATCCGCGCAGGATCGGTGTCGCGACGTCGCCAGTAGGGGCGGTCTGGCACGACATCCAGTCGGTGCTGCGGCGACGCTGGCCCATAACGGAACTGCTGCTGGCACCCTGTCAAGTGCAAGGCGAGGATGCCGCCGCGACGATCGCGCAAGCGATCGCCGATCTCAATCAGATCTCGGAAGAAGGTACGGCACCTCTGGATCTAATTATCATCGCCCGCGGCGGCGGATCGATGGAGGATCTCTGGCCCTTCAACGACGAAGCCGTCGCGCGGGCGATCTTCGCAAGCAGGCTGCCAGTCGTCAGCGCGGTGGGACACGAGACCGACTTCACTATCGCCGACTACGTAGCGGATGCACGGGCGCCCACGCCCTCGGCAGCGGCGGAGATCGTCGTCCCAACGGTCGCCGCAGAAGAGGAGCGGCTGCGTGCGGCCCGATCGAGCTTGGCCCAAGAGCTCGATCAGGCGATGAAGACGGTGCACGAAGACTTCGGGGAGGTCCGCGTGCGACTGCAAGAAGCGGCGCCGGATATCGAGCCTCTGCGGCGCGAGGTGAGCAGACTGCAATCTCAGGCTGGAGAGTACGCCGCCCGGACCCTCGCACCGTTGAGCACCACTCTGACGACGCTGCGGGCGCGCCTGGCCGCATTGGATCCCGCCGCTACGCTGAGTCGCGGCTATGCGCTGGTACTGAATACATCAGGGCACCCCCTGCTCCAGGCGGCGTCTTTGCAGAAGAACGAACAAGTGCGGTTGCGATTCCAAGATGGCGAGGTCGGCGCGCTGATCACGGAAGCGTTCCCGAAAGATCCCGCCACGGAGGCATACTGATGGCCAAGCAAGACAGCAGTAGCCCAGCCTATGAAGAGTTGCTGGAGAAGCTCACAGCGAGCGTCGCACGGTTGGAGAGCGGCGGACTGACGCTCGACGAGGCACTTGCGACTTACGAGGAAGGGACCGCGATCGCAGCGCAGTGCCAAGCGTTGTTGGAAACAGCCGAACAAAAGATCCGTGAGCTACGGCAAGTGGTGGAGCCCGAAAGCTAACCATGGCACGTGCGGACCTGCACACCCATACCCGGCGTTCCCCCGACGGATCGACCTCTCCCGTTGCCTTTGTCCAGCGCTGCCTCGCGCGCGGCCTGACGCACGTAGCGGTCACCGACCACAATACGATCGCGGGCGCGCAAGAGATCGCCGCCCAAGCAGCAGGGCGCATAACGGTGATCATCGGCGAGGAGGTGAGCACGGCGGCGGGAGAGCTCATCGGGCTGTTCCTCGATCAGCGCGTACCCCCTGGCCTGTCGCTGTTCGAGACGGTGGAGCGCATCCATGTCCAAGGCGGGCTCGTGATGGCGCCGCATCCATTCGATCCGCTGCGCCCGGGAATCCGGCGGGCGGGCCTGCGAACGATCGGCAACGTAGTCGACATCGTTGAGGGTTACAACGGCCGCGCGCTGCTCGGCCGCTTCGATCGCGCGGCGCGGCGCTGGGCGGAGGAGCACAATCGACCTGTGGGGCTCGGATCGGACGCGCATCTCGAGGCAGAGCTGGGCCGGTCCATGATGGATCTGCCCGACTTCGACGGTCCCGATGAATTGCTTGGGGCGCTCCGCGAGGCCCGCTATTCCCTCGCTCCGCCAGCCTTTTGGCTGTTACCACTGAGCGGCGTTGCACTCGCGCGCCACTGGAGCGGCCGTGTAACGCGATCCGCGTTTCCGAGGACGGAGGCGAAGCCATGACGCTACGGATCGCCTGGTTCGCAACCGCGCGCGGCACCAGCTCCCGCCTATTGTTTGAGAAGGTACAGACGGCTATTGAGGTAGGCGTACTGAACGCGCAAATCGTGGTGGCGTTCTGCAACCGCGAGCGCGGCCAGTCCGAGAACACCGACGCTTATCTGAGCGCGGTCGCCGCGGCGGGCGTACCCATCGAAATGCTTTCATCGAAAGCATGGCGCGAACGATCGGGGGGTGCGACATCCAAGCCAGACACACCCCTGCCTCAATGGCGCCACGACTTCGACACGGCCATATACGAGCGGATTGCTCCGTACCGGCCGACGATCGGCGTTCTCGCCGGGTACATGCTGATCGCGACGGCGGCGCTGTGCGAGCGTCTCCCTCTTCTCAACCTGCATCCGGCCGAGCCCGGCGGACCGATCGGTACATGGCAAGAGGTGATCCGGGTCCTTATCGAGCGGAAAGCGGAACGAAGCGGAATGATGATCCAGCGCGCGACCACCGCTCTCGACCGGGGGCCGATCGCGACGTGGTGCCGCTACTCAACGCGCGGCGGCTCGCTCGATGCGCTCTGGACGGCACGCAGCGGGCCAGCCTCGGACGAAGAGCCGCTCTTCGCAGCCCTCCGTGAGCTAAGCGTGCAACGGGAGCCGTACTTCCTCGTGGCATCGCTACGAGCGCTGGCGGACGGGCGCGCACCACTGCCACCACTCACGGGCCGCGGCCCGGAACTGGACCTGAGTGAAGATGTGGAACGTCTCCTCAAGAACAGAGGCCGGTGATCCGACTACAGCCGCCGCTGGCGGGCCCAGGACTGATCGGCGGTCCCGGCTGCGGCAGTTGCGGCTGCCTCATCCTGCTGAGCCTGCTGATCATCGTGATAGCGCTGCTGGCCGTCGGATATTTCTGGGGCCTCACGCCGGTCGGCCCCAGCGTGGAGGCGGGACGCTACAGCGTGCGGACGGCGGACGGAAGGATCCGTACGGAGCAGATCGGCACCCAACCGGCGCGGCGTTTCGACCTGAAGGTGCGCGATACGGAAGCGATCCCGCTGCAAAGCAACATTGGCATCGACATCATTCTCAGCGAGGCCGAAATCAACTCCAAGCTGCTGGAGCTGTTGGAAGAGAGGCGCCGGGAAGACCCAAACCTCAACATCACGAGCGCACTGATCGTGCTGCATCCCGGCGAGGCGACCGCCTTCGTCAACGGCGACCTGCTCAGCCGCGATGCCGGAGTCGAGGTGGGAGTCGAATTCGGCATCGACGAACAGAAGCAGCTCGATATCGACGTGAAGCGCGTCCGAACCGGGAAACTCCCACCGATCCCGCTCGGCAGCGCGATCGCCAACGCCCTGATCGAACGCTCGGGACTGGAGGAGCACCTAGAGGCGGAATTCCCTACCCGCTTGAGTGCGGTGCGCATCGAAGAGGGCCGCCTGATCGTGGCGGTGACGCCGCAGGGCATCGCCGAGGACGCGCCAACCCCGAACGCGGAGCACTCTCGCAACGAAACCCGGGAGGCATTGGAATAAGACCGATCGAGTACCAGAGGAGGTTCCGCAGGCTCCCGACGTAACTGTGGGAACGCGCCCGTATACTGCATCCTATGCAAGCGCCCTCCTGTCCAAGCTGCAGCGAAAAGGTTGACCGAGAAGACCGCTTCTGCCGTCACTGCGGTGTCACCCTCTTGGCGTATCGAGCGGCCACGGGAAGCGAAGCGAATCGGGGTGCCGTCAGCGAACAGGTGCTGACCGTACGCGAAGCGGAGATCCTGCCGGCTGTACGCGCCGATCTCCGAGCGCTGCAGCCAGCCGTTGTGCGAACCATGGGCGTACTCGCTGCGGCGGGATTTTTGGAGTGGGCGGTACGCCGGGGCACCCGTGAGATCATTGAGGATGGGTTCGGCCTGCTGGGCCGTCGGGCAGCCAAACCCAAGGCGCTCAGTCGGCGGTCCAACGGCACCGCAAAGGTCGAAACACTCGTGATTCAGCAGCGAGTGTCGCTGCAGCAGTAGGAGCCCGCCGACGATCCGGGCCGCCGAGTACCCTCCGTACTGAATCGACTGAATCGTAGTGCGCTCTCGTTCGACGCTCTGGATTGGAATCGCAATCGTCCTCGGAACGGTGGTCATCGGTCGCATCATGCCGCTGAGCGGCCAGGAGACGCCGCCGCTCATGATTTCGGAGGTGCTGGTCGACAGTCATCAAGCTGGTGAAGAGGCAGCATACGAGTGGGTAGAGATCGTCAACCGCTCCGATGAAGCAGTTTCGCTGAGCGGCTGGCAGCTCGAAGACAACAACGCAGCCGACCTCCTCCCCGACTTCATCGTGCCAGCGGGCGCTTTCGTAGTGATCGCGGCAACCACCGATGCGTTCGCCACAGGCTCACAGCCACCGCTCTTGCTCACGCTCAGCGACGGCCGCATCGGCAACGGGCTCGCAAATTCGGGTGACCGCTTGGTACTGCGAAATCCGTCCGGCACCGCGATCGATGGAGTCTCGTGGGGGAACGACCAGTCGATCACGACACTGCCCGCTCCCGCCGCGGGCGAGACGCTAGCACGGACGACACCAGAGGCCGCTTTTCAACTAGCGGTGCCGAGCCCAGGTACGGCCGCGGCGTCGAGCCCCGAGCCAGCCGTCACACCCAGTTCCGAGCCAGTTGTTACGCCTAGCTCCGACCCAGCCACTGTGCCCAGATCCGAACCAACCGTCGCGCCCAGCCCTGACGCGGCCGCAGCGCCTTCAACCACACCCGACGAGCCCCCGCCACTACGCCTGACCGAGATCTTCAGCGACCCTGAAGGCGAGCGCGACAACGCATACGAGTGGGTCGAAATCTTTAATCCCACCGACCGCCCGGTGGAACTCACCGGCTGGCGCATTAGTGACAACAACGCCAGTGACGTCCTCGATTCGGGCCACCTTTCCCCCGGCGGATACATTGCCATCGCAGGGAGCGCGGAGGCCGTCGATGAGTTCGCCGACGCGCCGATCCCGATCGTGATCCAGGACGGACGCATCGGGAACGGCCTCGCGAACGGGGGCGATACCGTGACGATCCAAGACCCGGCAGGGCGGACAGTCGACAGTGTCGAATACGGGCCGTCTCGACTGCCACCGCCGGAAGAGGGCCGATCGATCGCGCGAACCGACGGCGGTTGGGTGATCAATGCAGCACCGTCACCTGGATGGGACACCGTCAAGCCCCTGTTGACCAGCGCCGAGATCGAGCGGGATTCCGACAGAAATTCGATTCCGAACATCTCCGCGGAAGACGAGGGCTCGATCGTGCCGGCTTGGGTCTTGGTAGTGATCGCGCTGGGCGTGCCACTTGCCGCCGCCGCAGGACACGCGGCCTGGCGCCGGCACGGGGCGTGGACGCGTGGCTGACCGCGCATCAGCAATGAGCGAACCCCACAGAGTCACCACCGAGGGCGCACGGCTCCAGGTCATCTTAGCGCGGGCGGGAATCGCATCTCGCCGCGCCGCCGCCAAGCTGGTCGCGACAGGACGCGTCCGCGTCAACGGCGAAGTCGTGCGCGATGCGAGCCGACGAGTCGATCCCTCCCGAGACACGATCCTCCTGGATGGAAACCTCGTAGGGACTTCGGAACCCCTGCGCTACTACGCGCTCCACAAGCCTCGCGAGGTGCTGTCGAGTGCAGGGGACAAGCGGGGACGGCGCACAGTCATCGATCTATTACCCGAGAACTCGGGTCGCTGCGTGCCAGTGGGACGGTTGGACTACGACAGTGAAGGGCTCCTACTGCTCACCAATGACGGGCCACTCGTCACAAGCCTGCTTCACCCAAGCGGGAAAGTGCCGCGTGAATACCTGGTCGAGGTCGAGGGACACGTTGCCGATGCCACGCTCGACGCGATCTTCGCCGGAGTCACCTTGCCGGACGGCAGCACGGCTTCCGCGAAACCGAAGCGCTCGCACCGATCGAGTCCAGGGGCTTCCTGGCTCGTCCTGACGATCCGGCGCGGGCGCAAGCATGAGGTGCGCCAGATCTGCGCAGCGGTGGGGCATCCCGTACGGCGCCTGATCCGGGTACGGTTCGGCCCGATCCGCCTGCGCGACTTGGAGCCAGGCGCGGTGCGGCCGCTGACGGATCGGGAGGTCCGCCTGATCCGTCAGCGGGCCAAGAAGCAAGCGGCGAACCAGTCAAACCCGCCAAGTACTCACCCCGGCTAACCGGCTGCTCGTAGCGACCCCAACCGTATAATCGACTGTGATGTCGAAGGCGGCTCCCTTGAGTGTGATCGCGATTGACGGGCCAGTGGCGTCGGGGAAAACCGTGCTTGGCCGACGGCTGGCCGAACGGCTGGGCTGGCGCGCCCTCGACACCGGAGTAATGTACCGCGCTCTGACCTGGCTGGCGCTCGAGCGCGGCGTCAACCTGCAAGATGAAACGGCCCTGACGCGCCTGGCAGAGGAGACAAGACTCAAGGTGGGGCCGCCGCCGCCCGCAAGCAGCGAGAGCGCGACGATCATCGTCGATGACCAGGATGCCACTCCTCACCTGCGCTCCTCCCACGTTGAGGCGAGCGTGTCGATAGTCGCAGCCGTGCCAGGCGTGCGACGGCGGATGGTGCAGCTACAGCGAGAAGAAGCCCGGCAGGGCCGGATCGTGATGATGGGCCGAGACATCGGGACGGTGGTCGCCGAGGATGCCGCCGTGAAGATCTACCTGGAGGCGTCGCCAGAGGTGCGAGCGCAGCGACGGGCAGCGGAGCGTTGCGCCGCCGGCGCGACGGTCAAAGAGGCCTCCGTGCTCGAGGAATTGGAAAACCGCGATCGGCAAGATAAGAAACGCGATGATTCGCCTCTGCGTCCGTCGAAAAGCGCCGAACGCCTTAACACGGATGACATGAGCATCGAAGAGACTGTTAAAGCAGCGTTGCGCATTGCGGAAAGCAGGTTGCCGAAGGAGGCCTTGCTGTGAGTCCCTGGCTCAAACTCCGCCGGGTATTCTTACGAGCGACGATCGGCGAGTCGAAGTTGTTGCTGCGAGTCGAGATGCCCGCCATGCCGAATCCATGGTGGCCCTGGTACTACGGTTGCGTGCTGGCCTGTCGCTGGTACTTCCGGCTCGGGGCGCGGCTCGAAGTAATCGGGATGGAACATCTGCCGAAAAGCGGGGGTTGGATGTTCGCATCCAATCACCTCTCGTCGGCAGATCCGTCGCTACTCACCAGCATCCTGCTCCCCCGCTGGGTGCGCTACATGGGCAAGATCGAACTGTTTCGGAAGCCCGTGCTGGGCTTTCTCTTCGCGCTCGCGGGAACGTTCCCCGTCCGCCGCTTCGATCGTGATCTCGGAGCGCTCCGGGAGGCGGAGACGCTACTCGCAGCGGGGGAGATCGTGGGGATGTTCCCGGAGGGGCATCGCTCCGAGACGGGCGCGTTAATCGAGGCGCACCCGGGCACAGCGTTAATCGCGCTGCGATCGAACGCGCCGGTGGTACCGGTCGCTATCACAGGCAGCGAGGCCTTCCGCAAGGGTCCGTTTAGCGGCTTGCGCCAGCCGAAGGTGCGGGTGATTTTCGGCAAGCCCTTCCAATTCCATCACAAGGGAAGAGCGCGTCGCGCCGATGTCGAAGCGGCTTCGGAGCGCATCATGCGAGAAATTGCCGCGCGCCTACCAGCCCACTATCGTGGAGTCTACTTGGAGCGCTTCCGCGACTTGCCGAGCAAGGCCAGCATCAATGGCCCGGCGGAGGCCGTCGCCACAGAATCGAGGGCGTGATGAGAATTGTTCGCTCGCGCGACATGGGGTTCTGTTTCGGCGTGCGCCGCGCCGTGGACATGATGAAGGAAGCGGCGACGGAAGGCCGTGAGGTGACAACGCTGGGGATGGTGGTCCACAACCCCCAAGTGGTTCAGCAACTGGAGAAAGTAGGGATCTACAACAACGAGCACCGAACGACAGAGGGCGTGGCCACCGACACGGTCGCCATCACCGCGCACGGTGTAGGCGAAGATATGATCGACGAGATCAAGCGCGAAGGGCATCAGGTGATCGATACGACGTGCCAATTCGTCGTGCGGTCACAGCGCGCGGCCAAGCATCTCGCCGAAGCGGGCTTCACAGTCATCATTTTCGGCGACCCCGAACACCCCGAGGTCAAAGGCGTCATGGGATGGACCAAAGGGCGGGGGATCGTCGTTCCTTCGGAGGATTTGGAAGGCCTGCCTCCGGTGCTGCCCAGTAAGGTCGGCGTGATCTCCCAAACAACCCATACACCGGAGCGCTTTGCCCGCTTCGTCGGCAACCTCATGACCGCACGCATCGATCAGATCACCGACCTGCGCGTAGTCAACGTGCTGTGCAACGCGACTACCTCACAGCAAGCGGCGACACGCGATCTCGCGAGCGAAGTGGATCTGATGATCGTAGTCGGCGGTCACAACAGCGCGAATACGCGGCACCTGGCCGAGCTGAGCCGTGCGAACGGCGTGACCACCTACCACGTGGAAACCGCGGCGGAACTGGAAGACGCGTGGTTCGATGGTTTCGAAACCATCGGCGTGACGGCCGGTGCGTCGACGCCGGACTTCTCGATCGACGAAGTAGTCAGGCGGATCGAGGCGATCGGCCACATCAACTGAGGTCCGATCGGCTACCCATGGCCGACTCCCCCCCACAGCGCGGGCGCATCGCCGCAGTCACGCCGGGCAGCCTCGCCGAGGAAGCAGGCCTGTGCCCCGGCGACCGCGTCGTAGCGGTGAACCAGACCAAGCTGCGGGACCAGATCGACTATCGCTTCGAGACTGCCGAGTCCGTCGTCGAGCTGACGGTGGAAGGAGAGCACGGGCGGGGATACGTCGAGTTCACGAAAGCGCCCGACGAACCGCTGGGGATCGAATTCGCCGACGACGCCTTCGACTCCACCCGGATCTGCAACAACAAGTGCTTCTTCTGCTTCCTCAAAGGCCTACCCAAAGGATTGCGCCGGACGCTCTACATCAAGGATGACGATTATCGGCTCTCGCTATTGCACGGAAACTTCGTCACTCTCACCAACCTGACAGACGACGACTGGGAGCGGATCGCCGAGCAGCGCCTGAGTCCGCTCAACGTCTCGGTCCACGCAACGGAGTTAGCGCTACGACGTGAACTGCTGGGCAACCCGCAGGCGCCAGACATCGTGGCGCAACTGTGGCGGCTGGAACAACTCGGGATCCAGGCGCATACGCAAGTCGTGCTCTGCCCCGGCGTGAACGACGGAGCGGCGCTCGACCGCACCATCGGTGATCTCCTGGACCTGCCGAACGTGCAGACGATCGCGGTCGTCCCGGTTGGTTCTAGTCTGGAGGCCGACGCGCGCCTGCGTCATCCCGGCATGCGGGCGCACACCGCCAAAGAGACGCGCCTCCTCTTACAGCAGGTGCGCCGCTGGCAGCGCCTAGCGCGGGCGCAGCGCGGCACCGTGACGGTCTTCCCCGCGGACGAGTTCTACTTACAGGGACGCGCCCGGATTCCCGGTGCGGCAACTTACGGAGATTTCCCCCAATGGGAGAACGGAATCGGGATGGTGCGCACGCTCCTGGATGACTGGGCCACGACCCGGAAGCGCTTGCAACGGAGAAAAGAGAACGACCCGCCCACCTTGAAGCATGTGACGGTCGCGTGCGGCACCTTAATCGCCCCGACGCTGCGGACGATAATGATGGAGGCAGGGCCGCTGATCGGCGCACGAATCGACGTGGTGCCGATCCGAAACTCCCTGTTCGGGCCGCGTATCAATGTCTCGGGGCTGCTACCCGGCGGCGCGATCATCGAGCAACTGCGGGCTCAGACGCTAGGCGAGCACATTTTCCTGCCAAGGGCGAGCTTGGATTATTTCGGCCAGCGCTTCTTGGATGATGAGACGCCAGCCCAGCTCAGCGCAGAGCTGGAACGACCCATCGCCTTTGCCTATACCGCAAGCGAGATCGTAGAGTGGGTTACCGCTGCGGCCGATCACCGTCCGCCCGCAACCCGGGCAGTGCGGTCGAACGGGCGCGGTTGGACGATCGCGGGGTAGAGAGCAGCACCCTTCGTGTGCGGAATCATCGGATACGTGGGCTCGCAAGCCGCGGGTCCCATCCTTCTTGAGGGTCTGCATCGCCTGGAGTACCGCGGTTACGACAGTAGCGGCATCGCCGTACTCAACCACGCCGGCGTACTCGCCATACACAAGCGCGCCGGTAAATTGGCCGACCTCACTGCCTCTATTGAGGAGTCCCCGGACGGCTGCATCGGACTGGGCCACACTCGCTGGGCGACCCACGGAGCAGTGACCGACCGCAACGCACATCCGCATACATCGAGCGCCAGCGATGTCGTCGTAGTGCACAACGGGATCGTGGAGAACTTCCGGGAATTGCGGTCGCGCCTGCAAAGATCCGGGATCGAGACCGTCACGCAGACCGACACGGAAGTGATCCCGCAACTCATCAGCCTCTACCAACAAGAGGGAGGAGACTTTCTCACCGCGCTGCGCCGCACGATGGCCGTCCTGCACGGCGGCAACGCCATCGTGGCGCTTACGCAAGCCCGACCAGACCATCTGTATGTAGCGCGCAACGGCCATGCAGGGGGCGTCGTCCTCGGCTTCGGCGAGGGCGAGATGTTCGTGGCCAGCGACCTGCCCGCTCTGCTCCCCCATACGACACGGATTCGCCATCTCGCCGACGGCGAGATCGCAGCCGTTACCGCAGAAGGAGCCCGGATCTGGGACCGATCCGGCGCTACCGTGCCGCTTGAGCCGCTACAGGTCGACCTCGACCCCGTGGCCGCGATGAAGGGACAGTACCGGCACTTCATGCTCAAAGAGATCATGGAGCAGCCGCGCACCCTCTCCGACACGATCCGCGGCCGGGCGCGCATCGACCCGCCCTCCGTGGAGCTAGCCGACCTCCCCATGGACGACGAAGCGTTGCGAGCGCTGCGCCGGGTGCTCATCGTGGGGATGGGAAGTTCGCTGCATGCCGCGATGATCGGCCGCACCTACATGGAGCGGCTAGCCGGCATTCCTGCCGACTTCGACAACGCCTCCGAGTTCCGATCGCGGGAGCCGCTGCTGGGACCGGAGACGTTAGTCGTCTCGATCAGTCAGTCGGGGGAGACCGTCGATACCCTCGCCGCGATGCAGCATGTCGCCGAGATCTGGAAGGCGCCACAAGTCACGGTCTGTAACGTCGAAGGGGCCCAGTCGACCCGGATCACTGACGGGGCAGCGATCTACCTGCGTTGCGGGCCCGAGGTCGGGGTGGCGTCCACGAAGTGCTTCACCGCCTCACTGGCGGCGCTCTATCTGCTGGCCTGCCGCATCGGCATCGCACGCGGCCACTTGGACGGACCAACCGCCGAGCACGCGATCGAGTGCCTGTTGGCCACCCCCAGCATCGTCGACCGGATGTTGGAGCAGCGCGAAGCGTACGAGGCGCTCGCCGCGCGCTTCGCGGAGGCGGAGCACATGCTCTACATCGCTCGGGGAATCCAGTATCCCATCGCAATGGAGGGAGCGCTCAAGTGCAAGGAAATCTCCTACATCCACGCTGAAGGCTACCCGGCAGGGGAACTCAAACACGGACCGATCGCGCTGATCGACCGACGGGTGCCGGTCGTGGCGATCGCGCTGCGAGACGCCCTCTACGAGAAGCTCGTGAGCAATATCCAGCAGGTGCAGGCGCGGGGCGGGACCGTTTTCGCCATCGGGAGTGAGGGCGACGAGCAACTGGCCGCAGGCGCTGCGTTTTTCGCTCCTGTGCCCGAGAGCGATCCCCTCGTGGCGCCCCTCGCCACGGCGATCTCCGCACAGCTCATCGCCTACTACCTCGCACTCGCCCGAGGCGCAGACATCGACCAGCCGCGCCATCTGGCCAAGACGGTCACCGTCGAGTGAGCAACGCCACATGCGCCGTCGCGGTCGATCGAGCCCACAACCTCCCTACCCGTCCCTCGGCGGCCAAACCTTGGGCAGTACCGTGCCGCCAGATATGCTTAGCCGAATTCGTCGTCCTGTACGTGGCGCCCTGCTCCTTGGGAACTCCGGAACCGGCAGCGACGCTTGATAACTGAACCTGCCGACCCAGCCCTAGCAGCCCGGCCAACGCAGCAGCATGAGTAATATATTATGACAAGTCGGAGCGGTTCTCTCCTCGTCGCCGTGCTGCTGGCAGCGATCGTGGTCGTAGCCGGCCTCATTATCTGGCGGCTTATCAACGACGGGGGGAATGCCGGCAGCTCCTTGATCTCCATCTCGCTGCGAGACGGCGATCTCGTCGGACTTGGCCTCAGCACCGAAATCAGTGTGATCGCGCGAGACGAGAACGCGGTGGCTCAAGTCTCGTTGCTTGTCGAAGGAGCGCTCATAACCCAAGCCATCCCCGTCCAAGACGAGGAGAGCGGCGACTACCGAGCTGCGTTGATCTGGGAGCCTGAGCGAATCGGAGACGCTTCCATCCTCGTTCGGGCGCTGACGAGTACCGGCGAGTTGATCGAGCAAGCGATCACCGTAGAGGTTGTTGACCCGGCGGAACTGCCAGCAGACGATCCTGCGGGAGCGCCCGTTACCTCCGTTGATCCATTCACCAGCAGCCTGGCCGTAACGATCCTGAGCCCCCAGCCAGGCGACCAGGTACCACTGGACACCAGCCCGATAGTGCTCGTTCGCGGACCAGCTGATGTCGCGCTGCGCAGTTTCATCCTTGAAGTCAATGGGACGATCGTCGCCGAGGAAGCCGCGATCCCGAGGGAGAGCGGCGATTACCAGGCCACGCTGACTTGGCAGCCGAGCCAAGAGGGGCCGACGACTCTCCGGGTCAGAGGCACCACAGAGCAGAGTGCGCCGGTTACGCCCGCGGAGGTCATCGTGCAGGTCGTGAGCGGAGCGGTCACAAGTGCCGAGGACGAACCCTCCAGCGAAGCAGGCAGGCTGACCATCCTGGCACCGAATAACAACGACGATATCGAGTTCACGGAGAACGTCCGCATCCCCATCAGTGTGCTCGCAGAAGACGTGGGGCGGCTCACCTCGTTGGATCTCTTCGTGAATACCGTTTCGCTCTCCTCGCTCACACCGGCGGCACTCTCCGCGGGACTTTACCGGGTCGAGATCTCCTTCGAGCCACCGGAGCCCGGTCTCTACGTGCTCGAAGTCGTCGCGTTTGCCGAGGACGGTAGCCGCTTCTCGGACCAGATCGTGATTACCATGGGTGGAGAAACGACGCCGCCAGACGAGGAAGAGCCGCCGGACCTGACGCCGACAGAGATCAGCGTCGGCGAGGGAAACGCCATTGAGGTCACGCTCTCTAACGCCGGCGACACGCCGCTACAGTCACAGCCCGTCGTCGTGAGCGTACAGCGCAGCTCGGACAACATCTTGATCGACGAAACCACTTTGGATGTCACGCTCCCGGCCGGCGGCTCGCAAGTCTTCATCTTGCCGATCCGTCTCACCGAGACGCTGCAGATCACGCTCACGGTCGACACGCTCAACGCGGTCGAGGAGTCGAACGAGCAGAACAACACGATCACGACCCTTTTCCAACCGGCGATGCAGGCGGATCTGGTAGCTCAAGACTTGGTGATCAGCGAGAGCGGGCAGGCAATTATCCGCATCGCGAACGCCGGCGACTCCGACCACGTGGGAACGATCACCGTCCTCCTGCTTTTGAACGGGGAGACAATCGAGCAACTCGGTTTCAGCGGCCTCCTCGCCTCGCAGGGCTCGCTGACGCTGACGGGGAACATCGTGGTAAGCGGGACGGGGCAACTCTCGGCGGTGATCGACCCGGAGGACCTCATCGCCGAGGCCAGCGAGGGCAATAACGCCATAACGATCCAGGTGGGCAGCTAGCTTTCCTGCCTGGCGTTGATTACCTGTCAAATCGCCGATTTGACATCGTGGTAGGATAAATTCGGCTGCCGTAGCTGTTGGATGCCTTTTTTTGAGCCAAGTTGACGAGATCAAAGCCCGGGTTGACATTGTCGATCTGATCGGCGAGAGCGTTGCGCTGCGCAAGCGTGGGCGCACGTTCACGGCGCTCTGCCCGTTTCATACGGAACGGACCCCTTCCTTCGTCGTCGATCCCCAGCGTCAGAGCTGGCGTTGTTTCGGTGCGTGCGCAGAGGGCGGCGATGTCTTTTCCTGGGTTATGCGCCAGCAGCAGATCGATTTCCGGGAAGCACTCCGGGTACTGGCGGAGCGGGCCGGCGTCGCCCTAGAGGCCCCGACACGGGCCCAGAGCGAGCGCGAGGAGCGCCGGCGCCGCCTGAATTCCCTGAACGATGCAGCCGCAATCTTCTACCAAAGAAGGCTCGCCGAAAGTCCGGACGCCGCAGTGGCACGTAATTATGTCGATGAGCGCGGGATTGACGAGGAAATCCAACAGGCCTTCAGCTTGGGCTACGCCGGCGACGAGCCGGATGCGTTGCTCACCTATCTCACGGCCCGCGGCCATCCACCGGATGAGTTGGTCGCAGCCGGTCTGGCCGTCGAGACGGAGCACGGCGCCATCGACCGTTTCCACTCGCGGTTGCTCTTCCCCATCCGTGACGCACGCGGCCGCGCCGTGGGGTTCGGCGGACGCACTCTCAGCAACGACAACCCCAAATACCTCAACACGCCGCAGACGGAGATCTTCGACAAGAGTCGTCTGCTCTACGGACTAGACCGGGCACGCAATGCAATCCGTGAGAAGGATCGCATCGTCATCGTCGAGGGATACATGGACGTGATCGCCGCCCACCAACACGGGCAGCTCAACGCCGTCGCCTCAATGGGCACTTCCCTCACCGAAGCGCAGGTCAGGTTGATCAAGCCGCTGACACGCAACGTCGTGCTTGCGCTCGACGCCGACGCCGCCGGTGCGGCCGCAACACTGCGCGGGATCGAAGTGGGGCGGGAAGTGATGGGCCATGAATCCCTGCCTGTACCAGACCCCAGCGGGCTGGTCCGGTTGCAAGACACCCTCGCCGCCGACATTCGAATCGCGGCATTGCCCGAGGGGCGCGATCCCGACGCACTGATTCGAGTCGATCCTGACCTATGGACGGATATCTTGGAGAAAGCGCCCACTTTTCTGGACTACCGGTTCACCGCTGCCGTTGGCGCGCGCGACCTGGAGAACGCGCGCGCGCGCGCGGCACTCGTTGAGGAGCTGGCGCCACTGGTGACAGCGATCGCCGAGCCCGTGGTGCGGGACGAGTACCTGCAACGGCTCGCACGCTTGGCGCGGTTGGAAATGAACGCTCTCCGGCAGCGGCTGCGACAGCGCCGCACGAGCGCCGCCAGGAATGCTACGGACGTACACCCTCCCGCAGCCGCTGAACCAGCGCCGTCCCGCGATCGGCAGACGGAATTCCTTCTCCAATTGCTCGTGGTTCGCCCTGAACTTGTGCCGGATGTGGCACCGGAAGCGCGCCGGTGGATCGGCGGAGGCCTCGCGCAAGAGTTGCTCGACACGCTCGCGCGGCCGGAGGCCGATCCCAGCACGCCGCTGCAGGATGAACTCGCCGCCTTGCGCGCGCGCGCGCGCGCGTTACCGCCTTTCTCGGATGAGGAAGCCGAACAAGCCGCGCATCAAACCGTGCAACGGCTGCGCGCGCGCCGACTGCGCGAGCAGATGCGTCCCCAGACTGAAGCGATCGCCAGCCACGAACGGACGCACGCTGCCGCGGATCTCGCGGAGTTAGCCGCCCGCGGCACCACTGCGTCGCCGTCCGACCCGGATGTCGCCGCTGCCGTGCAAGCAGTGTTGGAAAATATGGAAACGGGCCGGGAACTGCACCTAGGGGCCACGCACAAGAACCACGCCGAACTGCAGAAACCGGCCCGCGCGAATCTCAAGGAGACCGAATGATGACGCCCGCTAAGACTGCAACCAAACGCGCCGCCAAACCCAAGAGCAGTGCCAAGAAAGCAGCGGAGAGCACCATCAAGACGAAGAAGGCGGCGCAGCGCACCAAAGGCCGCAGCACTCGCTCTTCTTCCGCCAAAGCTCGAAGCGCCAAGGACGCAGCCGCCACCCAGGCGCCGGTCAAGAATGGCGGTAGTGGCTCGACACGCCGGACCAGCAAGGCGCAGGAGAAGAAAGTACGCGCCCTCACCGCGCCGCTGGACGAATTCTCCATGCCTGCCGGCAAGCGGACGATCGATCCGAGCGAGCCGCCCAAGACAACCACCAAGAAATCGACCAAAGAGGCGCCGAGTCCGGCGAAGGCAGCGGCGCGCCGCACCGTAGCGAAGAACCGCGAGCGAATGCTGAACGAACAGGCGGCGCTCGCGGCTTTCGATGCGCAAGAGCCGAGCGTTTCCGACCTCGAAGACATCGACGAGAAAGAAGAGCCCGAAAGCCCCAACAAGGCCGCCGCGGGCAAGTCGCGTCAGCGCCCGACCACTCCGAACCGCCTCGGCACAGAGGAAGGCGAGGGTATCGACGATCCGGTGCGGATGTATCTCCGCGAGATCGGCAAGGTCTTCCTACTCTCCGCCGCCGACGAGAAATTCCTGGCGCAGCAGATGGAGGAGGGCAACTGGATCCACGACATTGAGGAGGCCTTTGCGGAGGAGAATCGTCGCCCGCCCAGCGCCCTTGAGACGTTCATCAGCCTGCTCCAGCAACTCGAGGACCTGCGCCCCGTCATTGAGCTGATTCAGCGCACCCTGAAGATCAAGAAGCTCGGCATCATCGAGCTGATCACGGATCCGACCTTCCGTGATCGCGTCGACGGAGAAATGGACGAAGAGCTGCGCAACAAGGTGCAAAAGCGGCTGCGCATTGAGGAAGCAGAGGCGGAGGACTTACTCGTTCGGGTCTCCATCGTCACGCATATCCTCACTCCGGACCTCCTGCAACGCGCGGCCGAGGCTACAGGGTCGATCGAGCAGATCTATCCACCTTCGCCGGAATTGCCGCTTAGCTTAGCCTCGCTGGAGCGCCGTTTCGAGCGGCGCATAGAGCGGCTCAAGGAAAACTCCTACCGCGCCGAGAAGCGCCTCACGGAGGCGAATCTGCGGCTAGTGGTGTCGGTCGCAAAGAAGTACATCGGGCGAGGCCTCTCCCTGCTGGACTTGATCCAAGAGGGGAACATCGGCCTGATCCGGGCAGTGGAGAAGTTCGATTACCGGAAAGGCTATAAGTTCTCGACCTACGCGACTTGGTGGATTCGCCAAGCCATCACCCGCGCCATCGCGGATCAGGCGCGCACGATCCGCATCCCCGTGCACATGGTAGAGACCATCAACAAGCTCGTACGGGTGTCCCGGCGGCTCGTGCAAGAGTACGGGCGGGAGCCGACATCGGATGAGATCGGCCAAGGCATGGACATCCCCTCCGAACGGGTGCGGGAGATCGTCAAGGTGAGCCAGGAGCCCGTGTCGCTGGAGACGCCGATCGGTGAAGAGGAGGACTCGCACCTAGGAGACTTCCTGGAGGATGCGACGGCACTCGCACCCGCAGACGCCGCCAGCCAGCAGCTGCTCAAAGAAGCGGTTGAGGGCGTGCTTTCGTCGCTCACCCTCCGCGAACGACGCGTATTGCAGCTCCGTTTCGGTCTGGAGGATGGACGCAGCCGCACGCTCGAGGAGGTTGGCCGTGAGTTCGGCGTCACGCGCGAGCGCATCCGCCAGATCGAGGCCAAGGCTCTGCGCAAGCTGCGCCACCCGTCCCGCTCGCGGCGCCTGAAAGACTACTTGGAGTAACCGCAGAGGGCCCGCCGCAACCGGCGGGCGCAAGCACGGGAGCAGTCCCGCAGCTCGCGCGGACGAACGAGCGCGGAGCGAACCGCATCATTCCTTGACCACCGCACGAAACGGTCTCTACGCTTGGATCCGCACTGCTGCCAGGGATTCGATCGGAACGCGAGCGCATGCCGCTGTACGAGTATTACTGCCGGAACTGCGCCATCAAGTTCACACAGCTCCGGCCAATCAGCGCCGCGGGCGAGCCCAGTGAGTGCGATTACGGACACCTCGCCGCGCCAGTCCTAACCGTCGGCGTCCAGGTGCAAAGCAGTGCTCAAGCGCAAGGCACCACCGCGCCCGAATCCTCAGTGAGTGGTGGCTGCGCTTGCGGACGGGGCGGCTGCGGCTGCGGGGCACTGAACTAAGCAGCGTCCAGCCTGTCCGCCCTCAATCCCCCATCCACGCGGGCGCCCCAGCGCAACACACCCCAACCCATCAATCCGACAGCGACGGCCGTTCCGATAATCGCAGCGCCGATCAGCAACGTGGACTCAAAGAAAAAGTCTTGTGGAAACATCTGAATCAGCCGGTCGCGGCTGGATAGCTGCCAGAGATCATTGGTGAAGAAGAGCAGATGAAACTGCCGGAACGCCTCGTCGAAGCCGCTAACGGCGATGATGCCCAGCACGACGATCACGCCCGTCACCGTGGCTCCCGCCAGGCGGCCAGCGGACGCAAGGGCCCGTCCAGCCGCGCGGCCTCGCCAGATGATCGTCCCAGCCACGATCGCAACGATCGCACCGAGGCTGCCCCAGCCGGCATCGTAGGTCCGATCGAAAAGCCGCTTGACGTCTCGCAAATGCAGAACCTCCCGCTCGCTCAAGAGCGGCTCAGCCGCGCCAACCGTATTCGTGACCGTGATATCGGCAAGCTCGTCGTCAGAGCGGAAGTAAGCGCGGAGCTCAGCAGCGCCGTGATCGAGCTCGGCGCGGGGCAGGCCCGTACGCGCTTCGGCGTCGTACTGATCGAAGCCACGTTCCCACCACCAGCCAGACTGGGCTGTGAACCGCACAGCCAGCGAAAGCGGCAAGATCAGCAAGGAAAGCGCGAACAGGACGACCGCCCCGCGCCACAGCCAGCGCTCCCACTGCGACGTGAATGCCATGGCCATCCTCACGGTGCCAGTCCCGCATCTCAGCTAGGCTTGGCCACGATGTCAGATCGCTCTGCCCACTGCATTGTACGGAGGCTCGTGTGAGCATCGGCGTCTCCGTTGAGGCGCTCGCCGAAGCCGCGGGCATCGCGCTGCGGGAAGGGCTGCAAGTGGGAGCGATCTCCGTTCTAGCGCCGGATCCCGCCCATCCCGCGCTGCTCTTGATCGACGCTCCGATCGCCCCATCGCGTCTCCGTCGATATCCACTCGATACCGAGGTACAGGTGATCGTGGAGAAGAACGGGAGTCTGCGCACCGAGACACTCGATATCCAAGCGCTGCTCGCGGCAGCGAGTCTTCCTCCGCACGCCCGTGCGCTTGTCCTGCCCCGCGTGGCCCCAGAAGCGGTGCGGCACGACCTCGCGGGACTACGCGGCGTAATCGCCCGCTTGCGCGACCCGGAGTGCGGCTGCCCTTGGGACCTCGATCAAGATCACCGCAGCTTGCGTCCCCACCTGTTGGAGGAGACCTACGAGGTGCTCCAAGCACTGGACCGCGACGACCCGCGCGCGCTCCGCGAAGAGCTCGGCGACCTCATGATGCAGGTGTTCCTGCATGCACAGATCGCCGAGGGGGACGGGCAGTTCGATATCGACGATGTCGCGGAGGGCATCCGAGCCAAGCTGATCCGGCGCCATCCGCACGTGTTCGGTGCTGCACAAGCAGCAGACGCCAACGCGGTCGTCGAAAACTGGGACCGGCTCAAGGCAGAGGAGCGCACCGCCGGCAACGCAGAGGCGTCCGCGCTCGACGGCGTGCCACAGGCCCAGCCGGCCCTGGCGCGAGCGCAGAGCCTGGTCGGTCGCGCAGCACGACAAGGCTTTGCGCCGAGTGACGACCCGCCGTCCGGCGTCATGGCGACGCCTCCCAACGACGCCGCCTCTTGGGGGGATCTGCTCTTCCTGCTCGCGCGACTGGCGCAGCGGGAAGGGATTCAACTCGAAGACGCCCTGCGCGAGGCAGCCGATCGATTCGAGGCGCGCTTTCGCGCCCTCGAGGCGGCCCTCCGTACCGAAGGCGTCGCCCCATCCGAACTAACCGCGGCCGAACTCGCGGAGCGGTGGACCCGTACCGCCTGCGCGCATCCCTAGGAAGCATCCCTAGGAAGAAAGCACGTCCATAGGTGCCAGCGAGAGCACCAGCTTCTTGACGCCGGCTTCCTCGAAATCCACAGTCACCTCCTGATCGTCCTTGACGTCCTTGCGATCAACCACGACGCCGGGGCCGAAAGTCGCGTGGTGCACGCGCGCCCCGACCGGAACGCGCGGTATCGGCTCCACATCGACGCCGTCGTAGTCGTCCCACGTGTGGGTGCGGCGGCCGGGAGTCGTCGGTGCAGGCGCAACGGTTGTGGATGTCGTCTGGCCTCGCGTGTCGACGGCGTCTGCGGGGATGTCGGCCAGGTAGCGTGAGCGCGAATTACGGCCGACGTTGCCGGCGAGCGCGCGGCGAAACGCATAGAGCAAGTACAGGCGCCGTTGCGCGCGCGTGATGCCCACATAGCAGAGGCGCCGTTCTTCCTCCAAAGAGTCCGGATCATCGAACGCGCGGCTATGTGGAAGCACGCCTTCCTCCATGCCGACGAGGAAGACAACGGGGAACTCAAGCCCTTTCGCGGTGTGGAGCGTAAGGAGGGAGACCGCGTTGGGCGGGCCACTATCGAGATCATCTTGGTCGGAGACCAGCGCCACACTCTCCAGGAACGCCGGCAGCGCGCGATCGGGCGGCAGCCCATCGTACTTGCTGGCGACGGTGCCCAACTCCCGGAGATTCTCCCAGCGCTCTTCGGCGTCGTCGAACTCGTCGGAGAGGTGTTCACGATAGCCGGTCTTCCGCAGCAAGAAGTCCAAGAGCTCCACGACAGTAGCCTCGCTGGCCAGCCGTCTCCCTTTTTCGATCATCTCGACGAACTCCTGTAGCGGAGGTACAGCCCGCGACGCGACCTTGGGGCCGTCGATCTCGCCAACGGCCACGGCCGCTCGAAAGGCGGAGAGGTTGCGATCGCTCCCCCACGCAACCAGCACCTCCTGCGTGCGCTTGCCGATTCCCCGGCCAGGCACGTTGACGATGCGAGCGAAGGAGACCGAGTCGCTCGGATTGTGGATCAGCCGCAGATAGGCGAGCAGGTCTTTGATCTCCTTCCGCTCATAGAAGCGCGTCGCGCCGACGATGCGATGGGGCAGTCCCGCCCGGAGGAATTCCTCCTCCAGCACGCGCGACTGGGCGTTGGTGCGGTACATGACGGCGACATCACCCGGCTCCCACTCACCCGCCGCCCAGTGGCGCTGCAACTCTTCGACAACGAACCGGGCTTCCTCGATCTCGTTGTAAGCCTCACGCACGACGGGAAGATGGCCGGCCTCGTTCTCAGTCCAAAGCGACTTGTGCAAACGCTGCGCCGTCTTTTGGATCACTGCGTCGGCGACATGCAAGATCGCCTTGGTCGATCGGTAATTCTGCTCCAAGCGAACCACCTTCGCCTGCGGATGGTCACGCTCGAAGTGCAAGATGTTGCGGATATCGGCCGCGCGCCAAGAATAGATCGACTGATCCGGGTCGCCGACAACGGTCAGGTTCCCAGTGCCCGCCGCCCATGCACGCGCCAACCGGTACTGCACCAGGTTGGTGTCCTGGAATTCGTCGACGAGCACGTGCCGGTAGCGGTTCTGGTAGCGCGCACGCACCTCCGGAACCGTATCGAATAGCTCCAGAGCACGGAGAAGAAGGTCGTCAAAGTCGAGGCCACCGTTCCTCCCCAACAGCGCCGGGTAGTGTTCAAAGACGCGAGCCACGATCTCTTCAAAGTAGCTACCACTGCGCTGCTGTAGGTCGGCGGCCGAGCGCCCTTCGCTTTTCGCCTTGGAAACACCATGGAGCAAAGCGCGCGGAGCGTATCGTTTCGGATCGACGCCGAGCGCCGAGAGCGCTTGCCTGACGAGTTCCAACTGGTCGCCGGTATCGAAGATGTTGAAGTTGCGATCGATACCAAGCGCCTGACCGTCGCGGCGAAGCATGCGAGCGCAGATCGCGTGGAACGTACCGAGCGTGAGACCGTCCGCCTCGTGGCCGAGCAGCGTCTGTACGCGCTCCCGCATCTCCCGTGCTGCCCTGTTGGTGAATGTGACGGCGAGCATCTCCCAAGGAGCAACGTCGCCCTGGAGCAGGTAGGCGATGCGGTGCGCGATCACGCGCGTCTTTCCGCTCCCTGGCCCGGCCAGAACGAGCAGCGGACCACCCGGAACCACGACCGCTTCGGCCTGTGCGGTACTGAGTCCTTGAAGGAATCGCCCTGGCTGGCCGTCGGTAGCGCCGTGCGCGGCAGGAAACGCCTCAGTCATCGCGGACGCGGTCTCGGCATTGCATAGCGGCGAGAGTAGCACACGTGTTCGTCTCGGCTCCGGCCAAGGACATTAGTGCCGTTAGACGCTAAGGTAGGTCGTGGGCAACCTGGGTGCCGCGTTTTCTTCGCGGCGGCGGCGGGGTCGGTTTCGAACGAGGTGACGATGCTTCTCCCAGCCATCAGCTGGCCGGGAGGCAGTCCTGAGAGCACCGGCATCATCGCCGGCGTCATCGTTGGCGCGTATCTCAGCGCACTCTGGCTGGCTGCCATCCTCTGGACCATTCGGGACATCCGCGAGCGGTCGCAAGACCCGGTGACCCAGTTCATCGCCGTCTCTACCGTCGTCCTATTCAGCCTGGCAGGCTGGGTTCTGTACCTCGTCTTGCGGCCCGGTCTCACAATCGCCGAAGTGTACGACCGCCAACTCGAAGAGGAAGCGCTCCTGCAAGACCTCCAGCACCAGCTCGCCTGCCCGCAATGCGGGGTGGACGTGCAGGAGGATTTCGTCGCCTGTCCTCACTGCGCGACCGCCCTCAAGGCACTTTGTCATAGTTGCTCGCGGCCGCTGCCGTTCACCTGGCGCATCTGCCCGTGGTGCTCGGTGGCGCGGCAGTCGGCGCCGAGCCTGACTGCACCGGAACCCGCCGCGCCGATCCCCGCGCAGACCGCGACTGCACCGGAATCCGCCGCGCCGATCCCCGCGCAGACCGCGACTGCACCGGAATCCGCCGCGCCGCTTGCAGAGCAGCCCACGAAGCCGGTCACCGGCCCCGGCTCATCGCCGACGCAGCCCGCGACGGCTCCCATCCCACCATTGGACGACGGCAAAAAACCGGCTTCCTCCGCGGATTCGGCCTTGTCAGGCGGCCAGCCGCGCCGACGCAGAATCCTGCAGCGTCCGGAAGCCGAGCCGGCGGCTATGGACGGGTCTTCCCAAAAGCCACCGCTCGCGAGTCCCTGGTCGCGCTAAAAGCTCGCTCAGGCACCGGCCGATCGGCCCAAACCCAGAAGCCGTCGCAACGCGTCGAGATCCACATACTGCGCAACGAGCCGGGCAGCGCGCTCGCGCTTCCGTGTGCCACGGAATGTCCCTTGCCCGTAGAGAGGACCCAAACGCTGCACGGCCTCGCTCGTGGTCAGCGCAGTGGCGATCAAAGGGACTGCGTCCTCCCTCGTGCGCTCCAGCACGTAGCGCAGAGGCTCTCGCCCACCACTCAGGATCAAGCACTCCGCATCGACATCAAGCGCAGCGAGGGCGACATCGGGCCGGTCACCGCGCGTCACGATCGCTTTCGAGCCCACCGTCGCGAAGTGGACCGACCCGGGATGAGCGGTGATGGGGCCGATCTCGATCCATTCGACCGCCTCGTTGCCGGCGTCTTCGGGTGCATCCAGTGAAGCCTCTAGGGCCGCCGTCATCTGCTCCAGCGAAGGAGCGGCCAGCAACCGATCTTGGGGGAGCATGCCCGCCAGCATGATGGGTCGGTCCAAGCGCGCGGTGATCGCCTGCAGACGCGCGCGCGCCGCCGTCTCCGCTCCTTCCGGAACGGAAGTCAAGATGATCGCGGCCGCACCGCTTTCGGCCGCAGCACGCTCCAAGGTGGCATCGTCCGCCTGTCCCTGGCGGACTACCAGAACCACCACATCAGCTCCAGACGCGGCGGTCGCGGGATCGCCGTGCTCGCGGATCGCCACATCAGCAGCTGCGGGGAGCGAACCATCGCCGGATGTGAGTTGAACGCGATAGCCGCGAGGGGCCAGGACGTCCGCGAGCCCCGCGGCAACGGTCGACTTTCCATCGCCCGCCAGCGCCGAAGTAACCACCAGGGTAAGCACGAGCGCATACTACCCGCCTCGCGCCGTTCACAGCAGGGCTGCGGGGCGGGGCGGCCGTTATAGTACGCTGCGCAAGCCGCCGACGCCGAGGTAGCTCAGTCGGTAGAGCACACGGCTGAAAACCGTGGGGTCGGCAGTTCGATTCTGCCCCTCGGCACCACGCTCCTCCTCAAGAACGAGGGGGAGACAGCCTGCCGCACACGAGGCGGTTGATCTAAACGAGCGCCTCGTAGGCGGCCGCCAGCACATCCGCGACGGGCGAGCTTTCGGAAAGCGGCTTCCCGTCCACGCGCCGCAGCGAGCGCACGCCGACTAGGCTTGAAGTGAGGAATATCTCACTCGCACGACAGAGATCGGCGGCATGAAGCGGGCGCTCGTCGCCCGGCCGACTTTCCTCGCTCAATCGGTGGAGCACGAACGCGCGGGTGACGCCCGGCAGCACGCCGCGATCCAGCGGCGGCGTCACGACACGGCCGTCCACCACGGCGAAGAGATTGGCGAAGTCCGCCTCGGCCAGATCGCCGTCGATCGTGCGGAGGATCGCGACATCGGCTCCCGCCGCCCGCGCAGCCCGGCGAGCGAAGATCCAGCGCAGAGCGGAGGTGGTCTTGTGCGACGCGAGCGGGTCGAGCGGGTCGATACGGGGCGCTTCGATGACCGCTGCGCTCTCCGTGGACACCGCCGCCGGGTCGTAGGGATCGAGCTGGGCGCAGAGCGACGCCTCCTGCGTCGCGGGAAGCGCAAGGCCGCGGGGACCGGGACCGCGCGTGAGCGTGACGCGGAAGGCCATGAGCGGGGGAGAGCCGGACTCCTCCGCCGACGCGAACAAGTCCTCCAAAGCGCTCCCGAGACGCTCCTCAAGGGCCGGAAGGGGCGGGAAAGAGAGCGCGGCCGCGCTACGTCGCATACGATCGAGATGCTCCGACAAGAGGATGGGGGAACCGCGCCGCACGAGAACAGTCTCGAAGAGGCCATCACCCAGCAGCAGGCCCCGGTCGCGGGAGAGTGGCGGCGCCTCATCGTAGAGAGTGCCGTTGAGCCACAAGGCGCCGCCGGTCACGCGGATACCCTCGGCGAAGGCTAACGATCGGTCGCCGTGAGCGCGCGCAGCAGCGCCGCCGCTTTTGCCCGCGTCTCGGCGTATTCGGCGAGGGGGTCGGAATCCGCGACGATGGCGCTGCCGACGTGGAAGTGCACGTGCGCACCTTGCCGCACCAGCGTGCGGATCAGGATACTCAAAGCGAGATTCCCGTCGTAGCCGATGTAGCCGGCGCACCCGGTATATGGCCCTCGGCGTATACCCTCGGTCTCATCGAGGATCTCCATAGCGCGGACCTTCGGCGCGCCGGTCACGCTGCCGCCCGGAAGCGTCGCGGCAAGCAGTGCAGCCGTATCCACGCGCGGCTCCAGCTCCGCCGTAACGGTAGCGGCGGCGTGGTGCACGGTCGGGTGCGTGACCAGGCCTCGCAACTGGGGAACCGCCACCGATCCGACACGAGCGACGCGCCCCAAGTCGTTGCGCTCCAGGTCGACGATCATCAGAAGCTCGGCGCGCTCCTTGGGATCGTCGCGGAGCTCCTCTCGGAGCTCGGCGTCACGGATCGGGGTGTCGCCGCGGGCACGCGTCCCCTTGATCGGGCGCGTCTCGACCCAAGATCCGAGGCGCCGAAGAAACAGCTCGGGGCTGATCGACAGCAGCTCGGGAGCGCCGGGCAGGCGCAAGAGGCAACCGTACGGCGCCGGGCTCGCGGCGCGCAGCCGGCGGTAGAGTTGCGCCGATTCCACTTCGGTCTCGGCATCGACCCGGTAGGCGAAGTTCGCCTGATAGATATCGCCCGCCTCGATATAGCGCAGGATGCGCGAGACGCGCCGTGCGTAGTCGTCTCGGCGCAGCCGTTCGCTGAGGCTGTGCGCCTTGGATGCAGCCGCCGCGGACGGCAAGGAGGGCATGGCCGGCAGGGCTCGTGCTTCGAGGGCGAGGCGCTCGCAAGATGCGGCCGCTGCTGCGACCGTCGCGGCGCTGGCCACCGCGAAGAGACGCCCTTCCACCCGATCCTCGATCAGCGCCGCCTCGAACTCGCCCAAGACGAAGTCCGGAATCGCCGGGTCGGCGGCGGCGCGAACCGGCAGCCGCTCCAAGTGCCGTCCCAGATCGTATGCGAACCAGCCGAGCCAGCCGCCGTGGAAGGGAAGCGCATCGCCCGCAGCGACGGCGTCCACGGGGACCACCTCGCGCGGGCGCAAAATACCGTGGAGGGAGGCGAAGGCGCCCGGACGCCCCTGGGGCCAGGCGACGACGCGGCGCGGCCGCCAAGCCAAGATCGACCAGCGCGCCTCGGCGCCCGCTGGGGCGCTGGAATCGAGGAACGCAACCGCCCGCTCACCCCGCTCGACAAGCGCGAGGGCAACGTCGGTCAACGGGCGGTAGGGCAGCTCCTGCTGCGTGGAAGCGAGCGATGGGGCGGCAATCTGCAACACGTGCGTCGATTGTAAAGCGGCGGCGCGCCCGCCGGGGCGCGCCGCCACGACACTTCGGGCAAGCCCGGATACAAGGCCCCGAACAGTGTGCGGCAATCCGCCGACCCAGCCGGTGATACGGTGCCAGGATTCCGGTGGACCGGGGCGGACCGGCTCGCCGCTCGGCCGATGAAGGGAAGCGTTCGAAGTGGAGATCTACATCCCTCTGCTGGTGGTGCTGCTGCTGCTATCCGCCCTGTTCTCAAGCGCGGAGACGGCCTTCCTCTCGCTGCAACGCGTGCAGCTGGAGCATTACGTGCGCGAGGGCGTCGGCGGCGCTGCCCGCGTCTCTCGCCTGTTGGAGTCTCCGCGGCGGCTGCTCTCGTCGATCCTGCTGGGAAGCAATCTCGTCAACACGGGCGCGGCCGCGGTAGGGACTGCGATCGCCGCCGAGCTTGTCTCCAGCGGTCGTGCCGTGCTGGCCGCCACGATTATCGTGACGGTGCTGCTGTTAATCTTCGGCGAGGTTGGCCCAAAAACGATCGCGCTCCATCACTCCTTCGCGCTGAGCCGCCTCTACGCGCTGCCGCTGCGCTATTGGACGCGGTCGACGCAGCCGATCGTGGCGGCGCTGGACCTCCTCAGCCGGGGAGTGCTGCTCCTCGGCGGCGGCCGGGGCGAGGCCGCTGGGGCGCTGGCCTTGGGGGAGCTGCGTACGGCGATCATGCTGGGGCGCGAGTCGGGGGCGTTGGAGGCAGACGAATCGGAGATGCTGCTGGGGGCGCTGACGCTGCAGCAGCGGCAGGTACGGCACATCATGACCCCGCGGGTAGCGATGCAGGTGGCCGAGGTGGGCGAGCCGCTGCGGGAGGTCTCCCAGCGGCTGACCGCGGCCGGCGTCCTGCGCCTGCCCGTCTACGCGGACCGCATCGACAACATCGTCGGCTACGTCCACGTGAGCGACGTCAACAGCGCCTACGCGGCCGGCCGCGCCGGCGACACGGCGCGCAGCGTCATGCGCGAGATGATTTTCGAATCAGAGCGGGCCTCCACCGCCCGCCTGCTGGAGCGAATGCAAGAGAGCGGGCACCACATCGCCATCCTGATCGACGAGGTGGGCTCCCCCTCGGGCCTGATCACGCTGGAGGACATCCTGGAGGAGGTGGTGGGCGAGATCGGCAGCGAGAGCGGCTCGGAGCGCTCCGGCACCGACGTGCGCGTGGGCGAGCGCCTCTACGTGGAGGGGCGCCGTTCGTTAGCCGACCTCGGTGACGAGTTGGCCGCCGACCTCTCCCATCCCGACGCCGAGTCGGTCGGCGGCCTGGTCCTCGCCTACCTGCGCCGCTTCCCCTTGCGCGGCGAACAGGTGGAGCACGGCGGACACCGCTTCACCGTCATGGCCGCGGACGAGCGCAAGGTCACACTCGTAGCCGTGGAGGCGCTGCCGCAGCGACCCGAGGATGCCCCGGCGGAGTGAGCCGCCGAGGCGCTGGAGCCGCCCCCGGCCGCGGCGGTGGCGGAATGACGCGCGCGTGACAGAGATCGCCCGGCCGGGCCGCCGCCTGCGCGGGCCGCCCGGTATACCGTGAGGAGGGGATTGGGTTTACCGGTGCGACGGGAAAGGAGCACGGCATGACCAAAGACGAGATGATCGCCCTCCTGAACAGGGACCTGGCCGGCGAGTTCGGCGCGATCATCCAGTACCTGACCTACGCGGCCAAGGCGACGGGCCCCTACCGTCCCCAGCTGGCGCAGTTCTTCCTCAGCGAAGTGGCCGACGAGCAGGCGCACGCCCAATACCTAGCGAACAAGATCGTGGCCCTCGGCGGCGAGCCGACGACAGAGGCTCGGCCGGTGCCCGCGGCAGCGACCAACCGGGAGATGGTCGAGCAGGTACTGGCGGCCGAGCTGCTGGCGACGCGGGACTACACCGAGCGGGCCCAACAGGCGGAGGCCTTCGGAGACAAGGGCATGGCCGTCCAGCTCGAGGACATGGTCCGCGACGAATCCACCCACGCCGAGGAGACCGAGCGAATCCTGCGCGACTGGCCCCTGTAGCGAGCGGAGCCGGGAAAGACCGCAGGACGCGGCGGCTCTATGCTGGCGGCGGACGCCGATCCCCGGACGGCGCCACCAAAGGTGCGGCCGGGCGGCGCGCTGCCGGAGTCGGCGAGGGAGCGAATCTTGAGGGCGAGGCCGAGCGCGCGGTCGTCGCACCCGCATGCCGAAGTGGCGGAATTGGCAGACGCGACAGTCTCAAAAACTGTTGGGAGGCGACTCCCGTGCCGGTTCGAGTCCGGCCTTCGGCACCAGCACCCTTCGCCGCGGCTTCGGGAGCCGCGGGCCAGCGGCGGACGGAGGTGCCTGAGAAAAGTCAATAGCTCGACGGCGCGGTGCCGAGTAGTGTAACGGTAGCACGCGGGACTTTGGATCCCTTAGTCCAGGTTCGAATCCTGGCTCGGCAGCCAACCTCGCGTTCCCCGGTAGCTCAATTGGTAGAGCGGGCGGCTGTTAACCGCTAGGTTGTAGGTTCAAGTCCTGCCCGGGGAGCCACGCATCTTCGCCGGGGCAGCGCCGCGCCATTCGGCGAATGGTTCCGTGTCATCACGGACGACCAGAGCCGCGCCACCGTCCTGACGCTTGAACTCCACAACTGGACTCGGCCTCCCGAAGAGTCCGCGAATTCGCGGCTAGCAGAATTCTTTTCAGGCGGCCAAAACAGATACTCCTCCTTTAGCAAGGGCAGAGTACCCTGACGGGGATCCAGCCTGAACCGCCGGGCCGGATTGCGGCGAGATCTCCATTGCTCGCTACACTACTCGGCGCCTCGATCACCGGGCGAGAGAGAACACCACTCTGCGACTCCTCTTCCTACGCGCTCGCGCCAACTGGCGACTGCTCGGCATCGTAGGTCTCGGCATTCTCGTGACGTCTGGGCTCATGGCCTCCACCACCGTGTATACGCGCGCGCTCACGGACTTGGGGCTCGACTTCGAACTCGACCGTGAGGCCGGCCAGATTGGCTCCGTCCAGGTCACGATCTCCCAGACACTGCTGGGCGGGGAACGCGCGCAGGCAGTGCGTGACTTCGCCGAAGCCAGCCTTGATGCGCACTTCGGCGACATCGCGCTGCCTCGGCGCATACGGTCGGGGCTTGTCAGTGACCTCCGCCTGCTCGCTGGCACTCAGATCCCGGGTTCTGCCCCACTCGGCGGGGAGTTCACCACGATCGAGGGGTGGGAGTCCTACGTTGAGTTTGAAGGGCGCCCGCCCGCCCCGCCGACGATGACTCTCGACCCTGAGCTAGGCCTTTCCCAACTCGACGGTCCCATCGAAGTCGCGCTCCCGCGCGCCCACGCCGAGTTTGCTCGCCTCGGAGTGGGGGATGCGTTCGCGGTCGCGGACGTTTACGACGATTGTGACCGCGAGCCGCCGCTACTCGACGGTCCCACCGCGGCGACATCGCCCTCGCTCGAGCCTTGCGCCACATCTGCGCTGATCGGCCTACAACTCCCGGCCAAAGTGGTCGGTATCTTCGACGCGCACAACCCCCACGATCCGTTTTGGGACGCGGCGCTTGCGAATCTTGCGCGCCCCCGGGAGCCGCGGAAGAGCCTGGCCCTACCGCGGGTCTTCGCGCTCTTCGTTCACTCTGACGCGCTTTTCGGTCCGCTAAGCCAGCTGCTCCCTGGCTACCGCGCCGACATCCGCTTCGTGGACCTGATTCCGCTCAACACGTTCGACAGCGCCGACGTTCCCGCCGATCTCGATCGCTTCGCCAACCTCCAGACGGACATTGCCTCGGTCGGGGGAGCGGTATCGAGTTCGTTCGATGGAGCACTACGCAGCTTCCAAGAGGCACGCGACTTCAGCGTCGTGCCGATTTTGCTGATCGTGGTACAGGTCGTCGGCGTCGTCTTCCTCTTCATCTTCGTGATGGCCCGTCTTCTGATAAGCAGAGAGACCGACGAGATCGCCTTGCTGCGCAGTCGAGGCGCCTCGTTGCTGCAGGTGCTCGGGCTGTACGCTCTGCAACTCCTGCTGATCGTGATCCTAGCGGCGGCAGTGGCGCCGCTGATCGCCGCGGCTGCCGTGAGCGCCCTCGGATTCATCGGCAGCTTCCGCGACGTCACCAGCAATGACTGGATCGCAATTTCTCTCACGCCGCAAGCCTGGGCGCTGGCGCTGGCAGGAGCGGCGCTGGCAATGGGCGTCGTCCTTGTCCCAGTCGCGGAGGCGGCGCGCGTCCCACCCGGCCCGGCCCGGCGCATAGCGGCGCGGCCAGCCGGTCGCAACGTCTTTCAGCGCTACTACCTCGACATTGTCTTCGTAGCGGTCGCGGGGTTTCTCGTTTGGTCGGTGGGCGCGCGCGACGCGGTGTTCACACGCAACACGGTTGGCGGCCTTTCCACCGAGCCGCTCGTCCTGATCGCTCCGGCGCTCGTTGGCCTGATCGCGATCCTCCTCGTCCTGCGTCTGCTTCCGCCTGCCCTCTCCGCTCTGGCCTGGATCGCAAGGCACCGCATCTCTATGCCGATCGCCGCCGCGCTCCGCCAGGCAGCCCGCAATCCCAGTCCGGTCATTCGGCTCGCTGTCCTGACGATGCTCGCCGCGGCGCTCGGCACGTTTGCCGCATCCTACGACGCAACGGTTGATCGCTCGCTCGACGAGCGCGCCCGCTTTGAGGCCGGCGTCGACCTCCGCGTGGGAGCGGACCCCCGCCCGCCCGGATTGGCCCAAGCGCAGATCGAAGCGCTGCCGGGCGCCAGCGCGAGCACACTCGCGATCCGGCGCCGCGGTAGCGTTGGCGCGACCGGCGTCCGGGGACGTGAGGTACAGATCCTTGCTCTGGACAGCGCCCGAGCCGCTTCGATCCTGTGGTTCCGCGACGACTTCAGCTCCGAGCCCCTGGCGACACTGCTTCCCAAGCTCCGCCCCACCGCCAGCCTCGGCGGCCTGCCACTCCCCGACGACCTGATGGAACTCAGTCTGTGGGTGAACCCGAGCGTGCCGCGCGATGACCTCTCGGTGTGGCTCCAGCTACGCGACCGTGACGGCCGGTTCTTCCGTGTCGGGCTGGGCAGCCCTGGATTGGCCGGTGTCTGGCAAGAGTTGCGCGGCGACGCCACCGGGCCCGCCGCGTTCAGCGACGCCCGCCCGCCCTTTACCCTCCACGCCATCACCTACACGGAGGGCGAGTCCCAGCGCCTCGGCGAACCAGGCAGCCTCTTGTTCGACGATCTCGTGGCGATCACGGCGCGTGGTGACCGCATCCTGATCGAGGGGTTTGAATCGGACGCTCGTCAATGGCTGCTGCAACCCCTCGCGGCGACGGGCGCGACAGACGCGGTCGAGCGCCGGACGGACATCGTCGCCCACAGCGGCAACAGCGCCGTGGAGTACCGTTGGGCGGCGGGGGTCTCACCCGGCCGTCGCGGCCTCTACCTTCCCAGTCCCAATCTGTGTGATGTGGATGGACGTTGTGCGCTCCATGTGATCGCGAGCGAGACGTTCCTCCACAACCACGGCCTCCGGGTCGGTGACGCGGCACCCTTGCACTTGGGGCCATTCAGCATCGACGTGCGCATCATCGCGACCGTCGCGTTCTTCCCGACTCTGGATCCCCAAGAGAACGGGGGGTTCCTGATTACCGACGTGGCCGAACTCAACCACCTTGGCGCGACCCTCGATTTCCGCAACCCAACTCCGATCAACGAGCTGTGGGTCAGCGGGCCGAGCGATCCTGCACGGCGGGCGCACACGGTCGCGGCGCTGAGCGATCTCTCCGCGATGGGCGCGCCCGTCACCGATCAGCGGACCCTGCTGGCCACGGTGGGGACCGACCCTCTGGTTGCCGCCGGCGGCAGCGGCATCCTGCTGGTTGCGTTCGTCGCCGTCGCGATCCTCGTGCTGGTCGCACTCCTAGTGAGCGTCGTCCTCACAGCGCGTGACCGCACGCTGGAGATGGCCGTCTTGCGCACGCTCGGGACCAGCCGGCGCGCGCTGCTCGCTCAACTCACGGCCGAGTACGCAGTGGTCGCGATCATCGGGCTGGGGCTCGGTACCTTCTTGGGCGATCGCATCGCCCGCCTCACATTGCGTTTCCTGGAAGTCGACGCGGCAGGCGATCGGGTCCTGCCGCCCTTCCTGCTCACGACAGACTGGGAGGTCGTCCTGGGCACCTACGTCGGATTGGTCGCGACCCTCGCCTTGGGAGTCGGAATAGCCTGGCGCCTTTCCGCCCGCGGATCGATCACGCACGCGCTGCGATTGGCCGCGTGAGATGGCCACAACGCAAGTCTCAGGGCAGCGATTCCAGCTCCAGCACGTCGATAATCTCCCCGGGCAGAACCTGCGGCCGGCTCTCCTCCGGCAGCAACAGGCCGGACTGCGCGATCAGGGCACCTCCAGCCGACTCGGACACAAGCAATGCGATCGCGGCGCCCGGCTCGATCGTCGCTTCGGGCTCCTGTGCGAGCCGCAACAGGAAGCTCGATCCTTCCGCGAAGCGGAAGCGAGTCCTGCCACCGGCCCACGCCAGTGTCAGCGTCTCGCGATCGGAGCCGGTTACACGGCCAATCAGAACCTGCCGCCCGGGCAAGCCCGCCGCGTGACCGAAGGGGCTCAAGCCACTGCGGGGAACGATCACGCTCCCAGCCGCGCCACTTGCGCTCGGGGTCGCCGGACGCACCAGCACAGGCTCGGATTGCCGTGCGCTGTGCGCGATCAACTCCGCTCCGACGAGCCAACCCGCGACAGCGGCGATCACAACGATCCCCAACCAAGCGCCCAGGCCCCACCACGTGTGCGGCATCACGGCGCGACTTCGTCCGGTGCGGCGACGACCACTGCCTGCAGGACCAGCGTAAGGGAGTTGTCATCGATCGCCCCGACGATCACCCACTCCCCCGCCCGCACCTCCGCCGGGGTGATCGGAGTGAGCCGTTGAATCAGCGCCTCCGACCCCACACGCACAGACACCAGCGTCTCATCGACGCGCACCTGGACGTACTCCCCGTCGACATCGCTCACGACGCCAGCCAGATCGGCAGGGGGAGCGTTATCCATGAGGGCTTCGCCTTGGAAGATCCGGCGCGGCTCAGGATCGGATTCGTCGGTGATCCGCCAGCCCAAGACCGCAGTGGCCGCAAAGGTCAGGGCGGCGAGCAGGGCCAGCGAAAGGCCAGCGGCCCGGGCCGCAGTAAGGCACGCGCGCATCGTCCGCCCCTCTCCACCGTCGTCAGGTGCAGCCGGATCCTAGCGCGCCGTCGTCGCCAAGCACCCCCGCCAGATCGGGGCACCTTTGGGCAGCGCTCTTCGTCATGCTGATCACGCTGCCCATCGTGCTGCGTCTCGCTCTGGGCCGGGCCGCCGGACACCGGCGCTTGCTGGCCGCTGTGCTGGCAGGCGTGATCCTGGCCGTGGGCTTGATGGCCGCCACCGAGATCTACCGCAACGCACTGCGGGAGCGCGGGATCGATGTCGAGTTGAGCCGCGCCGACAAGACGGAGCTTGACCTGGCCGTCTCGCTGAGCGGGCACGCGCTGGCGTCGCCCGGCTACGAGGAATCCCAGCTGCTCATCGACCGGGCCCTGAGCTGGATCGATCCGTACCTCCGCGCCAGCACCCGCACCGCGCTCTCTGCGACGTTCTTCCTCACCGACCCCGCTACCCGCTTCCGCCAAACGCCCGACCTCCCCCGCGCCAATCTGCAATTTCTGACCGGGCTTGACCCGCACGTCACGATCGACGGGGGACGCTTGCCCACTTCGGAATCCAGTGCCACGGCGCAGGGCGGGCCCAGAATCGAAGTCGCGCTCGGCTCCGAGGCGGCGGCCGCCTTCGGTGTCGCGATCGGCGATACCTTCGCCCTCCACCCGTTCTGGCGCGAAGACGTGGCGCCGATCGAGGTGACCGTCGTCGGGCTCATCGGCCAGAGGGACGCGGAGGAGGAGTACTGGGGGCGCCGCACCGACTACTTCTTCGTGGACCGGCAGGACCCGCCCACCTATCGCTTCTTCACGACGGAGGACACGCTCCTGGACGTGATCTCAGGGCACCTTCCCGATATCACCGCTCGCCTTGAGACGCTCGCCTACTTCGACCTGAGGACGATCGACTCCGACGATGTCGAGTCCTTGGCTCAACGGCTGCACACCTTCGAGCGGACCGTCCTGGGCAGTGCCGACCGAGCGCGGGTGCAGAGCGAGATGGCGGCCCTCCTGGATACCTTCTCGACGCGGGATTTCTTCGCGCAGGTGCCGCTCTTGGTGATGACACTCCAGATCGTGGCGATCGTGCTGTACTACCTCATGATGGTGGCGGCGCTGCTCGTCGAGCGGCAGGCCGGTGAGGTCGCGCTGCTCAAGAGCCGGGGGGCGGGGACTCGTCACATCCTTGGGATCTATGCGATCGAAGGCGCGATCCTGTCCGGGATCGGCCTAGCGGCCGGCCCGCCACTCGCGTTGGGCGTCGTATCGCTTCTCGGACTGACGCCCGCCTTCGACGGACTCAGCGGCGGCGCTCTGCTGGACACGCAGCTCACTGCCACCGCCTACGCCTGGGCGGCGCTGGGGGCGGGGTTGGCTTTCCTTGCCTTGCTCGTCCCTGCGATCGCGATGGGACGGCGCGGCGTCGTGCAACACAAGCAGGCTCTGTCCCGGCCTGCGGGACAATCCGCCTTCCATCGCTACTACCTGGATCTCGTCGTCGTGGTGCTGGCGGCGCTGCTCTTCTTCCAACTCCAGAGATCGGATTCGCTCGTGACCGAGGAGCTGTTCGGAGACCTCAATTACGATCCCCTCCTCCTGCTGGCGCCCACGGTCTTCCTGGTCACGGTGGCCGTCGTCTTCCTGCGCCTCTTCCCCCTGCTCGTGCGAGCCGTCGACCGCGCCACGCGGCGCTTCAGCCGCACCCCGCTCCAACTGGGGATATGGCAGCTGATGCGTGCTCCGCTGGAGCATTCGCGCCTCGTGCTCCTGCTCATCCTGGCGACCGCGATCGGCATGTTCTCCGCGACGTTCGGCGCGACCCTCGAACGATCCTTCGACGATCGCGCGGCCTACCTGGCCGGAGCACCCCTCCGCCTCTCCGAGCTCGATACGAACGAGCGCGGCGCCGCCAGCCTGGTGGCCGCGTTCGAACGCCGCAGCGACGTCGCCGCCGCGAGCGCAGCACTCCGCACCGACATCCGCTACCGGCTCAGGAACGGCCGTCCGATCGCGGTCGATCTCCTCGGCGTGGACCCCGTCCGCTTCCCGGAGGTCGCCTGGTTCCGTGACGACCTGGCCGCTGATTCCCTGGCGACGCTCCTGGCACCGCTGGGTGAGAACCCGCTCGATCTTCCGGCCGTGGCGATCCCCGCGGACGCGGAGCGCATCGGGATCTGGGCCCATCTGATGCGTACCAGCAGCGTGATCGTGTCCCTGCGGATGCGGGACAGCGAGGGACGCTATATCGATCTGCGGCTGGGCCCCGTCTTGGACGGCGGGATCGGTTGGCGCTTGCTCACGGCGCCGCTGGACGGCCTGGCTGCGGGCCCCGCCACCGTCACGGGCATCTTCGTGCGGCGGGCGCCGCGCTTCGGATCGTTCGCCAACCAGATCGTGTTCGACGACCTGCAATACAGTCCCATAGCGGGGCCACCGGATACGCCCTTCGACAACGGCGTCGTAGTCGAGGATTTCGAGAGTCTCGAGCGCTGGACGCCGGTCTTCGAAGCCACGGCCACCGGCCGTCCCGACCGTTTCAACGCGGAACGTGATCTCGTCGTCTCCGGTGAGAGCGCCGCCCGCTACACGTGGGAGCGCAGCCTCCAAACCACGCGGGGGATCCGAATCGCCGGGGATGATCTCCCACTGGCGGTGATCGCCAATCAGGCCTTCCTCGACGAGGCCGACCTCCGCCCCGGCGACGACGTTCTCGTCTTCGCATCCCAGGGACCGATGCCAGTTCGGATCGCGGGCGCGTTCGATCTATTCCCCACGTTCGACCCGCGGCAGGGGAGGGGCCTCCTTCTCGCCGACGGGGAACGGCTGAGCTTTCTCATCAACGCGGAAGGCACGCGCTCCGGCGTCGTCGCCCCGAACGAGGTGTGGATCGATCCCCGGGATGCGGCCGGGCTCGCCTCCCTGCGCGCAACGATCGCCGCCGGCGGCTTCGGCGATCCCACGGTCTGGGATGCCGAGGCGCTGCGCGACGCCCAGAACGAGGACCCTCTCACCGCCGCCGGCTGGGACGGCTTGCTTTTCCTATCGTTCTCCGCGGTGCTCCTGCTGAGCATCCTCGGGTTCCTCGTCTCCTCGCTCGCCTCCGCGCGCGCGCGCGCGTTGGAGTTCGCCGTCCTGCGCACCTTGGGGTTCTCCCTGCGACAGACGCTCGCCGTCGTCACCTTCGAAAAGGTCTTCATCGTCGTCCTGGCGATGGCGGTCGGCACGCTAGTCGGTGCGCGCCTCGGCATCCTCATGCTCGAATTCCTCGGGATCACCGAGCGCGGCGAGGAGGTCGTCCCGCCCTTCGTACTGGCCACGGACTGGGGTACGATCGGCATCGTTTACGCCATCCTCGGCGCCGTCTTCTTGCTGACGGTCGGCGTCGTCGTGGCACTGTACGCGCGCCTCGCGCTCCACCGCATCCTGCGGCTGGGCGAATGATGCCGGTCGGGCTTCCGGAGGAAGCGCCCGAGAGATCGACGATGGGACCGATGACGCAGCAACCGCCCTCCGTAGCCGGCGACGGATCCGAGCCGGGGAACCCCGACTGGCACATCGTCTGCGCCGACCTCTTCAAGATCTACAAAGTGGCGCAGCTGGAGGTGGTCGCGCTGCGGGGCCTGGACCTGCGCATCAAGCGCGGCGAGATGCTTGCGCTCGTCGGCGCCTCGGGCTCCGGCAAGTCCACGCTGCTCAACATCCTGGCCGGCCTGGACCTGCCAAGCGCCGGCTCCGTCCTCGTCGACGGCCGGGACCTGCTGACGATGGAGGAACCGGAGCGCGTGGAGTACCGGCGCCGGCAGGTCGGCTTCGTCTGGCAGCAGGCCGGTCACAACCTGGTCCCTTACCTCTCCGCGGCCCAGAACATCGAGCTGCCCATGGTCCTCGCCGGCCGGCCGCGCCAGCAGGTGCGTGCGCGCACCACGGCCTTGCTGGAGGCGATCGGTCTCAGCGCGCGCGCACGATCGCGCCTGGAGCAGCTCTCCGGCGGGGAGCAGCAACGCGTGTCGATCGGGGTGGCGCTCGCCAACGAGCCGCCCCTCCTTCTCGCCGATGAGCCCACCGGGGAACTCGACACCCGCACCGCCGATCAGATCTTCGACCTCTTCGCCGGCCTCAACCGTCGCTTCGGAGTCACGATCGTGATCGTGACCCACGACGAAGGGATCACGGACCGCGTGCCCCGCGTGGCCCTGATCCGCGATGGCCGCATCGCAACGGAGATCTTCAACGCCGCGGGAGCGCCGCCCGGCGGCGCCACGGATGTCGGCCGCCGCGAGTACACAGTGGTCGACCGCAGCGGCCGCGTCCAGATCCCGAGGGAGCTGCGGGACGCGGCGGGGCTGGGCAGCCACGTTCAGATGGACCTTCAAGACGGTCGCGTCACCATCGCGCGCGCTCCCGACGCCGACCCATGACCGGCCGGCCGCCCGGCAGCGAGCGCCCCACCGCTCCGCCGGCTGCGCCGGCGGGCCACTCGGAGCCGATCGTGCAGGTGGAGCGGGTGAGCCGCCGCTTCCAAGTGGGCGGGGAGGAGATCTGGGCGGTACGGGATCTCTCGCTGCGCATCGAGCGGGGCGTGTTCGCCGCCCTGATGGGCCGCTCTGGATCCGGCAAGACGACGCTGCTGAATTGCATCGCCGGCCTCGACCGCCCCGACTCGGGCCGTGTCTACCTGGCCGGCACAGAGATCACGCGCGCCCCGGAGCGCCAGCTGCTGCAGATGCGGCGCCACGCGATCGGATTCGTCTTCCAGTCGTTCGGCCTCCTGCCCCTCCTCTCGGCCTACGAGAACGTCGAGGTCGCGCTGCGCATCGCGGGCGCCGGCCTGCAGAAGCGCCGGGCCCGCACGACCGAGCTCCTCCAGCTCGTGGATCTGCATGCTCGCAGCGACCACCGTCCCTACGAGCTGTCGGGCGGGGAGCAGCAGCGCGTGGCGATCGCGCGCGCCTTAGCGAACGACCCGTCGCTCATCGTCGCAGACGAACCCACTGGAGAGCTGGACTCCGGCAACGCCCGCGCCATCTTCGACCTCCTGCGCCGGCTGGCGCACCAGCGCGGGGTGACGATCCTGACCGCGACGCACGATCGCACCGTCTTGGAATTCGCCGATCGCGTCGACGAGATGGCGGATGGACGGCTGTTGGAGCATCACGAGCGGGACCTCACGGTCACCGCGAGGAACCGCCCCGCCATCGCGGACGAACCCGCTCCACAAGCATCACCGGGCCGGTAGGCGGCCCGGCGGGCGCCGGCGAAGCCTCACAGGCGCAGCGGCGGCGGGGACGCGCGTCCAGCCGGCCGGCATCCTGGAAACCCGCGACGCAGACCGCAAGTGACGGCGGTCGTTGACGCCTCCGTGCTCGTCGCCGCCTTTCCAAGCAGGAAGCGCTAGGGACGGCCCTAGGAACTGGACGATAGAGGCCAGCCACCGTGCCTCGCGATCACCCCGTCGATGCGTTGCATCAACCGCGGCGTCTCGGCGAGGGCAGCACAGACCCGCTGGTACCAGGTGATGTCGTCGAACGAGAGCGTGCCTCCTCGCGATCATCCAGCCACTTCTCGGCGATCCGGTGGCCTCCCGCTCAGCGCGAGGTGGCGCTGAGCGTGCCCAGGTAAAGCTCGACCACGTTCTCGTCGTGGAGTAGGTCCTCGCCGCGGCCCTCGTAGGCGTTGCGGCCCTGATCGAGCACGTAGCCGCGGTGCGCGATCTGGAGGCAGCGCCGGGCGTTCTGCTCGACCATGAGCACGGCCACCCCCGCGCGGCCGACCGCGATCACCTGCTCGAAGACCTCCTCCTGGTAGGCGGGCGCCAGGCCGGCGGAGGGCTCGTCGAGCAGCAGGACGTCCGGCCGCATCATCAGGGCGCGGCCCATCGCCACCATCTGGCGCTCGCCGCCGGAGAGGGAGCCGGCTCGCTGGCCCGCGCGCTCCCGCAGCAGGGGAAAGAGCCCGGCGACGAAGTCGAAGCGCTCGCGCCAGGCCTTGGGTTCGAGGAAGAGGCCCATCTCCAGGTTCTCGCGCACGCTGAGGCGGGGGAAGACGTTCTCCGTCTGGGGGACGTAGCCGATGCCCGCCTCGACGAGGCGGTGGGGGCGGGTGTTGGTGACCGGCCGGCCGCGTAGGAGGACTTCGCCCGACCAGACCGGGACGAGGCCGAAGACGGCCTTCACGAGCGTCGACTTGCCGGCCCCGTTGGGCCCCACGACGCCGACGATCTCGCCCGCGTTGAGGGTGATCGAGCAGTTGTTGAGGATGATCACCCCCCGCACGTAGCCGGCGACGATCCCGCGCGCCTCCAGCAGCGGCGTTCCCCCGGCCGGCTCAGTCACGGGACGCCTCGCTCTCCGTCGCTCCGCCCTTCTCCAGGCCGTGCGCGCGGCCGAGATAGGCTTCGATCACGCCCGCGTGGGCCACGATATCCGCCGGCGGGCCCTCGGCCAGGATCCGGCCCTGCGCCATCACCACCACCCAGTCGCTGATCCCCATCACCACGTCCATATCATGCTCGATGAAGACGATCGTGAGCCCCTCCGCCTGGAGCTTGCGCACGTGGCCGAGCAGCGACTGCGTCAGCGCCGGATTCACCCCGGCGGTGGGCTCGTCGAACATGATGAGCCGGGGCTGGGTCATGAGCGCGCGGGCCATCTCCAGGAGCTTGCGCTGGCCGCCGGAGAGCGCGTCCGCCGGTTGGTCCGCCATGTGATCGATCCCGAAGCGCTGCAGCAGCGTCCGCGCGCGCGCCCGGACCTGCCGCTCCTGGTCACGCCAGCGCCGGCGCAGGAGCGCCCGATCGAGCCGCTCGCCGGACTGCCCCGGCGCGGCGACGGCCACGTTCTCAAGGACGGTCAGGCGGGCGAGCACGCGGGTGAGCTGGAAGGTGCGCACCATGCCCAGGCGGCTGATGCGGTGCGCGGGCAAGCCGTTCAGCCGCTTGCCGTCGAGGCTCCAGGTCCCGGCGTCGGGGCGATCAAAGCCGCTGAGGAGGTTGAAGAGCGTGGTCTTGCCCGCCCCGTTGGGCCCGATGATGGCGGTGACGGCGCCGCGCGCGATCTCGAGGTGATCGACGTCCACGGCGCGAATGCCGCTGAACGCGCGCCGCAGCCCGTCGGCGACCAGGATCGGATCGCGCTTGGCGCCCCCTGGCAGGGCCGCGCCGCCGCTCGCGCTTCTCTCCGGCGCCCGCTCAGGCATCGGCGGCCCCCTCCCGGCGCTTTCCGAAGATCCCCTCGGGGCGGGACTTCAAGAGCAGGATCAGGGCGATGCCCGCCAGCGCGATGCTGACGGCGCCGCCCGCGTCGTAGAGGAAGTCGGCGAGGAGGTCCGGCAGCCACGCCTCCTCCGAGAGCTGCCGGAGGAACGAATCGACGCCCTCCCGCAGGAACCAGAAGAGCACGGCCGCGACGATGGGCCCGGCGGTGGTGGCGACGCCGCCCATGATCAGCACGACGTAGGCCATGAAGGTGACCTGCGACCCGAAGCTCTCCGAGCCGACCCCGGACTGCTGCAAGGCGTTGACCACGCCCGCGAGCCCACCGATCACGCCGCCGATCGCCAGCGCCTGCAGCTTGTAGCCGACGACATTCTTGCCGAGGCTCGCGGCGGCGTCCTCATCCTCGCGAATGGCGCGGATGACGCGGCCCCAGGGGCTGCGTATCAGGAGGAATACGAGCGCGGCGGCGAGCGCGACCAGGACCCAGGCGACGATCATGACCCAGAGTTGATTCGCCGTGTAGCTGAAGGTGCCGATCCCGTAGCGGCCCTCCGCGATCGGGTTGAGGGCGTAGAAGCTGCCCGCGATCGCCTGCAGGCCGAAGGGCCCACCCGTGATCTCGGTGGCGGGGGAAGAGCGGACCAGCAGGCGCAGGATCTCGGCGGCGGCGAGCGTGGTGATAGCGAAGTACTCCTTGCGCAGGCGCAGGGTGGGGAGGCCGAGCACGAGGGCGAGAACGACGCAAAGCCCCAACCCGAAGGGGATGCCGAGCCAGAGCGAGCCGCCCCAGGTCGCGACCGTGATGGCGGTGCCGTAGGCGGCCACCAGCATGAAGGCGACCTGCCCGAAGTTGAGCAGGCCGGTGTAGCCGAAATGGAGGTTGAGGCCGATCACCAGCAGCGCGAAGATCGCGGCCTGCGGGCCGAGACCGGCGCGGCCGGCATTCCCCAGGATGACGTCGAACTCCATCGCTACCCCACCCGCTCCCGCCGCCCCAGCAGTCCCTGGGGCCGGAGGAGCAGCGCCAAGACGAGTACCGCCAGGGCGAAGACTGTCTTGATCTCGGCGCCCACCCAGATCGTGCTCACCTCCGTGACCAGGCCGATCAGGAGACCGCCCGCCATCGCTCCATAGGCCGTTCCCAAGCCGCCGAGTACGACCGCGGCGAACATGAGCAGCAGCAAGCGCGCGCCCATCAGCCAATCAACGGACTCCACCGTCCCGAAGAAGATCCCGCCCGCCGCTGCCAGGGCCGCGCCGGCAATCCAGACGATGAGGACGATACGATCGACGTCGATGCCGCAGGACTCGGCCAGCGAAGGATTATCGGAAACCGCCCGCATCGCTTTCCCGATGCGCGCCCGCTGCAGGAACAGCGCCACCGCGACCAGCACGGCGGCGGAGAGCACCATGACCGTGAAGTCGCGCGGCGTCACCGCGAAGGGCCCGAAGCTCCACTCGGCTTGGAGAGCGAAGTCCGTGTACCGATCGCGATCGGGCCCGAAGAACATGAGCAGGATGTGCCGGATGAGCAGCGACAGCCCAATCGTGACGACCATGAACTGGACCAGCCCGAGACGTCGGCGGCGGAGGGGGCGGAGGACCCCGATCTCGAGACCGCCGCCCGCGATGCCGGCGATCCCGATCGCAAGCACGCCGGCGGCGATGAGCGGCAGCGCGATCGTGTCCGCATGGAGGTACCAAGCCACGATCGCGCCGAACGTCACGAGTTCGCTGTGGGCGAAGTTGATCACCCGCGTCGTGCCGAAGATCAGCGATAGCCCGATCGCGCACATGGCGATGATGAGACCGAGCTTGACGCCGTTGAGCACCGCCTGCGCGAGCTTCTCGCCCAGCCCCGGCCCGGCGGCGACGGGCTCCCCGAGCGCGAAAACCAGCGGCCGCGGCTGCCCGGCCCTGACCGTCGCTTCAAGCGACCGGCGCTCCGGATCGCGGAGACCGACGCCTAGGGGCAGGGAATCCGTGTCGATCGTGGCACGGTAGGTTCCCGGCCCCGGAAGGACGATCCGCCACCTCCCGTCATCGTCCGTCGTCGCCTCACCGATCGCATCCCCGGCGGCGTCCACCACGGCGATGCGCGCGCCGGCAACGGGGTCGCCCTCGAACCGCAACGTCCCGAAGAAGGCCTCACCTTCGTCGCCCTCCTGCGCGAAGGCGACGGCGGTCGTGACGATGAGAAGGAGGGAAGCGAGCGCCGCAGCGACCAACGTGAGCACCCCCCGGCTCGGGCGGCTGAACGTCAAGTCGTCTCTCCTTCGCGGAGCCCCGAAGCTTCTGGAGTTATAGGCGCTGGAGTCCTCCCCGGTCGAGAGCCTCCACGAAGTCACCGCTTCGCGCGCGGTCCACCGCCGCCTTGGGCGAGCCGGCGGATTTATGACTACTACCTATGCTTCCTGATTATGATTCCGAGGCGCACTTCGGTTCGCCAGACTCCTATGCTAGCCGCGTCATCTACGCTCCCACTCATTGGTTAAGCGCAGTTATAGGTTCAGGGGGCTGCAATGCCGACATCTCGCGCCCGGACCGTGATCAGGTCTCTCTTCGTCTCGATCGGAATGCTCGGGCTGCTCCTCGTCGCGGCCTGCGGCGGCGGAGAGGGGGAGGGCGAGGCAGAGCCAACGACCACAGCGGTCGAGCCGGCTCCCGCGCCCGAGCCCGCGCCTGCGCCCGAACCGGCACCCGCGCCTGAACCCGAACCTGATCCTGCACCCGAACCGGCGCCCGAGCCTGAACCCGAACCTGATCCTGCGCCCGAACCGGCGCCCGAACCTGAACCCGAACCTGTAGTCGTATCGCTCAGGATCGGCAGGCTGATCCCGGAAACGGGACCGCTCGCCCCGCTCGCCGGTCCCGCCGTCGAAGCCATGCACCTTGCCGTGGAGGACATCAACGCCGCCGGCGGCGACGTCAGTGTCACGAGTGCCGACACCGCGACAAGCCCTGATGTCGCCATCGAGGCGGTCAACCGCCTGCTGGCGGAGGGCGCCGACGTGATCCTCGGGCCGGCCTCCTCGGGCATCACGCAAGCCGTCATCCAAACCCTCTACGACGCGAAAATCCCGCAGTGCTCGCCCTCGGCGCAGTCTCCGGCCTTCAGCACACAGGAGAACGCCGCCTACTTCTTCCGCACGGTGCCGCCCGTGCAAGCGGTCGCCCCGATCATCGCCAACGTCGTTGCCGGAGACGGCGCGACCCGCGTGGCGCTTGTCGGCCGGGCCGATGAGTATGGGATCGCGATCACGGGCCTCGTGGCCACGCTGCTCGGCCAGATCGGCGCCGAGTCCGAGACCATCCTCTACGATCCGGCCGCCGCCTCTTTCGACGCCGAGGTTGCGGCGGTGGTGGGCTATAGCCCAGACGCGATCGTGAACGTTGGTTTCTTCATCGACGGCGGAAGCATCATTCGCGACCTGATCGAGGCCGGGCTCGGGCCCGAGATACAGTACGGCTCGGACGCCCTTTTCCATCCCTATCTGTGGCAATTGATCGACCCGAACAACCCGATGGTGCTCGACGGCATGCAGATCATCGGGGTTGCCGGGAACGAGGCGTTCAACGAGCGGCTCACCGCCATCAGCGACGGCAACGTGAACTTCGCCGGCCAGGCCTACGACTGCATCGTGCTCTTGGCCCTGGCCGCCCAGATCGCCGGTAGCACCGACGGCGACGCCATGCTCGCCGCCTTCCCCGGCATCACCGAGGGTGGCAGCGAGTGCCATTCCTACGCCGACTGCGCCGCCCTCATCGCCGCCGGCCAGGACATCGACTACGTCGGCGTGAGCGGGCCCCTGAACTTCAACGCCGCCGGCGACCCCACCGTCGGCTCCTACGGCGTCTTCCGCTTCGAGAACGGGAACCTGGGGATCACCCGATCGATCGAGGTGGACTTGACCCAGTTCAACTAGCCGGAGCGCGAGCCGGACTAGAGGGGATCGCTCCGCACATACTCGAAGCGTCAGAGACCTCCTCACTCATTGAGTGCAGCCCTGGGTTCTTGAAGAGATTCGCAATGCCAACGCCTTCTCGGGGATCTCAATGAGGCGCCTTCTCATCGCGATCGGACTCCTCGGACTGCCCCTCATCGCGGCTTGCGGAGGCGATGAAGAGGACGGCAGCACGCCGGAACCGACTCCCGCAACGGCCGATTCGACCCCCGCAGCCGAGCCAGAGCCCGCATCCATGCCGGCGCAAGAACCCGAGCCCGTACCCACGCCAGAGGCTGAACCCGAGCCGGCGGTGGAACCCGAGGCCGCACCCGAGCCCACGTCCGCGCTCACAGTCGTGTCGCTCCAGATCGGCGCCGTGCATCCGGAAACAGGACCGATCGCGCCGCTCGCTGCCCCCGCCCGCGAAGCTGGTTTTCTCGCCGTGGCCGACATCAATGCCGTCGGCGGCGATGTCACGCTCACGGGTGCCGACTCGGCTACGAACCCAGAGATCGCGATCGAGGCGGTCAATCGCCTGCTGGCGGAGGGCGCCGACGTGATCCTCGGGCCGGCCGCCTCAAGCGTCACGCAGGCCGTCATCCAAACGCTCTACGACCAACGGATCCCACAGTGCTCGCCCTCGGCACAATCTCCGGCGTTTAGCACGCAGGAGAACGCCGCCTATTTCTTTCGCACGGTGCCACCTTCCCAAACGGTCGCCCCCATCATCGTCAACGTCGTCGCCGGCGAGGGCGCGACCCGCGTGGCACTCATCGGACGCGGCGACGAAGACGGAATCACGGTCGGTCGTTTCGCTACCGCATTGCTCGAAGAGAGCGGCGCTGAATCCGAGATGTTCGCGTACGATCCCTCCGCCATCACCTTCGATGCCGAAGTCGCAGCCGTAGCGGCTTACAGACCAGATGCGATCGTGATCGCCGGATTCTTTCTGGACGGCACGAGCGTCATTCGCGACCTGCTTGAGGCCGGGTTCAGCGCCGAGATGCTGTACGGAACGGATGCCCTTTTCCATCCCAGCTTGTGGCAATTCGTCGACCCAAGTGATCCATCGGTGCTCGACGGCATGACGATCATCGGCGTCGCCGGTCGTGAGGAGTTCAACCAACGGCTGACCGCCATCACCGACGGCAACGTGAACTTCGCCGGCCAGGCCTACGACTGCATCGTGCTCTTGGCCCTGGCCGCCCAGATCGCCGGTAGCACCGACGGCGACGCCATGCTCGCCGCCTTCCCCGGCATCACCGAGGGTGGCAGCGAGTGCCATTCCTACGCCGACTGCGCCGCCCTCATCGCCGCCGGCCAGGACATCGACTACGTCGGCGTGAGCGGGCCCCTGAACTTCAACGCCGCCGGCGACCCCACCGTCGGCTCCTACGGCGTCTTCCGCTTCGAGAACGGGAACCTGGGGATCACCCGATCGATCGAGGTGGACTTGACCCAGTTCAACCAGCTGGAACTCAATTAGCCCCAGCGTTGGACGGGTCGGGGAAGGACGCCGCTGCTGCCACCGTCCGCGGTGACTGCGATCAGCGCTACCAAAGCGAGCCCTGTGCCTTGACCGTCATTCAGGTGCACTAAGACGCGGTCTTGGGCAGATAGAGCTCCTGCATGACGCCGGAGTTTCGCATCTCCTCCAGCGAACCCTCCGCCGCGATCGCGCCGGTCTGCATGAGGTAGCCCCGCTCGGCCACACCAAGCGCGAGCCCAGCGTTCTGCTCCACCAGCAGGACCGAGGCGCCGAACTCATCGCGTAGTCCCCGGATGATCCCTTCAATCTCCTGCACGAGCACCGGGGAAAGCCCGAGCGATGGCTCATCCAAGAGGATCAGCGTCGGCCGCGCCATCAGCCCGCGCGCGATGGCGAGCATCTGCTGCTGTCCTCCACTGAGATCTGTTCCCTGAGCGCCCAGACGCTCGCGCAAGATCGGGAAGTAGTCGAGCATTCGTTCTAAATCCTCGTCCACGTCGGATTGAGTCGACCGCGTGTAAGCGCCGAGAGCGAGGTTGTCCCGGACGGTCATCCCGGGGAAGATGCGTCGCCCCTCGGGAACCAGGCTCACCCCGGCCTTTGTCACGCGATCCGCCGTCCAGCCAGTGACATCGTCACCGCTGAAGATGATCCGTCCGTCCGAGACCGCGAGGAGGCCGGCGATCGCGCCAAGTAACGTCGTCTTCCCGGAACCATTCGGCCCAAGGACGGCGACGATTTCACCTTTCTCGATCGTTATCGAGACCCCGCGGTGCACGCGAGTTCGGCCGTAGGCCGTGTGCAGGTCACGAACTTCCAGCAAGCTCAAAATTCTCTCCCAGGTAAACCTCCAGCACCTTGGGATCCTGCCGAACCGCATCGGGCGGACCGTCAGCGATCTTGAAGCCGAAGTCCAAGACGATCAGGCGCTCGCACAGGGCCATCATCATCTTCATGTCATGGTCGATGACGGCCACTGTGACACCCTTCGCCGAGACGGCGCGAATCAGGGCGGCGAGGGTGGCGGTTTCGTTGTCGTTGAGACCGGCAGCAGGCTCGTCAGCCAGGAGAAGCCGCGGCTGGCCTCCGAGTGCAATCGCCAGTCCCAGCCGGCGCAGGTTGCCGAAGCCCAGGTTGGAAGCACTCTCCTCCGCGAGATCGTGCAGGCCAACGAAGTCCAGGACTCGATCGGGATCACCGAATTCGCCCTGGCGATCACGACCATGTTGACACGCGATCCGAACGTTCTCGCGGACGGAGAATGCCGAAAATGCCATCGCCTGCTGAAAAGTACGGCCGATGCCCGCCTTTGCAACGGCATGCGCCGGTCTGCCCGTAATGTCCTCTCCCAGCCAGCGAACCGTCCCAGCGCTGGGGGAATGCACACCTGTGATGACGTTGAAAAGCGTCGTCTTGCCCGAACCGTTCGGGCCAATGATCCCGAGGATCTCACCCTCATCCACGTGTAGGTCGACGCCGGCCAGCGCCGCGACGCCGCCGAAATGCTTCTCGAGCCGTTCGACCTCAAGCAGAACCGACATGCGAATCCTCAGTATGCCCGGCCCATCCAAGCCTCGTGCCTGAAAGTCTAGATCGCCGCCCGGCTGATCTCGCAAGCGTGCAGTTGTGGATCCGCCCGGTCCGGCGCGCATCGCGGCGCTCTTGCTCGACGCATCCGTCAACGCCTCGCCGACACGGGATCGCGCAGTGATACGCTACTATCCGGCCGTTAGGACTAGGAAAGCGAGTACACCCGTGAAAGTCGGCCTCAACCTCGTTTTCGGCGGCGGCTACACGAACGATCAGGAGCTGTGGCGGGAAGAGCTCGCGCAAGGGGACCTCGCTGAGCCGCTTGGCTTCGACTCCGTCTGGGGTACCGAGCATCACTTCACCGACTACATCATCTGCCCAGACGTCCTGCAATATCTCACCTGGATCGCGGCGCGCACGGAAGCGATCCAGCTCGGCTCGCAAGTGGTGGTCTTGCCCTGGCACGACCCGCTGCGCGTCGCCGAGCAGGTCGCTCTGCTCGACACGATGTCGAACGGCCGCTACATCTTCGGTTTCGGGCGCGGCGCCGCGCGGGTCGAGTTCGCCGGGTTCCGCGCGCCCATGGAGGAGTCCCGCGGCCGCTATCTCGAAAGCGCCGCCATGATCCTGCAAGGGCTCGAGGACGGCTACGTCGAATACGACGGCGAGTACATCAAGCAGCCACGCGTCCCAATCCGGCCGACGCCGTTCAAGTCCTTCAAGGGGCGGAGCTACTCGGCGGCGATCTCTCCCGAGTCCATGGGGATCGTTGCCCGATTGGGCGTCGGCCTGCTGCTCAACCCGCACAAGCCCTGGGACGTGCTCGATGCGGAGCTATCGGAGTACCGTAAGATCTTCCGTGAAACGCACGGCAGAGACGCTCCTCCACCGGCCGTCGAAGTTTTCACCCTGTGCCACGCCAATCCGGAACGGGCCGAGGAGTTGATGCGAGCCTACCTCCCGCGCTTCTACCACGACATTCTTCAGCATTACGAATTCGAGGGAGATCACTTCGCATCGATCAAGGGCTACGAATCCTACGGGCAGATGTCGAAGGACCTCCGCGCCGTCGGTGAGGATGAAGCAGCCGAGTCCTACTTGGACTTACAGCCCTGGGGAACGCCAGACCAGTGCATCGAGCAGATCACCGACATGCAAAGGAAGATCGGGACGGACCACATCAACTTCAGCTTCCGCTTCGCGGACATGCCGCCCGCGGAGGCGGCGCAGAGCCTGCAGCTCTTCGCACAAGAGGTCCTGCCCGTCATCAAGCAGATCGAGGTGCCGGCGCCGGCCTAGCCGTGGCTCCCGCGCGCGACCACGAAGCGCGCACCCTTGCATGCAGTCGGATCTTAGGAAACCTGCGCGTCCGCGGAGCCCCGCAGCAACCCGCGCGGGCGGACCAAGAGGATCACGATCATGAGCCCGAACGCATAGGCGTTCACCCACTCCGGTGCGAAGTAGCCGGCGCTCATCGCTTCGAGCAGCCCCAACAGCAACGCAGCGATCACCGCGCCCGTGACGTTGCCAAGGCCACCGATGATCGCGACGGCGAACCCCTTGATCACAAAGCTGGATCCCACGAACGGCGTTACGGGAAACAAAGAGATAAGGAGCGCCCCGCCCAAGCCAGCGATCGCGCTGCCTGCGAAGAACACCAACATGATGTAGCGCCGCACAGGGATACCCATCAGTGCGGCCGTCTCGCGATCCGCCGCGCTGGCGCGGAGTGCCCGCCCCCAGCGGCTCTTGTTGATCCCCAGGTACAGACCAAGAATCAAAGCGGCCGTCGCGCCGATGACAAAGACTCGCATCGCCGGTACGCGCACGTCGCCGACACTCCAGATCGTCTCGATGGGTTTCTGGATCGCCTGCTGTTCGCTTGTGAAGATGTCAGCGACAAAGTGCTGCAGAATAATGATCAAGCCGATCGATACAATAAACCCGTTGATCGGCGAGTCCAGCGTCGCTCGGAACAAGACCCGCTCCAAAGTGAATCCGAACGCGCCCACGAGTAGCACCGCCGTTACAAGGCCCAAGATGTACAGCTCAAAGCTCTGGCCACCGATCCCAGCCACGGCCACGATCCACCAAACCGCGTAGCCCCCGATCATCAGCATCTCGCCGTGCGCAAAGTTCACGATCCGCGTCAGGCCGAAGATCATCGTGATCCCAACCGCGACGAGCGCGATGACACTCGCGATCGAGAGTCCGTTTAGTACCTGTTGGAGAAAGATCTCCACGGACGGCTAGACCTTCCAGCGCTCCGCGTCGAAATCTTCCGGAAGGAACACGTAGAGCAAACGGGCAGGCCCTTCCAGCACCCGGCCGTTGTGGCCCTTGCCGGTGCGGTCGTCGACCATGAACGCCTCCAGCGGCCCCCATTGCCGCTTCTCCCTCGTGCTGGTTTCCGCTTCGAGGCGCCCCGACAGAACCACGCCGATTAGCTGCTTGGCGCCGTTGTGCCAGCCGGACTCGTATCCCTGAGGCAAATCGAGGAAGAGCACGCCATCGTCCGCAGTGGGAATCGCGTCTGAGGCAAGATATCGCACGCCGTTCGCGTTTTCGGCCGCGTTGTCACGGGGGATCTCGAGTTCGTCAAAGGACGATTCTCCGCCAACGCCCGTGTCATAGATCCGAGTAATCCTCACGCGCACCCCCTTCGCTGCAGCAACGCGCTGCGGACGCCGCCATGCTAGCAGCGCCGATACAAGCCGCTGCGGTTGTCAGGCGCGGGCGGCATCGCGATACTTCGCCGCGCGTCCCCCGGGCGCGAAGGGCGGCGTCGATCGGAGGGAAATTTATGGCGGATACCGTTTTCAGCAGCGGCTTTCGATTCCCCGAAGGTCCATCGTTCGACAAAGAGGGCAACCTCTTCATCGTGGAGTTGGCGCGCCTCTGCGTCACCAAGATCGCACCCGACGGCACTTCCACCGTTTTCGCGACGCTGGGCGGCTCCCCGACGGGAAGCGCATTCGGCCCGGACGGGGCACTCTACGTCTGCAACGGCGGCGGCCGCTGGCCGCCGAACGAATCGACCGACAATCAGCCGGGGCCCGTGGACTCCGCAAGCCTCATTCAGCGGATCGCAGTAGACGGTTCCTTCTCCACGCTCATCGCGGAGATCGATGGGACGCCGATCAATTCACCCAACGATATCTGCTTCGACAACCATGGCAACTTCTACTTCACCGACCCCGTCTGGCCGGACGCGGAAGGGAACGTGTACCCCGGCACGATCTGCTACAGCACGACCGACGGCCAAGCGAAACGGGCCCATACCGGGCTGCTGTATCCCAACGGCTTGGCCGTCAGCGACGATGGCGGCACCTTGATCGTGGCGGAGTCGCTCACCGGGAAGCTGCAAGCGTTCCCGATCCTGGCTCCCGGTGAGCTTGGCGAGCCGCGCGAGTACGGATTCCTGGGCGAGGGGTCGATTCCAGACGGCATGGCCTTCGATAGCGAGGGGCGCCTGCTCTGCGCCGGGCATGGAACCTCGCGCTTTCACGTCTTCCCTCCCGGCGGCGGGGAGAAAGAAGAGCAGCTGGTGTTCGAGGACGCGGAGGTCTCGAATATCTGCTTCGGCGGACCGAACTTCTCAACTCTGTACATCACCCAGTCCGGCAAAGGACGGGTCGTGACGCACGAATGGAAAGTACCGGGGATGCGCCTCTTCCCAGATCGCTAGCGTCCACGGAAGTGGCCATCGGGGCGCGGCGGCTTCCGGCCAGCGCCGCCGGAAGGAGCAGGCTTTTGCCAAACGTCAACGTCACCTACCCCGCAGACGGCGTCGGCCTGATCGCGGTCGACAATCCGCCGATGAACTTCATCACCTATGCACTGCTGGCGGAGATGGGCGAGGCGCTCGAAGAGATTGAAGAGGCGGGCGCGCGGGTGGTGGTGATCGCTTCGGACGTGCCGGGCTACTTCATGGCGCACGCCTGGATTCCGGACATCATCGACGTGTTCGAGGGCGGCGAACCGTCGGGCGACCCGCGCAACTGGTTCCGCGTGCTCCAAGAGCTGCGCAGCGGACCGCTAGTTTCCATCGCTGCCAACAACGGACAAGCCTGGGGCGGCGGCGCCGAGATCTCCTGGGCCTGCAATCTGCGCATCGCCGGTGAGTCGTCGACTTACGCACAGCCGGAGGTACTGGCAGGGATGATCCCGGGCGCCGGCGGTACCACACGGCTGGCCCGGATCGTTGGCGAAGCGCACTGCCTGGAGATCGTCTTGGACGGCCAGCCGATTACGGCACAGGAGGCGCAGCGGATCGGCGCCGTGAACAAGGTAGTGCCAGACGTGCAACTCCGCGAGGCCGCGATCGCCTGGGGTGCGCGCCTGGCGAGCCGGCCCGCCCACGCGCTCGCAGGATGCAAGCGCAGCGTCCTTGAGGGACTCGACCTGCCGATGGAGCAGGCAGTGCGCAACGAAGGGAAAATCCTGGTCCCGATCGTCGCCCGGCCTGAGTCCCTGGAGATCCTCCGCAGCGTGCAGGCAAAGTACGACGCCGGGGCAGACTCCTACGAAGCGCTCGGCCTCGAAACACGTCCTCTCACCTCTCCTTCTGCCTCGTAGCAAGGACACAGGGAGCGAAATCGGTGTCTCTCCCGCAACCCTTGCGCAATTTCCGTCCTTCTGTTAGCGCTGCTCACAACAAGACTCGTACCCGATGGGGCGGCTTGCGAAAGGAGCGAGACACGATGGACGAACGTCGATTCGGACGAAGGAGGGTGCTTCCGGTCACCATCCTCCTTGTCTTAGCGGCCCTGGCGCTCGCGCTGGCGGCCGCATGCGGGGGCGACGATGACGCCGAGCCCGTAGCGGCGCCGGCCGAGCCCGAGCCCGCAGCGGCGGCGGCAGAGCCCGAGCCCGCCCCGGCACCGGAACCCGAGATAATGCGAGCCGAGGTCGATGTCGGCATCCTGGGGTCGCAAAGCGGCCCGTGGGTAGTTCTGGGTGAGACCCTGCATTATGCACTGCAAATGGCGGCAGCCGAGATTAATTCCGGCCACCCCACTTGTGTCGAAAGCGGGGCTTGTGAGCCTGGCGGCGGCGTGCTCGTGGGAGACACGCTCTACACCATCAACATCCACGCTCGCGATATCCGCTCCGAGAACGAAGCCGCGCTCGCGGCAGCCGAGGAACTGATCAGCGATGTCGGCGTGCGGTACATGTTCGGCCCGGTGCTGGACCCGTTCGCAATCCTCGTGCAGGAACTCACGCAGCCGGAAGGGATCATCCACTTCGGTTCGCCCAGCATTTTCGCCACCGTCCTCACTGAGGAATCCGTGGCACCAGGGGGCGAAAAACACTACCTCTTCAAGACGCTCGTTGAGGATGCAGTCTGGCAAGCGATCGTCGCCAAGGCGACGACCGACACCTTCCCGGATGCAACGCGGCAGGCGATCCTGATCGGCGACGACGCCAACGGCGAATCGATCGCGCGGGGCCTGCAGGATGCTTTTGAACTCCTCGGCCAAGAGGTAGAAGTAGTCTTCTATCCCCCCGGCGAAACCACGGACTACTCGCCCTTCTTGACGCGCATCAAGGCGTTCGAGCCCGATGTCGTGCACTTCTACTACAACCCTCCGGAAGAGCAGGCTGCCTTGGAGCAGGCACTGGAACTGGATGTCGCCCCGGCCTACTCCGCCGTGAACATCGATCCGCTTGACTTCCAAGAGTTCTTCGGGACGCTCGAGCAGGACGTGCTGCTGGTGTGCGTACCCGTCTGCGTGGCCGGCTTGACCAGCCCGAAGATCAAGGACTACTTCGAGCGCTACCGGCAGCAGGCCGGTGAACTCGGCCCGACGGCCTCGTTCAGCCTGATGATCTACGACTTCCTCCCGATGTTGGCGGCAGCCTGGAAGCACGCCGGGACCGTCGACGACGCGGACGCCGTGGTCGCAGCGCTGGAGACGATCGAATACGAGTCGACGATCGGTCTGCTCAGCTTCGACGATCGCCATATCGTCGATGCCGGGCTCGACTCCTGCCTAGTCAGCGGGGGAGAGTTCGAATGCACCCTGATCACGGAGCGGCCCGGATTGGAGCGCTAAAGAAACCGTAACGAGCTAAACCCACGGCAACGGCCGGAAGGGGCGCCCGGCGCGCCTGCGGAGCATCCGCGGGTACGCCGGGCGGCCCGCGCATCCCGCTGCGAGAGAGTGCAGGGTCAGCGAGCGTTGCAGCTTACAGACCTCGGAAAGCGCCTCACCCGGAAAGCTCAGGACTGGCAGGGCGCTCTGCAAAAAGACCTCGCCACGACCTCGTGGGAGCAGCGCATCCTCCTCGTCGCTGTTCCCACGCTTCTGATCCTGGCGCCCTGGATCCTCGGCTCCAACCGCCTGATCACGGTCGCCAACACCGCGGGGATCAACGCGATCGCCCTCTATGGCTTGGCGCTTCTCTACGGCCAGCTGGGATACCTCTCACTGGCACACGCGGCACTGCTGGGGGTGGGTGCCTATACCGGCGGCATCCTCATGGACCACATCATCTTCGAGGGGGGAGCGCCCGTCCCCGAGCCCTTCCCGAACACCGACTGGGCCACCTGGGCCGTGATCCCGCTAGCCGCGATCACGGCCGCGATCGCCGCGGGCCTGCTCGGATTCACCGCCCGGCGTGTGAGCGGCTATCACTTCGTGATCTTGACGTTCGCATTCGGGGCGCTACTGCCCATCGTCCTCAAGAATTGGTGGATCAGCGGCCGTAACGAAGGCATCTTGCTCCGCGATCCACCCGCGCCCCTGGGATCACTGAGCTTCGACGAGCCACGGAGCTTTTACTTCTTGGTCCTCGCCTTCGTGTTCCTGGCCATGATCGTCTACTACCTCATCGTCCGATCGTCCTTTGGGCGAACGCTACGCGGCATCCGTGAGAACGAAACTCTAGCAGGGGCGGTCGGAATCAATACGGCTTCGTACAAGATCGCCATTTTCGCGATCAGTGGTGCGTTCGCCGGCGTAGCGGGAGTGCTCTTCATCCACCACTTCAAATCGGTGAACCCGCCGCAGTTCGGCGGTATTGAGGGCGTCTTCTTCGCGTTGATGCTGCTCTTGGGCGGACCGCGGTGGCTGCTGGGCCCCCTCGTAGGAGCAGTGTTGATCCGATTCCTTCCCGAAATCACGGAGGGAATCGGCCTTGGGATCAACCCTCTCCAGCTTCAAGAGGTGTTCGGGGCACTCCTCATCGTGGTAATCCTCTTTCTCCCAGGTGGCCTGGTGCCGGGAGTCGCTCTCGCCTACACGCGCCTCAAACGCGTCACGCTCAGCCGTGCGGGCCATCTCGCCATCCATCGTTAGCGAGGATGTCGCCGTCGCTTCGATGCGGCCGGAGTAGCGGATCAGCAGCCCACGCCGTCCAGCGCCGACGGGTCGCGCCACATGAGCCACTGCAGCGGACCGTCCTTCGGCATCTGCAACGTCTCGGTGACGTGAAAGCCGTTGCGTTCGTAGAGGGGAATGTTGCGGCTGGTCGTGCAAACCAGATAGCCCGGGACACCCTCCCGGTTGCAGCGCTCCAAGACCGGCCGCATGAGCGCCGTGCCGATGCCGCGGCCCTGCTGACCGGGTAGGACGCCGATTGCGAGCAAGTAGTAATGGGGGGTATGCGGGTGATGGGCATCAAGCATGCGGAGGCTCCGCCAAACAGCGGGAAAGTGGCGCCAGCCAGCCACGCGCGCGAACAGCCGCCACGCATCCAGCATCCCGCGCAGGCCGGGCGCGGGCACGTTCGGCGCCTCCCAGAGCGCGACGCCCGTCCCGTCCTCCGTCACGTACACGGAGCCCAGCGGTACGTTCCGCTTAAGTGCGTGCGCGAACATCTCTTCGATAACGGCGCCGCGCCGGCCGTCCTTCCTCGCCCACCAGTCGACCAGCGGATCGCGGTCAAAGGCCCGGGCCAGAATCGTGGCGAGTGTCGGAATCTCGCTCGTGGTCGCGACACGCACCTGCGGCACGCTGGAAGGTTCACGGCCAGGATCCGTGCCGGCCATCGGCGATCAGCGCAGGTCGTAGCGAGTGACGATCTCGACCTCGTTGCCGTCGGGATCGTCGATGTAGAAAGCCTGTACGGGCAGGAAGGGATGCTCTCCCTCCCGCACCTCCAAGCCAAGGCCACGGATGCGCTCCCTCTCGGCCGCGAAATCCTCCGGCGCGACTTCGAGACCAATGTGGTGCAGGTCGCGCTGCTGCTTCGTGCCCTCGGCGGCAGTAACGCCTTCGGGCCGCGGGACAAGGACGATCTGGTGGGGAACACCCGTCCCATGACTGCCGATCCGCAGGAACTTGCCGGGCAGCTCAGGAGGCGAGAAGACCTGTAGCCCGAGCACGCCACGATAGAAGGCCAGCGATTTGCTCATATCGCCGACGAAGAGCACCACTTCCGCCAACCCGACGATTCCAGACATCGCGTCCCTCCATCCCAAGCCGCAGTCCGCAGTCTAATCGCCCGGTCGCGCTCAGCCTGCGAGGAAGGCGCGCACCTCGCGAACGAATAGATCCAGCTGATCGTGATGGACCCAGTGCCCGGCGTCATCAACGTAAAGCACCTGTACGTCCTGGAAGACGCGGGCGCGTTCGACGACCTTGCCGCCATCGCTGCGGCTTTCGCGCCCCTCAATCAAGAGAGTGGGGCAGGTGATGCGGCGCCACAGCTCGCGCGCTTCCGGTTCCCTGAAGAGTCGTGGAGAGAAGGCGTGCTCGTAATTATCGAATTTCCAGGTGTAGGTGCCGTCTTCGTTCTGATTGACGCCGTGGATGGTGAGGTGGCGTGCCTGCGCTGGCGTGAGACGTTTGTTGGCTTCCTGCATTCGCTGTACGGCCGCCTCAATAGTCGGGTAGCGGCGGGGGATCCGGCCCGCCATGCCGCGCAGCATCTCGATCCACTCATGCATGCGAGCGGCGACGGGCTGAGTGGAGTGTTTCCCACGCCACTCCATCGGGAGCATCAAGCCCTCAACGGCGACGAGCTTCTGCACGGTCTCCGGATAGATCCCCGCATATTGGAGGGCGACCACGCCGCCGAGAGAGTGCGCGATGATCCGAACCGGCGCCAGCTGCTTCTGGTGGATCAACTGGGCAAGATCGTAGACATAGTCCTCGAGCGTGTAGCCGGCGCCCAACACCCACTGCGAGTCGCCGTGCCCACGCAGATCGGGCGCGATCACGTGGTAGTCATCGCGCAGCTCTTGGGCCGTCCAATCCCAACTGCGGCAGTGGTCGCGACCACCATGCAACATGATCAGCGCAGGCGCGGACTCGTTCCCCCAATCGACGTAGTGCAGCCGCAGACGCTGCGAGAAGTACACGTGCGACGTTGGCCCCGGGACCGCAGCCGGCACAGCGCTAGCGCCCCGGTCCGGCGGCGCTCAAAACCATCGTGAAATGGTCACCTTGGTACTCGTATAGAAGTAGATGGCGTCCATGCCCGTGGCGTGTAGATCGCCGTAGAAGGACTCCTTGTGCCCGCCGAACGGGAAAAAGGCCATGGGAGCCGCCACGCCGATATTGACGCCCAGCATGCCCGCGTCCGCCCGCCGACGGAACTCGCGCGCGTTCTTGCCGCTGCTCGTGAAGATGCTGGCCATGTTGCCGTAGGTGCTGCGGTTCAACACCCGGATCGCCTCATCGATGTCGGCCGCACGGACCACTGCGAGGACCGGGCCGAACAGCTCATCGCGCCAGAGCTTCATATCCGGGGTGACGTCGTCAAACACCGTCGGTCCTAGGAAGAAGCCTTCGGCTGGCCCGACGCCGCGGCCGTCCGAGACGAGCTTGGCCCCCTGCCCGTTGGCTTCTTTGATATAGCCAAGCAGCTCTTGACGCCTTTCGTCGCGGATCACCGGTCCCATCTCGCTTTGGGGATCCGATCCGCGTCCGACGCGCAGCGTCTCGGCGCGGGCGACGATCTGCCGCACCATCTCATCGCCCACCGCGCCCACTCCCACCGCCACGCTTCCCGCTAAGCAGCGTTGCCCGGCGGCGCCGAAGGCGGAGGAGACCAGGGCCGGAATCGACTGCTCCATATCGGCATCGTTCATCACGACGATATGGTTCTTGGCGCCGCCGAGCGCCTGCACCCGCTTCCCGTGGAGAGCCGACTCCCGGTAGATGTAGCGCGCGACCCCAGCCGACCCGACGAACGAAACCGCAGCGACATCCGAGTGGGAGATCAAGGCGTTCACTGCATCGTTCGCGCCGTGAACGATGTTGAACACGCCAGGCGGTAACCCTGCTTCCTCGAGCAGCTCCCCGATGCGCACGGCGGAGAGCGGCGTGCGCTGGGAGGGCTTGAGAATAAAAGTGTTCCCGCACACGAGTGCAACGGGGATCATCCAAAGTGGCACCATGTTCGGAAAGTTGAAAGGCGTGATCCCTACCACCACCCCAACAGGAAAGCGCCCGATCTCCGAATCGATCCCGGCGGCGATCTGGTCCAGGTTGGTGCCCATCAAGAGCGTTGGGGCGCCGCAGGCGAAGTCGACAACTTCGATGCCGCGGCGCACCTCGCCCACGGCTTCCGCGAGCGTCTTGCCGTTCTCCTGCGTGACAAGCGCCGCCAACTCGTCCTCACGCTCCTCCAGCAGCCGTTTAAAGCGGAACATCGCCTGCGCCCGCTGGGGCACCGGCGTCTCGCTCCAGGAAACAAGGGCCTCTTTCGCCACCGCCACAGCCGCCTCAATCTCCTCCGCCGAAGAGTAGGGAAGCCATGCGATCGTTTCGCCGCTGCCGGGATCGGGAATCTCATCGACCGTGGACGTGGAAGCCGGTCTCCAGCGCCCGCCGATCAACGCGGGCACTAGTTCGCTTGAAGCGGTCGCCTGAGCCATAACGTACCCCTCGCGGCGCGCGATCACAGGGCCGGTGCGGCCCTCGGAGCCGCTGGACCCTGCAGAGCGCTCGAAGCCCTAGGATAGACCAAGCCACCCGGCTGTCGCTCCGCGATAGCTGCTCGCCTAGAAAGGCGACGCAATGAAAGCGCTCTCCCAGACCCACCACATACGCTTCCACGCCGGATCGGACCGCTTACCCGACGCGACGGCTCCTGGGAATGGGTTCGTACTGTCGCTCGTGACGGCCGGACGCGCGCTTCCGGTCATCCCCCCGAGGTCCACGTGACCGCCGACACCCTATCGGCCAACGCGAAGGTTCTGGCAGCGCTGCACGAGGTCGCGCGGGCGGCAGAGATCGCAGTCGACGACGAGGCCTTGGAGGCGATCGCGCCGACCGTCGTAGCACTGCTCGCGCGGCCGATCAACGCCGCCTCACACGAACTGGCCGAAACCGAGCCCGCGTTCGGCTTGCAGATCCGTACCGCGCGTGACACCTGATCCGCGCCCGCTCACGATCCGCGAGGCCGGCGCGGCGCTACGGGAGGGAATGCTCTCGACCATCACACTGACTGAGTCGGTGCTCGCTCGGATCGAGGCGACGGAGCCTGCGATCAACGCCTATATCACCATCACGGCGGAGCGCGCACGGGAGGCAGCAGCGCGCGCCGACGCCGAGCTGCAGGCCGGCCGCGACCGGGGACCGTTGCACGGCATCCCCTTCGCGCTCAAGGATCTCTACGACACTGCCGGTATCCGTACCACGGCGGGTTCGAGCTTCTTGCGCGAACGCATCCCCACAGAGAACGCCTTTGTGGTAACGAAGCTGAACGACGCCGGAATCGTGCTCACCGGCAAGCTCAACTTGCACGAGTTCGCCTTTGGGACCAGCAGCCTCAACCCACACTACGGCGATGTGCGCAACCCCTGGGATCCCGGGCGGATCGCGGGGGGGAGCAGTGGCGGCTGCGGCGCCGCGATCGCTGCAGGCTCATGCTTGGGGACGCTGGGTACGGACACCGGCGGCTCGATCCGAATCCCTGCATCGTTATGTGGGATTGTCGGCTTGATGCCGACCTACGGGCGAGTAAGCCGGCGCGGAGTCCTGCCGCTCTCCTGGACGCTTGACCACGTGGGTCCGCTGGCGAGAACGGTCGAAGACGCGGCGCTGATCCTGAACACCATCGCCGGTCACGATCCCGAGGACCCCGGCAGTGCCGATCTGCCGACCAGCGATTACACGAGCGAGCTTGACCGAGGTCTCGCTGGCGTGCGCGTGGGCGTGCCGCGCGATCCGTTTTGGCTGCAGTGCCGCGATGATGTCGCGGCAGCCTGCGAAGGAGCGCTGGAGACGCTCCAAGAGCTCGGCGCCACGCTGGTGACGGTCGCCCTACCCCTCGAGGCGGCGGCAGGGCGGCTGAGCATCATCTGGACGGAGGCGGCCGCCTATCACCACGAGCGGCTGCGTGAAGCCCCGAAGCGATTCGGCGCGGACGTGCGCACGGCGCTTGAGGGAGGGCGGGCGATTCCTGCCGTCAACTACATCAACGACCAGCGTCTGCGCCGCAAGCTCATTGAAGAGGCGAGCGCGGTCCTCCGAGAGGTCGACGTGCTCGTCTCGCCGACTACGCCGGCGACGGCGCCGCCGCTGCGCGTGGGCGACCCTCAGCGGCTCATGGCGCGCTACACCTTCCGCTATGACGTGACCGGCATCCCGGCGCTGAGCCTGCCCTGCGGCTTCGACGCGAATGGTCTCCCGATCGGCCTGATGATCGGCGCGCGCCACTTCGACGAGGTGACGTTGTGCCGGGTGGCGCACGCCTACGAGCAGGCGACGGACTGGCACACGCAGCAGCCAGCGCTCTAGACGGGCGCTGCAAGTGCGGCGGCGCCCCTCAATACGCGCCTGAGCGCACCCTCCCGAAAACCGGCGCACGGCGTTATCGAGAGGCTCTGCCGGGAGGAGTTAGGCCGGCACGGGCATCCATTCGCCACCCGGCTTGAAGCTCTTCGCGGTCGGAATGATCTCCTCACCGCACTGCTCCATGCGCTCGAACAGCTCCCCAACGGACTGCGTATCGCGACAATCTTGGTGGAGCACCATCAAGGAGTAACCCGCCTCCGCGAACTGCTGCAGATCCTCAAGGATCATCTCCGGCGTGCCCTCGCAGATCGGACGTGGATCGCGTTTGAGGCTGGGATCATCGGCGCTGGTGATACGCACTCCGACAAGCCCGATCATCATGAACTCGGACAGATCCTTCCCAACACGCTCAGCCTCGCGCCGGATCTCATCTTGGAAATGATCAAGGTCATGCGGGCGAGCGGCCGGGTGCATGAAGATCGGATAGAAGCCGTCACAGAGGCGCGCGGCCCGGCGTGCGCCCGCCCTGGACATACCGCCAAAGACGATGGGCGGGCGCGGCTTCTGAACCGGCTTGGGGTCCATCGTGATGTTGCTAAACCGGTAGAACTCCCCCTCGAACTGGGGAGTTTCGTCTTCCCAAGAGGTCTTGTAGACCTGGATGCATTCATCCGTCATCTCGCCCCGCTTGTCGTGATCGAGCAGGAGGGCGTCGAACTCTTCCTTCGCCCAGCCCGCGCCTACGCCCGCGATCACGCGGCCGTTGGAGAGCCAGTCGACGGTGGCGAACTGGCGGGCGTCGTGCAGGGGGGGACGGTACGGAGAGATCAACACGGACGTCGCGAGCTTGATGCGCTCCGTAACGGCCGCGACGGCGGCCATAGTCGTCAGTGCGTCCATGAGCTGCGGGCGCTCGACATAGTGGCGCTTGCCAGACTCCGGATTGGCGATGTGCACCGGCGTGGTTTGCAGCGGCAACGTCACGTGATCGGGAAACCAGAGCGAGTGGTAGCCCAACCGCTCGGCGGACCGGGCAAACTCAAGCGGCCGCATCTCGGATGCCTCAATGTTCTCCAGCCAAAACTCCGTCTCGCTGCGCACGATGAGCCCATGCGAGTTCATGTAGCTGCCGATCTCCATGGCCAGAAAACTCCTCTCAGCACGCGTGCCAACGCGTGAGTCTCCATACGGGGCTGCCGGAGACTAGAGGGAGCCGCCGGGTCGGTCAACGCGACAGGCAGCGATAGGAAGCCACTCGCCGAGCAGCGGCTTCACGACGGGACAACAGGAGGCACGCAGGCAAGCGACCGCTACGATGGCAGGCATGCGTTACGACGTGATCGTCGTGGGCGCGGGGGCCGCGGGGGCGGCGCTGGCGGCACGGCTCACTGAGGATCCAAGCCGATCGGTACTCCTGCTGGAAGCCGGAGCCGATTATTCGATCGCCACACTCCCGCCGGAATTGCGGAGTGCCGAGTCGATCGCCAACGCCGTGAAGACGCACGACTGGGGCCTGCGCGCCGTCGAGCACGCCGAGCAGCGGCCCACGCCCCTCCCACGCGGCAAGGTCACCGGCGGCTCTTCTGCGGTGAACGGATGCGTGTTCCTGCGCGGCACGCCCGCGGACTATGAGCGCTGGGCTGCGGCCGGCAACGACGAGTGGTCTTGGCGGAAAGTGCTGCCCTATTTTCGCAAGCTCGAATCCGACCAGAACTACGCGGATGATCTGCACGGAAGCGACGGACCCATGCCGATCCTGCGCGCCCATGAATCAACCTGGGTGCCGTTCCAGCGCGCCATGCACGACGCTTGTCGCGCGCGCGGCTTTGCCTACGACGACGATATGAACCATCCCGATTCCCTCGGTGGAGTCGGGCCATGGCCCATGAACAAGATCGACGGGCAGCGGCTGAGCACTGCTATCACCTACCTGGAGCCGATCCGCCAGCGGCTGAACCTCACGATCCGAGCCGGCGTGCAGGCGCGACGGCTTCTGTTCGAGGGAGACCGTTGCATCGGATTGGAAGTGGAGGCGGGCGGAGGCGTGCAGCAAGTCCGGGGCGCAGAAACGGTACTCTGCGCAGGCGCCGTCATGACACCGCATCTCTTGCTGCATTCAGGGGTGGGGCCGGGCGCGCAGCTCCGCCGCTTCGGGATCGAGCCGCGAGCCGACCTGCCCGTCGGGCGAACGCTCACCGACCACGCCTCCGTGCTGACGCTTTACCGGCCGTGTCCGGGGACGATCGCGGACGAGGTGCCCTTCCTTCAGGTGGGATTGCGCTATACCGCCACCGGATCGGACGAACCCAACGACATGCAGCTCGTAGGGTTCAGCCGGATTCGGCTGGACTTCAGCCGCGCCAACGCGGCCGGCGAGGGCTATGGCCTGATGCCGGCGCTGGAGATGCCGCGATCGCGCGGTTCAATCACGCTCGCTTCCTCCGACCCGACGGACCCGCCACGAATCGAAATGAATCAGCTCGCCGACCCTTGGGACCTGGAACGCTTGCGTGAAGGGGTACGGCTGGCGGTGGAACTAGCGGCGCGCTCAGAATTCGAAGGGCTGATCGACAGTCGCTACCAGCCGTTTCACCGCGATCTCGAAACGGACGCAGCCCTCGACGCCTGGATCCGCGCCAACGTCACTACCGGGCATCACACTTCCGCTACCTGCCCGATGGGCCCCTCCGGCGATCCGCGCGCGGTTGTGGATCAGTACGGGCGGGTCCACAGCCTGCGTGGGTTGCGGGCTGCCGACGCCTCGATCTTTCCGGAGACGCCCCGCGCAAACACCAACGCGACCACGATCATGGTGGCAGAGCGGATCGCCGACTGGATGCGCAGTGACTAGCGGCCCATCCAACTTACCGGATAAGGAAGAGCGGCTCGATATCAGTCCTGACCGCGACGGCGCGCCCGAAGATACAGAGGCGGCATCCACAGCCGCGTTGCCTAGGCCCGGCGCCTGTGTTATCCCCAGTTGGCTGCGGACACACCCGAAAGGACAGCCGATCATGCCCACACCAGACGAGCTACGCGCCGAGATCACCAAGGCCCGTTCCGCCTTCCGCTCCGCCCTTGAAGAAGCCGGCGCCAACTGGGAACGCCAGCCGGCATCCGGTGACGGGGAAGAGGCATGGTCCCCGCGTCAGGCAGCCGAGCACACGATCGGCGCCGAGCCATGGTTCACCACCCAAGTCTGCGTGTCCTGTGGCTATCCCGGACTGGACCCGATCGAGCCCTCCTACGCGACGGCCGCCGACGCACTCGCGGCCTTCAATGAGGTTTCCAAGGATTGCGACGGCCGTCTGCAGTATGTGACGGACGCGGACTTAGCGGTGAAGCACGAGCGGATGGAAACCGTGGCGGGGGTCATGCAGAGCAACGCGATGCACCTCAACGAACACGCTGCCCAGATCCAGGAGGCGGCCCGCTAGCGCTGCCCCCGTGGCTCCTCATCCCCCAGGCGTCCACGCGTCCGCATAGTGCCGCGCGAGGATGTCGTAGCCGAAGTCACCCTGCGGGTCACGCCAGACCGAGTGAATGTGGTTGGCTTCGCGCTGCACCTTGTCGTACTCGACAAGCAGCCGCGGGCCCTGGAGCCGGTAATAGTGCGCGCGCTCAGGCTCGACCGAGCCAGCCCAGGCGAAGTGGAGCGCGTCGAACGCGGCACCCGTGAGCTTCTCCACTTCGATCCGCACGATCGCTGCCGGCATGCGATCCACGTATTGGCGCAGGAGCTCACGGAAGCGCCGGCGCGCGTCCTCAGGCATCGCGCCCGCCGGCACACCCTTCGGCGCGGTCGAATAGCGGAACAGCTCGAAGTGGTGAGCAGCCAGCCCTAGCCTTTTGTGCCACTCGTCGATCTGGGCCTGGCGCTCGGCGGTCATCGCGCGGCCCATCAGTTGCGCCGCCGGGATCGGGGAGGCGCCGTCCACGATGCGAGAGCGGTTCGCCATGACGATATCGGGCGGCGGCACATCGGAAATAACAGCTTTCGCGCGCAGCGCGGAAGGCAGGCTTTGCACTAGTGCCCGAGCAAGCTCCTCCTCAGCAGCCAGCGGGCGCAGGTCGCCGGAGGCGCCTACAAAGGAGGCGCGCGCCGGATCCGAGCCAAAGAAGGTAGGGAGCGGCGTGATCAGCAGGCCGCCGCCGTCAGCCGTCGCAAGGGTGTAATGCAGGGAAACGTGATGTCCCTCGAAGCGCCATCCCCAAGGAAAGCGGCCCGGATCACCGAAAATCGAGACGAAATACTTCCCGGGGTCCCGGCCACGCTCGGGATACCAGTGGGTACGCCACTTCTCAAGCGCATCTAGGGTGTTTTCCAAACCAATGATGGTCGACGCGGTGACGTAGCCGCCCTCGCTTAGGCCGGTAGCGACGAGCTTATGCGTCAATCGCTCCTGGTGCGGCGATAGCTCGCCCAGTGGAACCCCTCCGCGAGCGTTGGGCGTGTAGTACCAACGGGTGCGCTCACGCTCGTCGTTAAAAGGGAAACACGCTTGGGTTTGCTGATCATCGTCGAGCGCGGCGAGCAGATCGGCTGCGGCCTGCGCCATGCCCTCGGCAAGAAGCCAGAGAGCATTATCCTCCGGCTCGGGCGACGCCTCCACTTCAGCGAGCCCTAGCCATCTCCTTGCGGAGGTTCTCGGTGGCCGCCTGATCGACCTCGTACACGAGGCGCCGACGGTCCTTCTCTCGCACCACCACGCCGTAGATATCACGCGCCTCTTGGATCGTGATGTAGTCGTCCATCATGTCCTTAATGATGAGTGCAGGCTCGCGCTCCAACGGGTCCCCATAACCCCCTCCGCCCGCGGACCAGAAGCTCATCACCTCGCCGGCCTCCGCTTCGGCGTTGAGCGCGAAAATCCCGATGTTGCGCTCGTTTTCGGTGTCCAAGTTAATCACCAGCCCGGCCTTGCCGCCCTCATGACCGCCGAAGATGCCCTTGGGACCGAAGCGCTCGCGATCGCCGATACAGGTGATCGTCCCGCCGGTATACGCAAACTCGACGATCTGCAGCAGGCCGGTACCACCGCGGCGCCGACCCGGCCCTCCGCCGCTGTCCTTGCACTTATGCGCATGCCACAGCACCGGATAGCGGCGCTCCTGCAACTCGGCCGGGATGTTCATGGTGCTGGCCGAGTAGGGCGAGCCGGTGACATTGTGCCCGTCCTTGTTGAGCGTCGCGCCGAGGCCGCCAAAGCCCCAGACATAGCTGATGAAGGGAGCGTCGAAGTCAGGCCGCGTGTCGTGTCCGGCGAAGACCGTATTGAGGATGCTGAAGGGAGTCGCCGCGCCGCGCTCCGGGTAGGCCTGGCTCAAGGCGTTCATGCAACAAGAGACCACGCATTCCATGCTCGTCGCCGCCAACCCGGAGATCCCAACCGGGGGTTGCGCCCAGACGATCGAGCCGCGTTTGGCCTTGATCTCCACGGTCCGCATCACGCCGGAATTCATCGGCATGGGCGGCAGCACGCCGGCCAAGCCGATGAAAACGGCCGACGTCGTTGCCGCGATCGTACAGTTGACGGCAGCTTCGGCGGCGCCGTCGCTGCCGGTGAGATCGAAGATCGCGTGGTCCCCTTCGATGGTCAGCTTGAGCGCGATGCGCTTGGGCTCGCCGGTATGAATGTCCTGGTCGATGAAGTCCTCGGACTCGTAGGTGCCGTCCGGAAGGTTGCTCCAGGAACGGCGGGCGAGGCGCTCGGAGTGATTCTGCACATCCTCCATCGCATCAAGCACGGTCTGAACGCCGAACTTCTCCACGTAGGCCAAGACACGCGCCTCACCGGCCTTGACCGCAGCCGTCTGCGCGTTGAGATCGCCGATACGCTCCCAAGACTGCCGCATGTTCGCCAGCAAGATGCTGAGCACGTCCTTGTTCAGTACGCCTTCCCGGTAGATGCGCAACGCCGGGATGCGCACACCCTCCTCGAAGTGCGAGCGCGCGCGGGCATTGAGGGAGCCCGGAGCGACGCCTCCGACGTCCGACCAGTGGGCGGTGGAGGTCGTGAAGCCGATCAACTGCCCTTCGTAAAAGATGGGTTTGACCAGGTGAATGTCGTTGCAGTGCGTGCTGGCGACGTACGGATCGTTGATCATGTAGATGTCGCCGGACTTCATGTTCTCGATACCGACCGCGCGGATCACCTCCGGCACCGTCAGCATGGTCAGACCGACGAAGGCGGGAAGGTCAAACTCACCCTGGGATACGAGCTTACCCCAGCGGTCGTACACGGAGCCGGAAAAATCCCGACCCTCGTTAACAGGGGTGGAGTAAGCGGTTTTAGCCACGACCAAGGCCATCTCGTTGCTGACCGCCGCGAAGGCGTTGCGGAGCACTTCGAAGGTGATCGGGTCAACTTTCATCTCCTGGGCCATGCCCACTCTCCTCCGTCGCCCACGGCCGGGCGCCGTTGCCTGCTAGTCCGGGCGATTTCGTGGCTCAGCGTAGCACCCGCCTTTTCTTAAAGGGACCGCGCGCGGCAAAAGCAGAGCATCCGGACCCATCGACTACCATAGGCAGCATCGAGCCATGCAATCTCGGACCCGCCCGACAGCAAGCAGCGAGGGAAGGACGACAGCGATGGCCTCCTCGGAGTTCCAGGCGATCGTGGAACGGATGCGTGCTACGCCCCCGTTAGATCCGAAACTGAGCATCGAAGAACTGCGCGCCGGTTACAACGCTGCCGAGTGGCCGATGCCAGACGATACAGACCTGACACCCGTCGACGCGGGAGGCGTGCCGGGCGAGTGGGTCGTCGCGGCGGGGGCCAACCCCGCGCATCGCGTTCTGCACTTCCACGGCGGTGGGTATGTCATTGGCAATATCGCTACCCATCGGGACCTCGCCGCCGCGATCTCACACGCCAGCGGCTGCGCGGCGCTGATCGTCGACTACCGCCTCGCGCCGGAGGACCCCTTCCCGGCGGCGGTCGACGACGGCCTCGCCGCTTATCGCTGGATGCGCGCTAATGGCCCGACTGGGCCCGCGCCCGCTCGTTCGACCGCCATCGTCGGCGATTCCGCCGGCGGCGGTCTGACCCTGGCAACGATGATCGCGGCCCGGGACGCCGGCGACCCGCTTCCGAGTGCAGCCGTGTTGATCTCACCTTGGACCGACCTGTCGTTGAGCGGTGCGTCGATGCAGACCCGCAAGACGGCAGATCCGCGCTTGACCCACGAGATCTTGGAGGTCATGGCCTCGCATTACTTGGGAGGGCACGATCGCCGCTCGCCACTCGCATCGCCGATGTTCGCCGACCTCCGAAGTTTGCCGCCCCTGCTCATGCAAGTGGGAGACGCGGAGATCATCTTGGACGACACTACACGCACCGCCCAGAGCGCCCGGGAGGCGGGAGTAGCGGTGACCGAGGAGGTTTGGCCGGAGATGTTCCACGTCTGGCACCACATGTGGGCCACGCTGCCAGAAGCGCAGGAAGCCGTTGACCGGCTTGGATCGTTCTTGAAGCAGCACAAGCCCGAATCCGCATAGCGCCGCTCCCAGGTTGGGCCGGGAAAACCGAAACCGGTGATCGCCCTCGAGAAGCAGCTTCCTTTCCCGCGATCGCGCGTTTGGCAGTCCTTAACGGCGCCCATCTGCCTAGCCGCCTGGCACGGCGTCGGGGCCGGGCCACTCGTCGAGGCGGAAAAGCCACGGCGGATCGTGCGCTCCACGGGACGGGCGAACGAACGGACCGAGTGGATTTTGGTGCCGTACGCAGCCGGTACCCACTTGCGACTGACCCACCACGGCGTCGATCGACGTCTCGATCGGGCATTCCTGCGCCTGCTCTGGCAACGACGCTTGCGCCGTCTGGAAGCGCTGCTGCCGCGTGTCACAGAGCGTGGTTTGATCCCGAAAACGACCAAGTACCGCGTACCCGCTCTCCAGTCGCCCTGGGCGACGGTTGACCTGCCATACACCTGAATAGCGAAGATGAACCTGCGGGGTCGGTGATCCCGTCTTGTCACCAGCGAGCAGTATTCTGCCGGTGGCGTAGCGCCGTTGCGCGACGGGACGCAGAAGTCGAAAGGAGTCTGCCATGAATGATCCGGATCTCAAGCCAGGGGACGCGCTGCTAATCGTCGACATGCAGGTCGATTTCTTGCCGGGTGGGCTGCTGCCACTCGAAGACGGGCTCGAGATCATGCCGCTCATCAATCGCTGGATCGCAGCCGCCGAGAAAGCGGGCGTTCCAGTCTTCGCGTCACGCGACTACCATCCGCCCGCGCATTGCAGCTTCGAGGAGCGCGGCGGACCGTGGCCGGTGCACTGCGTACAGGGCACCGCGGGCGCGGAGATCCATCCGGATGTCAGCTTGCCGGCGGACGCGATCATCGTCGACAAGGGCAACGACCCAGATAAGGAAGCCTACTCGGCTTTCGACGGCACCGCACTCGCGGCCCGCATGCGTGAACACGGGGTGCAGCGCTTGTGGGTCTGCGGCGTCGCGCTGGACTATTGCGTCCGCGCCAGCGTGCTGGACGGCTTGAAGGAGCCCGGGTTCGAGGTGCACCTGATCCTTGACGGTACCCGCGCCGCAAACGTCCAACCCGGCGACGGCGAGCGCGCCATCGCCGAGATGCGGACAGCGGGAGCACAGGTTCTCACCGCCGTCTAGCCCGGCGGTCGGTTCAATGGTTCTGTCGTCGCCTCAAAGGCCCCACCCCCAAGAGCACGGCAGCGCGCGGTCGTGGGTACACAGCGGAAACGCTGCCCTGCTGACCGACCTCTACGAACTCAAGATGGTGCAGGCCTACCTGCGTGAAGGGCTCACCGAAACCGCCGTCTTCGACCTCTTTGCACGCCGGCTGCCCGAGACGCGCAACTTCCTAGTCGCGGCGGGGCTCGACGATGCGCTGCATTTCCTTGAGACGCTGTCTTTCTCGGAAGGCGCGCGCGAGTACCTCGCCTCCCTGCCAGAATTCGACCGCGAGTTCGCCGACGCGCTGGCCAACTTCCGGTTCGAAGGCGATGTCTACGCCGTACCCGAGGGAACCGCCGTATTCGCGAACGAACCGATCCTCGAAGTGCTCGGGCCTCTGCCGCAGGCGCAACTCGTGGAGGCCTTCCTGCTCAACCAGATCCACTATCAGACGTTGGTCGCCTCCAAGGCAGCACGCGTGGTGCAGGCGGCAGGCGGCAAACCGGTGATCGAGTTCGGATTACGGCGCACGCACGGCACGGACGCCGGCATGAAGGCGGCCCGGGCCGCCTTCATCGGCGGCGCCGCCGGCACGTCGAACGTGCTGGCGGCGCAGGTTTACGACATTCCCGCCAGCGGCACCATGGCGCACTCCTACATTGAAGCGCACGAAAGCGAGGCCCAAGCATTCCGTGAGTACGCGTCGCTGTACCCCGAGACGGTGCTGCTCGCCGATACCTACGACACGCTGGCCGGCGTGGGTGAAGTCGTGCGGCTGGCGACGGAGCTGGGGCAAGGCTTCCGCGTGAGTGCGATCCGGCTTGATTCCGGCGACTTGCTCACGCTCTCGAAGAAGGCGCGCGCGCTGCTGGACGCGGCCGGCCTGCAGCGTGTCAGCATCGTCGCCAGCAGTGACCTCGACGAATACGCGATCGCCCGCCTTGAGGCCGGCCGCGCGCCGATCGACGCCTATGCGGTCGGTACGCGCATGGGCATCTCCGAGGATGCGCCACATTTCGACAGCGCCTATAAGCTGACGGAGTACGCGGGCCGGGGCCGGATGAAGCTCTCGCCAAACAAGTCCGTCCTGCCGGGACGAAAGCAAGTGTTCCGTGCAGAGGAGAACGGCATCGCCACAGGCGACACGATCGCACGGCACGACGAACGCCTCGCGGGCCGCCCCCTGCTGGTGCCCGTCATGCGGCGCGGCCAGCGCCTCCCGGCCGGATCGGACTCGCTCCGCACCGCCCGCGATCGCACGGCTGCCGAGATCGCAGTACTCCCCGCGAGCCTGCGTTCGCTCAAGCAAGCGCAGCCACCCTATCCGGTCAATAAGAGCGCCGCCCTAGAGGCCGAGCGCGCCTCGGTGCGCCAGTCGATCGAGAAAACGCGAATACAGCGAGCGAAGCTGAACAGGTGAGCGGCGGCCGGAGTTGAGCGGGCCCCGCGGGGCAGGCGAAGCAATGTAGCCCACCCGGATCTTCCGTTCGCCCTCCGATCGCTTCCAGCGCTGCGTCAAGCACCGATCCGGCACACGCGAGAATGACAGCGTCCGCCGTCTAACAGAAACCCACGGCCACCCGAGAGCAGTCGCTCAACTGGCACCCTCACACTGCGCTACTTCGAGCGCGTCTCGCGCCCAAGCGTCGCGTACGCGCACGGTCACCTGGCCCTGCAATGCCTGCTCGAATAGATCGCCGACCAACGTGGCCCGCCAACCATGGACCAGAGCAAGGTCCGCTTCTCCCCGTTTGCCGTCGAGGTGCCAGCGCACCAAGTCACGCAAGTCGCTCGCTCCACCGATAAGGGACGTGTCGATCCCCTCTTTCGCGCAATGCGACTCCAACACGGCTTCAAGCAAGAGCCCCAACATCCGGACCTGTGCCTCTTTCCGAGGCGGGCGGCCCCTGGAGGGAAGCTCATTCTCGGGCAGGGTCAGCGCCCGCTCGACGCTAGCCAGCAGAGTTGCCGCGTATCGATCCTTGACGCGATCCAGGCCGCGCAGGCGCCGGAGATCGGCGGGCGAGCGCGGCAGCGATTCCGCGATCGCGACGATCAGATGATCGGAGAGGACCCAGGCACGGGGGTGATCGCGCTGCGCCGCCTCCCGTTCCCGCCAAGTCGAAAGCTCACGGACGACAGCCAAGCCGCGCCGACCCAGATTCTGCGCGCCTGCCACACGGCGCCAGCGGACGCCCATCAGATCGCGCTCGACTGCAGCCAAGCGGCGATCCCCTTCTTCTTCCAGCCAAGAGCGGCGGTTACGCGCATCAAGCAGCTGCTCTAGCCGATCCCACAGCGCTTGCAGGTGCCGGACGTCTTCCAAAGCGTAATCCAGCTGCGAATCGGACAAGGGCCGCCGGAGCCAATCCGTTCGCGCCTGTCCTTTCCGGGGTCGCCGCTTCAAGACGCGTTCGACAAGGTTGGCGTACGACATCGGAAAGCGCTCCCCGACGAATCCCGCAGCGAGCTGCACATCGACGTAAGCCGCCGGCAGAGATCCCGTCGCCAGACGGCAGAATCGCGCTTCCTGTTCGCCGCCATGCACGACCGTGACGACAGCCGGGTCAGCGACGAGCCGCCACAGTGCATCGAGATTCTCGACGGCGAGCGGATCGATCGCCGCAACACGGTCGGGCGTCGCGACCTGCACCAGCGCTAGTCGTGGTCGGTATGTGCGCTCCGAGACGAACTCCGTGTCGAGAGCAAAGCGGCCGGCGTGCCGTATTTCATCGAGAAGGGTATCGGCAGCCCCGGTCGTACCGATGAGATCATTGGTAGTCACGCCGACATGCTACCGGCCCGCCAACCAGCGGCCCTGCGGTAATCAATGGCGGTCCGCCTCCGGAACAGTCGTCGCGAGCGTGCTGTGCTAGGGTGACGGCGACACCGGAGGAACACATGAAGGTTCGCGCTTCCGTCAAGAAACGATCGAGAGACGATCAGATCGTCAGACGGAAGGGCCGTGTCTACATCATTAATAAGAAAAATCCTCGCAACAAACAGCGGCAGGGCTAAATCCGCCCGCCGGCTCGCACGCTGCCCCCACCGGCTCCGCCCCGAGCAGCATGACCCTCCTCAGACCCCTCCTGCTCTGGTTCGCTGGGAAGCCTGCCATCGGCAATGCGATTGAGCGCGCGCCCTACGCGGGGCGGCTGGTCAACCGGTTTATCGCAGGAAGCGACGCCCAAGCCGCGGTCGCAACTGCCTGCTCCCTCATTGATCGAGGCTACCGCGTGACCTTTTCTTACCTCGGCGAAGACGTTGCCACCGAGGCTGAGACTGCCTCGGCAGTGGCGGAATACGAAACGTTGATCGATTTGGTTGCCGCAGCAGCGATCAGTGAGCAAGCCAAGGTCGCCATTAAACCGTCGCTCATCGGCCTGCAGCTCGACGCCGGCCTCGCCGAGCGCAACCTAGAACGAATTGTGACGGCCGCGGAGGCAGCCGGGGCCCGCGTGGAACTGGACATCGAGCGCTCGAACGCGGTCGACCCCACACTCGCGCTCTATCGCGCCGTAGGCCAACGACACGAGATCCTCGGCATGGCGCTGCAAGCCTATCTCCATCGCACTCCCAACGACCTCCGCACGCTCCTGGACGACCGGATCGCTCGAGTGCGGCTCGTCAAGGGCGCCTACGCTGAACCGAGGGCCATTGCCCACCAGTCGCGGAAAGCGGTCTTCCAAGCCTATCAGCGGCTGCTGCGGGCGGCGTTCGCACCGGAGAGCTTCGTCCGCGGCAGCTTTTTCGCCGTCGCCACGCACGACGAGCCCCTGCTCGCAAGCGCCCGCTCACTCGCATTCCGCCGCCATATCGAGGCGGATCGCTGGGAAGTCCAGCTCCTCTACGGCGTGCGTCCGCGATTGCAGGAGCGCCTCTTGCACGAGCAGTATCCTGTTCGCATCTACCTGCCGTACGGCGAGCGGTGGTATCCCTACTTCATGCGGCGACTGGCAGAGCGCCCCGCTAATATCTGGTTTGCGCTGCGCCAATTCCTCCCCTGAGCACGCGTCCTTCCTCCGTCCGAAGCGGTCCCGAGCGTGAGACTGCGCTATCGTGGCGGCGCGGCCACGGTCGAAGCGGTGGATGGCCGCATTCTGAGAGCACATGACCGAAGCCGCCAGCGACCGTGCTAGGGACACCGAGGGTGCTGAGCCCGACTGGCTTGAGTCGCTTGATCGGGTCCGGCAGACCTATCACATGATCGGCGGGCAGGCGCTGTTCGGCGCCGAGCTCTCCTCCATCGAACGGGGGCGGACCGAGTTCCGGCTCCCTATCTCCCCGCTCCTCGGAGGCGGCGCAGCCGGCGGTGTGCACGGCGGCATCATGGCGGCCCTCATCGACATCGCGGTCGTGTCGGCGGTGCGGACCCTCTGCGTGCGCGGCGATATCATGCGCGGCACCGCCGAACTCAATATCTCCTACCTGCGCCCAGCCAACGGGAGCGCGCTATTCATCAGCGGCACGATCCTCCGCAAGGGAGGAAGCCTTGCCGTAGGCGACGCGGAGATCCACGACGACGGCGGGCGCCTCGTCGCGAAGGGACGGATCACCTATTCGCTGGGACGTGCGGACGCCTGACTGCTCCGAGCGAAGAAAGCTCCAGAGGCTCCTCCCATCTCGTGGGGGAATCAGCTGTTAGGATCAGCGAAAGGGCGAGAAGCGGGCCTAGAGAGCAAGGTACGTCTCCATGCAGCGGGACTTAGTCGAGATCTTGGTATGTCCGGTGACGAAGGAACCACTCGATCTCGTCATAGACGCACTCGATCCGGAAGACGAGAACGAGATCCTGCAGGGTCATCTCTACTCGAAGTCGATCGACTTCAAGTACCCCATTGAGGATGGGATCCCCAACCTACTGCCGCCCGAGATGCAGCAGGCCGAGAATCTTTAGCGCGCCGTCACTTAGCCTGGCTACCGGCGGTGATCGCCTGTGCATCGAATTGGATCAGCAAATCGACCATCACGAGTAGCGACGAGAGATCGAGCGGTTGCCGAAAGGCGGCCGGGCGCCGGTAGAAAAGCAGGGCGATGATCTCTCCTCGCAAAAGCGCCGTCACCTCAGTATCGTCGCCTTCCAGCGTGAATGCGAAGTGCCTGGCGCTGTCGCCAACGCCCCGCACCACTCCGATACGCCGCAAATCGTGGAAATTGGGATCCTGCACCAACGTCGCAACAAAAGCGGCGAAAAATCCCATTGGCTCGATATCGGACTGAATTCGGAGCACGTCGACGGCTAAGTACTCACGTGTAATGCCACTGACGTAACTCGCCCGAGCGGCCGCCTGGACGCGACCGAGGGAGAGAATGGGTTGACGATCACCGCGCTGGACCTCGACGAAACGCTCAGGTAGCTCCGGGGTATCTCGGAGCAGGTACGCCTCCAACGCCGGGTCGTTGACAAAGTCAAGCGGTTGCGGGACTCGATCAACGTCGACGGGAAGCGAATCGGTGCTGCCGGGCGGGGGAGCGCTGGAACCGAGAGCGTCGCCGCTCGAGCAGGCGCCGGCGAACACCACTGTAAGCGCGACGGCCATTCCTACCGCAGGGAGTCGTGCACCAAGCAGCGCTCGCTTTATCGTCATCTCGCACGATCCCGCCGCCGCCGCCCGTCCTCGGCGTCGCGCCACAGTGTACGATCCAACGCGACGCCGCATACCGATGGGAGAGCCCCGCGTTTCCGCAGGCCGGTGCCGGAATGCACTCGTCGCTTCCTGTTAGGAATGTATCTGTGCATGCATCTCAGCGGCAGCACGACGTAGGGGTGTAGAGCAGTCGACGCGCCATGAGCAACTCGCCGTGCTAACCTCCTCAAGGCAATCGTCGTTGGACTTTAAAACCGGTCCCGTGAGGCCGGAAAGGACAGCGGTGGCGGCAGATGTACACGAACCTTTCTCCCCATCCTCCCGACCAGTCCGTTTCTGAACGATCCGCAACGAGCGGCCCAGAGTGTCCTTCGTGACCAGCGTCACGGAGACCGAAGTGCTTGGCGCGCGCGCGCTCCAGCGCACTCTCGTGCGCATCAGCCACGAGATCGTGGAACGGCACTCCGAGGGGGCGCCGCCCGTTTTGATCGGCATGCGCACGCGCGGTGTGCCATTGGCCGAGAGGATCGCACAGTCGATCAGTCACTTTGCAAGCGCGCCGCCACCTACCGGCGCCCTCGACATCAGCCTTCACCGTGACGACATCCCGCTCCGCAACGCGACCGCACCGCTGCGTACCAGCGTCCTGCCCGCCGCGATCGACGATCGCGTCATCGTCTTGGTGGACGACGTACTTTTCACCGGGCGCTCCATCCGAGCGGCGCTCGACGCCTTGATCGACTATGGCCGGCCTGCCGCGATCGAACTCGCCGTGCTGATCGACCGCGGACACCGCGAGCTGCCGATTCGGCCGGACTACATCGGCAAGAATCTTCCCACGCATCGAGAAGACGAGGTGCTCGTGCGCCTTGCCGAAACGGATGGCCGCGACGAAGTCGTCTTGCGGTCGCGTACCCCTGCTGCAAGCGCACAGACGTAGGCAGGCGCAGTCATGATTACGCAACCGCAAACAGAAGCGCCCGTGAGTCCCGTCCCCGCGGGCGATCCTACAGGCCAACAAGTTTCCTGGCGCCATCGCCATCTCCTTGATGTCGACGCGCTCGATACCGCTGAGATCGAGCGTTTGCTGCAGAGCACCGCGGCAATGGAGGAGGTCCTGCAGCGCCGCGTCGCGCGCACACCGGCCCTGCGCGGCATCACCGTGGTCACGCTCTTTTACGAGGCCAGTACCCGTACCCGGGCTTCGTTCGAACTAGCAGGCAAGATCCTCGGCGCGGACGTGATCAACCTCAGCGCCAAAGGGTCCAGCGTGGAGAAAGGCGAGTCGCTCATCGACACCGTCCGCACGATCGGGGCGATCGGAGCCGATATCGTCGTCATGCGACACCCACAAGCAGGAGCGCCGTACCTCGCTGCGCGCCACAGCACCGCCCGTATCATCAACGCGGGCGACGGCACCCACGCGCATCCTACCCAAGCTCTGCTCGACGCCTACACCCTGCAAAAAGCACTCGGGGATCTCCAAGATAAGCGCATCTGCATCGTGGGAGACATCAAGCACTCGCGAGTCGCCCGCTCGAATCTCTGGACACTGACGCGCCTCGGGGCCACGGTCACGCTAGTCGCTCCGCAGTCCCTGTTACCGCCGGGGCTCAACCAAAATCATCCGCTCGGCCTGCCTGCCGTCCGCATCGACGACGATCTCGACCGGGCGCTGGAAGACGCCGACGCGGTAATAGCGCTGCGACTCCAACGTGAGCGAGCGGCGGGCGTGCAGGTCCCCTCGCTCCGGGAGTACGCACGTCGCTACCAAATCACTCGCGAGCGTCTTGGGCTGGCCCGGGAAAATGCACCGGTGCTGCACCCCGGACCGTTGAATGAAGGGGTCGAGATCTCTCCGGATGTCGCCCGGGGCCTGCAGAGCGAGATCGAGCGGCAGGTACAACACGGCGTAGCCGTGCGCATGGCCGTCCTCTATCTGCTCGCGCGAGGCGGCGCATGACATCACCGACGGATCTCCTTGTGCGAGGGGGACGCATCATCGACCCCGCCAACGGTGTCGAGGGGACGCTCGACGTTCTCGTCCGCGACGGTCGTATCGCGGCGGTCGCTGCCGAACTAGCCGCCAACGCTCCGGTCTTTGACGCCACTGGGCTCGTGGTTGCTCCCGGCTTCGTCGATCTGCACACGCACCTGCGCGAGCCGGGTTTCGAACACAAGGAGACCATCGCTTCGGGTACGATCGCCGCCGCCCGCGGCGGCTACACCACCGTCTGCGCCATGGCCAATACCGATCCGACAATGGATAGCGCAGCGGTCGTGGCTCAGGTGCTGGAGCGCGCCCGAGGAGCCTCGGCGCGCGTCCTCCCCGTCGGCGCGATCACCAAGGGCCGGCGAGGCAAAGAGCTAGCGGAAATGGAGGCGCTCCGCGCGGCCGGCGTCGTGGCTTACTCCGACGACGGCGAAGGCATCGCCGATGCGGGCGTCGCTCGCCGTGCTTTTGACTACGCCGCCGCCCTGGATCTACCGATCAGCGAGCATTGTGAAGACCTTGCGATCGCCGGCGCAGGGCAAGAGCGGGGCGTGATGCATGAGGGTGCCGTCTCCGCTCGTCTCGGCCTGTCGGGTCAGCCTGCAGCGGCGGAGATCGCGATGCTCGATCGTGATATTCACCTAGCCGAGCTGACGGGTGCCCAGCTGCACTTTGCACACGTCAGCACCGCCGCCAGCTGCGCAGCCGTCGCCACCGCCAAGGAGCACGGTCTGCGCATCAGCGCAGAGGTCACGCCGCACCATCTCTTCCTCACCGACGCCGCCGTTGCAGGAGAGACGACCAACGGCCTCGACCCCAACTCCTACGACACCAACGCCAAAGTCGCCCCGCCCTTGCGGCCCGCAGCGCACGCCGCGGCCTGCGTCGATGCTTTAGCAACAGGAGTGCTGGACGCGGTCGCCACCGATCATGCCCCCCACGCACTTCCCGATAAACAGTGTGAATTCCAGCACGCGGCCTACGGGATCAGTGGCCTCGAAACGGCGTTCGGCGTCTTGGGAACCCTGGTGTCGGAGCGCAAGCTGACGCTCGCCACCGTGATCGAACGTCTGACGATCGGGCCCGTCCGCGCCTGGAGACTCGATCGCGAGACGCACCGGGGCCTCGGCACACTGGCGGAGGGCGCGCCAGGCGACCTCGCCATCATCGACCCCGCGTGCCGCTGGGTCGTCAACCCGGATCGGTTCGCGTCACTCGGCAAGAACACGCCTCTCACCGGACGAACGCTTACGGGACGCGTGGTCGCCACCGTGCTAGGCGGCCGTCTCGTTTTCGACGCGCGCGCGGAAGAGGCGCCCGCATGACCAGGAACGCCGCCCTGGTGCTCGAAGACGGGCGCGTCTTCTTCGGACACCGTATCGGCGCGGCCGGCGACGCCTGGGGCGAGGTCGTCTTCAACACCGCGATGACCGGGTATCAAGAGATGCTGACCGACCCTTCCTACGCCGGCCAAGTCCTCACCTTGACCTACCCGCTCATCGGAAACTACGGCCTGGAACCGCTGATCGACGAGAGCGCTCGCGTGCAGCCACGCGCGCTCATCGTCCGCAGCGATTGCCGCAACCCCAGTCACCCCCACGGCGGGATTACGCTGCACGAGTATCTGCTCGCCGCAGGCATCCCGGGGCTATCCGGCGTCGATACGCGCGCGCTGACGCGCGCATTGCGCGCCCGCGGCGTGATGCAAGGTGTGGTCACGGATTTGGACGGGGTGGAGCGCGCCCGTACGCGCCTCGCCGATCTCCCCGCTTACGACAGCCAGGACTTCGCCGATTCCGTGAGCACGTCCAAGCCGTACGGCTGGCGCGGCGGACCCGTCGACCCGACGCAGGGACAGGGCCGCTACCACATCGCGGTTCTCGACGAGGGTCTCAAGTACAACATCTTGCGCCACTTGCAGGCGCGAGACTGCCGGGTCACAGTCCTGCCGGTGGCCGCCTCCGCCCAAGAGATTCTGGCGATCGAGCCAGACGGCGTCCTGCTCTCCCCGGGACCCGGCGACCCCGCTCTCCGCGACGCCCAGATCGCAACCACGCGCCAGCTTCTCGGGCGGGTCCCACTCATGGGGATCTGTTTGGGCCACCAGTTGATCGCCAGATCATTAGGCGCCGAAACGTTCAAGCTCAAATTCGGGCACCGCGGCGGCAACCACCCCGTAAGAGAGTTAGCAAGCGGGCGCGTCTCGATCACGGTGCAAAACCACGGCTACGCGGTCGATCCGGAGGGACTCCGCGGCGGGGCACGCGTCAGCCACATTAACCTCCACGACGATACCGTCGAGGGAATCACGCATGACGAATACCCCGTGATCTCGATCCAGTATCACTCGGAAGCCTCGCCCGGGCCGCTCGACAACAACCATCTCTTCGACGATTTCCTCGACCTCGTCAGCAAGGGGGCAGGGTGAGCGCCCACGCGGATCTACTCCTGTTCGGGCTGTTCGGGCTGTTCGGTGCCGCGGCCGGGGGCGGGATAACCGCGCTTAGCTTTGGCGTCGCTTGCTTCGTGGGCGGTGACCGTGACGCGACCTGCGCGGTGCTCACGGTGGTTGTCCCCCTGATCACGCTGCCGTTGGCCCTGGGAATGGCGATCCTCGGTGCCACCTGGCGCGGCTGGCTGACCTCCGATTCAGCCGAAGGGGCAGGATCGTCACACGAAGCGCTCGGCGAGAGCGGAGGCACACCCCATGGCTGAGCCGCACGCTCCAACGCGCCCGCGCAAGCCGGAGAAGGTGCTGGTGATTGGCAGTGGCCCGATCGTGATCGGGCAGGCCGCCGAATTCGACTACGCGGGCACGCAGGCCTGCAAGGCGATGCGCGAAGAAGGCGTGACATCCGTCCTCGTCAACTCCAACCCCGCCACGATCATGACCGACGAAGGGGTTGCGGACATCGTGTACATCGAGCCGCTCACGGTCGATGTGCTGACGCGGATCATTGAGCGCGAGAAACCGGACGGACTGCTCCCAACGCTTGGCGGTCAGACTGCGCTCAACCTCGCCGTCGCGCTCGCCGATGCCGGCGTGCTGGCGCAGCACAACGTGCGATTGCTGGGTACGCCACTGGAGACGATTAAGGACGCGGAGGACCGCGAGCGCTTCAAGACGATTCTGGCGCAGATCGGCGAGCCCTCGCCACCAAGTCGCACGGTCACCACCCTGGATCAAGCGATCGAGGCGCTGCCCATCATCGGGCTCCCCGCAGTGATCCGCCCCGCCTACACCCTGGGCGGAACCGGCGGCGGCATCGCGCATGACGAAGCCGAGTTCGAGACGCTCGTGCGTAGCGGCATCGCCGCCAGCCCGATCGACCAAGTGCTAATCGAACGATCGCTGTTGGGCTGGAAAGAGATCGAGTACGAGGTGATGCGCGACGCCGCCGACACCTGCATCACCGTCTGCAACATGGAGAACCTCGATCCGATGGGGGTGCATACCGGCGATTCCATCGTGGTCGCGCCTAGCCAGACGTTGTCGGACAAGGATTATCAGCAGCTCCGCTCCGCCGCGCTCCGCATCATCCGCGCGCTCGGGATTGAGGGCGGCTGCAACGTGCAATTCGCCCTGGCTCCCCGACCCGACGTTATCGAATGGGAACGGGAAGGAGCGGACGACGGCTCCCTCCCCTACCACGTGATCGAGGTGAACCCGCGCGTCAGTCGCTCATCGGCGCTGGCGAGCAAGGCAACCGGCTATCCGATCGCACGCGTAGCGGCCAAGATCGCGGTCGGCAAGCGACTCGACGAGATCCGCAACGCCGTCACCGGCAAAACGACGGCCGCTTTCGAGCCCGCACTCGACTATTGCGTCGTGAAGATTCCGCGCTGGCCCTTCGACAAATTCGGCGCCGGCGACCGGGCACTCGGAACGCAGATGAAAGCAACCGGCGAGGTCATGGCGATCGACCGCACTTTCCCGGCGGCGCTGCAGAAAGCGGTGCGCTCCCTGGAAATCGGCGGTCGCAGCCTGCTCTGGGAAGACCGCACAAGCCAGGATCCCGCTGTGGCCGCCACCCGCGCAACCGACAACCGGCTTTGGCAGCTGGCCGCCGCCCTGCGTCGGCGCCCCGATCCGATCACGCTGGCGCGGGAGACCCACGTCGATCCTTGGTTCTTGGACCAGCTACTGCAGCTGATCGAGCTAGAGCAACGGCTGCTAAGTGAACCGCTGGCCCCGGAACTGATGCGCGAGGCAAAACGGGCCGGTTTTAGTGACGAGCAGATCGCCAACCTCGCCGGCTCGGTGACGGACAAGGTGCGCCAGCAGCGTCTCGACTGGGAAATCCTTCCCGTCTACAAGATGGTCGACACCTGCGCAGCCGAGTTCGACGCCGGAACGCCATACTTCTACTCCTCATACGAGGAGGAGAATGAAGCGCTGCCGCATGACGGCGCCGGCGTCCTTGTCGTGGGCAGCGGTCCGATTCGGATCGGTCAAGGGATCGAGTTCGACTACTGCTCCGTCAAGGCGGCACAAGCCCTACAGCGCGCCGGCTACGCCGCCATCCTGGCCAACAGCAACCCCGAGACGGTCTCCACGGACTTCGATACGTCCGACCGGCTCTATTTCGAGCCGCTCGATGAGGAAAGCGTCCGCAACATTCTGGACAACGAACGTCGCGATCCCGACGCGGCCGTACCCAGCATCCTCCAGTTCGGCGGGCAGACGGCGATCAACCTCGCCGTGCCACTCAGCGTGGCGGCGCTCCCGATCTTCGGCTCATCCGCCGAGGCGATCGATCGTGCGGAGGACCGCGAGCGCTTCGAAGCCTTCCTGGCGGAGCTCGGCATTCCGCAGCCACCGGGAACCGCCGTACGATCCGTGGAGGACGCGGTAGTAGCGGCGCAGTCCTTAGGCTATCCCGTGTTGGTGCGACCCTCGTACGTACTCGGAGGGCGGGCGATGGAGATCGTCCAGCACGCGGGCGAACTCGCTCGCTATATGAACCACGCGCTGGAGTCATCACCGGATAAGCCGGTGCTCATCGACAAATATCTCGCGGGGTTGGAAGTGGAAGTGGACGCGATCTGCGACGGCAAGCAGGTCCTTATCCCTGGGATTATGGAGCATGTCGAGCGGGCGGGCGTGCACTCCGGTGACTCGATGGCCGTCTATCCGGCACCCAGCTTGCACTCCCATGAGGTCGAGACCATCGTCGATTTCACGGAGCGCATCGGTGCGGCCCTCAACGTCCGCGGTCTGATGAATATCCAATTCGTGATCATGCGAGACGCCAACGAGGAAGGCGATCAGAGCAACGTCCACGTCCTGGAGGTCAATCCCCGCTCCAGCCGCACGGTGCCATTCCTCAGCAAGGTCACGACGGTGCCCATGGTGCAAGTTGCCATCGACATCATGCTGGGGCGCTCGCTGGCCGACCTCGGGTACGCGCCGGGTCTCTGGCCGGCGCGCGACTTGGTCGCGATCAAGGCGCCCGTCTTCAGCATGTCCAAGCTGACCGGCGTCGACACCTATCTCGGCCCGGAGATGAAGTCGACGGGCGAGGTAATGGGGATCGATCACACCTACGAGCGCGCATTGGCCAAAGCCCTACTCGCCGCCGACGCGGCGCTGCCGCCCGCGGGTGCCGCCCTGCTCAGCATCGCCGATCGCGACAAACCCGCCGCGATCCCGATCATCCGCAACCTCGGCGCCGCGGACTACGCCATCTTCGCTACGGCCGGCACAGCCGACCTGGTGAAGGGACTGGGCTTCCAGGCGACTGTCGTGCCACGGCTGCAGGAGGGCGCTCGACCCAATGTCGTCGACGTGATCCGCAACAAGACGGTGGATTTCATCGTCAACACCCCGGAGGGACAGCGTGCACCGCTGCGGGACGGCTTTGAGATCCGGCGCGCCGCCGCCGAAGAGCGGATCCCGTGCTTCACGAGCATCGACACTGCCGCTCACGCGGTTGCGGCAATGGTGACCCATCGCGGCGACTACAGCGTTCTCCCTCTCGGCGATTACACCAGGAAGCGTCCACATGCCAGCAGCGTGGGGTGCTCTGGAGCCTGAACGCTCGTGATCCACCACGGACTCGCACGCGTCATCGACACCGAAGAGATCTACCCGGGCACGTTTGTCACTTGGTACGAGGGCAACGAATTCTGCCAATCCGCGTATCCGGGCCAGTTCGTGATGGTGCAGCCACGCGACGGGCTCGATCCCTTCCTCCCACGTGCCTTCTCGTTCTATCGCTTCCGCGGCGAAGGGAAGAGCCGCGCGTTCGCGCTGCTCTACACGGTCGTCGGTGAGACCACGACGCGGATGGCCGCCCAGCAGCACAACGATCAGTTGCTCATGACGGGTCCACTCGGCAACGGCTTCCAGGTACGGCCCGGAACGGGCAACCTGCTTCTCGCCGGCGGCGGCGTGGGCATGGCTCCTTTGGTCGCCCTCGCTGACCAAGAGCTCGCCCGGGGACAGACCATCGTGGTGTGCTGCGGCGCGCGCACCGCCCAGCAGGCGTTCCCTGCGGCGCTACTACCGCCAGAGGTGGAGTACGCCGTCGCAACGGAGGATGGCTCGCTCGGCAAGGAGGGCCTGGTCACCGATCTCGTCGCTCAGTACCTCCCATGGGCGGACCAAACGCTGGCCTGCGGGCCTGTGCCCATGTTCCGCGCCATGGCAGACATCGTGCGCCGCGAAGGGATGCGTCGCTCGGTGCAGATCTTGATGGAGACGGAGATGGCCTGCGGTACGGGAATTTGCTACGGCTGCGCCGTCTTCACCCGTAAAGGCGTCCGGCTCTGCTGCAAGGACGGGCCGCGCTTCGAGTTGCTCGATGTTTTCTAGACGTGCCGCCCGTGATCAGCGGTCCACCTCTTCCATCGATCGGGGCCGCGTGATCAAATAGTGCTATGACCAAACCTCCCCAGCCGAACCGCGTGATCCGCGGCGACGCGCTCGCCGTCATGCGCAAGTGGCCCGAGGCGTGCATCGATCACTGCATCGCCGACCCACCCTTCAACATGAGCAAGAAGAAGGGTCTGGGGTGGGCGTTCTCTTCGCACGTGACCATGCAAGAAACCTGGGACCAGTTCGAGAGTGATGACTTCTTCCGCTTCAACGTGGAATGGCTGCGCGAGGTCTGTCGCGTCGTGAAACCCAACGGCAACATCATCGTCTTCGGCACGTACCACAACATCTACGAACTCGGCTTCATCCTGCAGAGCGGTCTCCACCGCCGCATCCTCAACTCGATCGTCTGGTACAAACCCAACGCTCAACCCAACATCACGGCGCGCATGTTGACTGAGAGTACTGAGCAGCTCATCTGGGCAGTCAATGGCGCGCCGGCCGGTAAAGACAAGGCGAGCGGCTGGACTTTCGATTATTGGCGTGCGAAAGAGTTCAACGGCGGCAAGCAGCTGCGCAATCTCTGGGAGTTCGGCGTGACGCCCAAGAGTGAGCGTAAAGAAGGTAGCCACCCTTCGCAGAAGCCACTCGGCTTGATCGAACGACTCGTAGAGCTAAGCACGGCACGGGGTGATCTGATCCTTGACCCATTCGGCGGCGCGGGCACGCTCGCGGTCGCCGCCGAGGCGCACGGCCGCGACTGGGTGCTGGTCGAATCGACGCCCGAATACGCTACCCTCGCACGCGCCCGGCTCAAGGCCGCGCGTGCCGCGCGCCGCCGCAAGGAGCGTGACCAAGGCTGAGGGAGGTTGACATGGGCAAGCACCAAAAGCAGCTCGTCGGAAATGTCGAGATCCACTGTCTCCAAGACACCTGGATGAAGCTACCGCCGACCGATGTCTTCCCCGACACCGACTGGAGCGCCTTCGGCGAGTTCCTCGACGAGGAGGGACGCATCACGCTCAACTCGGCTTGCTGGCTGCTGCGCAGTCAAGGCCAAACGATGCTCGTCGACACGGGCTTTGGGGGACGCCCGACCGAGTTCCCGATCCTAGAGACGCCCTCCTTACCGGCCATTCTGGCCGAACTCTCGGTTAAGCCGACCGATATCGACCTGGTGCTTTTTACCCACCTGCACTTCGATCACACCGGCTGGAACACGGTCGACGAGGGTGGGAAGCCCACCCCGCTCTTCCCTAATGCGCGGCATGTGATGCAGCAGAAGGATTGGGATTTCTGGATCAAGGACGAGAACCTGGAGCTCGGACAAGCGCCGACGAATTTGCTGCCGATCGAGGAAGCGGGACTCCTCGACTTAGTCGCGGGCGAGCATGTGGTGAATAGCGAAATCGTCACGGTGCCTCTTCCCGGCCACACGCCCGGACACGTTGGCTTCGCGATCGCGAGCGGAGGTGAGCGTGCGTATATCCTGGGGGATGCCGCGCATCACCCCGCCCAAGTCACCATGACGGATTGGCCGTGCGGTTTCGACATCGACCCCAGTGACTCCGGCATGAGCCGTCATCGCATCCTCGATCGGATCGAGCAGGAGGGAGCGCTGATGGCAGTGAATCACTTCTCGCATCCGGGCTTCGGTCACGCCCGACGCGAAGGCGGCAGGCGCCGCTTCGTACCGATCACGTAACCCACCTCCGTCGTGAGCAACTTTCGCAAGCTTTCGATCGGCGCAACGGAGCTGATCGCGCTCCAAGAGACCTGGGCGCGTCGCGATCCGATCGAGTCGTTTCCGATGTCGACCCTGGAAGAGTGGCAACCTTTCCGGCATCTCCTCGATACCGATGGCCTCTTCACGATGAACTTGGGTGTGTGGCTGATTCGCAGTGAAGGGAAAAGCATCCTCGTCGACAGCGGCATCGGCTTCCGCGACGCGCAGACCGCCCGTCTGCCGATCGAAGTACCGCCCGTGTTCCCCATGATGCTGGCCAAAGTTGGCGTACAGCCCGCAGATATCGACCTCGTCGTCCACACGCATCTGCACTTCGACCACACCGGCTGGAACACTCTGGAGCAGGATGGCGCCAACGTGCCGCACTTCCCCAACGCCAAACATGTCGTTCAGAGGGCGGAATGGGAATTCTGGACCGCGACGGATGAGCGGAAAGGAATCGCGTTCTACGACCAAGTGCTCGAGCCGATCGAGCGGTCGGGACAGCTCGAGCTATTCGACGGTGACTACACCGCCACGGCGCACGTCAGCAGCATTCCCACCCGTGGCCATACCGTCGGACACGTCTCCTACGTGCTCGCCAGTGAAGGGGAGCGCGTCTATATCCTCGGCGACGCCGCCCACTCACCCGCTCAAGTGAACCGGCCCGACTGGTCTCTGTGGGTCGACATCGACAAGGAGCTGTCGGCGAGCGGACGAGACGAACTGTTCCGGAGCGCGGAGCGCGAGGGCGCACTGATCGCCAGCGGGCATTTCCCCTACCCGGGCCTCGGTTACGCCGAGCAGCGCAACGGCCAGCGCGTTTTCCGCCCGATCTAGCAGAGCAACGGGCTACAGCCCTGAGGCGATTACTTCGGGCTGGCGCTGAACTCCGGTACGTAGGCTGCGATGTCAATGTAGCGATCGGCGACAGCCCGCAAGTCAGCGGCCGTGCTCTGCCCGAAGGCCACCACTTCCACGCGTACTCCCCGGCTCGCGACGATCTCGACCAAGCGGCGGAAATCGCCGTCGCCGGAGACCAACGCGACGACATCCAGGCGATCAGCCAACGTGAGAATGTCAAGCGCGAGCTCCACGTCGAAGTTGGCCTTGACCCCGCCGCCGCTGAAGCGTTTCAGCGGCTTGGTGACGATGCGGTAGCCGTGATCGACGAAGGGCACCACAAATCGCTCATTCTCCATACGAGCGTTCGGATCATCGGAGATGGGTGCGTAAGCCATGGCGCGCACCAACGTGCGTCCTTCGCTCAGAAAATCCGCAATTTTTCCCCAGTCCAACTCGATACCGGACCGCTCCGCCGCGTAAAGGACGTTGGGCACGTCGACGAAGATGGCGAGTCGCGGCCGCAGCCCGACGGTTAACTCAGCCGGCGCGATGCCGCCTGGCTCGCGGCTGGACGAAACGCGACCAGCGAGGTCCGCAAGGAGGGCGCTATTTCGCTCCTGTACTCCGATGAGCGATTCGAGCAGCGCATTCTGTCGAGTCAACAAGGCTGTAAGGTCGAGACCGGCGGCTTCGGCGGCCACCTCCCGCCCGTTCTCGCCGCCCCGTGCTGCGGACTTGGACGAACGTGGATTGCGGCGGCCTCTCGATGCCGGCGTCGTCTTTGCCGTCTTGGCAGCCGTCTTGGTCGCGGCAGTGGTGCTCGCACTCGCCCGTGAGCGCGCGCTGCGACTCCGTCCGCTGGAGCTGGTACGCTTCCGAGCGGGTTCCGCGCTCGTCTTCTCAGCTTCGGCCGGCGCCGATTCCTTGGTCTTCCGTCTCAAGATACTAGGCAAACTTGCTCTCCTCAGATCCGCAATAGGTCCAGCGCGCTGAGCTTGGCAGCGATCTTGTCGCCGATCTCGTCGAACGCGCTTGCCACCTCGGAATCGGGGTGGCTCTCCGCGATCGGCTGGCCGCTGTCCCCACCCTCGCGCACGCCCTGCGACAGGGGAATCTCACCGAGAAAGTCGACTCCCTGCGCCTCGGCGGCGGCTCGCCCCCCGCCGTGGCCGAAGATCTCAACGCGCTGGCCCGTATCCGGCGTGATGTAATACGACATGTTCTCGACGATGCCGAAGATCGGCACGTTGAGCTTCTCAAACATCGTTACGGCTTTGGCCGCATCCTCCAACGCCACGAGCTGCGGCGTCGTGACGATGATGGCCCCGGCGATCGCAGCCTCTTGCGCCATGGACATCGGCGCGTCACTGGTGCCCGGCGGCAGGTCGATCAGCAGATAGTCCAGCTCCCCCCACGGCACGTCGTGAAGCAACTGCCGTACCGCCGTACCGATCATGGGTCCTCGCCAAACGACAGGCGCCGCGCGCGGCACGATGAAGCCGATCGAAACGAGCTTCACGCCGAAGCGTGAAATGGGATGCAGCCCCTGCTCGCTCTCCGCTTGGAAACCCGCGCTCAGTCCAAACATCGTCGGAACGTTGGGCCCGGTGATGTCGGCGTCGATCAGACCGACCTTGGCCCCGCTGCGAGCCAGCGATACGGCGAGATTGACCGCCACGGTCGTCTTGCCGACGCCGCCTTTATTGGAAGCGACGGCGATGATATGCCCCACCCCCTCCACTTGCTTCGCTTCCTGTGGCGGCGGCGAATCAGGCACTCGCGTCCTCCAGGTGATCGCGATGGGGCTCGCGTCGGCCGCTTGCAGCGTGACGGTCGCGTTCTGCGCGATCTGATCGCGGAAGAGGGAGGCCCGCGCCGCGGCGCAGTGGCGAATCGTGTACGCGGCCGACCGTATCGAGAGCGGTTCCTTCAGCCATCAGCATCAGGATCCGCATGGCACAGCGCCCGCGGTGTCTCCCGTTGACGCAGGGGAACGAGAATCATGGGCGTGAACAAGGGCGAGAGCCAGAACGGGGAACCAATCAGGGCGGCTGGACGTCAAGCTATACGCCAAAGCCGGATGACGGGACTCATTGGCGGCTGTAATGACAAGGGCGCGACTCTGCGATCGCCGGAGGAATATCAATCCCTAATCTCTCATCCAGCGTATCTATTACAGAAGTGGTGTCAAGAATTACACGAGGCACATCGTACGAAAGCCCGTTTCTTGACGCTCGATCAGGCGGTTCATATGTTGGAAACGGGGAGCGAAAAAGAAGCGGCGCGCTGCGACGAGGAGGCCGACGCGGGACCGCTTCAATGGAGAAACGATGAGAACTCAAAGCAAAGAGCGAGCGAGTCAGGGACGGAGTAGCACCGCCCGGCGGCGGTCGGCCCGGCGCGGTGCCTGCAACCATCACTGGATCATCGACCCGCCGAACGGTCCAACCAGCCCAGGAAGCTGCAAGATCTGCGGCCTCAAGCGCCGGTTCCCGAATTCGTCTGAAGATTCGATCTGGGACGGGGCGGAAGGGCGGTCCCGCTGGAACGATATGGGTATCGTTCGTCGGCGGCGGCCCGCCTCCGAGGAGCCCGTCGTGGAGGAGAACACCGTCAGCGTGTGAGCCGATGGATCCAGTTGTATGCCGAACAGCGCCGCCTCGAGCGGCGCTGTTGCGTTTTCCGCAGCAGCTCGCCGGACCCCGGTAGGACTACAGCCCTATGGACCTAGCGATCGAACTCGCGCGTGACAGCAAGCGCAGCCTGCGCCTGCGGAATCCCGTGATGACGGCATCGGGCACGTTTTCCAACGGCACCGAACTCGCCAAAGTCTTCGATATCCAGCGGTTGGGGGCGATCGTTTCGAAAGGTCTCACGCTCAAGCCGCGCCAGGGCAACCCCACTCCGCGGATCGCCGAGACCCCCGCGGGAATGCTCAACAGCATCGGGTTCCAGAACATGGGGCTCTCGCGCCTCGTCCGCGATATCTGTCCCATCTGGGCGACGTGGGACGTGCCGGTGATCATCAACATCCTTGGCGACACCGTCGGCGAGTTCGCTACCCTCGCAAGTAAGTTAGACGCCGTGCCCGGCGTCGCCGCCCTCGAACTCAACGTCTCCTGCCCCAACCTCGACGTCGGCGGGATGGAGTTTGGCCAAGACCCTCAACTCACGGCGGATGTCACCGCAGCGGTCGTGAGTTCCACCACGCTTCCGGTCATCGTCAAGCTCACTCCGCAGGTCACGGATATCGTCCCCATCGCGCGCGCCGCGGAGGAGGCCGGCGCTCACGCCCTCTGCGTTACCAACTCGTTCCTCGGAATGGCGATCGACGTACGAACCCGCCGGCCTCGCACGGCCCGGCCTGCCGCCGGCCTGACCGGGCCAGCGATCCGGCCGCTGGCTCTCCGCTTGGTCTATGAGACGGCGGCGGCCGTCACCGTCCCGGTGATCGGCTGCGGCGGAATCGAGAGCGGCCGCGACGCCGTCGAGTACCTACTGGCCGGCGCCAGCGCGGTGCAAGTCGGCACGGCCAGCTACCGCGACCCCTGCGCGCCCCTGACCGTACTGGAGGAGCTAGAAACATACTGCCGCGAGCAGGGCGTAGGATCGATCGAGGAGCTGATCGGCGCCGCCAACGCTGGCGCGAGCGACTAGCGCCGCCCGCTGTCTTGCCGCCTGCCGGTCAGCGCCGTACGGTGAAGATCGTCCGTAGATCGCGCTGTGCCCGGCGGACGATCAAGCTCGGGGTGTAGCTCAGTCCGGCAGAGCGCGCGGTTTGGGGCCGTGAGGCCGGCAGTTCAAATCTGCCCACCCCGACCAAAACCCCCACTCGCTTCAGCGGTGGCTATCAAGGGTGCATATTCGTCCCGTAGCCGGACGGCCGCGACACCGTGGTCGTCGAGCCGGATCTCCTCAATAACCGTCTGCACGAATCGCTTGCGGTGCTCGTCTGTGGTGGCCGAGTGTGACCATAGGGCGCCGAGATCATGAAGGAACTCGGCGCCGCGTGTGGCGACATCGACACGTTGCTTCGGCTGCGGAGGGGCCAACTGGCGCAGCTGCCGGTCGATTTCCTCTTTGCGACGGCGGTACTCCGCTTTGGACATGTCGCTGTAGGGATAGATGTCGTCCAGGCGCGCCTTGGCGTTGCGGAGGCGTCGCCTCTCAAGACCACGTTGCCCGCCGCGATCACGGCCGCGACAATCCAGAGCGCGACCGCCGCGATCGGATCGACCTGCAGGTCCGCAGCCAACCCCACGAAGCCCACCAGGACCGCCAGCGCGAACACCAGGCCGTGCGTCACCAAGCGGCGAATACACACGGGAGTTTTCCTTTCTCTCGGCCACGCGGACAACCGTCGCATGTGCACGCGGTAGGGCTACCTCACCGCATGGCGCCCCACCGGAAGCCGACCGACCCAACCCAGCACGCGACCGAGTACCATCCATGCGTCCATGCCGATTCTCTCTTGCTGATGGGCGTAGCAGCCAAACCCTCCCGGCCAGCATACGCACTGCACCGCCCTGCCGACCTGCTGAACTCGCCACCGATGGTCAGTCCACTACAGCGGCAACGAGGAGTGGACGCGGATGTTTCCTGTCACGTCGCACCCACTGCCCTGAGCCGCTCGACCAGCCCTCGTACCCCGAGCACCTGTATAGAGCCGACGGACCACGCACCGCGAGAGGTCTGGCGGCTTGAACCTGCGCGCGGGGACAGCCTCGCGAGCAAGAGAACTGCGGCTACTCAGTCCTCGGCCCCGCGCCGGCCGAGCAGGACCGGCGCCGCGGGCAGCGCCGCGGCATTGTCGTCAGTTGACCGGGCGGCACCGGCGCAGGGGGACATAGGGGGTATCGATGCTGTCCCCGATGCCGACCACAGTGATCGTCGCGCGGAGCGCCGTCGCGTCCCAGTCGTGCTCGAAGCCTGGGGTGAAGGTGCAGCGCACCCCGCGCACGGCGTCGTTCAGCATCACGTAGAGCTGGCCGTCCGCGTCCCGCCCGAAGGCCGCCACTGAGCCTTTCACGATGAGCACGCGCCCCTGGTACTCCCAGGGGCCCGCGATCAGATCGGCGGCCGGGCGCTGCAGGGCGTGGCCCGGCGGCGGCGGGTCCCGCGGAGGGGCAGCATCGGCCGCACAGGCGGCGGTGATTAGGAGGATGGCGGGGAGGAGCAGCCACAGGGGTCGCATGGCCGCATGATACCCGCGCCGGTCGCAGTTGTCGTGGGAGCGCAGGCGTCCTGCGAGCCGTCGTCGTACTATCCTCCCGCCGCCGCCCACCGACACACACTGCGCTTCCCACGACGCCAGTGGCGATCCATGGACCGTGCATCCGGATCCCCGCGGCGGCTGGTGGTCTGCGAAGGAGCCCCTGGGGCCGGGAGCGGCTACAGCGGTCCCACATCCGGAAGGCAGTGGCCGCAGCCTTTGGTGTTGGGGCACCCGAGGCGGCGGGCTTACGCGATGGCCGACCGGCGCAGCTGTGCCGCCGGCACTTCGGTCATGCTCTCAGAGTCGTGGTGCTCTCTCGCTGACGTGTCACGCGCCACCGAGCACGAGAAGCAGGACGACCAGTGCGCCGCTGACCATCATACCCAGCAGGATCAGGCCGCAACCGAAGCGCATGCCATCGCCGACCGTTAGGCGTGACACGTTGGCAACCCGAGCACCCGTCTTGCCAGGTGCCCTAACAATCCCAACCCGCGACCGAACAGAATCCACAGGCGCATGCCGACCTCCTCAGTGAATGGAGGGCGGCTGCGGTCATGGCTCCACCAAGCAGCGGTCGACCAGGGCCCGAGCCGCCTGGGCGAAGCTTCCGGAGGCGTTGATCAGATCTTCCATCGCCGTCGCAGCCTCGGGCACCTGCATCGCCTCGACGCTGTCGCGCAGGCCCCGGACGCCCTGGGCCAGCGGGTCGTGGACCCCCTGCCAGGCCACCCGCTGCTCCCGCGGCACCTCAGCCAGGATCCCTTCGATAATGGCAAGCCGCTCCTTCGCCTGGGCGATGCGGCTTGCGCGCAGCTGGGCGCCAGCCGCGCCGTCTACGTAGACGGACGTCGTCCCGGCCAGCTCCCCGGTTGCCAACAGTGTGACGAGCAGCAGATCGGACAGCAGAGCCGCGTCCGTGGATGCCGTGCAGAGCCAGCCGTCCGTGATGGGGCGGGGCTCGCCGCCCTCGCACCCTGCCCCGACGAGAATCACCGGCAGGGCGCAGACGATCCAGAGATAACGGCGCATCGCTGGGCTCCCTTCGTGCGGTGGGCGTACGGTGCGACGAGGAGGGGGAGTTCCAGAGGCGACGACCTTCGCAGGGAGCCGCCCCGATCCCCTGCGGTCGGGGCGGCTGCACGCCGGCGAGAACGACAGCCCCGGCGCCCCGGTGGCGAGATCACGTTCGCCCTGGGCGACGGGCGGGAGCTGACCCGCCGTGTGCCCCCGGACCGTGCATACCTGCACGACACCTTCGATGCGATCATCGCGTCGGCATCCGGAGACTAGGGGCGGGTTGGGGCAGGGGCGCTTCCAGGCGTCGTGGACCGCGGCCCGCTCTTGGTTCCAAAAGGCTTCGTCGGCATTGGCCGGGGCGCGGCCAAACTTCACGGCCGCGTCATAGAACCCGGCGCCCGGCCTGCCGTCGGTGTTTATGACCACCGCGCTCAACATGGGGCGCCCACGCTGGTCGGGAGCCCCATGATGGTGGCGATGTGCTGGTACGTCGTGGTGCCGCGATACTGCGCTGCGGTGACGAGATCGGTCAGCAACCGGATGTAGTCTTGCGTTCCGCGGTACTTGCTCTCGGTGATCATTGTTGGTTATCCCTTCCGGTGCGCCCGTGTCCGCTTCAGGATGCCGCGCCCGATCGTGGCCGGAACGACAACAGCGGCGCGGGCGGCCGTCGCCGCGCCCGTCTTCCAACCGGACAGCCGCCGCCGTGCGTGCCACCACCGCCACACGCAACGCTCCAAGGCCCGGACGACTTTCGATTCGGCCACTTCCCGAAAGAGGTCCATCCGTTCTCGGCCCCTACCACTCGCTCGAGTGTTCGTCGTGAATATGGTCGGGCAGGGTGTAGCGGATGCGGTCCGGGTCGAAAGTCGAAGCGGCCAAGAGGTAGCCGAAGCGGGTGAAGCTGCGGCCTTGCCGCCGCCCCGGCATCCAGCGATCGACCAGGCGGCCAAGGCGGACCTGCCAGCGGAACCAGGGGACCACGCCGAAGGTGCGTAGGGGTGGGTAGCGCAGGGCGTCCGCCGTCTCCTTGCCGATGAGCCCCCGGGAGATCCGGTAGGTGTAGCGGGCCAGGCCGCGGCGGGCCTGGGGATCGGTGATGCCGGCGATGAGGGGGGCCGAGTTGACCAGGGCGTTGGCCATCACGATCGACTCGGCGCTGGGATCGGGCTCGCACAGCCGGCCGCCGTCGTAGAGCTGCAGGGCTGCGGCCTCGTCCCGAAAGAGGATCGTCTCCGGGATTCCCATCAAGTAGCCGGTGTAGCGCCAGACCGCCATGAAGCTGGCGGCCTCCTCGGCGCTGTAGGACGCGCCCAGGGTCCGCGTGTGCCTCAGCAGCCGGGCGGAGAAGGCGGCGATGGCGAAGCCCAGGTGGGCGGCGCTGATGGGCGTCCCCCAGGCGGCGGCGTCCCACTCCTCCGAGGCCTGCAAGAGGTGGCGCATCTGGGCGTGAACCAGCCGGATGCGGACCGACAGCTTCCAGCCGTCTCCCTGCCGCTCCAGGCCGCCGGGGAAGAAGATCTCCGTCATGTGGCGGTTGTTCTGCCCCAGCCGCCGCACGCCCCGGTCCTGCACCCGGCCGGTAAGCATGAAGGACTTGGCGATGTTGGTGGTGAAGCCCTCGATGAGGACGCCCGTCACGAAGGCCACCAGGATCGTGTAGGAGTTACGGTGGAACATGCGGACGCCCGGGCCGAAGGCTGCGGGGTCCAGCCAGGCGGGCGGGATCTCCGCCGCCTCAAAGAAGGCCCGCAGCGAGACCGGAGCCTCCCGCAGTCCCGGGTCGTCCGCCCCGCGCATGCCGGCCTCGATCCAGCGGGCGACCGCGGCCCGGTCCAGCGCGGCGCAATCGGCGGCCGCGGCGTCGGCCAGCGGGTCGCCGATCCCCGTGTGCCGGATGTAGGTGGCCGCCAGCGCGGGGTCGTACGCCCGCGCCCGCGGGTACCCGGCTACGTAGTCGCTCGGCATCGCCGGCACCAGATCAGCCCTCGGCGTCATCGGCGCGGGATCCGGGCGCCCGCACCGCGCCGCTGCCCCCGCGGCGCGATCGCGCGCCACACGCGGGCCGGGAGGGCAACCGCCAAGAAAACTACCCCGGCCAGAAGCAGGGCGACGGCGGTGAATACGACGACCATGCAGCGGCTGCGAACCATCGGCCCGTCAGATCCGCCGCCGGGCGGTTACCCGCGACGCGACCCGAGCCAGGAACAGCGGCATGGCCGCCGGGAAAACCCCTCGCCGCCTGAGGGACCCCCGCCCTGGCCGCCGCCAGGCGGGGAGCAGGCTTCCTTCGATCTGGACGCGCCAGCGCCAGCGGCGCAGACGGCGCCCCACCAAGGGGAGCCTCTCGAGGCGCGCGAACGCGCGCGAGCGGACCGCGGGCCGGAGCATCAGCATGGCCGTCAGGGTGCGGCTGCGGGAGACGAGGTGGTATTGCCCGGCGATCCGTTTCGCTGGCAAAGCCCATCGCCATTCAAAGTCGATGAGCAGCAGGAACGGGCGCGGAGCAAGCGGCCCCGGCGGACTAGCGCAGCAATGCGGTGACGGTGGCTACCCAGAAGATCGTGAGCACCACCAGGATCAGGAGGATCGCGCAGCCGATCGGGAGGCGGGGACGGAGCCGGGCCATAGAGCGAGTTCAGTTCCGCATGGCCGGAGCCCTTGGGGAGCAAGGGTGGCTCCGTCCCCGGCCTCACCGGCGCCGCAGCATGATCTGGATGTCGCTGCGGAGCTGCACCAGATCGTTCTTGATCACGATGAGGTCCTGTCGCACGCGCCCCGCCTCCTCCTTCGCCTGCTGCACCTGGCGCTTGATCGCGTCGAGCTGACCGTCCATGCGCTGTTCGAGGCGGCTGATGCGCGTGGTGACGCCGTCCTCCACCTTGTGGATCTCCAAGACGAGCGCCTCCCGCAGCTCGTCGATGTCCCGCTTGGTCGCGGGGATCGCGATCGGTGTCCGCTGCTCATTCCCGGTCATACGAGGCCTCTTTCCCGGCCACGCCACGCCAGCGCACTAGTCCGGTGAAGGACCTTGGCCCCGTGGGTGCCGCGGGCGCACAGCCGGACGCGGGCCGAGATCCCCGTCGGGGAAGAAGGGCTGCGCCGCCCGGCCGAGGCGCACGCCGCGGCCCAGCCGGGGGAGGGGGCGGGCGATCAGGCGGAGCCCGGCGACCAGCACCAAGGCGCAGCCCCACCCGATCATGGCGACGGCCCAGCCCAGCCGTTCGCCGACCTCTATGCACCAGCGTTTCATTGGGTCCTCCTTCGATCGAGGGATCGCCGATCGCACCGATCCCTCCACTCCCTCCGAGGGACACGGCAAGGATTCGGCAGGGACAGTCCGCTGTGGTGCATGCGGCCCTCCGCGCCTCTCCCTGATGGACCAATCGGCCCACAGTCTACCGATGCGGTGTAAGACTGCCGTGAGCAGTAATCAAAATATCCATGAGTTTTGTATGAGTTTTCGCCGGGACACGCTATCATTGCCCCGACAGCGCCCAATCCGGGCCGTCTGCCGTTGGCGGGAACGGCGGGCCTTCCGGGGCCCAATCAGGGGGTGGCGATGGACCGGGACGACGAGATCCGGGAGCTCCGCAAGGCCCAGGCCGACCTGGAAACGCTGATCGACACCTCGCCCGTGGGCGTCGTAGTGTTCGACCTCGGCACGGGGTCGGTCTCCTTCAACCAGGAGACGCGACGGATCGTGGACGGTCTGCGAGATGAGGACCAGCTGCCGGAGCAACTCCTGGAGGCGCTGACAATCGTTCGGGCCGACGGGAGGGAGATTTCCCTTGAGGAGCTGCCCCTGGTTCAGGCGCTGAGCGCTAGCGAGACGGTGCGGGCCGAGGAGATCGTCATGCGGAGAACCGACGGAAGGAGCGTCCGCGCGTTGCTCAACGCCACGCCCATCCGCTCGGAGGAGGGCCAGGTCGAATCGTTCGTGGTAATCCTCCAGGACTTGACACCGCTGGAGGAGCAGGAGCGGTTGCGGGCGGAGTTCCTGTCGATGGTCGGCCACGAGCTGCGCACTCCGCTGACCGCGGTCAAAGGCGCGGTGGCGACCCTGTTGGAACCCGCAGCCCCGCTCAGCTCCGCCGATCTGCGGCAGTTCTTCGGGATCATCGACGCCCAAGTCGACCGGATGCACCTGCTGGTCGGCGACCTGCTGGATGTGGCCCGCATTGAGACGGGCACCCTGGCGGTCGCGCCGGAACCGGCGGACGTGGCCGGCTTGGTAGGGGACGCCCGGAACGCCTTCCACAGCGGCGGCGGCCGGCACCCAGTCGCCATCGACCTGGCGGAGGATCTGCCCTGGGTGATGGCGGACCGGGTGCGCATGGCGCAGGTGCTGGGCGCCCTGCTGGCCAACGCGGCCCGCAACTCGCCGGAGTCGTCCCCCATCCGGGTGCACGCCGCTCGGGAGGGGGTGCACGTGGCCGTGGCCGTCTCCGACGACGGCACGGGCATTCCGGAGGAGCGCCTGCCCCACCTCTTTCGGAGATTCTTCCGGATCGATGCCGGGGAGCCGCGGGGCGATACCGGTCTGGGCCTGGCCGTCTGCAAGGGCATCGTGGAGGCCCACGGGGGCCGCATCTGGGCCGAGAGCGACGGGCCGGGCCCGGGGGCGCGGTTCCTCTTCACGATCCCGGCTGTGGAGCAGGGCGCGTCCGTCCCTGCGGCTCCGTCCACGCCGGCCCGCGCGGCGCGTCGGCGGGCGGCCGCACCGGTGCGCGTGCTGGCGCTGGCCGGCGACCCCCAGGCGCTGCGCGCCGTCCGGGGCGCCCTCCTGCAGGCGGGGTACGCGCCCATCGTGACCGCCGACCCGGAGGAGGCGCTGCGTTGCGTGGAACGGGAGCGCCCCCATCTGGTCCTGCTCGATCTCCTGCTGCCGGGGGCCGACGGCGTTGCCCTGCTGCGGAACCTCGTGGAGACGGCGGCCGTCCCGGTCATCGTGCTGTCGGCCCACGGCCAGGAGCCACTCCTGGCTCGGGCGTTGGATATGGGGGCCGCCGACTACGTGGTCATGCCCTTCTCTCCGGTGGAGCTGGCGGCCCGGATCCGGGCGGCCCTGCGCCGGCGGGAGGCGCCCAAGCCGGCGGCGCCCTACGTGCTGGGCGGCCTGACCATCGACTATGCCGAGCGCCTGGTGCGCCTAGACGGCCGTCCCGTCCCGCTGACCGACATCGAGTACCGGACGCTGGCCGAGCTGGCAGCCAACGGCGGACGGGTGCTGACCTACGAGCATCTGCTGCGGCGGGTCTGGCGGCGCGCCGGCGACGCCGACGTGCGCCCGATGCGCACGGTGGTCCGCAGCCTGCGCCGCAAGCTCGGCGACGACGCCGAGGACCCCGCCTACATCTTCACCCAGCTCCGCGTCGGCTACCGGATGCCGAGGGGCGAGACGACGGACTAGGAGGAGGAGTGACGGAGTTCATGAGGAGTGCGGGCGTCGCGCTGGCCCTCGCGGCAGGCGTCGCGTTGCTGGCGAGCGCGATCGCGGCCTGCAGTGACGGCAGGGAAATCACGCCGCTGAAGATCGGGGTGATGCTCGTCAACAGCGAGACGCAAACGGAGACGGCCCGCGACCGGCTGCGCGCCTTCACACTCGCCATCACGCATGTGAATGCGGGCGGCGGCGTGCTCAGCCGGCCGGTCGAAGTCGCGGAGGGAGACACTCTCCACCCCGAGGCGGAGGCGCGCCGCCTGATCGAGGACGAGGGCGTCCACGCCATCGTTGGTCCCAACAGCAGCGCGGACTCGCTCGTGGTGATCGAGGTCGCGGCGCCGGCCGATGTCCTCGTGATCAGCCCTTCGGCTTCTTCTCCCCTGCTCACGCTGCACGCGGACCGCGACCTCTTCTTCCGTACGGCCCTCTCCGATGTCGCCCAGGGCCCCGCCCTGGCGCGGCTCACACGGGAGCGGGGCTTCGACAACGTGGGCGTGATCTACCGCGACGACGCCTGGGGTCAGGGCCTGGCGGAGGCCTTCGGGCAAGCCTGGACGGGGGACATCGTGCTCGTCGCCTCCCCGGCCGAGCTCCGCGAGAGCTACCGCGACCTGCTTGAGGAGAGCGTGCGGGGCGGCGCCCAAGCGCTCGTCCTGCTCACCTTCTGGCCCGAGGCCGAGGTCATCCTCCCCGAGGCGCTGGCGAGCGGCCTCTACGATCAGTTCGTCTTCGGCGACGCGCTCAGACGGGCGGAGCTGGCCGCGGCCGTGGGCGGCGGCAGGCTGGCCGGCATGTACGGGACCGCCAGCGGCCCTTCGCACGACAGCGCTTCCGCCGTTGCCTGGGACGCCGCCTTCCGCGACGCATACGGCGAGGGCACGGCGGCCAGCTACGTGAAGGAAACCTACGACGCCGCCATCGCCATCGTGCTGGCGGCAGAGGCTGCGGGCAGCGCCGGGGGGATCGCCATTCGCGACGCCCTGCGCGGCGTCGGGAGCGCTCCGGGCGAGCGGGTGCTCCCTGGACCGGAGGGTGTCGCCCGCGCCCTGCGCATCATCCGGGCCGGCGGAGACGTCGACTACGAGGGCGCCGCCAACTCTATCGACTGGGATGTGAACGGAGACCTCCAGCGGGGATACATCGGCATCTGGCGGTTCACCCGGGACGACGAGATCGAGGACGTGGAGACCATCCCGTACGAACGCTGACTGGCGTGCGCGCCGCGGGGTGGGCGCAACCGGACCAACTGGCGGCGACGCCGGCACGGCATTCGTCGATCGTGCCGGCGCGCGACCCCCTTCCCGATCGGTGGTATGAAACGGATTACGCCGTCTACACGTGCGGCAGGCTTCGCGCAGGTCCTGGCGCATCGGCCAGACCGAGCCCGTCCAGGTCGTCTTCATGGCCTACCGGAACACCCTCCAGGCCGATGCGCTTAAGCTGGTGGCGGTGGAGGACAACGACCTCGTCGCCCTCGTGCTGGCGATCTGCGACGACTCCTAATCGTCGGAACGATGGGGACGGACTTACCGCAGGCGCGTCCGTCTCCGGATGGTCGCGTTACGACTCCTGGCTTCCCTTTCACCATGAATCACCGGCCCCTGGCGCGAGACGGCCCATTTGAATCACACGGGTGCAGGGGTCTTGCGTTTGCCAAGTCTGGTGGGCCGGAGCGTCGGGGACTGCGAACTTTTCGGGACCGATATCCGATCGGGAACCTGAAACGCCGAAGACGCCGCTTACGCCCGATCGTCGATTTGGATGCGCGCCCGCTCGACGGCGTGGCGCAGCCGCAGATTCTGGTAGGCCCCCCAGACGATCATCGCCGGGGGAAGCACCAGCACAGCCGCGATCAGGGCGTAGGCAATCGTGATCGCCGTGAGCAGGCCGAATTGCTGGAAGGGTGTCAGCGGCGAGAGGGCCAACATCCCGAACCCGAGCGCCGTGGTCAGCGCCGACCCGATCAGCGCGGAGCCGGTCGTCGCGAGCGTGCGGCTGGCCGCCGCCTCCGGGTCGCGCAGAGCAGCGTACTCCTCTTTGTAGCGGTGGATCATATGGATCGTGTAGTCGACGCCGATCCCGATCGAGAGCGCCGTAATCAAGGCGGTCACCACGTTGTAGGGGATGTTGAGGAGCGCCATGGTGCCCAGCACCCAGACCAACACGAGCCCGATCGGCACCACCGCGATGAAGCCCAACGCCGGCTGCCCCTGCGTGATCCAAAAGAAGACCACCAGAATCGCCAAGGCGACGGCGATGGTCGTGACGATCGACTGGGTCTGACTCTCGGTGATGGTGTTGGCGATCGTCAGGCTCACGATGTCGCCCGATGTGGCCGTGAACTCCTCGTCTCTCCCGAACCAGAGGCCGTTGATGTCATCCCGCATGGCGGCGGTGTGCTCCAGGTCGCCCTCCAGCGCCCGGAAGCGCAGCAGCAGGGCATCGACGCCGTCCGGATTGTCGACCAGCACGCGGGCGACCGTGTCCGGATCGTTCGCCGCCAGACGGTCGAGAAACGCCTGCGCGAGCACGGGATCGACCCGCACGCCGACGGATGCGCGCTCGAACAGCGCCGCGAGTTCGGGGTCGTACTTATCGCCGGGCGTGCCACTGTCGGTGGTCCAATCCAGCACGACCAATCCCAACGAGGCCTCAATGTCGCCTTCCACCCCTCGCGGCCGGCGCAGGTCGTCCCGGAATGCGTCCGTGAAGTCGAGCAAGTTGAGGATCGTACGGGCCTGCGTCACCTCCGCTTCGATTAGCACGCTGACATCTGCCGTCGCGCCGCCGAAGGCGGCATCGAGCGTTGCCAGGTCGGTCCGCGAAGCACCGCTGGCGGGAAGCAGATCGCGCCGGTCGAAGGCCGATTCGATCTGGGTGGCCGCGACCCCCAACAGCACCGTGGCAACGACGACGACGGCCAGGTAGGGCGCCGGCCGGCGCGCCAGCTCGCGCCCAATCGCCGCCGCCGCTCCGCCGACGCCCGGGAGCGCGTTCGCCAAGAGCCGCGCGCGCGGGAGACCGCCGCGCGCTTCCCGGCGCCCGTCGATCAGCGCGCGCCCCGACGGGATCAGCGTCAGCATGACGATCAGGCCGAACGCCACCCCCAACCCCGCAGTGATACCGAAATCGCCGTTGGCCGGAATCGGAGAGACGAGGTTGGTGAGGAAGCCGGCGATCGTTGTGGCGGCTGCGAGCGCCAGCGGGATGATCGCTCTGCGCAGCCCCGCCCGTACGGCGACCGCCGCCGCTTGGCCCCTGCTGCGCTGCTCGCGATAGAGCGCAATCGTTTGAATCGCATAGTCCACGGCCAGGCCGATGAGCATGACCGGCACCATGCTGGTGAGGGTGTTGGGCGGACCGATCAACCCCAGGGCCTGGGGCCCCAGCCAGCCCTGCGCTCCCACGATCCACACGATCGTGATGAGGAGGCTCGCCACCGTCAGCAGCACATCCGAGAGCGCGCGCGTGAAGAGGAACGTCACCGCCGCGATCACGACGAGCGCCAGCCCCATCAGCCGCGTCATCGTCGAGCCCGTGGCGCCGTCCTTCTCCGCAGCGATGGTCGCGGGTGAGAGGCTGCGCGCCGCGAGGGGCCCTTCGCTTTCCTCAGCGATCGCGTGAATGGTGAACTCCGCCTCGATCACCCGCTCCGCATCGCCGAGCCCGCGCAACCGAATCGTGGCGATAGCGACCGCAGCGCCGTCGGCGTCGGTCCCCGTCAGCGCATCGAGCATCGCGCGCGCGCCCGTAAGCTCCGGATCACGCTGGACGCGACCGAGCGCCTCCTCGATCTCCTCCTGTGTCATTCCGGCGAAATCGCGGTGTCCCAGCACGGGTGTCAGGACGTGCGTGGGCCCGACCACTCCCCCATCCGCCGCCAGCAGGTCGGCGACCCGTGCGTCCGATGTCGCGCGTGCGATCACGGCATCGATCTGGGCCAAGCCAGCGGGCGTGAGGATCGGCCCGCGAAACACCAGGGTGACCGCTACGCTCTGCGCGGAGTCCCCAAACAGCCGCTCAATCTTCGACAGCGCCACTGCCACGGCGCTGTCGTCGGCAAGGAATGCCTGCGTGTCCGCTTGCGGGGCGCGCTGTGTCGCGCCGGCACCGAGCACAATCGTGATAACGGCGAGGACGCACAGCGTCACGCGCGGTCGAACCGTGACGAGCCCGCTGAGAGCGTCGAGCAGTCTGCCCACCGCAAACAACCCCATCAGCGCGCACGACTTGTACGGAGCCCGCACTCATCCTGCGTGGTCCGAGGGCAGCGCGTTACCAACGAGAGGGCCTGTTGCGTTCTCGCGCCGCACCCCGGGTCAACCTACCACAGTGGGCTGTCCTGCGAACTTCTCCCCGCTCGGCCGCTGTGCGTCAGTCCCTCGATCGGTTCGAACACGGAGATGCAGCGGACCATCCGGCTATGCGCTGCGGCCATCGCTCGGCCTCGCCGCTCCCGCTTTCCGGAGTGCGACCGCGGGTCCAGCGCCCGCTGCGGACATGGTCCGATGTAATTATGTCGATTTGCTAGCCTGTCTCATCCCGCCGGCGACAACGCGACCACGGGGATCCGTCTCGACGTCTTCCGCTGATACGCCGCATACGGGGCGTACATCGCAAGCAGCCGCTCCCAAGCTGCTTCCCGCTCTTCCCCCTCCAACTCCGACGCCACCATCACCTCCGCGCCCCGCTTCGCCGACCAGATCCGGCAGTTGGGCTCAACCAACAGGTTCTTCCACCACTCCGGATGCTCCGCGTGCCCCCCGTACGACCCCACCACGACCACCCGCGGCCCATCGTCGAGATACAGCAGCAGCACCGACCGTTCGCGGCCCGACTGCCGTCCCCTCGTCCACAGCCGCAGCGTCGGCGGCCCCTGCCACCGCCCACGCATCAACGTGAACAGCGGCTGCTGCATCCGGGTCACTGCTTTGATCAGTCGTGGTCCCATACCCGCATCGTAGCCGCCGACGATACTCCTGTGAGCCTCGCTCTCCCAGAGGGGCAAGCGGTCGCGGCGCAACTTTGTCTGCGTCGGTGTTCTGCGCCGCGGCGAACGTCGGCGTCGCCGCGCACCGCTACTGCTGGGACCCACCTTTTCCGGCAGGACCAGCAGTAGTACGGATCACCGCTGCCAGGAACCCCTCAAGCGCTGCCCGCAAGTCCTCCTGGTCCAACCCGAAGTCCGCATTATGGCCGGCCCCACGCCGCGGGAGGAAGGTCTTGGGACTGCGGGCGGCATCGAACAGGCGCCGGGCCTGTTCCAGGGGAACCAGCGCATCCCTTTCGCCGTGGATAACCAGCAGTGGGCAATCCACCCGGGAGATGCGAGCCAGGCTGTTGAACCGCTGGGGGACCAGAAACCGCAGCGGATTACACCGGTGCAACGCCCGCGCCATGTCCTTCGTGCTGGTGAAAGCCGAATCGAGGACCAGTCCGGCAGGAGGCTGCGTGCCGGCCCCCGCCTGCGCCAGTTCAACCGCGATCGCAGCGCCGAGGGATCGGCCCAGATAGACAATCCGGTTAGCGGCGACCTCCTTGCGGGACGAGAGGTAGGCCAGGGCCGCCCGAGCGTCCCGGTACACCCCCGGCTCCGTGGGCCGCCCCGTGCTGCGGCCATACCCGCGGTAATCGAAGACCAAAACGTTCACCTGCAAGCGGCGGTGCAGCCACGCCACATCGTGCGTCTGGGTTCCGACGTTGCCGCCGTTGCCGTGAAACCAGAGGATAGTCGCGCCGGGGATGGCAGCTGCGTTGGCAGAGGCAGGAAGAAACCACCCGTGCAATATCTCCCCATCGGCGGTGAGAAAGGACACGTCCTCATAGTCCACGTCATATGCGGCGGGGGTGGACCGGATGGCCGCCGTCGGGCGGAAGATGCACCGCCACTCCAGGTGCTCCAACCACTTCATCCCAGCCTCCTGGGGGCCAGCAGGGCAACCAACCGCTGCAGGAAGCATCCGAGGGAAACCTCCGAGCCCGTCTGCCACCGCCTTTGCGGCCCGCACGCCTGGGAGCGCCCGCGTCTCACAGCGTTGAGACGGCAAGCGGCCGCTGCTTTCGAACCAGCAGCCTTCCCAAGAGTCCTTACACTACCAGCGGAATCGACGACGGCTGTCCCGGTGGCCGCCGCCGCTGGGCGGGAAGCTGATTGCCGTACCCAAGCGAAGGTGCTGGAGAAGGTTTGTAATTTCATCCACTTCGGCGGGCCTGCCGAGACCGTACTGCGAACTTTCCAGTAGGAAGTCTGTATCTGAGCGCTTGAGAGCCTGGAGGCAGCGGTAGCCTGCGCTACTCGCAATCGCGCGGGCCGACCGACAGCGGGTCGGTGATTCGCTCGCTCGACTTTCCTCCGGGTTGCTGGGCGGGTTCCCGGAAAGTTCGGCGAGGGGTTCCCTTCGGCGATTCTGAGCCTGGTTTCCAACCGCGCCGACGCCGACCCGTTTCGCGGCAGGCAAGTGAGCGTTGCTCCCTGAATGAGCGGTACCTTCAACTCGCTCATGATCAGGACGACGACAGCATTGGCGCCGGCCATCCCCTTAATCGCGGCGGCGTTCGCAATCGCCGAGGGCTTGCCGTTGCTGCGAGGCGCACTTGCGAGCCTGTCCGTCTACCTCGGGCAGGTACGAGATATCGATTCATCGCTTCTCGCCGCCATGATCTTCGCGATCTTTCTCGCGGGATTTGGGGCGCCGCTGATTCGGCGGCTGCTCGATGCCCGTCGCGCGTTCCTGGCCTTGGCCGCCGTGCTGGCCCTGCTGCGAGTCGCAGAGCAGTTCACGACGGAGCCCGGCGCGCGTCTCGGGATCCAGATCGCCGGTGTTGTGATCTGGTTGTGGCTGGTACCGCTGGTGGTCGCCGGCGCTCATTCGCCGGCCAAAGCTCGCGCGGGTGCTCCACCAATCGTGGCGCTCTTGCTCGGCCTCACTATCGATTCGGCGATCAAGGGCGCATTTGGGACGCTCGATCTCGGCACCGCACCCGGACTCCCTCCACAGATCACGACAGTGACGCTCACGTCCGTCCAGCTCGCGCTCATTCTGTGGCTGACGCAGGCACGAACCGGAGCAGCTACCGGGAACACCCCACCGCTCTCTTCATTCGTCGTCGGCGCCGGCTTCGCACTGAGCGTGTTGGTGTTTCAAAACCTCGCTCGCCACGCGGCGCTGATCGGCTGGGAGTTGCCGGCAGTGTTCGCTTGGACTCTGACCGCGAACCTGATCGCGATCTGGGTGGCGATCTTTCTGTCCCGGCGCGGCTCAGTCGCGCCATATTGGGTGTCGTTGCTGGCTGCGGCGTGCCTCATCGCATGCGCCGCCCCGGCTCCGACTCCGGCGTTGGCTGCGATCAGCGCAATCGTGGGGCCGATTGCGATTGCGTTGCTGTGGACTCCTGCACTGGCGGTTCGCAACGGCGGTGGCCGCGGGTGGTTTGCCGCAGCGCTGGGACTGCTCGCCATCCCGGTGGTCCTGTTCGGCTGGTACGCGCACTACGAGATCGACATGCCCGTTCCTCAGTGGATCATTCCAATCGTCGCAGCCGCAGCAGTAGGAGCCCCCGCCTGTCTGCGCAGACCGCCTTCCGTCCACGGCGTCGACCGGAAGCGCGCCGTCTCGCGGCATCTACTCCCGAGGCAGGAACGGACATGGGAATTCGGTGTCCTGACTCTGGCGTTCCTGCTGCTGTTGCTGCCTTTGCATCAGCTCGTTACTTGGAACTCACCGCCGGCGTCTCCGGCCGCCGCATCCCCATTGCGCGTGGCGACGTACAACATTCACCAGGGCTTCGACGCCTCCGGCCGGCCCGGCCTCGACGCGATCGCCGACGTGCTGGAATCAGAGCAACTGCAGATCGTCGCGCTGCAGGAGGTTTCACGGGGCTGGGCGGTCAACGGCTCGGTCGACGCGCTGAGCTGGCTCTCAGAGCGGCTCGGGATGCAGGCAGCCTGGGGACCGGCTGCCGATCCGCTGTGGGGCAATGCCGTTCTCAGCCGTTATCCGATCGTCGCGGTTGAGAACAGGCCGATGCCGAACAACGGGACTCTCCGTTTCGACCGCGCCTACTTGATCGTGACGATCGCCGTCTCCGGTGAGCAGATTCAGGTCGTCGCCACTCATCTGCACCACGTCCAACAAGAGCCGCAGCAGCGATTGCCGCAAGTACGCGCCCTGCTCGACAGCATCGACTGGACTCGGCCCACCATCCTCTTGGGCGACCTGAATGCCCAGCCGCACGACGAGGAAATGCAACTCCTGACTCAATCGGGCCTGCTGGCAGGTGACAGCCTCACCCCGACCTACCCGGCAGAACGTCCGCGACGGCAAATCGACTACATCCTGGCGACCGGCCACTTCGCGTTGAATGAAGTCAGAGCGATTCAGACCACGGCATCGGACCACCTGCCCCTGACCGCGGTCCTGCTATCCACCGGGGATACAGAATGAGCTGGTCAACTGAGCCGTTTCGCTTGGCTAGCGCCAACCGTCGTCGTAAGACCCGCACACTCGCCCACGGCCATGTGTTCGGGCTAGTAGCGTCGCGCACCCAGATAGTCGGTAGCTGACGCGGCACCGGCCGACGGCAGCCGGCGAGACGCAAGCAGACGAGCGTGGCTATGCTGCCTTAGGGAAAGCAAAGAGGTGGGCGATGACGCTTCGGATCCTGAAATCGGACGATGGCGATACGATCGAGCGCACGAAGATGGCCATTTTCGAGGGTGGCCAGGTCTGGACCAGGGCTCTCACAGGCTCCGCCTCCACACAGGTTAACGTGCAAGTCGTACAGTTCGGACCAGGCGCACGGGCAGGCTGGCACCGCCACACCAGTGATCAAGTGCTGTACGTCGTCGCAGGCATCGGGCAGGTAGGCAACCGAGAGGGCGAGCACGTGATCAGCGCCGGTGACTGCGTGGTCGTGCCAGCCGAGGAGGACCACTGGCACGGCGCGCACGGCACGGGCTCGCCGATGTCGCATCTCTCGATCATGCCAGCAGGATCGCAGACGACCGTTCTAGATTCGCAGGCGAACCAGTAGTGCGCCCGTCTGCCCAGCCACCAGAGAGAAATTCTGCTCCATATGAGCTGCCTGATGAGTCATACCCTCATGAGGAAATCTTCCGAAATGGCAAAACACGCGGCGGCCGATAACACCTTAAGCGTGACCAGACGGCGCTACCCCGACCGCTGAGGTCGTCCTCAAAGAGCGAGTTCCAGTCCCTTAGGGTCTTGAGCGAAAACTGGTGGAGATAGGGGGATTCGAACCCCCGACCTCAGCGTTGCGAACGCTGCGCTCTCCCAATTGAGCTATATCCCCGCGAGGGAGCGGCCGGTAACCGCTCGTATTGAGGCTATAAACCCAGCCTCGGACGTGTCAATGAAATGTGGACGTCCTAGTCGAGCCCGTCGGGCAGGTCCACCTGCACGCGCTTCGTTTCGGTGTCGACGCTGCGCACCACGTCGCGAATAGCGGGCACCAGCAGATCCCGCTGCCCTTCGCGTTCGACCACAAATACGTCGTTCGCACCGGGGCGGAGCACTTCGCGGACGACACCGAGGATTTCCCCCGTCGTCGCCTCGACGCGGCTGCCCACGATCTCATCAATGTAGTACTCGTTCTCTCCAAGCAGGGGGTGGTCGTCTACCGGCACCTCCAGCAGCGTGTCCCGGAATCGCTCCCCGGCTTCAGGTGTATCGAGGCCCTCCAGCCGCACGTAGACGCGGCCTTTCTGCCAGCGGCTGGCCACGATCGTTCGCTCCGTGCTGTCCAAAAACACGCGAGCGCCGCAAGCGAAGCGTTCGGGGAAATCCGTCAGAGGCTCGACCTTCAGATTGCCGTGGAGCCCCCAGGGGCGCTCCACACGCCCCACCACGCGATACCCAGTGCGCGCCGTTGGGATCGCCTTGCGCCGCGCCGCATCACGGAGCGGCATCAGCGAACTTCGAGCACCACGTGGCGGTCGCTGGAGGCGCCGGCCGAGCGCAGCAGCGTGCGCATGGCATTGGCGATCCGGCCCTCGCGCCCGATCACGCGCCCCATGTCGCTCTCGTGAACATGCAGGGTGATCACCGTGCGGTCGCCGCGTACACGCTCACTCACCGAAACGGCGTCGACATCGTCCACGAGTTGGAGCGCGATGTACTCGATCAGGTCGCGCAGCATCGGTTACTTGCGTACCTTCGCGTTCACAGGGGGCTTCACGCTCGGCTCCTCCGCGAGGCTCTTAGCTGGGAGAGGCATCTGTGGGCGACGCTTCCCCAGCGGCGGCTTGGCGCTTTGCCAGCGCGCGCTTACTCAGTGGCTTGGGCTGCCAGGCTTCCATCAATCCTTGCTTGTGCAGCAGTCCCTGGACCGTGCGGGATGGTTGCGCGCCTTGCCCCAGCCAGTGCTTCACGCGGTCTTCATCCACATGAAAGACTTTGGGGTCGGCCAGCGGATCGTAGTAACCGATCCGCTCCACGACGCGACCGTCCCGCGGCGACGAATCTTCCGCGACCACGACGCGATACGAGGGGCGCTTTCTGCGGCCTGTTCTTGTGAGGCGAACTTTTAACACGGATCTTGTTGCTCCTTCAAACCGGGTGCGAGGGCCCGCCCCCTTCTACTGCCGCAGGGCTGGGATCGCCAGCTTCGGCACCTTGCCACTGGCGACGGCTTTCATAATCTTCTTGGCTTCCTTGTACTGGTTCAATAGCTGATTCACGTCTTGGATAGTCGTGCCGCTGCCCCTTGCGATCCGCAGCCGGCGGCTGGCGTTGATCATATCCGGATGACGCCGCTCCTGCGGAGTCATGGAGTTGATAATCGCCTCAATCTGGCTCGTCGCCCTGCCATCGAGCTCCTCAAGGTTGAGCTTGCCCTTCACAGCGCCCATCCCGGGCAGCATGCCGAGGACTTGGCTCATAGGGCCCATACGCTCCAGCTGGCGGAATTGCTCCAGAAAGTCGTCCAGGCCGAAGGTCCCATCCTGCATCCGCTTCCGCAGCGATTTGACGTCCGACTCACTGATCTGCTCTTTCGCCTTTTCCACTAGCGTGACGACATCGCCCATGCCGAGGATCCGCGCCGCCAGCCGGTCCGGATGGCAGACCTCCAAGGCGTCGATCCGCTCGCCGGTTCCCAGGAACTTCACTGGAGCATCCGTCATCACTCGGATAGAGAGCGCGGCGCCGCCTCGAGCGTCGCCGTCCATCTTGGTGAGGATCAGGCCGCTGACCGAGACGGCCTTGTGGAACGCTTGGGCGGAGGTAACCGCGTCCTGCCCAGTCATCGCGTCGACGACCAGCAGCGTTTCGGCCGGCTCGAAGCGCTTCTTGAGATCGGCGACCTCCGCCATCATCTCCTCGTCGACATGGAGGCGCCCCGCCGTGTCGACGATCACGACCGAAGCGCCTATCTTGCGCGCCTGTCTGATCCCGTTCTCGACGATCGTGGCCGGCGGCACATCCGTCCCCTCCGCGTAGACCTCGATCGCAGCCTGCTGGCCGAGCTGCCGCAGTTGTTCGACCGCAGCTGGCCGGTAGATATCCGCAGCCACGAGCAGCGGTTTATCGCCCCGGTTAAGCAGGCGTACCGCGAGCTTGGCTGCAGTCGTCGTCTTGCCGGTTCCCTGGAGACCGACGAGCAAGATGACGGTCGGCTGACGAGGCGACCGTGCCAGGGCCTCCGCTTTGCCGCCCAACAGTCGCACGAGTTCATCATTGACGACCGCAATGATCTGCTGGACCGGCGTCACACTCTTGAGCACCGCTTCCCCGGCGGCTCGCTCGCGGACGGCCGTTACGAACTTCTTGACGACCTTGAAATTGACGTCCGCTTCGAGCAACGCCAAGCGGACTTCCCGCAGTGCCTCGTCCAGATCGGATTCGCTGACCGTCCCGCGGCGGCCCAATTGCTGAAAGACGCCCTGGAGCTTGTCGGTGAGCGACTCAAACATCGCGCCTAGTGTAGGCGCGGGACGGGATGGTGCGCCGACTGCGGGTTACAGGCCGCGCTCCGCCATCAGGGCGCAGAGATCGCCGACGCGCAAGCTGTAAGCCCACTCGTTGTCATACCAAGCGACCGTCTTCACGAGCGTGCCCTCAATGACCAAAGTGCTCAGCGCGTCGACGATGGCGCTGCTCTGATGTGCTTGGAAGTCCGAGCTCACCAGTGGCTTGTCTTCGTAGGCCAGGATGCCGTAGAGGGGCGACTCCCTGTCCGTGGCGGCGGTGCGGAACGCCTCGTTGACCTCTTCCACCGATGTCGCGCGCCCGGCCTCAATGGTCAGATCCACTACGGAGACCGTGCTCGTCGGGACGCGATAAGCCATCCCATTGAGGCGGCCAGCGAGGTGTGGAAGCACCAGGCCCACTGCCTTAGCAGCCCCCGTGGAAGTCGGGATGATGTTCATCCCAGCAGCGCGTGCACGGCGCAGATCTTTATGGACAGTGTCCAGGATGACTTGGTCGTTGGTGTAGGCGTGGATCGTCGACATGACGCCCGACTTGATCCCGACTGCGTCGTCCAAGACCTTCGCCACCGGGGCAAGACAGTTTGTCGTGCAAGATGCGTTCGAGATCACGTGGTGGCGATCGGGATCATAAGCGTCGTGGTTGACCCCGAGTACCACGGTCAGGTCGTCACCCCGCGCCGGGGCGGAGATCACCACCTTTTTGGGGCCGTGATTCAAGTGTCCCCTCGCCCGCTCGGCGTTCGTGAAAATCCCGGTCGACTCGATGACGATCTCTACGCCGTAGTCTCCCCAGGGAATCTGGCCGGGGTCCCGCTCGCTCAGTACACGGATTTCGCGTCCGTTGACGGATAGGCCGTCCGCGGTTGCCTTGACCTCGTCTCCATAACGACCGTAGTTGGTGTCGTACGTCAAGAGATGCGCGTTGGTGGCGGTGTCCGTTAGATCGTTGAGCGCTACAACTTCGAGCGCAGAGCCGTGCCGCTCCAGAATGCCCTTGAGCACCTGTCGACCGATGCGGCCGAAGCCATTGATCCCGATCTTGGTCGCCATGGCGTCTCCCTGTGTCACAACAACAGCCGCTTCGGTGCGCCGCCCGGTTGACGGCGGAAGTTCTCGATTAAGAAATGCTGCCGCCCTTGTTTCTGAACCCAACTCCCGCGGCAGCGGTCGCGGCGGTTCAGCAGCATCTCTCCTTTGCGAGCGAGCCGATGGTACTGCTCGCGATCCTTGGACTCCACCGCGAACAGTTCACGGCCGATCGCGAACCGCAACTGATGCTCCCGGATCGTGATCTGCCATCCGCTCAGCAGCTGTGCCCAGCCGAAGTGGAAGGACTGGTCACCCCAGTGAATGGCGATTCGCTGCCGGTTCGACCCCGGCGCCACCGCAAGCGTCGACGCGCCGAAATGGGGCCGGGCCAGCTCCGCTGCCGCCCGGTAGACGCTCCCCAGAGATTCCGACATCGCTAGCTGTTGGCCGGCCATGTACTGCCCCATCCCCACCGCTGTCGCCGCCCGTTCCACATCGGCCAGGAAACCGTCCCGCAGCCAAGCGGCATACTCGCGCTGCTCACGCCCCACCACGGCCTGCTCCGCTGCGAGCCACTCGAGCGACGCTCTCGTCAACGGCGGACAGACGGGGTAGGCACCCCACGTCGTTGCGCGCAACAGCTCCTGTCCAGCCGTGTACACGCGTGACCAGAGAAGCAGCGCGGCGCTGTATCGGTGGTTGCGCAGCTTGCTGCCGGTGCTGGCCGCGACGATGGCATGCTCGAGAGCGAGTGCCTCTTGGATCCAGGCGATCTCCTCGCGGAGCGCGAAGCCGCATTGCCGAAACGCGTCCCGCACCGCCGCCGGCTGTGAGTCGTCTGGGATGGGAAGGAGGGGCGGATCCGGGACGGAGATCGGAGCGATCCGTTGCGGAGGCGGATCGCGTTCGGAGCCGCTCACGACCTCGATCCGTCCGTGGCCGCGATCAGGGGATCATCCATCCGCCAGCCCTTGGGGCCGGAGTTCAAGGCCGAATGAGCGATCGTTCGGAAGATGTCACGCGCATGCAACGCGCCCCATGGACTGCAGACTCGTCGCGGGAGCCAACCGGGGGCTGCGCTCTCGTGGATCAACGATCGCTTGGACGCGGGATCACCCGCCCGTTCGCGCTCGCTGACAGGAAGGAGAGCATTGGTACGGCCTCCCCGCGACGCACTTCCGTCTTGGCCAGCGGTGGTTCGATCATATGCGCGGTACGAGTGCAAGCGCTCTGCGGCGGCCGGCACGCGCTCCATGTCGGTCTGCTGGCCGGGAGCGGCGGCTCGGACATCGCGCAGTTGTTCTCGACTGCCCCGGCGCTCATCGTGGGTGCATGCGCTCATGCCACTCCTTTACGCGCTTGGGGCGACCTTTACGCGACCCTGATCTGCGGGATGGCCGCCCGCCCCGCGTAACGAGCTTGTGACCCCAATTCCGATTCGATCCGCAATAGGCGATTGTATTTCGCGGTGCGCTCGGAGCGGGCGGGCGCCCCTGTCTTGATCAGGCCGGCGTTCGTGGCGACTGCGAGATCGGCGATCGTGGTGTCCTCGCTCTCGCCCGAGCGGTGGCTCAGCACGGTCGTCCAGCCCGATCGTTGCGCGAGCTCGACCGTCTCTAACATCTCGGTCAGTGTCCCGATCTGGTTCGGCTTGATGAGGATGCTGTTCGCGGCACGGCTGTCGATCGCTCGCTGCAAGCGCTCTCGGTTCGTGACGAGCAGGTCGTCGCCGACCGTCTGGGCTTGGTCGCCGATCGCGGCAGTCAGGGCCGCCCATCCTTCCCAGTCGTCCTCTGCCATGCCGTCTTCAATGGAGGCGATCGGGTAGCGCTCTACCCAATCGCGCCACCAATCGACGAATTCCACGGAACGCACTCGGCGCTCTTCTTTCGCCAGAACGTACCACCCGTTCTCGAACAATTCCGTCGTCGCAGGGTCCAGCGCGAGCATCACGTCGTCGCCGGGCCGGTAGCCAGCCGCCTGAACGGCCTCCAGCACCACTTCGACCGCTGCCTCGTTGCTCCTAAGGGATGGGGCAAAGCCGCCCTCGTCACCAACCCCCGTTCCCAGACCGCGCGCGGCAAGCAGGCGCTTTAGCTGGTGGTAAATCTCGCTGATCACACGGACCGCCTCCGTGAAAGTCGGCGCGGCGACGGGCATGACCATGAACTCCTGGAAGTCCGTACCATCCGCGGCATGCTTGCCTCCGTTGAGGATGTTGGCCATCGGTACGGGAAGCGTGACCGCATTCTCCCCTCCGATCCAACGGTAGAGCGGCAGACCGGCGGCGGCGGTGGCGGCATGGGCCGTCGCCAACGACACCGCCAGGATCGCATTGGCGCCCAGCCGACTCTTGTTCGCCGTGCCGTCTAGCTCGATGAGTCGGCGGTCGATCGCTGCCTGATCCGCCGCGTCGGCGTGCAGCAACGCGCCGCGGATCTCACTGTTGACCGCCGCAACCGCGCCGAGCGTCCCCATCCCGTTGTACCGGCCAGGATCGCCGTCGCGCCGCTCGACGGCTTCGTGACTGCCCATGCTCGCTCCGGACGGCGCGATCGCACGCCCCTGCGCTCCGCCTTTCAACCGGATCTCCGCTTCAACGGTAGGATTGCCGCGAGAGTCGATGACCTCCCGGCCGGTCACGCTGACGATCTTCATCATGGCGCCGCTATGCCTCCCAGACGCGGGAACCAGAAAGGCCGCCCATCACACGAGCAGCCTCGGAACACAGGTCGTTCTGCTGACTGGTCAGTGCGCTCGAGGATGCGCCTTGTCGTACACCTCACGTACGTGAGCATCCGTAAGCTGCGTGTAGACCTGGGTTGTGGAGATGTTGGCATGCCCAAGCATCTCCTGAACGTTCCGCAGCGGAGCCCCGCCTCGGAGCATGTGCGTCGCGAAGGAGTGGCGCAGCGTGTGCGGAGTCACGTCGCTGGTGATCTTGGCCGCCTTGGCGTAGTTCTTAAGGATCAGCCAAAAGCCCTGGCGCGTGAGTCGCTCGCCGCGGCGGTTAATGAACAGCGCCCGTTCCTTGCGAACGCGGACGAGATCGGGGCGGGCCTCCTCAAGGTAGATCCGCAGGGCGATGACGGCTTGCTCGTGAATTGGGATCAGGCGCTCCTTGCTACTCTTACCGATACAGCGCACCGTGGCCCGGTTGTTGTGGAGTTCGATCGATTCCAGATTGAGCGCCACCAACTCGCTGACCCGCATGCCCGTCGCATAGAGGAGCTCGATCATCGCCTTGTCGCGCTGGGCTTCCGGAGTGGACCGCTTGCTCGGCTGCTCCAGCAGCTCGTCAACCTCCCGCACGGAAAGCGCTTTCGGCAAAGATCTGCCTACTCGAGGCGACGACAGCGTCTCCGTCGGATCGCTGTCAACGACGCCTTCAGCCGTCAGGTAGTTAAAGAAGCTCTTCACCGCTGCCACTTTCCTGGCGACGGTGGCATCCGCGTAGTCCTTGGCGCGCATCTCCCGAATGTAGTCCTGCAAGAGGTCGGCGTTCACGGATCCCCAGGGCGCCGTCGATTTGCCGTTGGGCCGTACGCCGTGCAGGTAACTGCCGAACTGCTGAAGGTCGTTGCGATAGGCCGAGATGGTGTTGGCGGACGCGCCCTTTTCCACGGACATGAAGCTGAGGAACTGGTGGACATCATGGTCCATCACTGCGCTGCGGTCGGTCATGTCAGCTCACCATCATCAATGGGCTTGGGGAAACGATGGCGGGATAATAGAAAGAGGTCCGCCGTCGCTTCAAGCCTCTTCAAGGCGATGTGCACCGCCCATCCACTATTTTTCCCCGGAAATTCGTTTCCCCGGAAATCGATTGTTGCTTGGGACCAGCCCTTTCGTACGGCGGGGGCGGAGTCCGCCGCCCTCGTACGTGCGACGGCCGCGAAGGTATCGTCGAGGCAGCGAGCTCTCTCCGTCGAATAGCGCTTGGAGACAGCGGTCTCGCCTCGTCGGCGGAGGGCGCTAATCACCGCCGAAAAACGCCTCACAGGCGCTCCTTCACTTTTTCCGCAAGACGCCGCGTCATCCCGTCCGTATCGGCGATCTCACCGGTGTCGGCCTCTCGTATCGCCTGGATCGTACCGAATTTCCGCAGCAACGCCTTCTTGCGCTTGGGCCCCACGCCCGGCAGAGCGTCGAGTGCGCTGGCACGGGCTCGGCTCTTTCGCAAACCGCGGTGGTATGTGATAGCGAATCGATGCGCCTCATCGCGCACCCGCTGCAGCAGGTACAACCCCTGTGATCGCCGATCCAAGCGAATCGGCTCTCCCATATCAGCGACGAAGATCTCCTCTTCGCGCTTAGCCAGCCCCACCGCCGGCAGCTCGGGCAAACCGAGGTCCCGCAGCACGTCGAGCGCTGCCGACAGCTGTCCCTTGCCGCCGTCGACCACTACGAGGTCTGGGCGGCTTCCCCAGCCTGCGTCGGGCAGCGAGGAGGCATCGGCTTCGCTTGGCTCGCGGGTCGCCGCCAAGCGCTTGAAGCGTCGCCGCAGCACCTCCGCCATCGAGGCAAAGTCGTCGCCGCCCGCGGCCGTCTTGATCTTGAAGCGGCGGTACTCCGACTTTGCGGGATTGCCGTCCAGGAACACCACCATGCTCGCCACGGGATCCGATCCTCGAATGTTCGAAATGTCGTAGCACTCGATCCGATGGGGCGTGCGAGGAAGGCTCAGCGCCTCCTCCAACTCCTCCATCGCGGCCGTCGTTTTGCCGCGATCCGTCATCCACTTCACGCGCAACATGGTGAGCGCTTCTTGGGCGTTGTCATTGGCCATCGCCACGAGGCGGCGCTTCTCGCCGCGCTTCGGGACCCGCAACTCCACGGGACCCGCTCGTTTGGCGCTCAGCCAATCGGCCAGCAGATCCGTCTCCTCGATCGGCACGGGTAGCAGCACCAACCTGGGAACCCGGGGAGCGCTCTCGTAGAACTGCTTGAGGAACGACTGCAAGACCTCCGGAGGCGCCTCGTCCGTTGCTCCGGCTAAGGCGTAGTGGTCCCGGCCCGTCATCTTCGTGCCTCGCACGAAGAACACTTGCGCTACCGCGTCGTTCCCGTCCTGAGCCAGACCGAAGACATCGATATCGGCCTGTGTAGTCGTCGCGGTCAGTTGCGCCTCCGTAACCCGGCGGACGGACGCGAGCTGGTCGCGCAGCTGGGCTGCCCGCTCGTATTCCAGGCCCTCGGCCGCAGCGTGCATCTCTTGCTCCAGCGCCCGTTCGACGGCCGTCGTACGCCCCTCAAGGAAGAGGATCACTTGGTCGATGACCGCCCGGTACTCTTCCGCCGTACAGTACGAAGTGCACGGCGCGATGCAGCGCTGGATGTAATAGTCCAAGCAGGGCCGCGGGTCGGTTCCGGTGATGGTCTTCGTGCAGGAGCGCCAGGGGAACAGCTTCTTCACCAAGGCCAGCGTCGTCCGCACCGACCCGGCGCTGGCGTAGGGACCAAAGTAGCGCGCGCCGTCGCTCTCGACGCGGCGCGTGATGTAGACCCGTGGCCAGGGCTCGTGCACGTCGATCTTGAGGTAGGGATAGTGTTTGTCGTCCTTGAGACGCACGTTGTAAAAGGGCTGGTGCCGCTTGACCAGCGTCGCCTCCAGATGCAGCGCCTCTTGCTCCGTGCTGGTGATGATGTACTCGAAGTCGGCGATGCGCCTGACGAGGTTCCGCGTCTTGCCCTCCAGGGCGCGCGGCGAGCCGAAATACGAGCGCACCCGCGCCCGCAGGCTCGCCGCCTTGCCGACGTAGAGGATCTCCCCACGCGCATTGCGGAAGATGTAGACGCCCGGTCTGTCGGGCAAGGCCCGCCCACGCGTCGCTAGATCTTCGGACATCCCAGCTTCAAGATACTCCGTTTATTCGCGGCGCAGGCGCTTTGGCGCACGGCTCCGCAGTCCGTCCATGTAGCGGGCGGTCCGCCGCTGGTGATCGGCGGTCACGCCCGCCGTCGGCGAGGAACGGCCGTGCATACCCGGACGAGAAAACCTGCGGCCTGTGCCGGTCAGGGCTATGTGAGTCAGGACGGCATGCGTCCCGGGGATGGCGCGCTCGGCGGGATTCGAACCCACGACCTCTGCCTCCGCAGGGCAGCGCTCTAATCCACTGAGCTACGAGCGCGCGCGATGCGATCGTCGCAGATGCGGACGCGGCAGGCTACCGCCGGGCCCTTGCACCCTTAAAAAAAGAGGGTGGTGCCGAAGGGGAGATTTGAACTCCCACGCCCTTGCGGGCACTGCGTCCTGAACGCAGCGCGTCTGCCATTCCGCCACTTCGGCGCGAACCCTGGTGGGCGATGGAGGACTTGAACCTCCGACCTTCCGGATGTGAACCGGACGCTCTGGCCAGCTGAGCTAATCGCCCGAGACGGACCCTCTTCGGTTGTGTGGGGGGTGTGGTAGCAGCGGCAGGACTCGAACCTGCGACACGGGGCTTATGAGTCCCCTGCTCTGCCAACTGAGCTACGCTGCCCCGCCTCCGGCAGCGACCCGTGAGCGATGCTAAGTCCGCGCAAAAGGCGGTCAACGAAACGACGCCCCCGGGACGCTGCGGGAAACCCCGAACGATCCAAAGTATACCCGCCGCGCGTAACTCAAGCAGTGGCCCCGGCGGCGGAGTCGGCTTGGCAATGCTGGAGGGGCGTCGGACGCGGTACCTTGGGACTGGGCGGGCCCGGACTGCGCGACTCCGCCCCGCTGACGGCGAGTGCGATCCGAATGTCCTTCCCCGCGTCTCTCATGTCGAAGCTCTGGAGCTTTCTCGCTGGATTCGAGTTCACGATCCTCAAGCGGCCCGCCGGCCCGCGGCAGGCGGCGATCAGACTCGCGACCGTCGCCGCCATCGTCGCGGCAGTCCTCGCCCCCATTCTCCTCTTAGAACCCGACGGCGCCGACGTCCGCGCTGTCGCCGGCGAGCAATTTCTCGCCGACCTGGAAGAACTCGACGTCCTCACGGAACAGATCGCGGCTCTCAAAGACGATCCCTCTGCCGGCCAGGAGCTGGCGACCTTGGAAGTGCGCGCCGCCAAGCTGGCCGAGCGGACCAAGCTCGGCTACCTGCCGCGAGAGGGCGATGCGCCGCAGGTCGGCGCCCTCGCGCCCGACTTCCGGCTTCTAGATCTCGACGGTAACCCGGTCTGGCTTGGCGACGTTGGCGCTCCCGCGGTTGTGAACTTCTGGGCTTCTTGGTGCACGTTTTGCATTGAGGAGATGCCGGACTTCCAGCGCGTACACGAGCTCGCGGGTGACGATGTCGCCATCATCGGCATCAACCGAGCGGAGCCACTGGAGATCGCGCAGCGCTTCGCCGACGAGACGGGCGCCGAATACGCGCTGCTGCTCGATACCGAGGACGAGTTGGGCGGCGTCTACCGCGTGATCGGCATGCCGACCACGCTCTACATCGGTGCGGACGGACGGGTCGCGGAGGTGCGGATCGGCTTCACGACTTTCGATCAGATCCGCGAATCCGTCGAGCGCATTAGCGGTGAGCGATTGGCGGCCACCATGCCCGCCGACGCGGGCTACGGCGAGCGCGTCCGTGACCTGATCGACTCCCAGCGCGCCAATCACGCCGTGGCCGGCGACCTCTTCGCCCGCTTCGCGATCGAACCAGGGCTGATCGGCGACGTGGTCTGGCAGCGCAACGTCACCGGGCAGGCGCGCGCCTGGCTCGTCAATCTGCGCGCACTCCAAGCGCTCGTCCCATCCGGGACTGCGGTGGCGGCGCATCGGGACCTCGTCGATTCCCTGCTGCCGATCGAGACGGCGGCCGCCCTCTTCGAGGCTGCGATCGACGCAGGCGACGCCGGACGGATCGCGCGAGGGATCGCCCTCTTCGAGCAGGCGCTCCCCGCATTCGATGACGCCGCTACGGCCCTGCTTGCCGTTCTTGGCTCCGGCCGGTGACGCTCCGGCGCGCTTGGCCACTCTTCTCGAACGTCCTCCGGCGTGCCACCATGATCCCAACTCGTGACACGGAGCGAGTCAAGGAGACTTGGGCGATTAGCTCAGATGGCAAGAGCATCCGGTTTACACCCGGAAGGTCGGAGGTTCGAGTCCCCCATCGCCCACCAGCTTCCGGCTATCACGGACGGTACTTCCGAACCACTGTTGTCGCTGCTGCCGCGGGCCGAGCCCGCGCATCAGGGCGAGAGCGAGGAAGTTGTTCGAGTCCCGCGGTGAGAGTCCTATCCCGGCACAGCCGCTTCAGCCAAGGCCTCCCGCCCGAACCGTTCGATGGCC
>JAPOXK010000017.1 GCA_026707145.1 Chloroflexota bacterium | reverse complement strand
CTGCGCGCTCGCCAACCCGGCCCTCTGCACCAGATAATCGCGCGTCGGAGGCGTGGATGGCAGCAAGGAACCGCATGAATCCCGATCCTGAACGAGCAGCAAAGGCGGCGATCCGCAAAGCCTGGACGCGCGGCGCCGCCGCCTACGATCACGATGCCGGCCACGGGCTGGCAACGCCCGCAGTCAAGCGAGCTTGGACAACCGCGCTCCAGGAGAGTCTGGGTACGGGTCCCTTCGAGCTGCTGGACGTGGGCACAGGCACGGGGCTGCTGGCCGTACTCGCTGCCCTGCTGGGACATCGCGTCACCGGCATCGACCTCACCGCGGCCATGTTGCGGCACGCCCGCCAGCGCGCTGTGCACGCAAACGTCCGCGTCGAGTGGCGTGAGGCCGACGCCACAGCGCTCCCGTTCGCCGATTCCAGCTTCGATGCCGTGATCAGCCGGCACGTCCTGTGGACGATGACGGACCCGCAGCGCGCTTTCCGGGAATGGATACGGGTCGCGCGGCCGGGTGGCCGTATCGTCTGGTTTGATGGATTAAAGTCCGGGACAACCCGTCACGCCGTGCGGCAGCGAGCCGCGAAGATCATCCGGCGGCTGCAGCGCGAGCCAGACCATGTCTCGGACCACAGCTACCCTCCGGAGGCGGTAGCGGCCTTGCCGCTGCACGAGCTCCGCACCACGGAGCCCGTGGCGGCGCTGCTGCGCGAACTCGGCGTGACGGATGTCTCGTTCCGCCTCCTGCCGGAGGTGGCGCGGGCGGAGCGGGAAGGCCAGTCGCTTGCAAAGCGGCTGGCCGGACCCGACCCGCGGTACGCGGGAGCATTCGTGGTAAGCGCGGAGATGAAGGAGCAAGGAGCGAGATGACCACTGCATTCATCAATGGGCGCATCCTGACAATGGACGAATCGACGCCCAACGCCGCCGCTGTCGTCGTGCACAAGGAAGAGATCGTCGCCGTTGGGGAGGAAGCGCTGCTCAACGCTTACCCAGACGCCGAACGATACGACCTCGGGGGCAAACTCCTGATCCCGGGCTTCATTGATGCCCACTGCCATCTCTCGATCGCCGCCCTGCACCCGCGCTGGGCCAACCTGGAGGAGGTCCACACCCTGGATGAGCTGCGCGAGGCGCTGCGGAAGCAAGCGCAACGGGAGCCGGAGGCGCAGTGGATCCGCGGCTATCAATGGATGCCGGGCCTCGGAGGGCCAAAAGTCACGCGCCACGATCTGGACCAGATGGGATTCGATCGGCCCGTCATCCTCGCGCACTTCACGCTGCATCAAGGAGTGGTTGATTCGCGGGGGCTGGAACTGCTCGGCATCGACCGCCGGACAGTAGCGCCCAAGGGTGGCGTCATCGTGCACGACCGCCAAGGCGAGCCGACCGGCCGGCTCTTGGAGTCCGCTTGGAGCGAGGCGAACGCCCGCTCGCTGGCCGCCTACGGCCAGCGCGAGCGCTGGGGGGAGCTTGTCGCGCAGCGGGGGCGGATGCTCCTCGCCGACGGGGTCACCGCCGTGCACGACGCCGCCTGCTCGCCGGCTGCGGAAGGCCTCTATCGGTCGTTGGCCGCGCGCGGCGACCTCCCGATCTCCGTCCTGGCCATGCCGCATCCCGCGGCGCTGTTCAGCAACCGCAATCGCACCCGTCTCGACGGACCGCTGACGGGCGACGGCGACGCCTGGTTTCGCGTCGGGCCGATCAAGCTCTTCGCCGACAACGGAACGAGCGGCGCCATCCGCGCCACGCGTGACGGGGAACCGGTAGAGATCGGCGAGATCTTCTCCCTGCTGCCCGAGGGAGTGCTGGAGGCCACCCGGAAGGGGTTCCGCGTGGCGGTGCATGCCCTGGGCAACTTCGGCGTCGAACACGCGCTCGACGCGTTCGCGGAGGCGCAGAGCGCGCGGCCCGGCTTCGATCACCGCTTCCGCCTTGAGCACGCCGGCCTTGCGTCGTCCGATCAGATCGCGCGTATGGCGGAGCTGGGAGTGATCGGCGTGGTGCAACCGGGTTTCGTCGACGCCTTCGCCCGCGCGCGCGACAGCTACCGCTACGACGGCATCGGCCTCCTCCCCTTCGGCGAGATGGCGGCCAAGGGCGTGCGTCTGGCCGCTTCCTCGGACGACCCTTGCGTATTCTCAGGACCGATCGGCACCGCCCTCTGCGGCGCCACACGACGGTCGCGCGACGGGATCGAGCTCGGGCCCGAGCAGGCCCTGCCGCTGAGCGAGTGGATCCGCGGCTACACGATCAACGCCGCCTTCGCGGGAGGGCAAGAGCACGAGCGCGGCAGCCTCACGCCCGGCAAGCGCGCCGACCTCGTCCTGCTTGATGGGGCGCTCCACGCAGACAACCCGCCGCAGGTCGTTGAGACGTGGGTCGCGGGAGCCAAAGTCTGGAGCGATACGCGCGCCGCGCCTGCGGGCGGCGACAATGGATCGGCTCGACGCGGCGCGCGTTAGCGGAGACTGCAGCGAAGCGCCCGTCACGCGAAGGCCTGGACGGGAGCGATCAGCCGGCGACCGTCACGTCCCGGCCCCAAGCCGGTGCGGCAGCTTAGCCGCCGTCCATAGGCGCCGCCATGTGCGCCGCGAAGAACGCGCCCTGCGGATCGGTTATCTGCGCAATACGGCCCCCGCCGGGGATATCCAGCGGTCCGACGACCACCGCGCCGCCCAGCTCCTGCGCCCGTGCCGCCAGAGCGTCCACGTTGTCGACATTGATGTAGATCGTCCAGGAAGGCGGCCCGGGCATCTCGGCGCTCTTGTTGAACATTCCGCCGATATCCTGCCCGCCGTGCTTGATGATCTGGTAAGCCCCGCCGCCCGTTTCGCTCATATCGAACACGTCGCCCTGCTCCCAGCCGAAGAGTGTCTGGTAGAAGTCGAAGGCGGCGGGGTAATCGCCGGTGCAGAGCTCGTGCCACACGATCGCGCCTTGCCGCTGGCCGGCGCTCGGGGGCGGACCGGCCTCCGGTTGGAAAACGGCGAAGACGGCCCCCTGCGGATCGGCCACGACCGCGAACCGACCCACGCTGGGGATGTGCATGGGGCCCGCGAGCGTCCGCGCTCCCAGTCCTTGCGCTTTCTCGACGGTCGCATCGAGATCGGGCACGCCGACGTATGAGAGCCAGTGCGGCGGAGCGCCCATCCGCCGGGCGTCGTCCGGCAGCGCCATGACGCCTCCGATCGGTAGCGCGTCCAGCATCCACATCGTGTAAGGCTGATCGCCACCCTCCCACCGCGACGTGCTCCACCCCATGAGCGACTCGTAGAACGGCTGCGCGGCGGCGGGATCGGACGTCAGCAACTCGTGCCAGACAAAGCGACCAGCGAACTCGTCCATGGTCAGGCTTCTCCAAGGGATTCGCGAACGCGATCGGGACAGCGCCAGCAGCGTCGCAGTCTAAGGCCCTGGCCTGCAGGGGCAATGAACCGCGCGGTCGGGGCGGCAAATCCCCCGCCGAATTTCCCCGCACGCGCTCGGCCGGAGGCGTGCTCTTCGATCCGCTAAGCTCACGCGGCCGCAATGGGCGGCGCGCGCAAGACTCCGGGAGCAACGGGTGGCATACGACGAACGCCTGGCGGAGCGGACTCGGGAGGTCCTGGCCCGCAAGCGCGACGTGCGGGAGCAAAAGATGTTCGGCGGCCTCTGCTTTCTCCTGCGAGGCAACATGTGCTGCGGGATCGCCGGCGACGAACTCATCGTCCGGGTAGGGCCGGACGCCTATGATGCCTCGCTCGCACGGCCGCATGCCCGGCCGATGGACTTCACAGGCCGTCCGCTGCGAGGGCTGGTGTACGTCGCTGCTCCAGGACTGCGAACCCGGCGCTCGCTGGCGCAGTGGGTGGACCGGGGCGTGGCTTTCGCATCGTCGCTTCCCCCCAAGTAAGCGCGCCCCTCCCGCAAGGAAGCAGGCAGGCGAGGAACACCGCTCCCGTCCCGGACGGCGCCGCGGAGGAGTGAGTGGCCCCGGCGTGCGTTGACGCTCCTGGGGGCCGCGCCTAGTCTGCCCCTCTCTGCAGTGAGTAACACGGGAGATGCCGATGGCCGGCCGACTGGAAGGCAAGGTCGCACTGATCACGGGCGGCGGCTCCGGAATGGGACGAGCCGCCGCGCTGCGCTTCACGCGCGAGGGCGCCAAAATCGTCCTCGCCGACATCACCGACGACGGCGGCAACGAAACGGTGCGGCTAGTCACCGCAGCCGGCGGCGACGCCACCTACGTCCGCTGCGACGTGGCCAGCGCGCGCGATGTGGAGTCCGCAGTTGCGCGGACGGTCGCCGCCTACGGCCGGTTGGATTGCGCCTTCAACAACGCGGGAATCGAAGGCGCACCCGGCAGTTTCATCGGGGACGTCGAAGAAGAAGATTGGGATCGCGTCCACGCCATCAACCTCAAGGGCGTGTGGCTCTGCATGAAGTACGAGATCCGGCAGTTCCTCGCGCAAGGGAGCCCGGGCGCGATCGTCAACAACGCCTCGGCCGCCGCGCTCTCGGGATGGCCCGAAGGATCGGTCTACGCCGCCGCCAAGTCGGGCGTGATCTCCCTCACTAAGACCGCCGGGCTGGAGTACGGATCGAAAGGGATCCGGGTGAACGCCGTCTGTCCCGGATTCATCCGCACGCCCATGGCCGAGCGCATGTTCGTCGACTTCCCCGAACTGCCCAAACTCTACGCCGACCTCACTCCCCTGGGCCGGGTCGGCGAAGCGGCCGAGGTCGCGGAGGCCGCCGCCTGGCTCTGCTCGGCCGAGGCCTCCTTCGTCTCCGGCGCCGTGCTCTCGGTAGACGGCTCACTCATGGCCGGGGGCGGCGCTCCCCCCGCCGGTATCGGCGCCGACATCGAGTAGCGCCGCACTCCACCTGCATCGCGGCGCGGAGATGGACCGCCCAGCGTGACGTGGCGCCCGCGTGCGCCCGGGCGCGGGCGGCGATGCTAGCGTGATCCGCGCCGAAACCCGTGAACCCAAAGGAGTCTGTGCGATGGAAAAAGAGACGTTCCGAGTCGATGGTATCTCCCAAGTGCTCGAAAAGGCGCAGGTGCCCCTCTCGCCCGTTGTCAAGGCCGGCGATTTCGTCTTCGTCTCGGGCATGCCTCCGCTCGACCCCGTTTCGGGCACCGTGCCTCGCGCGGACATCGTGCGACAGACGGAGCTGGTGCTGGAGAACGTGAAGGCGGCCTTGGAGGCGGCTGGCTCGTCACTGGCGAAAGTCGTCAAAACCACGGTCTACATCGCCAACGCGGCCTACTTCCCCACCGTCAACGAGGTCTACGCCCGCTACTTCCCGCACGACCCGCCCGCCCGCACCTTCGCCACCGTGGGCTCTTGGCCCTGGGAGTTCGACATCGAGATCGAGTGCGTGGCCATCGCCTGACGCGGCCTTCCCGCACCACCGGCGAGCGGCTCAACGCTGTTTAGGCGAATGGGGCAGGCCGCTGGAGTGGATCAAGGAACCATGGCGGTGGCGTTCATGTGGCGCGCACTCCTCGCCGGGGCGATCCGATCCACGGCCAGCCGTGACGGGGGAGAGCCGCCACGGCTGGCCGCGTTGGACTCCGGCCGGCTGAGGCGCGTCCCCTTTACCGGCTGTAGCCCGACGGAGGCGCTGCCTCGCCGGCGGTCTCCGTGAGCACGTCGAGCAGAAACGCAAAGTCGCGGTAGGCGTCCAGCCGGCCGAGCGACCCCTCCAGCACGCGCAACTCGTCTTGGAGATCGGTCAGATCGGCATAGACGCCGGGCGCGGCGCGTTCGTACTGGTACGAGAGGCTGCTGTAGCGGTCGGACGCCAGCGCCACGATTGCGCCGAGACGGAACAGGGCATCGTCCAGCGCGCCAAAGGCGGCAGCAGGACGGCCCGCAACCTGCGCGCGCTGGCTAAGCGATGCACCCGAACTCGGGTCCACCCAGCGCAGCTCCACATCGCCCAGCTTCACGACCGCCCTGCGCTCGCGCGCCCCTTCTCGCAGCTCGATCTCGTAAAAGACGGTGGTGGCCGCCCCAGAGTAGATCTCCGCGAACTCTTGGCGGTTCTGCTCGAAGGTGTGGTCGGGGGTCACGCGGTTCTCGTACCCGACGATGCGCCAGGACCGCACGAGGGCAGGGTCCCAGGTGACTTGCGCGCGCGTCTGGTCGGCATAGGGCACGGAGAGCGCGAGCCAGTTCTCCCGGCTGAACGTCGCCCGCGCCTGCTCGGGGTTGTCGAGATAGCGGTACCAGCCGTTGCCGTGCTGGGCGAGCTGCTCCAGCAGGTAGTCGTTGTAGTTGTGGATCCCGACCCCAATCGCGATGAGCCGCAGCGGGTTCTGGCGATCGCTATCGCCCGCAGCCTCCAAAATGGCGAAGGGATTGGTGGCGTCCACGTTCGCCACGCCGTCCGACAGGAGGATGATGTAGTTGTAGGCGTCGGGCCATGCGCGGCGCGCCCGGTCGGCGAGCTGGACGCCGAGGTCGAGGCCGGCCTGCACGTTCGTGGCTTCGTGCGGCGCCAGCTGGCTGATCGACCGCGCAACCGCCGCGTCCTCCGGCTCGCGGTGCTCCACGGTGAAGCGGTCGATGACGTCGGTCGTGAAGTGGACGACGGCGATGCGATCGCGCGGGGCGAGGCTGCGCCGGATGGTCTCCGCCGCTTCCCGAGCGATGGCCACGCGGTTCCCTTCGCCCATCGAGCCCGACGCATCCAGCACCAGGGTCACGTTGAGGGGCGTGTCGTCGCGCAGCTCCGGCGCTTGAAACGCGATGCGGGCGAGGTGCTTGTCGCCATCCAGCGGATGCTCCGCGATATCGCTCGTGACGGCGAAGCCGCGGCTGTCGCGCGGCGGATCATAGTCGTAGGCAAAGGCGTTGACCCACTCCTCTGCCCGGACCGAGTCGGGCAGCACGGCATAGCCGGAGCGCGCCCAGCTCAGCGCCAGGTAGTACGAGGTGCGGTCGGTATCGAGGCTGAACGTGGAGACCGGATCGATGGACGTATCGACCGCGGGCACGCGACCGTAGTCTTGGAACGTCGTATCCGGCGGGTACTGCTCCTGCGCGGACGCCCCGTCGGGAGGCGCGCTCGCCGCAGCAGGCTTCGCCAGCTCAACTTCCGCTGCGGGGGCACCGCTAAAGCCCACGTCGGAGGATTCCGCCATCTCCTCCATAGGCATTTCCTCCTCCATGGGCATTTCGGAAGCCACATCCCTTTCGAACGTGGGTTCCTCCGCAACGCTTGGGGCAGAGGCCGCTGCCGGGGCTTCCGCCACCGGGGCTTCCGCTGCCGGGGCAGCGGCGTACTCATCATCGTCGTCCCCACCGCAGCCAGCGATGCTCCACACCAGCATCGTGACCGCGACGATCGCGGCGACCGACCACCACGCTCTCCTCCGCACGGCACGCCCTCCGTGCGCGTGCCCGCAGCCAAGTGCTCCCGAAGATGAATGCCTCATCTCCTCGCTCTGGGAATCGCTCTGCGGATCCATCGCTGGCAACCTCCTACCGGCAGACCCCCACCTGCCCGCATACACAGCCCAACGCCGCCGCGCCTCGAATTGTTCCCGGAATCGCAGCCCGCCCTCGCCCGATCCGTGCATCCGGCGGTGGGTTGCCGCCGGATGCCGCTGATGACTGCGCACGGAGGATGCGGAAGCAAGCCGCTGAGCGAAGAGGCAGGGCGGGGGAGCGGGAAGAGCGTTTCTGATCTCGTTCGCGGGGGGAGCTCGGTTGACGGCCCCGCCGGACAGTACCTAGACTCCCGGCCCGTATAAGAATAACTCTCATTGTATCGAAGGGGAGCCAGCCGCTGGATTGGCTCACCGATCCTTGGCAATTCGAGTTCATGCGGCGCGCGTTCCTCGCCGGCGCGGTCGTCGCCGTGGCCGCGCCCGTGGTGGGCACCTTCGTCATCGTCCGAGGGCTTGCCTTCCTCGGCGACGCGGTGGCTCATACGCAACTGGCGGGCGCGGCGGTCGCCTTGGTGGCGGGGGCGAGCTCCGTGTTGATCACCCTGGGAGCCGCCGTCGCCGCGGTGCTCACGGCGCTCGGCGTCGTGGGATTGACCCGGAGCGCGCAGGTCCGGGAGGACACGGCGATCGGGATGTTGTTCGCGGGATTCTTCGCGTTCGGCGTGCTCCTCGTCAGCCGTCAGCGAAACTTCGCCGTCGATCTCAACAACTTGCTCGTTGGCAATATCTTGGGCGTCGCGGATCAGGACCTGATCGTGATGGGCGCGCTCGCGGCCGTCGTGCTCGCGGCGATCTGGCTCTTCTACGCGGAGCTCCGCTACGTGGCCTACGACCCGGAGATGGCGGCAGCCAGCGGGGTGCCGGTGACGCTTGTCCAGATCGGCCTGTTGGTGCTGATCTCGCTGGGGGCGGTCGTCGCATTCCGGCTCGTGGGCGTCATCCTGACCTTGGCGATGCTCGTCGCTCCCGCCGCGGCCGCGGCGCTGCTCTTCAGGACCCTGCCCCGGATCATGTTCGGCGGGGTGGCGGCCGGGCTCGCCGCGATCGTGATCGGGCTCTACGCCTCGTTCCACGCCAACGTAGCCGCCGGCCCCGCGATCGTGCTGGCCGCGGTCGCCCTCTTCGGACTGGCCTTCCTCGTATCACCGCGAGGACTGCTTCGGCGACGGGTGGTTCCGTTCCACCAGTAATCCGCGACTGCTAGGGTAATGTGGTGACTAGCGCGGTGTCCGCGACTGAGGATGCCAGTGCGGCGGCGGCGCTGCACACGGCGATCGCGCGCCGCTTGGAGGCGGCGCGCCAGCGCTATTCGCGCGGGCGGCGGGCCTTGGTCGACGTGTTGGCCGGATCGGAGCGGCCCGTCACTTCGGCGGAGATCGCGATGCGCGATCCCGTGCTCTCGCTCAGCTCCGTGTACCGCAACCTCAGCGTTTTGGAGCAAGCGGGCGTCGTCCGGCGATTAGTTACCCAGGAAGACAACGCCCGCTACGAACTCTCGGAAGAGCTGACCGCCCATCACGATCACCTAATCTGTGAGCAGTGCGGCGAGGTCAGCGACTACACGCTGGGGGCTCAGCTGGAGCAGGCGATCACCGCCGCGCTGGATACGCTCGCAAAGCGGTCGAGCTTCCACCCACGCCGGCACCACCTGGAGATCGTCGGGCTCTGCGATCGCTGCGCCCCATCGTGAGGTCAGCGCAGCTCGCCGCCGCCACAGGCCGGGCAGACGGCATCTAAGCGCTCAACGCAGTACGGAACGCACCTCGCATGCCTGCGATCGTCACGAAGCAACTGGCGAAACACTTCTCCGCGACGGTCAGAGCCGTCGACGGGATCGACCTGACGGTTCCTACGGGCTGCGTCTTCGCGTTCCTCGGAGCCAACGGCTCCGGAAAGACCACGACGATTCGTATGCTCACCACCCTCTTGCACCCGACCTCGGGCGAGGCCACGGTGCTCGGGCTCAACGTGCAGCAGGACGGCGCCGCGCTGCGCAAGCGCATCGGCGTCGCGCTGCAGGAAGCCGGCCTGGACGACCTGCAAACGGGCCGGGAGCTGCTTCGCCTGCAATGCCATCTGTACGGGCTGCCCTCGCACATGGTGCGGCAGCGCACGCAGGAGCTGTTACAAGCGGTCGACCTGGAGGAGGCTGCGGATCGACGGGTGGGAACCTACTCCGGCGGTATGCGCCGCCGCATCGATTTGGCCTCGGCGCTCGTTCATAGTCCCGAACTGGTCTTCTTGGACGAGCCCACCACGGGACTTGATCCGATCAGCCGCGAAGCGCTGCACCAGCAGATCCTCTCGCTCAATCGCGAAGACAACGTGACCTTCTTTCTGACGACGCAGTACCTCGAGGAAGCCGACAAGCTGGCAGATGAGGTGGCGATCATCGACCGCGGCCGGATCGTGGCCCAGGGCTCGCCTGCCGACCTCAAGGCAACGATCGCTACCGACGTGGTCACGATCGGAGTGAGCGGCGCGGAGGCCGCGCTCGCGGCGGTAGCAGAGCAACTCGGCCACCTCGAAGGGGCAGAGTCGGTGCGGCGCGTCGACGAGTCGCTGGTGGTCTACATCCGAGACGGCAGCATGCGGATCGCCCCGATCGTGCAGCTTCTGAGCGAAAACGGCGTCGCAGCGCGAACGGTGACCCTGGCGCAGCCCACTCTGGACGACGTGTTCTTGCGCAAAACGGGATACCACATGGTCGAGCACAAGGACGACGACGCCGAGGGCGGCAGCGCGTGAGCGCGCTCATCCGCTCCACTGCTCAGCTCTCCTGGCGCTCGCTGCGGGAAACCGTCCGGCAACCGGGGGTCGAGGTACAGAATCTTTTCATCCCTTTGTTCTTTTTCGCGACCGGCGTGGGCGCGCTGAGCAGCGTCGCCGCGGGCGCGTTCGAGATCGACAATTACACCGGCTTCCAGATGCCCGTCGCCTTCCTCACCGCGATCGCCGGCGCGGCCAGCATCTCGGGTCTGGCCGTGGTGCTGGACATCGAGCGCGGCTATCTCGACAAGTTGCTGCTCACGCCCGCTCCCCGGTCATCGCTGGTGTTGGGGCGCATGCTGGCAGACAGCGTTCGGGGGGCGCTTCTAACGCTGATCATCCTCATCGTGGGGTTGATCGTCGGCTCGGGGTTGGAGACCGGCGTCGGGGGGGCGCTCGTCATCCTCGCCATCGCCGCGCTCTTCGGCATGGCGTACTCCGCGATCGGACTGGGGCTGGGGTTGCGAACGGGGAACCTGCAAGCGGCCCAGGCGGGACTCCTGGTCTTCTTCCCGCTGCTGTTCTTGTCGCCCGCCTTCGCGCCGACGAACGTCTTCGCTCCCTGGCTCGACGCCCTCGCCACCGTCAACCCCGTGACTTACATCCTCACGGGAATTCGCGCGCTGGTGCTGGAGGGCTGGGACGGTGAAGCCATCGGGTTGGCCTTCGGATGCACCCTCGGCCTGGGCACCGTCACCACGCTATTCGCGTTCTGGGGGCTCCGTCACCGCACGCGTTAAGCGGGGCGCTCAGGCAACCGCAACAGCGCCAGCCTTGATCGCGGGCAGTACTTCCTGCGCGAAGAGGCGCATGCTGGCCTCGACATCGGCGGTCGGCATGCCGCCGTAGGCGAAGACAAACGAGATGTGCTGCGCGCCGGTCTTCTTCTGCAGGTCGAGGATCTTCTCGATCGTTTGGTCGGGCGTGCCCCACGGCTGCAGGCTGCAGTAGAAAGCGGCGCCGCCGTCATCTCCGGCGCGCGTCAGCGCATCCGCGATATTGCCGTAGAACTCATAGCCCTTAATGTCACGGAAATGCGACCCGGCGAGCTCGTAGTGCTCCATCGCCGTGCCGTAGTAGAAGCCCATGTACTTGCGCACCATCTCCTTGACGTGGTCGGGATCGGGGTGCACGTAAGTAAACGACGTGAGGATCGGCGGTGGTGCCGCGGTGCCGTTGGCACGCTGATAGGCACCACGGTAGGTCTCGAGATCCTGCAGAATCTGCGGCCACGGCTTCTGCGGATTGATCAGCAGGCCCAAGCCGAGGCCGGCGATGATGTCGTAGGTCTCGGGGGAGATGGCGGCGCAGTAGGTCCGGCCCTCGAACGACTTGAAGGGGCGCGGCCGCAGCTCGGTGCGGGGCTGCTTGATGATCTCGCCGTCGTACTCCACCCAGCCGCTCTCCAACGAGCGCACGAAGAGGTCGGCGCTCTCCAGGAAACGTTGTCGGCTCTCTGACATCGGCACCTGGAAGCCCGCGAACTCGCGCCGGGCCGCGCCGCGGCCCATCCCCAAGATCAAGCGGCCGTTGGAGATGACATCGAGCAGGGCCACCTCCTCGATCGCGCGGATCGGCTGGTGCCACGGCAGCACGATCACCTCGGTCCCCAGCTCGATCTGCTCGCTGCGCGCCGCCACCCACGTGAGGTACTGCGTGGGATCAGGAGTGACCTCGTAGTTGCTGAAGTGGTGCTCCGTCGCCCACACAGAATCGAAGCCCAGGGGCTCGGCCAACTCGGAAAGGTAGAGTTGGTCGTCCCAAACCTCCTTATCGGAGACCGTCTTCGAATGATTCTGGAAGATAAAAAGGACGCCAGCCTTCATTCGCAACTCCTAGCGTGCATCAGCGGGGTGGAATAGGGGCAGGGTGATCGTATCGGACATCTCCCGGAACTCGACCGCGACAGGCAGGCCGATCCGCACCGCTTCCGGGTCGCAGCCCACGATGTTGGTCAGCGTGTACCAGCCTTCCTCCATCTCGACGATCGCCACGACATAGGGCACCGGAAAAGCGGGCTGCTGCGGGCGATGGACGATCGTAAACGAGTACACCGTGCCGCGGCCGCTGCTGGGAACCCAGACCAGCTTGGGGCTGAAGCAGCGCGTGCAGGCGACCTGCGGGATGAAGACATAGGTTCGGCAGTCGTCGCAGCGTTGCACCATAAGCTCGCCCCGCTTGCAGGCGTCCCAGAAGGGTTGCGAGAGCGCACTCGGCCGCGGCAGCGGGACCGTAGCGCCGGAGCTGGTCATGCCGCCGACTCTCGGCCCAAGAGCAGCACTTCCATGAACAGCGCCGCCGCGCCGCCGTTCGTACACATCGCCACCTCGACATCCGGCACCTGCACCGGCCCCATTCGCCCCCGGATCTGGTCCGTCCCGGCGATCACCTTCTGCAGCATTTGCGCGACGCCCGGATGCGCGAAGGACATGGTGCCGCCGTTGGTGCAGAGCGGGAACTGCCCATCAAGGTGAATGCGCCCATCCATCACGAAGGGGCCACCCTCTCCCTCTCCACAGAATTCGAACGCCTCGAATTGGCGGATCAACTCGAAGGAAAACGGATCGTAGAACTCACAGACGTCAACGTCGCGGGGGGTAAGGCCGGCCATCGCGAAAGCCTTGCGGGCCGACCGCCGTCCGACATATCCGTATTTTCCCCAAACCGGCGCCATCACGTACGAGGGACCCATGCGCTCCATGGCACCGCCCAGGATGTAGACCGGAGGGCCGGGCAGCTCCTGCGCGCGCTCGACCGTCGTGAGCACGACCGCGGCCCCGCCTTCACTCGTCATCGCGCAGTCGAGCAGGTGGTAAGGGTCCGCGACCATGCGCGAGCCGAGGATGTCGCTCCGCGTGAAGGGGCCCCGCCCGGAATAAACGGCCTGGGGATTCCTATGCCCGTGATTACGGATCGTCGCCGCGACCTCCGCCAGCTGCTCGGGCGTCGTGCCGTATTCATGCATGTGGCGCCGGGCGATGAGAGCGAACTCGGCCGCAGTGTAGAGGCCCCAACACTCGACGAACTCATTGGAGGGCCGCGTCCAGGGCGCGGTCTTCTCACGCTCCGCGTAGCGCCCGGTCTGGCCGGCGGCGAGCACGACCGTCTCGCAGAGGCCCGCGCCGATGGCGGCGGCGGCCTCCAAGAGAGCGGGCACGCCCGGCCGCTGGGTGCCGATCCAGGCGGGATTGCCGCCCAGCAGGTAGTTCAGATGGGCCGCGGTGATCTGGAGTCCCATGCCCACGTTGCCATTGATCCCGTCAACGGCCGAGGGCTCGATTCCCGCATCAGCCAGCGCCCCGCGAATGGCGTCGACCGTGACGTCCAGCGAGCTCTTCTCGGGCAGCACCCGCGCTTGCGGGGTGTTGTAGGCACTGACGATCGCGACGCCGTGCATCGGGTTGGCGGCGACCATAGCGACTCCCATCCGGCGGTGAAGGCAAGCGATCCTAGCACGGCCCCGCGCAATGCGGCGGCGGTGGGGCCGGCCCCTCGGGCAGCGCCTGCCGCAGGCGATCGAGCTCCTGACGAAGCCTCCGTTGCATCAAGCGGCGGAGCAACGGCGCTCCCAGCAAAAAACTCACGCTGGTCGCGCGGCTGTCGGAGCCGGCCTTCATCCGGTTCTCAATGCGGCTGCCGATCTTGGCCGGTTCGATGGTGACCGTTCTCTGGAAAGGAAAGGGGCCACCGATCGACCGGATCGCGAAGCAACGCGGCGCGTCGAAGGCAGTCACTTCGTAGCGGATATCGTGGGTGCGGCCGCCGTAGGTGTACTTACTCACGAAAGTCGACTGGGCGCCGAATTCGCCCCCGGAGACCCGGCGCGGCTCCGACACGCCAATCACCCAACACGGCATGTTCTCGATCGCGGCGCTGAAGGCGAACACTTGATCCGGCGCCTGCCGCACGACGCGGGATGCCGATGCTTCAAGCCATCGCATGGACCCCACCCTTCCCGTACGCGGCACGCTACCATCCCTACACGGCAGGGAGCGATGCACGACGCGGACAAACCCGGCTTCCTCTTCTCGGTTGCGCCGGGGCAGCGGCGCACCATGATCGCGCTGGCCCAGGAGCTCGACCGGCGGGGCTTCCCCTTCCTCTACTGTCCGCATGGGGCGGGGGGCGCGATCGAGCCCGGGCAGCAGCGCATCGCCCGGCCGTATCGCATTCCGGCTCCTTACGACGCGCTGGGGCAGGCGTTTGCGCTGATCCAGACAACGGAGCGCATGACCATCGGCAGCGGCGTCGCCATCACCTACACGCGCCATCCCACCGAGATGGCGGCAACGGCCAACCTGATCCACGAACTCGGCAACGGCCGTTTCATTCTGGGCCTCGGCGTGGGGCACGGTCCGATCCTGCAGCAGTTCGGCTATGTGCCCGAAGCGCCGATCGCGCATCTGCGCCGCTATGTGGAGGTGCTCCGCGCCGCCGCGAGCGATCGGCCACTGCCAGCCATCGTTTTTGCGGCACTGCGCAAACGCATGACCGCGCTCGCGGGCGAGCTCGCCGACGGCGTGCTCTTCGCCAATGCCGCCCGCTCGCATATCCCCATCTCGCTGCGCGAGATCCCCGCTGCCACGCGAGCGAACTTTCGCATCGGGAACTTCGCCCCCTGCTACGTAGCGGAGGATCGCAGCGAGGCGCTGACAGCGGTCCGGCGGGCGCTGACCAACTACATGACGCTTCCAAACTACCAGCGCTACTTCATCGAAGCCGGCTATGCGGACGCCGTCGCGCAGGGTCGCGCCGCCATTGAGGCCGACGACCAGCCCCAACTCGAGGCCTCGATCTCGGAGCGCATGGCGGCGGATATCTGCGTCTTCGGCACCCCCGCCGAAATCAGAGCCCAGGTCGCCGCCTTCCGAGAGGCCGGCGTGAATCAAGTCGGCCTCTCCACGCTCTTCCACACGCAAGACCAGGCAAAGGCGATCGCGCGTGTCGCCGCCGCCTTCGACTAGCAGCCGGTTGTCCCGCCACGCGCGCGATCGCTAGCCTCGCTCGCGACCGCCCCCATTCGTGAATCGAACTGGAGACCGCGATGGAGTCCAAGCCAGGCTTTCTGTTCTACGCCGTGCCGGGTCAACGCAAGTCGATGATCGCGGCGGCCGAGGAGCTCGACCGGCGCGGCTTTCCCTTCATCTACTGCAACCACGGATCCGCGCGCGTTTTGCCAGCTGGCCAGGAGGCGCAGCAGTCGGGCGTGGTCCGGACCTACATCGGTACGGCGGTCACGGACGGCCTGAGCCACTGCCTGGCGATCGCGATGCGGACCAAGCGGATCACCGTCGGTACGGGGATCGAGGTGACGTACACCCGGCACCCGGTCGAAATGCTCGGTGTGGCGAATTACATCAACGAGGTCAGTGACGGCCGCTTCCTCCTCGGAATCGGACCCGGCCACAACGAGATCCTCAAGCAATGGCACTACCCCATTGAGAAGCCCTTGGCGCACATGCGCCGCTACACGCAGGAGCTGCGCGCGGTGGCGACGGGCCAGCCGATCCCGCCGCTGATCTTCTCGGTGCTGCGCAACGGCATGCTGCGCTTAGCCGGCGAACTCGCCGACGGCGCGATCTGGGCCAACGCCGTCCTCTCCTACCTGCCAACGGCGCTCAAGGAAGTCCCGGCCGAGAAGCGGGATTCCTTCATCGTGGCGAATCTGGCTCCCTGCTACGTCTCGGAAGATCGCGCGGAAGCGCTGGAAGCCGTGCGGGTGGCGCTGACCAACTACCTCACGCTGACGAACTATCAGCGCTACTTCACGGAAGCGGGCTACGGGAAAGAAGTGGAGCAGGCGAAGGCGGCGATAGCCGCCAACGATCACGCCGCGATCGCGGCGGCCGTGTCGGAGCGCATGGCGGACGATATCTGTCTCTACGGCAGCGCAGCGGAGGTGCGGGAGAAATTCGAGGCCTTCCAGGCGGCCGGGGTGAACCAGATGTGCGTCTCGACGCTGTTCCACAGCGACGACCAAGCCGAGGCCATCCTGCGCGTCGCGGACGCGTTCGACTAGCCCCGTGGAGAAGCCGGGCTTCATCCTCAGCGCGCCGCCGGGACAGCGCAAGGCGATCATTGAAGCCGCCCAGGAACTGGACCGGCGCGAATTCCCGCACGTGCTATGCCCGCACGAATACGCGCGGCCGCACGACGCGCAGGCGCCGTACGACTGCCTGAGTCTCTGCACTGCGCTGGCCCAGGCAACGCAGGCGATCCAGATCGTGAGCGGCGTCGCCGTGACCTACACCCGCCCCCCGGCCGACATGGCCGCGGCCGCCTCGTTCAATTACGAAATCAGCGACGGGCGCTTCATGCTGGGCCTGGGTTCGGGCTACAAGACCGTGCTCGAGCGCTTCGGCATCAAGACGGAGCAGCCCATCCCGCACATGCGGCGCTACCTAGAGGAGTTGCGCGCTGCGGCAACCGAGCAACCGCTGCCCCCCATTCTTATCGCCGCGCTGCGGCGGAGAATGGCCGCTCTGGCAGGAGAGCAGGCAGACGGTCTGATCGGCGGCAACTGGGCGCTTTCCCATGTCCCGGCAACCCTCGCCAACATTCCGGCCGATCAGCGTGACCGGCTCATTATTGCCAACGTGGCTCCCGTATATCTCTGCGATGATCGGGCAGAAGGACTGGCGTTCATGCGCCGGCTCTGCGCCGCCTTCAGCCGCATCCCCACCTACGCCGCCTACTTCAGCGAAGCCGGTTACCAGGAAGAGGTCGAGCGGGTGCAGGCGGCCTTCGCCGCGGGCACGAGCCAAGCGGCGGACGCCATTTCGGAACGAATGGCGGACGATATCGGCATCTTCGGTTCCCCCCACGACATCCGGGAGCGCGTCGAGGCGTGGCGAGCGGCCGGCGTGAACTGGCTCACGCTCTCGACGCTGTATCCAATCCGCGACCGCGCCGCCGCGGTGCTCCGTGTGGCTGCAGTCTTCGACTAAGTCGACTACCCCTCGACCGCCTCGCCATCTCAGGCTCCCGATAGTTGTTTATGTCTCTTGATCATGGGCAGGTTGTCCTTGACAGCCCTCTTGGCCCACTGAAAAAATCCGCGGATAGGGTGTGCCGCTTGCCCGATTCCCCTTCGGGCTGCGGTAGCATTGGCAAGCCTTGGCCGGTCACCCGCCGGACAGGGTTTCTATCGGTTGTCCCCAAGCATGCTGGGGCGAAGACTGCGCAGTTGGATTAGCTGAAGGAGGAGCGGATTGAGCGAAAGCTTCATCGACAGAACGAATAGGAAGGTGATGCGACGCCGGGTCAGCCGGCGCAGCATCCTCGCCGCGTCGGGAGCGGCCGGCCTCGGGGCCGCAGGGTTGGCTCTCGTAGGCTGCGGCGACGATGACGACGATGCACCGGCGGTCAGCCAGGCGCCGGCCGCTCAGGCGCCGGCCGCTCAGGCGCCGGCCGCTCAGGCCCCGGCCGCTCAGGCCCCGGCAGAGCAAGCTCCCATGGAAGAGCAGATGCCCATGGAAGAGCAGATGCCCATGGAGGAATCCATGGACATGGAGTTCGGGCCCGCGACGCCGGAGGCGGTGCCGCCGCGGTCCAGCAAGGACATCGCGGTCCTGGCAGTGAGCGCGACCCCGATCGCGGTCGACCCCGACTTCGGCCACGGCAGCCCGCAAACCTGGGAATCGTGGATGAACGTCTTCGAGCAGACGATTCAGTTCGGTTGGCGGGACTACCCGTTCGATGTCGGCCACGGCGAGAATTTCGACTACGTCTCGTTCGCGAACGACGACCTGATGCCCTGGATGCAGGAGTCGTGGGAACTCAGCGAGGATCAGACGAGCCTCGTGATCAACGTCCGGCCGGGCGTCATGAGTTCGGCCGGCAACGAGCTGACCTCCGAGGACTTCGCCTATCGGATCGACCGAGCCTTCGGGTTGGGCGCTATCGGCGCCTTCTTCACGCAGCTCATCAACATCGATCCCGAGAACCCGTACGAGATCCTGGGCCGGCACCAGATCAAGGTGAACTCGACGGCCCCCAACGGCCTCTTGCTCCCCATCTGGGCGAACAGCGCCTGGCAGGCCATCGACCAGGCCGCGGCGCGCGCCAACGCCACCGCCGACGACGAGTGGTCCGTGGAGTGGATGGCGCAGAACGGCATCGGCTTCGGGGGCATCGCGGTCGAGAGCTTCGGGACCGGCGAGCGCGTCGTCTTCGCCGCGAACCAGAACTACTTCCGCGGTGAGCCGCCGATCAAGAACATCGTCTACGAAGAGGTTCCGCAGGCCTCCAACCGCCTGGCGGCGGTGGCGGCTGGCGAGGCCGACGCGGCCTACGGGCTCCCCGGAGAGCTGTGGATCCAGGCGCGCGACGAGGCGATCCAGAACCCGATCGCGATCAAGGGCAATCTGATTTTCTTCGGATTCATGAACGCGTTGCGGGAGCCGTGGCAGGACCCGCGGACGCGACAGGCGATGAACTGGGCGACGCCTCGCCAGGAGATCCTGGACATCGCCTTTGGAGGATTGGGCGTGCCGTGGACCACGGTCATGACCTCGATCTTCCCGGGCGTCAACGAGGGTGTCGTGCCTTGGGGCGCGGACCCCAACTTCGCCGAGGCCCAGCAGCTGCTCGACGCGGCCGGCCAAGGCGACGGCTTCGACGTCACGCTCGACTACGACACCTCCGTGGCACAGTACGAGCGCATGGGCGTGTTGATGCAAGACGCGTACTCCAACATCGGCGTGAACGTCACGCTGAACCCGCAGCCCAACGGCCCCTACGCGGCCGAGGCCACAGGCAAGCAGAAGACCTTCGGACTCTGGCAGGACGCCTATATCCAGCCGGACCCGATCTACTTCCTGAACCTTGGCTACGACGCCGGGCTGGGCGGCATCAACAACTACGGACAGGTCGATGACCCGGAGTTGAACGACATGTTGGAGCGGGGCAGCCGCTTCACGAACCTCCAGGATCGGATCGATATCGCGACGCCGATCCAAGAGCGGGTCGTGGAACTCTCGCCGTACATCTGGTTGGTGGAGCCGTTCTACACCAACGTGCTCAACGAGACCCTGCAAGGGTTCCGCTGGCACACCACCCAGGAGACCTACTGGGCGAACATGTACTTCACCTAGTCGGTTCTCGCAGGGAAGCGAGAAGAGGGGCCGCCTCCGGGCGGCCCCTCTCTTTGCGCGCTCGCATCGCCACCTCAATGTGGCCCCGGGATCACTCTCTTCGGACGAAGCCCAGTCCGGTCCCCGGTCCCCTCCCTCACCCCAAGCGCCGAGCCTTCTCTGCACGCTTCTTCAGTGTCTTCCAGCATCGGAAGGCCAATCGCCGAAACCGCGTCCTCGCCTCGCCTGTGCTGGACAGATCCGACCGAGAACGAGCGGCCGGTGAGCCGGGGCTCACCCCCATCCACCCAGCGGGATCAGGAACGGATCGCGGGACACAAAGAAGGGGCCCGGCATCTCTGCCGGGCCCCTCAACCGTCGCGCTACAGGATCGTCTTCATGCCTCCTAGGAGGTGAAGAAGACCTCCCCGTAATCGATCTGGTTGTCCGTGCGGTGGTAGTAACCACTCAGGTTGTCGCGCCAGATCCAGGACGGGTCGGTCCAACACATCCAGGCCATCGGCGCGTCTTCGGCAACGATGCGCTGCGCGTCCGCGAAGTGAGCGAAGGCTTCCTCGGAGAGGTCGTCACCCACGTTGACGCCAGCCTCCAACGCCTGCCAGAACTCCGCCGACTGGGCGCGGCCCTTGTGCCATCCGGCCCAGTTGAGGATGGAGTCCGGGGTGAAGAAGAGACCGAGGTAGTACGGGATCGTCTGCACGATCGCGTAGTCCCTGGTCATGAACCCCGGCAGCCCCTCGTCACCGATGGAGCGGTTCTCATTGGACTCGGAGGGCGTCAGACCCTTGAGTTGCACGTCGATGCCCGCCGCCGCGGCGGACTCCTTCATGAGGATGACCGCTTCCTCCTGGTCGGGGAAGGCGAGCTCGAAGCCCATCTCGAAGCTGAAACCATCCCCGAGGCCAGCCTCTTCCAGCAGCGCGCGGGCGCCGTCGATGTCCGTCTTGACGTACGGCTCGAACAGGTCCGGGCGCGACCCGGGGATCGGGTCCCAGACCATCCCGAACTGCCGACGAGCGCGGCCCTGGTAGACCGTGTTGATGACCTCGTCGTAGGGGATCGTCTGCAGGAAGGCCTGCCGGACGCGAACGTCGTCGAACGGCTGCACGCCGAAGTTCATCGTCGCCCACAGGCTGAGGTCCGTGAAGGCGTCCGGGACGAAGATGCCCTCGCTGGCCGCCGCGTCGACCTGCTCACGCGCGAGCATCTGACGCGCGATGTGCACGTCGCCGCGCTTCACCAGCGAGAGGCGCGTCGAGGTTTCCGGCACCACGCGCCAGATCATGCGCTCCGGCCGGTTGGGGTTGCCGCCCACCCAGTTCTCGTTGCGCAGCCACAGGGCTTGCTGGCCCTGGGTGAAGCTCTCCACGTAGTAGGGCCCGTGGCCATGGGCGTTATTGACGGCCCACTCAGCAGCCCACGGGTCGGCCTCCGTCGAGTTCTCCATCAGTCGCTTGGAGTCGACGACGGATCCGCCGTGGTTGTTGGCGATCGCGTGCTCGAACGTCGTAAACGGCTGCGGCAGCTGGAACTGGACCGTGTAGTCATCGATCCGGCGAACCTGACTGTCGATGTCGAAATCGTCCCGGTTCCGGTAGAGACCGAGAGCGAAGTCCTGGACGAAAGCTCCGATCAGATTCAGGTGGAACTTGCGGTCTTGCGTGTAGACCACGTCGTCCGCCGTGAGCTCATTGCCCCAGGGACTCGCGACCCCTTCCCTCAACTTGAAGGTGTAGGTCATGCGGTCGTCGCTGCGATCCCAATCCTCGGCGAGCATCATCTGGAAGTCGTCGCGCTGGCCGCCCACCGACTGCTGCAGGTAATCGCCGTCAAAGACCGTGGGCTTGATGGCGTAGCGCATCAGCTGGGCATGCTCGTTGACCGAGGCTTCCTGGCTCTCGTTCACTGAGGCGAGCTCCTGGTCCAAGGTGGTCCAGAGAGTCGCCTGCGCGACGATCAGATCCCGCTCGACATCCGCTGCTGGCTCCGGGGCAGGAGCCGGCGCCTCGTCCGGCATCTGCTCGGCCGGCATCTGCTCGGCCGGCATCTGCTCGGCCGGCATCTGCTCGGCCGGCGCCTGAGCGGCCGGCGCCTGAGCGGCAGCCGGCGCATCATCATCGTCGTCGCCGCAGCCCACGATTCCGATGGCGACGGCGCCGAGCCCGGCGCCTCCCATGCTGGCCATAACTTTGCGACGAGAGACGCGGCGGTCGGCCCACCACCTCTTCGTCGTCTTCGGACTCTTCTTGATGTACATGCTCTTTCGCTTCCTCCTCCTGCTTGCTAGACGACTTGTGTCGCTTCGCTCCGCCGGGAACGAGGTCCCGACCCTAGCTTGTGTGGAGCGTACATTACTCGATACATGCTTAGATCAAGTGACTCGCACCGCACCTCCTTGGCATCTTTCAGAATTATGTCCCCAGGGCGCGGCAGCGCGCCCTGGAAAGATAGCAGTGTCGCCGATCGGGGCGCGTCAGTCCAGCCCGCGCACCGCGCGCAGATTTAGTGACACAATGGGCCCAAGCCGCCCGGAGTGAAAGGAGCGCGCCATGCCCCTGACCCGTGTCCCGCACGAAGCGATGGCCGAGGACTATCGCGCCATGGTCGAGGAATGCATTGAGCAGGCCGGCGATGCCCGTTTCATGGAGATCGGCGCCAACGCGCCGCACATGATGCGATTCTACTTTGAGGAGTTCTACGAGAAGATCTTCTTCGCGGGCGTCGTTCCCGTACCGATCAAGGAGCTCGCCCGGCTTCGCCTTTCCACGTTGCACGGCTGTGCGTTGTGAAACAAGGTCAACACCGTCTCGGCGAGACGGCACGGTATCACCGACGAGCAGATCGCGAGCTTGGACGACTTTGAGAACGGGCCCTTCGATGAGCGGGAGAAGGCTGCCCTGCAACTGGCGACGGTCATGGCATGGACCGCGCCGCGCGGCTACGTGGACGATACCCTCGAAGCGCAGCTGCGCGAATATTTCTCGGATGCCCAGATCGTCGAGTTAGGGATGGTCTGTGCGTCATTAGTGGGAATGGCGAAGCTCCTGTTCGCCTTCGACTGGGCGGATAAGGAAGATTACTGTCCGCTGACGCCGCTCCACGAAGCATAGGGACCATACCGCCGGCGTCCGCCTCGTCACTGGCGATTCGGTGGCAGGCGGACGCCGTTCGGCCGACATGATTCGTCCATCTATATACTGAGGCCCCATGCCGCATGCACCTGCCGACAACACTGCGGGCATCGATCCCGTCACGTTCGAAGTGGTCCGCAACGCCTTCGTCTCGATCTGCAACGAGATGGCGCTGGTGGTCGCCAAGACGGCCTACTCCACCCCCGTCAACGAGGGCCGCGACTTCGCCAGCGGGATTTACGATCACGAAGGCAAGCTGATCTCCCAAGGCGAGTTCGACTTGCCCGCTTTCGTGGGGCTCACACATCTCACGGTGCCGGAAGTGATCCGAGCGATCGGGCGGGAAAACATGCGGCCCGACGACATCTACATGATCAACGACCCTTACGTGGCCAGTACGCATTGCAACGACATTCACTTCGTGAAGCCCGTGTTCATCGGCGGGGAACTGGTGGCGTTCGTCTCGGCCACCGCGCACTGGTCGGACGTGGGAGGCATCGCTCCCGGATCGCTGATCTGCGCGGCGCGGACGCACTTCGAGGAAGGCATGCGCATTCCGGCGGTTACGATTTATGAGCAGGGAGTCCTGAACGAGGACATCCTCGCCCTGCTCCTCTCCAATATGCGCCAGTCCTGGGAACGCCTGGGCGACTTCAACGCGCAAGTGGCGGCCGTGCGGGCGGGCGAAGCACGCTTCCACGCACTGGTGGAACGTCATGGGTTGGACGTGGTGCGCGGGACGATGGCGGAGGTGCAGGAGTACTCCGAACGGATGGTGCGGGCCGCCTTCGCCAGCCTTCCGGATGGCAGCTATTACGGAGAGGATCGCTGCGACCAAGATATCTTTACCGGCGAGCCCAAAGCGATGCGGCTCACGCTCACGATCCGCGGCGACCATGCGGTCTTCGATCTGACCGAGAGCGACGGCCCCGCGGAGTGCAGCATCAACTGCACGATCGCGGCGACCACCTCGGCGCTCTTCATCGCCTTGGCGTCCATCCTGCCACCCGTGCCGATCAACAGCGGCGTGATGCGCGCGATCGAGATCAAGGCCAAGCGTGGATCGCTCGCCTGGGCAGAGCCCCCATCGGGAATCTCGGGGCTGCCCGCCACTACCATGGACACGGTGACGAGCTGCGTGACGCAGGCGCTCAGCCAAGCGTTGCCCGAGCGCGGCGTCGGCGCCGCCTACAGCATCCTGAATTGCGTCTTCTCCGGCTTCGACGAACGGCCCGAGTTCCAGTCGCCTTTCATCAACTACGTGTGGGGCTTTGGCGGCATGGGAGCGACTGAGAGCAAGGATGGGACCGCGGCTGCCGCCGCCCCTTACGGCGGCAGCATCCAGACCATCCCCTGCGAGCTGCAGGAGCGCCGCTATCCCGTCCTCTGGCGCCGCCATCAACTGCTTCCCGGCTCGGGTGGCCCCGGCGCTACCCGCGGCGGCTTGGCGCTCGACGAGCTGGTGGAGTTTCCCTTCCAATCCGGCGTCGTCTCCTGCATCGGGGCGCGCGAGCGCTTTGGCACACCCGGCCTCTTTGGCGCGGGCGATGGTGCGACGGCCGGATTGATCATCAACCGGGGCACCGAGTCGGAACGCAACCTGGGGGTGATGGCGCTTCACCAACCGGTCAGCGCCAACGAGGTCATGTCGTTGTGGTCGGGTGGGGGAGGCGGCTACGGCGATCCGCTGGAGCGGCCGTTGGAACGGATCCTGGACGACGTCAAGGACGAGTACATCTCGATCGAGGGTGCACGCGCCCAGTACGGCGCGGTCATCCGCGAGGTCGACCGCCGCACACTCGCCTTCGAGATCGACGTGGCAGCGAGCGAGCGGCTGCGGTCCGAGCGGCGCGCCGCCCGTTAGCGGGGCGCGATCCTAACGCGCCCGAACCCACTCGCCGATACGGTCGATCGCTTGCTGCCCTTCCGGCAGCATCCCCGCGAACTGCTGCCATACGTGCACCATCTCCGGCCACTCCTCCAGCGTCACATCGACGCCGGCCGCTCGAGCCCGCTCCGCGACGCGGGTCGTGTCCGCGAGGATGATCTCGTGATCGCCGACCTGCATCAGCAGCGGCGGCAGTCCCGCCAGCTCCGCATACACCGGTGAAGCGAGGGGGGTTTGGGCGGGAGCGCCGCCGAGGTACAGGCCGGCCATTCGCTTGAGGCCAGCTTCCCCGATCATCGGATCGACATCTTTCCGCGTTTGCAGGGTCTCCCCGCTGACCGCCATGTCGCTCCAAGCGGAGAGGGTGACCGCGGCATCGGGAAGGGGAATCCCGGTGTCGCGGGCTTGCACGAGCGCGGCGAGGGTGAGCCCCCCTCCGGCCGAATCGCCCGCCACCAATGTTTTACTGGCGGGTTGGGGGCCGTCGGGCCCGTTGTCGTGCATCCAGCGGAGGGCGGCGACAGCATCGTCGACGGCAGCCGGGTAGGGATGCTCGGGCGCGAGGCGATAGTCCAGGAAGAGCGCTGCGTAGCCGGTCGCGGCAGCGATCCGCGCAACGAGATCGCGGTGCGTGTCCAGCGATCCAATAACGTAGCCGCCTCCGTGCAGGTAGAGCAGCCGCTTGTCGGGATCGGAGTTCGGCGCCTGGACCCATTCCGCCGGAATTCCATCTGCCTTGGTAGCAGCGGTCCGCGTTCCTTCGGGCGGGGGCATCCCGTTGCTGCTCAGGAGCGAGCGCAAGGCATCGTACTGCTGCGCCTCCACATGCTCGTCGATAATGCTGGCGAGCTTGCCCGCCATGCCACGGACCTTTTCAAGCTGTTCGGATGCCACCGTCGCTCCTCCTCATTGCTAGCGCTGCTCTCAGTGCCGCTCGAACCAGCATTTGCCAAAAACTCGCTACGCAGCGTTCTGCCGCAGGTTCTACCACGGCAGCGCCCCTTACGCGAAGGCCCGAAGCCAACAGCCCCTGTATCATCCTGCGGCAGAAGGACGCGCCGGGCAGGTCGGCGCGCACGGTACGGTGACAGGAGACGGGATGGGAACGACGGCGCGGCGGAGCATTTGGGCCTGGGGGTTGGAATCCGAAGAGCCGAGCAAGGCCGACCGGAAGGCGGAAGCCAAGCGGATGGCGGAGGAGTACGGCACCGTGGTCGACCCGCCTCCGCTGCCCACCATCGATCGCGTGGATATTCGAGCGCCCCGGATCCAAGCACCGGACGCCCTCGCCACGATCTGCTCCCACGACAAGCACGACCGCGCCGCCCATGCCTACGGACGCTCCTACCCCGACAAGCTGCGCGCTTTCCAGGGCGACTTTCGCAACGCCCCGGACCTCGTCGCCTACCCGAGCAGCGAAGCAGAGGTCACCGCCGTTCTCGAATGGTGCTCCGACAACGGGTACGCGGCGATCCCCTACGGAGGAGGATCGTCCGTGGTCGACGGCGTGAATCCACCCGAGGGCTACGACGGCATCGTGACGATCGATCTGACGAGGCTGGACCAGGTACTGGAGATCGATGAATCGTCGCGCGCGGCGCGCATCCAGGCGGGCGTTTTGGGCCCGGCCTTGGAGGCGCAGTTGAAGCCGCACGGGTACACGCTGCGCCATTTCCCGCAGTCGTTCGAGTTCTCCTCCCTAGGTGGCTGGATCGTGACCCGCTCCGGCGGGCACTACGCCACCAACCACACGCATATCGACGACTTCGTGGAGTCGGTCCGGATGGTCACCCCGCGCGGCGTCTGGGAATCCCGGCGGCTCCCTGGGAGCGGCGCCGGCCCGAGTCCGGACCGCCTCGTCATCGGCAGCGAGGGCATCCTCGGGATCGTGACGGAAGCGTGGATGCGAATTCAGAAGCGGCCCCGCTTTCGGGCATCCGCCGGCGTCCGCTTCCCCGACTGGGCTGCGGGCTACGAAGGAACCCGCCAGGTCGTCCAAGCGAAGCTCTGGCCCGCCAATCTGCGGCTCTTGGACCCGGCCGAAGCGCAGAAGGGCTCCGGGTTGGATGGGAAGCAGTCGCTGTTGATCATCGGTTTCGAATCAGCGGAGGTGCCGCAGGGCGCCTTCATTCAGGAAGCCGTCGCGATCGCCCGCGCGGCCGGCGGGCAGATCGACGATGACGCGATCGTCGTCGACGACGGCACGGGGAAACCCACGGGACGCGGCGGGAACGTCGGCGCCTGGCGGGACTGGTTCATCCGCGCCCCTTATGCCAAGAACACCCAGGTTGGGCTGGGCCTGATCGCCGACACCTTCGAAACCGCGATCACGTGGGACCGCTTCCCAGAGTTCGACGCGGCGGTGCGGACCGCCATGACGGACATCTTGCAGCGGGTCTGCGGCGGTGGAGAGATCGCGTGCCGCTTCACCCATGTCTACCCGGACGGACCTGCGCCGTATTACACCTACGCCGGGTTCGGCACACCGGGGGCGGAGCTGGAGCAGTGGAACATGATCAAGGCGGCCGGCTCGGACGCCGTCATGAACGCCGGCGGGACCATCACCCATCATCACGCCGTGGGCCGGATGCACCGCCCTTGGTACGACGCTCAGCGGCCGGATCTCTTCGCGGGAGCGCTGCGCGAAGCCAAGCGCTCCCTGGATCCCAACGGCGTCCTGAATCCAGGCGTTCTGATCGACCCGTAGCGCAACGATGCCGGCGGTGGGTGAACGATGTTACGCGCGCCCTAGTGCGGGCTGGGCTTGAATGCTACGGTGAACCGGGAATCGCGAGGCCGTACGCCGCTCCGCTGAGCGTTACGCCTACTACGACAAGCTTTTGGGTCTGCTCCGCCGCTTCTTCAGTCACCCGACCGAACCTGTAGCGACCGTTGCTCCGGCCGTCGCGCCGCGCCGTGCGTCCCCGGCGGACTTCTCCCCGCCCGCGGGCGAGCAGCGCTCGGCCAATGGCGCCTCCCGATCACGACGGCGCCGGCGGCGCAGTGGCAGACGGTCCAATCCCCAGCGCGAGCCCGATCGCTCGCGGGCTGCGGCTGCCCAGGCGCTCAGCTCGGGCGGGTACCGCCTGCCCGCACTCGAAGAACTCGATCGTATCGCCCCCGCGCAGTATCCACCCGACTTCGCAGCGCTGGGTCTCAGCGATCGCTCGTTGGCGACCGTGACCGCACTCGGTTTCACTGTGCCTACGCCGATCCAGCGCGAGACCATTCCGGTACTCCTCTCCGGCGTGGATGTCGTCGGGCAAGCGCAGACCGGTACGGGGAAGACGCTGGCCTTCGGATTGCCCCTCGTCGAGCGGCTCGCCCGGGACTCGGCCAAAGTGCAGGGGGTCGTGCTCGTTCCCACGCGCGAACTCGCGGATCAGGTCTTCAGCGTCCTGGACTTCCTGGCGACGGCCGCCGGCTTGCAGGCGATCGCCCTCATGGGCGGGCGCCGGCTAGACCAAGACTTTGCCAAGCTCGCCGCGCAGCCGCAGATCATCGTCGGTACGCCAGGCCGCGTGATCGACCATCTCGAGCGCCGCACGCTGGACCTGAGCGGCGTGCGCGTCGCCGTCTTGGACGAAGCCGACCGCATGCTCGACATCGGCTTCGAGCCGGATATCCGCCGGATCCTCAATCGCTCTCCCCGCAACCGTCAGACGGCACTGTATTCCGCCACTATCCCCACCACGATCAAAACGCTGATCTGGAGATACATGCGCGACCCCCAGCACGTCCACACGGAGACGGAGCGCACCATCCCCCTCATCCGCCAGCGGTACTATGAAGTCGCCGAGCGAGACAAGCTCGACGCGCTGATGGAGCTGTTCCCCGAGATGCGCGGGCGGACGCTGATCTTCTGCAACATGAAGGTCACCGTTGACCGGTTGGTGCGCCGACTTCAGAGCGAGAGCGTACCTGCCGAGGCGATTCACGGCGACATGGACCAGCGCAAGCGGGACCGGGTCATGCGGCGCTTCCGGGCCGGTGAATTGCAGATTCTCGTCGCGACGAACGTCGCCGCGCGCGGCCTTGACATCGAAGATGTGATGCACGTCGTGAACTTCGACGCGCCGCAGACTGCGGAGGACTATATCCACCGCGTCGGGCGCACAGGCCGCGCGGGACGAGACGGCAGCGCCACCATTTTCGTGGCAGAGTGGGATTTGGAAACGTTCGAGTCGATTCGCAAGGCAGCCGGTCCCGCGCTCGAGCGGGGCCAACTCGCACTCTACGCAAGCTGAGTGGAAAGGATCGTGATCAAGGAAGGGATCGCCCGAGAAGCAGAATTCGCAACAAGATGAGCTACGATGATTTGGCACGAGAGCCCCGATCGGGCTAGCAGCCGGTAGCCCGGCTCGGAGGATTACGCAGAAACCCATGAGAATTTACGTCGGCAATTTGCCGTTTTCCTCAGGCGAGGAAGACGTGCGTCAACTCTTCGCTACCTACGGCAACGTGGTTTCGGTGGGTCTTCCCACAGACCGCGAAACGGGACGGCCTCGCGGCTTCGGCTTCGTCGAAATGTCGAATGAGGATGCCCAGAAGGCGATCGAAGCCTTGGACGGGCAGACCTTCGGCGGACGCACCTTACGGGTCAACGAAGCTCGGCCCCGCGGTGATCGCGGTGATCGCGGCGACCGCGGCGGCGGGCGCTGGTAGCCGCCTCGAAACACACACGACGAAGCCTGGCATTGTCCAGGCTCGTTCGCTTACGACGGGGTCCGCCGATAGCGGGCGCCGTCGCCGTGTGATCGGATCCCAATCCGCGCCCGTGGAATCGGGCGACCGCCAAACGAGATTCCACGATCGCGCCGCGGTCGGAGGATGCCGTGCCCGAGGATGCGCTGCCGTCGATTAGCCTCCCGCCCGTCGCTGACGAGCGCCCGCCAGCGGGTCTCTCGCCGTGGCAAGCAGCGTTGTACTTCTTTGAGGACGGCGCCTGCCGCATCCAGCTGGACGGGGGCTGCGCCGACCTGCTGCGCCGCCCTTGGCGCGAACTGCACGTATCGGTTCCGATCCGCCGGGACAACGGCACCCTTGAAGTGCTGGCGGGGTTCCGCGTGCAACACAACGGCGCCCGCGGGCCGTATAAGGGAGGCGTCCGCTTCCACCCCCAAGCGGATCTGGACGAAGTGCGCGCGCTCGCGGCACTGATGACGTGGAAGACCGCTGTACTGGACCTGCCGTTCGGCGGCGCCAAGGGTGGGGTGCAGTGCGACGCCACCACGATGTCGGAGAACGAGCTGCGACAGATCACGCGCACCTATACCCAAAACATCGCCCACCTCCTCGGCGTCAGCCGCGACATTCCGGCACCCGACCTCGGCACCAACGCCCAAACGATGGCTTGGATGATGGACGCCTACGGCGCTCGCTACGGCTATTCCCCGGGGATCGTGACGGGCAAGCCGCCCGCACTGGGCGGCTCGGAAGGACGCGCGGAGGCGACGGGGTTGGGGGTCGCGTTGATCACGCGCGACACCGTGCAGGCGATGGGCCGTGGAGTGGAAGAACTCCGCGTCGCCATCCAAGGCTATGGCAACGTCGGCGCCAACGCCGCGCGCTACCTGGACGCCATGGGGGCCACGATCGTCGCCGTTTCGGACATCCACGGGGGCGTGCACGATCCGGACGGACTTGATGTCGCCGGACTCCAGGCCCACTGCGCGCGGACCGGCAGTGTCGCCGCCATGCCGGGCACTCAAGACTGTAGCGGCGAGGCACTGCTCCACGTCGAATGCGACGTCCTCATCCCCGCCGCGATCAACGGCGTCATCAATCGGGAGACGGTGGGCGGCGTGCAGGCACCACTCATCGTGGAAGGGGCGAACGGGCCGGTCACGCCCTACGCCGACCACGAGCTCACCAAACGCGGGGTCGTGGTCGTGCCGGACATCATCGCCAACGGGGGCGGGGTCACCGTGTCGTATTTCGAGTGGACGCAGAACGTCCAGCGCTACCACTGGGAGCAAGAACGCGTCGAGGAAGAACTGGAGCGCGTGCTCTGCAGCGCCTATCGCGATCTATTGGTGCGCGCCGCCAGCGACGGCGTCACACTCCGGGCAGCAGCCTTCATGACCGGAATCGAGCGGGTAGCGGAGGCGATTCGTCTCCGCGGCTTCCTGTAGTACTACTCGATCGACGCGAGTACGGCGGGGAGGTCCGCCGCCGCGCCGGCCACACCACGAACTAGCGCTTCTTCATCGATCACGACGGCGCGAAATTCGCCGTCCACCTCGAATACGGTGCCGATGTCGTCACGCCACCGCAACGCGACGCGCTCTGCCGGTGCCACGGCTCCTTCCTCGATCAAAACGGCCATCGTATAACCGTCAGCTCGCGCCACGGCGGCGACTTCTGCCGGACAGGCCAAGCATTCCGGCGGGCTGAAGAGCAGAATCAACGGCGCTGCGAGATGGTCCGACAAACGCCACACCTCCCTCCCATCGAGCCGCTGCGCCAAGAAGTCGGGCGTGGGCGCTCCGATCGTCGGAGCCTCGGGAAGCCCGTCGGGGTTGAACCGCAGCGGCAGCGCCTTCGGACCGGGCAGTGGCTCCGCCCCGACTGCTTCGTCCAGCGTAGTCATGAGCGCGGCTACCTGTTCCTCGAACGTGTCGTCCGGTGCCTGGCCGACGAAAATAGTGTCGATGACGCCATCCGGCCGGATGAAGATGGAATTCGGCGGCCCCACGACCTCGTATCGTCGCGTCACGCCGCCGCCGAAATCCATCGGGAGGATGAAGTCAATGCTGAACTCATCGCGAAAAGCGGCAGCCGATCGCCGCGCCTCTTCAATATTTACGCCCGCGACCACCAGCCCCGCTTCACGGTACTGGTGCTGCAGCCGTACGAGGACGGGGATCTCGCGCCGGCAAGGGGGACACCAAGACGCCCAAAAATTCAGCACGACCGGATGGCCGCGCCAATCCGATAGCCGGAACCGTCCCCCGTCGAGCGTTTCGAGCTCGAAATCGGGCGCCAGCGCTCCGGCCGCCACGGCCACCGGCCGCTGGCCCGGATTGAGATAGCGCGGGAGATCGGCCGGTCCGAACGCGTCGCCCGTGCCCAAGCTCTCCCCTCGGAGCGCAAGCCAGAGCGCCAGCGCCACCGCTCCCATCACCAGCACGCCCACGGCCAGCGTGCGCCGACCGTGGTACTCGCGCGGGCGGTTGGGATTCTCGTCCGGAAATACGCCCTCGTCCGTCTGTGGAGCGTCCATCCCGCCGTGCCCTCCGTGCTAGCTTGCTGCTAGCCTACCGTTCACCCTGGGAGGCGGACGACGGCGCCGTGCAGTGATTGAGAAACGCTATGACCGATCGCCAGCTCCAAGACCTGCTCGACAAGCAAGCGATCTACGAGGTCCTCGTGCGCTATACGCGCGGCGTCGATCGCCTCGACCGCGAAATGATCCTGTCCTGCTATCACCCCGATGCGTTCGACGATCATGGCGGCTACCAAGGGACGGCCGAGGGGCACATCGATTGGTCGTTCGAGGTCCTCGCGCCGTTCAAGCTCTCGAACCACCGCCTCGGCAACCTGCTGATCGACATCCAGGGCGACACGGCCTACAGCGAGTGCTACGTCTTGCCCTATCTCGCCGGAAGCGACGCGGACGGCGCCAGCACGCATCAATACTTCGTCCTGCGCTTCATCGACCGCTTCGAGCGTCGCAGCGGCGGCCCTTGGCTGATAGCGCATCGCGTTCTCAGCTTCGATTGGAATCGCATTGACCCCGTGGAGGTCGGGCGTGCGCTCACCGACGACTACATCGTGGGGCGCCGTGACAAACAGGATCCCGTCTACCAGCGCCCTTCCTAGCGTCCACGGAGAGGTCCGCTCGTGACCGAGTCTCAGCCCCCTGCCCATTCCGGATTATCCGTCGACCCCGTCACCTACGAGCTCGTACGCAACACCCTGCTCGCCATCTCCAACGAGATGGCGCTGGTGGTCGCCAAGAGCGCCTATTCAACGGCGATCAACGAAGGGTTGGACTTCGCCAACGCCACCTATGACGGACAGGGGCGGCTGTTGTCCCAAGGCGAATACGATCTGCCCGCCTTCGTCGGGATCACCATGCTCGCGATCCCGGAGGTGGTGCGCGCCATCGGCCGGGAAACCATGGCCGATGGCGACATCTACATGATCAACGACCCGTACGTCGCCAGCACGCACTGCAACGACATTCACTTCGTCAAGCCGATCTTTTTCGAAGACGAAATCGTCGCCTTCCTCTCTTCGACAGCACACTGGAGCGACATCGGCGGGGTCGTACCGGGCACGTTGAATCTCAGCGCGAAAACGCACTATGAGGAAGGCTTGCGGATCCCTGCGGTGACGATCGTTAAGCAAGGAGAACTCCAGGAGGACCTGCTCCGTCTCATCTTGGCCAACGTGCGTGAGGCCTGGGAGCGCGTCGGCGACCTGAACGCGCAAACCGCGGCGCTGCGGACGGGCGAGCAGCGGATGCACGCGCTGTTCCGCAAGCACGGCAAGGCCAAAACGCTGGCCACCTTCGCGGAGATGCAAGACCACGCCGAACGGATGGTCCGAGTGGCGTTACGCGAGATCCCGAACGGTGTCTACGCGTCCACCGATCTGATCGACCAGGACCTCTCGACGGGTGAGCCCGTTGCGATCCGCCTCAAGATCACGATCGAGGACGATCATGCGATCTTCGATCTGACCGAGAGCGACGACGCCGCCGGATCCGGCATCAACGGGACGCTCGCCGCGACGACCTCGTCGATCTACAACTCCACGGCGGCGCTGCTCCCACCCATGCCGATGAACTCCGGGATCATGCGGGCGATCGAGATCCGAGCGCGCCCCGGATCGATCTGTTACGCGCAGCCGCCCGTCGCGATTTCGGGCACGGCGGCAACCAGCTTGGAGTGCACCTTCGCGGCGGTGGTGAAGGCGCTCAGTCAGGCTTGGCCGGAGCGTGGCTGCGGCGTGTCATCCACGATCCACAACACCTGCTACAGCGGCGTGGACGGACGCGCGGGGTTTGGCGCCCCCTTCATCGAGTACGTCTGGTCCGTGGGCGGAATGGGCGGCACCCAGAAGAAGGACGGCGCCAACGTCGTCGGATCGCCCTACGCGGCCAGCATCACCAACATCCCGGTAGAGCTGCAGGAGCGCCGCTATCCGCTGCTCTGGAACCGCTACCAGATCATGCAGGACTCGGGCGGTCCCGGCCGCTCGCGCGGGGGCCTCGCCCTCACCCAGCACTGCTCGTTCCCCTACCAGCCGGGGCTGCTCAACAGCTTCGGCAACCGCGAGCGCTTTGGTCCGCCCGGGGTTTTCGGCGGGGGCGCCGGCAAGACCGCCGGATTGGTGCTCAACATGGGGACAGAGAACGAGCAGCAGATGAGCTCGTTCTCTACGCAGGTGCCGGTCGATGTGGGCGACACCCTGACGCTCTGGTCGAACGGCGGGGGCGGCTACGGCGACCCACTCCAGCGACCGGCAGAGCGCATCCTGGAGGATGTGAAGGATGACTATCTCTCCGTCGCGGCGGCCCGGGAGCAGTACGGCGTCGTCATCCACGAGCGCGACCGGCGCCAGCTGTGGTTCGAGGTCGACGAGGCCGCGACGGCTGCCCTCCGCCGCGAGCGGAGCGCCGCCCGCTAAGGCCGAGTAGGACGGGCGGGGCGCGATGAGCAGCGGCGGATCCGGAACCGTTGATTCGATCACCTTCGAGATCGTGCGAAACTCGTTCATGGCCGTCTGCGCCGAGATGGCACTGGTCGTGTCCAAGACCGCCTACTCACCGCCCATCAACGAAGGCAAGGACTTCGCCGGCACCGTCTCCGACGCGGACGGCAATCTGGTAGCGCAAAGCGAGTTCGACCTGCCCGCCTTCGTGGGACTCGGGATGTTCACCGTCAAAGAGGTGATCAGCCAGGTCGGGTTGGCGGCAATGGAGCCGGGCGACATCTTCATGATCAACGATCCCTACGTCGCCAGCACCCATTGCAACGACGTGCACTTCATCAAGCCCGTGTTTTACGGTGCGGAGCGCGTCGCCTTCGTCGAGTCGACGGCGCACTGGACCGATGTCGGCGGTCCCATCCCCAGCTCGCTCAACTCCCGCGCCACGTCGCACTTCGAGGAGGGCCTGCGTATCCCGGCGGTCAAGATCTACGAACGGGGCGAGATCCGCCAGGACGTCCTGGATCTGATCCTGGCCAATATGCGCGAGCCTTGGGAGCGGATGGGCGACCTCAATGCCCAGTGCTCGGCGCTGCGAACCGGCGACGCGCGTATCCAGCGGATGTGCCAGAAGCACGGCACCGCCGTGGTGCGCACGGTCCAGGCCGAGATGCAGAACCATTCCGAGCAGTTGATCCGAGCGACGCTGCGAGACCTGCCCGACGGGATCTACGAGGCCGAGGACCAGAACGACCAGGATTTCTCGACCGGTCTACCCGTCACCTTCCGCGTCAAGCTCAGCATCGACGGCGACCACATGACCTTCGATCTCACCGCGAGCGACGATGCGGCCGGCTCCGCCATCAACACCAGTATCGTCGCGACCACATCCTCCATCTTCAACGCCATCGGCTCCGTGCTGCCTCCCATCCCGATGAACGCGGGCGTCCTGCGGGCCGTTGAGATCAAGGCGCGCCCCGGATCGATCTGCCACGCGCAGCCGCCGCGCGCCGTGTCGACGCAGGGGACCAGCATGGAGATCATCATCGCCGCGGCGACGGCGGCGCTGAGCCAAGCGCTGCCCGAGCGCGGATCGGGGACGTGCTCCACCGTATTGAATACCGCCTACGCCGGTTACGACGAACGGCCGGGCTTCGAGACCTTTTTCTTGGAGTACGTCTGGGCCGTGGGCGGCATGGGCGGCACCAAATACAAAGATGGCTCCAACGTGGTCGGCTCCGCTTGGGCCGCGACTATCCAGAACATCCCCGTCGAGCTGCAAGAGCGCCGCTTCCCCCTCTTCTGGCGGCGCAACATGCTGTTGCCAGACTCCGCCGGCTCCGGCCGGTGCCGTGGCGGTCTGGCGCTCGAGCAGATCTGCGAATTCGTCTTTCAAGGCGGCACCCTCACGAACTTCGGCAACCGTGAGCGCGTGGGGCCACCCGGTGTTTTCGACGGCAGACGTGGCGCCACGGCCGGCTTAGTTCTCAATCAGGGAACCGAGCGTGAGCGCGCCGTGGGCTTGGTCGCCTCCAACGTCCCGGTCAGCAGGGGCGAGACCTTGCGCTATTGGTCGGCGGGCGGCGGCGGCTACGGCGATCCACTGGAGCGGGACCCCCGCCGCGTGCTCGACGACGTCCGGGACGACTACGTCTCGATCGGCGCCGCGCGTGAGGAGTACGGTGTAGTGGTGCACGAGATCGATCGCCGGACCTTACAATACGCCGTCGATGAGCGCGCCACCGCCCAGCTGCGCGCCCAACTGCGGGCGGAGCAGCCCTAGCGATGTCCGGCGATCCCACCGATTTCACGCCGTATCTCGCTCCCTCCCGGGGCGCGCGAGGGGGGCGGCGGGTCGATGTCGGTGAGGCGCTGGGGGCGATCGAGAGCGGACAGCGCGTTCTCGTCGGCCAAGCGTGCGGGGCGCCGCTGCGACTCTTCGAGGCCATGGTGGCCGAGCGCGACCGCTGGGACGCACTGGAGATCGTCTTCGGCATCCAACTGGCGCGCCTGCCCATCGTCGACTATCCCGGCGAGCCGTTCCGTTTCACCACGCTGCAACCCAACCCCTACCTGAAGCCGGCGGCCGGAGTCGTGACGCCGCTCCCCTCGCGGATCTCGGACGTGCCGGCGCTCTTCACGCCCAACGGCAGCCAGCCTGTTGACGCCGTCCTGATCCACGTCAGCCCTCCGGGGCCGGAGGGGCGATTCAGCATGGGGACTTCCGTGGGCGTCATGATCGACGCCGTCCGCAGCGCGCCACTGGTGATCGCCCAGGTCAACCGCTTCATGCCGTACACGTTCGGCGCCGGCGAGTTGCGCCGCGACGAGATCGACATGCTCGTGGAGATGGACGGCCCCTTGGTCGAGCTGGCGCGCGGGCCGGCGGGCCGGGTGGAGGAGCAGGTCGCGGAACAGGTCACGGCGATCGTCCCGGATGGAGCGACGCTGCAGTTCGGCATCGGCGCCGTGCCGGAGGCGATCAGCGCGCGCCTATCGGCCCGGCACGACCTCGGCGTCCATTCGGGCATGATCAGCGACGGCATCATCGAGTTGGTCGAGTCCGGCGCGCTCAACGGGGCAGCCAAGACGCTCGATCGCGGCACGATCATCACCGGCGAATTGATGGGAACCCGCCGGCTGTTCGACTGGGCAGACCGCAACCCGCTCGTGCGGATGGCGCCGCCCGCCTACACGCACGGGGTGTCGGTGCTGGAGCGCAGCCATCGTTTTACGGCGATCAACTCGGCGATCGAAGTCGGCCTGGACGGCAGCGTCAACGGAGAGGCGATCGGCGGCCGCCTCGTCTCGGGACCAGGAGGGCAGCCCGACTTCGCCGAAGGGGCGCTGCGCTGTCCCGGTGGAATGAGCGTGGTGGCGCTCCCCTCTACCGCCGCCAAAGGCAAACGCTCGCGGATCGTCCGCCGGATTAGCGGTGAGACACCCGTCACGGTGCCCCGCCATCAAGTCGATCGAATCGTCACGGAATACGGAGACGCCTCGCTCTACGGCCGTACGCTGCCTGAACGGGCGCAGGCCCTGCGAGCGATCGCCCATCCGGAATTCCGGGAGGAGTTGGCCTGAGCCGTTGACGCGCGAGCGCCATAGCCCGATCCTGTCGCACCAAAGTCAGAGGGAGGAACAGATGCCGAACGCCCCGAGCCTGGACGAGGTCTTGTCATACTTCGAGACGCTGTCGAATTGGGGGCGCTGGGGCGCCGACGACCAGCTCGGCGCGATCAACCTGATCAGCCCGGCCAAGCGCCGGGAAGCGGCGGCGCTGGTCACGGAGGGGATCACGGTCTCCTGTGCCTGGGATATCAACTCCGTCACGGCACACGATCCCTCCTACCGCCGGCCGCAGCGGATCATGCTGGGCACTGGCGAGGACCTCCAAGATCCAGCCACGGGCGACCGCTGGGGCTTCGCGTGGGAGTTCCTCGGCCTGATCTACCACGGTTTCGCGGTCACCCACCTCGATAGCCTGGCCCACGTCTTCTGGGACAAGAAGATGTACAACGGCGTCCCGGCTGAGCATGTGGCGTCCGAGAAGGGCGCGCAGGATTATGCGATCAGCGTTCTGGGGCAAGGCGTCAACTCGCGCGGCGTCCTGCTCGATGTCGCGGCGACGAAGGGCAAGGACTGGCTGGACGCGGACGAGACGGTCTTTCCCGAGGACTTGGAGGCAGCCGAGCAGCGCCAGGGCGTCCAAGTGAGCGAGGGCGACATCCTGCTCTTGCGCACCGGCCACGCGCGCAAGCGGCGCGTGCCCAAGGACCAGCGTGGCGACGAGAGCGGCATCCCCAGCTGGCAGGCGGCCTGCCTGCCTTGGCTGCACGCACGCGGCGTGGCCATGATCGGCTCCGACACCGCCAACGACGTCGCCCCGCAGCAGTACGAGGGCATGGAGAACCCCGTCCATCTCGTGGGCGTCACGGCGATGGGGCTGTGGTTGATCGACAACTGCGATCTCGAAGCCCTGCACGAGGCCTGCGAAGCCCAACAGCGCTGGGCTTTCCAGCTGACGATCGCACCGCTGCGCTGGCTGGGCGCGACCGGCTGTCCGGTTAATCCCATCGCCGTGTTCTAGCGAAACCCCATGCCGACTCCACCCGCCGAAAGTGAAGTGCTCGCGTACTTCGAGCAGCTCTCGAACTGGGGCCGCTGGGGCGACGACGATCAGCTGGGAACGCTCAATCTCGTCACCAGCGACAAGCGCCGGGCCGCCGCCGCCTTGATCCATGAAGGCGTCGCCGTCTCGTGCGCTTGGGATATCGTCTCGGACTCGCAGCCCGATCCGAGCTTCCGTCACCCGCAGCGGATCATGCTGCTGACGGGGGACAACCTGGAAGCGCTGCACTGGGGCGGCGAGGCGGCCTTCTCGCTCGACTTCCTCGGCGTTGCCTATCACGGCTTCACCGTCACCCACCTCGACGGCCTCTGCCACGCCTTCTGGGCGGGCAAGATGTACAACGGCTACCCGGCCGCTGCGGTGACGGCGCGCGAAGGGGCGACGCAGCTCGGGATCGAAGCGCTGCAAAGCGGCGTCGTGACGCGGGGCGTCCTGCTGGACGTCGCCGCGCTGAAGGGCAAGGACTGGCTTGAACCGGGTGAGCCCGTGTATCCGGAGGACCTCGAAGCAGCGGAGGAGCGTCAATCCGTGCGCGTGGAGGAGGGCGACGCGCTCTTCCTACGCACGGGCTGGGGCAAACGCAAACGCCTCCCCAAAAGCCAGCGCCCGTCGACCGACGGCGCCTATCCCGGCTGGCACGCCGCTTGTCTGCCCTGGTTCCACGAACGGGGCGTCGCCATGATCGGCGCGGACACCGGCAACGACGCCTATCCCTCGGGCTACCAGAAGCTCCAGCATCCCATCCACTCGATCGGGATGGTGGCGCTGGGGCTGTGGCACATCGACAACTGCGACCTTGAAGGGCTCGGCGCTGCCGTTGAGCACTTCGGACGCTCCGCGTTCCATCTCTCGCTGGCACCCCTTCGCTGGATCGGCGCGACCGGCTGCCCGGTCAACCCGATCGCGCTGTTCTAGCGTCCCTCCAGCATCCCGTAGGCTTCCGCCAGCTCCGTCGCCTCCATCATGCCGATGAACTCCGCGAACTCGCGCGGACGGGGCGTGCGATCACGATAGCCGGTGATGGCGCCCTGCTCTCGCAGGGCGCGCCACGCCTCGCGCACGGCGCGGTACGCCACCATGACCGACGTGGCCGGATAAAGCACAACCTTGGCGCCGCTCTGCTCTACGGCTGCGCGAGACTCCTGCGTCGCCAAGATGAGGAGCGGGACCGGCAACGCTTCGGCGACGGCGGGAGCGTCCTCCAGGTTGAGAAAGGGAAGCATCACTAGGTCCGCGCCAACCTCGGCGTAGGCGCGCGCCCGGTCGACGGCGTCGTCGAGCGTCGTGACGGTGATGGCGTCGCTGCGCGCGATGATGACGAAGTCCGGATCGGTCCGTGCGTCGACCGCCGCGCGGACACGCGCGACCCCTTCCTTCTTGCTCACCAACACATCTTTGCGGCGGATGAAGTGCTTGCCCGTCAAGAGGTCCTCGATATGCATCCCCGCCAGCCCCGCCCGCTCGCACGCGCGCACGGTCCGCCGCACGTTGAGCGGCGTGCCGCCCGCATCGTCCATATCGGCGATGATCGGAATATCCACCGCCGCGACGGCGTTGCGCACCTGCGCCAGCAGTTCGGTCATCGTGACCAGCGAATGATCGGGGATCCCGTAGGCGCTGGCCGCACAAGCGTAGCCACCGAGGTAAACCGCCTCAAACCCCTCGGCTTCGACGATGCGCGCCGTCATGGCGCTGTGCGCCCCGGGGACGATGATCGTGCCCGGTTGCGCCAGGAGCTGTCGCAGGCGGGTGGTCCCTTGCATTCTCTCTCCTCCTCGCCATTCGGTGCCTCGCTAAGCGTCACCGACGCTATCACGCCCGGGCCGCACTACGGCACGACCACCAAGGCAGGCGCGCGAAGACGGACAGCACGGCCCGTTGGACGCAAACCCGTCGAGCGCTCATCAAGAAGCAGGTCCGCCGGTGCCGCGATCGCGACGAACAAGGCCCTGCCGCCCCCGTAGGAGCGCCGCCCATTCATCGGCTATCCTGCCGCGGTCAACCGACCGGGAAACGAGCCGCGGAAGCCTGCGGCAGGCGGAGGTAACATATGAAGGCCGCCGTTCTTCGAGAAACCAAGCAGCCGCTGACGCTGGAAGAAGTCACCATCGACGACCCGAAGCCGGGTGAAGTGCTGGTGCGTACCGGCGCGACCGGCGTCTGTCACAGCGACCTGCACTACATGCTCGGTGCCTATCCCCACCCACTGCCGACCATCCTCGGGCACGAGTCCGCGGGAATGGTGGAGCAGGCAGGCGAGGGCGTGACGACCGTCAAAGCGGGCGACCGCGTCGTGCTGTCGTTCGTGCCGTCTTGCGGCAACTGCGAGCGCTGCGTGGAAGGCAGGCCGGTGCTCTGCCTGCGCACGCGACGGGGCGAACGACCGGACAAGCTGACGCAGGGCGAGGCGTCGATCAATCAGTTCGCAGGCATGTCGGCGTTCGCGGAGATGCAGCTCGTCCAGGAGAGCGCTTGCATTCCCCTGCCCGACGGCGTGCCGATGGAATCCGCCTGCCTCGTGGGCTGCTCAGTGATGACGGGCTTCGGAGCGGTCGTCAACACAGCGCAGATGGAGCCCGGCTCGACCGTCGCCGTCATCGGGCTCGGTGGCGTCGGACTCAACATCGTGCAGAGCGCGGCGCTGGCCGGCGCCAGCCGGATTTTCGCGGTCGACATCGCCGAGGACAAGCTGCAAGCGGCGCGGCAGTTCGGTGCGACCGACACGATCGACGCCTCCCAAGACGATCCGGTCGATACGCTCAAGAAAGCGACCAAGCGAATCACCGGCGGCGGCGTCGACTACGCCTTCGAGGCGATCGGGCTGGCCAAGACCGCCGAGCAGGCCTTCGCCATGGCGCGGCGCGGCGGTGCGGCCGTCATCGTCGGCATGGTGCCCGTCGGTGAGCGGATCAGTGTCCCCGCCGCGCAGTTCTTGACCGAGAAACGCATCCTCGGAAGCTTCTACGGCAGTGCGCGGCAGGCGAAGGATATGCCCAAGCTGCTGCAGCTTTACCAGCAAGACAAGATCAAGATCGATGAGATGATCACGAACCGCTACTCCCTCGACCAGATCAACGAAGCCTACGATGACCTCCAGAAAGGCGCGATGCTGCGCGGCGTCCTGACTTTCGAGAATTGACGGGCGCGGGAGCGGGCTAAAGCGTCATCTCCGGCACCTGGGCGGGCATGTTCAAGGGACAGCCCGTGGCGGCGATGACCTCTCCGGCGTCGATACCGGGCGCCAGCTCCCGCAAGAGCAGGCCGCCGGGCGTCACGTCGATCACCGCCAAGTTGGTGACGACGGTGTCCACGCAGCGGCGCGCCGTGAGGGGCAGCTCGCAAGCGGAGACTAAGCGCGGGCGGCCGCTTCTGGTGGTGTGCTCCATGATCACGATCAACTCGGAGCCGCCGGCGATCAGGTCCATCGCCCCGCCCATCGCCGGTGCGGTCTTGCCCGGCCGGTACCAGTTGGCAAGGTCTCCGGTCTCCGATACCTCGTAGCCGCCCAAGACGACGGCATCAAGATGGCCGCCGCGCGCCATCGCGAAGGAGCTGACGCTGTCAAAGATGCTGCTACCCGGGACAAGCTCGACGGGCAAGCTACCGGCATCGAAAAGGTGCGGCTGCCAGCGATCCCGATCCGTAAGGCCCTGGTATCCAAGAATGCCGTTTTCGCCCTGCAACAGGACCGGCGCCTTGAGCTCATCGAGCCAGCGCGCCACGAGCGTCGGCAACCCCACGCCGAGATTCACATAGTCGTAATCGGCGACCATCCGCGCAACGCGCAGCCCCATCTGTTCTCTCGTGAGGCCTCGCACCTCACCCTCCATGGTCGGCGCCGCGGTCGGGTCTTTGCGATAGCCCCACGCCTCACGGAGCAACGCGTCCCGCGCGATCCCGTGGCGCACAACGCCGTCGACGAAGATGCCGGGCAGGTGCACCCCTTCCGGCGCGATCGCGCCCGCGGGCACGATCTCATCCGCCTCCACGACAACCGTTCGCGCGGCCGTGGCCATGGCCGTCTGGAAATTGCGCGTCGTGCCTTGGAAGCGGCAGTTCCCAGCGTCATCGGCGACCTGGACGCGCAGCAGGGCATAGTCGGCGGGCAGTGCGCGTTCGAACAGATGGAGGCGGCCGTCGAAGTCGCGCTGCTCCTTGCCCTCAGCAACCTCGGTGCCGACTCCCGCCGGCGTAAAGAACCCGGCCATGCCCGCGCCGGCTGCACGGATTCGCTCGACGAAGGTTCCCTGCGGCACGATCTCAAGCTCGATCGCGCCGCGCAGGATCGCCTCCTCAAACGGCGTGCGTGCGTGCGGCTGGCCGGCGCCGGAGCCGATGAACTTCTTGACCAAGCCACGCTCGGCAAGCTGTTGGGGCGTGAAGGCCCCTTTGCTCACAGAGTTGCAAATAATAGTGAGGTCACCCGCTCCGTGATCGGCCAGCGCGCCCAGCAGCGTGCCGGGCCAAGAGACCGTGGTCGAGAAGCCGCCGACCATGATCGCCATGCCCGGCCGCACGCCGGCGATCGCCTCCGCCGCGGAGGCCACGACCTTGGTCGCATCAGCCTTCCCGCCAGCCAACTAGAGTCCCATCGTCGGCACATCGGCGGGCACGGTGAGCGGGCAACCCGTCGCCGCCACGACCTGCTCTGCGCTGACTCCCGGCGCCAGCTCACGCAGATGCAGCCCGTCCGCTTCGACGGCGATCAGGGCGAGGTTCGTGACGATGGTGTTGACGCAGCCGCGTCCCGTGACCGGGAGGGTGCACTCTTCAACGATGCGCGGAGCGCCCTTGCGGGTCGTGTGCTCCAGGACCGCGATCAACTCCGCATCGCCGGCGATCAGATCCATCGCCCCACCGATCAGCGGCCCGCCGACGCCGGGCCGGACCCAGTTGGCGATGTCGCCGCCACGGGACACCTCATACGCGCCCAGCACGACCGCATCCAAGTGGCCGCCGCGCGCCATGGTGAACGCCCCCGCGCTATCGATCACGGCGCTCCCCGGCAAGAGCTCGGCCGGCTGGCTGCCGGCGTCGAAGACGTTGGGGTCCCAGCGCGCCCTGTCGGCCAGAGCCCGGTAGCCCATCACTCCGTTTTCCCCGTGCAGAACGACCTGTGCCCCGAGCCGCTCGAGCCAGCGTCCGGCGAGCACCGGGAGACCGATGCCAAGGTTCACGTAGTCGTAGCCCGCGATCAGCTTTGCGGTGCGCAATCCCATCTGATCGCGGTCCAGCCCCATGCCGGAGCCGGTCTTGCCCGCGACGTCCCGGGGCTGGATGCGGGCGACCTCAAGACGCTCTTCGTAAGGCACTTCCACCGCCACAACGCGATCGATGAAGATGCCGGGCAGATGCACGTCCTCCGGGTCGATCGCGCCCACCGGAACGATCTTTTCGGCCTCCACCACCACGATCTCTGCCGCCGTCGCCATCGCGGTCTGGAAATTGCGCGTCGTTCCCTCGAAGCGGCAGTTCCCGGCTTCGTCGACTTCGCTGGCCCAGAGAAGCGCGAAGTCGGCCCGCAACGCTGGCTCCAACAGATACGCGCGGCCGTCGAACTCGCGGACCTCACGGTTCTCCTCAAGGGCGGTGCCCGCCCCTGTGAGCGTGTAGAACGCCGCCAGCCCCGCGCCGGCCGCCCGCATACGCTCCGCCAGCGTGCCCTGCGGCACCACCTCGACCTCGATCTCGCCCGCGAGGATCTTGTCCTCGAACACCGTGGGCCGCGCGACTTGGGTCGCAGCCGAGCCGATGAATTTCTTGACCAAGCCGGCCTCGGCCAGCATCTGGGGACCCAAGCGGCCGTAGCCGATCGTGCAGCCGATAACGGTCAGGTCGCCCGCGCCGCGCTCCACCACGGCGGAGAGCAAACTGACCGGCAGCGACATCGTCGGCGCGAAGCCGCCGAACATCACATGCATCCCCGGCTCAAGCTCCGCGATCGCTTCGAGGGCGCTGGGGACAACCTTGCTTCGCATGCACACTCCATCGGACCGTGGCGGCAGGGCCACGAACCGTGAAAATATCGCACGCGCGGCGGCAGGCGGCCAGATCCCGGCGCCGGCTCTCGGTGCCAATCCGAGGGCCACCGGCGCATTGGCGACGGATTAGTATGGCGTATGCATCTCGAAACCGCTGCCGCGACCGACGTGGGCCTGGTGCGCAAGCGCAACGAAGACTGCGTGCGCGTCCGATCCGACGGCGAACTCGGCGTGACGATTTTGGCCGTCGCCGACGGAATGGGCGGCGCCCCCGCCGGCGACGTGGCCAGCGCGCGTGCGGCCGAGGTCTTTCAGCAGCGCGCCCTCGATCTGCTCGTTCAAGAGCCCGGCGATGTCCAGCGCGCCTTGCGCACCGCGATGCTGGAGGCCAACGCTGAGGTCTTGGCGCAGGCGCGGAGGCATGCAGGCTGGCAGGGAATGGGAACGACCCTCGTGGCGGCCTGCCTGCGGGGGACCAATGCTTGGGTGATCAATGTAGGCGACAGCCGCGCCTACCACTGCCGCGGCGGGGAGGCGATCGCCATTACGCAGGATCACTCCTACGTCGAGGAGCAGGTGCGCGCAGGCCGGATGACGGCGGAAGAGGCGGTGAGAAGCCCACACCGCCACGTGCTCACTCAAGCGCTCGGCGGCGACGGCCCGATCCGGCCGGACCTCTTCGGACCGCTGCCGCTTGAGGCAGGGGAAGCGTTGTTGCTCTGCTCGGACGGGCTCCACGGCGTGTTGCGCGATGCCGAGATCGCCGCGCAAGCGACGGGCATGCCTAGCGAGGCCGTGACGCGGCTCATCGCCGCCGCCAACGATCGCGGCGGACCGGACAACATCACCGTCGCTCTCACGCGCTTGCGTCCTTAGCGCCCGCGCGCGCGACCGCCGCGCCGGCGCGGCGCCGCCACGCACCGGGAGCGAGCGTTTGACGCGCCCCGGCCGCCCTCGTAGGCTCGCGCCTCGCGGACTGCCGTGCCGCGGATGGAGCGTCCCATGCAGCGCAGCGACGACCGGATCCTCACCACACACGTAGGCAGCCTGCCCCGCAGCCCCGCCTTCACCGATCTGATCCTGCAACGCGAGAGCAGCGAGCACTTCGACGCAGCGGAGTTCGAGCGTGAGGCGGGCCAAGCGATCGCGCATGTGGTACGTGAGCAGATCGAGGCCGGCATCGACGTGATCAACGACGGGGAGCAGCCGCGTCCCGGCTTCTCCACCTACGTCTATCAGCGCATGCAGGGCTTCGGCGGCGTGAGCGAGCGGCCGGTCCTGCGCGACATGGACGAGTACCCCGACTACGCGGAGATGGTGGTGGCGCGACTCAAGAAGACCGCCAAGATGATGGACGCACCCCAGGCGATCGCCGCAGTCTCCTACGACGACCTCAGCGAGGCGCGGCGGGAGTGCGGCCTCTTCCGAGAGGCGAGCGAGGGGTATGCCGGCCGCTTCGTCGAGCGGTTCATGTCCGCTGCCTCGCCGGGGATCATCTCCACCACCCTGCTCAACGCGCACTATCCGACGCACGAAGACTACGTCTTCGCACTGGCGCGGGAGATGAAGAAGGAGTACGCGTTCGTCACCTCGCAGGGCTACCTGCTACAGATCGACTGCCCCGACCTGGCGATGGAATGGTCGTTCGCGCTGAAGGGAATCAGCTTGGACGACTTCAAGAAGACCGTGGCGATGCATATTGAGGCGATCAACGTGGCGACGGAAGGGATTGCGCCGGATCGCATTCGTCTCCACGTCTGCTGGGGGAACTACGACGGCCCGCACGTGCACGACATCGCCCTGGAGGAGATCCTCCCCTTCCTCTACGAGGCCAATGTCGGCGCGCTCTCCCTGGGATTCGCCAACCCGCGCCACCAGCACGAGCTCGCAGTGATCAAGGCGAATCCACCCCCCGGCGAGATGCTCTTCCTGCCCGGCGTGATCGACTCGACGAGAAACTACGTCGAGCACCCGGAGGTCGTAGCGCAGCGAATCGAGGCTGCCGCGGACGCGGTCGGGGATCCGAGCCGCGTCATCGCCTCCACGGATTGCGGCTTCGGCACCTTCGCCGGCTGGCAAGAGGTCGCCGAGAGCGTCGTCTGGGAGAAGTTCCGCGCGCTGCGGGAGGGCGCCGCGATCGCCTCGCAGCGTCTCTGGGGCTGAACGCTGAGGAGGCGCCGACAGCCTTCTCGGATTTGACCGAAACTAGCCGAAGATCGCCTTGGGCAGATAGGCCGCGACGACCCAGTTGGGCTGGTCGACGATCTCGCTGATCCGCAGATCGACCGCGACGCTGCAAAGCATGTAGGCCAGCGCCGGCTCCAGCCCGTACTCCCGGCCGATGTGCTCGATCATGTCGCGCAGGGAGTCCTTGGCGGCCTCCATGAGGTCGGGGCCGATCCCCGTCGTCGCGTAGTAGCCGCGCTCGTCGACGTGCCGCGTGGGGCTGCCGTCCATCTCGAACTGCGGGCGCTTGATCCCCGCGTCCTTGCGGAGAGTGATGCGCAGCCGCACGTTCATGGCCGTCTCGATGGCGGTGCCGCAGACCTCGCCGTCGCCCTGGGCGGCGTGGGTGTCGCCGACGGAGAGCAGGCCGCCCGCGATCTGCACGGGCAGCCAGAGGCGCGCGCCGATCGTGAGGTCGCGGATGTCGACGTTGCCGCCCACCGCGCGGGGCGGCACGATCGAATGCAAGCCGGGCTCCGCGGGCGCGAGCCCCACCGTCCCGGCGAACGGCCGGAAGGGCAGCGTGATCCCGGGCTCGAAGTACACCGACTGCCGGTCGTACTCCGAGATATGAAAAGCGGGTTCGGGAAAGTCCTCGGCCAACAGGCCGAACCCCGGAATCGAGGCGGTCCAGCCCCAGCCGCTCTCCTGCAGATCCAGCACCTCGACCCCGACCGCGTCCCCCGGCTCGGCCCCTTCCACGAAGACCGGGCCCGCGACCGGGTTGACCCGCGTGAAATCGAGCGCCGGCACGTCGGCCGGCGTCGTCGCGCGCGTGTACTGGCCGGTGCTGGCGTCCATGCACTCGAACTCCACCTCGTCGCCGGGCGCGACCCGCAGCGCGGGCGCGAAGCTGTTGTCCCAACCGAAATTGTGCTCGTGCCGATGAATGGTCTTGAACGCCATGACGCCCCCTCATGCGGCGCTTCGCCCGCCGCCGCGGTCGGAGTCTAGCCGCTTCGGCCGCCCCCCTCCCCGGCGCCGGGCGGGCCGGCGCACGCGGCCGCCTGCCGGAGACACGGCGGCGCTACCATCCCAGGGAGATCCCAGAGACGCCCAGGGACGCCCATGGCTGAGCTGCCGATCCTGCTATCGATCCCGCACGCGGGCACGCACATCCCGCCCGAGCTCAAGGGCCGCGTGAGCTTGAGCCCGCTCCAGCTCCTCTACGCCAGCGACGCCTTCGCCGACCGCATCTACGACCTGGGAACCGACGTGGCGGCGGTCGTCAAAACCGACGTCGCCCGCGCCTGCGTCGACGTGAACCGGTCGCCGCTGGCGCGGCCCCCGGCCGTCGTGGACGGGATCGTGAAGCGCATGACCGCGAACGACCGCCCCGTCTACCACCCGGGGCGCGAGCCGGGCGAGGCGCTGACCGATGTCCTGATCGCGCGCTACGCGGAGCCGTACCACGCCGGCATCATGCAGGCGCTGCGCCGGCCGGGCCTCCAGCTCGCCCTCGACTGCCACTCCATGGCCCGCAGCGGCCTCGCCCGCCAGCGCGACCACGGCCAATCCCGTCCCTCCTTCTGCCTCAGCTCGCGCTTCGGCGCCAGCGCGCCCGACGCGCTGCTGCACGCCCTGGGGGACGCGCTGCGCGATGCCTTCGCATTGCCGGAGTCGGAGATCGGCTACCATCGCCCCTTCGCCGGCGGCTACATCACATCCCGTTACGGGCGCGGGGCCTTATCCTGGATTCAGGTGGAGATAAACCGCCAGCTCTACGTGCGGCCTCCCTGGTTCGACAAGGAGTCGCGCACGATGGATCCGCGCCGGCTGGCGGAGCTGCGCGACGCCTTCCGCGCGGCCCTGCGGTCGCTCCGCCTCTAGCGCGGTCTCTCAGGCAAAGAACAGCTACCACGGCGCAAGAGCAAAGCACGAGAAGAGGAGCCAATGCCCGACATCCAGTCCCTCCCGTCCGTTCCCGAGAGCCACGCCGGCCTGCTGGGCGCGCCGCACTTCGCGCACGTCTGCACGATCAACGCCGACGGCAGCCCGCAAACGTCGCCGGTCTGGCTCAACCGCGAGGGCGCCGTGATCTGCCTCAACAGCGCCGAAGGCCGCCGCAAGATCGCCAACATGCGGCGCGACCCGCGCGTCGCCATCTCGATCATCGACGCGGCCAACCCCTACCGCTACGTGGAGCTGCGCGGGCGCGTGATCGAGATGACCCGCGAGGGCGCCGACGCCCACATCGACCAGCTCGCCAAGGACTACCTCGGCGTGGACGAATACCCCTACCGATCCCCAGGGGAGCAGCGGGTCCTGATCCGGATCGCGGTCGAGCACGTCGTGGCGCTGAACTGAGGCGGCGCCACTCGGCTTGATCCCAATTCACTGACGCCATGTTCGGCGTCAATGAGAGAACGCCCAGCGATCAGCAGAGATTGAATGCGGAGCAACCGCGCGAGTACGCCGATCGCATCAACGACGTTCCAAAATTCCTCCCGCACGTGCAGCCACCAGAGATACCGGGACCCGTAGCTGATCCGGACTGACCGACCTTGACCCATCCGCGCGGTCTGCGACACTGACGCCGTCAGAGCAGTGGATTGGACCCGGATGAATCGAACGGGCAAGGCCGTGGCGTTTTCATGCCCCCTTGCCGGTTCACACGGGTTCATGGACTGCTCTGACACGTAGTCGCGTTCCTTGCCGCAAGGGGGCGCTCGCGTGTCGCTGCCGCATTTTCGTGTGCTTGTCGCTGGGCTGGTGTGTGTTGCGCTTCTCGGCGGCGCGTTCAGCGTGTTCGCTGCCAATACAACTGTCGAGACGACGGCGCGCGTGGACGTTCGCGTCTGGCGGAGCGTTGCCAACCCGGAGCATCTCTATCTCTCTACCAGACCGGGCGATGGGTCGTGGACGACGCACAGCACCCCGCTCGATATGTCGGCGGTGAGTGCGTCCGGACGTTGGCATCAGTCGAGCATCGTCACCGTCGACATTCCAGTGATAGTGACCGTGACCGTGGAGACGTCGGATACCTCCACAGACAGTCCGTCCGTCACGGTCCCGGAGACGGAGGAGCCTGCCTGGTGCGACGATCGCCCGTCATGGTCCGGCGCAGCGATAGGACTCCTGAGCGGAGCCACGGGATTCTACAGCCTCGATCCGATCGGCTCCCACGGGCATCGCGATCACGTGCTCCCATGGTCATTCTTGTGCGAACTCGTGACGAGCGAATCGGCGGCGCGGGCCGCGTATAACGACACACGGAATCTCGTGCCGACGGTCGCCAGCTTCAACTTATCGAAGAGCGACGATCTCGCCCACGAGTGGCTTCCGCGCTGGCGGACGCTCGACGCGGCGGGCTACACCGCGAACGCGTGCGCCTACGCGACCCGCTATCGCTCGACGGCGACGCGCTACGGACATGCGCTCAGCGTTGCGGAGGACCGCGCGCTCACCGACGCGTGCGCCGCGACGGAAAGCGATGAGACGGAGGACGGTGACACGACGATCGAAGCCGACGGCTACTGGCATGCGCACTGCGCGCGCAATCGTGTCAGCGGGGGCTGCGATCGGCGCTACCGTCCGATCTACTATCCGAATCACTACCACCCGAATTCGGTGCCGCGTCACACGGAGGGCGAACACGAGGACGACTAGCGGAAGCGACGAGAATTATATACGTGTGCACACTAGACGAGTCATCAGCGCATGCTCTTCCGGCTGAGCGTCGCAGCAGCCACCCTGTGCACAACACGCGACAGGTCCCGATTGCTTAGCGTTGTCAGTATCGGGCGTGTACGATGGCGTGTACAAGGAGCACTGGATGAGTGAACCCGAAAGCCGCGTGAGCGAGCTGGTCAAGCACGAATTCAATGAGGCCATGCTCCGTATCTACAACCGATACGAAGCCATGGGTACCCCGACAGGCACGCTTGAGATATGGGCCGAGATGGGCGAGGAGATCGCTAGGCTAATCCATGGCGAGTTGGACGCTCGAGTCCTTGAGGCACGGATGGCAAAACTCAAAGAATCCAAGCCGCCACCTCGGGTCTAACCGCCCGGACTGAATTACAGAAAATCTGGTCAGTTGACCGGATTTCACTCGATTCGTGGTAATGACCCGACTGCTTGTCTTTGGCGATGAATCAGGAGACCTTAACTTCAGCGAGGTCTCTGGATCATCGAAGTACTTCATCCTTACGACGGTCACTCTTATCAATGACGAGGCTATCTCTCATGCGCTCCTGCGTCTTAGGCGTGAGTTAGCTTGGGATCACTTCCCTGTCGATCGCGCTTTCCATGCCCAGAAGGATCGAAATACGGTCAGGTTCCAAGTCCTAGGAACACTTGCGAAACACAAGTTTCGCGTGGATGCAACGCTTCTGAACAAGCGGCGCACCTACCAACGTCTTAGAGAAGACAATCTCAGGTTCTACAAAACTGCCTGGTTCCAACACCTCAAGTTCGTTGCTCCACGTATAGCCTCACCGATGGATGAACTCTTCGTCATCGCGGCAACCATTACGACAGGAATGCGGCGTGAGGCCGTGCAATTCGCGATCGATGATGTGGTGGCTCAAGTCGCTAGAGGCCCAAAATTTCGAACGGCCTGCTGGGCGGCCTCGGAAGACCCAGGGCTACAAGTAGCTGACTACTGCTCCTGGGCAATCCAGCGCAAGTGGGAGAACGGAAAGGATGATGCCTACAGCTTCATCGCTGACAAGATCAAAACCGAGTTCAATATCTTTGGAGAGTAGTTTGGCTGGCTATCCGGTGGAACCAGAGGAACGCGCGGCGCTTTTTCACCAGCCCCTTATCGTCTGTAGGATAGGATAGAACATACGAGCTTGACAAACATGCTAGACACGATTATGTTAACAGATCCTTGTACGGCAGCCGCTTCCCCACCATCCCACGCACCATCTCCGAGATCTGAGCAGCCGTATGCAACGACCGGGCGTTGTGCCGTCCTGTGAACTCCCGCACGTAGCGGTCCATGTGCTTCCAGTTCATCCAGTGGTAGGTGCCGTGGTATCCGCGCTTGAGGAGACCCCAGAATGATTCCATGCCGTTGACGTGCGCCTGCTCCTGCACGTACTTACCCGTGCTATGCCGGACCATCGCGTGATTCGGTAGGCCACGATACGAGGGCACGCCAGCCTCCACTCGGTAGAATTGGGGTATCTTCAGAGTGGCAACAAGGAGGCCGCATGTCGCCATCCCCGCCGATCACGGACCCGATCAACCTGCCACCCGAGGCATTTATCGACGTACTCGCGCCTTTTCTGGGCTGCGTAGCAGGGGGGATTACGGCGCTTGAGACTATAGATCGGCAGCGATTTCTCGATGGTTTCAGCGAAGCTCTAGATCGCGCCAAGGCTGGGTCACCAACTACTCCCCCCTTGACTCGGGACCAAACCAATAAACTTGTGGCCTTACAGGCGATGGTCGAGGTGTGGGCATCTGTCGAGTTGAATATCGACAACCTGATCCGACATTGGGAAGAGAACGGGTTCCCACCGGGGCTTTTGGACCCTGAGCGCATCCGAAAATGGCTGGAACGCCAAGACGATCCAGGCACATCACCCGATCCCTCCTAAATGTCAACAGACACTAGGGCAAAAACCCGGTCAACTGAACACATTTCCTCGGGCGGTGTGCAGAAGTATATAAGTTCCGATCAAAGTATCGCTAGTCGAAGGCCATCGGCGGCGGGTCGTCGGGGATGGCGATCGGGCAGCCGGTCGCTTCCTTGACCTCGTCGGGTGAGACGCCGGGGGCGATCTCGCGCAGGACGAGACCGTCCGCCGTCACGCCGATGAGGGCGAGGTTGGTGACGATGGTGGAGACGCAGCGGCGGCCCGTGAGCGGCAGGGAACACTCCTCCACGATGCGCGGCCGGCCGTCGCGGGTGGTGTGCTCGAGCAGAGCGATCACCTCGCCGCCGCCCGCCAGCAGGTCCATGGCGCCGCCGATGCGGCCCGCGCCCACGCCCGGCCGCGACCAGTTGGCCAGGTCGCCCCGCCGAGAGACCTCGTAGGCGCCCAGGACGACGGCGTCCAGGTGGCCGCCGCGAGCCATGGCGAAGGCGGTGACGCTGTCGAAGAGGGCGGCCCCCGGCAGGGGAGCGATGGGGAGGCTGCTGGCGTCGAAGTAGCTCGGGTTCCAGCCCTCGACATCCTCCAGGCCGCGGAAACCGAGGATGCCGTTCTGGGCGTGCAGCGCCGCCTGCGCGCCGATCTCCTGCAGGTGCCGTCCGACCAGCGTGGGCGCGCCCACGCCGAGGTTGACGTAGCGGTAGTCCGCGATCATGCGGGCGACGCGCAGCGCCATGAGGTCGCGGGGGATGCCGCGCACCACGGCGCCGCGGGCGGCGTCCTTGAGGGGATCGCGGCCGCGCGCCAGCTCCTCCGCGACGATCTCCGCACGGGGGATCTCCGCCCGCACCACGGCGTCGACGAAGATGCCCGGCAGGTGCACCTCCTCCGGATCCAGCTCCCCCGCCGCGACGACCCGCTCCGCCTGCACGATCACGGTAGCGGCGGCGCTCGCCATGGCGGGCTGGAAGTTGCGCGTGGTGCCGTCGAAGCGGCAGTTGCCCGCCGCGTCCGCCACGTCGGCCCGCAGCAGGGCCGCGTCCGCGGGCAGCGCCCGCTCGAACAGATGGGGGCGGCCGTCGAACTCCCGCACCTCCTTGTCCGGGGACTGGATCACCGTGCCCACGCCGGTGGGCGTGTAGAAGCCCGCGATGCCGGCCCCGGCGGCACGGATGCGCTCGACCAGGGTGCCCTGGGGCACGATCTCGTAAGCGACCTCGCCCGCCAGGATCTGCTGCTCCATGGCCGTGGGGATGCTGGTGTGCCCGCCGAAGGAGCCGATGAAGCGGGCCACCAGCCCGCGCTCCGCCAGCACCTGCGGCGAGTAGGGGCCGTAGCCCACGGCGTTGGCGATGATGGTGAGGCCGCCGGCGCCGTGCTCGGCCAGGGCGCGCAGCAGCGTGCTGGGCCAGGCGGCCATGGGCGCGAAGCCCCCGACCATGACGGCGGCGCCCGGCTGCACGGTGGCCACCGCCTCGCGCGCGCTCTCGACAACCTTGCTCTTCACGCCCGCGATGATAGCCGCCCGCGCCCGGCCGTCCCCGTCCCGCGCGTCCCCGCTCCTCGCCTTTTCGCTCTGGCAAGATGTAGCGCGTGGCACCAAAGGGACGGCTGCCGCGATGCGCCGGAGTATTCTGAACGAGGGATCATCGAGGGAACGTCATGGGCCTGTTCGCAGCGATGGAGAGCCTCGACCACGAAGAGGTCATCCTGCACCGAGACGCGGCGGCGGGACTGTCGGTCATCGTGGCGATCCACTCGAGCGTCCGGGGACCGGCGCTGGGCGGCACGCGCTGGCATCCGTACGCCTCCGAGGAGGAGGCGCTGGAAGACGTGCTGCGGCTCTCCTCCGCCATGACCTACAAGTCGGCGGCGGCCAACCTGCCCTTCGGCGGCGGCAAGGCCGCCGTGATCGGCGACCCGGCCGGCAAGACGCCCGCGCAGCTGCGAGCCTACGGCCGCTTCATCGACTCGCTCAACGGGCGCTACATCACCACCACCGACGTGGGCACCACCACGGCCGAGATAGACATCGTCGCCGGCGAGACCCGCTTCGTGGTCGGCACGTCGCCCGAGCGCGGCGGCAGCGGCGACACCTCCGTGCTGACGGCGGCCACGGTCGTGCAGGGGATGCGCGCAGCGCTGCGGGTCGCCTTCGACGACGAATCCTTCGCGGGCAGGCGCGTCGTCGTCGTGGGCGTGGGCAAGGTGGGCGGGCGCGTCGCCCGGCACCTCGCCGAGCAGGGCGCGGATCTCGTCCTCAGCGACATCCGCACCGAGGCCGCCGAGCGGCTGGCGGTGGAGATCGGCGCCGCCACGGTTGGGCTGGACCACGCCTACACGACCGAATGCGACATCCTCTCGCCCAACGCCCTGGGACGGGTTCTCACCCCCGCGTCGATCCCGGCGCTCCGCTGCCGCGTCGTCTGCGGCGGAGCCAACAACCAGCTCGCCAACGACCCGGCCGACGCGGCGCTGCTCAAGGAGCGCGGCATCCTCTACGCGCCCGACTACGTGATCAACTCGGGCGGGGTCATCAACGTGGCGATGGAGATCGAGGGGTACGACACCGCCCGCGCCCGCCAGCTCGCCGAGGGCGTGTACGAGACCACGCTCCGCATCCTGCGCGCGGCCGAGCGCGAAGGGATCTCCACCGCGGAGGCCGCCGCCCGGCTCGTGCGGGAGCGATTGGCCGGGGTAGGCACCGAACGCGCCAGCTAGGCGGGAACGCCTCCACGGAATCCGCGGCGAAGGGCGCAGCGCCGCTTTAGGGCGCCGCCGCGCGAAGCTCCCCGCACTCCCCGACCGCGCCCGAGCGGTAGCGGGCAAGCAGATCGCGATCGAGATGGACGCCCAACCCCGGTGCCGCGGGCAGACGCATCACGCCGGCCTCGACAGGCAAGGGGCGCCGTAACAGGTCCACCGCCAGCAGCGACGCCGTCGCGAGGCCGCAGGCCGGGGCGGGGGCCGGCAGCGTCGCCGCCAGCTGCAGGGCGGCAGCGGCGCCGATACCGGTATCGATCGTCGTCGTGACGACGGCGGCCGCACCCGCGCGCCGGGCGAGCCGCGCGATCCCAGCGGCCGGCCGCAGCCCGCCCAGCGACATCGGCTTGAGCACCAGCAAGTCGGCCGCGCCCGCCCGAAGCAGCGCCCGTGCCGCAGCGGCGCCGCCGACGCTCTCGTCCGCGGCGATCCGGACGCGCGACTCCCGGCGCACCGCCGCGAGGCCGGCGACATCCGCGACCGGCTGCTCCACCCATTCGAGATCGTACGTCTCCAGCGCGGAGAGCATCGCGATCGCCTCCGGGACCGTCCAGGCGCCGTTGGCGTCCAGGCGCAACCGCACCGCCGGCCCGAGCGCCTCGCGGGCCGCCGCCACCCGCAGCCGCTCGGCTTCGAGCGTGTCCGCCACACCGACCTTCAACTTCACGGCGGAGTAGCCGGCGGCCCGCGCACGCGCGCCGGCGGTCCGGACATCCTCGGGCGCGTGCGAGCCGATGGTGGCGTTGACCGGAACGGCAGCCGCGGTCCGGCCGCCGTACTCCCGCACGAGTTGCGCGGCCACCGGCAGGCCCGCCGCTCTGCCCGTCAGATCGAGCTGCGCGACGTCGAGCGCGCAGCGGACCGCTTGTCTCCCCGGCCGATCGGGCAGCGCGCCGAGCCGTTCCCGCGCGGAGCCCCAGTCCGCGCCCACGAGGAGCGGCCCGAACTCGCGCAGCAGGTCGGCGGCAGCCGGGGCACTGCCCTCCCCTCGCTCCGGCAACGGCGAGGCCTCTCCCAGGCCGCGGGCGCCGCGATCACTCTGGAGCTCGACGATGAGGCCTTCTCGCGCCTTTAGGGGCGCGCCGGGCGCCGACCCGATCGAAAACTCCTGGGCGAAAGGAATCCGAAAGGGCGTCCAGCGAATCCCAGCGATGCGCTCGGGCACAACGCCTCCTCGTCGGCGCTAAAGGCAGCCCTCCGCCGCCAGTGCTGCGCGCGCGCGCGCGCCGGCGGCCGACCACAGGCGGCGATGGAGTGCGGCGTTCGCCTCGCGGTCGCTCGGCACCTCGATCAGCTGCACGCCCGCGCTTCGCAGGGAGCCGGCGAGGGCCACATCGAAGGACGCGACATCGCGCGCGCGCGTGTGGGCGAGTCCGTACAGCTCCGCCACCCGCGCGAAGTCGAGCCCGTGCGGCGTGCCGAACAGCTCTTCGAAGTGCTCGACAGCGGTTGCCTGGGGCAAAAAGGAGAAGATGCCGCCGCCGTCGTTGTTGAGAAGCACGACGGTCGCGTTGACCTCGCGCTCGCGCGCGGCCAGCAACCCGTTCATATCGTGGTAGAGCGAGAGGTCGCCGATCAGCAGCACCAACGGCCCTTCGCCCACAGCGGCCGCCCCCAGCGCCGCCGAAACCACGCCGTCGATGCCGCTCACGCCACGCTGCCCAAGAAAGCGCACGGCGGCGCGGCGACGGGGGAAGAAACCGTCGATGTCGCGCACCGGCAGGCTGTTGCCAGCGAAGAACGTGGCTCCGTCCGGGAGAGCAGCGGCGATGCGCATCACCGCCTGCGGCTCGGAGAGGACGCCCTCTTCGCTCAGGGTTTCGGCGACGGCTTCTCGTCCGGCGGCGGCGGCGATCCGCCAGCGCCCAACCCACTCCGGCGAGCCGCCGCGGCCGCCCTTCGCCGCGGCGGCGGCCAGCAGCGCCTCGCAGAGGCTGCGCGCGTCGGTGTGCAGAGCGGCGGCGGCGGACAGTGTGGGATCGTTCCAGCCGTCCTCGTCCGTCACAACGATCTGCTCGATCGAGGCGTCGCCGAGGAAGTCGAGCAAGGGCCGCGAGGTAGGGGTCGCCCCGAAGCGCAGAACCACACGCGGCCGCAGCGCCCCGGCGACCGCAGGATCGCGCAGGAAGGCGTCGTAGCCATCGATCACGTGCTCCCGTGCGTGGGGCCCGCACCGCACCTGCGATAGCGGATCCGCGAGCACCGGCATCGACAGTGCCGCCGCCAGCTCAGCGATCACGGCGGGAAAGTCCGGATCCCCCTGCGGGCCGCACACGATCAGCCCCCGCTCCAAACTCAGGCGCTCCAGCAGCGCCAACGTCTGATCTGGCGTGGGCCGGCGTTCGGTGTGCGTGATCGCCAGATCGAGCAGCGCACCGGCTTCGGCGTCCGCGCGCGGCGCGGGCACAAGCGGCTCCCGGAACGGCATGTTGATATGGACGGGCCCGGCCGGCGTCGCGGCAGCCAGCGCCGCCGCGCGAGCGGCCGTCGCGCCGGCGTAGCGGCGCAGATGAGCCCCGCCCTCTGGAAGAGCAAGCTCGACGAACCGCTTGACCGCTGATCCGTACAGCCCGATCTGGTCCATCGTTTGATTCGCGCCCACGCCTCGCAGCTCGTGCGGCCGATCGGCCGTGAGCACCAGCAGCGGCACGCGTCCCTGGCGCGCCTCCGCGACCGCGGGCGCGAAGTTCAGCGCGGCCGTTCCCGACGTCGAAATCACGGCGACCGGTTCGCGGCCCGCTTTGGCGATCCCGAGCGCGAAGAACGCCGCGGACCGCTCATCGAGATGCATCCACAAGCGGACGGCGGGATGGCGGCGCAGCGCGAGCAGCAGCGGCGTCGAGCGGGAGCCGGGACAGGCGCAAGCATGACGCACGCCGGCCTGCACCAGCCCGTTCACGAACGCCTCGACGTAGCCGGCGAGGGCGGTTCCCGGGTCGTCTCCTTGTGCCGCTAGGGGCATCCCAGCGCCCAGCGCATCGACTGCATTTTGAGACGGGATTCCTCGTACTCGCGTGCGGGCTCCGATCCCGCCACGATTCCGCAGCCCGCATACAGGCGAGCACGGGTTCCATTGACCAGCGCCGACCGAATCGCGACGACGAACTCCCCGTCTCCGCGAGCGTCCATCCAGCCCAGCGGTCCGCCGAACCAACCACGGTCGAAGGGCTCCGCGCGCCGCAGCAACCGCTGCGCTCCCTCACGGGGAACCCCGCCGACCGCCGGCGTGGGGTGCAGACGCAGCGCCACATCGAGCGCGGTCGCCGGGACGCCGAGCGCGCCTTTGATCTCCGTGTACAGGTGCTGCACGTTCGCCAGGCGCAAGAGCGACGGCGCGCTATCGGCATGCAGCTCGCTGCAGAGCGGTCGCAGCCCGTCTTCCAACGCACGCACCACGAGCGCATGCTCATGCTGCTCCTTGGCGTCCGTCAGCAGCTCCGCGCTCAAGGCCGCATCCCGTGCGGGATCGGCGGCACGCGGTGCGGACCCCGCGACGGCCGTCGTTCGCACGATCCCCTCTCGCTGGGTGACCAGCAGCTCCGGCGTGGCGCCGATGAAACAGCCGGCGCCGCGATCGATCGCGAACACGGTGCAGTCCCCATAGCGCGACCTGAGCCGCCGAAGGGCAGCGTGCAGGTCGAACGGGCGCGCCGCCTCCACCTGTTGGCAGCGCGCGAGCACGAGCTTGCCGACCTCGCCGGCAGCGATCGCGCCGACCGTATCCCGTGCCAGCTCGCGCCAACGCGGGGGCGCTGGCTCTTCCATCGTGCGGAGAATGGCCGCCGTGGCCGGAGCACCGGCCCCCACGCAGGCCTGGTCTGCGTCAAGACGCGCATCAAGGCGATCGAGGAGACGCACGAGATCCCACGACGCGGCGCCCGCCGCGCCGGGAAGGATCTGCAGTTGCAGGAAGCGCTCATCGCCCCGCTGCACGGCGACCAGACGCGGGACGAAGGCGGCCCGCCGGGGCCATCCCTCCCAGGCGCCATCGGATGTCCGCTCCGGGTCGAACGCGGCGCCGGCGAACGAGATCGGTCCTGGATTCGCTGGAGCAGCCCGCGCATCCTTCGTCAGATCGAGCCAGCGGTCGGATGGGGACACGCCCCTTCGCTCGGGCAGGGTCTCCAGCCCGACGCCGGCGATCTCGATCGCGCCGCCGGGGCTGCGCCAATAGAGACGCTCCAGACCCGCCGTCTGCTCGAACACAGCCAAGGGCTCGAACTCCGGCGCGGGCGCGGTCAGCGTGACGAGCACGTTGCGAGAGGCGGCCTGCGCGCGGTCGCTCGCCTCCCAAGCGGCGAGCCGCTCGCGAAGGGCCATCAATCCGGTGCTGGCGGTGAGCATTGTGGCTGGCATCTCAAAACCGACTGAACCGTCGGTTTTGACGCTAGCAAACCGCTCCAGAGGCAACAAGACAAGGTCCGCCGCCGCGCGGGAGCGGGCGCGGCGCCCTCGTATACCGATGCGCGTTCGGTATATGTTTAAGGGCCGTCCGCAAACTGGATCGGCCTTTCCCGAAAGGAGCGGCCATGGCCGCCGTCCCCGGCGAGGTGCAAGACCTCAGCCAGATCGAAACCAGCTCCACCACCTACGAGAGCGACGGGGCCTCGATCGAGGCCTATCTCGCCCGGCCCCGGGGCGGCGGCTCCGGCGGCGGCATCATCGTGATTCACGAGGCGTTCGGGCCCGTCGATCACATCCACGACCTCGCGCGGCGCTTCGCCAACATCGGCTACACGGCGATCGCGCCGAATCTCTACAGCCGCGTGGGGGCGCCGGACGTGGACGACATACAGTCCGTGTTCACGAAGATGTTCGGCCTCCCCGACTCGCAGGTGGTGCGCGACTTGGAGGGCGCGGCGGCGCTGCTGCGCGGCCAGCCGGGGAGTAACGGCAAGGTAGGCTGCATCGGCTTCTGCTCGGGCGGGCGGCAGACGCTGCTCTACGCCTGCTCCAGCGACACCGTCGACGCGGCGGTGGATTGCTGGGGCGGTTTCATCCGCCGCGCCAATCAGGACGCCGTCACCACGCCCGAGCGCCCCACCCCCATCCTCGACCTCATCGACCAGCTCCACTGCCCCCTCTACGCCGTCTTCGGCGGCCATGATCAGAACCCCACGCCCACCGACGCGCGCGAGATGGAGGCGCGGCTACAGCGGGCGCGGAAGACCTCCACCGTGGAAGTGTTCGAAGAGGCCGGGCACGCATTCCTCGCGGATTACCGTCCCAGCTACCACGAGAGCTCCGCTTTCGCGCTCTGGCCGAAAATCGTGGCCTTCTTCGAGACGCATCTCCGTTAGCGATCGAGTGGACGGGCGAAGCTGAGCTCGTGGCCATCGGGATCGGTGACGTGAAAATAGCGCTCGCCCCAGCTGGCGTCGCGCGGCGTGGTATCGGTCCGTACGCCGGCGGCGACGGCCTGGCGATAGAAGGCGTCGACATCGGAGACGTAGAACACGATCCGCCCCCACCAACTCCAGCGGCGCTCCGCCGGCTGGGCCGTCAGGTTGAGATAGCCGCTCTCCAGCGCGAAGCTCGTGAAGCGCTCCGCCTCGCCGCCGTACAGCAACGTGAGGCCCAAGGCGCGATAGAAGCGTACCGCGCGGGCCATGTCGTGCGTCGCCAGCGTCACGGCGCTCACGCACGTGACCGTGGGCTGCGCTTCGCCGGCAGCGGACTCGGTCGGGTCCGACGCTTCCATAGCCACGACGCGATCATAGGACAGCCGCCGCGTGCCGCCTGACGCGCTCCCGGCGCAGGCCGAGATCGTCATCGCCGGCGGCGGCGTGATCGGACTGGCGACCGCGCTCGAGCTCCTAAAAAGAGACCGGGACGTGCTGATCGTCGAGCGATCGCGGCCCGGCGCCGGTGCCAGCGCGGTAGCGGCGGGCCTGCTGGCCCCCACGGCTGAGGCCGACCTAGCCGAGCCGCGGCTCATCGACTTTGCCCTGGACAGCCTGCGGCGCTACCCCGCCTTCGTCGCGGAGATCGAACGGATCAGCGGCCGGCGCTGCGAGCTGCGCGACCAGGGATCGCTCTGGCCCGCCTTCACGGCGGGCGACGAAGCCAAGCTGGACGAGATGGCGGCGCAGCATCAGCGGCGCGGGATCGCATCGCGGCGGCTGACAGCAGAGGAGCTGCGTGCGCGCGAGCCGCATCTCGCGGCAGAGGCGCGCAGCGGTTTGCACGTCACGGACGACCTCCGCCTCGACCCGCGGCGGCTCCTGCGCAGTCTGACCGGGGCGGTCCGGGAGCGCGGCGGGAAAATCCGCAGCGGTTACACGGTTCGCGAAGTTGTCCTCAAGGGCGGCGCGGTGCAGGCCCTCCGCACGGCCGACGACGCCGGCCGGGACCACACGGTTCGCTGCGAGGTCGCGGTGCTGGCCGCGGGCGCTTGGGCCACGGCCTCCCTCCGCTCGCCGTTGACGGCGGCGGTCGTGCGCCCGGTCAAGGGCCAGATCGTGCGCCCGGTCAAGGGCCAGATCGTGCGCCTGCGCGGCGCCGTCTTGATTCAGCACACCCTGCGCACGCCTGGGATCTACCTCGTGCCGCGGGACGACGGAGAGCTGATCATCGGCGGCACGATCGAGGAGCGAGGATTCGATCAAGCGCCCACCGCGGGCGCCGTGGCCGGCCTCCTCGATCGCGCCGGGGCAGTCGTGCCGGCGATCGGCGATCTGACGATCAGCGAGCTCTCCGTGGGCCTGCGCCCGGCGCTGCCCGACTACCTACCCGCCATCGGGCCCGCCGGCGCCGACGGCTTCTACGCGGCAGTCGGCCACTTCCGCAGCGGCATCCTCCTCGCCCCGGCGACGGCGCACTACCTCGCGGAGGCGATCGCCGGTGGCGCCGTGCCCTCCGCGCTGGACTCGCTCAGCCCCGATCGCCTGGGCGGGGAGAGCGCGCCGGCGCCCCTGCCCGGAACCATCGCCGAAGCGGCGCGCTAGTCCGGCGGCCCCTCGGCGCCGGCGGCCTCGAAGCGGCGCATGATGGCGACGCAGCGCTCGTCCGGAACCGGGCGAAAGTCCTCGTAGAACGCGCCCACCGCGACGAAGGGATCGGGCGTCGCCACCGCCAGCACCCGCGCGCCCAGCCCCTCCAGCCGCGCCACCGCCTCTCGGGCCGCCACCGGGACCCCCACCACGACGGCCGCCGCGCCGATCCGCCGGGCCGCCTCCACGGCCGCCGCCATCGTCGCACCGGTGGCCAGCCCGTCGTCGACCAGCACGATGCGGCGACCCGCGACCGGCGCCGCCGGGCGGGCGCCGCGATAGACCCGCTCGCGGCGCTCCACTTCGGCCAGCTCGTCCTGACTCGCCCGCCGCAGGTCCTCCTCCGAGAGGCGGTGCGCAGCGAGCAGGGCATGGTTCCACGCCGATCCGAGGCGGGTGACAGAGCCCAGCGCCAGCTCCGGCTGCCCCGGCGCGCCCACCTTGCGCGATACCAGCACGTCCAGCGGCAAGGCGATCCGCTCGGCGACCGGCGCCGCCACCTCCAGCCCCCCGCGCGGGATCGCCAGTACGATCTCCGCTCCGACGCCGCGCTTCTGCAGCAGCGACGCCAGCGCCTCACCCGCCGCGCGGCGGTCGCGGAAGATCGGGGGGCCGTCCACCCCTCCCAGCCATCGGCGCCACATGCGCGTCTCCTCGGCTCCTAGCATCGCACGGCCGGGAGGCGTATGAATTCACAGGGAGCGTGCCTCGTCCGAATTCTGGCCGTCGCCGCTCGTCGCCGCCTGCTGCTGCATCTCCTCCAGCGCCGCCACGACCTTCGCGAAAACGGTGCCGGCTTCGTAGCTGCCATCAGGCCCCGCCGTTCCCGCAGGCCTTCCAGTGAGAAGCTCCAGGCCCTCTTCGATCCGCGACACGGCCCAGACGTGGAACCGGCCCTGCTCGACCGCTGCAGCGACATCGTGGCGCAGGGTCAAGTTGCGGATATTGCTAGCAGGGACGATGACGCCTTGGCTGCCGGTCAAACCGATCTCGGCGCAGACATCGTGGAAGCCCTCCACCTTTTCGGCGACGCCGCCGACGGGCTGGACGTTGCCGAACTGGTCGACCGATCCGGTCACCGCTACGTCCTGGCGGATCGGCATTTCCGCCAGCGCCGTCAGGATCGCGTACAGCTCCGCGGAAGAAGCGCTGTCGCCCTCGACTTCGTCGTAGCTCTGTTCGAAGGTCAGGCTGGCGGTGAAGGTCAGCGGTCTGTCCCGCCCGAACGTCCCGATCAAGAATCCGCTTAGTACCAGGACACCCTTGGAGTGAATCGCACCGCTCCGTTCGACCTCCCGGTCTATTGCAATCACGCCCCGCCGTCCCAGCCCCACGCGGCACGTGATCCGTGTCGGGGTACCAAAGGCGGTGCCACCGAGCTGGTACACGGCCAAGCCGTTGACTTGTCCCACGACGGCGCCCGCTGTCTGCACGTGCAGCGTGCCCTCCGCGATCATGCGATGCAGGCGATCCGACACCAGCGCCGATCGCCGGCGCATCCCAGCGACCGCCGCGCGAATGTGATCGACCGTCACGATCTCCGCGCTGGCATCGGCGGCGTATTGGTTCGCTTCGCTACATAGGTCTTTAATCACACCGAAGCGGGTGCTGAGGCGGTCTTGGCGCGCTGCCAGGCGGGCACCGAACCGCATCACCTCCATCAGCGCTGCGGCGTCGAAGTGACGCAACCCCTGCTGCTTGACAGCTTGGCAAATGAAGCCGGTATAGGCCGCGATGGACTCGGCGTTGATGGCGGTATCCGGCTCGAACTCCGCCCGAATCTTAAACAGGTTGGCAAAGTCGGGATCCGATGCATCCAGCAGCCTGAAGACCGCCGTCGATCCGACCAGGACCACCTTGAGGTCCAGCGGGATCGCCTCAGGGATCACATGAACCGTCGGCAGCGGCGATGCCTCACCTTCCGGCTCCCCGATCTGCACCTCGCGGCACTTGAGGCTCCGTTTCAACTTGACCCAGCTGCGCGGATCGGCGAGCAGATCTTGCACCTGCAGAATCAGGTAACCACCGTTGGCTCGGTGCAGGGCACCGGGCCGGATCAACGTGAAATCGGTCGTGAGGGTGCCGTCGTGGGCCTCGTAATCCAGCCGACCGAAGAGGGCCTGGTACGTAGGCTGCGCCTCCCGGACAACGGGAGCCCCGTCGGGCCGCTCATCGCCGTGTGTGACGAAGAGGTTGACCGCATAGCGCTTCAGCAGACGCTCTCGCCGCTCTTCGAATGGCACGAGAACCTGGGAAGCTGCGCCCTCTGCGATCTGTCGTTGAGGGCGCAACTTATCGAGGTTGGCGCTGATGTCGGCTTCGATCGCGTCGAAGTGCGAGTGCAGGTTGTGCTCGCTGTAGCGCTCACGTAGGTCGTCAAGGATCGGCCCCACCACGAAGCGTGTTATCTCTTTATCGAGCTCGGCCAGCGTCTCCTGCGCTTTGCCATCGATCTGGCGCAGGAGATGCATAGTCGTCGTCACAGACTCCTGGACCTGTCTGGCTCGCTCTTCGATCGAAGCTTTTTCCTCCGGAGAGAGCGACTGCACCGCTGCCGGCGTCAAGGGCTGTCCGTCTCGTCCCTTGGGCAGCGTGGCAAAACCCATCTGCGTTGCGTTAACCGTAAAGCCAAGTTGATCGGCCGCATGCTGCATCGCTTCCAGTGCCGCGTTTCGCTCGCTGCCGAACGGCTCCAACAATTCGCGGCGGCGTGCGTCATAGCTTTCGCTCTCGAAAACTCGCGGGATCTCACTACGACAGGCCTCCACCAGCTTGGCGAGATCGCGTTGCAGGTCATCTCCCAAGGCGGGAGGGAGCGAGACGGCGCGCGGCCGATAGGGATCGCGAAAGTTGTTCAGGTAGCACCAATCCCTTATCGGCGGCCGGCCCGCCGATGCCTCATCGATCAAGAGACGCACAGCCATGTTCTTGCCAGAGCCGGACGGTCCCAACACAGCAATGTTGTAGCCGTCTGCCTCTATCCGCAGCCCAAAGGCGATCGCCTCCAGTGCGCGCTCCTGCCCCGCCACGCTTTCGAGTGGCGCCATTCCCTCCGTCGAGGCCGGTACGAGCGATTCATCGAACTGGGCACGTAGTTGGTCTGCGCTTAATTCCAGACCGTCAATTCCGCTCACGCTGCGTTCCCTTCCCCAGCATCCACTCGCGAAACAGAGGCCATTCTATGGCCGCGTTCGACCAGCCGGGGCAGCGACCGCGAGACGAACGGACGTTTCAGTCAGCGGCGGTGGTCAGCAGGGCGATGCTGGCCGTGAAGCCGTGGACGAAATTGGCGCCGCCCACGGGACCGATCTCGCCGTTGCAGAAGAGGCCGGCGGTGGGAATGGGACCGAGCGCAGCGGCGAGGGCCCCGGCATCGTGGTGCGGCTCCCCGAACAGCCCTTGTCCGCGCCCGTTGCAGGCGCACAGCATCGCGCCCACCACTTGCTCTTCCTCCGCGAGCGCATCCTTCAGCGTGGCGAGCTGGGCCTGCAGGTCCGCATCGGCGGCCGCGGCGTCACGGTACTGAAACTGGAAGGTCTGGCCCACGCGAGGGATCGCGTTGATCGCGATCGCGCCGCTCTCCTGGTCGGCGCCCATGAGGTTGCGAATCAGGAAATCCCCTTGGGCGTGCTCGTCGCGGTACTCGTCCATCGCCAGCCCCACCAAGAGGTTGCGCTGGGCACGCTCGCGGGTCTCCGGATCCAAAGCGCCGAGCGTCTCCCGCAGCACGTCCAGCGCCGGCCGCGATCCGACCGTCTGGATCACGTTCCGCTCGCAATCGGTGATCGTCCAAGCCTGCCCGATCGGCGTCGCCCCCTGGGCGACGAGCGCGCGAAAGCCCACGGCGCCGCTCAACCCGAGCAGCACAGCGCCGGTTGCGTAGACCTCGTCGTCCAGGAAGACGGCCGTGCCCTCGCGCTGATCGTGCGCCGACGCCAGTCCGCCCAAGACCGGCGTGCCCGGCCAGCGGCGCTCGATCGCGCCCACCAGCGCGTCGGCATGCGTGCTGAAGGGGTCCGCGAGCGCCAGCCAGGCCGCCATCTCCCCTCGGTCCTGGGCAGCGTCGAGCAGCGCCTCGACGCTGCTGTTCTCGGTCAGCGCCAGCGGCGTCAGGGTCGCACCCGGCAACCGCAACGTCATCACCGCGACGGCGACGCCGTCCTCGGCCTCCAGGCCGGGCCCGATCACGCTCTGCCCAGAGCAGCCGAGGAGATGCGACGCTCCCGTGCCGCCGCGGACGCACTCGACGATCGCGGCGTAGTCGCCGCCAAAGTGGGAGTCGACGAAGAGGAGGGCGAGGTCGGGCGGGGCGCCGGCCCGCGGCAGCCCCGCGAGCGCGGCTTCTGTCGCTTCGTTCCAGGTCTCTCCCGTCCCCAGCGCTGCGGCCGCTCGATCATTAGCAGCTCGCGCGACCGCGCCCGCCTGCTCCATGGCCCCTCCTTGGATCGGATCCACCGCTCGTCCGAGTGTAACCCTCAACCGGAGTAGCGGTGAACGCACAGCGCCCGGCTACGATGGCCCAGAGGGGAGCACGGATGACAATGGAGACGCCGCCCGAGATTGGGGCGATCGAGCAAGCCGCAACGGAGTTCGCCAGGCGCGCCGGGGCGCTGCTCAGCGAACGCTTCCACGCCGGCACCGCAGTCCGTTTCAAGGACCGCCGCCGCTTGGATCCCGTCACGGACGTGGACCACGCCACGGAAGCGATGCTGCGCGAGGCGGTGCACGCGCGCTTCCCGAGCCACGCGCTGATCGGCGAGGAGGAAGACAGCTCGGGCCCGCCCGAGGCCGACTACGTCTGGGTGGTGGACCCCCTGGACGGGACCGCCAACTTCGTCAACGGCTTGCCGCTCTTCACCAGCTCGATCGGCGTGCTCTACCGAGGCGAGCCGCTTGCCGGTGCGATCTGGGTCAGCAGCGGCCCGCGGCTCCAGGCGGGGGTGTATCACGCTGCACGCGGAACGAGCCTACAGTTCAACGGCCTGCCCCTGCTCCGCGCGCCGCAGACCCTCGACCAAGCCAACCGGTTGATCGCGGTACCGGGCGGATGGCGCGGCGGCAGCGGCCCGCGCGGTCGCCGCCTCGGCATCGCTCGCACGCTCGGCAGCATCGCCTTGGAACTGGCGCTCACGGCGGACGGCAGCCTGGGCTGCTGCGTGATCAACGACGCCAAGATCTGGGATGTCGCGGGGGGCATCGCGCTCTGCTCGGCGGCCGGCCTGCAAGTGTCCGCCAAGGGAAAGGAGGAGGACTGGCGTCCCTTCGAGCGCTTCACCGGTGGCGATCAAGGGGCGCCGAGCGTCGACGGCCTGCGCGCTTGGCGCGAGCGGATCGTGGCGGGCGATCCGAAAGCAGTGCAGGAGCTGACACGCGGCTCCGCCCGCCGGCAAGGCCGAGCCACCCGGCTGCGCCGGCTCCTGCCCCGCGCTCGCGCCTAAGCCGGCGCCGCGGCGCTCGCTCAGTGGTTAGTCTTGAACTGCCCGCCGTCGACGAGGATGTTCTCCGCCGTCACCCAGCTCGCGGCGGGGCTGGCGATGAAGGCGACGACCCGCGCCACCTCCTCCACGGTGCCGTAGCGGCCGCTGGGAATCGTATCGAGCACGCCGTCGTACACCGGTTTGGCGCCCTGCGCCATCTGCTGCCAAAAGCCGCCCTCGAAATCGATGGAGCCGGGGGAGATGACGTTCACGCGGATTCCCTTGGGCGCCAGCGCTTGCGCCAGCTCGTTGCCGTAGGCGATCAGCGCCGCCTTCATGGGCCCGTAGGAAAAAGGGCCGCCCATTCCCTCCCGCACGTTGCGATCACCGACGAATCCAAACGCCTCCATGCCGGAGATGCTGGCGATCAAGACGATGCTGCCGGCAGCGCTCGCCTCCAGGGCGGGCATCGCCTCGTCGACGCCGCGCACGGCGGCCATCACGTCGATCGCGTAGTTCACGTCCCAGCCCTCTTCGCCGGGGACGCCCATGCCGCTGGCGCTATGGATGAAAACGTCGAGCCCGCCCAGCGCGCCGACCGTGGACTTCACGAAGCCGCGGATGCCGTCCGCCTCTCCGATATCGGCTTGATGCGCGACGACCCGACCCGGCGCCTCCGCTTGCAGCGCCGCCCGTGCCTGTTCCAGCCCCTCCGCCCCCCGCGCGCAAATTCCGACCGATGCCCCTTCCGCCAAGAGCGCCGCCGCGATCGCGCGGCCGATGCCGCGACTGCCGCCCGTCACGAGCGCCTTCTTGCCAGTCAGCCCAAGGTCCATCACGCGCTCCTTCCATTGCCGAAATCGCCGCTGGCCGTTGGCCGCGCCGCCGTGCTGCCGCGCGAGCGGAGGCTACATCAGCCGCGACCAGCGCCGCCTCAACGGTAATTCCAGCTGACGACGCGCTCACGGGCGACCTGCACGTAGACGCCGTCCTCGCTCACGGAATCGGGCAGCTCCGTCTCCGGCGTGCCGCGCTGGCGCGCCAAGCCGCGCGCCAACTCCAGCCGTCTCCCGGAGTCCCGAATCAGCGTGCCGGTGCCCTGCACCAGTACGCCGGTAATGTCCCCCGTCGCTTTGGCGGAGGTGACCAACACCGATACGTGCGGGTCGCGCTCAATGTTCTTGATCTTCTGCGAGCCTTCACGCATCCCCAAATACAAGTGATCGCCCAGACGGAAGTAGCCGAGGGGCACGCTGTGGGGCATACCGTCCCTTCCAACGGTCGTGAGCACGGCCCACTCGGCGCGCCGATCGAGATAGGCGTTAACCTCGTCTTCGCTCAACTCGCGGCGCTGCTTACGCTTGCGTGCCACCATCGCTCCCGGCCGCCGATCGTCCGCCGCTACGATACCGGACGCGGCGGAGGGAGACGTATTCGTGCGGATCGTGCTGGGACGCCAGACGGAGGATCTCACCACCGACGGATTCCGCTCGCGGGCGGCGGCGTACCGCTTGACTTTGCTCGACATCGGAACCGGCGACGGCGCCTTCCCCTATCGCGTCGCGGGCGCCTATCCCGAGGTGCTCTGCGTAGGGCTGGACCCGAACCGCGAAGCGCCGGCAGCGTATGCCAGCAGGGCGCGGCGCAAGCCCGCGCGCGGCGGACGCGCAAACGTGCTCTACGTGGCGGCGGCGGTTGAGGCGCCGCCGGACGCCCTCGACGCGAGCGCGGATCTCGTCACGATGAACTTCCCCTGGGCCGGCTTGCTCGCGCGGGTCCTCGCCGGCGACTCCGCCCTGACCGCCGCCCTGACCAAGCTGGCACGCGAGTCTTGGGCCCTGCAGATTCTCCTGAACGCGGCAGCACCCCCCCCATCCTTGGAGCGCGAGCGCGGCCTCTTGACGCCCGCGAACGTGCGTGAGCGCCTCGATCCCGCGCTCGGGCCCGTCCGGGTGACCGAGCTACCCGAGACGGCCCGCGTCGCCAGTCGCTGGGGAGGGCGGCTGATCCGCGGGAGCAGACGTCCGATCATCCGCGTTCGGGCCGACTTCGGTGCCGTCCCGCCGCAGTACGACACCCTGCTCAATGCCGCGATCGGACTCTAGAGGGACGCTCCAGAAGGAAAAGCGCCTAGCGATCCGCGACGAGCTTGGCGAGGTCATCCAAGATCGGGATGACCTTGTCGGCGTAGGCGCTGGGAAGGTCGAACAAGCAGCGATCGACGCCCATCTCCTCGTAGGCGTCCAGCCAGGCGGCGTCGGGCCGAGTGCCGTAGAGCGTCACGCTCACGCTGCCGGGATCACGCCCAATCCTTTCGGCGCGCTCCCGCAGATCGGCGATCTCGGCCGCCAGCTCCTGAGGGGCTTTGAACAACGGCAGCCAGCCGTCCGCCCACTCCACCACCCGCTGCCGCGACCACTTGGTCCCTGCGCCGATGTAGATCGGCGGATGCGGTTGCTGCACCGGCGCCGGGCGGACCGATGTGCGTTCGATGGTCACATGCTCGCCGTGGTATTCGGCCTCCTCGTTCGCCCAGAGCGCTTTCATCGCCTCCACCCGCTCGCGGGCCACGGCCCATCGCTGCTTGAACGGCGTCCCCAGCGCCTCCATCTCCTCCGCCAGCCAGCCGGCGCCGACCCCGAACAAGAAGCGCCCTCCGGAAAGCCGATCGATGCTGGCCACTTGCTTCGCCATCACGATCGGCTCTCGCTCAATCACGAGACAGATCGCCGTACCCACTTTGAGGGTCGTCGTCGCGGCGGCGGCCATGCTGAGGCAGACGAACGGGTCGTAGGAGCGGAAGTACCACTCCGGCATGTCGATACTGTTGGTGCCCGGAAAGGGCGTGACCCGTTCGGAAGGGATGTGCGGATGCTCGGGCATCCAGAGCGAGTCAAAGCCTCGCTCCTCGACCGCCCGTGCCAGCTCGTCCGGTGCAATCGTATGGTCTGTGATGAACATCGAACAGCCGAACTGCACGCGGGCCTCCTTTACTCCAGTAGAGACTCCAGCCGCACTGCCCCATCAGCAAGACCGAGCAAGCGCGTCCTCGCTTGTACGCCGCCGTATGATAGCCGCCGCGGATCCGGCGTCACGGGAAACCAAGCCGTTAGGTGAGCTTCGTCTTGAGAGCCTCGAACTGCTCCCGGGAAACGGGCAGCTCGCGCAAGGCGACCGGCCGCTCGGGCTCCATCTGAATCGCGGTGGTTTGCGCATCCAGCGTGTCGCGCTCCTCGCGATAGAAGACGCCCAAGGGGATGCGGTCGCCCCATTCGAGGCTACGCCGGAACGCCTCGGTCCTATCGGCCGGGTCATGCTCTTCCGCTAAGTCGTAGACGCGCTGCTTGAACCATTTGTAGGTGTATTCGACGCGGTTCCAGGTTACGCAGGGCTGGAGAATGTCGACGATGGCGTAGCCGGGATGCTGGATCGCCATGGCGATCAGATCGCGCAACGGCTTCACGCTGCCGGAGAACCCGCGCGCGACGAAGGTGGCGCCCGCCGCCAGTGCGACGGAGATCGGGTTGATCGCAAACTCCACGTTGCCCTCCGGCGTGGTGGAAGAGATATAGCCGGGATCGGAGGTGGGGGAGGTCTGACCCTTGGTCAGGCCGTAGGTCTGATTATTCTCGACCAAGTGTGTGAGGTTGACGTTGCGCCGCATGGCGTGGATCCAATGGTTGCCCCCTTCACCCAGGCCGTCTCCGTCGCCGGTCACGGCCAGAACGGTCATGTGATGCTGTACGAGGCGGAAGCCCTGTGCGACCGGCAGCGCCCGGCCGTGGAGCGTCTGCCAGCCGTTGCAGCGAATGTAGTCGGGCAGCTTGGAACCGCAGCCAATCCCCGACACCACCATCACACGATGCGGCGCGATCTCCAGCTGGACCAACGCCTGCTGCAGCGCGGCCAGGATGCCGAAGTCACCGCAGCCGGCGCACCACGTGTTCTCTTCGGCGAAGAGCGGCTTGTAGTCGTTCAAGGTTACGGGCGACGGCGCGGGCGTTACGGTGGTCATCACGCGATCTCCTCCAGCTGCTCCATGACCCAGCCGGGCGTCATGTGGCGGCCGTCGTACTTGAGGATCCTGTTCGGGATCTCGACGCCGGTCTGCGCGCGCAAGTGCTGGGCAAGCTGACCGGTGAAATTCTGCTCCACGGCGACGAGCGTGTTCGCTCGCTCCAATGGCTCCACGCCCCCCGCAGGAAACGGCTGCAGGTCAGTGTAGTGGATCAGATTGAAGCGGCCCTCCGAGCGGTCGACGACTTCGGTCAACACGCCCCAGGTCCCGCCCCAACCGACCAGCGAGACCGGGGCCTCGGCCGGTCCGTAGACGGTCGGAGGTTCCATCTGGGTATGCGCGCCTTCCAGCTTGCGCATGCGCTTCCGCATCATGGCGATGCGGTTCGTGGCCTCTTCGGTGATGCCGCCGAACTCGTCGTGCTCATCGGACATGCCGTGTACCAACGCGTTCGGATGGCCGGGCACCGCGCGTGGGCTGATGCCGTCCTCACTGAAGACATAGCGACCGTAGGGCTCGGCCAGCTCCTCGATCGCGTCGTAAGTCAGCGTCTTGCCGCGATCGATCTCCGCCAGCACCGCCTCCAAATCGAGCGCGCTGGTGGGAACGGAGACGAGCGAGTTCGAGGTAAAGAGGTCGCTGAGCAGAATCACGGGGCACTGGTACTGCTCGGCGAGGTTGAAACAGCGGGCCGTACGGTAGAACCCATCGACCGCGTCCTTGAGCGCCGTCACGATCATCGGGAACTCGCCGTGGCCTGCGTGCAGGGCGAAGTGAAGGTCCGGCTGCTCCGTGCGGGTGGCGAGGCCGGTTGCGGGCCCTCCGCGTTGAACCTCGACGATCACCACCGGGACCTCGTTCATCCCCGCCAGCGAGAGATGCTCCACCATGAGTGCGAAGCCGCCGCCCGAGGATCCGGTGAGCGCGCGCACCCCGCCCCAGGACGCTCCCAGCGCGAAGGCAATCGCTGCGATCTCGTCTTCCGTCTGTTGGACCACGATGCCCAGATCACGCGCGCCCGTCAGCTCTTCAAGAATGGTCGACCACGGAGTCATGGGGTAGCCGCTCACGGCCTTGCAGCCCGCCGCGATCGCTCCCAGGGCGACGGCCTGGTTGCCGTGGATCAGCATTGAGGGGCCGGCGCCGTTCCCCGCCGGAGGAGGAGGCAGCCGGTGGGAGAAGCCGTCCACCCGCTCGGCGCCCCATTCGTAACCGGCACGCGCCACCGCCAGGTTCTCCTCGACGGCCGCCCCGCCCTTGCGGGAGAAGTTCTCGCGGATAATCTGCGCGATGGCGTCGAAATCGAAGTTGGTCAGCGCCGAGGCGATGCTGAGCGCCACGGTATTGGCCATCACCTTGTCGTTGCCGACCGTCGTCGCGATCTCGATCAGAGGCGCCGGAACCGCACGCGCGCCGGCATCCGCGATCGCGCCGGCATCGACGTCGTCGCGGCCCGCGTCGTAGATGACGGCGCCGCCCGCCCGCATCTCCGGCACGTGCTGGGGCACGGAGACATCGTCGAGGGCGATAAGGATCGAGTGGTGCCGGGCATGCGCGTGAACCGGCTCGTCGGAGGCGCGCAGCTGGTAGAAGTTGTGCCCGCCGCGAATGCGCGATTCGTAATCCTGCGCCGCGAAAACGTGGTAACCGGCCCGAACGTGCGCCTTGGCCAGTCCCGCCCCCGACGATTCCACGCCCTGTCCGGCAGCCCCTCCAATTGTGTAGATCACTTCAGGCATAGCGACGTCCTTACGAGACTCGGCAACTCACGCCCCGTCGAAAGATGGCATTGAGTGAGCCGCCCGCTGGACAGGAGCAGTATACCGATTACGGAGCGGTGCCAAGGCGCCATCTTCTAACTCAAGCCGGCTCAAGGCCGATCGCACCCCGAGGAAACGCTCTCCACATCAGGCAGCGGGCGGCGGGCGCTGTGCAAAGCGATGGTTCCGGCCCCCATGCGCCGAAACCGTGCGTCCACCGCCCCCGCATCCGTCAGCATGCGCGTCAACGCTTCGGCGCCGGGATAACCATCGAGCGAACGCGACAAGTAACGATAGGCGTCACGGTCGCCGCTCAGCCGGGCCGCGACTCCCGTCGCCAGCCGATGGAAGAGGAAGCGGCGGGGCAGCGCGAGTGGGCCAGACGGTACATGGGTGATGTCCAACGCCACCAGCCAGCCGCCCGGCCGCAGGACCCGCAACATCTCCCGCAAGCCCTGGGGCAGATCGACGAGGTTCCGCAGCAGGAAACCACTGGTGACGGCGTCGAAACTGGCGTCGGGGAAAGGGATCTGCAGCGCGTCGGCCTGCAGGGCCGGGGGCGGTGCTTCCCCGCGTGCCGCCGCCTTGCGGCGGTCTACTACCAACATCGGCCGCGCGAAGTCGACGCGGATCACCCGCGCCGCGCCCGCGCGTTCCAGCGCCCGCGCGAGGTCGCCCGTCCCGGAACCGAGATCCAGCACGCGGGCGCCTGCGGGCTCGGCCGCCGCTGCCGCAGCATGCCGCCAGCGTCCATCCAGCCCGATGGTCATGCAGCGGTTCATGCGGTCGTACCACGGGACGAGACGCCCGAACATCGCTTGGATCGCGGCTGCCCGCTCGCGATCGGATTCAGGAAGCATCGGATATCGAGTGGTCATCGCACCGCCCACGCGCTCCAGCGATCGCGGCGCCCTCTCTCGCACACGCTTGTGAGCCGTTGCTGCGCTTTGCTAGCGTAGCCGAAACCGACTACCGAGTCGGTTTTCGCTCGGCGAGGCGCCATGGCCGGGAAACAAGCGCGAGCACGCGACCGCAAGCAACGCATCCTCGAAGCTGCGGCCGATGTTTTCGCACAGCGCGGCTACGGCGACGCAGGGGTCGATGAGATCGCGACGGCGGCGGGCACCTCGAAGGGCGGGCTCTACTTCCATTTCTCCGGGAAGGAAGCACTACTGATCGCGCTCCTTGATCATACGAGCGGGCTACTGATGAGCCGTGTCCGCGCGGCGCTCGACGAACAGGAGGAACCGGTGGACAGAGCGGCGGCGGCACTGCTTACGCTGCTGCACACGCTCGGGAAGCACCGCTCCTTGGCGCGCGTGTTCGCGGTCGAGGCGCTGGGCGCCGGGCCCAAGCTCAACCGCCGCATCCTCGAACTGCAGCGGAGCTTTGAGGCGATCATCGAAGAGCAGCTCGACGAAGCGGTCGCGCGCGGCGCGATCGCGCCGCTGGAGACACGCATCACCGCCCAAGCCTGGGTAGGAATCCTCCACGCCGTGCTCATGCGCTGGTTGCTGGACCCCCAGGCCCGCCCCATGGATGAACTCTTCCCCGTTTTACGCCGGCTCCTGCTGCAGAGCGTGGGCCTCAGCGTCGATAGACCGACAGAAATCGCAGGGACGATCCGATGACCACCACGCAACCACGTTCGATCGCTTGGCAATCCCAGCACGACGGCTACAGCGACATCCTTTATGAGCGCGCAGCGGGGATCAGTAAGATCACGATCAACCGGCCCGAAGTGCGCAACGCGTTCCGGCCCCGCACGCTGGCGGAGCTTCGCGACGCGTTCACGCGCGCCCATCTGGATCCCGAGACCGGCGTCATCATCCTCACGGGCGCGGGAGACCGTGCCTTCTGCTCCGGCGGCGACCAGCGCATCCGCGGCGACGGCGGCTACCTGGACGATGCGGGCACGCCGGAGCTGAGCGTTTTGCAGCTGCAGCGCCAGATTCGCACGATTCCCAAGCCCGTGATCGCTATGGTGGCGGGTTACGCGATCGGCGGCGGCCACGTCCTGCACATCGTCTGCGACCTCACGATCGCGGCGGACAACGCCGTCTTCGGCCAAACGGGACCCAAGGTTGGCTCATTCGATGGGGGCTTCGGATCCACCCAGCTGGCCCGCATCGTGGGGCACAAGAAGGCGCGGGAGATCTGGTACCTCTGCCGCCAGTACTCGGCCCAAGAGGCGCGGGAGATGGGGCTGGTCAATACCGTCGTTCCCCTGGCGCGGCTGGAAGAAGAAACCGTAGCTTGGTGCCAGGAGATTCTAGAGAAAAGCCCGATCGCGATCCGCATGCTCAAAGCCTCGTTCAACGCGGACACGGACGGGCTCGTCGGGATCCAGCAGCTCGCCGGCGACTCCACGCTGCTCTATTACCTCACCGAGGAGGCGAAGGAAGGCCAGCGCGCGTTCCTAGAGAAGCGCAAGCCGGACTTCTCCAAGTTTCCTCGCTTCCCCTAAGCCGCGTGTCTCGAGAAGAACAAGCGTCGCCGGTCCTCCCGGCCTGGCGCATCTGGATGCAGGCCATTCGGCCCGCCACCTTGACCGCGGCCGTCGCGCCGGTCCTCGTGGGCACCGCCGCCGCCAGCCCCGTCGTACCGCTGCGCGATCTCCCCTTCGTGGCCGCGCTGGGGGCCGCCGTTCTCCTGCAGATCGGCGCCAACTTCGCCAATGATTTGGCCGACTTCGAGCGCGGAGCCGATCGGGAGGACCGCCTCGGCCCCCCGCGGGCCGTCCAGAGCGGGCTGGTGACGCCGCCGGCCATGCGCTGGGCGACCGCGATCGTGCTGGGCGTGGCCGCGCTGATCGGCGTCTACCTGATCACCGTGGCGGGCTGGCCGATCCTGGTGCTGGGCGCGGCCGCGATCGCAGCAGCGATCGCCTACACGGGCGGGCCCTGGCCTTTCGGATACCACGGCTTGGGCGACGTGTTCGTCTTCGTGTTCTTCGGTCTTGCCGCGGTGGCCGGAAGCTACTTCCTGCAGACCGAGACGCTCTCCGCTCCCGCCTTCGCGGCGGCGATCCCCGTGGGAATGACCGTGACCGCGATCCTCGTCGTCAACAACCTTCGCGACATCGCGGAGGACCGGCGCAGCGGCAAGCGCACGCTGGCGGTCATGATCGGCGCCGGGGCGACCCGGGCGCAGTACCTATCGCTTATCGGTCTGCCCTACGCGCTTGTGACGGCCTTCGCCGCCGCCGGCCTGCTGCCCGGGTGGTCGCTGCTGGTGTGGGCGAGCGCACCGCTCGCCCTTTACCTTGGCGGGCGTATCGCCTCCCGCGCCGAGGGACGCGCCCTTACCCCACTCCTCAAGCAAACAGGGCAGCTACATCTGCTCTTCGGACTGCTGTTGGCGGCGAGCTTCCTGATCTAAGTATCGCGGGCAGCGGCAGGGTCGTCTTCCGATTGATCAGGTTCCTGATCCCTCAGCGTGAGCCGCAGCAGTGTGTAACCCAGGACCGCCGCCACGAGGGAGGCCGCGAAGATCCCCATTTTCGCGTTGTCGACTAGCTGATGGTCCTCGAAAGACAGGTTCGCGAGGAAGATCGCAACAGTGAATCCGATCCCTCCCAGCAACGCTACCCCGCTCACATGGAGCCAAGAGATTCCACGAGGCAGCGTAGCCAGTCCCAAACGCACGGCCAGGAACGCAGCCCCCGTGATTCCTACGAGCTTCCCCACCACCAAGCCCACGCCCGCTCCCCAGAACACGGAACTTCCTACGGCATCGGGGATCGCGCTCCCACCAAATTCGAGGCCGGAGTTGGCCATCGCAAAAATTGGGACGATCACGAAGCTGGTCCAGGGCACGAGCATGTGCACGACCCGGTCCAACGGCGACTCCGTGTCGCGCGCCAGCTCTTCAATATCGTTCAGCACGGCGGCCGTCTGATCGTGACGCTCTTTCTTGTCGTCTAACGCCATCCCTTTCTCGAATCGCTCACGCAAGCGCGCCAGCGACTCCAGGAACCGCCCCCGTGCGTAAGGTGTGGACGCAGGAGCCGCAAGGCCCATGGCCACACCGGCGATCGTGGCGTGCACGCCGGATTCATGCGTCGCGATCCAGAGCGCCGCACCGACCACGATAGGAGCACCCATCGCCCGTATCTGCACGCGCTGCATCACGAATACCAGAGCCAACAGCGCCAGTGCGATCCCAAAGGCAACGACGTTAATGTCCTCTGTGAAGAAGATGGCGATCACAACGATGCCCCCCACATCGTCGGCAACCGCCAGAGCAAGCAAGAAGATCTTCAGCGAGAGCGGGGCACGCTTGCCCAAGAGCGACAGAACGCCGAGGGCGAAAGCGATATCCGTGGCGACCGGAATCGCCCAGCCATCGATCCCAGCTCCACCCGCATTGAATCCAACGTAGATCAGCACCGGCACGATCATGCCGCCCGCCGCCGAGACGACCGGCAGCGCCGCGCGCCGCCGGTCCGAGAGTTCGCCGTGCGCGAACTCACGCTTGATCTCCAGAGAGACCACCAAGAAAAAGAAGGTCATGAGCAGGTCGTTGACCCACTCGGTCAAGGTGAGTTCAATGTGAACGATCGAGAGGTCGACCGCGAGATGGGTTCCCCAAAAGCCATGGTAAGACGCTTCGGCGACGTTGACCCAGATCAGCCCAACCAGCGCCGCCGCCACCAAAGCCAGACCACCCGAGGCTTCAACATCCATAAAGCGGGCAACCGGCTGCACCGCGAACCGCGCGAAGACGTGATCACTCTTCTGCCAAGTAACGCGATCCCAAGGCGTGCTCACATGCGTTCCCTACCGAAGAAGGCGCTCATCAGTGGCGGCCCAGCCGTGCGGCTCTCACTACTCTCGCACTCGTCTGCAGCGTAGAAGCACTGGCGAACCGCGTCATTAAGGCGTGTGAACGTCTCGTCCAATTCAGGATGCGGTAACCCGGCTGCGCTGCCGCTCGGCCGCCGCCACCATATGCATCAGACTAGGGCGCACCTCGTCCCAGTTGCGAGTTTTAAGCCCGCAGTCCGGATTGATCCAGAGTTGATCGGCGGCGAGGACGTCCAAGGCGTAGTCGATCAGCGTTTCCACGCTCTCTTGGCTCGGCACGCGCGGGGAGTGGATATCGTAAACGCCCGGTCCGATCTGGTTGGGGTAGCGGAAGCGCGCGAAGCCCTCCAAAAGTTCCATCTGCGATCGCGACGCCTCGATCGAGATCACGTCGGCGTCCATCCGCGCAATCGCCTCCAGGATGTCGTTGAACTCCGCATAGCACATGTGCGTATGAATCTGCGTCTCATCACGAACGCCGGCCGCCACCAGCCGAAAGCTCGCAACCGCCCACTCGAGGTAAGCGGCCCATTGCGCGCGCCGCAGTGGCAGCCCTTCACGCAGTGCGGGCTCGTCGATCTGGATGACCCGGATGCCGGCGGCTTCCAGATCCCGCACTTCGTCGCGGATCGCGAGGGCGATCTGTCCGGCCGTGTCACGACGCGGCTGATCGTCGCGGACAAACGACCACTGCAGAATGGTGATCGGTCCCGTCAGCATGCCTTTCACGGGCCGATCGGTCAGCGACTGCGCGTACCGCGCCCACCGCACCGTCATCGGCTCCGGCCGCGAAACGTCACCGTAGATGATCGGCGGTCGCGCACAACGCGACCCGTAGCTTTGGACCCAGCCGTGTTTCGTGACCGCCACGCCGCTCAAGCGCTCACCGAAGTACTCGACCATGTCGGTCCGCTCGGGCTCCCCGTGCACGAGGACGTCCAACCCTACCTCTTCCTGGAATCGTACGACGCGCTCGATCTCGGATTCCAAGAAGCCGTCGTACTCCGCAGCGCTCAGACGTCCGGCCTTGAACGCAGCGCGGGTCTTCCGCACCGCGCCGGTCTGCGGGAACGATCCGATCGTGGTCGTGGGGAGCAGGGGCAGCCGGAGCCGCGCCTGCTGCGCGGCCTGGCGCTGCGCAAAGGCAGTCACCCGGCGCTGCATGGCCTCATCCACCGATCCCATCCGGGCCGCTACCGCGGGATCGTGGACCCGGCTGGAGGCGCGGCGGCTGGCCAGCGCGGCGCGGCGCGCCTCCAGCTCTGCCGCCACCGCGGCCTCATCGACCAGGGCGCGCGCGAGCAGCGCGATCTCGTCGACCTTTTGCCGCGCAAAAGCCAGCCACGAGCACAGCTCCTCGTCCAGCTCCGTTTCGATCCCAAGATCGACAGGCGTATGCAAGAGCGAGCACGACGGCCCGATCATCACTCGCTGGGATCCAACAGACTCCAGCACCGCGCGCGCCGTTCCCAGTGCCGCGTCGAGATCGGTCCGCCAAACGTTGCGGCCGTCGACGAGCCCTAGGGAGAGCGTGAGTGCGTCGGGAACCGCCGCCAACGTGCGCTGCACGAGCTGCCCTGCATGGGAAGCGCGCGTGAGGTCCAGATGCAATCCCGCCACCGGCAACTCCAGCGCCGTTTCGAGGTTGTCGCCGGGGTCGCCGAAGTACGTCGCGAGGAGAAACTTGAGCGACGGGCAGGCGGCGCTGAGGCGTGCGTAAGCCTGGGCGTAGGCAGCACGTGCCCGCGCGCTGAGGTCCAGCACCAGCATCGGTTCGTCAACCTGCACCCACGTGGCACCGGCTTCGGCGAGCTGGCGCAGTACCTGCTCGTAGACGGGGAGCGCTTGGTCGAGTAGGTCGAGCGGTTCGATCCCGGCATGCCGTGACTTCCCCAGAAGCAGAAACGACACGGGGCCCAGGAGTTTGGGCCGCGTCTCGATCCCGAGCGCTTTCGCCTCGCGATACTCATCGATCGCCTTGCTGGAGGCGAGCCGGAAGATCATGCCCGGCTCGAATTCCGGCACGATGTAGTGGTAGTTGGTATCGAACCACTTCGTCATCTCCATCGCCGGCGTATTGGGCCCGCCGCGCGCCATGGCGAAATAGGTGTCGCGATCGACCATGGCACCGTTCCATCCGAATCGCGAGGGGACCGCACCGAGCATCGCCGCCGTATCCAGCACGTGGTCGTACAAGGAAAAGTCGTTGGAAGGGATCTGGTCGATCCCAGCAGCCCGCTGCAGCTCCCAGCTGGCGCGGCGCAGGGTTGCGCCCGCGGCGTCCAGTGCCGCCGCGTCGCTCCGCCCGCCCCAGAAGCTCTCGAGCGCCTTCTTCAGCTCACGCCCAGGTCCGATACGCGGGTAGCCGAGATTACTGGCGATGACCATATGCATCCTTGCCGATCGCTAGCCGAGATCAACCTCTGGTAGCACGGCACCAGTATGCAGTCCGGCGGGAGGACCGCCTAGCGGCGGATGCCGGAAGAGGCAACCCGGCTAACAGAACTGGAGCGATTCGCAGGGAGCGGACCGGCCCCGTGCAAGAAGCGTCGCCGGCTATCCCCCGGCAGCAGCTCGCACCGCCGCGTCCCAGCGCGACTCCAGGTCGGGCGCGCGAACGGTCTCCAGGATGTAGTCCCCGAACAGCCGCGAGGTAGCGCCCGTATCCCGACCGGTCATCTTGAGCTTCGCTTCGTACTGCCCGCAGAGGTCCAACGCTTTGCCCAAGCGCTCGCCGAGCTCTCGATAGCCAATGTGCGACAGCATCATCGCCCCGGCCCGCACCATGGAGGACGGATCCGCATACTGGGCCCGCCCCTCCCGCACCATGCGCGGGGCGGAGCCGTGAATCGCCTCGAACATCGCGTAGCGCTTGCCGATATTGGCGCTGCCGGCCGTCCCCACACCTCCCTGAAATTCAGCCGCCTCATCGGTAAGGATATCGCCGTAGAGGTTGGGCAACGCCAGGACTTGGAAATCGCGCCGGCGCTTCGGATCGACGAGCTTGGCGGTCATGATGTCGATATACCAGCCCTCCCATTCGATCCCGGGGTAGTCTTTCGCCACCTCTCGCGCGGTGTCCAAGAAGGTGCCGTCGGTCGTCTTGACGACGTTCGCCTTCGTGACGATCGTCAGCCGGTCCTTGCCATTCTTCTTGGCAAAGTCGAAGGCCGCGCGGATGATCCGGTCGCTACCGGGCTTGGTGATCATCTTGAAGTCGACGGCGAGGTCGCCGATCGTCACCCCCTGGCTGCCAACTGCATAGAGGTCCTCCGTGTTCTCCCGGAAGAAGGTCCAGTCGATTCCCTCAGCCGGCACGCGGACGGGCCGCACATTGGCGAAGAGGTCCAACTCCTTGCGCATCGCGACGTTCGCGCTCTCGATATTGGGCCAAGCGTCGCCCTGCTCCGGCGTGGTCGTAGGGCCTTTGAGTGTGACGTGGCACTCGCGGATCTCCTCCAAGACGGCCGCCGGAATCGCAGCTCTCTCTTCAGCGCGCCGCTCGATGGTGAGGCCGTCGATGGTGCGGAACACGACCTTGCCGGAGGAGACCTGGTCTGAGAGAAGATCCTCCAAGATGCGCTGCGCCTCGTGCGAGATCGCCGGGCCGATCCCGTCGCCTCCCAGGACCCCAATGACGATCTGGTCCAGGGCCTGATAGTCGATCCAATCGGCTTCCTTTTTGATGCGCTCTATCCGCGCCAACTGCGCATTGACGAGTTGTCCGAAATGCTCCGTCGCTTGCTCTACGGACTTTGCTTGCAGCACAGCCGCCTCCGAACGTTGGAATGATTCGCTTGCGCGGCAGGACAGGAGCCCTCGACGCGAGAGGGAGTCTAGCGGCCTACCGTGAGTCGTCCAGTCCCAGATGCCGCAGGAACGCCTCGGGATTCGGTTCACGACCTAGAAAGTCGCGAACCAGTACATCGCCGTCCACCGACCCACCGCGCTCCAAGATGAGACGGCGATAGTCCTGCCCCACATCGGGATCACGCAGGCCCGCCTCTTCAAAGCGCGTGAACATGTCGTCGCCGTAGACCCGCGACCAGAGATAGCTGTAGTAGCCGGCATCGTAGCCGAAGAGATGTCCGAAGCCTGCTTGGACGTGGGTCCCGCTCGGGAAGGCGAAGCCAGTGATTGGATGCAGCTCTTCGGCGATCCGATCCGTGTCCTTGCCTGCGCCCGCTTGGTGATAGGCAAGATCGAGCCGCGAGAAATAGATCTGGCGCAGGGTGGCAATACCGCTGCTCAGGTTGCGCGCCTCGACCATCCGCTCAACCAACTGGGCAGGTAGCGGATCCCCGCTGCGATGGTGCCGCGAAAACGATCGCAGGACCTCCGGCGACCAGCACCAATGCTCCAGCATCTGCGAGGGCGCTTCCACGAAGTCGCGCTCGACCTGTGTCCCCGCGAAGGATGGATGCGGCACTCGCGTGAGGGTCTGATGCAGGATGTGTCCGAATTCGTGAAACAGCGTCACGACTTCGGAATGCCGGAGCAGCGACGGCGTTGACGCCGTGGGCTTCGTGAAGTTCGCGACGATCGCGCTGATCGGGCGCTGATAGGCGCCCTCCGGCAACGTGCGGCCGCCGCGCAGACTGAAGGCAGCGGCGTGGCCGTACTTATCGGAGCGGGGGAAGAGGTCTAGATAGAAGTGCGCGAGGCCGCGTCCGTCGCGGGCGTCGACAACCTCGAACAGCTGCACGTCCGTGTCCCACGCGTTCGCGTCGGTTTGCGCGAGAAAGCGCACGCCGAGCAACGCCTCGCAGATCCGGAAGAGCCCGCTGAGGGTGGCATCCAACGGAAAGTACTCCGCGATCTCAAACGGATCGACGTGGTACTGCTCGCGCAGGATCTGTTGCGTGTAGTACCGCCAATCCCACAGCTCGATCGGCTGCTTCCCGCCGCGCGCGCCGCGCAGCGCCTGCATGTCTTGTTCCGCCTTCGGGCGTACGCGTTGCTCCAGATCCACGAGGAATGCGTGGGCCGCCGGGGCCGTCTTCGCGACGCGCAGCTCAATCACATAGTCGGCCCAGGAAGGGTAACCCAGCGCTGTAGCGATCTCGTGCCGCAGGTCGATCGCCTCGGCCAGGACCGGCAGGTTCGCGTCCGCCGCCTTGCTGTGGTTCTTGCGGAAGAGCTCCTCACGCACGGCAGCGTCATCCGCGGAATCCAGAACCGGATGCAGCTCCGGATAGTCAAGCGATACGCGATAGCGCGTCCCGCCTGCCTGCTCCTCGCCGCGCAGCCCCTCAATGAACGTGTCGGGCAATCCGGCGAGCTGTTCCCTGGTGAGCCAGAGACCATCGTCGTATTCGTCGATGTTGCGGCGGAAGTTGATCCCCAGCGTTACCAGCCGCTCTTTCCTCTCCTGGACGCGCTTGCGCGCCGCCACGGGAAGCCCCAGTCCATTGCGGCGAAAGTCGCGCAGGGTGTGCTCCAGCAGCCGCGCCTCTACTCCCTCCAGCGCCTGAGCCTGCGCCGTCTGCGAGAACGCCAGCACCGATCGGTAGAGCTCATCGCGGAACCCGAGCGCGTTGCCGTACTGGTCCAGGCGCTCTTCTTGCTCCCGCGCCGTGTCACGCAGGGCCGCGTCGTTTGCCACTTGCGCCAAGAACGCGTAGCGGCCGCCAGCCTGGCGCAGCAGATCCGCGATCTCCTCCATGGGGAGGAGGGTGTTGGCGAAAGTCCGCCGGTCGTCCGGGAGGGCCGCGATCTCCGCGACGCGCGCCTCCGCCCGCCGTACAGCCGCGTCACAGCCATCACGGATCGCCTCCGGCGTGACTGCGGAATAGTTGAACAGCGCCTCGGTCATGCAGCCCGCGCTCTATCGCTGAAGGTCGTACGCCTCCCAGGAGTCGGCGCCCGCATCGTACCGATCTTGGATCTTTCGCATGATCTCGATGGTGCGCGGCCGCATCATCGAGTTGAAGATGTAGTTCTCGATGCGGCAGGCGTCCTCGAAGTGCATGTCCCACGCCTGCAGCAGGCCACGCTTACAGGCCTGCAGCGACCAGTGCGGCCGGGTCGCGATCAGCGCGCCCCAGGCGATCGCGCCCGCGCGCAGATCGTCGTCGTCGAAGACCTTGTTCACCAAGCCGAGGGTGTGCAGCTCCTCGGCGGTCATCGGCTCACCGGCCAGCAAGATCTCCATCGCCTTGGACTGCCCCACGAGCCGGGAGAGGCGGACCGTACCGCCACCTCCCGGGATCACCCCGAGAATGCTCTCCACCTGACAATAGGTTGCGCTCCGGCCCGCCACGCGCAGATTGCAGGCCCAGCTCAACTCAGCGCCGCCGCCCCAGGCCTGCGCGTGATTCACCGAGATCGAGATGAGCGGTCCGCGCTCCAACTCGTTCGTCAGGCGCCGCCAGAGACGCGGATCGCCGCTCGGCTTGCCACCCTCATAGGCGTTCAAGACGTCCGGCAGCCAGGCGTGGGCCATAAAGTACCCGGGCACGTCCGAGGCGAGCAGCAGCACGCGCGCGCCAGCGGCCTTGACCTCCTCGACCCCCTCTTCGACCCGCGCCAGCAGCTCATACGAGCCGAAGTTTTTCGGCGGATCATCCATCAACACCATGCCTACGCCATCAGCGGGGAACGATACGTGGGCAGCAGCTGACACGGCCAAGTCCTTTCATTCACGTTATTCACGCACCGCGCGCACCGGTCGCAACGCGGGTTTCCAGAGGTTAGCAGCGTCGCCAAAAGCGCGGCAATCGGCGCGAGGATGTGAGGATCAACCGCGATCGGGCAACGGCAAGGTCTCGACTTCCGGCGCAACGCGCTGGAACAGCTCCACCGTCGAAGGGTGACAAGTGAACACCAGCACTTGATTGGAGCGCGCCAGCTGGCGCAGCGCACCTGCAGCCCGCTCGGCACGCTCGGGATCGAAGTTCACCAGGATGTCGTCGACGATCACCGGGAGCCGCGCCGAGTGGCTGGCGAACTCTTCGATCAATCCGAAGCGCAGCGACAGGTAGAGTTGCTCCTGCGTCCCTCGGCTCAGCTCGGCGGGAGTCTTGCGATCGCCGTTGTCTTGGATGATCTCGATCTGCTGCTGGTCCAAGGGCGCGTTGAGTCGCGGATAGCGTCCCCCCGTAATCCGTCCGAAGTACTCCTCCGCCCGCCGCACCACTTCCGGCTGACGCTCCTCTTCGTAGCGACGGCGCGCCTGCTCCAGGAGCGCCTTGGCAAGCGTGAGCGTCGCCCATTCGCGTGCGAGCGCGGCCAGCTCCGTCTGCAAGGCCTCGCGATCCTGGCGCAGCTCGGCCGCACTCACATCACTCTCCAGAGTTGTGATCTGTTGCTGCAGCTCGCCCAGACGGGCGATGAGCCGGTCGCGGCGTTCCTCTTGATCGGCGAGACGATCCGCCGTGCGCTGCCGGTTCCGCTGCAGGGTGTCGAGGTCGGATGCCTCCAGCACGGCTCGGAATTCCTCGAATGCTTGGCCGGGGCCGCTTCGGCGCACCAGCCCGGCTAGACACTCCCGAGCTTGCGGCTCCAGCTCCGCGCGGCGCGCTTGCTGCGCGGCCAGACGCCGGTATTCGACCGGATCGTCCACGCCCGCCGAGGCAAGGAGGTTCTGGAGCTCCTCTTCTGCGCGCTTCTGCTCGGCGGTCACATCCGCGAGGCGCCGGCGAGCGCCCTTCACCCGTTCGGCCAAGTGCTCTTTCTCATCTCTTGCCTCGCGACTTGCGTCGAACGCGGCGATCAGCGCATCGACTGCGGGTCCGATCTGCGCCGGCGTCTGGGAGTGCGCCTCCCCGCGCTGATCGAGCAGCGGCCCGGCCAGGCCGCAAAACTCCTCTACGTCATGCTCGATCGCGGCCAAGCGCCGCTGGCGGTCGCCAAGCTGCCGCAGCTTGGCACGAACCGTGTCGAGCCGCCCGAACAGTTCGGTCACCTCGTCCGGCTGCATCGTCTCCGCCAACTCTCGTGAGTCTAGCCACAGGGTCCAGACACGCCGAGCCGCCGCAGCGGAGGCATCCGCCTCCTTCGCGGCCGTCCGTGTCCGTTCCACGTCCTGCTGCGCCAACCGCACCTGCCGCTCGACCGCGCGGAGATCACCTTCATGCTCCAGACGCATATCGAGCACCTTCTGCGCCGCGGCGAGCTCTTCTTGCGCCTCGGCGACGTCGCTCTCCGACGCCGTCTCTCCCAGCTCCGCTTCCGCCGCGAGCTCCGGCAAGCGCGCTTCGATCGCCTGTATCGCCTGCGCCGCATCGGCCGCTCGTTCCTTCTGGGCGCGGATCGCCTTGTCGAACTGCTTCCAAGCCAATGGCACGGGAGCCTTGCGCGCCCGCAGCGCCAGAAAGATCGCCGTCGCCGCGAGCAGGCCCGCCGCGACGAGGCCGAAAATCAAGCCGGTTCCGCCCGCCAGGAGGCCGCCCGCGAGGGCCAGCGCCCCGACCGCGGCCGTCGCTCCAGCGCCGACCCATTCCGTTCGCTGCCAGAAGGGCACCGGCTGCGCTTCCGGCCGCTGTGTTTGTAACTCACCGAGGCGCGTGTGCTCCTGATCCCGAAGCGTCTGTGCCGCATCCAGGCTCACCAACTCGTCACGCAGGCGATTCACCGCCGCGCGACGGGCTCCCAGCGTCTCTGCGTCCAGGATCGGGTCGGGGACCTCGTGCAGCGCCTCCCGCACCGCGCCCAGGCGGGCCGACTCGTCGCGGAGACGCCGGTCCGCGCTCCCACAAGCGATCTCGGCATCCCGCTGCGACCGCAGCGCGTCGTTGTAAGCGGCACCGATCTCCGCCAGCTCCTTGCGCACGGGCGCCGACGTGTCGAATCGCTCGACGCGATCAGCGTTCCACGCACGCCCCAATGCGCCAACATCTTGCGCCACTTCCTGCGCAAGGCTCTGCATTTCCGCTCGACCCGCCGGCAATGCATCCAAAGCGGTCGTGAAGGAGTCCCGCTTGCGGCGGAGCGTCTCGACCGCCGCCGCAGCCTCCAAGAGCGCCGCGTCGAACTTGATCGCCGCAGCGGCGCTGCGGCAACGGGCCAGCTCCGTCCGTTCTCTCTCAAGCCGTGCGGAGACCTCCACCAAGCTCGTCTCGGCATTCTCCAAGCGAGTCGTCGCGTCGCCGGGAAATTCGGGTCGCGGGGCGATCCGTTCCAGCTCACGCTCCACCTCCCGCAGGGTCACCCAGTCCGACCAGGCGTCGTGGAGCCGTACCGCGCGGCCGCTCTCTTGTTGTGCGCGCGTGCGCGCGGCATCCGCTTGCATCAGCGCACGTTCGGCCGTTTCGCGCTCCGCCCGCAGCTTGCCGTACTGGCTCGCCGCTGCCGCCGACGTTGCCAGCTTTTCCTCCACCGAGGCCAATCCGGCCAACGCCTGCGCGACGGGCTGCTTTCTTCCGTTCGGCCGGTAGATCTTCAGACAGGATGCATCAAACTGGGCCAGCGCCTGCGTCAATCCGGCCGCGCCCACTCCCGCGCTGTAGATGCTGTCCGTTACGCCAGCCTCCTGCAGCGCCGTGACATCGCGCAACTGGTCCAAGTCGAAGGCGAACACGTTCTTAAAGAGGAGCGTCGAGGCGTGTCCAAGCATGCGCTGAAGCGTCGCCGGATCCACGCGCCGGCCGTGCTCGGCGCCGACGGTCAGCGTGCCGCTGCCGCGTCCGGCGAACCGCTCGATCACGTAGGCGCGTTCTTCGTCGTCCAGCACGTGCAAGCGCCCGCCGTACCGTCCGCCTGCGAGTGGCGGGAAACGGCGGTCGCGCTCGCGCACGGGGAAGCCAAAAAGCATGGTGCGGATGAACTCGAGCAGCGTCGACTTGCCCGCCTCGTTGGGCCCGTGAATCACCGTCAGCCGGCCCGAGAGATCCGCCCCGCCTGCCGGGAGATCGATGTCTCTGAAATGGCCAAAGCCCGTGAGGTGCAGACGCCGGAGCTTCACGGTGTTGAACGCTCCGTCGCGCCGCTGCCGTCCTCCGCCGCCAGCAACGCTTCCACGCAACGTTCCTCAGCGCGGTCCAAGAGTTGCAGCAACTCCGCGTCGGTCACCGGGTCCCGTCCCAAGTAACGACGGGGCTTGCCCTGCTCATAGAGCGTTGCCAGCGGCGCTCGGAGCCACGCGGGCGGGGTCTCCCCTGCCTGGACTTCATCCACCAAGCGCAGGATGTCCGCTAGAAAATCCTGTGCCTGCCTGCGCTCCGCACGGTCGAACGGCGGCGCCGTTCCCACCTCCACGGCGGCGCACCAGACAAACGGGTCGCGGCCGCGCAGCGAGTCGTTCAGCCGTGCGCGCAGATCCTCAGCCGTGTCGCCCCGTCGCAGCGGGTAGTGCAGCGCGCCCCGGCCGATCAGCCGTACAACGACGACCGCATGCCGGTCCGCCGTAGCGATCTCGTCGAGGCGCTCGTCCAAGGTCTCCAGTAGCTGTTGCTCGCCGGAGAGTTCGGCGATGCTGAGGACGATCGTCTCCCAGCGCACGACATCGACATCACGAAACTGCACTTGCGTCTGCCGATCGTTGCCAACATCGACCAAGGCAACGCCCCGCGCGCCGCTCTCCCGGCGATGCCGGCCCTGCGGGTTGCCCGGGTAGACCACGACGGGATCGTGTTCACGCAGCACACGGCGCGTATGCACATGACCAAGCGCCCAGTAGTCCATGCCCGATCGTTCCAGATCTTCGACGGTGCAGGGCGCGTAGGGCTCGTGTCCGCTATCGCTCCCGACGTTGGCGTGCAGCAGGCCAATCGCGTACAGGTGGCGGGCGTCGCGCCGAAAGCGGCGCGCCAAGTTCTCGTACACGTCTTGCTGCGGGAAGCTGACGCCGTAGACCACGACGGCATCCGGCTCGTTGGGATCGAGCGGCGCCGCCTCCACCTCGGATCCAAAGCGCCGGCAGCCCTCGGGCATGTCGATCTGCGCCTCCCAGCCATCCAGAGGGTCGTGATTGCCATGGCACACGAAGGAGCGAATGCCGGCGTCCGCGAGGCGTTGTAAGCCGTCACGGAAGCGCAGTTGGGCGCGCAGGCTGCGGTCGCGCGCGTCGTAGATGTCGCCGGCGACGAGCAGCGCGTCGACCCTCTCCGCCAAGCAAAGATCGATGATCTTGTCATAGGCCGCGAAGGTGGCCTCCCGCAGCTCGGCCCCAATCGCAGGCTCCACCTCGCGCAAGCCGCGGAAGGGGCTGTCGAGGTGCAGATCGGCGGCGTGGACGAAGCGGACGATAGCCATGTGCGTCAGTCACCGCAGACGACGAAGCCGTCCGCATCCCGCCCAGCCATATCCAATATAAGGGGACCGTCCGTTTCAGCGAAACCTGCCCCGCCGTTTTTTGGAGAGACCACGCGAGCAGTGCCGAGTGGACAGTGCCCAGTAGAATCGCGTCCGCACCGCAGGAGGACAGTGACCGACCTCGATTTTGCCAGCGCCGAAGAGCTCCGCGGCCTCATCCGCAGGCGAGCGATCTCGCCCACCGAGCTCCTCGACCACGCGCTTGATCGGATCGCGGCGCTCAATCCCACCCTCAACGCCTTCGTCGCCCTCGACGCCGAGGCGGCTCGCGCCGAGGCGGCCCGCCAAACGGAGCGGTTGGCCCGCGGCGAGGAATTGGGTCCCTTGGGCGGTCTCCCGCTCGGGGTGAAGGATCTAGAGAACGCCGCCGGCTTCCCCACGACCTGCGGATCACGGGTGCTCAAAGATCACTACCCCGAAGGGGACGACGTTCACGTCGCGCGGCTGCGCGCGGCCGGTGCGATCGTCGTCGGCAAGACCAACACACCCGAGTTCGGCTACGCTGCCTTCTCGAGCAACGACCTATTCGGGGCATCGCGCAATCCTTGGAACCTGGACCGCACGCCCGGTGGTTCCAGCGGGGGGTCGGCGGCAGCGGTCGCGGGCGGCCTCGTGCCCCTCGCCACCGCTTCCGACGGCGGCGGATCGATCCGCATTCCCGCGGCCTACACAGGACTCTACGGACTCAAGACATCGTTCGGCCGTGTCCCCATCGGGCCGCGCGCGATGCAGCCGTGGATGAACATCAGCGTCTATGGGCCACTCACCCGCACGGTTCGCGACGCCGCGCTGTACCTGGATCAGGTCGCCGGGCCGCACGGCTCCGATCCCATGTCGTTGCCGCCGCCGCCAGAGCCGTACCTGAAGGCGCTCGACCGCCCGCTACCCCAGCTGCGTATCGCCTACAACCGCACGCTCGGTCAGGCGGACGTCCCAGCCGACATTCTGCGCGAAGTGGAGGCCAGCGTGCAGGTCTTTCGCGACCTTGGACACACCGTCGTCGACAACGACGACGCCATCCCGCAGACGGCGGAGCACTGGATCCGCATGTTCGGCTTCCAGGCGCTGGCGCTCCTGTGGGAGGAGTACGCCGATCGCCATCACGAGTTCACCGCCGATTTCGTCCGCTGCCTGGACGCCTCCTTGGACGTGAACGCCACGGATTTCCGAGCGTTCTACCGGGCACGCGGGCAGATCCAGCGCTGGACCTGGGAACTCTTCGAGCAATACGACTTGCTGCTGACGCCCACGCTTGCTTCGGAGGCGTTCGTCGCCGAGGGACCGACGCCCCTCCAGAAGGACGGCGCTCCGCACGACCCGATCGTCTTCACCTACCCATTCAACTTCACCGGCCATCCCGCCGCCTCGGTGCGGGTGGGGTTCAGCGATGCCGGCTTACCGTGCGGGCTGCAAATCGTCGGGCCACGGCATCGCGACGATCTCGTGCTCCAGGTCTCGTACGCGTACGAGCGGGCGCGGCCCTGGTGCGATCGTTGGCCCTCGTTGTCCGAGCGGGACTAGCAGCTCGCAGCGATATACTCGATTCCACCATGATCAGCCACCGCAATCCGCAGGGGCCCAACCGCCTCACCCAGCGTGAAGCCGAGATCCGCGCCGCGCAGATCACCGACGTGCGCTATACGCTCGCGCTCTCGCTCTCCAGCGGTGGCGGCGAATACACCGGCGACTTGACGATCGAGTTCCACCACGCGGCACCGCGCGAGGGCACTTTCTTCGACTGCACCGGCCAGTCCATTGAGCAGCTCAACGTCAACGGCAAGGATCTGGCCAGTGCGGCTTGGGAGTCGAACCGGCTCATGCTCGACGGCAACCTGCTGCGCGAGCGCAACACGGTACGGATTCGCTACACCAACATCTTCGATCGCACCGGCGCCGGTTTTCATTACTTCGCCGATCCGGTGGACGGCCAAGAGTACGTCTACACCAACTTCGAGCCGTACGAAGCGCACCGTCTCCTGCCCTGCTTCGACCAGCCGGATATCCGCGCGCGGCTGCGCCTTTCCGTCATCGCGCCGCCGGAGTGGACGGTGATCGCCAATAGCCGTGCGACCGAGACGGCGACAGCGACGGATGGCCGCCTTCGGCATGCGTACGCGGAGACGCCGCCGATCGCGACCTACCTCTTCGCCGTGATCGCCGGTCCCTACGAACGCTTCACATCACGCTGGGAGGACGTGCCCCTCAACTTCTACGCCCGGCAGTCGCTGCGACCACACATCGACAGCGACGAGCTGTTCGAGGTCACCCAGCAAGGCTTGGCCTATTTCAGTGAGTTCTTCGATTGTCCCTATCCGTTCGACAAGTACGACCAGATCTTCGTTCCAGAGTTCAATGCGGGGGCCATGGAGAACGTCGGCGCGATCACCTTCTCGGAGCGAATGGTCTTCCGTGATCCACCGACGGACCTGCAACGGCTCAACCGTGCGGAAGTGATCCTGCACGAAATGGCCCATATGTGGTTCGGCGATCTGGTGACCATGCGTTGGTGGAACGACCTCTGGCTCAACGAGAGCTTCGCCACCTACATGGCCTATCTCGCGATGAGCGGCGCCACGCGCTTCCACGAACGGGCCTGGCAGGCGTTCCACTCGCGCATGAAGGCCTGGGCCTACCACCAGGATCAGTTGGTCACCACGCATCCGATCGCCGGCGCCGTGCTGGACACGGACGCCACCTTCCTCAACTTCGACGGGATCACCTACGGCAAGGGCGCGGCCGTGCTCAAGCAACTCGCGGCCACGATCGGGCTCGACGGCTTTCGGGCCGGCATGCGCCACTACTTCGATACCTACGCTTGGAAGAACACGACGCTTCGCCAGTTTTTGGGCGCGCTCGAGCACGGAGCAGGCCGCGACCTCAAGGAGTGGTCACAGCTCTGGATCGAAACGGAAGGCCTCAACACGATCGAGGCGTCCTGGCAGGCGAACGGCGAGGTCTCGGCCTTGGCTGTGGAACAGCGCGCCGAGAGCGATCATCCGACCTTGCGTCCCCACGCCGTGCAGCTGGCACTCATCGCCGAGGTGGGCGACGAGCCGGTGGTCCGGGACGCGCTCCCGGCGCAGATCGATGGACCCCGAACGGTGATCGAGGGGGCGATCGGCCGGCCGGCTCCCGTTTGCGTCTTTCCCAACTACGGCGACCACGCTTACGTCAAAATCATCCTGGACGCGCAGTCGCGGGACTACGTCCGCGAGCGGATCGAGCGCTTCCGCGACCCGCTCCTCCGCCAGCAGCTCTGGCGCACACTCTGGGACATGGTCCGGGACCAGCAATTCCGGTCGACGGACTATCTCGCCCTCGTCCGCGACAAAATCGCGTTCGAGGAGGAATTGGAGTTGATCGATACCGTGCTCGGCAATGCCCAGGCGGCCATCGCTTGGTTCGTTCCCGAGTCATGCCGCGTCGGGGAAGCCGACGCTCTCTTCGAGATCGTGCACGAACGACTGTTCGCCGCCTCCGATCAAAACCGCCGCATCGCTTGGGCACGCGCGGCAGTCGCGACGGCGCAGCAACCGGCGACGGTATCCCGCATGCTGGAGCTGATCGACCGGGGCACGGGCATCAGCGACTTCGAGCTCGATCAGGATATGCGCTGGTCCCTGGCAGTGAAGCAGGTCGCCTACGATATCCTGGGTGGCCAGGAGCGGATCGCGCAGGAAAGCGAGCGCGACCCCAGCGACCGCGGCCAACGGGCCGCCGCCCGCGCGGCCACGGCTGCTCCCGACGCCGATCACAAGGCGCGCGCCTGGGAGCAGTTCACTCGCGACCGCGACATCTCATTGCACATGGTGGGTGCAGCCATGGACGGCTTCCTCTGGACCCATCAAGCAGACCTGCTCGAACCCTATGTCGGGCGCTTCCTCGACGAGGTCCCCGGTATCTTCCAATCCCGTGACAAGGATTTCGCCAACAGGTACTTCGGCGCGCTTTTCCCGCACTATCGTCCCGACGACACCGTCATCGCTCGCACCACGGCGCTGCTCGAGTCGCTCGACGATGCGGACCCCTCTCTGCGGCGTAAGTTGCTGGAGGCGCTGGACGATCTGCAGCGCGCGCGCGCGTGCCGCGCCTTCGCGGCTGGATAGGCGAAGCGATGGCGGAGGTCGCCGCCTGCTATCTCTACCCTATCAAGGGGATGACCTGCGCGCCGGCCGACTACCTCGACCTTGAAGCGGGCAGCACGGCGCGGGGCGATCGCGCTTTCGTTTTCGCCTTCGCCGACGCCGACGTCGGCCCGGACGGTTGGGTCTCCAAACACGAGGCGCTCACCTTAGTAAACACCCCGCAACTCGCGTCGATCACCGCCAGCTACAGCACGGAAGCGCGCCGGCTCGTGCTCGCCGCGCCGAAGCACGGGGAGGTGAGCGGATCGATCGACGACCCGGGCGAACGCCGCGTTCTCGCCGACTGGCTCACCGAAGTGGTACTGGGCTTTGAGAAGCACCCATTAGCTGTCCGGACCACTCGCCTCCCGCTCCAGCTCCTCGGCGACGGGACGGCGCGTTTCGCCGATCGGCACGCGGAGCAGATCAGCCTCGGGGCGGAGGAAAGCGCGCGCGCGCTTTCGGAGCGAGCGGGGCGCGACGTCGCGCTGAGCCGCTTCCGCCTGAACCTGGCCGTGCGTGGCCTGGAACCCTGGGGCGAGTTCGCCTGGGCCGGCCAGCGCCTCGCCATCGGCGAGGCGGAGCTACACGTCACGGCGCCGCTCAAGCGTTGCAAAGCCGTCAACGCTTCGCCGCACGGCGGCGGCCGTGACATCCCCGTCCTCGACCTGTTGCAGAGCGCATACGGCCACCTCGACTTCGGTGTCGAAGCGGCGGTCCGGCGGGGCGGACGTATCAAGCCCGGCGACCCGATCACCGTGCTGGACTAGCAGCTCCCCCGAGCGACGCCGATGGACCGATTCCCCAGGCACTCTTGGAGTCCCGATCGTCCCGACATCCAGACGCTGCTGGCGATGGCGCCGGTTGTCGATGCCGGGCTGATCGTCGGCGCTTCCAACTACGTCTTCCTCGCCGCTCTCGAGGATGCGGATGCCGGACGCGGCTACGCCATCTACAAGCCCAGGCGCGGAGCGGCGGCGCTGTGGGACTTCCCTCCCGACCTGCACCGCCGCGAGTACGCCAGCTACGTCGTCAGCGAGGCGCTGGGCTGGCGCATCGTGCCGCCCACGATCGTGCGTGAGGAAGGTCTGGAGCACGGCGTCGGCTCCCTGCAGCTCTACATCCCCCACGATCAGCACCACACTTTCTTCGACTTACGCGAGCGCTTCCCGGCAGCAATGCAACGCTTCGCCGTCTTCGACTGGCTCACCAACAACGCAGACCGCAAGGCCGGCCACGTGATCCTCGACGCCGGCGAGCATCTCTGGGGGATCGATCACGGGCTCACGTTCCACGTTGAAGAGAAGCTCCGCACGGTGATCTGGGACTATGCGGGGATTGTGATCGCGCCCGAGCTACTCAGCGACGTCAAGCGGCTCGCCGCGCAGCTCTTCGACGGCGTGATCGCTCGGCAGCTGCGCGACTACCTCGCCCCGGCGGAGGTGGAGAGGCTCGCCGAGCGCGCCGCTGCGATCCTGCGAGCCGGCCGCTTGCCGGAGCCGCCCAGGGATCGCCGCCCTTATCCCTGGCCTCTGACCTAAGCCGGCCCCGGCCGTGCTATCCGACCGCGCTAAAGCGATTGCGAATCGTGATCGTGCTTTCGCCGCTCGCCACGGGGATCACCTTCAGCGCCAGCGAAACGCGGTTGTCCTGATCAAGTGCATCCCAATACGAGGCCAGGACGGCGCCGGGGGAGCCGTCCAAGGGGAGCCAGAGCGGCGCGCCCTCAAAAGGCGGCAACGGTTTGCCGTCGCTCTGGTAGGTGGTAAGGCAGCGTCCTAACCCAGGCGGCGGCGGCGATACCCAGAACGCCGTGTGATCACTGCGAGCGGAGTCGGCGGCGTTGGCGCGGATGCTGTGCAAGGCCAGCGTCGGCGCGGAGGATCGCAGGTCCAGCATCCCGCTGATGCGCGGTGTGTAGTTGGGCGCATCCGGCTCACGCTCGTGCGTCGCCAGGGCGCCCTCGAAGGTGCCGCCCGAGGCGATGGCGTTGCGCATCGAGCGCGTTTGGCTGCCGTTGCTGACGAGGTAGAGATCGGGGAGCTCCAGCATCGCTGCGTAAATGATCAAGCTGGGGTCTTCGAGTTTGGCCGGGTCGGCAGCGGCGGTGCGCAGCTCGCTCCCGTCCGCCACGAAGATGCGATTCCGGCTGTTGGGGCTGCGACCCATGATCCAGTAGAGCTGGAGCCAGGACTCCCCATCCTCCGACAAGCCGATCAGCAAGCCGCGGCCGGGGTAGCGGTTCTCTTGCAGGTGCCGGCGAAAGTTGGCCCGGGCTTCCGCTCGCAGATCCATGGGCGAGTCGCTTAGTGATGGAACAGGCGCAGCCCGGAGAAGGCCATCGCCATGCCGTATTCGTCCGCCGCGGCGATCACGCCCTCGTCGGCGATGGAACCGCCCGGCTGCAGGATGTAGCGCACGCCGCTCGCCTGCGCGCGGTCGACGTTATCGCGGAAGGGCATGAACGCGTCGTGACTGAGGACGTTCGTGAAGTTGCCGATCCACGCGCGCCGCTCCTCGGGACTCAGCGGCTGGACCGGCTCGGTCATCTGGCTTGCGAGGTGCGCCTGCTCGGCGGGAGACAGCTCATCATGCGCGATGAACTGCTCGCGCGCCGTGAAGCGTTCCGGCCGCTTGAGCTCTTTTCTCAGCGGCAGCTGGAGCACTCGCGGATGCTGCAGCAGCATCCAGCGATCCGCCTTGGAGCAGGCGATGCGCGAGCAGTGGATCCGCGACTGCTGTCCGGCCCCCAGCCCGATCACCTGGCCGCCGTTCGCCACGCACACCGAGTTCGACTGCGTATACCGCAGCGCGATGGTCGCGACGAGCAAGTCGCGCTGCGCCTCGGGCGGGATCGTGTGCTTCTTCGTCACCACGTTGACGAGCCGGTCGAGCGTCAGGGGCTCCCTATCGCGCGGCTGCTCCAGCTGAATCCCGAACACGTCTCGCAGCTCGGTCGGCGGAGGCTCGAAATCCGGGTCGATCTGAATGATCAGATATTTTCCGGCTTTCTTGCCGCGCAAGATCTCCAGCGCATCGGCGTCGTACGCGGGAGCGATGATCCCGTCGGACACTTCGCGACGCAGGACCTGCGCCACCGAAGCGTCAACCGTATCGCTACACGCGGCAAAGTCCCCGTAGGAGGAGATGAGGTCGCCGCCGCGCGCACGGGCATAGGCGGCGGCGAGCGGCGACAGCTCGGCCCCATCAAGCGCGTAGGCGCGCTGTAGCGCTTCCGAGAGCGGCAGTCCGATCGCCGCGCCGGCCGGGCTGACGTGCTTAAACGAGGCGGCGGCCGGCTCGCCCGTCGCCGCCCGCAACTCGCGCACCAACGGCCAGCCGTTGAGCGCGTCGAGCAGATTGATGTAGCCGGGCGCGCCGTTGAGCACCGCGAACGGCAAAGGACCACCGGAGCGGCGCGCGCAGGCGGGCGTCTGGTGGGGGTTGGTCCCGTAACGGAGAGCAATCTCAGAGACCACAGCGTTCCCGTCGCAAGCCGGCCTGACCGATCGCACGCTTCCTCTACCTATTGTGGGTAGCGCTCGCCCGCGGGTCGGTCAAGCGAATCGACCCTGCGCGGAGCCTCTCGCGACGCGTTACAGAAAACGGCGGCGATCAGGCAAGCAGATTGGCCAGCGCTTCGTCGATCTGCCCGTACTGGAATTGGTACCCGGAGGCCACTGTGCGGCGCGGGATCACGCGCTGTCCCGCCGTCAGGATCGCCGCGCCTTCACCGAACCGCAGCTCCAGCAGCAAGGGAGGTACCGGGACGAGAGCCGGCCGGTGCAAGGCGCGGCCCAGCGCCTTGCTGAAATCCATGTTGGTGAGGGGCGCAGGGGCGGTCACGTTGATCGCATCGCGGACGCTTGCATCGTCGACCGCATGGAGCAACGCGCCCACCACGTCGTCGACGTGCACCCAGGAGAACCAGTGGCGGCCGCGCCCGATGGGGCCGCCAAGCCCCAGCTTGAAGGGCAAGAGCATCTGCGGAAGCGCGCCGCCCTGCCTGGAGAGCACGACCCCGATCCGCGCCCGCACGACGCGGCAGCCGGCTGCGGCAGCGGCGGCCTCCCAATCACGGCAAAGCGTCGCCAGGAAGTCGGAGCCGGCCGGCGAGTCCTCATCGAGCTCCTCATCGCCATGCGGGCCGTAGTATCCAACCGCCGAGGCCGAGACGAGCACGCCCGGCGGATTGGCGGCGCCGTTGATCGCCGCCACGAGCTGCTGCGCGGTGTCGATCCGGCTCTCGCGCAGGGTGCGTTTCCGCGCCGCGGACCAACGCTTGGCCGCGACACCGGCGCCCGCCAAGTGGACGGCCGCGTCGACATCCTCGATCGCCGCGGGCAGATCATCCCAGCCGATCCAGCGGATCATCCCCTGGCCCAGGCGCTCCGGGCGGCGCGACACGCCGATCACGGTATCGCCGCGATCGTGCAGCGCGCGGCTCAGCGCCGTTCCCACCAAACCGCTGGCGCCCGTGATGAGGAGCTGCATCGCTACCCCCCTAGGCTCGGCACGACCGGGGGCAATCCTTGCATCCCCCGAATCGCGTTGATCTCTCCCCGATGGCCGTTGAGATGCGTGATCAGGTGCAGCAAGATCGCGCCGCCCACCGTTTCGGTACGATCACCCACCTGCACCTCACGCGCCAGCTCGGCGTCCGTCGCGTCGCGCAGGTATGCCTCCGTGGCGGCCGCGACCGCTTCCGCATATTCGCCGAACGCCTCTCGGTTCGTGATGCGGAGCTGCTGCGCCTCCTCCGGCGACTGCCCGGTCCCAATGCCCCTGGCCGGCAAGCCGCTCCGCGCCGCCCAGTCGCTCTGTTTCCAGACGAGGTCTTTTTCCTGCGCGACCCGCTGGATGATGGAGTCCTCGATCCGGGCCGCATGCCACAGCACCCAGGCGACGGAATGGGCTTGCCGATCCGGCGTGAAGTGCAAGTGCTCCTCGTTGACGTTCCGCGCGTCGCGCAGCGCGGCGTGCAGGAACTTCATCCCTTGGTGCAGATACTCCGCTTGCGTCACCGTGTTCCTCTTTTCCGAGACGGCCGCTCAACTACTCGCGACGGGCGGATCCTGATCGGAGCCCCGCTGATCGCCAGGCGATTCATGATCCGGAGGGGAGTCGTCGGACGGAAGATCGTCGGCGGGCACGTCGATCACCGGCCCGGCCTCAGAGGCCTGGGCATCATCACCAGCATCAGATCCCCGCAGCCCTGGATCGAAACCGAGCGTCTGCAACTGGCGAGCCAGATCATCCAACTGCGCGTTGGTGATCCCCATCGTCTGCATCGTTTCGCGCACCAGACGCTGCACTTCGTCCATGTTCTGCTGAATGAGCGCGTCCGCGAGCTCCAGTTGAATTTCCACGGCGCGGAAGCCCTGGCGGCGTTCCGCTTCGCTCTTGCCCAGGATGGTCGCCACCAGACGGGTGAACAGCGTGCACGTGCGCGCGATCCGGACGCGATCATCAGGATGCTCGGGAAAATCGCCGGTCACGGCGACTTCGAGTCCCGAGCGCTTGTCCGTGGCGACGTATTGCTCCGGCATTACACCCCGCGGATCCGGCAGCACGCCTTCCAGACGATATGGACATGGTAGCGCCGCCCGCCAATGCCTTGATGCGCCGCGATCAAGGCAGCCCGCTCCCCATGCGCGGAGCCTGCCCCCGCAAGCGCTCCTCGCGTCACAGCAACAGCGTCCGTCTGATGCAGAGGCCGCCTGCTGCCGTCAACGAGGCCGCTAGAGACCATCAATGAAGGGACACAGCGCCTCCAGGAAGCCCGGGGTGTTTTGCCCATGCACGTTGTGTCCCGCCTTGGGCACGGTCGCGAGCTGGCCGCACGGTAGCACCGCCGCGAAACGCTCGGCAGCGGCGGGCTCCAGTACCTCGGAGTCCCCGCCGCGAATGACCAGGGTTGGGCAGTCGATCGCCCGCACGCTTTCCAGATCGGCGGGCCGGCCTTCGCCCATCGGACGCCGCTTGGCGAACTCGGCGTCGTGCAGCATGCGATCGGACTTGGCGATGAAGCGCCCGTCCGCTCGCTCCAACAGGTTGTAGCGCACGGTCCGTTGAATGTGCTCGGGCGAGCGGTACGGATCGTACTGCGTCACGCGGCCGACGAACTGATCGATGCTGTCGAACTCGGCGTTCGCCAAGATGAAGTTGCGAACCGCTTGCGACCCTTGCTGCGAAATCTCCGGCGCCGTATCGACGATCACCAGCGCCCGTGGTACCGCGGGCGTCTCCGCAGCCAAGGTCATCGTCACGAGCCCGCCGAGGGAATGTCCCACGATGATCGGGTCCACCAAGCCGAGCTGGGCAATGAAGCCACGCGCGTCCGCCACGAGCGCGGGCACAGAGTAGTCGGCGTCGCGCGACCATTCGCTATCGCCATGGCCTCGCTGATCGAGCGCGTAGATGTGAAAGCGGTCCGCCAAGTGGAGGCTGACCAGATCCCACGAGTGCGCCGATTGATTGCCACCGTGGATCAGGAGGAGGGGCGGAGCGTCTGGATCGCCCCATTCCAGAAAGTGGAGCCGCAGATGCCGGACCACCGTGTTCCGCGAGAAGTAGGACACGGTGGGAGCATGCGCGATGCCGAGATCATCGGCGCTCCTGAGCAGGCTCCGGAATTCGTCGGATTGGGTCATGTCGAGGGCGGTGAGGTCGTTCGCGAATTCGTTAAGGTGCATGCCGCTCTCCCGGGGACTCACACAAAACTCGCTGGCTAGTAACGATGCCGTCGGCCGCGCCGTCTAGCAGGACTCGACGTAATCGCTAATCGATCTAAGCGGGTTGACGCCGGAACCGCGAAGAATGATAGTCGCCACGAATACACGCGAGCGTAGCGGGATACAAGGGGAATTGCTTATGGCTGCCGATCAACTGGGCCTCGAGGAGCTGCGAACACCCTCTTCCATACGAGCCTATCTCGCCGAGTTCCTGGGGACGATGCTCTTCGTCCTGATTGGTACCAGCGCGGTGATCGTCAGCGGCTTGCTCGGAGGGGGCATCGAAGCGCTTATCGTGATCGCGATCGCCCACGGGTTGGCCATCGCCATCATGGTCTACATGACGGCCAAGATCTCCGGCGGCCATATCAACCCGGCGGTGACCTTCGCGATGATCGTGACGCAACGGATGAAGCCGGCAAAGGGCTTTATCTACATCGTGGCGCAGGTAACGGGCGGGATCGCGGCAACGGCCCTGCTCTACCTCGCTCTGGAAAACGACTTCGGGAACCTCACCAACTTCGGGGCACACGGCATCAGCGAGGTCGTGGCCGGAGAGGGCGGTGCGCTCCTGATTGAGATACTGATCACCGCCGTGCTGGTCATGGTGATCTTCGCGGTAGCGGTGGCGCGGGATAACTGGGGCGCCATGGCGCCGCTGGTCATCGGGCTGACGGTCATGGCGATCCACTTCGCGGCGGTCCCGCTGACCGGGGCTTCAGCGAACCCGGCACGGACTTTCGGTCCGGCGCTGCTCTCCGACGCCTTCGACTCGTTCTGGGTCTACATCATCGGTCCAGCCATCGGCGCGGCATTGGGCGGACTGCTCTACCAGTTCGTCTTCCTCCAGCCGGTCGGGGACACGCCCGAAGACGGTTAACCGGATCGACCATTCCTGCTCGGGGGAGAGGACGGGGGCCGGCCGGCCCCCGTCCTCTCGTTCAGCGCTTGCCCCGGCGCAGCCGGAGCGCCTAGCTTGCACGCGATTCCCATCGTCGCTCACGGCAGCGCTTACGAAAGTAAGGAGTTCGTCCCATGGCCAAGCTGTCCGAGGTCGAGGCGGCTTTCGCGATGCTCGACACCCTCATCAACAGCGTGCTGGACGCCCTGGACGGTCTCAGCGCCGAGGAGCTCAACTGGAAGCCGCCCGTGGCCGACAGCAACAGCGCCCTGGTGATCGCCACGCACGTGATCGGCGCCTCGCAAGGCCACCTCCTGCAAACCCTCTGCGGGCAATCCATCGACCGCGACCGTGCGGAGGAGTTCCGCGCCAGCGGCGACTCGGCAGCCCCGCTGCGCGCAGCTTGGGACACGGTGCACGCTCGGCTGAATGAGGCGCTCGATAGCGTTGACAATGCCCGGCTCGACGCTACGCACGAGCACCCGATCCTCGGTCCCATGACCGGGCACACGATCCTCGCCGTCGCCATCCGCCATGCTGCCGAGCACCTAGGACACATCAGTCTCACGCGCGCGCTGATCTTGGCTCAGCGTTCCTAGCGCGCGGTTGTTTCGCACACGCGATTCAGCACCCGGCAAGAGGATTGAGCGTCTGCCACAGGCACGCGAAAGGATCAGAGCATGACCATCCACCCTGAAACCCAAACCTTTCTCGACGAGATGGCGGCCGCAGGCGGCAAGTCCTGGAACCAAATGACCCCCGCCGAAGCACGGGAAACTTGGTACACGATCTGCACCTTGTTCTCCGGCGGTCCCGAATCAGTGGTCGCCACGGAAGATCGGGTGATCCCCGGCCCCCATGGTCCGATCGAGATGCGCAGCTACACGCCAGCGGGAACGGGGCCCTTCCCAGCATTGGTGTATCTGCACGGCGGCGGCTGGGTGGTAGGGACAGCGGACACCTACCAGGCCGCCAGCCGGGCGCTGGCGAACGCAACGGGAGCCAAGGTCTTCTTCCCGAGCTACCGACTGGCGCCCGAGTACAAGTACCCGGCCGCTGCGGAGGATTGTTACGCAGCCGTGCGGTGGGTCGCCGAGAACGCGGCCATGCTCGCTATCGACCCCGCCCGAATCGCGGTGGGCGGGGACAGCGCCGGGGGCAATCTCACCGCTGCCGTGGCGCTGATGGCGCGGGACCGCGGCGGTCCGGCGCTCGCCTTCCAGATCCTGATCTACCCCGTCACGGACCATCGCTTCGACACGGGCTCTTACCAAGAGTTTGCCAGCGGCTACCTGCTGGAAGCCGCGGATATGCGCTGGTTCTGGGACCACTATCTTCCGAATGCGCAGGCCGGCGAGGAGCCGTATGCCTCGCCGCTGCGGGCCGAACATCTGCGCGGGCTGCCCCCGGCGCTGGTGATGACGGCCGAATGCGACGTGCTCCGCGACGAAGGTGAAGCCTACGCCGCGAGGCTGCGGGAAGATGGCGTGCCCGTGACCCTGAGCCGTTACGCAGGGACGATCCACGGCTTCATGCATCCGCTTGAGGGCCGCTTATCCTTCGCGCAGGACGGCCTTGCAGAGATCGGCGCCGCCGTGAAAACGGCGCTGTCTTGAAGGGCGCACGGCGGTTGCCGGGTCCGCGCGGCTAACGCAGCTCCAGACGTCCGTTGGGCGTGCGGAGCTGCGCGATCAGGGTCGGCGCTGGACCATCGCTGACTGGCAGTTCGACACCCAGCGCGCGCAGGGTCTCCCGTACCGGGCCGGAGTGCGGGTGCTCGCCCCGTAAATCGACGAGACGGCAGCCCTCCGGCGCGACCGCCGCCGGGTGGGGCGTCTTGCCCCAATCGATTAGGAAAGGAACGAGGCCGGCACTCGGGAGGGGATCGCGGAGCACGGTCATCCGCCATTCGAGGTGGACGCCGTCTGGCCGGTCGCGGCGCCAGGAGGCAACGCCGCCGGGGTCGTAGCCATCGGCCCGCGCGGCGGCAGCACGGCCTTCGAGATCGTTGGCACCGACGGCCCAAGTTGCGAGCTTCGGATCGCGCAAGCCGTCTATTCCGAACGAGCGGGGTCGCTGCGGCGCCGGCTGTTCCGGATCCGGCCCGATCAGCTCCAAGTACGTTCGCTCCCCGAGGGCCACCAGCGCCATCCGTGTCCCGCGGCCGGGGTGCGGTCCCCCTGGGACCGGGATGACACCGGCGCGCTCGCCGAACCAGGCAACGGCCGCGTCTAAGTCAGGGACGGCATAAACGAGGTGATCGGGGGTGGTGAAGGCCATCATACCGCGCTCGCCAGCTCGCGCATCCATCCCCAACCGTGCCGCCTACGCGCCCGCCTGCGCTTCGAACGCGGAGCGCGCCCGTTGGAGGCGTGTGTGATCCGTGAAGAGATCGTGGGCGGTCCGGGCCATCGCGGTGGCGGCCGTAAGCATCGCTTCATGCGCCTCCGGGGTCGCAGCCGCCGCCGTGAATTCGGGCGTATGGTTCCCGCCGGCGGTCTCGATCGCGAACATCGGGTGGATCGAGGGCACCACGTGGCTGACGTTGCCCATGTCCGTGCTGCCGGCCGTCGGCCCGACACCCTTGGAAGGGAGGGTGATGCCGAGGTCGTCCATGTGATCGGCGTAGGCCGCCGCGAGGGGATCGTTGGTGGCCATGTTGTAGTAGGGATGGCCGACCCAGCGATGCTCCAAGCGACAGCCGGTCGACTGCGCAGCGCCCGTGAAGCAGGCGAGGACACGTTCCTTGAGCGTAGCCAGCCTGGTGTTGTCGCGCGCGCGAAGGTAGAAGTCGGCGGCGGTGTGGTCGGGGATGATGTTGGGCTTGGCGCCACCGTCGGTCACGATGCCGTGCACGCGCGTATCGGGCTCAAGCTGTTGCCGCAGCGCGGCGATACCGTTGTAGGCGAGCACGAAAGCGTCAAGGGCGTTGATTCCCTCCCACGGATAGGCCGCTGCGTGCGCGTTCTTCCCGTGAAACTCCACCTCCAGCTCGTGCAGGGCCATGATGGCCGGCCAAGCGTTATGGCCCGGTGAAGGATGCAGCATCATCGCGACATCGACCTGCGCGAACGCGTCACGGTCGATCAGAATGATCTTGCCGCCGCCGCCTTCCTCCGCAGGCGTTCCCAAAACCAGCAGCGTGCCCGCGCCGGGGAGAAGGGCCTCTTTCACTCCGATGCCGGCGGCCGCGCCGGAAGCGGCGATGAGGTTATGGCCGCAGGCATGGCCGATCTCCGGAAGGGCGTCGTACTCGCAGAGCAGGGCAATGGTGGGACTGCCGCTGCCGAAACGCGCGACGAACGCCGTCTCGATGCCGTAGGCGCCCCGCTCCACGATGAAGCCACGCGCCTCCAGGAACGTGGTCAGGGCGGCGTGGGCGTGGCGCTCCTCGAAGTTGAGCTCGGGGTGGGCATGGATATCGAGACTCAGCACCCGCAGATCATCGGAAAGGGCGCGGATGGTGCGCTGGATCGTGTCTGTATTCGCGGCGCTCATGGTTTCCCTCGATCGCTAGCCGGTAAACATCCCTCCGTCGACGGAGAGTATTTCCCCCGTAACGTAGCTGGATTCGTCGGACGCCAAGAAGAGCGCCGCGCCGGCGATCTCCTCAGGTTGGGCAAAACGGTTCATGGGCGTGATGTTGCGGATCTGCGCACTGGCGGTTGCGTCCGCGAGGATGGTCGCCGCCATCGGCGTCTCGACCAAGCCAGGCGCCAGCGCGTTGACGCGAATGTGGTGGGCAGCCAGTTCACCGGCAAGGACCTTGGTGAGCATCCAGACCCCCGCTTTCGAGACGCAGTAGTCGCCGATCCCCCGGAAGGGAAGAAAGCCGGCGGCCGATCCCAGGTTGACAATCGACCCGGGGGCGCCGCCTTCGATCATGCGACGTGCGACCGCCCGGTTGCTCAGCATCACTCCGGTCAGGTTGACGGCCAGCACCCGCTCCCAAGAGCGCAGGGACTTGGTGATCAGGGCACCCGCCTCCCAATCGGTCGCGGCGCGGATCTGTTTGGCGCGGTCGCCGCGGCGCGTGACGCCATGGGCGATCCCGGCGGCGGCGACGAGCACGTCGATCCGGCCGAAGCGCTCGACCGCGGCGTCAGCCATCGCCTCGCAAGCCGGCTCGGACGCCGTGTCGGTCTCCACGAAGCAGGCGGCTTCCCCAACAGCCTCCACTTCCGCGGCGACGGCAGCCCCGCGCGCCGCATCGCGATCGGCCACGAGGATGGCGGCGCCCTCGGCAGCGAAGCGAAGGGCGCAGGCGCGGCCGATCCCGCTTGCGCCCCCGGTCACGACGGCCACCTTGTCCGTCAATCGCCCGCGCATAGCCGCTCAACGCTCTCCAACGCTCTCGTCCAATCCGTCCCCGCACTTCCCGCTCGGCTTCGCCACGAGAAGCACGTTCTCCACCGGCCGATCCTCCGGTCTGCCTCTGCATTTCGTACAGCGGTCGGATTCTACCGCCCGGGGGCGGGGCGGCGTTCGACCTAGAGGGACGGAGCAGAGTCGGGCCAGAGTGTTAAGAGTCGGGCCAGAGTTAACGGAGCGTAACTTGCGGGGGCTTCATCCCCGAGGCGCTGCTACGATGCGCCTGGAGGCGTAAGAGCGACGGCAGCGCCGATGACAGAACTCGTGGCGGTCTGCCGCTCCAGCAGGGACCGCCAAGGAAGCTTCGAGTGATGGTGAAGCTAACGGTCGAGACCGACCGCGCTGGCCGGGAGCGTGACCGCGTCACGATCCGCTTTGCCGGCGACTCCGGCGACGGCATGCAACTCGCCGGGAATCGCTTCACCGACTCGACCGCGCTGTTCGGCAACGATTTCAGCACGCTGCCGGACTTTCCCGCCGAGATCCGCGCGCCCGCCGGGTCGCTGGCAGGCGTCAGCGCTTTCCAGATTAGCTTTTCCAATCAACGGATTCATACCCCGGGCGACGCGCCAGACACGCTAATCGCGATGAATCCGGCCGCGCTTAAGATGAATCTAGGCGACCTGCCGCGGGGCGGGTTGATCATCGTCAATGAGGAAGCCTTCACAACGACCAACCTCAAGAAGGCCGGCTATGCCGCCAACCCCCTCGGCGACGGCAGCTTGAGCGATTACCGGATCATCTCGGTGCCGCTCACGAAGTTGGCGGTGGAGGCGGCGCGCGAGTTTCCCGTAAGCGTGCAGCAGGCGGAGCGCACGCGAAACTTGGCGGCGTTGGGCTTGGTGTGCTGGCTCTACGGTCGCGATCTCGAGTCGACTCTGCAGTGGGTTGCCGTCAAATTCGAAAGGAACCCGGCGATCGTCCAAGCCAACCAGAGCGCGCTACGCGCGGGCTACAACTACGGCGAGACGGCGGAGTTGGCGGATGCCAGCGTCCGAGTGGGACCAGCCAAACTGCCGCCGGGCGAGTACCGCAACATTACCGGCAACCAAGCCACGAGCTTGGGCATCGTGGCGGCCGCGCACCTGTCCGGACAGTCGGTGGTGTACGCCAGCTACCCGATCACGCCGGCCAGCGAGATCCTGGAGCTGCTTGCGAGCTACCGCAACTTCGGCGTGAAGACGGTGCAGGCGGAGGACGAGATCGCCGCAGCGGGCGTGGCCTTAGGCGCCGCCTTCGGCGGGGCGCTGGGTTTGACCGGCACGAGCGGGCCGGGGCTCGCCCTCAAGGCGGAGACGGTCGGTCTCGCCGTCTCGACCGAACTGCCGCTGGTCATTCTGGATATCCAACGGGCTGGTCCCAGCACCGGCATGCCAACCAAGACGGAGCAGGGGGATCTGCTGCAGGCCTTCTTCGGCCGTAACAGCGAGAGCCCGGTATGCATTGTGGCGCCGTCGTCGCCAGGCGATTGCTTCTACCTGGCGATCGAAGCGATCCGCATCGCACAGAAGTACATGACCCCAGTCATTTTCCTTTCGGACACCTACCTGGGGAACACGTCGGAGCCGTGGATCGTGCCGGCGATCGACGAGATCGCCCCGATCGTGATCCGGCATCACACCGACCCCGAGGGCTTCGCTCCTTTCATCCGCGATTCCGAGACGCTGGCGCGGCCCTATGCGCTGCCCGGCACGCCCGGCCTGGAGCATCGGGTAGGCGGGCTGGAGAAAGCGGACGGCAGCGGCGACGTCTCCTACGATCCGCTGAACCACCAGCGGATGGTGGATCTCCGAGCGGAGAAGATCGAGCGGATCGCGCAGGACGTTCCCGCGCTCGAGGTGGAGGGGCCACAGGAAGGCGACGTGCTTGTGCTGGGCTGGGGCAGCACCCGCGGCGCGATCCTCTCCGCCGCCGACCAAGCGCGCGCCGAAGGCGTTCCCGTGTCGACAGCACACTTGCGCTACCTCAATCCATTCCCTCACAACCTCGGCGCCGTCCTGCGCCGCTTCCGGCGCGTGCTCATTCCCGAGAACAACAGCGGCCAGTTGCGGCTGCTGATCCGCGCCAAGTACCTGATCGACGCGCATGGGCTCAACAAGGTGATGGGCAAGCCGTTCACGGCGGTCGAGATCGCCGAGGGCATCATTCAACTGAGTGAGGAATCTCGTGGTCGTTGAACCAATCGCCGAACAGCAAGCGGCACCGAAGTTGACGCGCAAGGACTTCGCATCCTCCGCAGACCCGCGCTGGTGCCCCGGTTGCGGCGATTATTCCATCTTGGCCCAGACCCAAAAAATGTTGCCGAACCTCGGGGTGCCGCGCGAAAAGCTCGTGTTCGTCTCCGGGATCGGCTGCGCCAGCCGCTTCCCTTACTACATGAACACCTACGGCTTTCACAGCATTCACGGCCGGGCGCCGACGCTGGCCACGGGGCTCAAGGTCGCGCGGCCCGATCTGCAGCTCTGGGTGATCACCGGCGACGGCGACGCGCTGAGCATTGGGGGGAATCACTTCCTGCACGCGCTGCGACGCAATATCGACATCAACATCATCCTTTTCAACAACCGCATCTATGGATTGACGAAGGGGCAGTACTCGCCCACCTCCGAGCTGGGAAAGCGGACGAAATCATCGCCGATGGGGTCGATCGACGCGCCGATCAACCCGATCAGCGTGGCGCTGGCGGCGGAGGCGACGTTTGTGGCGCGGTCGTTCGACACGGACCCGCCGCATCTGATCGAGACGCTGGAGCGGGCGGCGCGGCACCGGGGCGGATCATTCGTGGAGGTCTATCAGAACTGCAACATCTTCAACGACGGCGCCTACCGCGCGTTCACGGATAAGCCGGTGCGCCTCCAGCGGATGCTGTACCTGAAGGACGGCGAGCCGATGCGCTATGGGGTCGAACAGGAGATGGCGGTTCGCCTCAACGGTCTGGCGGCGGAGTGCGTTGACCTACGAGAGGAACCGGATGCCGAGCCGTTGGTGCACGACGCATCGCGGACGGACCCGTCAGTCGCGCATCTGCTCGCACGCATGAGCTACCCCGAGATGCCGGTGCCCGTCGGCGTGTTCCGCGACGTGGAGAAGCCCACCTACGACGCGCTGCTTGAGGAACAGATTGAGATGGCGAGCGCACAGCAGGGGAAAGGCGACATTCGCGCGCTGCTGCGCGGCGACACGACCTGGCAGGTCGAGTAACCGCTTCGACCCTCTTCGCGAATCCAGCGTCCTCTCAGTAAGCGCGAGCGGCTACGTTCTCGCGTCGGCGGCGGCGGCGGGAGCGCCGTGGACGAGTGGGACGACCTCTTCCACGAGCCGCTGGGTCTGCGTCATGATCTCGCTCTCGCTCTCGCCGAGGGGGCGCATCACGAACTTGGAGATGCCTTGATCCATATAGGCGCGGATGCGGCCGAGGATGGCGCCGGCGTCGCCGACGGCGAAGTAGTCGGGCGGATCCCAGGAGATGTCCTCACGACGATAGAGACTCAGCGAGTCCTGCACGGCCGGGGCATCCCAGGGGCCGAAGTAGAAGGGGAAGCTGGCGCCGTAGTGGTCTTCGTCGATGGCGCGGCCCTCTTCCGCGGCGGCGGTCTTGATGGCGGCGACGACTTGGCCGGCCGTTTCGGGCGTCTGTAGACCGCCCAACCAGCCGTTGCCGAGCCGGGCAGTGCGGCGAATGGCGGCCTCGCTGATGCCGCCGATCCAGAGGGGCAAGGGTTGCTGGACCGGCTTGGGTTCGATCCTGGCGTTTCGGTATTGGAAGTGCGCGCCCTCGTAGGTCACCCGCTCTTCGGCCCAAAGGCGAGCCATGATCTCCAACGCTTCGTTGGCGATGGCGCCGCGCTGGCGCGTCGTGCGGCCGGTCGCTTCCCACTCCGGAGCGACGGGGCCGCCCACGCCGAAGGCGGGGAGGAGGCGGCCGTCGCTGAGGAAGTCGATCGTGGCGCACTGCTTGGCAAGGACGAGCGGGTCGCGGAAGGTCACGACGACGACGTTCATGCCGAATTTAAGACGCTTGGTGCCGCCAGCGAGTGCGGCCATCGTCGTCATGGATTCGAGGAAGGGAAGCGTGGAAACGAGGCGATCGGTTTGCCAAAGAGAGTCGATGTCATTCTCTTCGCAAAGATCGACCCAGCGCCAGAAGCCCTTGGTGGACGCGAAGGGGTAGGTCACGATGTTGAGGCCGATGCGAACGCTCATCGTCGTTCCTCCGTGAGTGCGACAGGGGAGCACGGACGGGGTCACGGTATCGGATCGAGAGGCGAAGGTAGAGCGTTCGCTCGAACTCGGCCCGCTGGGAGTGGGCGGGCGGCAGTTTTCGCGAGCGCTTGGGCAGACACGGCGAACCGAGGGAAGCCGTTCGACGCGCAGGGGCTTCCGGGCTAGCGGACGGTTTGTGCGGCGCGTGCGCTCCGCATCTCTCCACGGAGCCTGTCGGTCGCGCCGGCGTCGACAACGTACTCTAGGCGCCGCCGATCGCGCTCCCTGACGACGACGCCATATTGCTCACGGGCCGCGGGGACGGTGAGGTATCCGTCGCGGATATCGTTGAGGATGCGATCCGTCGGGCGGTCGAGGGGATCCCCGTAGCCGCCAGCGCCGTTGGACCAGAAGGAGAGCTTGGCCCCAGGGCCAACGGGAACGTTGACGGCGAAGGTGCCGAGGTTGGTTTCGTTCTCGGTGTCAGGATTGACGACCAGCCGGGAAGTCCAGCCCGAGCCGCCGCCAAAGATACCCGCCGGGCCTTGCTTCTCTCGGTTGCAGATGTTGGAGAGGGATCCCGGGAGGCTGGGCTCAATGAGCTGTTCCAAGCCACAGCCGCCCCGTGTTTCCCCGGGGCCCCCGGAATCGGGGAGAAGTTGATGCACCCAGTAGAGGACGGGGTAGCGACGCTCTTGGAGCTCACAGGGGATATTGGTGGAGGAGGCGCCAAAAGGAGAGGCCAGGGTGTTGGACCCATCCTTGTACTTGGTGCCGCCGGTGCCGCCAAAGGCCCAGATGTAGTTAATGAAGGGGGCGTCGAAAGTGGGGCGGGTGTCCGCGCCGGCGAAGGTCGAGTTGACGATGGCGGAAGGAAGGCCGACGGCACGCTCCGGCAGGGCCTGACCGACGGCGAGCATGGCGGCGCCGGTCGTGGCGTCCATGCTGGTGATGGCAAGCCCGGAGATGCCGACGGGCGGCTGGGCCCAGACGATCGATCCGCGCCTGGCCTTGATTTCGACGGCGCGCATGACGCCGGCGTTCATGGGCATGGGCGGCAACACCGCGGCCAGGCCGATGAAAATGGCCGATGTGCAGGCGGCGATGGTGCAGTTGATGCCGGATTCGGCAGCCCCGTCGCTTCGGGTGAGGTCGAAAACGGCGTGGTCCCCTTGGACGACGAAGTCGAGGCGGATGGTCTTGCGCTCGCCGGTATGGACGTCTTGGTCGACATGGTCCTCAGCGGTGTAGACGCCGTCCGGCAGGCTGCTGAAGGCGGCGCGGGCAAGGCGCTCGGAGTAGTTTTGGACCTCGGCCATGGCAGCGCGAACGCTGGCCACGCCGTGGCGGGCGATGAGCACGCGGATGCGCTCCTCGCCGGCGCGGACGGCGGCGACCTGCGCGTTGAGGTCGCCGAGCCGCTCCCAGGATTGGCGCATGTTGTGGAGGAGGAGCGCGACGATGTCGTGGTTCATCTCCCCGCGCCGGAAGAGGGTGATGGCGGGGATGCGCATACCTTCTTCGAAGTGACTGCGCGCGGCGCAGTTGAGCGAGCCCGCGACCACGCCGCCGACATCGGACCAGTGCGCGGTCGAGGAAGTAAAGGCGAGGAGTTCGCCGTCAACGAAGATGGGCTTGATGAAATGAATATCGTTGCAGTGGGTGCTGGCGACGTAGGGGTCGTTGATGATGTAAATGTCGCCGGGCTCCATATTCTCGCGGCCGATCTGGCGGATGACTTCAGGGACGGTGAGGATGGTGAGGCCGACGAAGGCGGGGAGATCGAACTCGCCCTGGGAGACGAGTTGGCCGTGATGGTCGTAGAGGCCGCCGGCGAAATCGTGACCCTCGTTGACGGGGGTGGAATAGGCGGTCTTGGCGACGACGAGCGCCATCTCGTTGCAGGTGGCGGTGAAGGCAGCGCGGAGCACTTCGAAGCTGATGGGGTCGAGCAGAGTGGTGGCAGGGGCGCTGGAAGACACGGGGACTCCTTGACTAGCGCGGTCCTCAATGGGAGCCGCATGATACCGCGCCGTTAGGCGGTTTCGTGGGGACGGAGCGCGCCGGCTAGAAACTCGACGACGTGGCGAGCGCGCCGGCCGGTGCAATGGTCGATCTGCTGGCGGCAGGAAACGCCCGTGATCGCGATCTCCGTCGCAACGGGCGCGGCCTGGACGGCGGGAAAGAGCGCGAGCGCGCCCATGCGGCGCGAAATGTCGTAATGCTCGGCCTCGAATCCGAAAGAGCCGGCCATGCCACAGCAGCCCGAGTCTATGAGGGTGGCATCGAATCCGGCCAGTTGAAGGGCACGGAGCGTAGCGTCCGTACCGGCGAGAGCCTTTTGGTGGCAGTGCGCATGGAGCAGGAGAGAGCGCCGCGCGGGAAGGAATCGATCGACGAGGGCGGGCTCTTCGTGGACAAGACGGACGAGAAGCTGATCGAGGAGCAGAGCGTGCTCGGCAACGAGGCTGGCATCGGGCCCGGGAATCAGGTCGGGGTACTCGTCGCGCAGAGCCAAGAGGCAGGAAGGCTCGACACCGACGATGGGGATGCCGGCGGCGGCGAAGGGCCGCAACGCCTCGACGTTGCGGCGGGCCCACTTGCGGGCCGTGCCGAGCATCCCTTTGGAGATGGCGGGGCGGCCGCAGCAGACGAGACCGTCGACGAGGCGAACACCGTAGCCGAGCGCTTCCAGGACCGCTACGGCGGCATGCCCGACCTCCGGGTGGAAATAGTCGGTGAAGGTGTCGTGGAAGAACACGGCCTCGCCACGCGGTGCGGGCGGGCGGGCGGTACCCGCTCGCCGCCGAGCGAAGCTGCGCGGAAAGGGCTCGCGGGCGAGGACCGGGATGGGGCGGGCGCGATGGATGCCCGCCGTCTTTTCGAGCAGGAGCCGCAGCGGCGCAACCCGCCCAGCGGCGTTGACGAGCGGGGCGAAGGGCGCGGCGACGCGGGCGAGCGTGCGGATGTGCGCGAAGGCGCGGGCGCGGCGGGGCACGCCGTGAGCATCGTGGTAATGGGTGAGGGTTTCGTACTTGAGCTTGGCGAGATCAACGCCGGAGGGGCACTCGCTCTTGCACGCCTTGCACTCCACACAGAGGTCGAGGGCTTCGTGGATGCGCTCACCGGCGAGGTCCTGGGGTGGCAGGACGCCGTTGAGCGCTTGGCGGAGGAGGTTGGCACGACCACGGGTGGAGTGCTCTTCGTCCTTGGTGACCATGTAGGAAGGGCACATGCCGCCGTCGAACTTGCGGCAGGCGCCTTGGCCGTTGCAGAGCTCGACGGCGCGGGCGATGCCGCCATCGGCGGCGAAGCTGAGATAGGTAGGCGGATCCCGGTTGATGGTATGAGGACCGAGGCGAAGGTTATCGGCGAAGGGCGGTACATCGATGATCTTGCCGGGATTGAGGAGACCGTCCGGATCAAAGGCGGTCTTGAGATCACGGAAGGCTTGGACGATCTGGGCGCCGAACATGCGCTCCATGAAAACGCCGCGCAGGATGCCGTCGCCGTGCTCGCCGCTGAGACTGCCCTGAAACTCCACGACGAGGTCGGCGATACGCTCGGCGAGGCGCTGCATGGAGGCAAGCTCGGCAGCGTCTTTGATATTCGCGTGGGGGCGGATGTGGAGGCAGCCGACGCTGGCGTGGCCGTAGTAGGCGGCCGTGAAGCCATGGTCGCGTATGAGGGCGTCGAAGCGCGCGACGAACTGCGGCAGGTGATCTGGGTCGACGGCCGTGTCCTCGACGAAGGCGAGCGGTTTCGCGTCGCCGCGGACGCTCATGAGAATGCCGAGGCCGATCTCGCGCATGCGCCACATGGCGCGCTGCTGGTCCGGGTCCAGGGTAACGATGGTGGCGTAGCCGAGGCGCTCACACTCCAGCGCGGTGGCGAGCGCGTTGAGCTTATCGGTCAGCTCATCCGTCGAGTCACCGTAAAACTCGACGAGGAGGAGCGCGCCGGGGTCGCCCTGGACGCGCTCCGCCAACGATGCGTAGCTCGGATGTTGCCGGCAGCGATCGATGATGGTGGCGTCGACGAGCTCGACGGCGGAGGGGTGGTGGCGGTTGGCGACGACCGTGGCCTCGGCCGCCTCGACGACGGAGCGGAGGTGGACGACGGCCAGCCCCTTGCAGATGGGGAGGGGAGCGAGGCGAACGGTCGCCTCGGTGACGAGGGCGAGGGTGCCTTCGGAGCCGACGATGAGTGGAGCAAGATCGGAAGGGTCTTGGAGCAGGGCATCAAGGTTGTAGCCGGAGACGCGCCGCAGGATCTTGGGGAAGCGGGCGCGGATTTCGTCGCGGTACTGCGTGGTGAGGCGTTCGACGGCACGGTAGATGTCGCCTTCGAGGCCGGATTGGGCGCGCTTGGCGGCGAGGACTTGGGGTTCGTAGTGAGTGAAACGAGCGGCGGTCGCGTCGGCGAGCAGGAGATCGAGCGCAACGACATTATCGACGGTCTTGCCGTAGACCGCAGAGTGACTGCCGCAGGAGTTGTTGCCAATGCCGCCGCCGATCGTGGCGCGATTTGCGGTGGAAGGATCGATCGGGTAGTGCAAGCCATGGTCGCGGAGGGCGCGGTTGAGTTGGGCCAGCACAACGCCGGGTTGGACGCGGGCCCGGCGCTCCGCCGCGTCGATCTGGATGACGCGGTCCATGTGAGGCGTAAAGTCGAGGACGACGGCGTGGTTGAGGGTCTGACCGGCAAGGCTCGTGCCGGCGCCGCGCGGCAGGACGGGCAGGCCGCGTTGCGCCGCCACGCGCAGCACATGGGCGACATCGGCAGCGGAGCGGGGATAGACGACGGCGAGCGGCTCCATCTCATAGATCGAGGCGTCGGTGGCGTAGAGGAGACGGGAAGGGCGATCGACCTTGACGCTAGCCCGGCCGCCGGCGAGGCCGTCGGCGATCTCGGCAGCGAGAGGATGCAGGGCGGCATCGCCAGCGCTCAGCAGGTGGAGAGCGGCGCGAACCGACCGGTGTTGGGAGGCTTCGGTGCCGTGAATGACGGGGCGCGGAGCGGACGAGAGGGGCATTCGCACAGGCTACACGGGCGAAGACGGGCCGATCTTTGCCTCCCTTGTCTCCCCTGACCGCAGTTGGAGCGCGTGCCACGATTCGCGCACAATCAAATAGTGAGGCGCTCGACAGGGGAACGCCGGTGTAAGTCCGGGGCTGTCGCGCAACGGTCACCCGCGGGAGCGGGGAGCCCGATGACCTTCGAGCGTCCGCACGGAAACCGCCTTCGCGTGTGAGGCTGGGGTGCGCAACGACCCGGTATCCGGGTCGTTTTTGATTCGGGTCATGTCCTCTTCCTCGCACAGCGGACGGTCGAAAGAGGAGACGCATGGCTCGCACGAAGCTCGCACTGCCTTTGCATTTATTTGGGACATGGGCGCCTGTGTTGGTGGCTGGGCTCTTGCTCGGCTCCGTCATCGCGGCCGCGTGCGGTGGCGACGACCGGGACGCGGCAAGCGTGGAGACGGAGCCCGCAGCAAGTGAGACGACCGGGGGCGACGAAGCGTCCGAGGTAGCGGTTGCTGCGCCAAGCGAAGCAGACAAGAGTGAAGAAACGCCTCCGGCGGTGGTTGATGCGCCGGCCGACGAGCCTGCCGCAATCGAGCCGGTCGAAGAGCCGGCTCCGTCTTCCGCACCAAGGGCGAACGTACTGCGCGGCAGTGCTGAGTACGCGGAGGGGGTGGGCTACTTCCCCGAGAAGATGTCGGTAGCACACGCGGAGAATTTCGGAGTCGAGCACTTCGCGAACTACAAGGTGGTGACGGTGCCGGAACCGACGCCGGGGGGGGGCAGCGGGAACACTCGGGGCGTCGTAGAGGTGGAGCTGCGATCGGCAGACGCGGAGCGGCGGTGGGTCGTGCGCGTGGGCGGAACGAAGTGGGAGGCAGGATCGTTGGGAGAGGTTGCGTCGCGGGTGCGGGGGTCCCAGGTGCGCTAAGCGGGGGGAGGCAGACGGCCCGCAGACACTTCGCCGGCGGCGAGCACGAACCGACAAGCGAGAGCACCCTGATGCGCCGGCTGAACCGGCGCGGAAGCGAGGAGCAGTGGTCGGGGAGAGAGGATTTGAACCTCCGACCTCTTCGTCCCGAACGAAGCGCGCTGCCGGACTGCGCCACTCCCCGACGTAGATGGCTGATCTGTGGCCCGGGACAGGTCCTGAGCAGCGTACGGGCAGCCTCTGAGGGTCGCAACTCACGGGATGGCGGTTGAGAGGAGGAAACAGCGCGGCGCGGGCGAGCCGTGCTCACTACGAGGCGCTACGGGACGGGATCGCCCTCGCCTTCCGTCCCGCCGTTCGCGCCGTCCGCGGACGGCATGGGATCTTCGGCGGGGATGGCGGCGCCGGCGGGCGGCTGGATCTCCTGGACGGGGGCGGGCTCCGGCTGGGGAGCCGTTTCCCCCGCTGCGGCAGCAACCGGGATAACGATCCGTTGGCCGACGAGAAGCGCGTTGGGATCCGGGATGTCGTTCACGGCGAGGATGGCGTCGAGGGAGACGCCGAAGGCGCGGGCGATGGCGCTGAGGGTGTCGCCGGCGACGACGATATGGACCAGCTCCGCAGGAGGCGGAGGAGCAGGAGCCACTTCTTCTGCGGGTGGAAGCGTCTCGTCCCCGCCGGGCGCTTCGAAGGAGTCGGCATCGGGGAGATCTTCGGGGATCTCGTCCAGGCGCTGGATCTCGCTGGGGGCTTGCGCCGGAGCATCCCCCTCGTCCTCGTCCGAGAGGATGTCGAACTCGAGGAACAGCAGGGCCACGACGGCGAGCGGCACCAAGACCACGACCGCGGTGAGGAGTCCGAAGAAGCGGCCGGTTCCCGCCGGCGAGTAGGGTCGCCGGACGCTCACGGCGATCCGGCGCGCAGCCGCACGCGAGGGGCGACGCCTGCCCTGCGCCGCGGGGCCGCCTTGGGAGGCTCGCGGTCCTCCCGGGCACGCGTTCGGCGCGCGCTAGCGGCGGCCGCCGGCTCCGCTGAGGATCGGCTCGTCGATGTAGATATCGCCGTTGCGGATCTTGATGTTGTAGCCGCAGCTCGGAAGCGTGCAGACCCAGGCCTTGTAGTGCACTGCCGCACCTTGACCTCCGAAGTCGGACAACGGCACGAGGTTGCCACTATCGCAGCGCAAGCAAGGCGGAAAGCCTTCGCCCATCCCATCTGCTTCCACGGTACTCTCCCTCTCCCCTGTTTGGGCCACCGGCACCCACCCGGCGTGGATCGCCCGGCAACTTATTCTAGCTTCCCCTGCCTGATTCGGCATCGGGGAGCGGCGGAGGCGGATTCATCGGGCAGGGCAGGAGCGCGCGGCCGATCATGGCGGCGGGGAAAGACAGAGAGCCAGCGGTTAGCCCCACTCTTCCTGCTTGAGCAGAAAGTATTCGAAGGCGTCGGCCAGAGCCAGCCAGGAGGCCTCGATCACATCGGTGGAGGAGCCGACGGTGTTCCAGATGTGCTCGCCGTCGGTGGATTCGATGAGGACGCGCACCTTGGCCTCGGTCCCGGCGGCCGCGTCGAGAATGCGGACCTTGTAGTCGAGGAGGTGCATGCGGTCGAGCGCGGGGTAGGCCTCGCGCAGGCCCTTGCGCACGGCGCGGTCGAGCGCGTTGACGGGCCCGTTGCCCTCGGCGGCGGTCTGGAAGAGCTGGCCGGCAACGCCGACCTTGGCCATCGCCTCGGCCAGCATCTCGTTGCGTCCCCCGTTCTCGGCCGCCCCGCTCCCGGCTTCCCTATCGGTGAGATCGGCCGTGTGGCGGCGGCGCTCCACGATGAGGAAGTCCTCCAGCTCGAAGGGAGCCGTGTAGTTGGGGCGGGCGCGGTGGGCGAGCAGCTCGAAGGAGGCCTCGGCACCCTCGTACTGGTAGCCGCGGCTCTCCATCTGCTTGACGCGATCGAGCAGGGCCCGGGTCTCTTCGGCCGTCAGGGGCAGGTCCAAGCCGCGCTCCTGCAATTTGTAGGAGATGTTGCGCTGTCCGGAGAGCTCGCTGACGAGGACCCGGCGGTCGTTGCCGACGGCGGCGGGCTTCGCGTGCTGGTAGGTGTCCTCGTCCTTGACGACGGCGGCGACGTGGTATCCGGCCTTGTGGGCGAAGGCGCTGACGCCGACGTAGGGGGCCTGCGGATCCAGGGGAAGGTTGGCGAGCTCGGCGATGTAGCGGGAGAGCTCGGTGAGGCGGGCGAGCTGCGCGTCGCCGACGACGGGAATGCCCATCTTGAGCTGGAGCGTGGCGAGGATGGTGGCGAGGTTGGCGTTGCCGCAGCGCTCGCCGTAGCCGTTGAAGCAGCCTTGGACCTGCTCCACGCCGGCGGAGACGGCGGCGAGGCTGTTGGCGACGGCGAGGCCGGCGTCGTCGTGGACGTGGATGCCGAGCTGCGCCTGCGGGACGGCTTGCTTGGCGGCTTCGATCGCTCGCACGAGGTCGGGAGTGAGGGCGCCGCCGTTCGTGTCGCAGAGGATGAGCGTGTCGGCGCCGGCGCGGGCGGCCGTGCGGAGGGTCTGGAGGGCGTAGTCCGGGTCGCCGCGGAAGCCGTCGAAGAAGTGCTCGGCGTCGAAGCCGACCTCGCGGCCGAGCGCTTTGAAGTGGGCGACGGAGTCGGCGATCATGGCGAGGTTCTCCTCGCCGCTGGTTTCGAGGGCGACGCGAACCTGATAGCGGCTGGCCTTGCCGACGAGGGTGACGACGGCCGTGCCGGCGTCCGCGATCGCCTGGATGTTGGGATCGTCCTGCACCTGGAGTCCGGCGCGGCGGGTGCCGCCGAAGGCGACGACCTTGGCCTGCTTGAGGGGGGCGCGCTTGATCTCTTGGAAGAAGAGGCGGTCCTTCTCGTTGGAGCCGGGGAAGCCGCCCTCGATGTAGTGGACGCCGATCTCGTCGAGGCGGTGCGCGATGGCGAGCTTGTCCTCGAGGGAGAAGGCGATGCCCTCCATCTGGGAGCCGTCGCGGAGGATGGTGTCGTAGAGGAGCACACGCGGAGCGTTCACGGTCTCAGTCCTTCATGGGTAGGAGCAGCGGGTACAGAGGGCCGGATATGGAAGCGCCTCGCTCCGAGGCGTCCGGCGGGAGCGCGCGTCAGCAGCCGATCGCATCCGCCGCGTGATGAGGCGCGGCGGACGAGAACCTCTCGGGATAGGCGTGCGGGCGGGCGTGCATTATGGATCCAGCCTAGCGGGCGCTGCGCCGCCGGACAATCGGGGAGAGCCGCTCAGAAATTGGGGGCTACGGCCGGGGCGGCGGCGATCGCACGGGAGGGTAGCAAACCCATGAGGCGAGCCCTGCCGTGAGACCCCCGGCAGCCGGTCGTGCGGGATGGGCGGAACCCCGCACCCGGCGGCGGCGTTAACCTAGATAAGACCGCGGGGGCACATGCCATGACTCGCGCCCGTCATTGGGCAACCCTCCTGCTCGCCGCCGGCCTCGTCCTGGTGCTGGCGGCATGTGACGGATCCGCGGACGGCGCCCGGCCGCCCCCGGAGAGCCCGCCACCCCCGGCAGCCACCCCGGCGCCGGCCGTCACGCCGGACGAGGCGCCCGCGACGGGCACGCCCGCCCCGCCTCCCG
>JAPOXK010000028.1 GCA_026707145.1 Chloroflexota bacterium | reverse complement strand
GGGCTGGGACGCGCCCGCGCCGCCGTTCCTCGGCGGCAGGGCCGCGGGCGCCGCGCCGCCTTGGAGGGCGCCGCCGCTGCTGGGCGCCTCGACGTACTGCGTCACCTCGTCCACCGCCACCGTGAGCCGCTCGCCGCGGGTCCGCACCTTGGCGTGCAGGAGGACGATCGAGCCCTTGCTCCAGATCGCGCGCGTGCGCGCGTACTGCTCCGGCCAGACCGTCACCTCGACGGCGCCCGAGAGGTCCTCCACCAGCACGGCCGCGAAGGGGTCGCCCTTCTTCGTCGTGAGCGGGCGGATGATGTCGACCATGCCCGCCAGGACGATCTCCTGGCCGTCGAGCTCGTCGCCGACCTCGGCGGCTTGGACGGTGACCTCGGCGGCGAGGTCGGCGGCGGCGCGCTGGAAGGGGTGGGCGGAGAGGTAGGCGCCCAGCAGCTCCTTCTCCCAGTGCAGCTCCTCGGCGCTGGTGGTGCCGGCCTCCTCCAGATCGAGCTCGGGGCGCGGCGTCTCCACCTCCTCGCCGAAGAGGTCGAACATCGTCGTCTGCCCGCTGGCGCGCAGCTCCTGCTCCCGCTGGGCGCGGCGCACGATACGGTCGATCCCGGCCAGCGCCGCCCCGCGGGTGGTGAGCGCGTCGAGGGCGCCGGCCTTGATCAGGCTCTCCAGGGCGCGCTTGTTGAGGGCGCGCAGGTCGGCGCGGCGGCAGAAGTCCTCCAGGGAGGCGAAGGGGCCGCCCTTGTCGCGCTCGGCCACCACCAGATCGATCGCGCCCCGCCCCACGTTCTTGACGTTGGCCAGCCCGAAGCGGATGGCGAGGCTTTCGTCCGCCTCCGGCTCCACGTTGAACTGGGCCTGCGAGCGGTTGATGTCGGGGGGCAGGACCTGGAGCCCCAGCCGGGCGCACTCCGCGATCGCCAGCCCCACCCGATCCGCGTCGCCGGCCTCGCGGCGCAGGATAGCGGTCATGTAGGGCGCGGGGTAGTGCGCCTTCAGGTAGGCGGTCTGGTAGGCGATCGTGCCGTAGCAGACGGCGTGGGCCTTGTTGAAGGCGTATCCGGCGAAGGGCTCGATCAGCTCGAACACGGTGGTGGCGTCGGCGTCGCCGTAGCCCAGCTCGCGGGCGCCCTGGGTGAAGCGCCCGCGCTCGGCCTGCATCACCTCGGGGATCTTCTTGCCCATGGCCTTGCGCATGATGTCGGCCTGGCCCAGGGAGTAGCCGGCGAACTTGCGCGCGATGTGGAGCACCTGGTCCTGGTAGACGATCACGCCGTGCGTCTCGTCCAGGATGGCCGCCAGGTCGGGGTGCGGGTAGGTGATCGGCTCGCGCCCGTGCCGGGCCGCGATATAGCGGGGGATGTGCTCCATCGGTCCGGGGCGGTAGAGCGCCACCATGGCCGCCAGGTCGGCGATCCGCGCGGGCTGCAGCTCCTGCACGTAGCGCCGCATCCCGGAGGACTCCAGCTGGAAGACGCCGAAGGTCTCCCCGCGCGAGAGCAGGGCGAAGGTCGCGGCGTCTTCGTCCGCCAGCTGCTGGTAATCGACCTCCTCGCCGGTCAGATCGCGCACCAGCTGCGCGCAGGTCTCCAGGACCGTGAGGTTGCTGAGGCCCAGCAGGTCCATCTTGAGCAGCCCGACCGCGGCGCACTGGTTCATCGCCCACTGCGTCATGGGGATGGCGTCGTCCTCGCCGCGCACCGGCCGCTGCAGGGGCACGTTCTCCACCAGGGGCTCGCGCGCGATCACCACGCCGGCGGCGTGCGTGCCCGCGTGCCGGGCCACGCCCTCGAGGCTGCGGGCGGTGTCGTAGAGACGGCGGACGTCGGGGTCGGAATCGTAGCGCTCACGCAGCTCGGCGTTGCCCGCCAGCGCCTGGTCCAAGGTGATGTTGAGCTGGTTCGGGATCAGCCGCGCGATCCGGTCCGCCTCCGGGAAGCTGAAGCCCAGCGCCCGGCCGGTGTCGCGAATGGCGGCCTTGGCGCCCAGCGTCCCGAAGGTGATGATCTGGGCGACGCGGTCGCGCCCGTACTTGTCGGCGACGTAGCGGATCACCTCGTCGCGCCGGTCGTCGGCGAAGTCCATGTCGATGTCGGGCATCTCGCGGCGCTCGCGGTTGAGGAAGCGCTCGAAGACGAGCCCGTAGCGCAGCGGGTCGATGTCGGTGATGCCGAGGACGTAGAGGATGATGCTGGCGGCGGCGCTGCCCCGCACGCCCATCGCGATCCGCCGCTCGTGCGCGAACTGCGCGATCTCGCGCACGATCAGGAAGTACTCGGCGAAGCCCGTCTCCCGCACGACCTCCAGCTCGTAGTCGAGCCGGGCGGTCACCTCGCCCCCCGGATCGCCGTACCGCTCGGCCACCCCGGCGCGGGCCAGCGCCGTCAGATGCTCCATCGCGGTCGCCCCGGCCGGCAGGGAAGGCTCCGGTAGCTGCAGCCGGCCGAACTCCAGCGAGACGTCGCAGCGCTCGGCGATCGTGGTCGTGTTCGCCAGCGCCTCCGGCAGCTCCGGGAAGCGCTCCTGCATCTCGGCCTCGCTGGTCAGGTAGAAGTCGGAGCCGTCCAGCTTGAAGCGGTCCGCTTTGTCCATCGTCGTATTCGTGCCGATGCAGAGCAGCACCTCGTGCGCGTGCGCGTCGGAGGCGTTGCAGTAGTGGGAGTCGTGCGTCGCCACCAGGGGCAGGGCCAGCTCGCGCGCCAGCTCCACGGTCTGCCCGATCACGGGCGTGAACTGGGGGTCGTGGTGGTTCTGCACCTCCAGGTAGTAGCGGTCGCCGAAGGTCTCGCGGTACCAGCCCGCGATCCGGCGCGCGTCCTCGCCCCGCCCCTCCTGCAGGGCGCGGTGCAACTCGCTCGACGGGCAGCCCGAGAGCACGATCAGGCCCTCGCCGTGCTGCGCCAGCAGTTCGCGGTCGACGCGGGCGTTGTAGTAGAAGCCGTCCAGGTGCGCCTTGGTGGCGAGCGCCACGAGGTTGTGCCAGCCCCGGTCGCTCTGCGCCAGCAGCGTCAGGTGGGTGGTGCTCTGGCGGGAAGCCGCGTCCCGATCGCGGTGGCTCCCCCCGGCGACGTAGGCCTCCATGCCGAGCAGGGGATGCAGCCCGGCCGTCTTGGCGGCCTGGTAGAAATCGATGGCTCCGTAGAGGTTGCCGTGGTCGGTGATCGCGATCGCCTCCTGGCCAAGGGCCCGCGCCCGCTCCATGAGCGCGGGAATCTTGGAGAGGCCGTCCAGCAGGCTGAACTCCGTGTGCGTGTGCAGGTGCGTGAACATGGGTTCGACGCGAGTGTAGCCAAGGCGCCGGGATAACGCGGGCGCTTGTTCCGTCTTCTAGCGATGCCGGACTCAGTCGCGGGAGGCTTCGACCGGCTCGTCGAGCTGGAAGGCGGCGTGCAGCACGCGCACCGCCGCCTCGCCGCTGGCGTCGGCCACCAGCGCCGTGATGCGGATGTCCGAGGTCGTGATCAGCTGGATGTTGATCGAAGCCTCGGCGAGGGCGCGGAACATCGTGGCCGCGTAGCCCGGCGCCGTCTGCATCCCCGTCCCGACGATGCTGACCTTGGCCATGTGGTGGTCGGCGATCACCTCGGCGGCGCCGATCGCGCGCGCCACCGGCTCCACGATCTCCTGCGCCCGGCGCCAGTCGTCCTGGGCGACGCTGAAGGTGAGGTCGGTGAGGCGCTCGACGCTGGCGTTCTGCACGATCGTGTCGACCGAGATCGCCGCGTCCGCCAGCGGGCCGAACAGCTGTGCGGCGATGCCGGGGCGGTCCGGCACCGCGCGCACGGTGACCGCCGCCACGTCGCGATCCAGCGCGATTCCGCGCACCCTGTTCGTCGGTTCCATCGCAACTTGCCTCCTGATGATGGTGCCGGGGACCGTGTCGCGGAACGACGAGGCCACCAGAATCGGAACATCGTAGAGGAGCCCCAGTTCCACGGCGCGCGGATGGAGAACGCGGGCGCCTTGCGCCGCCATCTCCAGCATCTCCTCGTAGGCGATGTCGTGCAGCTTGCGGGCCTTGGGGTCGACGCGCGGGTCCGTGGTGTAGACGCCGTCCACGTCCGTGTAGATCTCCGCCGTCTTCGCGCCCAGCGCCGCCGCCAGCGCGACCGCGGTCGTGTCGGAGCCGCCCCGGCCCAGGGTCGTGACGTCCGCCTCGGAGGTGATGCCTTGGAATCCCGCGATGATCACCACCTGGTCCTGCGCCAGCTCGGCCTCGATCCGCCGCGTGTCGATCTCCGTGATGCGGGCGCGGTTGAAAGTCGAGTCCGTGCGGACGCCCGCCTGGGCGCCGGTGAGGCCGATCGCCGGGTGCCCCCGCTCCCGCAACACCATCGCCAGCAGGGCGCTGCTCACCATCTCGCCGGTGGAGAGCAGCATGTCCAGCTCGCGGCCACCGGGGCGCGCGGTCACTTGATGGGCCAGCTTGATGAGATCATCGGTCGTCTTGCCCATCGCCGACACCACCACCACGACGCCCGTCCCGCTCTCCAGCCGGCGGACGATGCGCGCGCCCACGGCCCGCAGCCGGTCGGGATCGGCGACGCTGGTGCCGCCGTACTTCTGGACGCAGAGGCGCGCGCCCGCGTTCATGATCCGTTCGTCACGGCCGCGCCCCGGCGGTTCGGCTCCGCGACGAAGCTGCGCCCCGGGATCGCGTACGCCTCGGCCGCGCTCTCCAGCGCCGCCTGCACGCGCGCCGCGCGGCGGGCATCCGTCAGCGCGATGACGGTCGAGCCGCCGCCGGACAGGTAGGCCGCGAACGCCCCAGCGTCGGTGGCCGCCTCGAAGAGGTCGAACATTCGTGGAAACAGCTTGCGCCGGGCGTGCTGGTGCAGCCGATCGTCCGTCGCGACCCGCAGCTGATCCCAGGCGCCGCTGGTCAGTGCCGCCACGAGCAGCGCCGCGCGACTGCTGTTGTGGACGGCGTCGCTGCGCGAGAGCCGCTTCGGCAACAGATCGCGGCTCTCGTGCGTGGGCATTGAGAGTTCCGGGATGAATCCCGCGCAGCGCAAGCCGGACTTGAGCGCCGGGGCCACGCGCGCGATGTGGCTCCCCTCCACCGCGACCACTTGCAAGCCGCCGAAGAGCGCGGGCGCGATGTTGTCGGCGTGGCCCTCGAGCTCCGTCCCCAAGGAGAGCAGCTCCGCTTCGCTCAGCCGCTGGTCCAGCAGGCTGTTGGCCGCGACCAGGCCGGCGGCGCGCGCCGCCGCGCTCGCGCCCAGCCCCCGTCCGACGGGAAACTCGGCCGTGCTGGCGACCTGCAGGCCGCGCGGCGCCCGCTCCGAGATATGGGCATAGGCGGCGCGCACCGCCGCCAGAACCATGCGCCGAATCGGGTCCGGCCGCTCCTTCCGCCGTCCCTCCGGCGCGACGCTGACGGTGATGTTCGCGTAGAGCGTGAGCGCTAGGCCGACCGCGTCGAAGCCCGGCCCAAGGTTGGCCGTCGTTGCGGGGACGCGCACGGTGATGGAACGGTCAGGCATGGTGAGGGATAATCCGGGCCCGCTGGTGCCGCTCGCAGGGTATGGCGCGGCTCCGGCGGCGGCAACGCTCGCCATGTTGCGCTCGCGCAGCCGTCCTATGCACTCGTCCGGTGGCCGATCATCGCCAGGCGCGGCTTGATCAGCGTCCAGGCCATCTCCAGCACCTCGTCCGCCGGGCGGGCGGCGTCGAGGGTGTGGATCCGGTCCGGTTCCTTCAGGGCCAGCTGTTTAAAGCCCTCCGCCACGCGCCGGTGGAAGTCGATCGACTCGCGGCCGATCCGGTCGTCGCGGGCGCGCTGGGACCGATCCAGCCCTTGCTGGGTCGGCACGTCAAGAAAAAAGGTGAGATGCGGCACCAGCCCGCCCGCCGCCTGCCGGTTCAGCGCCTCGATCAATGTGGGGTCCAGCTGCCGTCCGTAGCCTTGGTAGGCCACGGTGGAATCGGCGAAACGATCGCAGATCACCGCCGCGCCGCGGGCGAGGGCGGGCCGGATCACCTCGCTCACGTGGGTGGCGCGGTCCGCGAGAAAGAGAAACGTCTCGGCCCACGGCGACAGCGGATGCGCTTCATCGAAGAGGCGCTCGCGCAAGACGGCGCCCAGCGGCGTGCCGCCCGGCTCGAACGTGACCACCACATCGACATCGACGAGCCGCGCTGCCAGCGCGCGCGCCAACTCGGTCTTCCCCGCCCCCTCTCCGCCCTCCAATGTTATGAACAGGCCCACGGCGTTCTGGTGGCGCGGTTACTCGCGCGATAAGCGCACGCGCCGGTGCGGCTCACGGCCCGCACTGCTGGAGGAGAGTGCATAGCGCTGCGCCATCTCATGTTGCAGGCGGCGAATATAAGCATTTTGGGCGGTGAGCTCCACCGACTCGGCTTGTCCTGCCGAGAGCTCCCCGATCGCTTGCTCGGCTTCCGCCAGCGCCGCGCGTACCGGATCGAAGCTCGACTGCCCCTGCGCGAGCGCGCGGAGACTCTGTTCCATCTGCACGGTCGTATTGTGCTTGATCACGTAAATGGGCAGGCCGCGCTCTTCCGCTTCGCGGACCGGCGGCGGCCGTCGGCGGAAGATCGAGCGCAAGGTGACCATGGCGTCGGCGTCGTCGATCGTATCGACGATCGATGCGTTCGTGCCCGTCTCTCGGATCACCTGGCGCAGCCGGCTCCGCGAGACGGAGAGCGGGAACAGCCGCCAGTGGTGCGTCGCGGCCTCCGGCTTGGCGCTCGGAAGCGCGCTAGGCGGCCAGCTTGGCCGCGCGCTCGATCGCGATTCCTCGCTCGGCGCCTCCAGGGCATGCACCGTGCCCTCGTCGTCTATCTCGCGCAATACCGGGGTCACGGTCTGCCCGCGCAGGAGCGCGTCGACCGTTCTCGCGACATCCCGGTGGATCGACACCCGATTGAAGGACTGGATCTCCACCAGCATGTCGAAGGTCGGAGGCGCCTTCCTTTCCAGCACCGACTTCTGCGTGCCCCGCCGCCGCGCCTCGTCATCACCGAGCGTGACGGTTTGAATCCCCCCGATCAGATCGGAAAGGGTGGGGTTCAGCATCAGATTGGCCAACGCGTTGCCGTGCGCCGTCGCGACCAGCTGCACGCCGCGCTCCGCGATCGTGCGGGCGGCCAGCGCCTCCAGCTCTGTTCCGATCTCGTCGATCACGATGACCTCGGGCATGTGATTCTCCACCGCCTCCACCATCACCGCGTGCTGGCGCTCCGGCGTCGGCACCTGCATGCGGCGCGCCCGCCCGATCGCGGGGTGAGGGATGTCGCCGTCGCCCGCGATCTCGTTCGACGTGTCTACGATCACGACGCGCTTGCCGCGCTCCGAGAGGATCCGCGCCGTCTCGCGGAGCATCGTGGTCTTGCCGATGCCGGGGCGACCCAGCAGCAGCAGGCTCTTGCCGGAGAAGACGAGGTCCTCGATCACCTGAGTGGTGCCGTAGACGGCCCGCCCGACGCGGAGCGTCAGCCCGACGATCTCCCCCCGGCGATTGCGCAGGCAGGAGATGCGGTGCAGCGTCCGCGCGATGCCGGCGCGGTTATCGGCGCCGAAGTCACCGAGACTGCGCGTCACGATCGCGATCTCGTCCGGCGAGACATCGTGATCGCTGAGCTCGACCTCGCGATCCTGGAAGCGCGCGGTGGGGCGCCGGCCCAGGTCCAGAACGATCTCGAGCAGTCCGCTCCGTCCCCACTCTTGATCAACCGCGTCTCGGATGCTCGGCGGCAGCGTGACCAAGAGAAGATCGAGGTCGTCGGTGACGCGAAGCGCCGGCTCGCTAATCGGCGCGGAAGAGCTGGGGTCCAGCGCGAGAGGGTTACTCATGAGGCTCCTAACGTCTGGCCGTACCCCGGCTCAGTGCGTCACCGGCGTGGCGGTGGCGTCGACGGCGCGCTCGGCGACCCGCAAGCGCCTGGCGCGTTGAGCGATCGGTCGCACCAAAAGAACGAAGCGGTCGAGGGCGGTGAAACCCGCCTCGGTCGCGGCGGCCATCTCGCTCGCCGCATGTGTTGGAAGGAGCAGGAAGAGGGGCTGCGGGGGAGTCGCAGCATGGAGCGCCAGCGCGACTGCTTCACGAGCGCTCTGGGGATGGCCGTCCGTGAGCAGGGCCGCGCGGCTCGTCCGTTCGTCCTGAGCCAAGCGCACGAGTGCGGCGGGCGTGTCGTTGCTCTGGTCGCCCTGGATTATCCAGGCGCGGCCGCGTCGGCCCAGCGGCTCCTCGGCGGCGCGCCACTCGGCGGGCGAGAGCGCCGTGTGCCAGCGCACCTCTTGCGGAACGGTCTCGGTGTAAAGCCGGAAGAGCGTTTGATCGTGGCGCCGCTCGCGGCGGCGCGCGGGTGGCGGCGCGGCCGCCGGCACCGCGCGCTGCTCGCACACGTAGCGCGTCTCCTCGGTCACTACGACGAAGCCGTGCCGGCGTGCCGTTTCGACGACGGAACTCGCGGCCGGGACGCGCAGGAAAAGCCGCCCGGCACCGGCGGCGCCCGCCGTGGCCACTCCCCGGTCCAAGAGATCGAGGAGGTACACGTCGCCCGCCGCGGGTTCGATGAGCGCATCGATCTCCCAGGCGGCGCGTCCCTCCCGCGGCCGGACCGCGACGAGGCCGAGAAGCGACCACCCGTCCCGGGCCATCCAGACGCGCCGCCCGCTCCGCGGCAGCGTCGCGCTCGCGAGGCGCATCCAGTCGCGCAGGGGGGTATCCGGTCGGTCGCAGCGATCGAGGGGCACGGCCTGATTGATGCGTGCCTCGTCGCGCTGACCCATGACGATCGGTAAGTCCGTCAGTCGAAAACGCCGCACCAGCGCGTTCAGTGACTTCCTCCTGCCAATGTCGGCAGCGCCTTCGCGGCGCTCTCGGCCGGGCCGACGCACTCTGTCATGAAGTAGTCATGCAGACGAACGTCGCTCGTCAATTCCGGGTGAAAGGTCGTGGCCAGCAGCGGGCCCCGCCGCACGATCACCGGGTCGCCTTCATGGCGCGCCAGCACCTCGACGCCGCTGCCGACACTGGCGATCCGCGGCGCACGGATGAACACCGCGTGAAACGGCTTGGCGCCCAGCGCCGGCACGTCCAGGTCGGTCTCGAACGAGTCGATCTGCCGGCCATAGGCGTTTCGTTCGACCATGATCGGCAGGAGTCCCAGCGGCGCGCGGTCCAGTCCGGGCACTGCATCGCCCAGCAGGATCGCGCCCGCGCAGGTCCCCCATAGGGGAAAGCCCGCCCGCGCCCGTTCGCGCAGCGGCTCCTGCAGACCGAAGCGCTGCAATAAGCGGGCGATCGTCGTGCTTTCGCCGCCCGGCAGGACGAGCCCGTCCAGGCCGTCCAGATGGACGGGCAGCCGCACCTCGCGAGTCGCGACGCCGATCGATCGCAGGCGCTGGCAATGCTCGCGAAAGTCACCTTGCAGGGCGAGCACTCCGATGGTGGGCATCAGCCTGTGATCACCATCCTCGCTGGGCCAACCGCTCAAGCTCCGGGATCTCGCTCAGCTCGATCCCGGGCATCGCGCTCCCGAGACCGGCGGAGATCTCTGCCAGGATCGCATCGTCGTTGAAGTGCGTCGTCGCTTGGACGATGGCCTGCGCCATGCGCGCGGGCTCTTGGGACTTGAAGATTCCGCTCCCGACGAAGACGCCGTCGGCTCCCAGCCGCATCATCAAGGCCGCGTCCGCCGGCGTGGCGACGCCCCCGGCCGCGAAGTTCACGACCGGCAACCGTCCCAGGTCGCGCGTCTCGCGCAGCAAGGCGACGGGCGCCGCTTGCTCCTTGGCGAAGGCACCCAGCTCATCATCACCGAGCGCGCGCAAGCGCCGGATCGTCCCCTGCACGGCGCGCATGTGCCGCACCGCTTCCACGATATTGCCAGTGCCGGCCTCGCCCTTGGTGCGGATCATCGCCGCTCCCTCGGCCGTGCGGCGCAGCGCTTCGCCGAGGTCGCGCGCGCCGCAGACGAAGGGCACGGTGTAGTCCCATTTGTTGATGTGGTGTTTCTCGTCCGCCGGTGTGAGCACTTCGGACTCGTCGATGTAGTCAACGCCGAGCGCCTGGAGGATCGAGGCCTCCACGAAATGGCCGATGCGGCACTTCGCCATCACCGGGATGGACACGCTCTCGATGATGCCGCGGATCAGCGTGGGGTCGCTCATGCGCGCCACGCCGCCCGTCTTGCGGATATCGGCCGGCACGCGCTCGAGCGCCATCACGGCGCAGGCGCCCGCTTCCTGCGCGATCTGCGCGTGCTCGGGCGTGACGACATCCATGATCACGCCGCCTTTGAGCATCTCGGCTAGGCCGGACTTGACGGTGATGGTCCCGGTTTCGACGACCATGGGAGCCTCCGGCGAGCGCTTCACGCCCGTTGACAGATTATCCACCTTGGCTGAGAGCGTATTCTAACATCGTCGCGCCTCCCCCTCCGGGTCGGTGGCTGCTCTTCGAACGGGTCACATCACGCAATGGCCACGCGACTGCTCATCGCTGGCTCCGTCACGCGCGATTTCCAGCAACTCGCGCAGCGCTGGTCCCAGCCGGGCGGGGCGCCGTGGCATGCCGTCCTCGGCGGCGTTGGCGGAGTGTGGGCCGAAGACGTCCATGTGGCCATCGGCGCGCGGGTGGGTCCATGGGTAGGCCGCTATGCGCGCCCGGCGCTGATCGCCGCCGGCGCGCGGTGGGACAGAGTATCCGCGAGCGAGGATACGGTCTTTGTCAATCGCTTCCACGCGGCCCGCCGCAGGCAGCACCTCCGCTCGGCCGCTCCGGCGATCACGCGCTCCGCTCTGCCGGCCGGGCGCTTCGACGCCGTGGTGCTCTCTCCGCTCTTTCCGGCGGACCTGGCGGCGGACTGTATCTCCGCTCTCGCTGCACGTGCCCGCTTCGTCACCCTCGATCTACAGGGGTTGCTGCGCACCGTCGATCGAGCCGGCCGTGTCCGCGTCGAGCAGACCGATCTGACCGCGCCGATCGCACACGCGCAGGCGTGCAAGTTCTCCGTGGAGGAGTTCGGCGTGGTCGCTGGCCCCGTGCCCTGGCGACCGGCGGCGGCGGCCTTCGCGGCCGCCCATGACGTCGAGCTTGTCGTGACCGAGGCCGCCCGCGGTGCGGCTCTCTTCTTGCCGCCGCGGCTCGGCGGCGGCGAGGTCGTCGCGAGCGGCGTCGGCGTTTCGGAGGCGGTCGACACCAGTGGGGCCGGCGACCTCCTGACCGCGACTTACGCGGTGGCGCGGGCGCGCGGCCGTTCGCCGGCGGCCGCCCTCGCGGCGGCCTCCGCTGCGGCGATCGGGTTGCTGAAGCGCCGGCAGCGCGCGCAGCCCGTTGCGGCGCGCGTTCTTCCCTGTCTGCGCGCGCTTGAAGCGACGCTGCTACGCCGGACCCGCCGGCGCGCGCCAGCGGGAGAGCGGGCGCGGGCCGCCTCCCTTGCGGTCACGCCGCTGCAGCGGGCGATCGAGGCGCAATTGGGCGGGCGCCTTGTGGCCGCCGCTACTCCCGAAGACCGGGCGGGGGCCGTTCTGAGCGGCGCTTGGGCGCTGCTCACGCGCGGCTGGCCCACGGACCTCGCGCCCTCCGATCCATTGGCTCCCCAGGGACTGGCCGGGGCGATCGCCCGCGAGCAAAGCCTGCTTCGGCGCCCAGAGCGCTCGTCGGGCTGATCTCGGATAGGTTCGTGTTTTCGAAGCGCGTAGAGGGGGAAGATTCGTTAGTGTCGGCGGGCTCCGGAGGTGCATGATCGCCTTACTCGATGCGGCGCGCAGTCGGGTAATCGCTCGGCCGCCGTGTTGGGCCCGGGCGTTCCTATAATGCAGGTGGAAGCCTTACCAAGGCTTGGACCCATGGAGGTCTGCACGGTTGGCTAGCGCGCCCTCGTACCTCGTTCCCATTGGGAAGTCGCCCGCTCGCCAACAGGCGCTGGAGCTTGCCTGCCGGCTGGCCGGCGCGGCCAAGAGCGGCCGCGTGCACGTGGTCTACGTCGTGGAGGTCAACCGCCGCTTGCCGCTGGATGCGGATCTGCCCCAAGAAAGCGAAGAAGGAGAGCGCATCATCGCGAGTGCCGAAAGGGCGGTGCGGAAACACAAGGTCGGCTGCGACGGCGAGATCCTGCAAGCGCGCGATACCGGACACGCCATCGTCGACGAGGCCGTCGAGTTGGCCGTCGACGCGATCGTGCTGGACGCCCCCCGCCGGGGGCGTTCCGGCGGGCCGCTTGCCTTGGGTAAGACGGCCGACTACGTTCTGCGCAATGCGCCGTGCGACGTGATCGTCGTCCGGAGTTCGCGCGAGTGAGTGAGCTTCAGACCGGGCCGGACGAGAACCGGATCGAATGAAAATCGTGATCATGGGCTGTGGTCGCGTCGGCGCGATGCTCGCGGGCCGCCTCAGTGATGCGGGGCACGACATCAGCATCGTCGACCTGACCGCTTCCGCCTTTCGCCGCCTGCCTGAAGGCTTTGCCGGGACGCAGATCGTCGGCAACGGCGTCGATCAGGACACGCTGCGCGAGGCCGGTATCGAGCAAGCCGATGCCTTCGTCGCGGTGACGCAAGGCGACAACCGCAACGTCATGGCGGCACAGGTCGCCATGCATCTCTTTGACGTCGAGCGCGCGGTCGCCCGGATCTATGATCCGGAGCGGCAGAAGATCTACACGGAGCTTGGGCTGCGGACGGTGAGCCCGACCGTCATCCTCAGCGACCGTCTCTTCGATGCGGTGGTGGATCCCTAGATGTACGTGATCGTCGTCGGCGCGGGGAAGGTCGGAGCGCAGGTCGTGCGTGAGCTCGTCACGGCGGGACATGAGGTGCTGGCGATCGAGCGTGACCCCGCCAAGGTCGCGGCGATCAACGAGGAGCTCGGCGAGATCGCGATCCTGGGAGACGGTCCCGAAGTGCGCGTCCAGGATGAAGTCGGCATGGCGCGCGCCGACCTCTGCGTCGCCACCACGGGCCGGGACGAGACGAACTTGGCCGTTTGTCAGGTGGCGCAGGTTCGCTTCCACGTCCCCCGAGTGATCGCGCGCATCAACAATCCCAAGAACGAAGCGATCTTTCGCGCGCTCGGCGTCGAGCTCACCGTCTCGGCCACGCAGGCGATCCTCGCGCATATCGAGCAAGAGCTTCCCAGCCACCCGCTCATTCACCTCTTGCAGCTGCGGGGAAGCGGCTTCGAACTCGTGGAGGTCATGGTCCCCGAGGGCGCGTCGACCGTGGGCCGGCGCGTGGATTCCATCGATCTCCCGCCCGGCGTGCTGCTATCGCTCGTCGTGCGTCCCGACGGCACGCCCGAAGTGCCCAATGGAGAGACCACCTTGGAGGGAGGCTCCGAGATCCTGGCCGTTACCCAGCCGGAGCACGAGACGTGGCTGCGTCGCGCGCTCACCGGGGGCGCCTGAGCGCCGATGGCGGTACGCCTCGCTTACCTTGGCCCGCCCGGCACCTTTTCGGAGCAAGCCGCCCTCACCTGCGACCTCAACCCGGACCTCCGGCCCGCTCCGTCGATCACCGCCGCCGCCCGCGCGGTCGCGAAGGGAGCCGCGGACTACGCGATCGTGCCGATTGAGAACTCCCTTGAGGGCTCCGTGCCGGAAACGCTGGACCTTCTTATCCACGAGCTGGACCTGTGTATCAGCCGCGAGGTGGTGCTGTGGATCCAGCACTGCTTGGTCGCTCCGCCGGACATCGGGGAGGACGGCGTGCGCCGTGTCTATTCCCACCCGCAGGCGCTGGCCCAGTGCCGCGACTTTCTGGCCCGTGAGCTCCCTCAGGCCGCGCCGGTCGCGGCGATCTCCACCGCCCACGCCGTCGAAGCGATCATGGAGCGGACGGACGCCGCGGCCGTCGCGCCGCGCCGCGCCGCGGAGATCCACGGCGCCGCGGTTCTGCGAGAGGGCGTCGAGGACGATCCCCGCAACCGTACGCGTTTCGTGGTGCTGGGCCACGAAGACGCCGCGCCCACCGGCGACGACAAGACGTCGATCGTTCTCCATCTTGCCGATCGTCCTGGTGCGCTGGCGCGCGCGCTCCAATGCTTCGCCCGGGCCTCGATTAACCTCACCAAGATCGAGTCGCGGCCGGCGCGCGAGGAGCTGGGCGTGTACGTATTTTTGCTCGACTTCGCCGGGCACCGGAGCGATCCGCCGGTCGCGGCCGTGCTCGATCAGGTGCGCTGCGAGAGCACCAAGCTGAAGGTGCTCGGGTCCTATCCACGCTTCCAGGCGACCGGCTGATCTACCCCTAGTTCTTCCACTGGGGTCAGTGACCGTGATTCCGCTAAGCGGCCGGTTCGGCTAGCCCCCAGCCGCCGCGACGCCGCGGGCGTGCCACTCCCGGTCGAAGCCGGGGAAGAAGCGCCGCCAGGTGGGCCGCTTTTCGAGATCCGCCGATAAGAGGGAATGCAGACTGGCGGCGGGCCGCACCGGCCGCCGCTGCAGGCGCATCCGTGCTTCTTGAGGGGTCCGTCCCGCCTTGCGGTGGTTGCACGTCCGGCAGGCGGATACCAGGTTCTCCCACGCGTGATTCCCGCCCCGCCGCCGCGGGATCACGTGATCCAACGTCAGCTCACCACTGCGCTTGTTGCAGTACTGACAGGTGAATTGATCCCGCGCGAAAACCTCCCGCCGCGACAGACGGGCGAGCGGCCTCGGCCTGCGGATGAAGTAGCGCATGCGGATGATGCTTGGAATTCGGAAGGCGCGCGCCACCGTCCGCAGCACGCCCTCCGCCTCTTCCACCACTTCCGCTTTCCCGCCCCCGACGAGCACGAGCGCGCGCCGCGCGTTGCACACGTTGAGCGGCTCGTAGTTCTGATTCAGGACCAGAACACTCGTATTCGCCAATGTCACGGATCTCGCCGCCGATCGAAAGCGCCCGCCTCGACCGCCGGCCAGGGCGCGCGTCCGTCCCGCGCTGCGATCCTAGCAAAGTGTGCTGTTCGCTCCGGGTGCCGCCCCTGCCTAGGCTGCGAATTCGAACAGCGCCTGATCAAACTCGCTGGGCAGCAGCGCACGCACGATCGGCGTCGTGTCCAGAAAGAACGCCCCGATCGTGGAGTCGTCGATCACGGCCTCCATGCCCAGTGTCGGCTGCAGCACGAAGATCACGGTCAGAGCCTGCACGATCAGCACGGCCTTGAAGAAGCCGAAGACGGCCCCGCCGGCGCGGTCCGCCCAACCCAAGAACAGCATCTCCGATGTATTCCGCAGAAACAGCGCCGCGATCCATCCTAGGATCGCGACGATCCCGAAGATCAGGAGGAACGCGACCACCCGCAGTACCATTTCGTCGCCCGTGAAGATCGCGAGATTCATCGCGAGCTCGTCGTGGTAGAGACCCGCCAGCGCCACGCCGCCAACGACCGCGACGAGGCCGATGGTCTCGCGGACCAGCCCGCTCAGGAACGCTTGCAGGGTGAACCAGGCCACGACGCCTAGGATCACGAAGTCGAGCCAATTCATCGAGGAACGGATCCATCACCCTGCCGCCGGTACCTTACCATTGGTGGTTCCTAAGCCCCACGCGGCGCCGCGATGCCGAGCCGGGACCCACAGGAGGAGGGCGCAAGCCATTGACCGCCTAGCGCTCCAACGGATCCTGGAAGCCGTTGCGGCGGGCACCCTGTCGCCGCGCGAGGCCCACGAACGGCTGCGCACGCTGCCGTACGAGGACCTGCACTTCGCCAAGCTCGATCACCATCGCGCTTTGCGCGACGGGCTCCCCGAAGTGATTCTGGGGACCGGCAAGACGCCCGCCGAGTGCGCGGAGCTGGCGGCGCGGATCGTCGATCAATCCGACCGCCTCCTTGTCACGCGCGTCGAGCCCGATCAGGCGCGCGCTGTCCTGCAGGCGGTGCCCGCCGCCTGCCACGACCAACGGGCGCGCTGCATCACCTGGCGACGCGATCAACCGGCTGCTTGGCCGGGGTTGCTCATCTGTAGCGGCGGCACCGCCGATCTGCCCGTGGCCGAAGAAGCGGCGCGGACCGCCGAGATGATGGACTGTGCCCCCGTTCGCATCTTCGATGTCGGCGTCGCCGGCCTGTCCCGCCTCCTGGATCGCGTCGGGGAGCTGCAGCGGGCAACCGCCATTGTCGCCGTCGCTGGCATGGACGCCGCGCTCCCCAGCGTGATCGCCGGCCTGACCGCCGCTCCCGTGATCGCCGTGCCCACTTCGGTCGGCTACGGGGCCTCCTTCGATGGTTTGGCGGCGCTGCTGGCCATGCTGAACGCCTGCGCGCCCGGCGTCGCCGTGGTCAATATCGACAACGGCTTCGGCGCCGGCTACCTTGCCGCCTCCATTGTGCGCGGGGCTGCCCTGCCGGATCGGTCCGAGGCATGAGCGTGGGGCGCGAACGCATCGCCTACTTCGACTGCGTCGGCGGCGCCAGCGGGGACATGTTGCTGGCCGCCCTGATCGATGCCGGCGCGCCGCTCGAGTCGATCCGGCGCGCGTTGCGCTCTCTCCCGATCCAAGGCTGGTCGCTCACCAGTGCGCCCGCCCGGCGCGGCGCGCTCCGGGCCCTGCGCGTCTGCGTGAACGTGGACGTTGAGCCTGGAGATGGTCGCACCCTCGCCGATCTTGCGGCGCTCCTTGCCGCCGGCGCACTTCCGGACGGTGTCGCCGCGCGGGCGCTGGAGGTGTTCCGGCGCTTGGCGCACGCGGAAGCGAGTGTGCACGGTACCGCGCCGGATGCGACATCCCTGCATGCGGTCGGTGCGACCGACGCCGTCCTGGACGTCGTCGGCGTGGTCACGGCGCTGGCGCTGCTCGAAGTCGGGCCGGTCTACGCCTCATCGGTTCCTCTCGCCGCCACTGGCCAAGCCCAGAGCGGGCATGGGCCCGTGCCGCTGCCCGCGCCCGCGACGCTTGAGTTGCTGCGCGCCGCCGCCGCCCCCCTGCGCGCCGCCGACCCACGCGACGATGCGGAGCTCGTCACTCCGACCGGTGCCGCTCTCCTCGCGGAGCTCGCGCGCTTTGAGCGACCTGCGATGCGCGTCGATCGGGTCGGCGTCGGCGCCGGCGCGCGCGCGCTGCCGCACCGCCCCAATGTGTTGCGGGTCTGGTTGGGCGAGTCTGCGGCGGCGCCGGCTGCGATCGGGGCACAGGCGATCGTCGTGCTCGAAACCACCGTCGACGACATGACCGCCGAGCAGGTTGCCTTCGCGCGCGAGCGGCTTCACGCCGCCGGCGCGCTGGATGTTTGGGTGACGGGCGTCGCGATGAAGAAAGGGCGCAGCGGACTCCAGCTCACGGTGATCGCGCGGCCGGGCCGGGAAGGCGCGCTGGCCCAGACGCTGCTGCGCGAGACATCGACGCTGGGAGTCCGCGTGCGCGACGAGCGACGGTACGAGGCCGATCGCGAATCCGTGCGATTCGAGTCGTCCCTGGGGCCGGTCGAATTGAAGCGCAAACGACTGCCCGGAGCGCCGCCTCAGATCGCCCCGGAGTTTGAAAGCTGTCGCCGTTTGGCGGAGCAGCACGGCCTGCCGATTGCGGAGGTTTACGCGCGGGTACAAGGGGAGGCCGCGGCGCAGTGGCCTCAGTGATGCGGGCTAGTCGGGCGCAGTGAGGAGTCCTTGCGCCCGCAGCGATGTGTGGCGCCTGCCCGTGCCCACGATGATGTGGTCGATCAGATCGATATCCAGCAGCTTCCCCGCCGCCGCCAACGCTTGCGTCATGGCCACATCGTCGTCGGACGGCGCCGGATCGCCGGACGGGTGGTTGTGCGCCACGAGGATGGCCGGGCAGTTGCGACGGACCGCCTCGCGGAGGATCTCCGCATTGCGCACCGCCGCCGTGCGCACGTTCCCGCGATAGATCGTGTGAATCCCGACAACCTGGTGCTTCGTCGTCAGCAAGAGCACGCGCAGCTCCTCCTGCTCCAACAGCGACATTTCGGCGCCAATCAAGGCCAGCACGTCATCGGGGCTCCCGATCGTGGGGCGTTCTTCCGGCTGAAGCGCTGCCAGACGTGCTCCCAGCTCCAGGGCCGCTTTGAGTTGGGCGGCCTTCGCCTCTCCGAGTCCGTGCTCTGCGGCCAGTTCCGCCGCGCTGGCGCGCTGGAGGCCGTCGAGTCCCCGGCTCGAGACGAGACGTGCGGCGATGGCGAGGGCGCTCTCCTCGCGCGTACCCGTGCGGATCAAGATCGCCAGGAGTTCGGAAGTGGACAGGGCCTTGGCACCCGCCTTCAGCAAGCGCTCTCGTGGTCGTTCGTCCGGGGGCAGGTCCCGAATGCGGACGTGGTACTCGGCGGCGCGCGGTTCCCTATTGCCCGTCACGAGGGATGATGCGGGTCGGCCCGGTGCGGCGGCGCGCCTGGCTCGGGGCGGACTCGCTCCTCCTGCCAGCGCGACGGGGCGAGCGCCGGGGGTGCGAGGGACGGCGGCGCGGCGAGCGGCCACCAATCGACCAGCGTGTGCGTATGCGGGAAGTGGCAGACGCCGATCGGCTGGTCTGCGCCGGAGAGCGCGTGAAACTGATCCTTACGGACGCGAAAGACCGCGTCGCCCACTTGTACGTAGTACTGGCGCAGCAGCAAGAAGTCGGACTTGCGCCATTTCTTCTTGATCAAGCCGTTCGTCTCTACGGGATCGGCGAAGAGGTCGCGAAGCGACTCCACGGCCGTGGTCGCCAGTAGCAGCGCGATCAGCGCCATCAGCGCCGTCACGATCCAGTCTCCGTGGTTTCCTTCGGCCGCGCGAACCAGATAGAACGTTGTGAGGGCCGCGAAGAGGATGAGGGGTGGCGTCGTGACAACCGCAGTCCGAATCAAGCCACGCCGCGCTCGCTGCTCCGATCCGCTGGCGTCATCCCTTATTCGTCGAACTGGGGGACCAACACTTCCTGCCCCGCGAACACGCGGGTGCCGTCGCCGAGCTCCGGGTTGAAGCGGAGAATCTCCTCCACGGAAACGCCGTAAACCACGCTGATGTCGAAGATCGAGTCACCCGGCTGAATCGTGAAACGAATGAACGAGTCCGGTCGCGCCGGCTCGGCGGGTGGAGGCGGGCCCGGCAATTGACTGGACGTTTGCTCTGTCCCGCTGTCGGTCAGCGATGGCGGAATTCCCGCGCGCACTTCGGGGAGCGGCGGGACGATCGTAGGCTCTCCCACCGCTGGGTTTTCGGGCGGGAGACGAGCGGGCTGTGTCACGCTGGCGGCTGCCACCACTCCCCCTGTCACGACCGCAATCGCCAGCAAGCGCTGCAGCCGGACGCGCCAAGCGTCAGGAAAACCCGCTTGCGGGCTGAGCCCCGATCGGGGCTGGTGCGGCGAGGGAAGGAGGCGCGTTTCCGCGCTCATCGGCGTGCCCTCCGATGCCCGTCTTCGGATCAGTAGGTTACTGAATCTCGACGGCCGCGCCTGCCCCCTCCAGCTTCGCCTTCACCTGTTCGGCCTCCTCCTTCGTCACCTCTTCCTTCACGGTACTCGGAGCGCTCTCGACGAACTCTTTCGCCTCTTTGAGGCCCAGCGTCGTGAGCTCTCGCACCACCTTGATGACGTTGATCTTGTTGGCACCGAAGTCCTTGAGCACCACGTTGAAGGCGGTCTGCTCTTCCTCATCGCCCCCGCTGTCGGATCCGGCTGCCGCTGCCACTGCGACCGGTGCCGCCGCAGCCGACACGCCGAACTCCTCCTCAATCTTTCGCACCAAGTCTCGAGCTTCAAGCACGGTCATGCTCTGGATTAGCTCGAACGCTTCATCGACCTTCGTCACGTTGCCCCTCCTTTGTTGTTCTCGTTTGTTTTTCCAGCCGCGCCCGATCGCGGCTGGGTCCTAGCTTTCATTCACGGCTGCCGCGCTGCCTTCTTCCAACTGCTGGGCGCGCGCGTCGACGGCGGACGCGAGCTCACGGAGCACGCTCGACAGCGTCATCGCGATCCCGGCGATCGGTCCGGCGACTCCCCCGGCGATCTTCGCCATCAACTCGGTCCGGCTCGGCACGGCGGCCAGCTCCATGACCTCGGCCGCACTCAATACCGTGCCGTCCGTCTCGCCCCCGTGGATGGGAAGCACCATGCGCTTTTCACGCTGATAGTCGCTGATCGCCTTGGGCGGGTTGACGACCTCCTCATACCCGAAGAGCAGCGCCGTCGCCTCGTGCAGGATCGCCTCGGCGCCCTCACGGCCCGCGTTGGCGAACGCGCGCTTGGCGAGGGTGTTCTTCACCACCCGCAACTCGATGCTGGACTCGCGTTTGCGCAAGGCGCGGCGCAGCTCCCGCAACTCCGCAACGGGAAGCCCCCGGTAATCGAGACCGATCACGATCGTGGCGCGCTTCAGTCGCTCCTCTAAATCGGCGACCGCCGCCACCTTCCGCTCCGTCGGCATAGCACTCCTGCCTCTTCCGTGGCACAAAACCCGCCACAGCAGGCGGGCGCTGGAAACCTTCGGTGGACTGTGCCCGGCACGGGCTGGGAAGAGTCCGCCTGCGCTGGAGATTAAGGCGGGATGCCCCGCCGCCAGCGGTCTCCGGCGTGCCGTGGTCTATTCGGCCTTCATACTCAGGCTAGTCTGCAACTCCAACTTCACGCTAGGCCCCATCGTCGATGTCAGGTACATCGAACGGATATAGGAGCCCTTCGTCTCTTTCGGCTTGGCCTTCACGATCTCTTGAATCGTCGTCAGCAGGTTCTCGACCAGGTGCTCTTGCGCAAAGCTCGCCTTCCCGATCGGGACGTGGATTAGCGCGAGCCGGTCCAAGCGGAATTCCACGCGCCCCTGGCGCGCCTCATCGATTGCGCGGGGCAAGTCGGCTCCATCCACCACCGTCCCCGCCTTTGGGTTGGGCATGAGGCCGCGCGGGCCCAAGATCCGCCCCAATTTTCCGACTTTGCCCATGAGCTCGCGCTGCGCCAGCGCCACGTCGAAATCGGTGAATCCGTCCGCCACCCGCTTGATCAGGCTGTCGCCGCCGACCTCGTCGGCGCCCGACTCAGTGGCGGCGCGCGCGGCCTCGCCTTCGGCGAAGACGACGATCCGGACCTGCTTACCTAATCCGTTTGGCAGCAGCGCCGTTCCGCGTACTTGTTGCTCGGCGTGTCGCGGGTCGAGACCGGTACGGATGTGCAGCTCGATCGTCTCATCGAACTTGGCGGTCGCATGCTCCTTTACGAGCGTCACCGCATCGGTCGGCGAGAAACTCTCATCCCGGCTATACGATGCGACCGCCGCGCGGTACCGCTTGCCATGTGCCATTGGCGTTAGCCCTCGACCTCAATGCCCATGCTGCGTGCCGTGCCGGCGATGATCTTAGCGGCCCCGTCGATATCGTTGGCGTTCAGATCCGGCATCTTCTGCTCCGCGATCCGGCGCACGTCGGCCGCGCTGATGCTGCCCACGATCTCCCGGCGCGGCGCGGTGCTGCCTTTCTCGAGGCCAGCGGCGCGGCGAATGAGGTCGGAGGCGGGCGGTGTCCGGATGACGAAAGTGAAGGTCCGATCCTCGAAGATCGTGATCTGCGCTGGCAGGATCTCGCCGGCCTGGCTGGCCGTCCGTTCGTTGTAGGACTTCACAAAGTCCATGATGTTGACGCCGTGCTGGCCGAGCGCCGGTCCCACGGGCGGTGCCGGACTGGCCTTGCCGGCCTCCAACTGCAGCGTCAACATCGCCCGGACTTTTCTCGCCATGTCCTGTCCCTAGACCTTCTCGACTTGGATGAAGTCAAGCTCTACCGGCGTCTCGCGGCCGAACATCGAGATCAGTGCGCGCACCTTGCCCTTCTCCAAGTTGATCTCGTCGACTTGCGCCATGAAGTCCATGAACGGGCCGTCCGTCACACGCACGGTGTCTCCCAGCTCGAAGCCGACCCGGACGCGCGGCTCGACCACGCGCATCTGGCGCAAGATCGAGCGGACTTCCTCGCGCGGGAGCGGGCTGGGCTCGTCGCTGCCGACGAAGCCCGTCACCCCGGGCGTGTTGCGCACCACGTACCAGGTGGCGTTATCCAGCAGCATCTCCACGAGCACGTAGCCCGGCAGCAGTTTGCGCTGCACCTGCCGGCGCTGTCCGCCGCGGATCTCCAGCTCCTCTTCGGTCGGCACCACCACGCGATGAATGCGATCGGCCACGTCCATGCTGGCGCTGCGCCGCTCTAGGTTCTCCTTGACTCGATTCTCGTGACCCGAATAGGTATTGAGCACGTACCAGGCGCGTCCGTCCGTCGGCTCGGGTCCGAGGAAGTCATCCTCTTCGACCTCTTCCTCCGCGGCTTCCGGCGGCTCCTCTAGGGTCGGAAGGGGCGCCTCCGGCTCGTCGGTGGACCGGTCCAAGCCGAGGGCGCTGACCAGGCGCGCCGCCTCTTGCTCTTCCGCACTCGCGGGCGGGGTAGCCGACTCGGTGTCCAGACCGAGCGCGCGTGCGGCATCAAGCGCCGCGCGATATTCGCGTTCGGCCGCGCTCGGCTCGGCGGTAGTGGACGCGAACGGGTTCCCGTCACTGTCGACTTCGGCCTCGGATTCCTCCGGAGCGTCGGATCCAGGATCGGAGGGAGAGTCTTCGTCCGCGTCCGTTTCGGCAGCCGCCACTTCCAGCGGTGCCGACTCGCTGTCCGGGGTTTCGTCCGCCTTGGACGCTTCCGGAGGAAGGGCATCCTGGGGTTCGGTGTCGATCGTCACGGGACCAGCACGTTCTCTAGGAGCCGGTTGAAGGCGATGTCTACTGCGGCGAGGTACACGGCTGCCGCCGCCGCCACGATCACGACGACCGTGGTCAGATTCCGCGTCTCCGCCTGGCTCGGCCAAGTCACCTTACGCAGCTCTTCGATCACTTCGCTAATGAAGCGCGGATGGGTCAATCGGTAGAGTCGGCCGCGCTCTCGCCGCTGTCCGGAAGGACGGCCCCCTCGGCGTGGCCGTACCGTGGCGTCGGTTTCTACCGGCGCTGCTGCGGGCGCTGCCACGCTGCGGCCGGGCTGCGGCATGACGGCGCCGGCGTCTCCCAACGCCGCCTCCGACGCGCTCACGCGAGGCAGCGAGGGGGTGGGGCGCGCCGCGCCGCTCTGGCGGCGGCGGCGAGATCGACGATTGGAAGCTGGCGGGCTCATAGTCCGGCTGCTCTCCTAGCGCGTCTCGCGATGCAGCTGGTGCTTGCGGCAGCGCGGGCAGAACTTGCGCAACTCCAGCCGGTTGGAGTCATTGCGTTTGTTCTTCGACGAATGGTAGGTCCGCTCGCGGCATTCACTGCAAGCCAGGGTGATGTGAACGCGGTCGCCTTTTGCCATACGGGGGTTACTCCAGGATCGCGGTGACGGCGCCGGCGCCGACGGTGCGG
>JAPOXK010000001.1 GCA_026707145.1 Chloroflexota bacterium | reverse complement strand
CGCCCCGCGCGGGGTGTGCCATACTCGCGGGCGAGTCCCTGCGAGGGGATGAGAACATGCAGAAGGACCTTCAGGCAGGTGAACACGTCGACGGTCGCGTGATGGACTGATTCCCTCAGGGTGAAGCTGAACCGATGACGATGCCCTACAGCGACGACCAACTCCGGAGCCGACTCAGGCTGGGCGAGGACAGCGGGTGGGAGTTCAAGGAGGTCGAGTTCCGGGGCGACCGGCCCGCGCGGCATCACCGCGACGACTGGGCCGACGAAGTCGCGGCCTTCGCCAACGCGAGCGGTGGCGTCCTGCTCGTCGGCGTCACGGACGCGGGCGGCGTGCCGGGGATGTCCCGCTCGTCGGGCGTCATCGGTTGCCTTGAGCTGCCGACACGGACGTAGCTGCCACCCGGACTATCGTGCTGGGCGTATCCCTCGGGGACGGCGACGAGCAGGAAGGATAGTCCGGCGGCGTCGTGACGCCCGGGAGAACGAAGGGGGAATCCCCGCTAGTCACAATGCCTCGTCTCGCTGTACGCCTCCGGCATCGGGTCGAGTCTACCCTTGGACACCCCTCCCCAACTCCCGCTGCGCGCCGTCTATGCCCAGAATGTCGGCGGAAACGTCGAAGCGGGTGCTCCTCCAGCACGAGCTCATCGCGTTGCCATGTTCGCTCCTCGGTGCGCGAGGGCCTCGGGAATGGTGGGTACCTACCGACCCGCCGGCGAGGGCGGCCCTGCCCCGCCCTCGCCGGTTTGAGTTGGCTCGGACTGTAGCCGGCGCTATCTTCTAGGTGCGGACCCGTACCGGAGGAGACCGAAATGGTGACCCGCCGCCCTTCTGAGGAGATCGCTCGCCTCGGTGACGAGATCTACGAGCGCGACATCCGGCAGGAGGTCGAGGCTGAGCACCACGGAGAAGTCGTCGCCATCGACGTGGAGAGCGCGACCTGGGCCATCGGCGACACCGTGATCGTTGCGCGGGATCGCCTGCGTACGAAGCGTCCGGACGCGATTGACGTGTGGCTGCTTCGGGTAGGGCATCGGGCGCTGCATCACTTCAGCGGTCGCCCACTGCGGAACCCCAGGTGATGGAAGGCGTGGTGAACGCCGCCCACGAGGCGGTCGTCACCCTTTCTCTCGAAGGGCCAGGCGGGGAGGCACGCGACATCGCAGCCGTGGTCGACACCGGCTTCACGGGATTCCTGACGGTGACCCCGGCCTTGGCAGTGGAGCTGGGACTACCTTTCGTAGGGTACTACCCGCGCGACGCTCGCCGATGGCAGTGAGACGACATTCCCTTACTATGGCGTGGCTGTTTTCTGGGACGGCCGGACCAGGTATGTGGAGGCGGATGCCGCCGACACGACGCCGCTCGTCGGCATGCGGCTGCTCGACGGCCACAGCCTGTACGTCGAAGTCGAGGATGGTGGGCGCGTCATCATCGAGCCTAGGGCTACAGGCTGAACAGCACCTCGAAGGTGGTACTGCCTACCGTCAAGTTAAGCCCACCGCCGGGGGACCGATCCGGATCCGCTGCGCGGCCTGTTCGCCGCGGAGATCGGCGGCCGGCCCGCGGTGGTGGAGTACGAGCCCGACAGCGCGCTGCGCGACAGCGAGCAGGTGGCGCTGCTGGAGGAGGGCGGCGTCGAGGCGTTCCTGCGCCGCGAAGTGCTGCCCTACGCCCCCGACGCCTAGTACGTCCCCGGCAGCGTGAAGGTCGGCTACGAGATCAGCTTCACGCGCTACTTCTACCAGCCCCAGCCGATGCGCAGCCTGGAGGAGATCCGCGCGGATATACTGGATTTGGAGCGGGAAACCGAGGGGCTGCTCGGCGAGATCGTGGGTGCTGGAGGTATGAACTCGTGAATTTCACTCACTACAAGCTCGGGTACCAGAAGAGGGGCGCGGTTGTCGAAGTAACGTTGAGCGGCAGTGCCGCCAATGTGCGATTGCTGGACAATACGAACCTCCAAAACTACCAGAAGGGCCGACAGCACAGGTATCTCGGCGGCCTGATCAAGAAGTCCCCCGCGCGCTTGGAGATCCCCCATGCGGGAACTTGGCATGTCACGGTTGACCTCCAAGGACTCCGGGGGCCAGGCAAGTCCTCGGTTCGAGTCATTCAACCCGAAGCTCTGGCTCCCCTTTCTGAGTACACGCCGAAGGAACTGTCACCGTTAGTGCAATCTGTCCGGCACGAGAACCGCGAAGCACAATCCGTCGACGGATACGATGTCTTCATCTCTCACGCTGCCGAGGACAAGAACGATGTGGCAGCCCCACTAGCGCATGCACTGGTCGCAGAGGGGTTGCGTGTTTGGTATGACGACTTCGAACTGCGCATCGGCGACAGTCTGAGACGCAGGATTGACGCAGGCCTTGCGCGCAGCCGGTTCGGAGTCGTGGTGATCTCCCTGCACTTCCTTGAGAAGAACTGGCCCCAGTACGAGTTGGACGGGCTCGTGACGAGAGAGATGACTGGCGAGCAGGTCATCCTTCCGCTCTGGCATCGGATTACCAAGGGTGAGATCGTTCAGACAAGCCCATCCCTTGCAGACAAGGTCGCTAGAAGCACTTCCGACTTCACTATCGACGAGATCGCCCGCGAGATCGCGGAGGTCATAGCTCAATCCGAGGCCGACCGCGAATGGTCCTGAGTCGGTCATGCTTGCCGGCCCAAGCCCCTACGCGGCCTACCGACCCTCCGGCGTTCCGTGGCTGGGCGAGGTGCCAGCGCACTGGACGGTGATGCCGAACCGTGCGCTGTTCGTCCACGTGAACGAACGTGGCCATCCAGATAAGCAAATGCTGTCAGTGACGATCGCGCATGGTGTCGTCCGTCAACGGGAACTCTTGGACGACAGTTCGAAGAAGGACAGCTCGAACGAGGACTGATCCGCATACAAGCTTGTTCTGCCTGGCGACATCACATACAACAAGATGCGAGCCTGGCAGGGAGCCGTTGGCGTGTCCGAGCACCAGGGGATCGTGAGTCCCGCGTACGTTGTACAGCGGCCGCGCGAAGGCACTGGTTCACCGTACCTCCATTACTTGCTGCGGACTCCAGCTTTCGCGAAGGAAAATGCCGTATCTGTCCCGCGCTCGGGTTCTGTCCACCGTCACGTGTGGGTGAATCTGGGCAGCCTACGCGTACTGTACTGCGGACTACCAGGTGGGGCCTCGTCCATGGCCGTCTGTACCCTCGCGCAATGCTGAGGTGAGTACGCGCGACCATCGAGGATAGCCCCACTACGGTCCCTAGTCCTTTCGGATGATCGCGACCTTCCGAGCCTCCTCACCCAGTCCACGCAAGACCTGCTCGTTCTTGAAGTCGACCTTGAAGTCTTCTTCCGCTCCGTCTCGTTGCTTCTTGTCGCGTCGCAGCTCCAGCGTCTTCCGGGCCGCGACGAGTGCTATCTGGACATCGGTCTGGTACGCATCTTGGTCCGCCGCCCAGGCCACTGCAAATGCAGTCAGATCTTCATCACTCCGGAGCGCACGTAGTGCTTCGGCAGCCAGATATGTTGCGATGATTGACGTGAGTACCCAAGAGCGTCCATATGTACTCGGATACCGTGCCTTGTCCTGATCCACCATCCATTTCAGCCGTGTGGAAAGTAGGATCTGGTCCGCGTGGACTTCGTCGCCAAAGATTGAAGCGTAGTTGGGCTCCTCGAATAGCGACAAGCTCTTGACGGCCAGCCAAGGACGACGGTTCATAACCGCGCACAGGCATTTGGCAGCCTGATGATTATGAATCGTCGAGTCCACCTGAGTAAGGCTCGCGTCCGGGCGCGTCTCGTAGGTGATGTGGGGAAAGCGCTCTTCGAACTCACGTTGTAGCCGCAACTGCGGTCCGTCCAATGCGCGTAGGTTCCGGCTGTTTACGGCACTCTGCGTGTTGCTGCGAATCGCGATGTCTCGTGCAAATGGACTAGCGGGATCGAGCTCACAGATCTTCACGAATACTCGTAGGTTGTCTGTCAATGCCGTGGCGTTGTCGTAGAAGGCGAGGATGGATTGGGCTCCGTTCACGACAGATGGGTCGTGCATGACGATTTCATCGCCAGCTATCTCAAGCATCCTACATATCACCGTGATTCCATTGTGGGAGGCCAGGAACCGATCGTGCTCTTCGGGCTGAGTTGTAGCTCGAGCGAGTTCAGTCCTCACCTTGTTCGCAGGCAGTTGGCGTCGCACGTTGAGATTGAATAGGGTGCGATCCTCTATCCCCGGCCAGTCGACAATGTCGGTCGCCCGCACTGCTGCGACGGATGCTCGACAGCCTCCTGTATGCACCAGCAGGCTGTCACCGCGCGGGACGGGGATAGAAACTCTCGCTGTGATTGGAGTCGGTGCGTTAAACGCCTCGATTGCGGGGGCCAACGCATCTATATCCCAAACCTTCACATACCCGGGGTTGTCGCGATTGCTAGCATCGACAACCATTCGAGCCTCGGAACCCACGAAGCCAGCAGTCACGAAGTGCAGCCTGAAGGTGACGGTTGCTGCCTTGATCTTCTCTTCGAGGTCGAAGCGCCGTACGAGGCGTCGGAGTTCCTTTCGACGGGCAGGCTGAATCAGGGGCCTCCAGTCATCCACATGTTGTAGTCGCTCGCCTCGCGTAACGAACTCCGCCACTTCGCGGTCCCCGACCTTGGAGGGCTGTTCCGGGTACTTCGACTGGAACGCAGTTACAACGTAGCGCTCACCATCGACGGTCTCGCGTGCCTCCAGCAGAAGCCCGTCGATTCCCCCGTCGCCGTCCCCACCACAGATGAACTCGAGCGCATCTGCCTCGTCGTATCCCTTCACGACACTGAGGAACCATAGTAGGAGGCCCGCACGATCCTTGCTCAGTTCGTCTGCTGCGGCGACGTCGACCTGCTTGGACAACTGGTCGTACAGCTCTCGCCGCTTCCTATTCTTCGCCGTCGCCATCGCTGTTCACACTCCTTGCTGTCGTGTCCCTGAATTCCACCTCAGGTCTCCCACCGAAGGTTGGGCCACGACCCATGGGGATCGTACGATGTCAGCCACGTGGTGGACACGGAGCGCGGAGCAGTTATGGCGCGACGCTCCACTTCACAGGGTCCAGGTAGCGGGCACAGTCAGCCGAGGGTGGTGGGTCGGCAGATCGAACTCGGCTCGGAGAGTTGCCCGCGATGGGCCGCCGGCCAAGGTAGTAGCCATGCCCGTCGCGGCCATTGCGGCTTCGTCCTATGCCGCCCGGCAGGCACCGTGGGGCGCGGGACCATACCCTGAGGCCTGCCGCGATTGCCTCGGCTGAGTCAGGTCGCGAGTTGGGTAAGCCCCAGCGCTTGCAGTCGGCCCTGGGGCGGGGTAGCATCGTGTGGAACATAGGTTCTCGTGACGGACGGGGTGTCCGTGGCCACAACTCACGGTTCGATGCGACGAGCGCCGACCAGCGACCTAGCCCACCGAAAGTCGCGCGGAGCCTTCTTCACGCCGCAGCCTATCGCTGACTTCCTGGCGGCTTGGGCAATCAACCGCAACGCGGCGGCGCGAATCCTAGATCCGACGTGCGGCGAGGCGGTCTTTCTCCAAGCCGCTGGTGCGCTCCTGGCGCAACTCGGGGCCGAGGCTGCGGACTTGCCCGATCAGCTCGTCGGCGTTGACGTTCATCCGGGGACGCTACTGGCCGCCGAGCAGGCTTTACGCGCCGAGCGTCTTGAGGCGCGGCTTCTTGTCGATGACTTCTTCGCTCTGGCACCCCCAGACGGCCCCGGGGCACGACTACCCCTCTTTGATGCGGTCGTAGGCAATCCTCCGTTTGTGCGTTACCAGGAGCACGCGGGGGCCGCGCGGCATCGCGCTGCGGAGGCGGCGTTGGCCCAAGGAGTGCGCCTGTCTGGGCTCGCCTCCTCATGGGCCGCCCTTGTAGTGCACGCCTGCGCGTTCCTCAAGCCCGAAGGGCGCCTCGCGATGGTACTGCCAGCCGAACTACTTTCGGTGCATTATGCGGAGCCGGTGAGGCGCTGGCTCCGCCGCAGATTTGCAGCAGTGCACCTTGTGATGTTCGAGCGCCTGCAGTTCGAAGGAGCCCTTGAGAATGTAGTGCTAGTGCTCGCCCAAGGTGCTGGCGGGTGCGACGCCTTCTCCCTCCATCACGTTCGGGACGCGGTTGACCTAGCCCGTATCCAGCCCTTCGATCATGTGAATGTAGTCCCTGCTGAGGAAGGCAAGTGGACGGATCTGCTCCTGCCAACTCACCACCGGCAGCTGTTCCGGTCGGTGATTGAAGAGCACTTCACAAGTCTCGATTCCTACGGCTCGCCGGAGTTAGGAGCCGTGACCGGGGCGAACCACTACTTCGCCATCTCGGAGGGTACGAAGACTGAGTACGGGCTCGTGGACAAGCATGTTGTCCCGATCAGCCCGCCGGGCACACGACACCTACAGGGACTGTCGTTCAGGAAGCGGGACTGGGAGAGGCTGCGCGCTTCCGGTGAGCCAGTGTGGTTACTTCACCCCGACGGGGATCAAATCGATGAGGCGCTCGGGAACTACATCGATCACGGAGAGGCGCTCGGAGTCCCTGGTGCCTACAAGTGCCAGGTCCGTGCTCCTTGGTGGCGGCCGCCGCTGGCTGCCGTGCCGGACCTCTTCTTCACGTACATGAGCCACCGCCATCCACGACTTGTGGCGAACCACGCAGGCGTACGCCACCTGAACTCCATGCACGGCTTGCGGCTCCGGAACGACGCTCCGAAGAGCGCTCAGGCCGCATTGCCGATCCTCGCACTGAACTCGGTGACGATGCTCGGTGCGGAGATCTTTGGACGCTCGTACGGCGGCGGTGTGTTGAAAATGGAGCCCCGCGAAGCGGCCACGCTCCCAATGGCCGACCACGCAGAGCTCGTATCGGCTTGGCAACTTCTCAAGAACGATCGAGCATCGATCGATCGGCACCTCCGGCAGGGCCTCTGGACGAATGTTGTCAAGAAGGTCGACGAAGCTCTGTTGCAGCGGACCATGGGACTGCGCCACGCTGATGTCGCAGAGCTGCACCAAGCGTCGCGCTCGTTGCGGCAGCGACGAATCGGTGTCGACTGATAGAACGGGGGCCACCGATAGTGCCGGACGCTCGCGCGATTGAGAGCCAAGTTGGGCACCCGGAGACCAAGTGGAATGCTCTGAAAGATAGGATCCAAGCGGATGCCGTCGAGCAGTTCGTGGACGTCCGCGGGGACTGGCTCGACCTCATGTGGACGCTCGATGCCTACCGCAGAGGGGGAGTACCGCCTGACGGGATGGGAAGGCAGGAGACCCCGCCAGGCACTCGCTTGAACGCGATCTATCGAGGGAAAGGCAACTGGTTCTCTGACATCATCGCGCTATTGTTGGGCAACCAGACTGCGCAACTGCTTGGGCCACGGAGCAGGGTTTTTGGGATTCTCTCAAGTTCACCAGATCGACATCGCTTGGCCTGTTAGCGAAACCATCCCTTTGATATGCGTCGAGACCAAAGTCACAGGTGCTCCCGCATACGGGTTGCACGGTCCACGCGGTGCCACGCAGGACTGGTCGAACCGGCGCAGAGAGTTGAAGTTCTCGGCAACCGACCTCAAGCTCCATCGGCGCGGCAAGGATACCCAAATCGAGCATTGGGATGAGTGGCGGAACAGTCAGCCTCCGAACGTGTATTTTCTGTGGGCCTCGAGGCTTGGGCCCTCCGACGGCATCGAGAGGTTGATTGACGAAGTGGGGCAGTTGGTGAATTCGTACCTCGACGGAGCGGGCGTGATTGCATGGCGTGAGAAGGCGGATGGTGCGTCTTACGAGGTAGCGGGCGTCCCGCCGACGGCGCGAGTTCATGACCTTGATGACGTCCTCTACAGGATCGCCTCCGAAATCCGGCGGAGGGCCGACTAAAGCCATCCAGCTGCCGCTAGCACAGGCTCCAGTTCCGAACGCCCGGACATCCCCGCAGGTGACCGTCGGCTGGCGTAACCGCGCGTTCAAGGCCCCCCAGCTCATTGATGCGTTCACCAGCCTGGAGCGGCAACTCGCGAGCCCCGAAGGCGACACGCTCGTCTCGGAGCCTGTGCGGCGCGTCCCGCGCCGGCGCCGATAGGAGGGTCGGGCGCGGGCGCCCAACATTCAAGTGGACGCGCCCGATGGGGGAGCCCACGCACGAGCCCGCATGGGGTGACCGCGGCACCCGGGCGGCGGCTGCGCCAAGTCAGCGTTTCGGGCGGGCGCTGGGCGGTCTCGTTCGAGGGGAGCACTCGCACCTGCGGCGGCGAGCAGGCCCAACCAACTCGATGCACTCCGGCTTGACTGCCCGCCCACGCAGAGCGTCCATGGACCGTCCAGGGACGTGCTCCCTCCTCAGGCCCCGCTCCTCCCGGGCCTCATCGAAACCTACTTGGACCGCTGCACGATCGAGGGGAAGTCCCCGCGCACGATCCGCGGCTACCGCGAGTCGCTGACCCGTTTCTCCCGCTGCCTACAGGAGGACGGGGCGCCGCTGGAGCCCGACCAGATCCGCCCCGACCACATCATCGCCTACTTCGTGCGCTTCGCCGCGCTCAGTCCCGACACCCGTCACCGCTACTTCCGCGAGGTGCGCTGCTTCTGGAACCGGCTGCGGGTCGCCGGCTACACCGACAACGACGCCTTCCGCGGCTTCCGCAACGTGCGCCTGCCCGTCCGGATCGTGCAGCCCCTGACCCCCGAGGAGGTCGCCCGGCTGTTCGCCTGCTGCGACACCGCCACGGAGATCGGCCGCCGCGACTGCGCGATCCTGCTCACGCTGCTGGACACCGGCATCCGCTGCTCCGAAATGGTCCAGCTCGACCTCGCCGACTGCGCGCTGTCCGAGCGCCGCCTGCGCATCCGGCAGGGCACGGGCGGCAAGGACCGCGTGGTGCCCTTCGCGGGGCGCTGCGCCGAGGCGCTCGCCGCGTACTTCGCCGACCGCGGGACCGCGCCGGGCCCGATCTTCGTTTCCGCGTACAGGGGTCAGCTCAGAGACGGCTTCCGGCTCCGAGCGGAAGGGCTCCGGGCGCGACTACACAAGATCGGCGACGCGGCCGGCGTGCCCCGGGTCCACCCGCATCGCTTCCGCCACACCTTCGCCACCTGGGCCATCGCCCACGACGCCCGCGAGATCGACGTCCAGCACCTGCTCGGGCACAGTTGCCCGGACATGGTGCGCCGCTACAGCGCCACTTACGGTAGCGTCCAGGCCGCCGAGCGCCACGCCGCCTTTTCGCCGGTGGACGGGATGGTCGCCGACCCCAGCTAAATCGTGTGGTAAACTGGACCCGCTCGCCCCTTCTTGCCGATTTATCCAGCACGTTTTCCAAGCATTTTCCATCGCTTCCCAAGCAGAGGGTCGCGGGTTCGAATCCCGTCTCCCGTTTGAAGGCGCCCTAACGCATGGGGAGTGCTGGGCTGGGCTCCACCGCGAGACGGCCCGGTCGGCCCGCCGGCGTCCAGCAGATCCACGCGCATCGTCCAACACCGAGCATCCGGTCTCCGTGCATCTTGGGTGATCCGGGGCGTAAGATTTCCGTGCAATCGGGGATCGCTCACGGAGCGACGCCGATGAACATCCAAGTGAAGGCCGCCGGCCGCACCGCGGGGACGATGGCCGGTTGGAACGGAGTCGGCGCATGCCAGCCAGCGAAGCACTGATGCGTGAGAACGACGCGCTGCGCGAGCGCTTAGCCCGGCTGAACGAGGCAGGGCTGCGAATCGCGGCGGACCTGGACCTGGACCTGGAAACCGTGCTGCGCGAAGTGCTGGATGCGGCGCGCTCGCTGACCGGTGCGCGGCGCGGCGGGATGACGATGCTCGACGAGTCGCGCGCGTTGCAGGACTTCATCACATCGGGGCTAAGCGAGCGAGAGCATGCCGCGATGCTTGAGATGCCGAGCGGGCTGGAGTTCTTCAGCTACCTGAACACGCTGGTGGACCCGCTGCGGGTACGGGACATCTCCGCCCGCGTCGCCGCGCTCGGGATGGGTCGCCTGCCGCTGTCGCTGGGTAGCTTCCTCTCCGTGCCGATCCGGCACCGCGGCCGGCACGTCGGCAGCGTGCATCTCGCCGACAAGGAGGACGCCGCGGACTTCAGCGCCGACGACGAGGAAACCCTCAGCATGTTCGCCGCGCAGGCCGCGATCGCGATCGCCAACGCGCGCCGGCTGCGCGACGAGCGGCGCGCCCGGGCCGACCTGGAGACGCTGATCGACACATCGCCGGTCGGCGTCGTGCTCTTCGACGGCACGACCGGAACGCCGATCTCGTTCAACCGCGAAGCACGGCGGATCACCGACGCACTGCGCGACCCCGATCAATCTCACGAGGAACTACTCGACGTGATCACCTACCGGCGCGGCGACGGACGTGAGATCAGCGTCGCCGACTTCCCCATGACCCGCGCCTTCAACACGGGTGACGCCGTGCGCGCGGAGGAGATCGTGCTGCGGGTGCCGGACGGCCGCCGCGTCAGCACGATCGTCAACGCCACCCCGATCCGCACCGCCGACGACCGGGTCGAATCCGTCGTCGTCACCCTCCAGGATCTCGCCCCGCTCGAGGACGTGGAGCGCATGCGGGCCGACTTCCTCGCCATGGTCAGTCACGAGCTGCGTGCCCCCCTGAGCTCGATCAAGGGTTCGGCTGCCACCCTCGTCCAGGCCGGAGCCAGTCTGGACCCGGTCGCGACGATGCAGTTCCACCGCCTCATCGAGCAGCAGGCCGACCGCATGCAGGAGTTGATCACCAACCTGCTGGACGTGGCCCGGATCGACTCAGGCGCGCTCGCCGTCACGCCCGAGCCCGTCGCCCTGGACGTGCTAGTGGACGCGGCCCGCGGCACCTTCCTCAGCGGCGGCGCGTCGCACGCACTCGAGATCGATTCGCCGCTCGACCTGCCGCCCGTGATGGCCGACCGGCGGCGGGTGGTGCAGGTCCTGCTCAACCTGCTGGGCAACGCGGCGCGGCGTTCGCCGGACGGCTCTCAAATCCGGGTCGCTGCCGAGCAGCAGGATGTCCAGGTGCAGATCTCCGTCAGCGACGAGGGCGCCGGCATCGCGGCCGGGGATCTGCCGCAGTTGTTCCGCACGTTCGCCCGTCGCGATGCGGAGAGCGGAGGCGCGTCGGCCTACGCGGGCCTCGGGCTGGCCATCTCCCGAGGCATCGTAGAGGCGCACGGGGGCCGCATCTGGGCGGAGAGCGACGTACCGGGACACGGCGCACAGTTCCACTTCACGCTCCCCACGACCGAGGCGGCGCCCTTCGATGCCGCCCCCCGGCCGGGCCGGGCGAGCGACGGCCGGCCACGAGTGCTCACCGTCGATGACGACCCGCAGACCCTCCGCTGCGTCCGCGACTCGCTCGCCGCGGCGGGCTACGAGCCGATCCTGACTGGCCATCCCGACACCGTGCACGAGCTGATCGCGGAGCACCGCCCCCATCTGGTGCTGCTGAACCTGATGCTGCCGAATACTGACGGCATGGCGCTGATGCAGCGGATCCCCGAGCTGCGCGCCCTCCCGGTGATCTTCCTCTCCGCGTACGGCGGCGATTCCAGGATCGCCCGCGCCCTCGAGCTGGGCGCCGACGACTACATCGTCAAGCCGTTCTCGCCGACCGAGCTGATCGCCCGGATCAAGACCGTGCTGCGCCGCTCGGCGCTGCACCGAAGGCCGGAGGCCGAGACCACGGAGCCGTTCGCCTACCGGGACTTGGCGATCGACTACCGCGAGCGCCTAGTCACACTCGCCGGCCGCCCCCTGCAGCTGACCAACCTCGAGCACCGCATGCTGGTCGAGCTCTCGCTCGGGGCCGGTCGTGTGCAGACGCACGCCGAGTTGCTGCCGCGGGTCTGGGGGCTGGCGCACCCCGGTCGCACCGGCGCGGTGCGGACGCTGATCCGGCAACTGCGCCGGAAGCTCGGCGACGACGCAGCCGACCCGGCCTACATCTTCAACGTCCCGCGCGTCGGCTACCGCATGCCCAAGCCGGACGGGCCGGATCCGGGCGAGTAGCCCCGGGCGGGGCCCGGCGCGCACACCGATCAACCCGGCGGCATGGCCCCGGAGGCGCGATAGCGTTGACCGCACCGTGCGCCGTCGCGTGCCTGGGCGAGCGACCAACGGCGACGAATAACTCGTACAGATGGCCAGGGCAGGGAACGCCGTGCCCTGCCGAGCGCATCTCGTCGCGACCTCGCCCACTTGTGACCGACCTGCCTCGCCGCGATAGCCGTCCTGGCTGCCTGCACCGCTCGGGGGCCTCGGCGTCCGCGGCGCCGCCGACCGCTCGTGCGTTCGCGACTTCCGCTGCCACCGGCTCCGGCTCGGGCGCATGCCAGCCCTCGTCGACCAGCAGCGCCTCGGCCTCCGCCGCGACCTGCCGGGCCTCCTTGAAGACCGACTCGATCGATCCTGCGTCCTCCTCTCCGGCGACGATCTTCCTAGCCAAGGCGAGCATCTGGTCGTCGCCGTCGTCCCCGTAAGCCGCGAGGCCGTCCTCGGGCAGCTCGCCCTCGACCGCCAGCGAGCTCTGGAGCTTCTGCACCACGAGCTTGAGGGCATCGGCCTGCAGGGTGTTCCGGTAGGCCATGAAGACGACCTGGACGGGCTCGGACTGGCCGATGCGCCAAGAGCGCTGTGACGCCGGATCGAAATTCTGGACACCGGCGTGACGCCCGTTGTGTCGCCGGGGGTTCGAACCCCGGCCTTCGTTGAGCGTGCCCAAGGTGTCGGCGTCACTCGCGCCGGCGACCCGTGAAGGCCTCCGTAGTCGCTAGAATGGCCGCATGGCCGCCACCGCCCAAAGCAGCAGCGTCGCGGACTACCGGTCCGAACTGTGGCGCATGGCCGACGCCCTCCGCGGCAGCATGGACGCTGCCGAGTACAAGCACGTCGTCCTGGGCCTGATCTTCCTCAAGTACGTCTCCGACGCCTTCAAGGAGGCGCACGCCAGGATCGAGGCCCTGCGCGACGAGGGCGCGGACCCCGAGGATCCCGATGAGTACCGAGGAGACAACATCTTCTGGGTGCCGCCCGAGGCGCGTTGGACCTACCTACAGAGCCAGGCTCGGCAGCCTTCCATCGGGCGGCTGGTGGATGACGCCATGACCGCCATCGAGCGCGACAACCCCGCGCTCGATGGCGTGCTGCCCAAGGACTATGCGCGGCCGGCGCTCGATCAGACACGCCTTGGGCAGGTCGTGGACCTCGTGAGCAATATCAAGGTCGGGGGCTCCGAGGCGGAGGCCACCGACGTGCTCGGCGAGGTCTACGAGTACTTCCTCGAGCGGTTCGCGCTGGCCGAGGGCAGGAAAGGCGGCGAATTCTACACGCCGCGCTCCGTGGTGCGACTCCTGGTAGAGATGCTTGAGCCGTACCACGGTCGCATCTACGACCCGTGCTGCGGCTCCTCCGGCATGTTCGTCCAGTCGGTCGAGTTCATCAGCGCTCACGCCACGGGCAACGGCAACGGCGGCAGGGCCGCGGGGGACATCTCCATCTACGGGCAGGAATCCAACTACACCACGTGGAGGATGGCCCGCATGAACCTGGCGATCCGGGGCATCGAGGGCCAGATCGAGCACGGGGACAGCTTCCACAACGACCGTCACCCCGACCTGCGCGCGGACTACATCCTCGCCAACCCGCCCTTCAACGTCTCCGATTGGGGCGGCGAGCGGCTGGGGGACGACCAGCGCTGGGTCTACGGCGTCCCGCCGGCGGGCAACGCGAACTTCGCCTGGGTGCAGCACTTCCTGCACCATCTCGCCCCGCGCGGCTCGGCCGGGTTCGTCCTAGCGAACGGATCGATGTCCTCGAACCAGTCGGGCGAGGGCGAGATCCGCAAGAACATCGTCGAGGCCGACCTCGTGGACTGCATCGTTGCCCTGCCGGGGCAGCTCTTCCGATCCACCCAGATCCCCGCGTGCCTGTGGTTCCTGTCGAAGGGTCGCCGCACCGGGGAGTACCGGGATCGTTCGGGCGAGGTGCTGTTCATCGACGCCCGCGCGATGGGCCGCATGACCGACCGCACGCACCGCGAACTGACCGCCGAGGACATCGCTCACATCGCCGACACCTATCACGCTTGGCGTGGCGAGGAGGACGCCAGCGACTACGCCGACGAGCCCGGCTTCTGCAAGAGCGCGACGCTGGAGGAGGTGCGCCGGCGCGGCCACGTGCTCACGCCCGGCCGCTATGTGGGCGCCGCGCCGCAGGAGGATGAAGGCGAGCCGTTCGCGGAGAAGATGGCGCGCCTCGCCGCGGAGTGGCACGAGCAGCGCGCCGAGGGAGAGCGGCTCGACGCGGAGATCGAGGCGAACCTGGAGTCGCTGGGCTTCGGTGCAGGGCCTGACGGGGCTCTCCGCACCGCGGCTGGCGGAGGACGATAGCCTTGGCGACGCTGCTTGACCTCTCGCCGCTGGAACGGGCCATCGCCCAACTCGAGGAGTCGCTGGACTTCGTCGAGTCGGAACTTGCGGAGTCGGACCCGCGCGTGCACAAGCAGTTCAGGGCCGCTGCCATCCAGGCATTCGAGTTCACTTACGGCCTCGCGTTCCGGATGCTCCGGCGTCACATCGAACTGACCGCGGACAATCCCGCCCTCGTCGACGAGATGACGTTCGCTGACGTCATCCGCGAGGCGTTCCGGCGCGACCTCGTGAAGTCCGAGCTTGAGGCTTGGCGGGACTACCGCGCGAAGCGAGGCACGACGAGCCACACCTATGACGAGGAGATGGCGCAGGAAGTGTTCGACGGGATCCATGCCTTCCTGTGGGATGCCCGCTACCTCCTGGAACAGCTTCGCGAAAGGAACCAGGATCCTGACGAGTCCCGTTGACATCCGCCGCGACCATCTGAGCACCGTTTGGGCTGTGCTTCGCGAGCACCTGCCACCTGACGTCACGGTGTGGGTGTTCGGCAGCCGCACGGACTGGACGACGAAGGACTCGTCGGACCTCGACCTCGCTCTAGAAGCGGACGGCGCGCTCGACCGCAGGCTACTCGGACGGCTACGAAGCGCATTCGAAGAGTCGGACCTCCCGTACATCGTGGACGTTGTCGACATGCACGGCGTCAGTGAACGGTTCAGGGGGATCGTGCAGTCGGAGCGGGTGCCCTTGCCCCCCATGGCAGAGTCAGCGAAGTCGTCCCCCAACTGGCCCGAAGTCGCCATCGGGGACATCGCCGACGTCGTCGGGGGTGGGACTCCGTCGACCAAGCAGCCTAACAACTTCGATGGAGGCATTCCCTGGCTCACGCCCAAGGACCTCTCTGGCCCCCATGACCGCTACATCGGGCGCGGGGACCGGAACCTGTCTCAGCAAGGGATGGACAGTTCGTCGGCGAAGCTGCTGCCCACCGGATCCGTGCTGCTCTCGACTCGCGCGCCCATCGGATATGTGGCCCTCGCGAAGAACCCGATTGCGACCAACCAGGGGTTCCGCAGCCTCGTCGTACGGGACGGAGCACTCCCTGAGTACCTGTACTACTGGCTTGAGCTGAACACCGAAGAACTAGAGCGCCACGCGTCCGGCTCAACGTTCCGCGAACTATCCGGCTCTTCACTCAAGGACATCCGCCTCCGCCTCCCGCCCCTCGACGAGCAGCGCACCATCGCGCGCATACTCGGCGCGCTCGACGACAAGATCGAGCTGAACCGGCGCATGAGCGCGACGCTGGAGGCGATGGCGCGGGCGCTGTTCAAGTCGTGGTTCGTGGACTTCGAGCCGGTGCGGGCGAAGGCGGCGGGCCGGCCGTCGGGGCTGCCGCCCGCGCTCGACGCGCTGTTCCCCGCGTCGTTCGAGGCGTCGGAGCTGGGGGAGATCCCGTCGGGCTGGGGGGTCGGGACATTGGGAGGCCTCTGCGAGAATCCGCAATATGGCTACACACAGTCCGCGAAGACGGAGCCCGTCGGGCCGAAGTTCCTCCGGATCACCGACATCAACAAACGGGCGTGGGTTGAATGGGAGTCGGTCCCCCATTGCGAGATAAGCGCATCAGACTTCACGAAGTACCGACTGCACGACGGCGATGTCCTGATTGCACGCATGGCCGATCCAGGCCATGGATGCATGATCGAGGGGGATCCGCAGGCCGTCTTCGCCTCCTACCTAATCCGCTTCCGCCCCGTCCATCAGCGCTACGCACGGTTCCTCCAGTACTGGCTGCGCTCGGATGACTACTGGGGACTCGTGAGCGGCCGGGGCGCCGGGACAACTCGTGTGAGTTTGAACGCGAAGGTCCTGAGCGGCTTCCCCCTCGTCGTCCCACCCGACCCGGTGCTGGAGGCATTCGCGGGCCAAGTAGGTGGCCTCCGCGATCGGGTGGTCGCCAATGCGGACGAGGCCCGCACCCTCGCGGCGCAGCGAGATGCGATGCTTCCACGGCTGGTGTCGGGGGAGATGCGAGTGAGGGGCCTCACACGAGGGCCATGACGGCAACGCCGACAACCGCGACACTCGACACCAGCGTCATGCAGGAGTTTTGGCGGGATCAGAATAGGGCGGAGGCCGTTCGCCAGTTGCTTTGCATCTCTGGCCGAGGTGAGATCGACCTCGTGGTCACGACGCGCATCAGCGCCGATGTCCCGCGGCCGCCGCTGGCAGAACGCATCAACGAACTTCCTGATCTTGGCGTTGAGACGATCGGCTCGTCGTTCCGAGTCGGCGTCTCACGGGTCGGCGGCAAGGACATGATCGTTGGGCCAAGAGCTGAGGAATTAGCCTCCTTCATTGAGGAGCAAGCGCAGAAGCTAGGACTCGGGAAGCGTCGGCCTGATTGGCGGGACGCGGATCATCTCTATGGGCACATGGTCGCTCGCAGAGATGTCTTCCTGACCTGGGACCGCGGCATCCTCGATCTTGCTGAGGCGCTCCACGAACGCTTCGGACTCACGGTGATGCAACCTGAGGCTTTCGTCGCTAGCACGCACGATTCCCGTCGGAGCATGCTGCTGCCGACGCTGGAATGACGACACTCGTGCCTACTCTCGCGTTGCTGTTGCGGCTGGTGTCACGGGAAGTGCGAGTCGAAGATGCCCCGTAGTCGAAGCCAACATGTCCCTCGATGGCTCACGAGAGTAACCGGTGGATTCCTGCGCAAACCAAGTGCACCGTCTGATGTCGACGATCGCCTCAATGTCTACCGCTCCAGGGACCGGAAAAGGAACGAGGCTAGCTCACTTCCGGACGGTGAAGCCTTGGATCTGTGCTGCGTGTGGGGCGTGGAGTTCTATACGCCCACCCACCTCACTGGCCTAATCGATGCACTCAACAATCTTGGATGGGACTCGAAAGTCGACGATGGACGACACCAGAATCCGGTTTCCTGGATTCGCGGCTTGCAGCGCCACAGGCACGGAGGAGCGTCGCTGCACTTGGGAGTATTGACTCCTACTGAGGGATCGGTCTTCTTTGGGGTCCAGCATCATGTCGCTCCGCTACCGTCCTTCGTCACGTATGCCAAAGTACGGCTATACTCCGTATCACCATCATTAGTTGGGGCAGTGATATGCTTCGTCCTCGAAGAGGAAAAGGCGGCAGCTTTCAATGACATCTTCAATGAAGAAATACAGACGTACACCACACCAATCCGAAACGGAGTGAGGGTCCACGACCCCATGTCGCAGAAGCAAAACGACGTTCGACAACTACGGGAGAATCTGTCTACAGCGATCGCTGCTTGGTTTCGGGAACAACTTCCCGGCGTATTCTCATCCGGTACGCTGGATGGAAAGATCCCGACATGCGAGCTGATCACAACGCGACAAGCCGAGCCTTTCCCGGCCGATGCCGAACGGGAAGCGCTGAGTTCTGAGTATCTTCGATTGCTGGAACTGGACTATAATGTCGACATTTGGCACAGCAAACGCATACCAGGGCTGCATTTCCAGAATAGCAGGCATGCCCGCCACTACTCTATTGTATCAATAAGAGAGCAGGAGTGCCAAGCTGCAATGGGCGAGCATTATCCATCAAAGGAGAAGCGCTCGCGACTGTGGTTTCTTGATGAAACAATGAGCGATATGATTGTCGCTTGGTCAATCCTCCCGCTCCTAGAGGGATACACTCAACAAGTCATGAAGGCGCGTGACGCGGCACTGGCAGGATCCGCAAGCCGCAAGAAGACTATTGGTGCCTTTGAGGCTGCGGGTGACAGCATGTTGCGAGGTTTCGATATCTCAGCAGTGGCTATAGAATTGGCCGAAATGGCCCGTGAGAAGTTCTGGTTCTTCCTGGATGATCCGCAATTCCGCGGACCCAGTCATGCTCCTACCGGCTCAGAGGTCTCTCTACGAGAGCAGCTGCATCGGTCGGCAGACGACCAAGCGGTCTGGCTTCAAGGGATCGAACGAGGTTTTCGCGAATATTCTGCACAATACGGCACTTTGCTCGGGGCGAAAGAGAACATTCGGCTCCAGAAGAGAATCACTTGGCTAACGGTTACGCTCGTCGTCTTGGCCATTGCTGCCGTTGTAGTCCCAGTACTGGGGGCGAAATGCGGACTGTGGTAGGGATCAGGATTGAGGACATGGCTCCGAAATGTTCCGGTCCCGGTGCTCAAGGGCGAGCGCCTCATGCCGGCGTGACGAACGGCAGCCCATGACCGCCCTCACCGAATCCGACGTCGAAGATGCCGCCCTGGAGTGGCTGGCGAACCTCGGCTGGGGGATCGCGCACGGACCCGACCTCGCGCCGGGGGCGCGGGGTGAGGAGCGGGCCGACTACGGCGCCGTCGTGCTGGAGCGGCGGCTGCGCGACGCCGTCGCCCGCCTCAACCCGGAGTTTCCCCTCGACGCGCTCGACGACGCCTACCGCCGGCTGACGCTGCCGCCGGGGGCCACGCTCGAAGCGCGCAACCGCGCCTTCCACCGTCTGCTGGTCGACGGCGTGACGGTGGAGTACCGCACGGCCGAGGGGGCGATCCGCGGCGCGCAGGCCGTCGCGGTCGACTTCGCGAACGCCGCCGCGAACGACTGGCTGGCGGTCAACCAGTTCACCGTCAGCGAGCAGCGGCACAGCCGCCGTCCCGACATCGTGCTGTTCGTCAACGGCCTGCCCCTGGGCGTGATCGAGCTGAAGAACCCGGCCGACGAGGACGCGACCGTCTGGACGGCCTGGCAGCAGCTCCAGACCTACAAGGCCGAGCTGCCCTCGCTGTTCGCGCTGAACGAGTTGCTCGTCGTCTCGGACGGGGTCGAGGCGCGCATGGGCACGCTCACGGCGGGGCGGGAGTGGTTCAAGCCGTGGCGCACGGTCAGCGGGGAGGGCCTGGCGGCGGTCGTCGTGCCGGAGTTGCGCGTGCTGCTGGAGGGCGTTTGCGCGCCCGAGCGGCTGCTGCCGCTGATCCGCGACTACATCGTCTTCGAGGACGATGGCGGCGCCCTGGTCAAGAAGATGGCCGGCTACCACCAGTTCCACGCCGTCCGGGTCGCGGTGCGCGAGACCCTGCGGGCGGCGGAGTTGCAGCGCGCGGAATCGCCCGTCGCCGAAGGCACGGGGCACTACGAGTCAGGCCGGAGGCCGGGCGGCGACCCCGGCGACGGCCGCATCGGCGTCGTCTGGCACACCCAGGGCGCGGGCAAGAGCCTGACGATGGCCTTCTACGCCGGGGCGATCATCCGCGAGCCGGCGATGGAGAACCCGACCGTCGTCGTGCTGACCGATCGAAACGACCTCGACGACCAGCTCTTCGGCACCTTCTCGCGCTGCCAGGAGCTGCTGCGGCAGCCGCCCGTGCAGGCGGAGAGCCGCGCCGACCTGCGCGACCGGCTGTCGGTGAACGCCGGCGGCGTGGTCTTCACCACCATCCAGAAGTTCCTCCCGGAGGCGAAGGGCGCCGCCTACCCGGTCCTCTCGGAGCGGCGCAACATCGTCGTCATCGCCGACGAGGCGCACCGCAGCCAGTACGACTTCATCGACGGCTTCGCGCGCCACATGCGGGACGCGCTGCCCGGGGCTTCGTTCGTCGGCTTCACCGGCACACCCATCGAGCTGCAGGACGCCAACACCCGCGCCGTCTTCGGCGACTTCATCAGCATCTATGACATCCAGCGCTCCGTGGAGGACGGCGCGACGGTGCCCATCTATTACGAGAACCGCCTCGCTAAGGTCGCCCTCGAAGAGGACGCACACAACCTCATCGACGAGCAGTTCGAGGAGGCCACCGAGGGCGAGGAGATCGAGCGTAAGGAGCGGCTGAAGACGCGCTGGGCCCAGCTCGAGGCCATCGTGGGGGCCGAGCCGCGCGTCCGGCAGATCGCCGAGGACATCGTGGCCCACTTCGAGCAGCGCCGGGAGGCGCTCGAGGGCAAGGCGATGGTCGTCTGCATGAGCCGGCGCATCTGCGTCGACCTGTACCGGGAACTCGTGCGCCTGCGCCCCGCGTGGCACGACGACGATGACGCCGCGGGCGTCGTGAAGGTGGTGATGACGGGCTCGGCCTCGGATCCGCCGGACTGGCAGTCACACATCCGCAACAAGGCGAGGCGCGAAGCCCTCGCGCGGCGCTACCGCGACGCCGACGATCCGCTGCGCGTCGTGCTCGTGCGCGACATGTGGCTGACCGGCTTCGACGCGCCCAGCCTGCACACGATGTACGTCGACAAGCCGATGCGCAGCCACGGCCTGATGCAGGCCATCGCCCGCGTGAATCGCGTGTTCAAAGACAAACCGGGCGGGCTGGTCGTCGACTACCTCGGGCTCACAAACGAACTGAGGCAGACCCTCGCGACGTACACCGAGAGCGGGGGCACGGGTCGGACGACGGTCGATCAGGAGGAGGCCGTCGCGCTGATGGTCGAGAAGTACGAGGTCTGCTGCGGCATCCTCCGCGGCTTCGACTGGTCGGCGTGGACGGGCAACCCGACTGAAAGCCTGGAGTTGCTGGCCGCGGGCCAGGAGCACGTGCTGGCGCGGGAGAACGGTAAGGAGCGCTTCATCGGCGTCGTGCGCGAGTTGGAGCAGGCGTTCGCCCTTGCTGTCCCGCACGAGGAGACGAAACGCATCCGTGATGACGTGGCGTTTTTTCAGTCGGTGCGCTCGGCGCTGGCCAAGCGCTCGGCGGGCGAGGTCCAGTCGGATGAGGCGCTGGACCACGCGGTGCGACAGATCATCGCCGGGGTGGTCGCACCCGAAGGTGTTGTCGACATATTCGAAGCAGCGGGCCTCGATAAGCCGGACATCTCGATCCTCTCCGAGGAGTTCCTCGCCGAGGTGAAGGGCATGAAGCATCGCAACCTCGCCGTGGAGCTGCTACAGAAGCTTCTCCAGGGCGAACTCGCCACGCGCCGGCGCAAGAACGTCGTGCAGGCGCGGTCGTTCGCCGAGATGCTGGACGGCACGCTGCGCCGCTACCAGAACCGCGCGATCGAGGCTGCGCAGGTGATCGAGGAACTGATCGAGCTTGCGCGCGAGATGCGCGAAGCCAACGCGCGTGGCGAGCAACTCGGCCTCACCGAGGACGAGCTCGCCTTCTACGACGCCCTTGAGACGAACGACAGCGCGGTGCAGGTTCTCGGCGACGAGACACTGCGCACCATCGCCCGCGAACTCGTCGAGACGGTGCGAAACAACGTCACCATCGACTGGACGCTGCGCGAGAGCGTGCGCGCGAACCTCCGCCGTCATGTGAGGCGCATCCTCCGCAGGCACGGCTACCCACCCGACAAGCAGGAGCAGGCGACGCGGACCGTGCTGGAGCAGGCGGAGGTTCTATCTGAGGGATGGGCCGCGGCCTAGAACCGCTGGGGGCCGTGAGCAGTGCATCCGTTCCCCTGAGGCTGTGGTCGGCGAAGAGTCATGCCGCAGTCAACGGACAGCCGGTAAGTTCACCGCCCACGTGCAGCGCAGCGTTTAGTGTGGCTGGAAGAAACCGATACCTCGGTCTCGTACCAACAATCGTCTGCATGACGACGCGCTCGTGCCCGCTCGCCGCCGTCTCCCGACGCCGGCGGCCGCCGTGCGCTCGCGATACATCAGGCGTGGATTGTCTTCGGCCAGAGCGGAAAGATTGGACCAGGAGTATACCCAGTTGGGCGAGCAAGATGACCGCAAGCGTCTCCCCGGTGATCCCGCACCCTCGCGATGGGAGACACCCGGTGCCGCGGGCCGAGCATCCGCCGCCGGTACTTCTCCTTAACCCAAGAAAGCACCGGACACAGCACCGGCTCCGGCGAGTTCTGCCGAGCCCTGGATCGCTCCGACGTCGGGTGCCGCCTTCGCGCAGCGAGAAAGGCCCCGAGATGGAGAGCTGGGGGAGGGGGGACACCGCCGCGATGGCAGCGGTGTCCTCCCCTCTCACCTCGGCCTAGCCGCCGACTGCGGCGAGCGCCCCCTCCTGCTCCCGTTCGAGCGCCCACCCGAAGAGCGACGGCGTCGGAGCCTCGTTGCGGCGGCGGCCGCGCGGCCGCTCCGCCTCCTCGGGCTCCCCGCCCATGAACTCCGCCCACGAGAACAGCGAGCGCTGCGGCTCCGGGGCCTTGGCGTCCGCGGTGGCGTCGACCGCTCGCGCGGCCGCGACCCCCACGGCCACCGGCTCCGGCTCGGGCGCATGCCAGCCCTCATCCACGAGCAGCGCTTCGGCCTCGGCCGCGACCTGCCGTGCCTGGGCGAAGACCGACTCGACCGAGTCCGCCTCTTCCTCGCCCGCGACGATCTTCCGCGCCAGGGCGAGCATGAGGTCGTCGCCGTCGTCCCCATGGGCGGCGAGGCCGTCCGCGGGCAGTTCGCCCTCCACTGCCAGCGAGCTCTGCAGCTTCTGCGCCACCAGCTTGAGGGCGTCGGCCTGGAGGGTGTTCCGGTAGGCCATGAAGACGACCTGGACCGGCTGCGTCTGGCCGATGCGCCAGGAGCGGCGCGAGGCCTGCCGCATCGTGTAGACGGAGTAGTCGGTCTCCGCCCAGACGATCGTCGGGAAGTCGACGAGGTCGAGGCCCGTCTGCACGAGCCGGGGGTGGCAGACGAGCACGTCCACGCCCTCCTCGACGCGCTGCGCCACCCACGCCTCGCGGCGCTCGGGCGAGACGGCGTCGGCCTTCATCACCGCCACCTGGAAGCCGTGGCGGCCGAGGAATTCCTCCATCCGCCCGGTGATGTCGCGCGTGCCCGTGTGGGTCACGTAGACGAGCACCCGGCGGCCCGCCAGCCGCTCGGCGGCGACGAGGTCGACGAGCGCCCGCTCCTTGGGGTAGATCCGATCCTCGGCGAGCGGCATCACCTGCACGAGCACGTCCTCGGTCTCCGGGTCGAAGACCGTCTCCCCGCGCGTGCAGCCGTCGGGGTAGGCGAGCAGCGTCTGCAGGTAGGTGGCGAGCAGCCGCCGCGAGCCCTTCGAGA
>JAPOXK010000024.1 GCA_026707145.1 Chloroflexota bacterium | reverse complement strand
GTAGCTCCCGGCCTGCGGGTCGGGAGAGGATTGAAACCTTGCACTCGGTCGAGGGGTCGACCTGGGGGTCCTGGTAGCTCCCGGCCTGCGGGTCGGGAGAGGATTGAAACGAGAACGAGGCGAGCATCGAAACGATCAAGCTGCCGGTAGCTCCCGGCCTGCGGGTCGGGAGAGGATTGAAACCTCGGTACAGAACCGTGTCCCGACTTAGCCGGTTATGTAGCTCCCGGCCTGCGGGTCGGGAGAGGATTGAAACTGGCAGAGCGCTGCCCAGTTCCCCAAAGATATCAAGCGTAGCTCCCGGCCTGCGGGTCGGGAGAGGATTGAAACCCGGAGTTTGAGGACGAGGGCCAGTTCTCGCTTAGTAGCTCCCGGCCTGCGGGTCGGGAGAGGATTGAAACGCATTCTGGTGCCCCGTTGGAGCAGGACCTCAGCCGTAGCTCCCGGCCTGCGGGTCGGGAGAGGATTGAAACACCTACACTGCCATGTATCAGGGGAACCCGACGGCTGCGTAGCTCCCGGCCTGCGGGTCGGGAGAGGATTGAAACGGGCGTCAATCGAGCGGCTGCAGCCGCGCCACCACGTAGCTCCCGGCCTGCGGGTCGGGAGAGGATTGAAACGAGTGGGCAGCCTGTGAACTGTTCTGTGTATCCCGGGTAGCTCCCGGCCTGCGGGTCGGGAGAGGATTGAAACCGACGCGACCGCGTGCGGGGTTGTCGCTGCGGACCCCCGTAGCTCCCGGCCTGCGGGTCGGGAGAGGATTGAAACTTGTAGGCGGCCCGCAAATCCCCGGTGCTCATCTCGTAGCTCCCGGCCTGCGGGTCGGGAGAGGATTGAAACCAAGTGCGCATCTGCAATGGCACTGGACCCTTCACGTAGCTCCCGGCCTGCGGGTCGGGAGAGGATTGAAACGTACCCACATACGTCCAAATGGAGAATCAGCGCAAGTAGCTCCCGGCCTGCGGGTCGGGAGAGGATTGAAACTTGTTAAACAGTGCCAAGCGCCAAATCGTCGCTGCGGTAGCTCCCGGCCTGCGGGTCGGGAGAGGATTGAAACTCGGCAAGGATTGCGACCTCTACTTCGCCCCCTCGCGTAGCTCCCGGCCTGCGGGTCGGGAGAGGATTGAAACTCTGACTTCGAGGCCGAGTTGGGCTCCGATCGCCGCGTAGCTCCCGGCCTGCGGGTCGGGAGAGGATTGAAACTCGTCGGTGCCGTAGCTGACCGCCACGCGGATCGGATGTAGCTCCCGGCCTGCGGGTCGGGAGAGGATTGAAACCAGCAGATTTCTGAAGTGGAAAACGCCCTGTTCGCGTAGCTCCCGGCCTGCGGGTCGGGAGAGGATTGAAACGAGTTCGCCGAAGGTGAAGGGGTCCATGCCCCGACAGTAGCTCCCGGCCTGCGGGTCGGGAGAGGATTGAAACGGTTGGGGCAGCGTTTCGCCGCTGGGGGCGGCGGATGTAGCTCCCGGCCTGCGGGTCGGGAGAGGATTGAAACGCCTCCTGGGCGGCCGGATACGGCTCCCACGGCCCCGTAGCTCCCGGCCTGCGGGTCGGGAGAGGATTGAAACGTCGATTTTCCCTCGCGTATCTCCTGGATGATGCGCGTAGCTCCCGGCCTGCGGGTCGGGAGAGGATTGAAACGTGCCCACATACGTCCAAATGGAGAATCAGCGCAACGTAGCTCCCGGCCTGCGGGTCGGGAGAGGATTGAAACCCTGTCCAACCCAACTACTTCCGCCGCTGCGCCAAGGTAGCTCCCGGCCTGCGGGTCGGGAGAGGATTGAAACGCTACCATCCCCCGGCCGCCCCTCGTGGGGACGGAACGGTAGCTCCCGGCCTGCGGGTCGGGAGAGGATTGAAACCCCTGCAGGTGTCTCCTCGCGTACTGGTGCGCCGCTGTAGCTCCCGGCCTGCGGGTCGGGAGAGGATTGAAACTCGTCGGTGCCGTAGCTGACCGCCACGCGGATCGGATGTAGCTCCCGGCCTGCGGGTCGGGAGAGGATTGAAACAAAGACTACCCCATCCTGCACGAAACGGTGAATCGTAGCTCCCGGCCTGCGGGCCGGGAGAGGATTGACACCAGCGTCCTCCAACGCGCAGCAAGATGTGCGCGCGCGGAGCTCCCGGCCCGTTTCGCGCCTGCGTCGCTGCGCGTGCATGAAGCGAATGAACTCGCGGATCGACTCGATATCCTCGTCTGGAACACCGACAGCGGCGTCCTGGAAGGCGACTCCGAGGCGGTTCTCGTAGGTGGGCTTCATCCGGCCCGCCTCCCAGCACCAGACAGCGCGAGGCCCACGCCCACGAGTGCGGCCAGTTCGCGCTGAGTGAAGCCCACGCCCCGGTGCACCTCACGGACGCGTGCGGCGATGCCGCAAGTGGCATCGGTCTGTCCGCTGGTTGTCGCATTCGCTCCACGGGGTGGCACAGGTCTTCCGACAGCTGAAACACGGCGGCCGGTGGGTGTCAGTCTCGGCGGAGGGCGCTCCCCTGTGGCAGGTCGCGATCGGGACACATCAGGATCCCGTCGCACAGCCCCATCGCCGCCGCGAGTGTCAGCAGCAAGAAGAGATGCGCGCCGCTGGGAATGGCGCCCCGCCGCCACTCGCGCAGCCGGTACGGAGTCACGCCCAGCAGCCGGGCCAGCGACCGCCAACTCAGCCCCGCCTCCTCGCGGAACTGCCCAAGCCGCTCCGGAAAGTCCGGCGGGAACTCGCCGCCGATAGGACGCTGTACTTGCTGCTTCACGCCCACGGCGCTTCGCTTTCTCCGCCTTCGTCCGCGAGGCCGGCGGCGAACTCCGGATAGAGCACCTCGAGGCCGCCCGGCCTCCGCTCCAACAGCTCGATCAGGGCGTACATCGCCTCCCCGCTGGGCAGCCGCCCTTTGCGCCAGGCGGCCACGCGCCTGTCCGCCACGCCGAGACGGGAGCCGATCTCCCGCCACGATAGGCCCGCCACCTCGCGGAAGCGATCCAGGTGCTTGGACCGGTCGTCCAGGGAGCACCTCCGGATCTCCTCCCGCGTCGGTACCATGCCTTCCATCTCCCTCACCTGTTGCGGTGTGATTCCATTCAGTTCATCGACCGGCGCTTGCGCGGGAGTTCACCCAGCAGCAGCCGTTCGCTGCCGGGCACGCGGTCGGCCAGCAGAAAGAGCGCATACATCGAGTCGCCGCAGGGGCGCGTCCCCTGCCGCCAGCGCTGCAACTGGCGCGGGTCCGCCCCCAGGCAGGCCGCCAGCCCGTCCCACGACAGGCCCAGCGCCTCCTTGAAGCGCTCCAGCCGCTGCGGGAAGTCCTGCGGTAGGAACGCTCGCTCAAGCAACAGCTCCGCGGGCGGCAGGCTGCGCATCATGCGACAGCCTCCATGACGAAGAGATCATCGAACTCGGTGATTTCCAGCGCCACCATCAGGCGCGCCCGCATCTGTGGCGACGGGAACCGCCGCCCGTTCATCATCTGCGAGAAGTAGCCGGGGTCGATGCCCGCGCGCCGCGCGAACGCGTTCTGGGCCAGGTTGTGACGCGTCAGGTACTCCCACACCACCTCCGCCCTGAGCCTCGCTCGCAGCGCTGGCCTCGCCCGCCTCATGCCGCGCCGTCCTTCCGGTCCCGCTCGTCGCTCGCTGGCGCGTCCCGCGCCCCCTTCGCCCCGGGCCCGGAGTCGCTGGGCCGGGCCAGGGCGTGGCGGGCGATGATGCGCGCCAGCGCCCGCAGGCCCTCCAAGCGGATGCGCTCCTGTTCGTCGGTCAACGGCGTCGTCTTCACGGATCTTTCTCACTTGCGCCTTCCCGTCCGACGCCTGGGAGTAGCGGTTGCGTGCGCCGGGGCGGTACACTCGTCTTGATAGAACGTACGTTCTACGGGAGACTAGACAATAAGACCGCGCCTCGCAATGGGTTTGGGGCCCGTTTCCAGGCCTCTTGGGGAATCGCTTGCTCTGATGTAGCTGTGATGGTGCAGGAGTGGATCAGACGGCCGACGATCAGGCTAAGGTGCAGACGCAGATGAGGAGAAAGACTCCATGATTGACCAACCGGACCCGCCGCCGGCGGCGCTCTACGCGCGCGTCTCCAGCGACCGCCAGGACGTCGACCTTTCCGTCGCCGCCCAGCTGCGCGCGCTGCGCGACTACGCCGAGAAGAACGGCTACCTCGTCGCCCGCGAGTACGTCGACGAGGCCGAGAGCGGCCGCGTCGCCGACCGCCCCCAGTTCCGGCGGATGCTCGACGAGGCGAGCGCCGCCGACGCCCCCTTCGAGGAGATCCTCGTCTGGAAATTCTCGCGCTTCACCCGCAAGCGTGAGCACGCCGTCGCCTTCAAGTCCATGCTCCGCCGCCGCGGCATCCGCGTGACGTCGATCACCGAGCACGCCGACGACTCTCCCACGGGTAAGCTCATGGAGGCGATCATCGAGAGCGTCGACGAGTTCTACTCGGAGAACCTGGCCCAGGAGGTCACGCGGGGCATGCGCGAGGCCGCCTCGCGCGGCTTCTGGGTCGCCAGCCGCACGCCCTACGGCTACCGCAAGGCGCACGTCCAGGACGGCGCGAAGGAGCGCCCCCGGCTGGAGCCCGACCCCGACACCGCGCCCGTCGTGGAGCGCATCTTCGCCCTCGCCGTGGCCGGGAACGGCATCACCGAGATCGCCCGCACCCTCAACACCGACGGCATCGCCAACCCCACCGGGCGGCCCTGGTCGAAGAACGGCGTGTACATCCTCCTCACCAACGTCGTCTACACAGGCACGCTGCTGTGGGGCCTCAACGCCCGCGACGGCGCCCCGCCCGTGCGCGTCGAGGACGCCTTCCCGGCGATCGTCTCCAAAGCACTCTTCGGCCGCGTGCAGTCGCTCATGCGCTCGCGTGCCCCAAGGCTCGCCCACCCGCGGCGGGTCGGCAGCTCGTACCTGCTCAGCGGGATCGTGCGCTGCCGCCGCTGTCGCCGCGCCCTCACCGGGCAGGACTCCAAGAGCGGCAAGTTCTCTTACTACGTCTGCCAGTCCCTCATGAAGCGCGGCCGGGGGGCCTGCGACGCGCCACGGCTCAACGCGCGGCGTTTCGAGCGCCTCGTCGTCGACCAGCTCCGCGCCAACGTCCTCACCGAGTCCAACATCCGCGACCTCGTGCGCCTGGTCGGCGAGGAGATGGACGGCGTGGCGCACGAGCAGCGCCGGACGCTGGAGACGATCGAGTCGGAGCTGGCCGACGTGGGCCGCCGGCTCGACCGCCTCTATCACCTCATGGAGACGACCGAGGTGGACATCAGCGACGTGCTGCCGCGCGTGCGCGAGCACAAGGAGCGCCGCGAGCGGCTGGAGCAGGCGGCTTCGGAGGCAAGGGCCGCGCTCTCGGAGCGCCGCGATGTGCTCGACGACGTGGAAACGATCACGGCCTACGCCGAGGAGATGAGCGATTTCCTCGCCACGAGCGAGCTGACTGAGTCCAAGGCATTCATCCGCTCGTTCGTGAAGGAGATCGCTGTCGCCCCCGGTGCCGCCACGATCCGCTACACGATCCCGATGCCGGACGACAGTCCCCTGCGCGGCGGCGCGGCCGAGGAGGTAGCTCTCGACGGGCCGGTACTGTCTACCGTCAAGTTTGGTGGGCCCGGCTGGATTCGAACCAGCGACCGGACGGTTATGAGCCGCCTGCTCTGACCCCTGAGCTACAGGCCCGTCACGAGTGTAGGACGCCCCGCCGCCGGGGCCCGGCCCCGGCTTTGTCCCCAGCTTCTCTTCCGATACCGCATCTTCCGATACTCTAGGGCGCGATGCGGTCCATGTCCTCGAAGCTCGTCCCGGCCCGAACCGGCCTGATCCTCTTGGCGCTCTCCGCAGGGCTGCTGCTCGCGTGCGCCTGCAGGTCCCAGCCCCCCCCTCCCCCACCCGATCCGCGCGATGTTTCTCTCCCAGAGGGCGTGGAGCCGGTTCCCTTCGATACTCGGTTCCTCGATCTCGAAACCGCCGACGGCCGCTCCTTCACGCTCGACCTCGAGATCGCGGACACCTTCGCGCGCCGCACGCGCGGGCTCATGCACCGCACCGAGCTCGGCCCGGATGCCGGCATGCTCTTCATCTTCCCCGAGGAAACCGCCGGGCCCTTCTGGAACCGCGATACCCCCTTGGATCTGGACATCGCCTTCCTGGGCCCAGACGGCCGGTTAATCGAGCTGCTTCACCTTGAAGCCCTGAGCACGGAACTCGTCGCCCCCCGCCTGTCCTATCTCTACGCCCTGGAGATGACGCGCGGCTGGTTCGCCGCCCGCCGGGTCCAGATGGGCGACCGCCTTCGCGTTCCGCCGGACCTCGTGGCCCTTCCCGAGTAGTCGCGGGCCGGACCGAACACCCTCAAGCGGCTGCCCGCTGCGCATGCGTAATGCTAGTATTCGTCTGCCCTCGGCCTGGGTCGCCGAGGCGAGAACGACCCCGGGGCTGGCTCGCTCCGGCCCGGCAGTCGAAGGAGTGCGACGTGAAGCGAATCCTGTTCCTCAGCACCATCCTCGCCCTCGTGGCCGCCGCGGGAAGGATCATCATGGGACGCCGCGGCGGGGACGAAGACGAGGCCTAGCCCGCTCGCTCGGCACAACCGGGTTTCACCGGCTCCGCACTCACGCAAGCGTCCGGCCACCCTGGAGGGTGTGGTCCTGCCATCCCTCTGGCCGGTTCGTTCCCCATCAATCGACGCCGGCCTGCTCGCGCGGTAGCGGAGCCTCGCATCGCCCGTGGCCACCGACTACGACGTCATCCTCATCGGCGGCGGGATCAACGGCGCCGCCGCGGCCGCCGCCCTGACGCGCCAGGGCTACCGCATCCTCCTGCTCGAGCAGAATGACTTTGCCTCCGGCACCACCGCCGCTTCGACCAAGCTGATCCACGGCGGCCTCCGCTACCTGCAAGCCGGCAACGCCCGCTTGGTTCACGAGTCGCTGCAAGCGCGGGAGCGGCTGCTCCGCAGACGCCCCCATCTCGTGCGTCCGATTCCGTTCCTCTTTCCCGTCTACCAAGACGACCCGCGTCCCGCGCCGTACGTGCGCGGCAGCCTCTACCTCTACGATCTGATCTCGCCCCGTAAGGTCTCCCCCGGCCACCGCTCTCTCGCGCGGCGCGAGTTGGAGCGCCTCGAACCCGCTCTCAGCGCGGAGGACCTCGCGGCCGCCTACCTCTACTACGATGCGCAGATCCTGATCCCGGAGCGTCTTTGCATCGAGTACATCGCCGAGGCCCGCAAAGCGGGAGCGGACGCCCGCAACTACTGCACTGTCGACTTCATCCTCGTCAACGACGGGGTCGCCAGCGGGGTCGACTATCACGACGTGATCAGCGGCCGCCGCCACCACGCCGACGCGCACATGATCGTCAACGCAGCCGGCCCCTGGGTCGACGCAGTGCTCAAGGCCACGGGCGAGCCGCTTCGCCCTCGGCTCGGTCCCACCAAAGGCTCCCATCTCGTCCTCGACCTGCAGGGCCGTGGACCGGGGCATGCCGTCGTCGCCAATGCCCACGCGGACGGCCGCCACATCTTCGTGATCCCCTGGCTCGATCACCACATTCTGGGCACCACCGACGTGCGATTCGCCGGCGACCCTCGATCCGCGGCGACGGAGGATTGGGAGGTCGAATATCTTGTGAGCGAAGCCTCGCGCTTGCTACCGGGAATCGGCATCGACCGATCGGGCATTCTCTACGCCTACAGCGGCGTCCGCCCCCTCCCCTACCGCCCGCGCGAAGCTCTCGAAAAGGGTATCCCAAGCCGCCACCACCTGATCGATCACAAACGCGAAGGCGTCGCTGGACTCTTCTCGATCGTGGGAGGAAGGCTGGCCTCGGCCGAGCGGACGGCCGAGGCCGTGGTGAAAGCCGCGCGCCGTGTCATCGGGGCGCCGCCGCGCAGCGGACGGCCCCGCGCGCTCCCCGCGCACGAGCCCGTGCGGATGCCCTTCCTCTCCCCCGACGCCCGCGATCACCTCGCGCGACTCTACGGGCCTGTGGCCGCCGACGTCGCCGGACTCGCCGCCGCCGAGCCTGATCTCGCGGAGCCGATCAGCCCCGTCCATCCCGATATCGGCGCGCAAGTCGCCTACGCGGTCGACCGCGAGGCGGCTCGCACCGTCGGCGATGTCCTCTTGCGCCGTACGGCAGTCGGCCTCACCCACGATCAGGGCCGCGCCGCCGCCGCTCGCGTTGCCGCCATCATGGGCGACCGGCTCGGCTGGGGGGAAACCCAACGCCGCGCTGCCGTCCGCGAGTACGAGCGGGAACTCCGCCAACGCTTCACCTTGATGGCTTCCGCCCCCTCGCCGGCGGCAGCCAAGGCCTTGCCACAGCACGCCTAGTGCCAGCCCCAAAAGCCCGCACCGCTGAGCTTCGCTCTCCCGCCAGCGGAGCCGGTACGGGACGATCGTCAGACCGTACGCGGGGATCGCGAATCAGAGATCAAGGGGCAGGCGCTGTAACCGCAACGAGTTCGCCATCACGCTCAGGCTCGACAGCATCATCGCGACGGCCGCCACGATCGGTTCGAAGAAGCCCCGCTCGCCCAACAGCCACGTGAGTCCCCCCGGCACGGATCCCAGCGCCTCGAACAACGGATAGAAGATCCCCGCCGCAACCGGGATCAGCAGCAGGTTGTAAATGAAGGCCCAAGCCAGATTCTGACGAGTCACCCGCATCGTGGCGCGGCTTAAGGCCAGCGCCTGGGCCACGCCACGAGGATCGTCGCGCACCAATGTGACATCGCCGGATTCGATCGCCACGTCCGATCCCCGGCCCATGGCGATTCCGACATCCGCCTGTGCGAGGGCGGGCGCGTCGTTGATCCCGTCTCCTACCATCGCCACGCGCTCGCCTGCCGCTTGCCAACTTCCGATGGCCGCGAGCTTCTCATCCGGGAGCAGCTCCGCCGCCACCGTGTCGATGCCGAGATCGACGGCGACGGCTTCTGCGGTCACACGGTGATCGCCGCTGAGCATTCCCGTTCGCAATCCCAGCGCTCGCACCGCAGCGATCGCCCGCCGCGCCGTCGGCTTGGTCGCATCCCCCATCCCGATCAACCCCGCAAGCTCGGAATCCACGCCGACGAAGAGAGGCGTCAGCCCTCGCTCCGCCATCCGCGCCGCCGGTTCCCGCGCAGCGGCGGTCTCACACCCCGACGCCCGCATGAACGCTTCGTTGCCCAATACGACCTGCCGTCCGCCGACGATCGCCCGTGCGCCCCGGCCCGGCACCGCCTCGAATCCATCCACCTGCGCCTCGTCCAGTGGACGGGGCGACGCCGCAGCCACCGCCCGCGCCAACGGATGCTCCGAGTCCCGCCCCGCCGCACCCGCCATACGAAGTACGGCCGCGCGGTCCCAGCCACCGAGCGGCTCCACGTCCACGACCGCCGGGCGACCCTCGGTGAGGGTGCCGGTCTTGTCAAACGCAACGATCCCGACGCCCTGCAGCGCCTCCAATGCCTCGGCCGACCGAAAGAGCACCCCCTGCTGCGCCGCCCGGCCGCTGCCGGCCATCACCGCCGTCGGTGTCGCGAGGCCAAGCGCGCATGGACACGCAACTACCAACACGGCAACCGCGTTCAGTGTGGCGATGGTGAGTGCTGGATCGGGGCCCGCCACCCACCACACCAAGAACGTCGTCAGCGCGATGGCGATCACCACGGGCACGAAGACGCCGGCGATCCGGTCCGCGAGCCGCTGGATCGGTGCCTTGGACGCCTGCGCCGCTTCGACAAGCGCCGTGATCCGGGCCAGCGCCGTCTCGGCGCCCACTTGCGTCGCCCGCAGCCGCAGCGCTCCGGTGCCGTTGATCGTCGCACCGAAGACCCGCTCTCCCTGGCCCTTCTCCACCGGCAAGCTCTCGCCGGTGAGCATCGACTCGTCGACGCTGCTCAGCCCCGCTAGTACCTCCCCGTCGGTAGGGATCTTCTCGCCGGGCCGGACGACGAACACGTCTCCTACCTGCAACGCCGCCGCGGGCACCTCGATCTCCCGGCCTTCGCGAACGACTCGCGCCATCGCTGGCCGCAAGTCCAGCAGCCGCTGGATCGCCGAGGAGGTCTTCCTCTTCGCTCGCGCTTCCAGGTAGCGCCCCAGCAGCACAAACCCAACGATGATCAGTGCGGTATCGTAGAAAACATCCCGCCTTAATCCTGCCTCTTCGAAAGCCTCGCCCGCGAACGTCGCCCCCAGGCTGTACCCGAACGCCGCCGTCACCCCCACGGCGATCAACGTATTCATGTCGGATGTCCCATATCTGGCGACTTTGTACGCAGCCCGAAAGATCCGTTCCCCGCTCAAGAGCAGAACGGGGGTCGCCACCACGAAGATCGTGATGAAAAGCGCGTCGCGGTCCCAGTTCAGCCCTGCCCAACGATTGACCTGCATCGCGAGGAACGTCGCCCACCCGAGCAGCAGCGCCCCCATCGCGCTCCACAGCAGCGCAGACCGCTCTCGAGCCTGCTCCTCCCCCTCCCACGCCTCCGTCGCCGCCTCGGCGGGCGGGCGGCGAACGTCGTACCCGGCGCTCCGCACCGCCGCGACGAGCGCAGCGCTATCCACTCCACCCGCAGCCGGCTGTATCGTGGCCGATTCGCTCGCCAGATTGACCGCAACCCTATCGACGCCGGAGACGTCACCGAGGGCTTCTTCCACTCGCACCACGCAGGAGGCGCAGTGCATTCCTTTTATGTAAATCGTCGTGGCGCCCGCACCGGCGGCCTCAGTCGACATTGCCACTCCTTCGTCCCTCGCGAGCATACCGCGCGGCGGCGTGCGCTTACCGTGAGCGCGCGGCTACCGCGGCTACAATTGAGCGGTGCGGCGTGTTCTGCTCCTCATACCCAGCGCTACCTATCGCGCGGATGCCTTTCTCGCTGCCGCCGAACGCTTGGGCGCGGAGATCGTCGTCGGCAGCAACCGTGCGCCCGCACTCGCGTCCGCCGGCATGCTCCACGTCGACTACGAAGATCCCGAAGCCGGCCCGCAGCAGATCGCGGCTTTCGCCCACGACCATCCACTCAATGCCATTCTCGCCATCGACGACCAAGGCGTCGCGCTCGCCTCCCGGGCCGCTCGCTGGCTGGATCTCCCACACAACCCCATCGACGCCGTCTTGGCGACGCGCAACAAGCTCAACTTGCGGCGGCGGCTTGCCGCGGCCGGGCTGGCTTCGCCCGAGCACCTCGCCGCCGTCATCCGCGACGACCCCACCGTCCTCGCCGAACGCGCGCCCTATCCTTGTGTCCTCAAGCCGCTTGCCCTGTCGGGCAGTCGTGGCGTTATCCGCGCCGACAACCCGCCAACCTTCGTCGCCGCGTTCGAGCGGATTCGCGCTCTGCTCTCGGACCCCGAAATCGCTGCCGAATGCGGCGACGCGGCAGCGGGAGTCTTAATCGAGGAGTTCATCCCAGGCACAGAGGTCGCCCTTGAGGGGCTCCTGGAGCACGGCGATCTCCAACTCCTTGCGCTCTTCGACAAACCGGACCCATTGGACGGCCCCTACTTCGAGGAAACCATCTACGTCACCCCATCGCGGCTACCGCAGAAGGAGCAGGAGACGATCACCGCGACCGCCGCCCGGGCCGCGCACGCGCTCGGCCTCCATTCGGGCCCGGTCCACATCGAGCTCCGCATCAACGAAGACGGGATCTGGCCGATCGACCTCGCGGCGCGCACGATCGGCGGGCACTGCGCCCGCGCCCTCACCTTCGCCGGCGGTACTTCCCTGGAGGAACTCGTGCTGCGACAGGCGCTCGACGAGACGCCGAACGTGGAGCGCGACCCGCTCGCATCGGGCGTGATGATGATCCCCATCCCCGGGGAAGGAATCCTCCAAGCCGTCCACGGCGTCGACGAGGCGCGCGCAGTGCCCTTGATCAGGGAGGTCCTCATCACCGTTCCAGCGGGGAGACGCCTCGTCCCTCTGCCAGACGGTGGTGAGTATCCGGGCTTCATCTTCGCCCGCGGAGAGACGCCCGGAGCCGTGGAAGTAGCGCTGCGCCGGGCCCACGCCGCGCTCACTTTCGAACTCGATACGAGTGGCGCCGCCAGCATGCCTCCGCCCGCCGAGCGGAGCCGTCCCTCATCGCCGTGAGCTTCCCGGCTCTTCCCCAGGCACCGCGTATTGGATCCCACGCGCAAAGCGCGTAGCGTTGGTGCTAAACCGTTGCCGCGACCTCAAGCGGAGCCAACTGCTCCGCAGTCGGCTCCGCTCAGCAGAACCATGCCTCGGTAAGCCCCGGCACCACAGCGGACGGTTGCGAAACCACCTCCATCGCTCCATCCACGCCGGTCACGGCCCGGTAGGCCGCGCGCTTCACCGCAGCGAATGTCGCCAGCGTGGACTGCCGCCGGCCGTGCTCATGAGCCGCGCTCTCAACGATCGCCGCCACTTCCGCCTGCAGAGTCTCCGTCCTCGGATCGACGCCTCGCCATGTATAAGTCAGCCCGTCCTCGTCGTATTCGCCCAGCAATCCATCCGCCTCCAACGCCTCCACCAACACTGAGCCCGGAGGGACCAACAGGCGCAGCGCGAGCTGCACCGGTTGTACGCTCTCGACCAATCCCCAGCGCTCGACGAACTCCAGCAGCTCCAAGAAGTCCTCGGCCGTCGCCCAGGGCGTGAACGGGAGCCAGGTGGGCCGCAACGCCAGCCCCGTGTCTCGCACCAGTGTCAAGGCTCGTTCCATGTCGGCGCGCGTGTGCCCCTTGTCGAGCCGCGCCAGCACGGCGTCGTTCGTCGACTCGAACGCCGAGGTCAGAAACAAGCCGCCCAACTCTCGCAGACGCGGCAGCAGATCCGCATGTTCCAGCAGATGCTCGACCTTCACCGTCGCATCGAAGGTCACGTCCGCATGGCGGCGTCGCATCTCTTCGGTGATGGCCAGCGAGCGGGGCACGGCGTTGAAGAAATCCGGATCGCCAAAGGTGATATGCCGCGCGCCCATCGCGACGAGCTGGTCGATGTCGGCCAGCGCCGTCTCCATCGCCGCCACCCGCAGACGCCCGCCGTATATCGGCGTGATCGGACAGTGGCGGCAGAGGTGCGCGCAACCCCGGCTCGCTTCCACATAACCCGCGAGCCGCAGATCACCTTCATGCGAGCCCTCGCCTCCACCGGGGGCCAGGGAGAGACGCGCGTAGCGATGCAGGGGCGGCAGTCCACGACGATCCGGCACGATCTGGGCGCCTCGCGCGAAGCTCGGATCGGCACCCACGCCGTCGATCCCCTCTGCCGCCGTCTCGCCCGCCGCGAGAGCGCCGGCGAGCCGCACAAGCCCCGGCTCATACTCACCGCCCACCACCGAATCAACGACGCCGCGCCCCAGCAGCTGCGTGTGCAGTGACGAAGCGTAGAGACCGTACAGCACGATATGCGCGCCCGGGTTCAGGGCTCGTACTCGTGCCGCGAGGGCCAAACCCAGCCGCGCAGCCGTATGCATGGGAACGGAGATGCCAACGAGTTCCGCTTCGGTGAGCGCCGCCCCAGGCAGCCGCTCCACGGCCAGATCGAGGCAGCGGACCTCGTGTCCCGCCGCCCGCAAGGCGGCCGCCGGCGACGCCAGCCCGAGCGGTTGATGCCCCAACTCATACGTCGAGGCGAGGAAAATCCGCATGGGGCGCGGCCTCCGAGCCGCGAAGGCCGCGGCTACTTCGCCGCGCCGGCTCCCGCCTTGGAGGGCGTGTAGTAGGGATTAGATCCTGAGGCGTGGTCGGTCGTATCGATGACCTGCTCGATCTCCGGGATCTCCTCCCGAATCACCACCTCAATCCCTTGCTTGAGCGTGACGTTCGCCATGCCGCACCCCTGGCACCCGCCGCCCATCTCGATGTAGGCGGTCCTGTCCTGCACGTCCAAAAGACTCACATAGCCCCCGTGCGCCGCGATCTGCGGATTGATATGCACATCAAACAGCTCCTGCAGCCGTGCGGCGAGTGGATCCAGCCAAGTGGGGTTCGGATTGTCGAATTCCAGGCCGCTCACTCCAGGACCCTTGTCCTCATAGTGGATCGAGACGCCGTTCAGATAGGACACGTTCGCGCCCTCGACGAATACGGTGATCCCGCCGGCATCAACCACCGCATCGCCCTCCGGCTCGGTGCCCTCTTCAACGATGGTCAGCAGGTGATCGAGGCCTTCGGGCCCGCGCCGGGCGATCTTCAGGCGCAGCCCTGCGACCGGCTCCGGGTAGTTCGCAATCACCTCGCGCAGCTTGGTCTTCGCTGCCTCTGTGAACTCGACACGCGGTGACTCGGCAGACATGGCACTCTCCCCCCGGCTCGGCGGCTCCGGCGTCCTTCTCCATCCATTCTACGCGCCTCTGCACGCGCTCGTACGGCTCATCCGCCGACCGTGCACAACTATGTGCGGCGCTATGTGTTCGAAGGGTATGCTCGGCCGGAGCGAGGAGCCGCCGCGTGTCGTATCGAGGGAATCCAGACCCGGAAGCCGCCGCGCGCGCCGCCTTCGCCGCGGAATCCCTGACGCCGCACGCTTGGTCCAACGCTGCTGCTGTCCGCTACGACTGGCACGCCCATCCCTACGACAAAGTTCTCTTCTGCATCCGGGGCGGCATCACCTTCCACACGGATACGGGCGACCACGTCCTCGCCCCCGGCGACCGCCTCGACATCCCCATGGGTGCCCCGCACGCCGCCACCGTCGGCGCCGCCGGCGTCACCTGCCTAGAAGCCGCGCATCCCGCCTAGCCCCCCGTCGACACCACATGTGAAGCCGCTTCGAGAGGCTGCACGCCGCAGCGGCGTTGCAAGCTCGAGCTTAGTTAACCTGAAGCACCGCGATCTCGTGGAACTGCTGGTAATGCGAGTCGGCGAGGCAGCTCACGAGGTGCCTCCCGGGTGCAAGTGACACGGTCAGGCTCACCGTTTCGCCCGGCGGGTTCTCCGCCTGGGTCAGCGATCCGATGAACTCTACTCCCGGCTGCGTCGGGTCTATAGTGAATTCCCGCAGCTTCAGGTCGAATACCTCGAGGTCGCTCCGCATCACCACGAACTCGTGTGCCAGTGCGTGGTCGTTCTGAATGATAAACGTCACCTCTCCGGACGGGATCGAATCCTGATCCAGCGTGAGCGAGAAGTCACTGTTCTGGGTCACGTTGACCACGGTGGAGGCGGAGCCGATCGGGCCGGCCGGTTCCAGCTCGGGCGTAGCCGGAATCTCTGTCGGCTCGGGCGGCGAGTCGCTCGGGGTCGACGGTTGTTGACTCGCCGCTGCGCTCGGGGCAGCTGCGCCGTCGTCGCCACCGCCGCCGCACCCGACGAGTGCGAGCCCCATCACTCCGACGATCAACCCGCTCGATAGCACCAACATCCGACGACGCGAGATCTGCATCGCGCGATGCCTCCGGATCTTCTCAATCATGTCGCCCTCCTGTCGCGGCGGAGAAACCCGTCGCGCTATCCGCTGATTCGAGCATGCCTCGCTCCGCATAGCAAGAGCCTCCGGCTGCGCTGTGCGCAGCCGGCGCCCCGATTATCTCACGGATTGATCTCTCGGATCGTGCGTTCGCGACCTCTCAAGCGGCGCAGCCCGATCGAGCCCTCACAGCCCGCCTGAACCTCTACTATGAAGACGGCTGGAGCACCGGTGAGCGCCCGCGCGACCAACCTCGCAATTCTCACCCTACTGCTACTGGAAACCGCCAGCGGCATCGGCGGCTTTGTCACGGGTCAACCGGCCGGCCGGTGGGTGTTCTGGCTGCACAGCCTCGGCGGCTTCACCCTCGTCGTGTTGCTCCTGTGGAAGTGGCGCATCGTCGCGCGATCGTTCGCGCGCCGCGGCGCCGGTCTCTGGTCGCTCCTGCCGGCCCTGCTCACGCTCGTCTTCCTCGGCGCCCTCGCAACCGGCATTGCTTGGTCGACGGTCGGGCTGCCCACGGTCACGCTGCCCTTCTACGGACGCATCAGCGGGCTCACGCTGCACGTCATCCTGTCGCTGGCGCTGCTCCCACCCTTCCTGATCCACGCGCTGCTGCGCTGGCCGCGCACGCGCCCCGCCGACTTCGTCAGCCGCCGCACCGCGCTGCGCGGGACCGCCGTCGTGGCAGCGGCCCTGGTCGCCTGGCGCGGGACCGAGGCGGGCACGTCGCTCGCTTCCCTCTCCGGCGCCGGCCGGCGCTTCACCGGCTCGCGCGAGGAGCACAGCTTCGCCGGCAACGACCACCCAGTCACCAACTGGCTGAGCGACACGCGCCAGCGCATTGATCCGGCCACCTGGCACCTCCGCGTCGACGGCGCCGTCGCCGCGCCCCTCGCCATCACCTACGAGGAGCTCGTCGCCTCTGCCCGCGCGCAGGGCCAGGCCGTTCTCGATTGCACCGGCGGCTGGTACACCGAGCAGGTCTGGCACGGCCTCCCCGTCGCCGAGCTGCTCCGCCGGACATCCCCCACGCCCGAAGCCCGGAGCATCGTTTTTCGATCCGTCACGGGCTTCCACCGCCGCTTCGCTCTCGACCATGCCGACCGCCTCCTGCTCGCTACCCACGTCACCACGATCGACGGTGAGATCGAGCCGCTCTCGAGCGCCCACGGCTACCCGCTGCGCCTGATCGCGCCGGGACGCCGCGGCTACAACTGGGTGAAGTGGGTCGAACGCATCGAGCTCAGCGAGCGCCCCAGCTGGTGGCAATCCCCACTTCCGTTGCAGTAGCTACTGCGGATATCGGCCAAGCGGCCTTAATCGCCAGTTACTTCTAAGCCTTCCCCACCCTCTGCTCCGCGCGCGACGGGGTCTACAATGCCGCTCGCGGATCCAGCCCCCCGCGCAGCGAGGAAGTACAACCATGGACGAGCTACGGATAGTCGTATCGTGCACGATCGCACCGGGCCAAACGGACGCCTTCAAAGCCACGGCGGGACAGCTGCTGGACTCCGTCCGAGAGAAAGACCCCGGCACTTCGCGCTACGACTGGTTCCTGAGCCCGGACGGCGCACACGCCAAAATCCAGGAGACCTACGCCAGCTCCGAGGCACTCATGGCGCACATGAGCAACATGGGCGTACTGCTGGAGCGCTTGGTCGCGCTGTGCTCGGACATCACGATCGACGTCCTGGGCGACCCTTCCCCGCAAGTGCGGGAGGCGATCGCCCCCTTCCATCCCACGATTTACAGCGACGCATTCCAGTTGCTGTAACACCACCCGGCCAAGCAACCCAGCAACCACGGAGGAAACCATGACCGATATCGGCATCATGATGTTCGCCACTGACGAGGCGATTCAGCCGGCGGACCTCGCCAGAGCCGTCGAGGAGCGCGGCTTCGAGTCACTCTTCTTGCCGGAGCACACGCACATCCCCAGCAGCCGCGAGACGCCATTCCCGGGCGGCGGGGATCTGCCGCGTGAATACTCCCACCTGCACGATCCTTTCGTCGCCCTCACCGCCGCCGCCGCCGTGACATCGCAGATCAAGCTTGCGACGGGAGTCTGCTTGGTCGCGCAGCGCGACCCGATCGCGACCGCCAAGGCGGTCGCCTCTCTCGACCAGATCTCCGGCGGGCGCTTCATCTTCGGGATCGGCGCCGGCTGGAACGCCGAGGAGCTCGCCAACCACGGGGTCGCGTTCCAGGACCGCTGGCTGGTCGTGCGCGAGCACGTCCAAGCCATGCGGGCGCTCTGGACCCAAGACGAAGCCGAGTATCACGGCCGCTTCGTAGACTTTGATCCGGTCTGGTCTTGGCCGAAGCCGGTCCAACCGGGCGGACCGCCCATCCTCCTCGGCTCCAACGCGACCAAGTGGGCCTACGCCCGCATCGCCGAGTACTGTGACGGCTGGATGCCGCTTCCCGGGCGCAGTGACCTCACCCGTGCCATTCCAGAGCTTGAGACGACCGCCGCCAACTTTGGGCGAACGATGGACTCCATATCGCTCACCGCATTCAACCCCTGGCCTAAGGCGGACCCCGCCGCGCGCGAGCAGCACGCGCGCGACCTCATCGGCCTCGGCTTCCAACGGCTGGTCCTCGGCGTCCCGCCCGCCCCCGCCGCGACCGTGCTACCTCTGCTGGACGCGTACGCCGAGCTCGCCGCCAAGCTCACCGCCGAAGAGACGCGGTAACTAGACGCGCTGCCCTAGCGCCCTTCGGTCAGCAAGAACTCGTTACCGTCGGGGTCCCGGAACGTCGCGAACGTACCCCAGGGCATCGGCGTCGGCTCTTGTGTGAACACCACGCCGCGCGCGCTCAGCGTCCGGTGCTCCGCTTCGACATCCTCGCAGCCGAACACGATCGAGGGCTTCCGCTCCGCCCAGTCCTGCATCAGCGACCGCGGGTACAGCACCACCCGGCTCTCCCCGCCGGGCGGCGCCACCTCCACCCATGAGGCATCGGCCCCCATTGCCTGGCGGCGGCGCACTTCGAATCCCAGCTGCTCCGTGTAGAAGCGCTCGGCCGCCTCCTGATCGGCCACATAGATCGCCACGGTCTTGATATTTCCGATCACTTCCCGCCTCGCTTCCGCATCGGTCCCTTATCGATCTCGCGGGCAGATCCCACGACGCACCTCCCAAGGCTGCTAGCGTAGGGACCGCTCACGCTCAAAGGAGACGATCCATGCTCAGCAGCATCGAAGACTTCCTGCGCTACTTCAGCTCCATCAACAAGCGCACCATGCGCGACGTCGCCGCTCTGCCGCCCGAGGCCGACGGCTGGAAACCCCCAGCAGGGGAAGGCGAGAACTCGTGGAGCGTGAATGAGATCGTGGCCCACGTCGCGGCCTCGCGAGGGTTCTTCGCCAGCGCCTACCGCGCGGAGGGCTGGATCTTCCCCGAGTTTCCCGACGTCAGCTCCCGCGAGCAGTGGGTCCCCGCGCTCGAACGCAGCGAGGAGGCGTTCCGCGAGGCCCTGCAGGATACGCCGGCCGACTGGCTGCAACGCCGGGTGCCGCTCGTCGACACGGACAACACCGTACGCGGCTGGCGTGTGCTGATGATGATGACCGAGCACGACATCCACCACCGCAGCCAGATCGATACCTACGCCGGCCTCAACAGTTGGGACCCGCCGCAGATCTACGGCCGCCGCTACGAGCAGATCGAGCAGATCCAGGACGCGCAGCGGGCGCAGTACCGCGGCGCCGCGCAAGGCTAGGAGAGCGCGGGGAGCAAGGTCCCATGACGACCGCAGAGCGCACCGCCGCCGACCAGGCGATCGCGATCCTGGAAGCCACCCCCAGCACCCTGCAGGCCATGCTGGGCGCGCTTCCGCCCGAGCTGGCGCAGGCCCCCGGCGAGGACGGCGGCTGGAGCGCCATCGACGTGCTGGGCCATCTCGTCTCCGCCGAGGAGCCCGCCCTGCGCGCCCGCATCCAAACGATCCTCGACAGCGACGACGCCGAGATCGTCAACGTCGACGGGCCCGCCGTGCTGGAGGAGCTGCGCAGCCGCGGACTAAGCCTGTCCGGCTTGCTGGCGGCCTTCGCCGACGAGCGAGCGCGCACGCTCACCGTTTTCCGCAGCCTGCGCGACGATCAGCTCGGGCGGACGGGCCGGCACAGCGCCCTGGGTCCCCTCAGCGTGCTCAACGTGCTCTCTCACTTCGCCTTCCACGACCTCCAGCACACGGCGCAGATCGCGACCGCCATCGGCCGCTCCACCTACGCCGGCCGCGGCAAGCTGGCTGGCGTTGGGGACTAGCATCCTCTGCCGTGTGGCTAGTTCTGAAACCGCACCACTCGCAAAGGCGCGGCGCAAGACGCCGCAGAGGGAATGAAGGGCGATGCCAGCATATCGCTGAGCGCTGCATGCCAAAGCGCCGAGAAAGCATGGAGCGGGGGACGGGATTCGAACCCGCGGCCTCCTGCTTGGAAGGCAGGAGCTCTACCCCTGAGCTACCCCCGCACTTGAACGGCTACTCCTCGGCGACGCAGGGATTCACGAGCTCCCCGAGTCCCTCGATGCTCGTCCTCACTACCTGCCCCGGCTTGAGGAAGACCGGCGGCTTGCGCCCCGCCCCCACCCCGCTGGGCGTCCCCGTCGCGATCACGTCTCCGGGGTCGAGCGTGAAGATCTGGCTGAGGTAGCAGACCAGCTCCACGATCCCGAAGAGTAGATCGGACGTGTTCCCCTGCTGCACCACCTCCCCGTCCACCTCGCACTGCACCTCCAGCTCGCCCGGGTAGAGCAGCTCGCCGTGCGTCACGAGCGCCGGCCCCAGCGGCGTCGAGCGCTCGAACGTCTTCCCCGAGAGGAACTGACCCGTCCGCATCTGCCAATCCCGCACCGAGACGTCGTTGATGATCGAGTAGCCGGCCACGACGCGCGTCACCTCGTGGGGATGGATGTGCCTCGCCTCTTGCCCGATCACGATCGCCAGCTCCACCTCCCAGTCCACTTTGTCCGAGACCCGCGGCAGCACGATGGGGTCGCGCGGCCCGGTCAGCGCCCGGGCGTACTTGGCGAAGAGGATCGGGTGCTTGGGCGTCTCGTTGCCCATCTCCTGGATGTGGCTGACGTAGTTCAGCCCCACCCCGATGATCTTGGGCGGGAAGAGGATCGGCTGGGCCAAGCCGGCCGTCGCCAGATCGTGTGTCGGGCCGCGCTCCTCCGCCGCTACCCGCTCCCATTCCGGGTGGTGCGAGAGCAGGGCCCCCACGTCCTCAAAGGGAAGCTCGACGATCTCTCCGTCCTCGACCCGGCCCGCCCGCGTCGTCCCATCCTCGCGTCGCAAGGTCACCAGTCGCATGGCCGCCTCTTCCGTAAAAGTCCGTTGTAACGGCTTCCGATGCTACGCGACGCGCTACCTCTGCGGCCAGCCGCCGGGAGGCGCACCAAACGCACCAACCTGTAAAATCGCACGGTTGCGCCCCGTCTAATCAGGAGCGTGCCGACCCACGGGGAGGATCGAGCAGCGTGAGCGAAGACCCCAGCCAACACGGCCGTCTCGTCATTGGGGAGCTGGCGTTGGAGGCGCTGCGCCTCGGCGAGGGCCGTCCCTTGCTCATCCTGCACGGCGGCGGCGGCATGGAGCACGCGCCCTACCTCGACGCTCTTGCCCAGCACTTCGAGGTCATCGCGCCCTCCCATCCCGGCTTCGGAGGTTCCCCCGGCCCGGAGGCGATCAACACGATCGACGATCTGGCCTACCTCTACCTCGACTTCCTGCGTGATCTGGCGCGACCGGACGCCGTCGTGATGGGCTATTCCATGGGCGGCTGGATCGCCGCAGAGATCGCCGTTCGCGACACCCGTGACTTCTCGCACCTCATCCTGGTCGACCCGGTGGGCATCAAGGTGGGCGACCGCTGGACCCGCGACATTCCCGACGTCTTCGCCATGCCCTGGGAAGAGGTCACGCGCCGGCTCTACCACGATCCCGAGAGATGGCTCCCCAATCTGGAGGAGATGTCGGACGAGCAGCTTGCCATCATCGCCCGCAACCGCGAAGCCCTGGCGCTCTACACCTGGGAGCCCTACATGCACAATCCCAAGCTCAAGGGGCGCCTCCATCGAGTCGACGTCCCCGCACTGCTACTCTGGGGCGAGAGCGACGGGCTCGTCGGGCGCGCGTACGTGGAAGCCTTCGCCGCCGCCATCCCCGGCGCCCGCTTGGAGACCATCCCGGAGGCCGGGCACCGCCCTTATCTTGAGCAACCCGAGCGCTTCGTCCAGCTCGTGCGCGGCTTCGCCGGATAGGTGATCACATGCAGGCCTGGCACTTCAGCGAGAACGCCTACCCCTATCTCCCCGATGAGCGCACCTTCGACTCGATCCGCGTCACACTCCCCAACAAGCACTACGACCCCAAGATCGGTGCCGACCTCTACGACCGCTACATCGACGAGTGGCTCATCGCCGAGGAGCTCGGCATCGAGATCATGGCGAACGAGCACCACCAGACCGCGACCTGCGTCGACCCGGCCGTGCCCATCGTCATGGGCATCCTGGCCCGCGAAACCAGGACGGCGCGGCTCCTGATCCTCGGCAACCCGATCGCCAACCGCAATCAACCCGTCCGCGTCGCAGAAGAGATGGCGATGATCGACGTGATCTCCCGCGGACGCCTCGAACTCGGCTTCGTGCGCGGCGTTCCCTACGAGATCTCGGCCGGCAACATCAATCCCACGCGCATGCAGGAGCGCTTCTGGGAGGCGCACGATCTGATCATGAGAGCGCTCACGACGCACGACGGCCCCTTCAACTTCGAGGGCAAGTACTACCACCATCGCCAGGTCAACATCTGGCCCCGCCCCTACCAGCAACCCCACCCGCCGATCTGGATCACCACGCTCAACCCCAAGAGCGCTCCCAAGATCGCCGAGCGCGGCTACATCGCCGCGAGCTTCCTCACCGGCTTCGACGTCACCAAGGAGATCTACGCCACCTATCGCGCCCACCGCGATACGATCGGTCTGCCGCAACTCGGCCTCGACCGCTTCGCCTACGCCGCCCTCATTCACACCGGTGAAACAGACGAGCTCGGCTACGAGGGCGCTCGCAAGGTCCTCTGGTACCTCGAAGCCAATAAGGTCCCGCCGCACTTCGCCAACCCGCCCGGCTACTCCTCCGTCGAAGCCAACGTCAAAGCGCTGCGCGCCAACAGCCTGGCCGGCCCCCAGGCGCACTTCGGCCGCACCTCGGTCGAGGAGCAGATCGCGAAAGGGATCCTGTTCGCCGGCAATCCGGACACGGTTTTCAACCAGATCAAGAAGCTCTACGACCACGTCGGCGGCTTCGGACACTTGCTCATGATGGGGCAGGCAGGCTTCCTGGAGCACGAGGAAACGGTGGGGAGCATGAAACTCTTCGCCGAGGAGGTCTACCCGCGTCTCAAGGAGCTCTCCCACGCCGCGGCCCCCGTCGCCGGCAGCGGCGACTAGGCGGCACCTGATGCGCTATCACACCATCGCCGGCACCAATATCCAGGTCTCCGAGATCGGCTTTGGCGTTTGGACGCTCGCCGCCGGCTGGTGGGGCGACTACTCTGACGACGAGGCCGTCTCCCTCCTCCGCCAAGCCCGCGATCGCGGTATCACTTTCTTCGACACCGCCGCCACGTACGGCTTCGGCCGCGGCGAGACCTTACTCGCCAAGGCGTTTCCCGGCGCTGCCCGCGACGGCATCGTCATCGCCACCAAGTTCGGCTACGACTGGGAATCCGCCAAGGAGCGCCGGACCGGCCACACCGAGCCTCCCCACCGCCTCGATCCGGACTTCCTCCAACGCTCCCTCGACGACGCCCTCGGGCGTCTGAACAGCGACCGCATCGACCACTGGCAGCTTCACAACGCCCGCATGGAGCATCTCGAACGCGATGACGTGTGGAACTTCTTGGACCGCGTCCAGCGCGAGGGCAAGGTTCGCTCCATCGGCGTCGCGCTCGGGCCCGCGATCGGCTGGCTGGACGAGGGCCGCTATTCCCTCTCCCAGAGTCCGGCGCACACCGTCCAGATGATCTACAACGCCCTGGAGCTTGACCCGGGGCGCGCCTTGCTCGCCGCCGCTCGCCACAACGGCCGCTCCCTCCTCGTGCGCGTTCCGCACTCCTCCGGAATGCTCGAGGGGAAGTACACCAAGGACACCACCTTCGGCCCCAACGATCATCGCAGCCACCGCCCGCGCTCCTGGCTCGTCAATGGCCTGCAGAAGATCGAGCAACTGGAGTTTCTCAAGCAGGACGGCCGGCGCACGCTGGGCCAAGCAGCCTTGCGCTACGTTCTGCGGACGCCCGAGGTCGTGAGCGCGCTCCCCAACATCTACGGTCTCGACCAGATCGAGGAATTCGCCGCCGCATCGGACTGCCCCGACATCAGCGACGAGGAAGCGTCCCGTATTGAGGAGCTCTTTGAATCCAACTACGGGCTCCCGCGAGAAGTCGAAGCCGCCCAGCCCAAAGCCGCCAGCGCCCGATGACCGCAGAAGCGCAGCCGTCAGAAGCTCCGAACCGATCCGACGCAGCGGATCCGTCGGCCCGCGCCGCGCACGCTCGCAGCGACAATTCGGCCCGCGGCAAACAGTTCGTCAAGTTCGGATTCTTCCGGCTTCGCGACTCCGTCCGCGGCGCCCCGGACGAAGCCCGCAATCAGCTCGGCAGGATCCTCAAAGCGCTCCTGGAGAAATCCGGAGAGCGCATGCTCACTCGCACCTACTCGACCA
>JAPOXK010000006.1 GCA_026707145.1 Chloroflexota bacterium | reverse complement strand
GTAGTCGCGGGCCGACGCGCTCTCCACGCGGTAGCCGCGCAGCGCCTCGGGCACCTCCACCTCGCGGCGCTCCCCGCCCGCCGCCAGCGAGCGCCGCGCCGCCAGCTCGTCGAAGCCGCCGTCGTCGAGGCACGCCTCGAGCGCCCCGCATGCGGGAATTCGTGCGCCGCGCAGCGGCCCCGAAGGCGGCGGTGTACTCTGACGGCCATGGTGCGTACACGGCGCTGGAGGGCGAGTTCAAGCATCGGGCCGTCCAGCACGCGGCGGGAACCTACGTGATCTTCGACACGCACACCAACGGGATCGATGGCTTCTGGAGCCAGCTCAAGCGCGGCTACCACGGCACCTACACGCATTGGAGCGTGAAGCACACGGCCCGCTACCTCGACGAGTTCACCGGCCGCGCCAATGCCCGCGCCGAAGACACCGTGGATCAGATGGCTGCGATCGCCAAAGGCATGGTGGGGAAGCGGCTCCGCTTCCGTGAGTTGGTCGCGTGACGCCAGAGGAACACTTGCGCGATGTGGCTGATCTCCTCAGGGAGTATGCCGAGGTGCGGAAGGAGATCGCGTGTCTCGCTACGCGCCTTCACAAAGCTGGCCGCTATCTCAAGATGCTCAGCCAATGGCTGGAAGATGATCCAGGCTCCCTCACCTGCTCAAAGGGACGCATCGAACACCAAGCCAGTAGACAGGACGTTCCGCACGCGCATAGCGCGGGCGCGGACATCGCTGGCTTGCTTGATCGATTCTTCACGGCCCGCAAGGAAGAGCAGCGGCTCTACCAGGCACTCAAGGTCGCTTGCGACGGCGACGTGATCCAGGGACCACTCGATACACGAAACCCGAGCCGCCCTACTTCGGCTTCTTCTTGATGACGGAGGACGAGCAGGCGGCGGCGATCGGGAAGTTAGTCACTGAATACCACCAACAGCGGCGGCTCGTTGGTTGCATTCGTTCCGAGATCACCACGATCGCGCTCGAAATGAAGCGGATCGGGGACGCGGTGATCGGGACCCCCCCGCCCCGAAGCTCTCACCAGTGATGGTATGCGGGAAGACTGGCCGCTCGCCCAGAGGGTGCGCGAGCTGGAAGCGGAGCAGGAGAAGTTGACGGCGCTTGAAGAATCATTGCGTGAGTGCGACCTTGGTGATCTGATTCCCAAGCCGCCGCGCCAGCGCCGCCGATTCGATTAGTGGCTCCGCTACCGCGAAGGAATCGTGCCTCTGTTTGGCATGATGTGATCACCGCTGGGTTCATCACGTGCGTCAACTGGAGCATGATCGGGCTGTCCTATCTGATCCTTCATCGGGCGCTGGATCTAATCGACCCACTTTCCAGCATGGCGGTGGGGCTGTTACCCGTGTTCTATTTCACCTTACGTGTCATCTGGGACATTCTTCCGCGGCCGCGCTCTGTCAGCCCTCCACTGTTCGTCGCGTGGAGCAAGCATGCGGTGGGAGTATTGCTTGTTGTCGAGTCCATCGCAGCGCTGATCGCTCTGGCATTTCGTTTCTAGCGCCGCCCCACCCAGACCGTGAGGCCGACGGAGATCGCGCCGGTGCCCATCACCCCCGCCGCAAACACGATGGGCACGAGCGCGCGGGGCTGGCCGACGGCGAAGTAGATGCCGAGCAGCACGGCGGCGGCGAGCAGGATCAGCACGCCCCAGCCGAGGAGCCGGAACTCGGCCCGGCGCGGATAGTGCGCGCCCCGTCTCACCGGCCGTTGCGAAGCAGCTCCTCAATGCGTTCCAGGTGCCCCTCCATGCGCCCAAGCCGGTCATCCACAGTCCTCATCGCGCGGGTGTGGTCGGCACTGATCGCCTTGATCGCGTCGAGCATCGCGGCGAACAAAGGCAGGGCGCGCTCCTCCGCTTTCGCAATGAGTCCCTGCGCTTCCGCTTTGGTGATTCCACCGCTTGGTCGGAGCGGCATCGCGCCCCCTTTCTGGGGAAGCGCCCGACGTGGGGTGTAGACCGCAGAGAGCCAGGAGGCGCTGCGCCCCACGCCGGGCCGAGACACCGTAGGCGCGGGCGCAGGGCGATGCAAAGGCGTGGTGCGTCGGGTGTGGAAACCGTGGATGGGCGCCCACCGGCTCCGTGCGATCGCCTGAACAGGAAACCCACGACTTTCGTGAACTCCGACGATCGCGGGGTGAGGGAGCCGGTGGGCAGCGTGGCGGCAGGCTAGGAATGCGGCGCGCGGGCCGTCAACCGCGATCCGGCTTGGGTTTCTTGACGCCGCCGCCCTTGACGATGGCTAGGGCCACCGCGTCGGGAGTCGCCTTGATGCGGAGGTCTTTCTCGTTCGGCATGGCATAGCTCCCTTCGGGGGCTATGCGCCGCATAGTATCCAAGCATGGCACTATTGTCTATAAGTACCGCATCAGAGCTGCACGGGGAGCAGCAGGCGGCTCACGTCGGGCGAGCCCTCGGCGTGGCCCCTCAACTGCCTGTCCGCGAGGATAGGCACAATCCACAGGCACCGACTGCGGTCATTTCGATCGCCAACGCCTCCGGAACTACAATCGAAGGGAACTGTCATCGTCCGACGATTCCCCCGTCGCGAACGCCCGCGATACGTTTGGCGACGATCCCCCGAGTTGTAACAGGTGGCACACGATGGATTTTAATGCACTCCGGCTCCTGTACGACAACATCCACGACTTCAAGACGACGGCAATGCTCGTCGAGGCGGATATTGGGCGATGGGGCGTACGGCACGACAGCGACGAGCCAGTCCCCGGAGCGAAGGGACGACAGTATCGCGAGATGTGGGTCTCGATGAAGTCGGTTTCGCACTTCAATATCAGTATATCCATCGAGCTCCTCCTGAAGATGCTTCTGATCTTGAACGGTATCAAGTACGAGAAGAATCACTCGCTGGTTGAACTCCACGATCTGATTCCGGTGAAGTACCAGTCACAGCTACAGATGGTCTATGCAGATGTGACCCGGTCCGCCAGCGGCTTCGAGCTGGTGGCCTTCATCAATTGGGACACAGATGACAGCGATGATCTTCCTGTGCTGGAGAACCGCGACGTTGATACGGTGCGAGGTCTCTTCAAGTACCTCGACCAAGACCTCATAGTCTCGAAGAAGCGGTATTCATGGGAGTTGATCGGCACTAGGGAGTGGCGGCACTACATCACTGATCTTTCTGTGCTCGCAAGGACGATTGACCGGGTGATGGCTGACATCCAGAGGCCCTAGCCAGCCGAACCGATGCGCTGCTTAACTGTTTCAAACACCGCAAGGCTCGGAGCGGATTCTCGTCGCTCAGGCCCTCCTCAAATTGGCTTGGCCCTGAGCCCCAAACTCCCCAATCTGCCTGCGGCCGGCAGCCCAAGCCTCGCAAGGGACTGAATTTCGGCCAATTCGCACTGGTCGCCGGTGTCGGCCTTTTCCTGCTCCGGCGATTCCTGGGGTGAGAGGCCAGCGTCCTCGCCCACCGGTGAGAGTGGACGCGACACCGGACCCTACTATTGGCCAGTCGGACCAACTGCTCTCGGGGGCTCGGCCCGCCCCCACGGTCCGCGGTTGGATCGGAATGCGGTCGGCACTATCTTCTAGGTGCGACCAGTACCGGAGGAGGCCGAGATGATAACCCGCCGTCCTTCAGAGGAGATCGCTCGCCTCGGTGACGAGATCTACGAGCGCGACATCCGGCACGAGGTCGAGGCCGAGCATCACGGAGAAGTCGTCGCCATCGACGTGGAAAGCGCGACCTGGGCGATCGGCGACACCGTGATCGTTGCGCGGGATCGCCTTCGTACGAAGCGTCCGGATGCGGTCGACGTGTGGCTGCTCCGGGTGGGGCATCGGACACTGCATCACTTTGGTGGTCGCCCACTGCGGAATCCCAGGTGATCGAAGGCGTGGTGAATGCCGCCCACGAGGCGGTGCTCACCCTTTCTCTCGAAGGACCAGCTGGGGAGACAAACGCGACATCACAGCCGTGGTCGATACCGGCTTCACGGGATTCCTGACGGTGACCCCATCGCTGGCACTGGAGCCGAGACTACCGTTCGAGGGCACTGCCCGCGCGACCCTTGCTGATGACGGTGAGACGACATTCCCCTACTATGGCGTGGCCGTCCTCTGGGATGGCCAGACTAGGTATGTGGAGGCGGATGCCGCCGACACGACGCCGCTCGTCGGCATGCGGCTGCTCGAGGGCCACAGTCTGTACGTCGAAGTCGGGGATGGTAGGCGCGTGGTCATTAGAGCCCACGACTACAGGCTAAACAAGACCTCGAAGATGGTACTGTCTACCGTCAAGTTAGGCCCACCAAACTGGACAAATCAAGAACCTTTGAGTTGACGTTCGCACTGCGGTTGTGAGTTGAGTCTGAGGGCGATAGCGGTGGGGAGTGGGGGGAGGCTTGACCGCGAGCGGCATGGGCTCGAGGAGCAGTGGGACAATCACCTTGGACAAGCTGCCCACAATTGCGAACTCCAGCGAGTGAACTGGTCAAAATGCTTGCTGTCATCAGCTGAGTAGGCGGTGGCCGCTGACGGAATCCGGACTGGGTGGATCGCAAGTTCGCACTGCGGATGGCCGGGTCTACAGCGCGGAGTCGCATCAGCAGTTCATTGCCGAGTACGATCTCAATTTCCCGCTGCTGGTCGACTCCGATGCGGAGGTCGTGACTCACAAAGGCGCCTGGGGTGAGGAGATGTTGCACAGGCGATAGAGCATGGGCATGCCCGGCGCTACGTTTTTGGGTTAGGACTGGACGGGAGGCTGACCAAGGCCTGAAAGCGCGTGAAGGCCGCCGATCACAACCAGGCGGTCCGCAAGGCCTTGCGGACGGGCGCTGAGAGTACACACAGTCCGACTAGATTGATTTCTGCATGATCCGTACGAGCAGTGAAAGCGTATATGACGTAGTAGTCGTCGGCGCCGGCGCCGCGGGCGTGGGAGCCGCGGTGACTCTCAGGCATGCTGGCATCGAGAACTTCGTAGTTTTCGAGCGTCACACGGTCGGCGCATCGTTCGCCTCATGGCCGATGGAGACTCGCTTCATCACGCCCTCGTACGCAACCAATTCGATTGGCATGCTCGATTTGAACTCGATCGCGATTGGAACTTCACCCGCGTTCACTTTGGGGGTCGAGCATCCGACGGGTGAAGACTACGCGATGTATTTGCGTGCAGTCGCACGATTCTTTGAGTTACCTGTGCGCCAGGGCGCCGACGTGATGCAGGTGGCAAAGGTCGGCGACGGCTTTCGCATCGATACGGCCGACGAGACCTTGCAAGCCAAGCACGTCATTTGGGCCGCTGGCGAGTTCCAATACCCGCGCTTAGGTGGGTTTGTTGGCAGCCAATTGTGTCGCCACACCGCGACCGTCGCCGGCTATGAAGAGCTTGACGGTGACGACTTCATCGTTGTGGGTGGCTACGAAAGCGGCGTCGACGCGGCCTACCATCTAGCGTGTCGCGGCAAACGAGTGCGGTTGTTCGACAAGAATTGCCCGTGGGAGGAGGAGAGTTCCGATCCCAGCGTCGCGCTTTCTCCGTTTACGCTCGAGCGGATGCGTGCAGACCGCTTTGTCGAGCAAGTGGAGCTGTTTCCGAACACGCCTATCGAATCGGTCGCTCGCGTGGACGCCATGTATGAAGTCACGGCTCGGGACGGGCATCGGTTTCAAACCCACGTGCCGCCGCTGTGGGCGGGCGGATTTGAGGGGAGTCACAAGTTAGTCGCGGATTTGTTTGAGCGACGCGACGATGGCTCTCTGCTTCTGAGCGAACACGATGAATCGACCGTCGTGCCGGGAGTGTTTCTCTGCGGCCCCGCCGTTCGCCATAACAATCACGTCTTCTGCTTCATCTTCAAGTACCGACAGCGATTCGCCGTTGTCGCCAAAGCCATCGCGACCTCGTTAGGGCTGCCGGCAGAAGAGTTGGAAGAGTACCGCAAGTGGGGCATGTATCTCGATGACCTCTCCTGCTGCGGGGTGCAGTGCGTATGTTGACGGGACGCGCCGGAGGGGCCGTCGCGTCTGGCGCGGGGCGAAGCCGGCTGGCCAGGGTGCGGAGCGTCAAATGGCTCGGACAAACGGCTGCCAGCGTTTGCTGGATTGGCAGCTTGCTGACTTACGGGATCGAATCCGGTGAGGATTGGTTGCAGTTGTTTGCTGCATCCGCATGGCTGCTGGCCAACATCGCAGCGCTTGTGACTGCCGAGGCTGATTGATATGCCAGTAGCGTTTCAAGGAGCCGGCCGACGCGCGCTCTGAAGCGAGAATCATCGAAGGCGGCGGTTGCCGCCGTGCTCCCTGTTGGCTTGTCCGAGCCGATCTCGCCGTGTCGCGGGTCAACTCTTCGCCGACGTACGGGACGCTGACGACGAGCCGCTTTCGAGAAGAGGATTCTCAGGCGTGGGCTCTTCGCCTGAATGAGGCTACCAGTACGAATATCCCGCTTGCGACCAGGGTCATGGCCGGACCGGCGGGCAAATTGAAGTGGTAGGAGATATAGAGGCCCGTCACGGCGGCCGCGGCCCCCATCACCGCGGCCGCCATCATCATTGGGACGAAACGTCTGACCAGCAGATACGCCGTGGCGGCAGGGGTGACCAGCATCGCCATGACGAGAATTACGCCCGCCGCCTGAATCCCTATCACGATAACGAGGGCAAGCATGACCAGCAGCGCGTAGTCCATGAGGTTGCTGCGCCTGTTGAAAATCTGCGACCCCACGGGATCAAAGCTCGTAAATAGCAGCCAGTGGTGCAGAGTGAATAGCCCCAGGATGACCAGCGCGGTTATCCCAAGGGATATGTAGATGCCGGTCGGAGACATGGCCAAGATCTGCCCCAGGAGCAGATCCTCCATATCGATTCGAATCGTCGCTGCAGTTGCCAGCATGACGAGTCCCAGGGCGAACATGGCCGCAAAAAGAATGCCGATGGACGTATCCGTGCTGAGGCCCGCGCGCCGGCTTACGGTCCTGACCAGCGCGGCAACGGCAACCCCCGTTGGGACGGCGGCTATGGTCGGGTTGATGCCAGCCATGAACCCAAGCACCATTCCCGGCAGCACGGCGTGGGCGAGCGCGTCCCCAAGGAAGGCGAGGTTCCTGGTGACGACGTAGGCGCCGACCAGCGGACACATCACGCCCACAAGTACCGAGCCGATGAGGGCTCGCACCATGAAGCCGTACTCAAGTGGGGCGACGACGAAATCGATCACGTCGTCTTGCTGCCGGCCCCGTCCATTGTGAGACGCACGCCGTGGGCGCCATACAGCTTCTCCATGACCTCGGACGTAAACACCTGGTCGGGAGGGCCGCAGGCGCACACATGGCGGTTCAGACACAACACCTGGTCGAAGCGGCCGGCTAGGTTGGTGAGATCGTGGGTCGCTAACAGGACGATGCGCCCTTCATCCCGCAGTGTTTGGAGGACCTCTACGAGGTCTTCCTGAGCGCCGACGTCGACTCCGCTGAAGGCTTCATCCAGGAGAAGCACGCTGGCCTCCTGGGCCAGCGCCCTGGCGACGAATACCCTCTGCCTCTGCCCGCCGGAAAGCTCCGTCATGAGAGCGGCGCGATGATCCCACAGGCCCACGCGGCCCAGGCAGGCGTTGACAAGCTCGCGATCTTTCTTACCGGGTCGCCGGAACCATCCCTGTCTGCAGCACCGGCCCATCATGACCACGTCCGTCGCGGTCACGGGAAACCGCCAGTTGACGCTCTCTTGCTGAGGCACGTAGGCCAGCTCGCCACTCTTCTGGTCCACCCGGTGAAGGGTGACCTTCCCCCGGCGAACCGGGAGGAGTCCGGCAATGGCATTGAACAGGGTGCTCTTGCCGGCTCCGTTCGGTCCTACAACGCCCATCAGCGTCCCCGCATCGACCTCGAAGGTGACGTCGCGCAGGGCCATGTGCCCGTCGAACTCGACGGCTACGTCCTGAATCGACAGGCTCGCGCCGTGTGGGTTCGGATCGGTGCTCACTTCAATGCTTCAACAATGCGCTCCACGTTGATACGCACCATGCCAAGGTACGTGTCGGCGCCGCTGCCCTCCGGCCCAAGGGAACCCGAATAGAGCCGGACCAGCTCCGCGCCGGTCTCCCTTGCGATGGTTTGCGCCAACCGTTCACTGACTGTCGTCTCGCCGAATACTGCCGGGATACCGTGCTCCCGGACCACCTGGACCAGTCCCTCAACGTGCTCCGCCGAGGGCTCCACGTGCGTCGCCAACGACGGGATGACGAGCCCAACGATCTCAAACCCATAAGCCGCTGCAAAGTAGGAGAAGGCGTCGTGCGATGTGACGAGCAGCCGGCGCTCCGGCGTCACCGCACTGACCTGCTCTTGGATCCAGGCGTGCAGCTCGTCGAGCTCTTGCCCGTATTCCGAGGCGTTCTGACGGTAGACGCTCGCGTTCTCGGGGTCGATGGCCGAAAGCCGATCGGCGATGGCATTCACTGCGGTCTTCACCCGGATCGGATCGAACCAGAAGTGCGGATCCAGAGAGCCGTGGTCGTGGCCGTGGCCGTGTTCGTCCTCTTCGTGGCCGTGCTCGTCCTCTTCGTCCTCGTCGTGATCGGCGTGGGGAGCGCCGCCCGAGTCGGCGATACCGACGAAGGCCAGGCTCGACGGCGCCCCGCCGATGTGCCATTCCTCTTCGATCTCCATGTGTTCGAGGTGGACCCCAAGGACATGACCGCTGTTGGGGTCGGCGACGTAGAGCCACTCGCCGATGACGATCATGGCGGCATTGCCCGCCTCGCCCGGCTCGACCAGATCCATCGTCGCGACCAAGTCGCCGTCATGCGCGTCCAGCGCGTGCAGCACGCCGTCGGCGCCGAGCACGTAGAACAGCTCGCCGTCGCTTGAGAACACGGCGCCGGCGCTGGGCTCGTCGAACACCTGGTGCATTTCGCCGTGCTCCACGTCGATCAGCCAGATGCCATCGTCGGCGAAGTTCTGCCCGTCGAAGTAGAAGGCCTTGCCGAAGAAATGCTCGACGTGGTGGTGCCCGTAGAGCGACCCGATCCGAGAGTCTTCGCGCATCTCCGGCGGATTGGCGATGAACTCGTGTTCGTACTCGCCGTCGTGCGCGTGGAGGGAGAGCACGCCGCCGGTGCATCCGAAGGCGGCGCCATGCTCATTGTGGGACTCGCCGTGCATGCCCGGGCATGCGCGGTTGCTGGCGTCGTAGACGACCCGATCACTGAAGTCGCGGACTTCCACGCCGACAGGCAGGCTGTCGTCGGGGTCGGGATTCTTCGTGGTAATGACGACGTGCTCGTCCGAGATGACCAGCGCCGCGCCATGCTGCGGTCCGGCCTCGAACACGACCGGTTCGTAGTCGCCCGTCGAGCTGGCCAGATCCTGCTCGTTGATCAGGATGGCGTGCCCGTGGGCGTCGGCGAAGATCGCGGTCCAGCCGTGGCTGTTGACGTAGTGGATCGGCTGTTCCTCGGCGATCTCCAGCGCATGGCGGGAGACCGGCTCCTGGACAAGGTCGTAGTGATCGCCGTGCTCGACCAGGAAGACGCCGCCGTCGAAGACGTGAATCCGGTCGTCGCCGTCCTCCGGCCCGCGGGCGAGGACGATGCCGTAGCGGTGAGTGGGGCTGGCCTTGACGGTCGCGCCGGCCGCGGCGACATCGAAGATTCCGCTGTCAACGTCATCGGTCGACAGATCGATGACGGAGAGGTGCGCTTCTACCGCATCCGCAACGAGCAGGCGCCCCGTGATCGTCTCGCCATGGTGGCCAGCATCTTCATCCCCGTGGTCGTCCCCGTGGTCGTCCCCGTGGTCGTCCCCGTGGTCGTCCCCGTGATCGTCATGTAAATCGGCCGTGGCGAACTCCACAGGATCGACGCCGTCAGCAAGCGCGACGATCTTGGAGTCATCTGCACTGGCGTTGTGTAGCAGATCCTCCAGCCAATCGGCCTCCAGGCCGAGACCGACAGTCAGAACGACATCCGCATCAGCTACCTTGGCAACGTCGCGAGGTCCTGGCTGGAATGTGTGCGGATCGCCGCCCGGTGGCAGCAGGCCGAAAACCTCGACCCGGTCTCCACCGACCACCCGAGCCCAATCAGCCACAAAGTTGGTGGTCGTCACCACTTGGACCGGCGGCGCGGCGGGCGCGGCAACAGGATCATCCGCGCTGGCAGGGGCGGTCGTGGGACCTGCCGCTGCCTGCTCTGTGGCCGCCGCTGCCTGCTGCGGGGGCGGTTCCGGATCCGATCCGCCTCCGCAGGCCGCCACCAGCCCGATCGCGAGCGCTGCGACGAGCCCTCCGAGCAGCTTCCGCTGGATTCCTCTCATCATGGGTTGACCTCTATTCAAGAATAAGAACCATTCTTATTAGTTACGCGACGGCTGACCATATACCAGGGCTCAAGGTGGTGCAACCCACGCCGCCACTACGCCGTGGACTGGGCACGGACGGCCGGGGGCCAGCCGCCACTAGGACGGCATGCGAGTTCAAGGCCGGGCCCCGGCCGGCAAGGCTGCCCTCAACCGGGCTCCGGCGCGCGCGCAACCATTGAGCGCGTGTGGCCGGCCGGAAGAGAAGCCGTGGACAAAGCTGAGGCCGGGCCCCGGCGGCGGGGCGTCCTACGCTCGTGACGGGCCTGTGGCTCGGGGGTCAGAGCAAGCGGTTCATAACCGTCCGGGCGCTGGTTCGAATCCAGCTGGGCCCACCAAATTCGGCCAAACTTGACGGTAGGCAGTGCCGGGCCGCCGACTCCCCACATCCTCGGCCTCTGCGCCGCACAGCGGGCTGTCCATTGGCATTGGGTCGTGTATCCGATCGTGGCGCCGCATTAGGCGACGGCGATCTCCTTCACGAACGAGAGGATGAAGACCTTCGATTCCGTCAGATCGATTGTCCCAAAGAACTCCCGCCTCCAAGCTGGCGATTGCTGCCGGCAACAGAAAGTAGTATAAAAAGTAGTATAAGTAGAAGAAGTAGGCACCCTCGCTTTGGGAGAGTCCTTGCCCGAGGAAATAACCTTCGTGGTGAATGGGACGTTGCTGAGCCTCTCGCGCCGAGACGTGGAATCGTGCACTCAAGATTTGACTCCGGAACCGATTCAGCGACACGCGGTGGAAGTCGGCGGGACGGTGTACCCGGTCAAGCAGGTATTCGAAGCAGCAACGGGGCTTGACCGCCTTGACTTCACTAGCGCAGTCGCCCGACGCAACCTCGGTCGACTTGGCTTTGTTCTGCGGAGAGTCGACGGCTAGGGTCTCCCGATGACGAAAGGCGGCACTCCCGAGCAAGCACTAGAACGACACTACCGGCGCCTCCAATGGAAGTTCGTCGTCAAGGAAAGCGGCCGGTATGAGCCGCTCGTTGTGCCGAACGGGAACGCCTCCGCGCCTGTCCACCGATGGTTCCACCTCAAGGAGGCATTCTCCTGCGATCTCCTGAGGCAAGTCGTGGCGGACACTCGCTTACAAAACCGTTCCTCCATCCGAGTATTGGACCCATTCGCTGGCGGAGGCACCACCGCCGTTTCACTCGCCAATCTCACCGCACAGCGCACGCTGAGCCGGGTGACGTTTCACGGATTCGAGTGCAACCCGTTCATCCAGCTTGTCGCTGCTGCAAAGCTCACAGCGATGCAGGCCCCATCAAAGACATTCGAAAGACTTGCGCAGAAGGTGGCGGCATCAGCACATTGCGGTACGGTGAAGGCGCCCGCTGCACCAGAGCTAACCACGTTCCACAACAAGTCGTATTTCGACAAGAAGGATCTCGAGCTCTTGCTCCGACTGCGGGAGGCCATCTACGAGGAGGAGTGTGGCGGGGCGAACCAAACAGACGTAGCGCTGGCGCGTCTTTGTCTCGCAGCCGCCGTCGAGCCAGTCAGTGCCCTGCGCCGTGATGGTCGTGCACTGCGCCATGTCCCGGCAAAGGTCCGGGCCAGCCCAATTCGGACTTTCCTGGCGCACGCGGAGCGAGTGGCGATGGACATGCCTGTCGAACGAGTTCCCGTTCGGGGCCATGTCCATCTGGGCGACGGGCGCACTATGTCCGGTCTGTCGAGCCAAGCCAAATTTGACCTCGTTATTTTTTCGCCGCCGTATCCGAACAACATCGACTACACAGAGGTGTATAAGATGGAAGCGTGGTTACTAGGAATGTTCGAGAATGCTTCGACATTCAAGTCGCAACGCCTGAAGACGGTGCACAGCCATCCGAGCGTTAGACGGAACGTTGAGAACGTCGAACTCAGTCAACTCGCCGATGTCGTGGCACCGGTTTTGGATGCTGTTCCGGACGACCGTTACACCTCCCAGCGCCGAGCAATGATCAGGGGCTACGCTCGAGACATGGCTCAGACTCTAGAGTCAGCTTGGAGCCGACTGCGACCGGGGGGTGATTTGGTGTACGTCGTAGGAAATTCCCTTCACGGCAACGAAGCTCAAGCGTTCGTAATCGCTGCAGACGTGATCATGGCGGAGATGGCAAGCCGCCAGGGATTCATGATTGAGCGCATAGATATCGCGCGACGCCTGCGAAGACGTCACTCTGAGTCCCCGTTCCTTCGAGAGAGCGTCGTCTTTGCGAAGAAGCCGGAGCACTAACGTGCCAAAGAAGCGGGTTTTCCGGTTCGTCCCTTCGGCTCGTCTCCAGCACTACTTGGGGAATCAACTGATCGCTGATCCCAACCTTGCCATTATTGAGTTTGTGAAGAACGCTTACGACGCCGGCGCTGCCCACCTGTATTTGGACTTCATGATTGCAGATGGTGACCATACCGCATTGATCATTGCAGATGACGGGACAGGGATGAATGAGGAGTCCTTTGAAGAGAACTGGATGCACCCCGGGTTCTCCTCAAAGTCTCCGGATGCACCAGTCCAACCAAATGGGGCATCTCCTTCAGCAGCAGGCAGACGTCAGGCCGGCAGGATTCCCTCGGGTGAGAAGGGAATCGGACGGCTCGCTGCCGGTCGACTCGGACGAACTCTCGAAGTATTCACCCGGACGCGAAGGAACGCGCCTTGGCTTCACGTGTTCTTCGATTGGGACTCCTTCAGCGATATGACTCAATCCCTTCAGGACGTGGAAATCTCCTACGACTTCGAGACCAGGCCCGACTCGCCACCGGTACAGTCAGGGACGATTCTGATCATTCGCGATCTTAGTCAGAGATGGGATGCCGGAGTGCCAGGTCGGCCAGTCCCCGGCCGGAGTAGGACCCGGCTTGGACGCCTTAGGCAGGATCTCGAACTTCTCGTTCGACCATTGACTGCAAGCAACAATGTCGACTTCACGATCTATCTTCAGAGTGATGCGATTCGCGACCCCACCGATGTCGGAACCATTACGCCGCGCGCAGCAACGCGAGCAACGGATTATCAATACTCCTTCGAGTTTCGAGTGACTGCTAGTGGCCGGGTACAGGTCCTTCGTGATCTCCGCCGTAGTAAGGCCATCCATGAACAGCTCGGGGGTCCGCTGCGCGAACGTTTCAAGAAGAAGGCCATCACGTCGGCAATCGCAAAGGATGAAGGACGCCCAGACTCGCTTGAGTGCGGCCCTTTCAAGGGCGTGTTTCTCTATACCCCGCCACCGGCCGCGCACAGGGCACGAACAATCGACGCAGTTGGCAACGGCGTGCTTCTCTATCGCGATGGCATACTCGTCGAACCGTATGGGCTCGGGAGCGACGACTGGATTGGCGTGGCTGCAAGAAAGGCTCAACGCCAGGGGTACGCGCTCATCCAACCGGTAACCTTTTCCGGGCATGTATTAATCTCCCGCCAAAAGAACCCTAGGCTGCGTGACATGTCGAACAGACAGGGGTTAATCGAAGACGAAGCATCTGAAGTCTTCGTAAGACACGTCCGCGCAGAGTTTGCCTTTTTTGAAAGCATGATCTTCAAGGAACTCTCCGCACGGTGGACCGCCAAGGAAAAGAAAGCCTCGCGGAAGGCAGCCGATGTGATTGAGGGCTCTGACATTCGCCTGAGGGCGATTGCGCATTCTCTGGGTCAACCCCTTCTGGGACTGAGCGCTGAGATGGTGGCGCTGAAGACGGTTGCGCAGCGGAGAGACGTACCGGAGACGATCCGCCCGCATCTGTTGGCCATCGCGAAGAGCGCTGAGGCCCACGTTGCCTACTCCCAGACAATCCTCAATCGTCTACTCGACGTCCGTCCCGTCTCTCGAACTGAGGTGGATGTGGCACAACTTGTTGCGGACGTTGTCAACGAGGTGGAAGCCTTCGCAGACAGTCTTGATGTTCGCATTGAGGTCGACGAATTGCCCTCGCAGAATGCACTTGTCGCACGAGAGCTCGTCTTTGAAGCGGTGAAGGAGATCGTTCGGAACGGTGTTCAGGCGGCGCGGCCCGCAGACAGGCCTGGTGTTCTGCGGATCACTCACCACGAGTACATGGGAGACTTGGTTTTAGACGTGATCGACAACGGGACCGGCATAGAGGGAGCGGCGCCTGATCATCCTTTGAGCCTGATTGCATCTACAAAAGGACGACCAGGTGAGGGCCTCGTGAATGCTGAGCTGAGCATGCACGTGTCTCTAGGTCGCATCCGAATCGCGAACACCAGTCACGAGGGCACGCACTTTGAAATCTACCTGCCGGAGCTTGTTTCAGGGTTAAGGAGCGACCGCTAGAGAGCCGTCGCGTCTATCATTCTCGTGAAGGAGGACCAGTGGGACTGGCACTGCTCATCGATGATGATTTGCCTTTGCTGGAGAGCATTCGGCGCGCCGCAAACTTGAACGAGCTTGCGTTTGAGACAGCGGCTACGTGGGATGAGGGACTAGGTCTCTTTCACGTGCTTGCTCCCAGTGTCGTGATCGCCGACTACCACATGCCAAACTCGCGCAATGGCCTACAGCTACTTGCAGAGATCAAGCGGCTCCGGCCGTCGGTCCGTGTGGTTCTCGTCAGCGCTTACATCAACGACGAGGACGTCGAGCGTGTCGAGGCACTAAACGTCGTCGATCGTGCCTTGCGGAAAATGGACCTAACGACGGTCGAAACCATCTTGGATGAGATCCGGCTTGCCAACGAGAGCGATCATGAACTTACGGATTGGGTGGCATTCGCAAACGCGCGTGTCCGTGCGGCGCAGGCCTCGGGTGAGGAACTAGATCGCTTGGACGAGTTCTTCAAGACAAATCGCGCCCCGTGACAGAGCCAGCGAACAGCGTATACCTCGACACGAGCGCCTTGGTGCGAATGGTCGAGTGCGACGTAAAGAACCCGTCCGCTCGTAACCTCCATGCCGGCGGGCCCGTAGCTCAACTCTGTGCGGCTGAGGGACCGTCTGTGGGACTGTCGAGCCTGACGATCGTCGAATTCCACAACACGCTGGCGACGAATTGGCGGGCGAACAACCCTGGATACAAGGAATTTGACCAAGCGTGGGTTGAGCGCTCGCAGGTCAAGGTCATGGACTTGGTGGCGAGGCAACGCCTGATCCTTCGGTCGGCACCCGCGCGCGCGGTCGAGCATGCCTTGGCGCTCGTGACGCTGGCGACTCGCGATCACCGCAATGGACTCCGCGTTTGGGACGCCATCCATTTGATCACAGCGGCTACATGGGCACACGAACTCCAAGCGACCGTGGGACTGTGGACGACCGACAAGGACTTCGGCAAGTTTGTCGACCTTTTTCCGCATTTCAAGCAGTTTGTTCAGATCCGCAACCTAGATCAGTGACCACCGACGTTGGTCGGACGGCCATGTGCGCTAGCCTGCGACAGATCCCTCTTCGCCAAGCGAGCGGCACCTGTCGTAGGGGCGCTGCTGTCGAGGTACCCCATCGCATGCTTGAAGCGTGACTGCACCGTGGGCACCATGAGCTTAGAGTGCGAACAGCACCTTGAAGGTGGTATGGCCTACCGTCAAGTTAGGCTCACCAACGCTGGTCAACCATGCGACGGCGTAAGCAGTCGGCTTCCGGCGCCCGCGGGACCGGCAAGGACAAGCGTGATAACCGTCTGATCACGGTGTTTACAGACGTTGGCAGCTACAGGCACTGGCAGCTGCAGACGTCGGCAACGCTTTTTTTTAACAGACACAGGTAACCGAGGCCCCCTACTTTCTTCCCGAAAGGAGGGCATTCCACATGACGGCGATCAACGAAACCCTCAACAATAATGCCCGCTACGCTGAGAACTTTGATAAGGGGGATCTGCCACTGCCCCCGGCGCGTAATCTGGCTGTCGTCGCCTGTATGGACGCCCGCCTGGATACACACAAGCTTCTGGGTCTGGAAGAAGGCGACGCCCACGTGATACGCAACGCGGGGGGCGTGGTCAGCGACGACGTGATCCGTTCGCTGGTGATCTCTCAGCGCCTCCTGGGCACTCGCGAGATCATGCTCATCCACCACACCGACTGCGGGATGGTGACCTTCCGCGACGACGACGTCAAAGACGCGATCGAAGCGGACACCGGACTGCGGCCGTCGTTCGCGCTGGAGGCGTTCGGGGATCTGGAGAAGGACGTAACGCAGTCCATGGGTCGCATCCAAGCCAGCCCCTTCATCCCTCGCAAGGACGAGGTTCGCGGGTTCATCTATGACTGCGCCGCCGGCCGGCTCAATGAGGTCGTTCCGGCCTGACCTGCTGGCGCCGGATCGCGTTTCGCATCCCGGCCCGCAGCGCGCGCGGGCCGGGATGACCGATGCACGATCGAACCGTCGTGCGGGCGGACGCCTTCAAGCTGGCGGCGCGCTGAGGGGCCGGTTGGCTGTTTAGCTACCTCCGGCCGGAAGCCGTCCCTCGATTCGCGCGAGGATGTCGCGTATCTCGGCCAGCAGTTGCGCATCGCCGGTGGCGGCGGAGACGGCGGCGGTGCTCGGTTCACCGCTCAGGACCTTCTGCCGCTGGCGCAGGATCGCGTCTCGCATCTCTGCGGCGTCGATGATTCCGATCAAGTCTCCCTCGCTGCCCGCATTCTGCCCCGCCTGCCCGGCCGTCTCGACTCGCAGGCCGCGCAGACCGTAATGACGCATGATCGGGCCGTCGTGCAGACGGACATCCGTGATTCGGTTGAGGGGGATCGTCGACTCCTTGCGGAAGAACACCCCCTTGCGTATCTCCACCGCCTGGGTGGTCAACCGGCAGGAGAGCCGCTGCATGTACTCGGGGTAGTACCAACGGCTCGCCAGAAGCCACAGCGGGATCAGCAGTGCTCCGAACACGGAGACCAGCAGGAACAGGGAGATGACCAAGGTGCCGTGTCCCGCGATGCCGGGGTCGAAGCGCGCCGCAAGGATGGTCTCTCCCGTGACGCTTGCCGCGCTCTGCGCATCGCTGGATCCACTCATGGCCTCACTCTTTCCTTGCCGCCGGATCGTGCGCCTCAAGGGCGCCCTCTGCATCGCAAGGCTATACGACGCAAGACGAGCGAGGCGGCCTATGATCCCCGCTACTCGCCGCCTTGGACGGTGAAACGGCCGCTGTCGCCCCGCCCGAAGACCTCGGGGAAATAGCTCTCCTCGGCGCGTGCGGGTGCGACGAAGAAGTCGCCCGGCGCCGTCGCCCGAGCGTAGTAGACGTACTCGTGCACCCCCTGCGGCAAATGGCTGGCGAGCAGCACGACGCGGTCGTCGCGGATGTCCACCTGATCCCAGGGGCTGTAGTACCAGGCATACCAGGGCGCGTAGTACGAGGGAGCGCTGCCGCGCGGGGATTCGGCGCGCTCGGCTTGCAGCCGTTGGCGCAGCTCGACCGGCGCGATGTTCAGCCGCGGGTCGATCGGTTCGAGACCTGCCGGCAGGAAGTCCTCGATCTTGGCGAAGAGCCGGTCGGCCGGCGCGACCACCGTCAGCCGCACCCGTACCACGTCGCCGAGCGCGGCGCTTGTGATGGCGCGCTCGGGCTCGTCGAGGAGCGAGTACTGGTGGGAGATGGCGAAGCCGCGGTTGAGCGCCTCGATATCGCGCGCGGGCGTCACGTAGCGCAGGTTGAGGCCGTAGTACAGGCGTCCGTCCCGGCTGGCGTCGCGCTCGAACTGGACGCGGCTGACCTGGCCCAGCGGCAGGTCTGCGAGCGCGATGGCGGCGCCGTCGTGGTAGTCGCCGGCAGGCACGTCGAAGTCGCCGTCGAGTACCTGCCGGTCGTTGAGCCAGACGGTGTAGTCGTAGGCGCCGCGCGTCTCGCCGGTTAGTTCGGCGAAGGCGCCCAGCGCGGCCATGCCCTGAGCCCGCTCGACGCTCGTCTTCCAGCGGTCGGCCGTGCGCGCGGTCACGAGCCAGCGGGCGGTCTCCTCGATCAACGGGTGGTTCGGGTCGACCTCCGTGAGGGCGCGCAACACGAGGGCGGTGGGCCGCACGCTGCCGTTGTGCATCGAGCCGGAGCGCCGCTGGTCCTCCCAGTGGTTGCCGTTGGCACTGGCAATGGTGGTGGCGGTGAGGTCGTTCAGAAGGGCGCGCACGGCAGTGTGGCCGGCGTCGTGACCGCTGGCCAAGAGGCCGAGCAGCAGATAGGCGCGTCCCCAGCTCGTGAGGCTCGTCCGGTGCTGCTCGACGATGGCGCGCATGGCGCCTGCCTGATCCCGAGCGAGCGTGCTCGCCACGCCGCCGGGGTTCGCGGCGCTGGCGAGGGCGTACAGGAGGAAGGCGTGCTGGTTCGGGTTTGCGGGGCGCTCGACATCGGTCTCGCGGTTCACATGGCTCGTGATTAGCCTCGCCGCGCGCGTGAGCACATCGTCGGGGACGTGGCGGCCGGCGTCGCGCGCCTCGCCAAGGGCGAAGAGCACCCAGCCGCTGACCCACAGGTTGCTCCTGCAGCCACGGCACCAGCCCCAGGCGCCGTCGTAGTGCTGCATCCCGATCAGCGTTGTCACATCGGTTTGGAGCTGGTGTTTCTGTGCCTCGGTCAGTCCGCCGCCGGTGGCGCGCTGTACCGCGACGGTGGCGACGACACGGCTCGCGATCCGCACGCTTGACTCGTAGCGATAGGGACTGAAGTGGGACAGCTCCGTATCGAGCGCCCCGACCAGCGACCCTTGGATCGACAGCTCCAGCGAGCCGGCCTCGGTGACCACGTAGTCGGGAAGGTAAACCGCCTCCACGGCTGGGACATCCTCGACGACCCCTCCGGTTGCGGTCGTCTCGGGCGTGACGTCGAGGTATACGGGGATGCTGATCTCGATGGCGTCGCCGTAGCCGCCGGAGGCGATGGCGCGGAAGCGCAGCGCCGCCCTGCCCTCCGCCAGAGCGCGGGCGGGCCATTCAAACACGGTCGAGTCGTCGGGTTCGACGTGTCCGGAGAGGGAGGCCTCGCCGTCGAGCGTCAGGCCCTCGGCTTCGAGAGCGATAGTCACGTCACGGGCAGCCGTCGTGCCGTTGCGTACCAACGCCTGCAGGATGACGGCGTCGCCGACGCGCAGGAAACGGGGCAGGGCCGGGCGCACGAGCAGCGGCTGCGTGACCAGCAGCTCGCTCTCGCCCTCGCCGACCTGCGTCGCGCCGTTGACGGCGCGCGATAGCGCACGCCAGGTGGTGGCATTGTCGGGCAGGGGCAGCTCGAAGCTGGCCCTGCCGTTCGCGTCGGTCACGAGCTGCCCGATCCAGAGCGCCGTGTGCCGGAAGTCCGAGCGCAGCCGCGGACCGGCGCTACCTTCTGGGCTGCTTTGGGCGAGGGACTCGTCGGCGGGCGCCTCCGCTGCGGGCGCCTCCTCCTCAAGCGCTACTGACGCGCTGCCAGAGGCTCTCTTTTCCGCATCGCCCTCACCCCTACCCTCGTCACCCTCCACGGCGTCGCGGTACGCCTCGTTGCGGCGGTCGATGGAGACGGCGAGCGACGAGGCCGTCCGCACGCCCAGCGCGCGCTCGTACCAGAACGCACCCATGCCGTCCGGCCCCGCCTCGTCCGCCAATGAGAGGACCGCTTGGTCGACGATCGCGACCGAGACCTCGGCCGCGACGCCGCGCCCATCGCCGTCGTTCGCCTGCACCTCGTAGCGCACCGTCTCGCCGGGCGCGGCCTGCTCTCGATCCGGCTCGATGCGCACATCGAGTGCGCGTGGCGCCGCCGAGACGGACAGCTCGGCGTAGCCGACGTGGTAGCGCGGCAGCGGGTCGTCTGTAGTAGGGGGTCGGTAGAGCACGACGCCGACGTAAACGTTGGGCAGGTGCGCGTCCTCGATCGGAATGCGGAGCACTTCGCTGTTCGTGTCGAAGCTGCGAGCCTCGCTGCTCAGCACGCGGCCCCGCTCGATCGTCACGAGCCCGGTGGCGCCCGCGAAGGGTGCGGGCACGAGCACCTCGGCGGTATCGCCGACCTCGTAGCGTTCGCGGTCGGCGATGAGCTCGATGATGTCGTCGTCGCGCACCCGCCAGGGCGCGTACTCCTCGCCGCTCACCCAGAGGAAGGTGGCGGAGCGCGCCACGCGGCCCTGTTCGTCGGTCGACTCTGCCACGAGCCGGTAGGTGCCCGCCGAAGGCGGCGTGAACGTGATCATCGCCTCGCCGCTCTCGTTCGTCATCGCCGACGGCGCCGCGATCTCGGTGTCGCGCGGCTCGCTACGATAGCGGTAGCCGCCGTGGTCGGCCCGCTCCTTCGTCCTGATCCACTCACGCTCGAAGATGCGCACCGTCACCGCCCGGCGCGGCGCGATCCGGCCCTCGACATCGACGGTCACGAGGTGGACGGCCTCGGGCTCCCCGGCTGTGGCGATATACGACTCGGGCTTGATGCCCGCATACCAGGTGGCGGGATGGACGGTCACGGTGGTGCTGTTCGCCACGGCCTGTGCGTTGGCGTCCGTCACGGTCGCGCTGATCGTGAACTGCTGCGTTCCCTCGTCCGCTTCGAGCGCGGCGTGGACGTCGAAGCGGGCGATGCCCGAGGCGTCCGTTCGCGTCTCGCCTCTATCACGCACGGGGTCCCTGTAGCCGTCGGCCCGTGTCCGGTAGTAGTCGTGATCGGAGAAGGAGTAGTCCTCGTAGCCCTCGACACGGATCGCCGTTGGAGATGCCAGCGCCGCCCATTCGACGTCTGCGTCCGCGACGGCGCCGCCGAAGAAGAAGCGCGCCGCTACCTCGGTGGGGATCGTGTCGTCGGCGAGGAAGTGTGCTCCGGCCGCTGTGACCTCGACCTCGAACTCCGGCGCGCGGAACTCCGCGACCGTGAAGTGCGTGGTAGCGATGTAACGTCCGTCGTTAAACAGCTCGACTCGGTACGTCCCCGTGGGCGCATCGCCGGGGAGTGTGAGTTCGTCCGCGAACGTTCCCAGATCGCTGATCTGCACGCTCGTCTGCAGGAGCTCGGCGTAGCGCGCATCACGGATGGTCACGGTGAAGCGGACGTCTGTCCCTGGAATGGAGTAGGACGCGTCCTCTTCGTCGCGCACGACGCCCTTGTAGAACACGGTCTCGCCGGGCCGGTAGATCGGCCGGTCGGTGTAGAGGTGGCCCACCGTGCCGGGAAAGTACGCGTGGGCCGGTACGTCCAGCTCCCACGGCGAGCTGCCCGAATCCCACCAGGTGGAGGCCACGCCCCGGCGCCCGCCCTCGTCGATGCGCACGAGGTAATCCCCGTAGGGGCTTCCCCAGAAGTAGTAACTATCTCCGGTGTTTTGGGAAGGCACGGCGAACCGGGCGAGCCCGTTGACATCCGTGACGGCGGTCTCGTAGGGGCTGTGGGGAGGCTCCTCAAGGGGAGCCACACGGACTTCGGCGCCGCTGATCGGTTCCCCCGTGTTGTAGTCGAGCGCCCAGACGAGCAGCTCGTCAAACGCCAGCTTGGTCACGATCGCCGCATCGACGACGCTCAACACCAGCTTTCGCTCAAGCTCTACCGCTGCGTTGTCCGCAACTACGAGATAGTGATCCTTGGAGAGAGGCTCGCCGGTGCTGAGCGCGGTCGAGTAGAGCCGCGAGGCGCCGCGCAGATCCTCGTCGATCGGCTCCACCCACTCCCGTATGGGATCGCTGCCGGGCTGGAAGGTGACGTACTCCTGGTCGTTGGCGCTCCACCCATCGATGAAGCCCCGGCGCAGCAAGGTCTCCGCTTCGGAGTCGGACAAGCGATACAGGCGGAAGCGCACCTCTTCGAGCTGGGCCGCGTGGTAGTACAAGACCTGCTGCCGGCTCGCGGAGAAGGTCGAGAAGCTGGCCGGCGCCGCGAGGCTCAGCGATGGCCACGGGGCACGCGTGGTGAACGAGAACTCGCTGGCCGGCAGCGGCCGTCCCCCGCGGTCGCGCACGCCCTCCGCGATACGCACCGTGTAATCTGTCGAGAACTGGAGGCGGACATCCAGGTAGACGGTCTCCGATCTCCAGGAATACGAGATCGGCTCGATGTCCTCGGGGTCGACGCCGCTGATCGAGACACGTCCCTCGAAGGAGTCGATGTCCATCGGGTTGTTGTAGTGGAGCTCGATCCCGTACGGCCAGGCAGCGGTCTCACCGTCCTGCGGGTCCGTGCGCACGAGTTGCGGCGGCTCGATCGTCGTGAAACGTACAACCCGCTCGGCGTGCGTGGCCCCGCCGCCTGCGCCGCGCAAGCCGGCCGGCGCGATCACTTCGTAAGCCGCGCTGAGCGCCAACGGCCCGGCGGGCGTGAGCGTGACCACCGTGTCGACCTCGCTCCAGGCGAACGAGACCACGATGGCGTCTCCACTCTTCTCGCGTAGCGCGAGGCCAGTCTCGACCGAGGCGCGGTCCATCGGCTGATTGAACGCGACCACGACCGGGCTATCCGGTTCGACATGGACCGAATTGTCGCTCGGCGTAAAGCTCGTGATCGCGGGCTGGACGGTCGCGAAGCTCCAGGCGAAGTCGGATGCGAGGACGCCGTCCGCCGCCGAGGTCAGCCCCGCGGGGATGCGCACGGCGTACTCGGCGCTCGGCTGCAGATCGGTAGGGATGAAGCGGTAGAGCGAGGTGTTGAGCCACTCGCCCCGTCCCGCGAGCGGTGGGTCGAACTCCAGCACTGCCGCCGCGGAGCCTTCCTGGAGCACTGTGAGCGGCGCGACTGAGCGATTGAACTGCACGAGGATCTGGGCGGTCGTGGGAACTTCCCTGTCGCCGTCGCCGGGGATGACGTAGGACACCTCCAACTGCCCCTCGACGGTGAACGTGTGTGCCTGGTCGGCTGCGATACCCGCGGTGCCGGCGTCCACGCGCAGCCGGTACTGCTGCCCCCGCTGCCAGCCGGGGAAGGCGGGCTGGAACAGCAGCGTGCGCTCGTCGGCCCAGACGAAGGCTCCTTGGGCCGGCGGGTCGATCGAGACGAGCCGGCTGGCGTCGGCTTCACGTGGCGGATCGCGGAAGGCGATCCGCACGGTCGCGAGCCGCGGGACTGCCGCGCCGCCGGGTGAGACGACGACGGCCGGCGTGGCGTGGGGTACCGCGATAGTCAGGTCGCCGTAGCGGTAGCTCCCGCTGCTGCTGTGGCCGTCGTCGAGGGGGAGGGGGATCGTCCCCGGTGCAGGACAGTCCACGCCCATGGGGCCGGCGCCGACGTAGATGCGTTCGGCATCGCGCACGTGCTGCCAGACACGCAGTTCGACGCCGGCGACGGTGAAGCCGCCGTAGCGACAGCTTCCGTTGCTGCTGTAGCCGTCGTCGAGGGGGAGAGGGATCGTCCCTAGCGTACGCCAGTCGCCGCCCACGGGGCGGGCGCTGACGTAGATGCGCTCGGTATCAAGCACGTGCTGCCACACGCGCAGTTCGATGCTGACGGGATTGCCGTCGGCTCTGTCCCCGCCCTGGACGCTGGCGACGCTGGCTCCCAAGGAGACGGCCAGCAGCAGTACAGCGGCGATCCTGGCTTTCAGGACGGCGGGCAGAGCGCAGCGCATGCTCTCAATACCTAATCCTATGCCCGCTGTACCTGTGCCCGCGCTACTTCCACCCTAACACTGCGTGTACCGGATTTCCCACTCCGATCCAGCTCGGCCTCCGCTATTGTCAGCAGCCATCCCGGCCGGGGTCTGGCTCCGCAGCAGTGCGATCGAGGTCCCGCCGGCGGAAGCGGCGTCGGCGTCCGAGTAGCGAAGCTGCCGGCGGGAAGGGTCCTCCTCGTGCATACGCCGGTGACGGCACGCGGCTTGCCTATGCTGCGAGCGAGTAGCGGGCCGCTCCGCTTACGGCACGATCGAGAGCGGGTGGGCATGGAGAGGGCTACGCTACGAGAAGATCACAAAGAATCCTGGAGTGGATCCTCCCTAGAAGGTTCATTACCCATCAATCGAAAATTTCGTCTTCCCGAAATTCTGTCCGCATGCCTATAGGAAATCCTGCTGTTTTAGAAAATCGCGCATGGTCGCAACACATTCCTCTGGCTTTTCCAATTGAAGGAAGTGCGTGGCATCGGGGAGGAAGTCGTAGTCGATCTCGCGGATGTCCCCGAGGTCCAGCGTCGGGAGGTAGGAATAGGGCAGGGTTGGGTCTGCGCCGAGAACCTTGATCGGGCACTGGATGTCTGCGAAATCGATGAATACCGAGTACAGCCGGGCGTACTCCATGATCTGCGCCTCGTACTCACGCGGGCAGATCAGTACATACCCCTCCCCCGAGAGAGACGCCCGTAATGTCGTCTCGGCCAGCAGGGGAAGCACTCCCGCCACTACCTGCCGGTAGTATGGCGAGAAGCCCAGGAGCTCGACGAACGCTTCCTGGCTCTTGAACTGATACCCCCGCCGTCGCGCCATCGACGCGTTCTTGATCGACGCTTGGTCGAACTCCTCATGGCTCACGCCGGGCTTGCGCAGCGGAGGATCGAACAGGAAGAGCGCGGAGAAGCCGCTGCAGTTGCTGGGAGAGAGCAGCGTCGTCAACGCCGAAAAGGAGTGAAATACCCCCGCCTTGGGCTTTGGCCCGTACTGTTCGTCGATCGCTTCCAGGATGGCGTCCTGGTCACTGGCTATCGTCGGGACGTTGTGGCTGTCGACCGGCCCCACCTCGTTCCAGCCGTGGTTTCGTAGATCGTAGATGATGAGATCGAACTCTTCGGTCAGGAGTGACCAGAAAGGATAGTAGAAATCGATCGCGAGACCGTTGCCGTGGCTCAGCACGAGCCGTGGTCCGGCTGGGTTTCCATGACGTCTGAGGATGATATTGGTGTCACCGTCGACAGGGACTTCTAGCGTGGATTGCGGCTCAGGTATCTCCCAGACGCTTTCTGCATCCGTCATCGAGCTGCCGGTCCTTCCGGAGAATCATCGTGCAATGGATGGTGTCTCCGCACGGATAAAGGTATTCGAGGCGCTTGCATTGCAAACGGGTGCCGGGTCGGGGTCCCGGCTCAACTCGTGGGCGATGGCGGCTGCGAAGTGTTCGGTGCCGAGGTTTTCCACCTGCCACCTGATCGCGGGCATCTGAGGAAGCTGAAACGTGCTCCCGCTCGTGCCGTGACGCATAGCCAGCGGGATCTCGAAGCGGGACGCGTCCAGTAGGAAGCCCATGCCGTGGGCCTTGATCAGCGCTTCCTTGATCGTCCAGATCTTAAAGAACAGATGAATCTTCTGGGATCCGTGCGTCATGCCGAGCTCGGCTTGTTCCGCCTGACCGAACACGGCCCTGCTGAGCACGTCGAGATTGCGCCGGGCGACGCGCTCCTCGATATCCACGCCCAGCCGTCCTTGCGGCGCAAACGCGACCAACCCATGCTTGCCGCTGTGACTGACGTTGAAGCTGACGGGAGCCGGTTTCCCGTACACGGTGGCAAACGGCTTTCCGTATGGGGAGAGCCCGAACGCGAGCTGCTCGTTCGTGCAACCGAGTTGGCGGCAGAGAACGGCGCGGAGCGCCGCGCGGCACAAGGCGAACTGGCGGCGCGGGCCATCATACTGGTAGCGCCGCCAGCGCGATTGCTCTTGTGTATCGAGCCATGCCAAGGCAGCCGCCTCGCGAGCCGCGTCGTGCGTCAGATCAACGTGTACGACGGTAGCCGTATCAAGGGATCGGAATGGGCGCCACCAAGGTCCGGAAAAAGGATCGGAAATCGTAAGTGAATTGCTCCTGGCGGATCGTTGAAGGACCGGCGATCTTTGGCTCTTAGCCAGCGTTGGCGTCGAGATACTCGACCAAGCTCCGCGGGGTCAACAGCCCTGCAAACGTTTCAGCAGGGATCGAGATGCCGAATTCCTCGTTGACGAGCTTCCAGAACGCCACGATATCGGGGGAGGGCACGCCCGCCTCGGCGATATTGCGATCCAGGTCCAACGGCTGGCCGGCTGACCGCCCTTCGATCTCCAGATTGTCGTCGACGAGCTTCCTGAGACGTTCTTCGGTTGAGGCCATGAGCATAGTCTCCTGTAACAATGGAAGGACTGAGGTGGAGTCACGGTAGACAGTGCGCCGTATTCGGTCAACGCCGGGGATCGGGACCACCGGCGTGAGATCCGAAGGAAGGGTCGCCCTGGGATTTTCGAGGTTCGATCCAGTGGCGGCGGCGTTGGAAAGGGTAGCCGGGGAGTGCGACCCGGCGGCGGCGCTCGCCAGCGAACAGCCCTGCGAAAGAGAGCGCGAAGCCCGCTTCGTACGATCCCGCGACAGCCTCCACGAACCCGTCGTCGTTCGCTCCATCCCCCTCACCACTAGCCGTTCCCCGCAGGCTCGATAGGATCACCGGTGTCCCCGCCGGATCCGGCCAGCCCTCGGCTACCATCGGTCCCAGCACCGGCCGGGGGCCGATCTCGACGACTACCTGCGCCTCTAGCGCGGCCAGCGCCTTGATGCAGGTGGGGAAGGCCGCCGGCTCACGTGCCTGTCGCTGCCAGTACGACCCGTCGAGCGGCTCGCCCGGCTCTACGACCTTGCCCGTCAGACCACTGATCAACGTCGGCGACGGCGTTGCCCGCTCGACATTCGTGGGGACGGTTTCGGGAACGTCCCGCGCCGCGGCGAGACGCAGCCCCTGCTCCAAACCGAACACGCCCGCGGCCTGTGCCGCCGCGATCTCTCCTGCGCCGTGGCCCACTACCACGCTCGGCCGAATCCCCACGCTCGCCCAGAGCGCTGTCAGCGCGCACTCCAGCGCGTAAATCGCGGGCTGTGCCCAGACCGGGTCGTCGAGATTCTCCTCCCCTCCGTTCCGCCCGAACATCACATCGAGCAGCGAAGCTCCCTGTGCCTCGCCGAGCAGTTTGTCGCAGCGATCGAGAACGGCGCGTGCAACGGGCTCACGCTCGTACAGCGCCTGGCCCATGCCGGGCCATTGACTGGCCTGCCCGCTGTAGGCGAATGCCACCGTTGCCGCCGCCTGTGGCGCCGTTCCTTCGTCTGCTTCCACACGCGCCTGCAGCCCCGCTCGCAACGAGGCAACATCGTGGAAGGCCAAGCCGGCGCGGTGCGCGAAGTGGCTGCGGCCGGCGCTCGCCGTCCAGGCCATGTCGGAGAGCAAGGGATCTGCGGCGGTGTCTGCGCAGGCAAGCTCCTCGCGGTGCGCATCGAGCCAAGCCAGATAGCGTCTCGCCAGGTCCCGCAGGGCCTCGTCGGACTTGCCCGAGAGGGGCAGCAGCCGCGTGGTCCGCGCAGCGAACGCTTCGTCCGTCTCCAGCGAATTCACGGCCACATCGGGCGAGGACACCGCGACGGCACGCGAGGAGTCATTGCCCGGTGGCCTGTACCCTTCCACCACCAGGTGCGCGTTCGCGCCCGAGATCGCGAACGTGTTCACTGCGGCCAGCGGTAGTCGCTCTGGAGTTACGGGCCACTCCGCCGCCTCCGAGGTCACCCGCACGGGCAGCCGTTCCCAGTCGATCTCCGGCGTCGGGTTCCGGAAGCCTACATGCTTCGGGATCACACCGTGCCGCATCGCCAGCACCGTCTTGATCAGCCCAGCAATCGCCGATGCGGCTTCCAGGTGGCCGATGTTTGCTTTCACCGAGCCGACTAGCAACGGACGCTCAGTCTCGCGACCTCTCCCGTAAACCGTGGCGGCGGCGTTCATTTCGGCGACGTCACCCATGGCCGTCGCGGGTCCATGCGCTTCCAGGTAGTCGACATCCGCCGGTGCGACGCCTGCTCGCGACAGTGCTTCCTCCATTGCTCGTACCTGAGCCGCCCCGTTCGGCACTGTGAGGCCGAGCCCCGCCCCGTTCTGGTTGACTGCCGAACCACGGATCACGCCCCAGATTCGATCGCCGTCCGCCGCCGCCTCGCTCAACCGCTTTAGGACGACCATGCCGCAGCCTTCGCCCCGGACGTACCCGTCGGCGGAGGAGTCGAAGGGACGGCACTGGCCGCTCTGCGACAGCATCGTCGCTTCCTCAAGGAACTTATTGACGGAGGTGGCGAGGACCGCGTTGGCGCCGCCGGCCAGCGCGAGGTCCACCTCGCCGCGCTGAAGAGCCGCGACCCCCTGATGCACTGCTACCAGCGACGATGCACAGGACATGTCCAGCGGCACGGCAGGCCCCTCCAAGCCCAGTGTGAAGGCGACCCGGCCAACGGCCACGCCCGCGGCCGTGCCGTAGTAGCTGTCGTCTCTGCCGCTGGCCATGATCAGACGCCGGTATTCGCTGCCCCCAAGCCCCCCATACACGCCGGTGCGGCTGCCCTTCAACTCCTCCGGATCGATCCCCGCTTCCTCGATCGCCTGCCAGGTTGTCTCCAAGAGCAGGCGCTGTTGGGGGTCCATCATGCGTGCTTCGATCGGCTGTATCCGGAAGAACCGGGCATCGAATGCGTCGATCCGCTCAAGGAACGCCCCGCGTCGGTAGCTGGCGTTCGCGTCCTTGGGATCGCCGGCGACTCCGTCCCACGAACCGGCATCCTGGCGTCCATCGGTGACGGCGCTCTCTCCCGACTCCAGCAGCTGCCAGAAGGCGTCGAGGTCCTCCCCGCCGGGGAAGCGGCAGGCCATCCCCACGATGGCGATCCCATCGGTCTCCGACAGCACCGCCGGCCGTCGCTCGGGCTCCGCCCGCTCCGGGGGTGACGGAGATTCCCCGGCATCCCCGAACTCACGGGCCAAGTGCCCGGCGAGACCGGTGACACTTGGATAGTCGAAGACCACCGTGTTCGGCGCCACGTACTCCCCCGCGAATGCACGGTTCAGGCGGTTGCGCAGCTCGACCGCCATGAGCGAGTCCATGCCCAGATCGGAGAACTCCGCCGACGGGACAGGGGGCGTCGGCAGCCGCATGACTGCCTGGAGCTCCCGCTGCAGGAATGAAACGAGCGCCTGCTCGCGATCCGCCACTGACGCATCACGAAGGCCGGAGAGTAGATCGGCCTGCGAATCCTGTACTTGAGCGTCGCTGACTGCCGTAGTAGCCAGCAGGCTCTCCAGCAAGGGAGGACGGTCTTCGATAGCCTCCTCAAACACCGACCAGTCCATCGACATCACCACGGATGTCGTGGTGTCCTGACGCACCAGTCTTTCAAGCGCCTTGAGACCTTGCTGCGGGGTAAACCAACGGCCGCCGAGTGCCGAGCGTTGCCGCTCGATCCGTTCCCGTTGCTCCGCGGCTTCGCCGATATCCGACCATGCTCCCCAGGCAATGGACTGCCCCGGAAGACCCAGGGCGCGGCGGTGAGCCGCGAGTTGGTCCAGGAAGGCATTCGCCGCGGCATGGTTCGCCTGTCCTGGATTGCCCATAATGCCGACTCGGCTCGAGAACAGAACGAACAGGTCCAGATCGCGGTCCATCGTGGCGCGATGCAGGTGCCAGGCCCCCAGTATCTTCGGCCACAACACCTCCTCGAACTTTTCCCAGCTTTGGTTCGTGAGCGCGGCGTCTGACAGCACTCCCACGCTGTGAATGACGCCACCGAGCGGCGGCAACTTCATATCGATGCGGGCCAACATCGCGTCGAGCGCCGTGGGATCCGTCGCATCCGCCAGCTCAACCTCGACGCTGATGCCACGGCTGCGCAGGCTAGCAATGGTCTCTTCGGCCTCGGGATCGGGATCTCGGCGGCCGTTCAGCACGATGGCGCCGGCGCCCCGGTCCGCCAGCCAGCCAGCCACGGCGACTCCGATTCCCCCCAGACCACCGGTTACCAGGTAGGTCCGGTCCTGCCGCACCTGACCGCTTTGGAGCGGCGGCGTTGTGAGGACGATCTTTCCGAGATGGCGGGCCGATCGCATGCACCCTAGTGCAGCCCCCGCCTCGGCCAGTGGCCACCTGCTGTGGATGAGCGGTTCCAGCTCTCCCGCCGAAATGCGCTCCATCAACTTTCGCAGCACCACTCCCACCCGCGCCGGATCGGTCTTCTTGAGGACATCGAGTTCAAGGATGTGGTAGGGCACGTCCGGACGGACCGTTGCCATCTCTTCATAGCTCAGGATGTCTCTCCTGGCCATTTCGACGAATCGACCACCGGGCGCTAGGCAGGCCAGGCTGGCGTCGATGAAGCCTTCACTCGTGAGGCTGTTGAGCACTATGTGGACGCCCTCGTTTCCGGTGGCTTCAAGGATCTCCTCGCCGAAGTCGGTCGTGCGGCTGTCGAAGATGTGTTTAACGCCGAGTGACCGGAGATAGGCCTGCTTCGGAGCGCTGGCCGTGGCGAATACCTCTGCGCCCGCGGCTTGCGCGAGTTGGATAGCCGCCAGTCCGACCCCGCCTGCTCCGGCGTGGATCAGCACCCGTTCGCCCGGCTCCATCCCCGTGAACTCGAACGAAAGCGCGGCCGATACGAACGCGCTTGGGATGGTCGCCAGCGCCGACGCGGACATCCCCTCGGGTGCGGGCGCGACCAGCTCCTCTCGGGTGATCATTTCCGGCGCGAACGCGCCAAACCCCAGTCCAACCACGTGGTCGCCGACGGAGACCATGGAGACCTCGGAGCCTATAGCGACAATACGGCCGCACATCTCCCTGCCGAGGTCGCCCTCTTCAATGAAGCCGAGGGAACGGAACACGTCCCAGAAGTTGAGTCCGGCAGCCTCGACCGCGACGCGAACCTCTCTTGCCTCCAGGGAACGTGGGGGAAGCTGCTTGACCTCCGGGCTCTCGAACACGCCGTTCCTGTCTGGTACGAGCACCCAGTCTGGCTCCTCGGGCAAGGCCAGTCGTTTGGCGGCGGCGTCGGATCGAACCAGGCGTGCCGCCAAACGGCGTCCCAAGCGATACGCGATGTGGTTTTCCCGGTCGGGATACAACAGTTCATTCGCGAGATCGGACAGCGGGTCAGGCGTATTGGGGTCTAGATCGATCATCCGCGGCTGCAGATGGAGCGCTTCCAGGGCCACCACCTTGCCCAGACCCCAAAGGGTCGCGCCGGCAAGCTCCCCACCGCGTTCACGCTCCACCACCTGCGCACCGCGTGTGAGGAACCACACGCCCTTTGCTGGTATGACACCGGATTCGGCCACTCCCTGCACCAGCGCCAGTGCGCTCGCTCCGGCGTGTCTCACGTCCTCTGCAATCTCCGTGGTGGTTGCTTGTGCTCCGTGACCTTCCAGCGCCTGGAGGTGCACCACGCCGTTGAACGGCACATCCCCGGGCAGCCCCTCGATCAGTGATCGCCACGACTCGCGACTCTCCCGATCCACAGCGGTGTTGAGAACCGCGGAGCCGACCGCCGCCGACTTGCTGCCTGCCGAGGCTTGGCTGCTCGCCAGTACAACTGTCTGGTTCCGTGCCGCTAGCTCCGCCGCGAGTTCCTCCGCGCTGTCCCCTTGGTCCCCTGTGAGAACCCACACGCCCGGAGGCTCTGTTACCTCGGCCGGACCCCGAGCTACGATCACGCCCTTGTCCAGCATTTCTGGCGGAGCGGACTCGTCGGGCCCCAGAACCTCGGCTTCCTCGAAACCCGCGTCGCCGAGCGCCTGACGCCACAGCATGGGACTCATCAGGGCGTGGTCTGGGCGAAAGTCGTCGGCAAACCGCCACCAGCCGTCCAATTGGCCGAAGGTGAGATCCATCCAACCGAGGCCGCGAAGGTTCTCGAGCGCCACCAACTGACCCGCTGGCGCGAGTAGGGCCCGGCAGTGCGCCAACGTTTCACTCAGGTACCGCGTGGCGTGCAGCACGTTGGAGGCGATCACAAGGTCGTAGCCGTGGGAATCGAAGCCCTGGGCGATGGGGTCCTTCTCGATGTCCAGCGGTCGGTAGTCGATGCTCCCACCACCGTCGCCGAACCGTTCCTCGGCCTCCGCAAAGAAGCCCGCCGAGATATCCGTGTAGGTGTAGTCAAACCACCCGCTGGGGAGTTCCGGCAGTACGGAGGCCGTCGCCGACCCCGTGCCCGCACCGATTTCCAACACCCGCAGCCGCCGACTTTCCGGCAATTCGGCGACGAGCGTCCGGACGGCGTCTGCCAGCAGCCCGTTCGCCGCGCGCGCCACCGGTGCCTTCAGATACAGATCGCCTGCGGTCGGCTCTCCGCTACTGAACAGGAGCGTCAGCGGATCCTGTTGACCGCGAAGCACGTCGGCCAGGGCGCTGCCGGACCGCCGAAACAGCCCGATCTCGGTCAAGCCGTGGGGATAGCGCCCGGGCATTCGCGTAGCGAACTCCTCAGGATCGCCGGAGAGTCCCTCCGGCAATGGATCCTCGGCCGCCACTACCACGACAAAACCGCCGTCTCGCTCCTCCAGAACTCCCGCTTTGGCGAGCATTTCGAGCATCCGGCGGAAAAGACGCTGGTGCTCCTCGATAACATGCAAGCGTTGCCTCAAGTCATCGGGATCCACCGCCTCGCCCGATCGGCGCTGCCACCCCAGCTTCTCCAGGGTCGTGAGCGCGTAGGATCGCGACCAACGCTCCATGTCCGAGAGCAGAGCCTGCCTGTCTTTGGGATCGACTCTTGCGGCGGCGAGGTACTCGGAGAACGGATCCGTTTCGGCCGCAACAGTGGCCGGACTCGGGAAGAAATCGGCAGGCGTTAGTCCGGACTCGAGGGCGTGGTCATGCCAAACGACCTCATACAGCAGATCATTCACCCCTTCGACCACCGAGAGCAGCGCCGCACGGGTGGCACGCTTCACCGTGTATCCGCTCAACCCACCGAGAAGAGCGCCGTTCGGGTCGTAGATACGTAATTCTCCGCTCAGGACCTCCGGCGACTCGCCCGATTCCGGTTCCGGCTCTTGGGAGGCGTCACTCATGCGCACGTGGCAGACCACCCGATCTGGTAGCCGCTCCGTCAGCCATAACTGCTCCCAACCGAAGGGCAAGTAGGTCGCCTCGCCCGGGGCGCCGGACATGTTGCGCGCTACCCCAACGACTTGGAAGCAACCGTCCAGCACAAGCGGATGCACCTCTAGGTCGTTTCGGCCCAGCGACTCCGGGAGAATCACCTCACCCAACGCCTCGCCCGGCCCGGACCAGACCCTCCCCAGGGTGCGGAAGAACGGCCCGAGGTTGATGCCGGTCGCGGCCTTAGCGCGGTAATAGGCGGGCACGTCCGCCGGCGACAGACGCGCCTTCAGTCCGTCTAGGTCGATCCGTTCGCCGTCTTCCGACGATGGGGCACGCGGCGACACGTGACCCTCCACGTGCACTGTCCAGCCACCCTCGGTTCCCTTGCTGAAAACCTGGACCCGGCGTGACGACGCTTGCTCGGAAGCGTCGAGCACAACCTGCACCTTCCTGCCCTCTCCGCCTGTCCCGTCCTCGGAGTCCTGCTCCGGAAAGACCAGTGCGCTGTGCAGCTGCATCTCTTCCACCATCACCGAGCCACCGCTTTCCTCGGCGAGCGACGCTGAGGCCGCCATAGCGCCATAAACGGCGCCCGGCATCACAACCCGGCCGAAGACGCGGTGGTCCTCCAGCCAGGCCGGATCGGATGGGAACACGTCCGTCTCAAACGTGATCTCTCCGCGAGCGGATTCGCGCCGGATGCCTAGTACGGGGTGACCGGCGCTCGGACGCTGCTGTTTCTGCTGCTCGATCCAGTGGCGCTCGCGCTGGAACGGATAGCCCGGCAGTGAGATCCGGCGCCGGGCCTCCCCCGCGAACAGCCCCTCGAATGAGATCGCCAGTCCGGCCGCATAGGCTTCCGCCACTGCGTCAACGAAGCTGCGCTCGGGCTCCGGCGATGAGCCGTCCCTGGGGGGGCGCCGCAGGCTGGCCAGCACGAGCGCCTCCCCGGAAGTGTTTTGGCCCGGTGTCGGCTCGGGCCAGGCCAGCATCGCCATCGGGCCCAGCACTGCGTCCGGGCCTATCTCCACTACGCGATCGACCCCGAGATCCGCCAATGCCCTGACGCCGCTGGCAAACGCCACCGGCTCTCGGGCATGGCGTCTCCAGTAAGCCGCGTCCAGCGCCATGTCGGGCTCCACCGCCCGGCCCGTGACGTTGCTGATCACGGTTAGGGTGGGAGGCGCAATCGCTACGCCATTCAGGGAGGCCTCCAGCCCGTCCAGGGCTGGCTCCACGAGGGCGCTGTGGAAAGCCTTGGTCGTGTTCAGCCGCCGTACCCGGATTTCCTCCGACTCGAAGCGCTCCGAAATGGTGTCGATGTCCGCAGCCGGGCCACTCACCACTTGGTGGACGCCGTTGTCCGCCGCGATGCTCAGTCCGACGCTGGAGCACTCGGCGTTGTGCGCCTCTACCACCGCCGCCACGCGTGCTGCCGGCGCGAAGACCGCAGCCATGCCACCCTGTTCGACTCCCGACAGCAAGGAACCTCGCGCCGCCGCAAACCGCATCCCGTCTTCCAGGCTGAATACTCCAGCCGCCTGCGCCGCCGCGAGCTCCCCAACGCTATGCCCCACCACCACGCTGGGCCGGATACCTACACTGGACCAGAGCGCCGTCAGCGCGCACTCCAGCGCATAGAGAGCCGGCTGCTCCCAGGCCGTATCGCCCAGCTGTCCCTTCGCTCCGGGTCGGCCAAACATCACGTCCAGTAGCGAGGCCTCTCTTTCGTCTCGGAACACTGCTTCACAGCGGTCGAGGACCGCCTTTGCCACGGGCTCGTTCTCGTAGAGAGCCTGTCCCATGCCGGCCCACTGGCTTCCCTGCCCGGTGTAGACGAACGCGACTTTGGCCGGCGCTCGCGGCGTCACGCTCGCGTCGGCCTCCGCCAGCTCACTGAGCCGCGCCCGCAGCGACTCGGCGTCGTCGAACACGGCGCTCGCCCGGTGGTCGAAGTGGCTCCGCCCGATACCGGCCGTCCATGCCATGTCCGATAGCACCGACCCCGAAACGGCGCCCTCGGAGGAAAGATCCACGGCCCGTTCGTCGAGCCACGCGAGGTACTGCTTCGCAAGCTCCCGGACCGCGCCCTCTGACTTACCCGACAGCGGCAGGAACCGGATCCGGCGCTCTGCGAACCTCTCCTCCGGCAACGGAAGATCGCCCAGAGGCGCCGGCAGTGAAATCGCCACGGCCTGCGCGGAGCCTGTCGTCTGTTCCTGACTGGTCTCGCCGTGTGGGCCGCGGTACTCCCCCACCACAATGTGGGCGTTCGTCCCGGATATTCCGAAGGAATTCACCCCCGCCAGCCGTGGTCGCTCGTGGCGACGCGGCCAGTCCATCATCTCTGATGTCACCCGCAGTGGCAGACGATCCCAGTCGAGGCTCGGATTGGGATTGCGGAAATGGAGGTGTTTGGGGATCATCCCCTGCTGCACCGTCAGCACGGCCTTGATCAGTCCGGCGACGCCTGCAGCCGACTCCAGATGGCCGACGTTGGTTTTCACGGAACCGACCAGAAGCGGGTGGCCGGCTTCGCGCCCCCGGCCGTAGACATTGGCCGCCGCGTTGATCTCGATGGGGTCGCCCACGGCCGTTCCGGTCCCGTGCGCCTCCAGGTAGTCGACCTCCGAGGGAAGGACGCCCGCGTCCGAGAGCGCCGCCTCGATCACCTGTTCGAGCGCGGGCGTGTTCGGCACGGTTAGGCCGGCGCTGGCCCCGCCGTGGTTCACCGCCGCGCCCCGGATGACCGCCCAGATGCGGTCGCCGTCGTCCTCTGCCTCGCGCAAGCGCTTTAAGACGACGACCCCGCAGCCTTCACCCCGCACATAGCCGTTCGCAGACGCATCGAACGCCTTGCACTGTCCGTCGGGGGACAACATCATCGATTCCGCGCGAAGTTCGTAGATGCGACCGTTCAGGATGGCTTGAACGCCGCCTGCGATGGCCAAGTCCGCCTTTCCCTGCTGGAGGTCTGCCACCGCGTCGTGGACCGATACCAAGGAAGACGCGCAGGCAGCGTCGACCGCCTTTGCCGGTCCCATCAAACCCAGGACGAAGGAGACCCGTCCGCTGGCGCCGTTCAAGTTGGTGCCGCTGAGGGCGTAGAGAGATCCGGCAGCCTCGGTAGGTCTGCTTGCGTCCACAACCAGCATCCGGTACTCGTCGTTGCTGATCCCGGTGTAGACGCCGGTGCGGCTCTCCTTCAGCCGCGCCGGATCGATTCCCGCGTCCTCAAGAGCGAGCCAGCTCGTCTCCAGCATCATGCGCTGCTGCGGATCCAGCAGATCCGCTTCGACCGGCGAGATGCGGAAGAACGCGGCGTCGAACCGATCGATGTCGTCGACGAAGGCGCCGAAGCGGCAGGCCTCGCTCTGAACTTGGGAATCGCCGAAGAGAATGCCCATGCGTCCCGCGCCGGAGCCTGGGACGCCCTCGGTGACGGCGTTCCCGCCCGCTTCCAGCAGCCGCCAGAAGGCCGAGAGGTTCGGCGCCCCGGGGAAACGGCAGGCCATGCCCACGACTGCGATCGGCTCTCCGGAAGGCTCCCGGGACAAGTCGTGTTCCGTCATGCCTGGTTCCGTCACACCCTGCTCTCGAACGTGGATCGTACCGGTTGGCCCGCAACGGGGCGCACGGCAAGCATCCGTTTCTGCGGATCGGACAATACCACGTGGCCCACGCCGCTCTTGCCGGCTGGCCTGCTTGTAGAGAGGGCACGAGGTCGAGCTAGCGCGAACCCTTGACTTGCACCGTCACGATATCCAGCCCGTGGTATTTCTGATGGTGCACGGACGATGCGTAGTGCCGCAGCAGGCGGAGCGACAGCTCGCCCTCTTTGAAACCCTCAGCCTCTTCGCTCAGGTACGCCAGCCGGTCTTCAAGGTTCTCCTCGTCGAAGACGGCCATGAATTCCATCTCCACCGTCCCCGTGCCGGGACGGGCGACGATGATCAAGCGGGGCGCATCATCCGCCGCGTGCTCGTCACCCGTCTCCAGCAAGCTCATCAGCGTCTCCTCAGCGGCGGAGCACAGGCGATCGGCCGACGCCTCGTTCCAGCCGATCCGGGATGCGACCGTGCGAGCGAACGTGTCGATCTCGGGCAGAGAGGAGGTGTGCAGCTTCACCTCCAGCCGTCCGCCGCGACGGGGACTGGTCAGATTCAGGAACAGGGTCATCAGCACCGTCGCGACGGCGCCGGCCAGCATGCCGTTGTCGAGCAACGCGCCCCAGGTGCCCCCAAACAGGTCCGCGAAGATCGTCTGCTGCTCAATGCCCGCCCCGACGGAGAACCCGATGCCGACCACCAGGGCCTTCTGCGCATCCAGGCCGTCTTGGACGGCCGTGCGGATCCCCCCCACGAAGAGCAGGCCGACCGCAGTCAGCAGGTAGGCGCCCATGACCGGGCTGGGAATCGTGAGCAGGACGGCCGTCAGCTTGGGAAACAGCGCCAGCACGAGCAGGAGGGCTCCGATGACGTACCCGACGCGGCGCGCGGCCACGCCGGTGAGGCTGGTGAGCGACACGCTGGTCGAGGAGTAGACGGTCGTCGGCGGCGTCCCCGCGATGCCGGACAGGAGGATGCCGAGCCCGTTGGTATTGAGCGACCCCTGCACCAGACGGAAATCGGTCACCCGCGGCCGCCGCCGCGAGGCCCCTTGAATGGCGACGCTGTCGCCGATGTTCTTGATCCCGCCCACGAGCGTGATCACCACGAAGACCGGCAGCAGCGCCCAGAAGCCGGCGCCGAACGACAGGTCGAATCCGGGGAAGCTGCTGCCGGGGATCCCCGCCCAGGGCGCGTCGGCCACCCGCTGCACGTCGTAGGCCCCGAACAGGGCGGCGATCACGCAGCCCACTCCGATCCCGATCAGCGGCGACCAGAGCCGCCAAGCCCCGGAGACGCGCAGGGCCAGCCCCACGATGACGATCAACGTCACAATGGCGACGGTCGGGCCCGTGGCCCCGGGCGCGTCCACCGGCGTCTCCTGCACGCGGTCCAGCGCGACCGGCAGGACCGTGACCGCGATCAGCATCAGCACCGTGCCGGAGACCACGGGCGTGATGATCCGGCGCAGCACCGGCAGCCAGATGGCCAGCGCCAGGTAGAAAAGCGATGCCACGACGATGAGGCTCGCCAGGAGGGGCGGGCCACCCTCCGCCAGCGCCAGGACGGAGACCGCCACGAAGTTGGGCGTGGCGCCCATGATGAGCACGTGTCCGGCCCCCAGCCGCCAGATCCGGCTCGCCTGCAGCGCCGTCAGCGCCCCGGCGATGATCAGCGTCGCGAAGACGGCCCAGGAGAGGTAGCTCTCGCCCTGCCCGCCCGCCTGGACGGTGATCGCCACGATCAGCACGAGCGGCGCGATGGCGAAGATCACGCCCTGCAGGCCGACGCTGATGGCGACGGGCAGCGGACAGCGCTCGTCCGCCTCGTAGCGAATGGCCTTGTTGACGCTCGGTGCTTGCAAGATCGCCCCGCGACTCGGCGCTAGTGTAGGGGCCCATGCCAGCGGCCGTGCAGGTGCCCGGGTCCGGTTTTCCGCGTCCCCTCCCGCGGCCTAGGGCGTGACCTCGTACGACACCTCGGCCACCTTCTGTTCGCCTTGGTAGACCTGCACCCAGTGGCGCCCGACGGCCCAGTTCTGTTCCGGAGACCGTGGCCCTACAGAGAAGCGCCACCAGGGAGAAGTCAGCTCTGTCTGAAGATTAATCGTGTAGGAGCGACGTTCGTGGACAAAGCCGTCTTCGTAACTCTCCGCGAGGACCAGGGGGATCGTCCTCGGATCCTCAGACCGCGCGAAGGCGAATTCCAAGATGAGATGGAGCGGGTCCATGAGCTCCTCAGTGGACAGGCGTTCCACCGGGGCCTGCTGCTCGCGGTCCTTGTGCAGGGAGATGTACGCTCCCGTGATCTCCCCCTCATAGTCGGGCAGGCCGGGATCGGCGGGGCCGATGTTGAGATAGGAAATGTTGTAGGGCTCACTGCCGTCGTACCAGCGGGCCACGATCCGATCGACGGTGGCCGCCATCTCTTCCCCGGCGCTGGCTTTGAAGGCGGCCGCCACATGGCAGATCGTGAGAGACGTGTCTTCGCACTCGTCTTCCGGATCATCCGATTGAGAGAGCAGGTAGAGATTGCGGAACCCCCGCCGGAAGGCGGGCTCCCCAAGGGTGCGGTAGAGATCGTGGAAGAGCCGCTCGCCGAGCGCGTAATGGCAAAGGATGTCTACGGAATACGTTGGAGTGATTTCGAGTGCCTCTACCGCCGCGATCGTGCGTAGGTCAGGGCAGGGACGATACTCCGGAATGATCGCGTAGCCTGTTGCCTGATGGCTGGCAACCGCCTCTACCAATTGCGCCGCACCCTCGTTGAGCCAGAATTGATTTCCCGTCCAGTAATAGTGGGCTGCTTCGTGTGCGAAGTGCTTGAAGGCCCGCTCCTCGGAGTAGCTGGGTTCGTCAATGCCCGGCACGCTCACGATGTAGCTCCCAAAGTTAGTCCCACGGAATCCCCGGGTGAGCCCGTCCGTGAACAGATAGGTCACTTGGCGCAGGGGCAGCGGTATCTCCGTGAACGCCTCGTTCGCCCGCACGGCGCGCTCCAGCAGGTCCATGGTGCGCTCCGCTCCCGGTCGCGTGCGGATGATGGTGAGTTGCACGGCTCCGGCCAGCGGCAGCTCAATGCTGCGCTCTTCCAACCGGACCTGCTGTGGATCCAGCAGCGTCTCAAGCAAGGTCGGATTTCTTTCCTTCACCCGTCTCAGCGTGCTCACGATCGTGGCTTCACCGTCCGCGATGCCGTCGCTGATCAGGGGGCGTTCGAGGAGCCAATGAAACTCTTGGAAGTCGCTATACGCGAGGCTGCGCAGCGCTTGCACGGCCCAGACATCGGCCTGCGAGAGGGTCTTGAGGAAAGACATGTTGCTGATGGCGGAGGCGCCGGCGTTGGCCAGATCCCGGAGACGCGCGATGGTCCGGCGTTCGTCCTCCGTGATCCCGTCCGCGACCCAGGCGCGATCGGCGATACGGTGCGCCAAGAGGCCATCGTCTCCCGCCAGCAGCGCCAGCGTCCGCCCCGCCAGCCCCTCCTCCGCGGTGATGTCGTCGGCCAGCCAGGGGAAGGCAGCTACCCGGCTGGCCAGGCCGGCATCCGCGCCGGCCAGGATCGCCAGGTGCTGCAGGGCCCGAAGGCCGTCCTCGCTAAGGCCGTCCCGGACCCAAGGGAACGCGGCGACGGCAGTAGCCAGCGCCGGATCCGCTTCCTGCAAGCCGGCCAGGGCCAGCAGGCCGGTCCGTGCCTCCAACGTCAGCGGGTCGGCGGCCCAGGCCAGGTTCGCGCGTAGGTTGGCAAAGGGACCGGCCCGAGGAATGGCATTGTCGACGACCTGAAAGGCTCCTACGGCCACGGGCTGGTTTGCAATGAGCAGTTCCACCCGGTACTGGCCGGGGGGCCAGTGCCCCGGCTCTCGCCACCCCCAACTCTCGGAGTAATAGCTGCTCGTCCAGCCCTCATCGATATATGTCTCCGCGGTCTGGCGGGCAAGGACACTGCCGTTAGGCCGGTGAAAGACGGCCTCGATGGTGTAGTCGTTCCGCTCCGGTTTCGGGGAGTGGGCGAGATTCAGTTGCCACGACACGTAGCGGGTCGTCGAACGGCTAAAGGTGGTCCTGTAGACCCTGGCGTCTCGAGGGGGCGAGTAGAACCCACTCTCAAAGAACCGCAGCTCGACCACGCGGGCGTCCAGCGTGGGGATGTAAGTGAAGGGCTCCTCGCCCGCTGCGGAAGACGCGATGGTCGGCGCGGCCCGCGCCAGCGGCACTGCGACGGGCACGGCGTTGCTCTGGTGGAAGCGGCCCAACGCGTCCAGAGCTGACATGTCGAGCGCGGTGCCTTCCGTCCGCCAGCGTTCGCCCGCAGGGCGCGTGCTGAGGTAGATCCTCGCCGGGTTGGCGACGGATCGCCATACGCGCGCCTCGATGGCCACCGTGCCAGCGCCCGCGAGGAAGACCTCCGCCGACACGGCGTTGCTCAGGTGGAAGTGGTTCGAGGCGTCCAGGGCCGACATGTCGAGCGCGGTGCTCTCCCTCCGCCAGCGGCCGCCTTCAAGGCGGGTACTGAGGTAGAGGTCCGCCGGGTTGGCCACGGATCGCCATACCGCCACCTCGACGGTGGCTGTTGCAGGTGCGGCCGGTCCCTCCTGGGCGACGGCGACGCTCGTGCCGGCGGCGAGGGCCAGCGCGACGGCGAGCGTGCCGATGATCCAGCGTTTCATGACAGTTCGCCGTCACCCGATCGCAAAAGGATTTCCCGTGATGACCGGATGGTAATACCACTTCAGCCGCCGCTTGGAGATTCAGGCTCCCCATCAAGGGGAGCCTGAGCGTAGCCTTGAAGGAGGGCTGTGGTAGCGACACGGGGTCGCCTCGTGTCCGCGCTTCACCGCGGGGAGGCTAGTGATCAAGAGTCCCTATCCCTGCTTCAGCATTGTGCGAGCCGGTCGTCGCCCAAGCGCTTTTCTTTGGGTGCTCAGCGCTCTTGCAACGGCTCTTGTCATCGCCGCTGCCTGCTCGCCCCAGCCTCGTACGCATGACCCGGCTGTGGACGGCACTGCTTCTCCAGCCGCTGTTTCCCGAACGGGGCAAGAGATCTTCGCCACGACCTGCGCCGTTTGCCACGGGGCCGCCGGCCAGGGACAGCCCAACTGGCGCGTCGCCAAGGAGGACGGAACGCTGCCGCCGCCCCCGCTCAATGGGGAGGGTCACACCTGGCACCATGCGGACGGCCTCCTGTACCGAATCGTGAGTCAGGGCGGGGCCATATCGAACCTGCCGAGTTTCAAGAGCGGCATGCCGGCGTTTGGGAAGCGGCTCAGCCATCAAGAGATCGTCGACGTGCTGACGTATATCAAGAGCCTCTGGGGCGACAAGACGTATCAAGGCGTGTCCATCCGGGAGTCGCAGGCACTTCTGAGTGAAGAGGACCCATTTCCGCCAGAAGGAAGCTAGCTCCCACTGCGCCGGTGTGGCGGCGTCCATCCACTCGGCGGCGGTCGCCCGCAGCCTCCGCTACTGCCACTGCGGCCGATATCAGGAGTCCCTTTGGCGGGATTCTGAGCTGCCGCCGCCAATCGTGCTTGGATTCCCCGCGCCGGCGGGCAGGACTTCCGTCCCGATGTAGCGGCGCAGGTGGTCGTGCACGGCGGAGAGCACCGCCAGGCGCGCGTGGCGCTTGTGCTCGCCGGAGATCAACGCCCAGGGAGCGTTCTCCGTGTGCGTGCGCGCGAACATCTCGTCGGCGGCCGTGAGGTAGTCGTCCCAGCGCTCCCGGTTGCGCCAGTCCTCGTCGCTGAGCTTGTAGCGCTTGAACGGGTCCGCGGCGCGCGCCTCGAAGCGGCGTAGCTGCTCTTCCCGAGTGATCTGCAGCCAAAGCTTGAGCACGGCGATGCCCGCGTCCGTGTAGTGCCGCTCGAACTCGCGGATCTCCTGGTAGGCGCGCTCGACCTCTTCGCGGGTAGCGAGACCTTCGACCCGCTCGACGAGCACGCGGCCGTACCAGGAACGGTCGAAGATCACCAGCTCGCCGCGCGCGGGCATGCGGGCGTGGAAACGTTGCAGATACAGTTCGTCCAGCTCGCGCTGCGTGGGCGGGCCGGTCGAATGGACGACGAATCCGCGGGGATCGAGGTGCCCCGTCAGCCGGGCGATGGCGCCTCCTTTGCCCGCCGCGTCGACGCCCTCGAACACGACGACGGCGCCGCAGGCGGCCTCGTCGCGCAGGTAGCTTTGGATGTGCAGCAGTTCCAGTTGCAGGCGCCGCCGTTCCCGCTTGTAGTGGGCACGGTCTACCCGCAGGGTGGGGTCGAAGTCGGCGATACGCGGTGCGGGCATGGGATGGCCGTCTCACCCTCTGGTCGGCGCCGCCGAGCGCGCACCTCGCGGCGCGGCGGTGTGCACCAACAACGTAGTGGTCGTCGACGCTGGAGTATGAACGATCGCGCGCGGGCGTTGAAGGGATCCGTCACGCGAGCAGCGGGCGGCGTGCTCGGATGGGTGGTAAAGACCAAGGCTGACTTGCCGGTCTGCCCGGAACCACGCTGGGAGGTCGAACCTGATCCGCGCTCGCGCATGCCGGAGCGAAAGCGATTATGGCAGCCGCTGCTCTCGCCTGGACAACAGGCGGGCGATGGTGGATTGCCGTTCCCGATGATGATGGGACGGGACAGGCCATTCGCCGCATGGATGAGAGGGCTCTCATGACTAGGGAGACCGCGCGGCCAGATTTGCGGAATCTCATGATGGATTAGGGGGCGGGAATCTGACGAGTTGACCGATTCGACAGTTAATCTTTGATTTCAAGAAATCGCTTGGCGGAATCAGGCATGTACATAGTCTTGCAATTGAGACAAAAGAGGTACCACTCGTAGTAATATTGCTGGTGGAGCTTGAGTTTCCTTCTTTTTGGACACCGCTTAATCAAGGCCGTTCCGCATTTTCGACAAAGCTCTCCGGGCTCTTTAGGACTGATCTGAGCTGAAATATTGTTAGTGGTCGGTTCGTATCCGGTATCTGGTGGTAGATCTGAGGACTTGGCAGCAGCCGCTGCCAGCTGGTCACAGCGTTCGTTTTCGCGAACACCAGAGTGACCCCGGACCCATCTGAACTCGACAGTATGGTGCTGGGAGAGCGCAAGCAGTTCTTCCCACAGGTCAGGATTTTTCACCCGGTCTTTCTTATTACGCATCCAATCATTGGCGCGCCACCGTTGCGCCCAATCCTTCGACATGGCATCGACTAGGTATCTGGAGTCGCTATATAGGGTAACTGTACACTCGCGGTTGAGGTGCTTGAGGCCGACTATCGCCGCCATGATTTCCATACGGTTATTTGTAGTCAGCTTGTAGCCTCCTGATAATTCCCTCTTGTGCACTCCAGATAGCAATATGACTCCGTAACCTCCTGGGCCAGGATTCGGTTCGGCTGCTCCGTCGGTATAGATTGTGACTTGTGGTTTGTCTTTCGCCATCATTTTCATGATACATGACGACTGTGGCGGGCAAGTATTAGTGTGAACCTAGTGGATGATGTCCGAGGCTGCGACCCTAGCCTACAGTGGATCACGGTCGGCCACGCACTCCTTTTGACAAACAACGCGGGATTCTTGGTGCGCACTTCGCCGCCATGGGCGGCGAAGTCTCCCGCCGTCGGCATAGAGGTCTAGCCAGAGTCCGGTTTCGGCGGACACATCGAAGGAGGCGACGATCGTATACGGTGACAGTGAGGTGACGGCCAGGTGACGGCATCAGCATCGAACGGTTGGTGGGCGGCGGTCCGCGCGGCGATGGCGGCGCACGCCCCCCAAACGGTCGCTGTCGACGGGCGTCCGGCGGCGGCGGTGCTGATCGCGCTGCTGCCGGCGGGGCCTGAGCCGCACGTCCTGCTCACGATCCGCTCCCAGGAGGTGGATCACCACAAGGGGGAGATCTCGTTCCCGGGCGGCATGATCGAGGCGGACGAGGGTCCGCAGGCGGCGGCGCTGCGGGAGGCATGGGAGGAGGTGGGGATCCGCCCCGACGAGGTAGAGGTGCTGGGGCCGCTGAGTCACTTCGTCACCCGCTCGGGCTTCCATGTGCGCCCCTTCGCCGGGGTGCTGCCCCGCGCGCCGTACGACTACCGCATTAGCGAGGTGGAAGTGGCGGGCGTTCTGGAGGTGCCCCTGGGCCATCTGCTGGACGAGGCCAACTCGGCCTATTACCACACCACGCTGCACGGTTCCGAGGTCATCGTGCGGGAGTACCTGTGGGGGGAGCACGTGGTCACCGGCGCGACGGCCTGGATGCTGCGCGACTTTCTGCGCTTGGTCGCGGCGCGGATGGGCCGCGAGCACGTGTAACGCCTACTCGCCCCAACGCTTCCTAAGCCTGGCTGCCGGGCGCCGGTCCGCTGCCCTTGGCGGTGCCGCCGCCGACCATGAAGATCGCGCCCTCGACGGTCACGAAGAGCAGGCCTCCGGCGTGCATGCGGAAGATCACCTCGATGCCGTCCAAGACCTCGGTGGAGGCGACGCCCTTGGCGACCCAGGTGTGCGGGCCGCAGCGCGCGTCGACGCGGGCGTACGCCGGCCAGAGCACGAGCGTGATGTTGCCGCGGGGGCTGCGGTAGTCGATGCGGTAGACGGGCTCGGCCGCGGCCTCGCAGTACGGCTCGACCCGCAGCGGCGCTCCCAAGAGGGCGGCAACGGCCTCGGCGGCCTCACGCGAGAGACCGGCGAAGCGGGTAGCGCGGCGCGGGCGGGCGCCGGGCTCGTCAGCGCGGGCGGGCATCGGGAGGCGGCGGGCGCCGGTCGCGCGCCGCTGGTTGCGGCGCGCTGGCGGGGCGTTCGGTGCGTTCAGCGCTTTCGGCGCCGCGAGTGGACGATCTTTCCGAGCGGCCTTTCGCAGCGCCTTGTGAGAGGCGGGACTCCTCGCCTGTGTCGGCGGCCCGGTAGTAGCGGCGGCCAAGGAGCGCCTCGGGCAGATAGGTCTGGTCGGGGGCGACGTGACCGTCGTAGTCGTGGGCGTACTGGTAACCAGCGCCGTAGCCTAGCTCTCGCATCAGCCCGGTGGGGGCGTTGCGGAGATGCAGCGGCACGGGCAGGGCACCGTGCTCTTGCACGTCGGCGAGGGCGCGGTTGTAGGAGGCGAGCGCGGAGTTGCTCTTAGGCGCGAGCGCGAGATAGAGCGTCGCTTCCGAGAGGGGAAGGAAGCCCTCCGGCATGCCGACGAGATGGACGGCGTGCTGCGCAGCGACCGCGACGGAGAGCGCCCGCGGGTCCGCTAGCCCGACATCTTCCGCCGCCAGGATGACGAGGCGCCGCGCCACGAAGAGCGGGTCCTCGCCGGCCTCCAGCATGCGGGCGAGCCAGTAGAGCGCCGCGTCCGGATCCGAGCCGCGCAACGACTTGATGAGCGCGGAGACGGTATCGTAGTGCGAGTCGCCGGCCTTGTCGTGCGCCAGGCGCCGCTGCACGACCTCCTGGACGAGTGTGGCCGTGACCGCTTCGTCCCCACGCGCCGCGAGAACCGCGGATTCGAGGGTGCCCAGGGCGCGGCGCGCGTCGCCGCCGGACTGCACGACGATGGCGTCCAGCGCGTCCGCTTCGACGGTCGCGCGCCGTCCGCCCAGTCCCCGCTCGCCGTCGTGGAGCGCGCGCTCAACGAGCGCGCGGAGCAGGTCCGGCGGCAGCGGCTTAAGCGTGTGGACGCGGGTCCGCGAAAGCAGCGGGCCGATCACTTCGAAGGACGGGTTCTCGGTCGTCGCGCCGATCAAGGTGATGACGCCGTCTTCCACGTGAGGCAAGATCACGTCCTGCTGCGCCTTGTTGAAGCGGTGGATCTCGTCGATGAAGAGGATGGTCCGCTGCCCTTGCTGCTCCCGCCGGCCGCGGGCGTCCGCGATGAGCTGGCGCAGCTCGGCGACGCCGGCCGAGACGGCGGAGAGGGGCGCGAAGTAGGCGTTGCTGCGCTTGGCGATGAGACGCGCCAGCGTCGTCTTGCCGCTGCCCGGCGGTCCCCACAGGATCAGCGAAGGGACGTGGTCGGCGTCGATCGCCCGCCGCAGTGGGCGCTCCGGTCCGATGAGGTGCTCCTGCCCGACGAACTCGTCGAAGGTGCGCGGACGCATGCGCGCCGCGAGCGGGGCAGCGGGATCGACCACGTCGGCGGAGTCGAAGAGCGTGGCGCCGGGCGGAGGGCGCTTGCGCGTGGCGATGGCTCGGCCTCTCTAAAGTTTGTGACAGCTCGTTGATCACTCGTTGTCGTTATGGCTCGGGCATTGCCGGTCCGCTGCGTCGAGGCGGCATCTGCCGCCAGGATAGCGCCGGGTGGCGAGTGCGCGGACGGGCTAGGCGAAGGCGCGCCTGCGGCCGCGCTGCTTGCTCCAGCCCTGGTAGAGCGACTCGGCCTTGCCCTGCGCCGTCCGCCAGTGGCGATCGGGATCGGGTCCGGCCTCCGGGTGGGCGGCAAGCCAGGCGTCGCGCGCGGCCTCCGGCCGCAGTTCACCCACCATGGCCCCGCGCAGCAACACGGCCTTCATGATCTCCGTGGCCGCCTGCGGCGAGACGAGGGGCTCGCCCTTCATGCCCGCGGGCTGGAATTGGCCGATGGCGACATCGGCGAAGCCGATGAGGGAGCCCGCGTCGATGCCTGGGATGGCGCTCAGGATCTCCTGCGTGGCCTGTTTCTCCCTCACGTAAGGGGTGACGGCGGCGGTGTTGGGATATTGCTGGTCGATCAGGCGCATGGCGAAACGCTGGCGCCGTTGCGAGAGCAGCAGCGTCGACCAAAAGGCGGGCTCCGCGATGTTGCTGAGCTCCCAGCCGCCGTAACCTTGTCCGCCCTTGCGACCCTGCCGCACTCGCAGCTTGGAGAGGAATTCTTGGGCGCCGATCTCCAGCACGGTCCGCCGCCGCCGCCGCACGTCGTCCGGATGGATCAGAGCCTTGGCGAAACGGCGAAAGACGGCCATCAGATCGCGAGGTGGGCGATGGTAACGCCCTCGCCCCCTTCGTTGCGTTCAGCGGGAGCGTACTTCGTCACGAGAGGGTGACGGCGCAGCAGGTCGCGCACTGCCCGTCGCAATGTACCGGTGCCCTTGCCGTGCACGACCTCAATGCGCTCCAGACCGGCGCGGAAGGCTTGGTCCACGAAGCTCTCGACGGTCGGGAGGGCCTCGTCGAGCGTGCACCCCCGCACTTCAATGCGAGAGCCCGGATCGACCGCACCGGTGGATATTCGCACGGCGCCGGGGCGCGTGTCTCGTCCCCCGACCGCAGTAATCTGGTCGGCGCGGACGCGCGTGCGCAGCGCTCCCAGTTGCACGGCGATCGTGCCGTCTTCGTCGAGCGTGCCGAGCGCCTCGCCGGGTTGCGGAACGCCGCGCAAGCGGATGGTTTGGCCCGCTCGGATCGCGCTCGGATCGACGGGTGCGCCGCGAGTCGCGGGATCCGTCTCTACGCGCTTCTCGGCGATGACGGCGCGCTCCCCGCGGATGCTGGCCAGACGGGCGCGCCCGGCTGCGGCCTCTGCCTGTGCTGCTTGCACCTCGACCTTGCGGGCGGCGGCGAGGCGCTTCTCGGCGTCCCGGATGCCGCTCCGCATCGCGCTCAGTTCGCGCTCCATCTCGGCCTCGGTCCGCGCGAGGACGCGGTCGCGCTCGCTCTCCACTTCGTCGAGGCGATGGCGGAGATGCCTGCGGATCTCCTCGGCCTCGCGGCGCGCGAACTCCTCGGCACGGCGCGCATCGGCGGCGGCGTTGCGCTCGCGTTGCAGCTCGGCGAGGAGCCGCTCGACGCTTTGCTCGCCGGGGGCGTAGACGGCACGGGCGTCGTCCAGCACGGCAGGCGGCAGACCGAGGCGCTCGGCGATGGCGATCGCGTTGCTGCGGCCCGGCAAACCAAGACTGAGGCGATAGGTGGGGGAGAGCGTCTCGTCGTCGAACTCAACGGATGCATTGATCACCCCGGGGGTCTCGTGAGCAAAGAGCTTCAGCTCGCTGTGATGAGTGGTGGCGACGAAGGTGGCGCCGAGGGAAAGCAGATACGTGAGGAGGGCGCGCCCGAGCGCCGCGCCTTCTGTGGGATCGGTACCTGCGCCCAGCTCATCCAGCAAGACGAGTGCGCGCACATCGGCGCTCTCCAGAATACGGATGATGTTGCGCATGTGGGAGGAGAAGGTCGAGAGCGACTGCTCGATGCTCTGCTCGTCGCCGATGTCGGCCGCTACGGTGGTGTAGACCGGGATGCGGCTGCCGAGTTCGGCGGGAATCGGCAGGCCGGCGAGCGCCATCAGTGTGAGCAGACCCGTGGTCTTGAGTGCGACGGTTTTGCCGCCGGTGTTGGGGCCGGTGATCAAAATGCCACGATGATCGGCTCCGGCGGAGAGGGAGATCGGGACGATCTCGCCGCTGAGCAGCGGATGGCGCGCCGCCTCCAAGCGCAACTCGCCGGGTGCTTCCCCGATCCAGTCCGCCGCTTCATCGTCGGCGAGCCCCTCGTGTGGAAGAGGCGCGTCGAGATCGGCGGCGAGATCGGCTTTGGCGAGGGCGAAATCGACCTCCCCCATGGCGGCAGCCGCTTGGCGGATCGGGCTGGCTTCCTCGCCGACGGCTGCACTGAGGCGACGGAGGATCTTTTCCACTTCTTGCTCTTCGCGCGCGCGCGCCTCGCGCCAGGCATTGCCAAGCTCCACCGCGCCGAGCGGCTCGATGAAAAGCGTGGCACCGCTGGAGGAGACGCCGTGCACGATACCGGGGAAATAGCGCTTGGCATCCGCTTTGATCGGCACGACGTAGCGGCCGTCGCGCTCCGTCATGATCGGCTCTTGGGCTAGGCCACGGGACACGGCCTGCCGCAGCAATCGCTCCATGCGATCGTGCAGACGATCGTGCGCGACCTGGATGGCGCGGCGCCGCGCGGGGAGTTCAGGGCTGGCGCTATCCAAGATCTCGCCGCGCGCCCCGATCGCGCCATCGAGAGCATCGATGAGGGACGTGAAGTCGCCGATCCGCTTGGCGATCGCCGTTAGCGTGGGGATACGATCACCGAGGGGAATTACGTGGTTGCGGGTATGCCGGGCGGCGCGGGCGAAGCCGAGCACGTCGAGGAGTTCGGAGGCCGTGAGCCGTCCGCCGCGGGCCGCCGATTGGACGAGAGGCGCGGGGTCCCCAGGCGCGCTGATGGTGAAGCGTGGCTTGGTTCGCCGCAAGCGCTTGCCCTCGGCCGTCAGCCGCTGCCGACGCAGCACCTCTTCGCGGTCGTCGCTGGGCGTGAGCGCGCGCGCCAGCGCACGGCTGGCTTCCAGGGTGCAGTGATCTGCCAACCGGTCGCGGATCTTGGTGAATTCGAGCGCTTCGAGCGTCTTGGCGTCCAGCGGTTACTCCTGAATGGGCGTGGGTGATGGCTCGCTGTAACGCGTGACCTCGAATCGATAGAGGGTGGCGGCGTCGCGGGGCGCGATCGCTGCTTTTTTGCGTGCGATCGCCACTTGTTGCGCCGGTGTCTCGACGCCGTCGAGGTTGGGCAAGAGTACGCCGCGCTGCCGGCCGCTCTCAACGACGACGCCGTATCGGCGGGCGTCGAGCTGCGATTCGTTGTGGACGTGCTCCGGCGGCGAGAGCAGATCGACCTTGTACCACAGTTGGTCAAGTTCAGCGGGGCTGACCGGACTGAAGCGCGGGTCGGTGCTGGCGGCCGCGATGGCGTTGTGGATGACCTCTGCCGCGAGGCTCGCCTGGCGCGGGGTGGTGGTTCCGATACAGCCGCGCAATTCGCCGGCCGCATTGAAGATGGAGACGAAAGTGGCCCCGCGCCGCTCGAGCCAGCGCGCGTTGTGTACTTGGTCGGTACTCAGATACGTGCCATCGCGGACGTAATTTTCCACGGCGGCCCGGGCGAGGCACACGATCTCCGGCGTGGGTGGAGTTTCTCCATCGGCCGCGCGTGGCTGGATGTCGATGTGGGCGGTGGTGTATCCCACCCCCCAGGGCGCCTCGGCGGTGATGATCCGCGGCTGCACGTCGTCGAGGGAGAGCGCGCCCATCAGCATCGCGACGGATGGCACGGAGTCTTCCGCAGCCTCGCGGCGGAAGACTGCATCGAAGCCGAGCACAGTGTCGAGGTTCCAGTCGGCGAGGGCGCGTTGAAATGCGTCTTCCCAACGCGGTCCTGCCGGGTGGAATCCGTACGGACCTTCGGCCTTGAGGGCGTGGGAGCCGTCGGCGGAGGCGATGATGGCGACGCGCTTGTTGGAGCGGGCGATGACGGCTGCTATTGCCTGGCCGAGGGCGTAGTGATCATGCGGGCGCAGAAGGCTGACGGCGATCATCGCGACGGCCGCGTCGGGAGCGGCGCCCCGCAGGTAATGGAGAGGAACCCAGGCGGAATGGTCGTTGGGGTTCCAGCGATCGAGCGGACGGATCGGGATGCCGCGTTGCTCGGCTTCGGTCAAGAGAGCGGCCACGAAGTCGCGATCCGTCTCGATCGCGAATCGCTCGCTGCCGGCGCCGAAGTAGCTCATGTCGCCACGGAGCGGTCCGGTGAGTACCCCGAAGCGATCGCGCTCGATGGGACCGTGCGGGCAGATGATCAAGAGCAGGTCCGGCGCGGCGTCCCGCAGGGCATCATGCAGCGCTCCCATCGCTGCGATGGTGGCGCTCGCTTCTTTCTCACGCCCGCGCCCTACCGTCGGCACGATGATGGGAGGATGCGGCGCGACGCAGGCGAAAACGGGCGACGCCATACAGTCCCCTTGGTAGCTCCCCGCGGCGGCTATTGTACCGGGCGCGGTGGGGTGTTCAGAGTGAGAGAGCCCGCTGCAAGGCGCCGATCACGGCCTCATCCTCGCTTGGGTCGACGGTACGTGGATCGAGACGGAGGGAGTCGTGTTCGACGCGTGCGACGACGGCGGGTTCGCTGGCCCGCAGACGGTCCGCGAGCCGGTTCGCGCCGTCACTGGGCGTGAGCGCAAGCGCGCGGGTCGGCAAGCTCTCGCCGGGCAGGGAGCCACCGCCGATCATCGATCGCCCTTCGATCACAGTGCCGGAGCCGATGGCGTCGCGCCAGACCGTTGCGCGCTGGTCTAGCGCGTCGAGGGGCACGGCGATCATGCGCCAGACGGGGATCTGCGTCTCGGCCTCGCCGAGAAGATAGTGCCGCAGCGTGGCGGCGAGGCCGGCGATGGTGGTCTTGTCGGGACGGACGGCGCGGGCGAGCGGGTGGCTCCCGATCTTCGCGACGAGTTCGGCGCGCCCGACGATGAGGCCGGCTTGTGGTCCGCCTAAGAGCTTGTCGCCGGAGAAGAAGGCGAGATCTGCGCCGTCGGCGAGGCTGTCCTGCACGGTGGGCTCGGGAGAGAGGCCGTAGCGCCTGGTATCGAGGAGGCAGCCGGAGCCGAGGTCGTCGAGAAGGAGGGCGCCCTCTTCGTCGGCGACGGTGCGCATTTCGGAGAGCGAGGGTTGCTCGGTGAAGCCGATGATCTTGAAGTTACTAGCATGGATCCGCAGCAGCGCGGCGCCCTGGGTGCCACGGTAGTCGTCTATGCGGGTGCGGTTGGTCGTACCGACTTCGACGAGGGAGGCGCCGCTCTGGCGCACGATGTCCGGGATGCGGAAGCCCCCGCCGATCTCGACCGCTTGGCCGCGGCTGACGACGACTTCCCGTCCCGTGGCGAGCGCGGCGAGGCTGAGGAGGAGGGCGGAGGCATTGTTGTTCACGGCGAGGCCCGCCTCGGCCCCGGTTACCGCTTGGATAAGTGGGCTGAGGTGGTCGAAGCGGGAGCCGCGGCGGCCGGCGGCGAGATCGTACTCGAGGTTGGAGAAGCTGCGGCCCGCTGCGTCCATGGCCGCGCGGGTGGCGTCTGAGAGTGGCGCCCGGCCGAGGTTCGTATGCAGTACGACGCCGGTCGCGTTGATGACGGGGCGCAGCGGGGGACGGTCCACTGCCGCAATGCCGGCGATGACCGCCTGGGCGAGCTCTGCGAGGTCGGCGGGGCTGCGCGAGGAGTTGGCGAGACCGGCGCGGGCACGCTCCAAGACCGCGCGCGCTTGCTCGGTGAGACGGCCGTTGGCGTAGCGTCCCCGCAAGGGCGCGACGGCGGGATGTTGCAGGATACGATCGACGCTTGGTAACGCACGATACGGATTGGACATGCCGGTGGGCCTTCACATGAAGGCTAGCACGCCCCTTGCGTAGCCCGGAGGCATTGCCCGGTGTTGAAGGCCCTGCATATCATCAGGGCAATCCCGCATACGGTGACTACGGAGGCCATCAGGTGAATCTACGGATTCCCGGACCCACGCCATGCCCGCCCGATGTTCTCGACGCGGTGGGCGGGCAGATGATCAACCATCGCGGACCGGAGTTCGCGGCGCTGCTGGAGCGCTTGTCCAGCGGTCTTCAGCCGTTCTTCCAGACCCGGCAAGACGTGCTCTTGATGACTTGCAGCGGCACGGGCGGTATGGAGGCCGCGATCGTCAACACGCTTTCGCCGGGCGACCGCGTGCTGGCGGTCTCCATCGGAGCGTTTGGGGACCGCTTCGCCGAGATCGCGAGACTCTACGGTGCCGACGTGACCGTGCTGGAGGTTGAGTGGGGTCGGGCCGCGGAGGCCGAGCAGGTCCGCGCCGCGCTGCGCGCGGGCTCGGACTACCGCGCCGTCCTCGTGACCCACAACGAAACCTCGACCGGGGTGACCAACCCGCTCAAAGAGATCAGCGACGTTGTGCACGCGGAGAGCGACGCTCTCCTTCTGGTCGATGCCGTGTCGAGTTTGGGATCGATTCCGCTGGTGACGGACGCTTGGGGCGTCGATGTCGCCGTCACGGCGTCGCAGAAGGGCTGGTTGGTGCCGCCCGGCTTAGCGATGCTGGCGTTCAGTGACCGCGCCTGGGAGGCGTCCGAGCGCGCGACCATGCCGCGCTTCTATTTGGATGCGCGCATGCATCGCGACTTCGCGGCTAAGGGACAGACGCCCACGACGCCTGTACTGCCGGTGCTGTACGGCCTCGATGCGGCGCTCGCGCGCATGCAGCAGGAGGGCCGGGACGCGATCTTCGAGCGTCACGCCCGCGTCGCCGAGCACACCCGCAGAGGGGTGAAGACGCTTGGCCTCACCCTGCTCGCCGCCGAAGCGGTGGCCTCCGACACGGTGACCGCAGTGCGCGTGCCCGAGGGCGTCGATGGAAAGGCCCTCTCCCGCGTTTTGCGCCAGGAGCGCGGAACCGTGATCGCGGGCGGACAGGGCAAGCTGGCCGGCAAGATCTTCCGCATCGGACACCTCGGTTGGGTGGACGAGCCGGATATCGACCGGGCGCTTGATGCGCTGCGGGCAACGCTGCCCGAGGTGCGGAGCGAAGAAGCCGTCGCGCGCGCCTGACCGTGGACGAGCGGATTCTCGTTAGCGATTCGATCGCGCAAGAGGGGATCGATCTGCTCGCGCGGACGGCGGCGGTGGACGTGCGGCTCGGGCTGAGCCCGGACGCGCTGCTGGCGGCGATTCCGGCGTACGACGCGTTGGTGGTGCGGAGCCAAACCATGGTGACGGGCGACTTGATTCGCGCCGGCGAGCGGTTGCGGGTGGTGGCGCGCGCGGGAGTGGGAGTCGACAACATCGACGTGCCGGCGGCGACGGAGCAGGGAGTGGTGGTGGTCAATGCCCCCATGGGCAACACTGTCTCCACGGCCGAGTTGACGGTCGTGCTGTTGTTGGCGTTGGCGCGGCATCTCCCCGCCGCCGACGCGAGTCTGCGGCAGGGAGAGTGGGATCGGAAGGCCTTTCTGGGCGTCGAGGTGCGGGGTAAGACCGTGGGGTTGGTGGGGCTCGGGCAGGTTGGATCAGCCGTGGCCCGGCGGCTGCGCGCGATGGAGATGCACGTGCTCGCCGTCGATCCCTACGTCCCAGACGAGCGGGCGCGTATGGTGGGCGTTGAGCTGGTGGGGTTAGATGATCTGCTGCGGCGGGCGGATTTCGTATCGCTGCATACCGTGCTCACCGACGAAACGCACCGGTTAATCGGCCGAGATCAGATCGCGCTGATGAAGCCGGAGGCACGGATCATCAATACCGCCCGTGGCGGCCTGATCGACGAGGAGGCGCTGCTCGAAGCACTGGAGGCGGGCAAGCTGGCTGGCGCGGCGTTAGACGTGTTCGAACAAGAGCCCCCCTCGGCCAAGGCGCTCTTGGCGCACCCTCGCGTCGTGGCGACTCCGCACCTCGGCGCTTCGACACTGGAGGCGCAAGAGCAGGTTGCGTTGGACGTGGCGCGAGAGATCCGGCTGGTGCTCGACGGACATCCCGCAACGGCGGCTGTCAACGCGCCGTTCGTCGATCCGGAAACGCTGGAAGTGGTCGGGCCGTATCTGGAAGTCGCGCGGATGTGCGGCACCCTCGCAACGCAGGTGGCCGTGGGTCAGTGGCGCTCGGTGCGGATTAGTTACGACGGCGAGATCGCGGAGCACGACGTCACTGCGCTCAAGGCGGCTGCGGTTGCTGGCTTGCTGGAGACGATCAGCGAAGAGCGCGTGAACTTGGTTTCGGTGAACAACGTTATCGCGCACCGTGGTTGGCAAGTGACCGAAGAGAAGAATCCCGAGAGCGAGGAATACGCCAACCTGATCACGGTCCGGCTCATGACGTCGGGCGGCGAGGTCCGCGTCGCCGGGACGCTGGCGCACGGTGTGGGCCATATCGTCGAGGTCGACGGCGCGCATGTCGATGTGTCGCGTGACGACCATTCCGACGGCCACAGTCACATCTTGCTTCTTGAGAACGAGGACCGGCCTGGACGGATTGGAGCGGTGGGGACGGAGCTTGGCGATATGGGCGTGAATATCTCGTCGATGGACGTTGGCCGTCAGGAGCGCGGGATGGCGCTGATGGTGCTGACGATCGGCCGGGCGCTGACGCAGACGGAGGCTGATCGCATCGCTGCGATCCCCGGCATTGACCGGGTCGTGCAGGCGCGGATCTGAGGCGCGCGTCAATCAAGCGTCAGTCAAACGCGTAGAGCACCGCGCCGGTTGGGAGCTTCGGTTTGAAGTAGGTGCTCTTCTGTGGCATCCGGTCGCCCGTGCGCGCTGTCGCGAAGATCTGATCGAGCGGCGGCGGATTGAGCAGAAAAGCACAGCGCGCTTCGCCGTTGCGTACGGCTGTGAAGGCGGGCTCTGCCTCATGTGCGTAGGTCACGGCCTGCCCCGAATGGAGCACGAGGTCGTCGATACCGAAGAGCGGCTCTAGCAGAACGGAATGGAGCATCGCCACGGCCAGCTTGCTCCAGGATGCGGGGAGGGACTCGGGCAGGAGGCTGAGCGTTGCGTCGGTGACGACCAGCAGGTGGCAGCGGCCGGGGGTGAGCCCGACCGATCCGAACGCGATTCCCTGGGGCGCGACCTCGGTCATGGCACGCAACAGGCGCTCGGGGCCGTCGCTCAGCGGCCCGATGTCGCGTACCTCGAAGCGCGCGCGCGTCTCGCGCAAGGCATCGCTTGGTCCGTCGATGTGGAGCAGGCGGTGGGTCGGACCAACGATGAGGCCGGGGTCGCCCGCGCGCACTATTCCCATGAGGACGAAGTTCTCCGGCTCCTCACCGGTCCAGTCGGCGGCCTCCGCCGCGGCGCGGTCGCGGTCGGCGAGGGCGGACTCGTAGCGGTGATGCCCGTCGGCCATATAAACAGGCTCGCGTGCCAGGGCGGCGCGCAGCGCCTCCACGGCGTCCGGCTGGTCGATGACGCGGAGCCGGTGATGGTCGCCATTGGGATCGGAGCCCGTTACGACGGGTTCCTCCTGCAGCGCTTGGTCGAAGAGTGATCCGAGTTGGCGATCACGATCTGGGACGACTGCCAGAAGCGGCGAGAGATCCGCGCGTGCGGCGCGCCGTAGCGCCGTGCGGGCTTTCTTGGGGGTCGCCATGGTCCACTCGTGAGGCAGGACGGTGCCCTCTGTCCAGGGCAGGATGCGCGCGCGCGCGAAGAGACAGAGACGTGAGCGCTCGCGGCCCTCGTGACTGAAGCGCTGCTCGAGCAAGTAGTAGGCCGGACGCTGCTCGCGTTCGAGCACGCGAGCGGCGCGCCAGTGGCGCAGCGTCTCCGCCGCCTTTGCGATCCCCGCGTCCGTACTGGCGGTTTCGAGATGCGTGATCTGGTAGGGGCTGCGCGAGATCAGATCACGCCGCTGCGCGTCGTCGATGACGTCGTAGGGCGGTGCGAGGACCGATCCCCAGTCGCCGACCCGGGCGAGGTTGTAGCGCAGGCCGGTGAAAGGCTGGAGGTCGACCATCGCTCACATGATAGAGCGCCGTAAACTGACAAGGCCCGTAGGTGCGGGCCCGTGCCGTGACTGGCATTCCGGATCGACGATGACGACTCACGTTAACTGCGTCTTCTGTGCGATCGTGGAGGGGCGGGAGCCCGCCAAGATCCGTTATCAAGATGCCGACGTGGTCGTCTTCGATAACGTGCTCAACTGGACGCCCGTCATGATGCTGGCGGTGCCCAGAACGCATCGAACCCAGAGCGAACTCTGGTCCGATCTTGGTCCGGTGGGGCGGGCTGCCCAGGCGATGGGGCAAGCGCACGCCCCTGATGGCTTTCGTTTGCTGTCCAACTTCGGGGCGCTGGCTATGCAAAGCCAATCCCACGGGCACATCCATATCCTGGACCGGACGGAGGCCCAGTTGGAAGTTCGGGGTCAGGACGGTCGTTCGATCGTCGATATCGTGCGCGCCGCCAGCGATCAGGAGCTGTCGCGGACCGGCCACGCGATTTTCTATGATGCGCGCCCGGTGATTCCTGAGGCACCGGTCACGGTGCTGTCTGTGCCCACGGGCCTGGAGCAGCGCCAAACCGAGTTCTGGCAAGATATCCGTGCGTTCGGGGCGGATGTGGTGGATGCGGGTTGGGATCTCAGCGCGAAAGGCTTTCGCTTACTCTCGAACTTTCCCGCCGATGCCGTTCAGCTGGGCGGCGAGAAGGCGCATGTGCATCTGCTGGGGGGTACGTTTCTGGGCGAGTATGCCTGAGCGGGGTGCGGCGCGCTAAGCGTTATCCGCCGTGGCAAGCGTATCGAGTTGGGCTTGGAAGAGCGTGTCGAGGCCCGCATCGGCGACATCAAGGATTGCGTTCATGGCGTCGCGCGAGAAGGCTTGGCCCTCTGCGGTGCCTTGGATCTCGACGTAAACTCCAGCGCTCGTCTTGACGATGTTGAAATCGACATCGGCCTGTGAGTCTTCTTCGTAAGCCAGGTCAAGGCGTACTTCGCCATCGACCAGCCCCACACTGGTGGCTGCGACGGCATCGGTAAGAGGAACTGCGGCGTAGAGGCCGTCCGCTACGAGGCGCTGCATCGCGAGCGCCAGCGCGATGTAGCCTCCGGTGATGGCAGCCGTGCGGGTGCCGCCGTCGGCTTGGATGACGTCGCAGTCGACGGTGAAAGTCCGTTCGCCGAGCAGGTCGAGGTTGGCGACGGCGCGCAAGCTGCGGCCGATCAATCGCTGGATCTCGTGGGTGCGGCCGCCGATCCGGCTGGTCTCGCGCGGAGAGCGCGTGTTCGTGCTGCGCGGCAGCATGCCGTACTCGGCAGTGATCCAGCCCGCCCCGCTGCCGCGCAGGAAGGGCGGCACTCGCTCCTCGACCGAGACGGCGCAGAGTACGCGTGTCAGGCCGAGGGCGATCATCGCCGAGCCTTCGGCGTGCACTTGGACGCCGGTCTCGATTGTGAGGGGACGCATATCCCGCGGCTGCCGACTGTCGGGTCGAGGCATAGCGGGAGTCTAGCCGGGCCTGCCTCCGGCGTCCCCCATGGGGGCGATGCGGCTAGGGCGATAGGCGGTCGCTGCTGACGCGCAAGGTGGCGGCGTCTGATCGGAACGTGATCGTGCCGCGCTCGTCGGTGCGGAGCACGGTCACGTCTGTGAGGCGCTGGAGGACGCTCTCATCTGGATGGCCATGAGGGTTGTCCGATCCGGCGCTGATGACCGCGATGGCCGGTTGCACCCGGCGAAGCAGCAGGTCCGTGGTGGAGCTGTCGCTGCCGTGATGCGGGATCTTGAGCACTGTGGCAGCAAGGTCACCGGGCGCGCTCGCTAGGCGCAGCTCCGCTGGTGCCTCGATATCCGCGGTGAAGAGGAAGCGGACATCACCGTGCGCCAGCCGTATGACGAGGCTGGCGTTGTTGATCCCGGCGCTTGTGATCGCGGTCGCCGTGCTGTCGACGATGGGTGATGGAGGCGCGAGCACGTCGAGGATGCTTTCCTCCGAAAGGCGAAGCTGCATTCCTGCCCAGAGCGTTTCCACGGCCACCCCGCGCTCGATCGCCGCTGCCACGAGCCGGCGACCCGGTTCCGTGAGTTTCTGCGCGGGAGCGACGTAGAGCGCGTCGACGCGATAGCGTTCCATCACGCCGAAGAGACCGTTGATGTGGTCGGCTTGGGGGTGCGTCGCCACGATCGCTTCGATCGAGCGTTCACCCAAGGGCAGTACATCGGCGAGGCGTTGAATGATGATCCGCTCGTCGGGTCCTCCATCGATCAGTACGGTGGCTCCATGCGGGTCACGAATAAGCGTTGCGTCTCCCTGACCGACGTCGAGAGCGTGAACGAGGAGATCGTCATCATTATTTTCTTCGGTGATCGTGGACCAGACGACAATATTGATTGCAATTAGGACGCCCGTGGCGAGCCAGGCGACCGGCGCTTCCATGGATGGCAGGATCCATCGTCGCCGCGCTTGATTCGGTCGGCGGCGACAGATCCGAGCGGCAAGCGTGATCAAGACGCCGTAGAGCACGAAGGCGTGCCAGAGATCGAATCCCTCGATTTGGGCCGCGGCGAACGGCAGATCGGCGAGTCTCTGCGCGACTTCGACGAACCAAGAGAGCGGCAGCCAGGCGATCATCCAGCCGACGCTGCTGCCGAGTGTGGCGGAGATGGTGCCGGCGATACCGGTAATAAGACTGCCGAGGAAGAGCAGAGGGAAGGTTGGCGTGACTAGGAGGTTGGCGGGCACCGCAACGAGGGAGAGTCGTTCAAAGTAGAGGGCGATGAGTGGCAACGTGGCGGCCGTCGCGACGGCGGTGATCACAGCGGTTTCGATCGCTATTCGGATCAGAGTCGCGCTCCCTGTTCCTGCCTCCGGCCCAGCACCAAGTTGCGCCGTGATGCGTTCGCGTAGCGGCGTCGCCAGGAGGGCGAGCGCCGATGTGGCGGCGAAAGAGAGTTGGAAGGAAAGATCGGTGATCAGCGAGGGATCAGCCGCCAGCATGATCGCGGCGGCGAAAGTGACCGCGGGCACGGCGCTGTTGGGTCGACCTAGGACGCTGGCGCCAAGAAAAAGCGAGGTCATGATTGCGGCGCGGATGACGGGGGGATCCGCGCCGACGAACACAGCGTAGGCACCCATCAAGGCGATGGCGATAACGACTGCCCATCTGCGACCGATCGCCCAAGCGATAGCGCCGACGAGCAGGGTCGCCAAGATGGTGACATTACTGCCCGAGATGACGACGAGGTGCGAAAGACTGGTGTCGTTGAGGTCCGTGCGGAACTCCGGTTCCAACGTGCCGCGTCGTCCCGTCGCGATGCCTTGGGCAAGTCCGGCCAGCGGCTCATCGAGCGCATGCGCCAACGCGCGATCGACGTCCAGCCGGGCCTCGCCGATAGCGGCGCGCAGAGGTTCGCCTTGACCGTGTGCAAGGATCTCGACGCTGGACGCGGCGCCGGTCGCGCTAATACCCCGCTCGGACAAGAGGTCTCGAAGCATCGGAGGGGCAGCCGGCACCGGGCGCAGCGTAGTGGTCATCCGTAGCCGGTCGCCGTAGGCGTACGCGGGGCCGAGCGGTGCGTGGATGAGCACCGTCCCATCTGCATCGATCTGCTCGGCGCCGATCTTTAGCGTCTCAACGTTGAGGCGAAGGCGTTGGTCCGTGCCGCGCCGCTCGATGTCCTCGGCGATAACGCCCGTCACCTCAACGCGCTCACCGGAGACGGACGCGACGTTTCCGAACGTGGGCGGTCCGTCGTCAGCGCGGGAGAGACCGGCCGCGAAGGCCAACGGGATGAGAATCGCCAAGACGAATGCTGCCCGCTTGCGGCGCCAGGTGAGGGGGCTGCTGGCCACGGCGACGACCGCGAGCGCCGCAAGTTCGATAGCGTCGCTGTCGAAGCCGGTTGCGGTGGCGACGCCTGCGACGAAGGCGAGGCAAATGGCCAACAACGGCAGCGCGAGAAGGTGGTGAGTCGGGTACAAGCTCCGACCGCAGGTGATCACGGGGATACGCCCACCAGCGGCCGCAGTGTCTCGGCGATGCTGCGGGGCAGCAGGCCCCGATCCACCACATCCTGTAGCGACGCAAAGGGCTCGTCTAGGCGTGCGTCGATGAGGGCTTTCGCGCGCCTCTCCCCGATGCCCGGTAGCGCCATGAGTTCGGCGGGGGAGGCTCGGTTGAGGTCGACACGGTATGCGATGCGCTGTGGGGCAGAAGGAACCTCGTCTGCGCTGGCAGCGAGAAAGACATGGACTCCATCGAAGAGTTGCAGCGTAGGGTCGATGTCGCCGCGGGCGGAGTCGAGTAGTCCGCCCGCAGCCATGACGGCGTCTCCTAAAGTCGCTGCGGCGCTGAGTTCGTACTCGCCGGGCTGCGCGACCTCACCGTCCACCCAGACCCGGATGGAGCGCTCTTCTGGTGAGAGATGCTGCGGTGGCTGTGGCACGCTCGCGGAATCGGCGGCGAGGACGGCCAATCCGGCGACCAGCAGCAAGAACAAGGTGGCGGCGGGCCACCAGACGGGTTGCCTTAGGAGTGCGCGCAAGAAGTGAGCGCCCCCATCGTTGGCCTCGTGCGCTCGTCCGGCGGAATCGCATCGCGTCGGGTGCGCCGCAGGCTAACTGCTATCGACTGCTATAGTAGGCGCCCTTTGCGGAGGTTGGTGTCGATGTGGCCCCGTTCGTTGCTGGCGATCGCCGATCTACCGCCTGCCGATATCGAGCTCTTGTTGGATAGAGCGCAGGCTCAGAAGGCCGATCCGAGCGGTCCGCATGGGCGAGCATGTGCCGGGCGATCGCTGGCGCTGCTGTTCGAGAAACCTTCGCTGCGGACGCGGGTCTCCTTCGAATTGGCCATGCAGCGGTTGGGTGGTACAGCGCTCTATCTGTCCCCGGCGGAGGTGGGGCTGGGTAAGCGCGAGCCCGTCAAAGACGTGGCGCGCGTGCTCGGCGGCTACTGCGACGCCATCGCCTGCCGCACCTTCAGCCAGGAGGTGCTGGTCGAGCTTGCGGATTGGTCCGGCGTGCCGGTGATCAACGCCCTATCCGATTGGGAGCATCCCTGCCAGGCGCTCGCGGATCTGCTCACCGTTCGGGAGCAGCTGGGAGGAACACAGGGACATACGCTGGCCTACGTCGGAGATGGCAACAACGTGGCGCGCTCCCTGGCGCTTGGGGCGGCCTCCGTGGGAATGCATGTGCGCCTGGCATCGCCGCCGGCGTTCACGCTGGACGAGGCCAGCACGACAGTGGCGGCGAGTCGGGGGGAGGCGTCGGGCGGCAGCATCCGGCTCCTGGAAGACCCCCGGGAAGCGGTTGCCGGGGCCGACGTCGTCTACACGGATGTCTGGACCAGCATGGGGCAAGAGGATGAAGCCGCCGCGCGGCGGCGCGCGTTCCTCGGCTATCAGGTTTCACGGGAGTTGCTGGCGCTTGCTCGTCCGGGAGCGATCGTGATGCACGACCTTCCCGCCCATCGCGGTGAGGAGATCACGGACGCGGCGATCGAAAGCGAGCAATCGGTGGTGTTCGCGCAGGCTGAGAACCGGTTGCATGCCCAGCAAGCGGTGTTGTGGCGCCTAGTGGGCCAGGATTGACGGTCACACGTGGGCGATGCAGGCCCGATGAGTGGGCCGTACGAGCGAGAATGTCGTTGCCAGGGGCCGGGATGTCCCTAGTGCGGCGTCAGGCGCGCGCGATAGGTGACGCGTCGGCCGGATTCGCGGGGCGCTCATGAACGACGACCTCTTCGACGCTATTACGGACGTGTTTTCCGGCTTCGGCTGGCCAGCGGTATTTGAGGTCGCGATCTTGGCCTTCGTGATCTTTGCGTTGCTGCGCTTGGTGCGTGGCACAAGCGCGATGCCGGTGGTGCGCGGCATCGGCATCGTGGTGGTGGCGATCGTGCTGGTGAGCCGTGTGTTCGACCTCGCCGTGCTGAGCTGGCTGGTCAACAACGCCCTCGCCGTGTTGGCCTTGTTCGTGCTGATCGTGTTCCAACCGGAGTTCCGCCGTGCCCTGGAGCGCGTGGGGCGGACGGGGGTGCGCTCGCTCGTCGGCGTGAGACGGGACGGCTACGACTCGTTGATCGATGCGGTGAGCGTGGCGGCTGGTGAGCTGTCGACGCAGCGCGCGGGGGCGTTGATGGTGATCGAGCGGGAGACGGGATTGCAAGAGATCGCCGATACGGGGACGCCTGTCGATGCGCTACCGACGCCCGCGCTGTTGGAGGGGATCTTCTACCCGAATTCTCCGCTGCACGACGGGGCTGTATTGCTGCGGCCGGAGCGAGTGGTTGCAGCCGCCTGCACGCTGCCCGTGTCGCCGCAGCGGGCGGTCCGTGGCGCGCATGTGGGGCTTCGCCATCGGGCGGCGCTGGGGATCAGCGAACAGACCGACGCCATCGCGGTCGTGGTGTCCGAGGAGACGGGCCTGATCTCGGTGGCAATGGGCGGGCGGCTCGTGCAGCGGCTCAACGAGCAGCGGTTGCGCACGCTGCTTGGTACCCTCACGAACGGCGCCTGGCGCGAGTTCCGGCTACGTACGTCGCGGACGGAGGCCTGAGATACTGCGGGGCTGGCGACGATCGCGCCGGCGCGGGCGGAGCCTGGCGAGCAACCTCATCCTCGCCACGGTCTCCGTGATTCTTGCGCTCGTGATCTGGTTTTTGGTGACTGACTCCGAGCTGGAAACAGTAGAGGAACGGCTGGGATTCGGGTTGGCAGTCGAGGCGGTCAACACGCCGAACGGCCTCGCACCGGCCAACCGGCTGCCCACGGCCTCCATCAATATCGCGGGCAGCGAGTCGAGTGTGCAGGCGGTGATCGCGGATGACTTCGTCGCGACCGTGGACCTGGCGGGACTCGAAGCGGGATCGCACAACGTACCGGTGCGTGTACGGTCCTTGGCGGACGAGGTGCGAGTCCGCTCGGTCACGCCGGAATCCGTGGAGGTGATCCTGGAACCGGTAGAGCAGCGCTCGCTGCCGGTGACCGTGGTGCACGCGAACCCTCCACCATTGGGATTCGAGGTCGGAGAGCCGGAGCTGTCGGCGACGACAGTGATGGTGAGTGGTATCCGGCAGCTTGTGGACCTTGTGGATGTGGTGGTGGCCGCGGTTGATCTAGGAGGGGCGACCGTTGCGATCGAGGTGACGGCGATCCTCCAAGCTCGCACGGCCACCGGCGCCGCAGTCAGTGGTGTGCGAATTGCCCCCGCCACGGTCGATGTGCGGGTGCCTGTGGAGCAGGTGACGTTCCGCAGTTCGGTGGCGGTGGAGCCCCAGCTGACCGGGCGTCCTCGTACCGGTTTTCGGGTGGCTGGCGTGGGAGTGGAGCCGCTCAATGTAGTCGTCGTTGGGACGCTCGATGCACTGGGGGGTATCGAAACGGTGACGACGGTGCCGATCTCCGTAGCTGCGCACGAGGCGGATTTCAGAACGGATGTGGGGTTGGTGCTCCCTGCCGGGCTGGCGCTTGAAACCGAGACGACCGTCTCTGTTCGGGTAGCGATCGAACCGATCCATACCGAGACAGCTTTCCTGCTGCCGGTGGAGGCGGTGGGACTTGGCGACGGCTTGATTGCGGATGTACGTCCACTCCTGGTTACCCTGACGCTCGCAGGACCGTCTGTGGCGATCGCCGAAATTGTGGAAGGGAGAGGCACTGCGATCGTCGATTTAACTGACTTGACGCCGGGCCTTTATCCGCTACCCGTGGAGTTCGATGCGATGCCCGGCGTGGCCGTGACGCTGCGCCCTGGAGAGGTGGTGGTGGTGATCGAAGAGGAAGAGGAAGAGGAGGAGGAGGAAGATGCGGGAGAAGATACGGAAACGGACGAGGAAGCGTCGGAGTGACCACCAAGATCGGAATTCGAACCCAACTCCCGCTCGTCGCGATCGTTGGGCGGCCCAACGTTGGGAAATCGGCGCTGTTTAACAGGATCGTCGGGAGACGCAAGGCGATCGTGGAAAACGAACCGGGAACGACGCGGGACCGTAACTACGATGACGCCGATTGGCGCGGACGCGCGTTCCGCGTGGTCGATACTGGGGGATTGCTGGGTGAGGCGGTGTCGGGGCCGTACGCTACCCCGATCAGTGAGCAGGTGGGCTACGCGCTCTCTGAGGCGGACGCGATTTGCTTCGTGGTCGATGTACGCGATGGGCTGTTGCCGCTCGACATGGACGTGGCGGCTTTGCTGCGGGGGGCGTCGCAGCCGGTGTTCTTGGTCGGCAACAAGAGTGACAGTGTCGGGATGGAGCCCGCTGCGGCCGAGTTCTACGCGCTCGGGCTGGGCGAGCCGTTGACCGTGAGCGCTCTCCACGGCCGCGGTGTGGGCGAGCTGTTGGATCGGGTGGTTGCTGGTCTTCCCGCGGGCTCGCCGCCGCCGCCGCCGACCTGCAGGCTGGCGATCGTGGGCCGACCGAACGTGGGGAAATCGTCGATTGTGAATGCGATCCTTGATGCGGATCGGATGATCGTCAGTTCGACGCCCGGCACCACGCGAGACGCGGTCGATACGGAGGTGGCGTTCGAGGGTAAGCGGTACCTGTTGGTGGATACGGCGGGCGTGCGCAGGCGTGGGAAGGTCGAGCCGGGCGTGGAGCGTGCGTCCGTCGTTCGGGCGCGCCGGGCGATCGATCGCGCCGACGTGGCGGTGGTCGTCATGGACGCGGCCGAAGATATCGCCGCGCAGGACCAACACATCGTGGGCATGGCGCTCGAGGCGCACAGCGGCGTCGTTCTCGCGTTGAACAAGAGCGACCTGATCGCGGGTGACGTGGAGGCGATCGCGCGCCGGGAACGCCAACTGCGCTGGCGCGCCCGCTTCGTGCCATGGGCCCCGACGATTTGGATATCGGCCGAGCAAGGGAGCAACCTGGATCTCCTACTGCGTACGGCGACGACGGTGGCAGAGGAGCGCCGCCGGCGCGTTCCCACTGGGGAGCTGAACGCAGTGATCAGGCAGGCGATGCGCGAGCATCCGCCTGGCACCGTGCACGGCCGGGCCGTAAAGCTCTTCTATGTGGCGCAGACGGGCGTCGAGCCGCCGACCGTCCAGCTCTTTGTCAATTACCCTGACGGCGTGCATTTTTCGTACCAGCGCTTTCTCGAGCGACAGATTCGCGACGCTTTCGGATTCGAAGGCGCTGCGATACGCATGGTGCTGCGCAGACGCGGCGGGCACGAAGCGGATCGTTGAATGAGGTTTCCCGTAGATCATGATTGAGGCCTGGCTCGTTGGCTGCGTGGCCGGATATCTGCTGGGCTCGATTCCGGTGGGGCTGTGGGTCGGCCGTGCGGTAGGCGGCGTCGACTTGCGACAGGTGGGGAGCGGGAAGATCGGCGCGACCAACACCTTGCGCCGCTTGGGGAAGAAGTGGTCGCTTCTGGTGTTCGTCCTCGATGGGTCGAAGGGTGCCCTGGCGGTGCTCATTCCCTATCTGATCTGGGACAATCCCACCGCGGAGGTGCTTGGAGGGCTGGCCGCGATCATCGGGCACATTTTCCCGATCTTCGCGCGCTTCCATGGAGGCCGTGGCGCCACGACGGCGCTGGTTGCGTTGCTCGTCCTCGCTCCGCCCCTGGGGGCGATCGGCTTCGCGTCCGGGATCTTCTTCGTTGTCACTACGCGGATCGTGTCGATCGCGACTCTCGCGACAGGGGTCCTGCTCGCCATTTTGCTGTCGGTCTTTGTGGCGCTTGGGGAAGAGCCGACGGCGTACTATGCCTACGCTTGGTGCTCGTGCGTGATCATCCTGATCGCGCATCGCGACAATATTCGGCGGTTGCTGGCGGGTACGGAGCCCCGCATTGGGCAGATGGGCCGGACGCACAAGTTGACTACCGAAGCCGGGGAGCGGCCGTGAGCGGGGCGCACGTCCTTGTCGTCGGCAGTACCTCCTGGGGTTGCACCCTGGCGATGCAACTCGCCCGCGCCGGCAGCCGTGTATCGCTCCACTGCCGTAGCGCGGCGGCGGCGGAGCAGCTCAGCGCGGAGCGAGAAGAGCGGCGACTGCTCCCCGGTATCGCCTTGCCGGACTCGCTGGAGTTCACGACGACGGAGGCGGTTCCTCCATCGCCGGACGCAATTTTCTTCGTCGTGCCTTCGCAGCGCTTGCGCGACAACGTTGAGGAGGTGTTGCCGGCGTTGGCGCGCCCCCTGCCGCCGCTGGTGAGCGCCAGCAAGGGACTGGAGATCGGCACGGAGCTGCGGATGTCGGAGGTCATGGCGGAAAAGGCGCGAACCTTGGGGGAAGCGCCGCCGCTTGTGGCGTTGTCCGGCCCCAACATCGCGCGAGAGGTGGCACTCGGGCTGCCGGCGACGACGGTCGTCGCCTGCCGGGACGTGGCGGTGGCGGAGACGCTGCGCGACATGCTGATGACTCCGGCCTTGCGGGTATACACCAGCTCCGACATCGTCGGGGTGGAACTGGGCGGGGCGCTGAAGAACGTGATCGCGATCGGCGTGGGAATCGGGGACGGACTCAACCTGGGCGAGAATGCGCGGGCTGCCCTGACTGCACGCGGGTTGGCCGAAATTACCCGGTTGGGGATGGCGTTGGGGGCGGAGCCGCTCACGTTGACGGGGTTAGCGGGATTAGGCGATCTGATCCTGACGTGTACGAGCCAGCGATCGCGCAACCGTTACGTGGGCGAGCAGATCGGCAAAGGTCGCTTCCTGGATACGGTCCTGGGGGAGATGGTGCATGTGGCGGAGGGTGTGGATACGACGCGCGTCGCGCGCACTCTAGCGCGCCGGGTCGGTGTCGAAATGCCGATCGTGGACGCGATCTATCGGGTTTTATCCGAAGGGCAACAGCCGATGGACGCCGTGCGATCCTTGATGACGCGTGCGGCACAGCAGGAACTGGTGGGACGATCGTCGCCCTAGCGTTCCCTGGCTCGTGCTTGAGGTCTCTTCGTACACTATGCGGGAGTGAGGATGACAGAGAGCGAAAACGGCGGGTCGCGTGATGGAGACCGCGTCGAGCCGGCCCACGAGCGCATCGATCGACTTCGAGCGCTTGTTCGCGGCGCTCATGGAACCGGGCGCGCTGCTCAATGACGAGGACGTGGAAGCGCTCATTGTGCTGAAGTCCGATGGGCGTCGGCAACTGCGGACGGCACTCAGCGGGCTTGATGCCGGTGCGCGATTCGGGGTGCTGGCTCGGCTGATCGATCTGGCGGAGGCGCAGGTCCGGTTCGATGCCGGTTCGGTCTGCCTCGATTGCCTGCAGGACCCGGATGCCAGTGTGCGCGCTCTGGCGGCGAACGGGCTGCGAGAGGTCGAAGGGCGTGAGGCATTGATCCGCTTGCAGCAGCTCGCTGCCGACGATCCGGACGAGCTGGTGCGGGCGGAGGCGATCGGAGCGCTTCGTCCTTGGGTCCTGCGCGCCGAATTCGGGCAGCTGCGGCCCGACGATCGGTCGGCATTGATCGCGGTCTTGCGGGAATTGGCTGAGGACGGCGGCGTGGAGGCGGCGCTGCGGGGGAGCGCGGTCGAGAGCCTTGGCGCGCTGAGTGAGGAGTGGGTCCGCGAGTTGATCCATGAGTCGTTCGCGGCGGAGGACCAAAGGCTGCGCCTTGGGGCGCTGCGCGCGATGGGCTGGAGCGCCGATCCCTACTGGTTGCCGACCGTCCTCGACGCGACCGCGGCGCTGGACGATGAAGAGCGGGCGGCGGCGGCGTTCGCGGCAGGGGAGATCGAAGATGAAGATGCGGTCCCGTCGCTGCGTGATCTCCTTGAGGACGAGAGCGTGGATGTCGTCTTAGCGGCCGTTGCGGCGCTGGGGGAGATCGTCAGCCCGCTGGCGTTGGAGGCGTTGGCGGCCGCCTCCACGCATCCTGAGGCGGAGGTACGGGACGCGGCAAGGGCCGTGAGTGAGAGAACGGCGATCCTCGCTGATCCGCTCGGCGTGACGGGGATGCAGTACTGAGCTGGCCGCCGTGAAACGCGAAAATCGACTCCAGACACGACGAGCGGTCTCGGCCGGTGGCGTCGTGTATCGCCGGATTGCCGGCGAGGTGGCGGTGCTGCTCGTCGAGACGCCGGGAGGGCAGTGGGGCCTGCCCAAAGGGACGCCGGGCGGTGACGAAAAACTAGAAGAGGCAGCGGTGCGCGAGGTGGTGGAGGAGACCGGCCTGCAGGTGGATCGTGAGGGCAAGATCGGGACCATCGAATACTGGTTCGTGCGGGCGGAGGAAGGGCAGCGGGTGCACAAGTACGTGCACTTCTGGTTGATGCGGCCGACGGGCGGCAGTATCGCCGATCACGATGCCGAGCACATCTCCGTTCGCTGGTTTTCGTTAGAGCGGGGGATCGAGCGGGCGACGCATGAGAACACGAAGACGATTCTGCGGAAAGCGGCCGCGCTGCTCGACGCGGGCGAGGCGGCTTTCGAGGCGACCGGCCCCTCGGATACTGGCTGATGTCCGCCTATGAAGAGGAGAGAGGCACGGCTCGCCATGATGGGGAGCTGGTCCGCGGGACGCGGGTGGTGCTGCGGCCGAAACGGCTGTCGGACGCCCCGCGGGACTACGCTTGGCGCAGCGATCCGAACCTGGCGCGCTACGATGCCAGCCCGCCTCTCCGCGGAACGCAGGCGGAGTACGTCGCCAGCTACACCGAGGAGCTGCTCCATCCCCCCGCCCGTCGGCGCGTGATCGCCGTCGACGATCTGCAGAAGCGGCACATCGGCAACGTGATGTACTACAACATTGATCTCGCTCGTCACGAGGCGGAGGTCGGTATCACCATCGGGGAACCGGCCTACTGGGGCCGCGGCTATGGCAGCGAAGCCGTGCGGCTGCTGGTCGACTACATTTTCGCGACGACGTCCCTGACGCGGCTCTATCTGCATACGCTCGACTGGAACCTGCGGGCGCAGCGCAGCTTCGCGCGCGCCGGGTTCCGCGATTGCGGCCGTGCCTACCGCAGCGGCCACATCTTTCACGTGATGGAAGCGCGCCGGGAGTGGCGGCGAGAGGGCTAGCGGACCAAGCAGCCGGGCGAGGTGGGGGTTGAGCTACGGGCGTGAAGGCAGCGCGACGAGGGCGCTTCCGGGGGTCGTCTTCTCGCCGGATTCGTTCTCGCTCCAGATCTCCAGCTCCACGAGGTTTTCGCCGTTCTCGCTGCGCGTGCCGGTCACGCGCCCCTTCACCGTGAGATCCTGGTTGGGGTAGTCCTGGCCGCGGAACGAGCAAGCGATCCGCTTCACGGTTGCCTGGGGACCGGCCCAGCTGGAAACTAGACGGCTTAGCAGCGCGTGCTTGAACGGGCCGTGCACCAGAACGGCGGGGACCCCGGTCCCGACCGCAAAGTCCTTGTCGTAGTGGACGGGATAGAAGTCGCCCACGGCGGCGGCCCAATGGACGAGCTGCGTGGTCGTGGGGCGCTCCGTGATCTCGGGGAGCAGGTCGCCCTCGCCAACGTCTTCGAAGTAGATCTGGTCGGGCATCTCTACGTCCCTTCCACTGGGGTGTAGCCAATGAGCGTGAAGCGGTAGACGGCGACCGGCGCGTCGTCGCGCTTGAAGGTCGTCGCGGTCGTTTGGATGACCATGGGGCCGTTCAGCGCCTTGGAGTAGCGCTCACGGATGTCCTCAAGCTTGGTCCGGGAGATGAGTACGTCGCCTGCGCAGATGTCGGGGTCGATGTATTCGAGATCGAGGGAACCCGCGAGGAGCTCGGTGTGGATGGATTGCACCGGCGAAAAGGGGTGGTTGACCGGAGCATTGGGGTCGAGCGGCCAGCTCAGTAGGTAGTCGCTCTGCTCCGGATCGTAGGCGGGAAATCCCAAGTGACCGGGTGGAGCCGGAAGGTCCCTGTAGCCGCGGCGCTTGGCCTCGTCCGCGTGGTAGTAGACGCGGTCGCGGTAGCCGGCGGCCCGCGCAAAGGCGCGGATGCCCGGACGGGTCACCTCATGGGTGCAGGGCGCGCTCTCCACGCCCACGAGCGTCAGGATCTCGTCCGTGAGCGAAGGTTCGAACGCAGGCGTGTCGGTGGCCATGGCGTCGCTCCAGGGTGGCTAGGCCCGCGATGGCAGGGTGACGACGGCGGAGCCGGGGGTGGTCGTCTTGCCGTTCGCGTCTTCGGCCCAGATCTCCAGCTCGACGATGTTGCGGGCGCCCTCTTGGTACTTCTTGGTGATCTTACCTTTGTGGGTCAGCCGCCGGTTTGGGAGGTCCATGCCCCGATAGGAGCAGGCGACCCGCTTGATGCGGCCGCCGGGCGCGACCCACTGGTGCAACAGCTCGCCCAGGAAGGCGTGCTTGAGCGCGCCGTGCACGATCGGACCCTCCAAGCCATTGCGCTTGGCGAATGCGGGGTCGTAGTGGATCTGGTAGAAGTCGCCGGAGCCCGCGGCCCATTGCACAAGCTGGAGGCTGTCCGGCTCCTTCACCAGGCTCGGGATCTCCGCCCCGACCTCGACATCCTCGAAGTAGACCTGGTCCGCCATAGATCCCTCCCGCCGTCAGGCTACCAGACCCGGCGGTCGGCATCCCGTCCGACTGCTTAATTAGGGGCAGGGACCCGGCCGAGCGATCCAATACGGGCGCGAGGCTCCCCGTCGCGCTCCCCAACAGGACGGCGGTGCCTTGCGCTCTGGAAGCTCGGCGAGGCCGCGCCTCGACGCACTCGTCGCCAGCATCCGCGAGGGACCGTTGGAGAAGCACGCGTCCAAGTGACGGGAAACCGGCTGTACCTCGGCGACTACGCCGAGAGCCCCTGGCTGCTACAGAGGTTGCCCCTCCGCCTACTCGGGACAGCCAGCCCTCGCGACGGACTCTTTACGCGCGCCTCATGGTGTACCCATACGCGCTGCCGCTCCGTAATGGCTCGCTCAGTGGGCCGCGAGCCGGAATCGCCGATGCGGGATAGCGAGGTTCCCCTGGATTGCTAGGGAAATTCTGGCAGGGGCGTAGCCATGGGGACCAAGGTGGATCTGGTCCGTTATCTCGTTCCTTAACTGCCGTAGGCGATGGAGGTGCCGCGCATGATGGCGACAACCCGGTCGTGCTGGTTGCGATAGGTGGTGGCCGTGACGCTGATCACCATCGCCCCCCCCAGCGCTTGGGAGTAGCGCTCGCTGAGCTGCTCGATCTTCATGCGGACGGTGAGCACGTCGCCGGCGCAGATGTCCTCGTCGAAGTATTCGATGTCGGTGCCGCCGTTGAGGGTGTTCTTGTAGGGCAGGTCGAGACGGGGGGAGAAGCCGGGTGGGCGTCCCCAGGTGCGATCGGGCGTCGCAGGATTGAAGACCAGCGTGCCCAGATAGGCGGGAGGTGCCGGCAGATCGCGGTAGCCGCGCCGCCGGGCCTCGTCGCGGTCGTAGAAGACCGGATCGCTGTAGCCGACCGCGCGGGCGAACATGCGGACGCCCGTGGTCGTCACCTCGTGCGTGGCGGGCGCGCCCTCAATGCCCACCTGGGCGCGCATGGCATCGGTGAGGACGGATTCGAATTGCGGGTCGTTGGCCATGAATGCTCTCCGGGGCGGGCGGTGGGGTGGTATCGCTGGCTCTTACGGGTTGTCGCTGATCTCCTGCTGGGTGCGCAGATCGACGGGGTAGTAGCGGCCCGCTCGGAGCTCGCGCACGAGGTCCCGCCAATCATGGATGTTATCGGACTCGAAGTGTGTTGCGACGATGCCCACGTCATGGACGGCGTGTGAGTCCGTGCCGCCCGTGCCGGGGAGCTCCATGAGCTGGCAGAGCTCGGCGCTGAAGCGATTTTGCTTGTCGTTGCCGCGCCCGTTGAGCGCCTCAAGGGCAACGCACTGGGCGTAGCCGGGATTGCGGGCGGCCCGCTCGAGGGCGCGGCGCCACTCGTCGGCATCGTCGCGCCAGGGCATCAGGCGGCGATAGGGATGGGCGCCGACCATGGCGCCCCCGCGCTCTTGGACGTGGTCGGCGAGCTTCTGGGCGCGGTGCATCCCGAAGACGTACTTCTCGACGCCGAAAGCGAGGATGTGTCCGTCATCGGTGCTGATCTCGACGCCGGGAATCACGAGGAAACCGGTCTCCTCACAGAGCTGCTCGATCTCCGCGGTGGGCCAGACGGCGTCGTGCTCCGTGAGGCAGATCGCGTCCAGTCCCGCTTCCCGCGCCCGCGCGATGAGATCGAGCGGATCAAGGACGGAATCGTGCGAGCGTGGCCAGGTGTGATTGTGGAGGTCGATCAGCATGAGAGAAGCGGCGCGCTGGTCGTCGCCGTATCGATCAGTCTAGGGGCGGCTCCGAGCGCCCTCAATCAATGGTGACGCTCACGAGGCCGCGACATCTTTCTGGTAGAGACGGTAGCGCTTGTAGATGCGCCCGCCGGCGCGGCTCAGGCTCTTATTGATGAGGTCGTTGTCTTCGAGAACCCAGCTCAGCTCAGCCCAGCGGTAGCCGCAACGCTGCCCCGCGTAGTGGATCTCGCCCCAGAGCAGCGCCGCCATGGAGGCGGTTGCGCTGCGCCTGAATTTGGGCCGCACGCCGAGCAGGACTAAGCGACCGCGCGGCGACCCGCGCCAGAGCCGCCACTTTAGTTTAATAGCCCCCAGCGGGAAGAGGCGTCCGTCGAGATCGCGGATCACGTAGTTGAGGTCGGGCAAGCCGACGACCATGCCGGCGGGCTCGCCGTCGATCTCGATCAGTGAGGTGGCGCAGGTGTTGGCGAACTGCGCGAAGTCATGGGCGGTGTGGTCCGCTTCAGCCTCGCTGATGGGGACGAAGCCCCAATTGTCCGCCCAGGCTTCGTTGAAGATCTGCGCGGCGATGCGGATGTCCTCCCGCAGGTGCTTGCGATCGAACGTCCTGATGTGCACGCCGGGCTGGGCGGCGGCGCGCGCGTAGAGCGCCGCGAGGCGCTTGTTGAGCCTCCCGACCGCGTAGGACCAGGCGTAGAGGTCCTTGGCCTTCCGGTATCCGGCCTGCTCGATCAGAGGGGGGTAGTAGTCGCGCGTATGCGCCATGCCCAGCACGGGCGGCGTATCCCAACCCTCGACCAAGACGCCGATCTCTTGGTTCATCGTGAAGGAGATCGGACCGCGTATCCAATCGACGTTGTGCTGGGCGAGCCAGTTTTCCGCGCTCTCGAAGAGCGCCTGGGAGACGGCCGGATCATCGATCGACTCGAAGAATCCGAAAAAGCCGCCGCGCTCGTTGTGCGTCTCGTCGTGGACGGGGTTGATATGCGCGGAGATGCGGCCGACGACCTCGCCATCGCGCTCGGCGAGAAAGAGCTGCGCCGTGCCGTACTGGAGGAACGGATTCTTCTCCGGGTCCAGCTGATCGCGCAGCATGCGGTGCAGCGGCGGGATCCACATGGGATCGTCGTCGTAAATGCGCCACAGCAGTGCAGTGAAGGCCTTACGGTCATGGTTGAAGCCGATCGGACGGACTCGCAGGGTCATGCGGCGAATCCGGTGGCGCGTTCGTCTCGCTTAGCCAACGCGCGAGTGTTTGAGGAGGTCACAGGCCACTGCTATCCTGCTGTTTGCGCCGCTTTTCACAAGATTGGGAGGCCGCGAGGTGCTGGAGCAGTATAGCCACCTTGCGATTCTCCTCGTGTTCGCGGTGATCTTTCCCTCCATTCCCCTGGTCGCGTCCTGGGCCATGCACCAGCTGCGCGTGCGGCCGCGGATCCCCAACGTCGTGAAAGAGGACACGTACGAATGCGGGGTCGAGACGGAGGGCCCGACTTGGGTCCAGTTCAACTTTCGCTATTACTTAATCGCCCTGGTGTTCGTGCTGTTCGACGTGGAGGTGGTCTTCCTCTTCCCGCTCGCCGTGGCACTTGACGACGTCTTGACCTTCGGCTTGGTCGCGGGCCTGATCTTCATCGGGGTGCTGGCCTTGGGGTTGGTGTACGAGTGGAAGAAACGCGCGTTGGAGTGGCGCTAGCGTGACCGTACTGCTCGACCTCCAAGTAGTGGCCGATCAGCTGCGCGGCGCCGTGCCGGAGTCGGTCCCACGCGTCGATACGTGGGCGGTGATCGTCGATGCAGGCCATTTGGTCGAGGCGGTGCGCTTCTTGGCGGGAAGTGCGCTGGACCTTTCGTTCTTGGCCAGTTTAACGGCCGTCGATCGCGAGTCGCATTTCGAGCTGGTCTACCATCTGCAGTCGCTCGACCGGAATCACCTGCTCACACTGAAGACGATCGCTGAAGATCATGAGACGCCGTGCGTTCCCTCTTTGACGGGGGAGTACCGGGGGGCGCATCTCCAGGAGCGCGAGGTCTTTGACCTGATGGGGATTCGCTTCGAGGGTCACCCGGACCTGCGCCGGATGTTTCTCTGGGACGGATTCCCGGGCTATCCGCTCCGGAAGGACTTTTTGGGCATGCCCGGAACGCTGAGCGCCGGTCTGCCCGGCTTCCCGCATGAGAGCGGCGAAAACCGCTGGCCGGTGCCGGGGAGCACCCCGGTGATCCCGCAGAGCTGAGACCACGATCGCTGATGGCCATCGAGACTCCGAAACGCGTGCACTCCGAGCCGGTCGTGGTCAACATTGGTCCACAGCACCCATCGACCCACGGTGTGTTCCGGCTCAAGGCCACGCTGGACGGTGAGATCGTTCAGGACGTCGACATGTTGATCGGCTATCTGCATCGCTCCATGGAGAAATTGGCCGAGGAGCGCACCTTCACGCAGAACATTCCCTTCACGGACCGGATCGACTACCTGGCGGCGATGTCGAACAACCTGTCCTACTGTCTGGCGGTTGAGAAGCTCGCTGGGATAGAAGTCCCGCTGCGCGGCCAGTGGCTTCGCGTCCTGTTCGCCGAGCTGCAGCGGATCGCCAGCCACGCGATGGCCAACGGGACCTTCGTGAACGACTGCGGCGCTTGGCAGACGCCGCTGATGTACATGTTCCGCGAGCGCGAGAAGATCCTCGACCTCTTCGAGATGACCTGCGGCGCTCGCCTGACGACGAACTACATGCGCATTGGCGGCGTCGCCTTCGACCCGCCGCTGGAGCTGTGGCCGGCGCTTTGCAGTCTGCTTGACGAGATGCCCGATCGGCTCGAAGAGTACGCCGCGTTGACGGTCGATAACGAGATCGTGCTGGCACGATCCAAAGGGGTGGGCGTAGTCAGTGCCGAGGCGGCGCTCAACGCGTCCTTGAGCGGACCGCTTTTGCGCGGCAGCGGCGTGCCTTGGGATCTGCGCAAGGCCGATCCGTACTGTGTTTACGACCAACTGGATTTTGATATACCTGTGGGTCGCGATGGGGATTGCTACGATCGCTTCCGTGTGCGCCTGGAAGAGGTGCGCCAGAGCGTGCGGATCCTCAACCAGGTCGTGGAGCGCATCCCCGGCGGTCCCTGGCAAGCGGAGGTGCCACTGCACCTGCGGCCCGCCGCGGGCGAGGCCTACGCACGCATCGAATCGCCCCGGGGCGAGCTGGGCTTTTACGTGGTCAGCGACGGCGGCCCTACCCCCTGGCGCTTCCACTGCCGTGCTCCCAGCTTGATCAACCTGTCCGCGCTTAAGGAGATGACGGTGGGGCGCTCGCTCGCGGATGCGATCGTGACCCTCGGCTCGATCGACATCGTGGTGGGGGAGATCGACCGGTGAGCGCGTGGCTCTTGGCGGCCTGGTACGATCTGCGCGACCTCAGCGGCATCAGCCGGGAGATTACGGAGTGGGTTGCCAGCTGGGGACCGGAGTGGCTTGCTTCCGCGGTATCGGGCGCGATCGGAGCGATCGGCATTCTCGCCGTCATTGGCCCGACGCTCATGATCCTGATCTGGACGGAGCGGAAGGTCATCGCGCGACTGCAGGTGCGCTACGGCCCCAACCGCGTGGGACCGCGCGGGCTGCTGCAGCCCGTTGCGGACGCCGTCAAACTCATCCTCAAGGAGGAGTTGGTGCCGCGCGCGGCGGACAAATGGCTGTTTTTCCTGCCGCCGGTTCTGGTGTTCATCCCGGCGCTGCTGGTGTGGGGCGTGCTGCCCTTCGGACCGCATATGCAAGTCGCCGACTTGAATGTGGGCGTGCTGTTCTTGCTTGCCGTCTCCGGCACGAACGTGCTTGCCGTCTTCATCGCCGGCTGGGCGTCGAACAATAAGTACGCGCTGTTCGGCGCGATGCGCGTGATCGCGATGACGATCAGCTACGAGATCGCGATGGTGTTGGCGCTGCTGACGGTCGTATTCCTCACCGGGACGATGAGCATTAACGGCATCGTGCTGTGGCAGCAGCAAGAGGACCTGATCTTGATCGTGCTCCTGCCGATGACCGCACTGACTTTCTTGCTCGGCGCCACCGCGGAACTCAATCGCACGCCGATGGATATCGCGGAAGCCGAATCGGAGATCGTGGCCGGGTACCACACCGAATACTCGGGCATGCGCTTCGGCTTGTTCTACGCCGTCGAGCTGGCGAACACGCTTGTGATGTCCGCTTTCATGGCAACGTTCTTTCTGGGTGGCTGGTGGCTCTGGGGTCTGGATGCCTGGGTGCCGAGCTGGATCATTCTGCTCGTCAAGACATCGCTGGTGTACTTCGTTTTCATCTGGCTGCGCGGGACGCTGCCGCGGCTTCGGATCGATCAACTGATGACGTTCTGCTGGAAGTTGTTGGTACCTGCTGGGCTCCTATTCGTGGCGATAGCGGCGGTGGAGCGCACGTTGCTTTTGGAGTACGCCTGGGACCGCACGATCGCGCTGCCGGTGATGGCAGTGATCAATGCGGCCGTGACGGTTGCCGTGATCGGCGCATACGCTCGGGTGACCGGGGCAGGCGCGCATAGAGCGCCCGCGGGCCCGCGGATGGCGCGCGGGCGGTTGGGCGGGCTGCGGGCCGCTCGGCAGCTGGCTCAAGCACCGAGCGGGAGCGACTAGCAGCCGCTTCTGGAGCGGCGCAAACAGGGCTGGCTTCGGCTGGTCAATGCAGGCGAGGGTACGTGGACGGCGTTGGACACCATTTAGCGTTTTGGTCGTTGGCGGTGATCACCGTTGGCGCCGCGCTCGGCATCCTTGTCAGCCGCAACTTAATTCACGCGATGGTCATGCTGATCTTGAGCTTCATCGGCGTCGCGGGCCTCTATCTGTTGCTCTCAGCAGAGTTCATCGCCGTCGTCCAGATCTTGGTCTACGTCGGCGCCATCTCGGTGCTCATGCTGTTCGCGATCCTGCTCACTCCGCGGGCGGCGCGGGATAATGCCGAGACGGCGATGCGCTACCCGGGATTGATTTTGATGGGCCTCGTCATTGCCGCGACCGTGTTCGTTGCACTCGAGACCGACTGGGGCGCCGTCCGCGAGGAGCCGGTGGCGGAATCGGCACGGATCATCGGCCAGTCGTTGATCAACGAATTCGTCCTGCCGTTCGAGATCGCTGCCGTGCTGCTGACGGCGGCGCTGGTCGGCGCGGTAGCGCTGGCACGCCGCGACGACGAGGATATCGACGCGCATGAACAGAGCCTGACCCTGGAAGGTCGGGAGGATTCGGGCGGAAGCTCGTGACCATTGGGCTCGAACACTTTTTGGTGCTGGGGGCGCTGCTTTTCGGGGTGGGGTTGTACGTGGCGCTGGCCAAGCGCAACGCAATCGGCGTGCTGATGGGCGTCGAGTTGATGCTTAACGCGGTCAACTTAACGCTGGTGGCCTTCGGGCGTTTCGTGGAGAGCGAGGTGGCGCTGTCCACGAGCGTGTTCGTCGTGTTCATCATCGCGGTGGCCGCGGCGGAGATCGCGGTAGGTCTAGCGCTCGCGATGGTCGTCTATCGCAATCGCGACACGATCAACGTCGATCGCGTGAACTTGCTGAAGTGGTAGGTCGGCATGTGGGCTGAACTGATGGAGGTTCCGAACCGCTACGTGGCGGAGACGTGGCGTGAGCTTTTCCACGCCGAGGGGATCGCGACGCGCCTCGTCGTTGCCGCTCCGCCGGAGGACGCTGTCGCGAGTGACTTCACGCCGCGAAAAATTTTCGTCCCCGATTCGAAGACGCACGTCGCGCGCGAAGTGATGCGCAAGGTTTGATGAGCACGCCGGTTTCCGAAGTCGTTGTTTGGCTGATTCTCGGGCTTCCAGTCGCGTCCTTCGTTCTGATCGCGGCGCTCTACCCGGTGCTGCGCAGATATTCGGCCCCCGCCGGATGGATCGCGATGATCACGGTTGGTGGATCGCTGGGGATATCGGTCTGGCTGCTGATGGAAACGATCAACGCCGCCGGCCAGCCACTGGGTTTCGAAACCCACGAGTTGGTCGATGTGGGATCGCTCTTGATCACTATTGGCATCCGGTTGGACGGATTGACCGCCGTGATGATGGTGGTGGTAACGGCGGTGTCGTTCTTAGTCCAGGTCTATTCGACCGGCTACATGCACGGCGACCGCGGCTACGCGCGCTATTTCGCCTATATGTCGCTCTTCACGGCGGCGATGTTGGGTCTGGTGCTCGTCGACAACTTGGTGGTGCTGTTTGCCTTCTGGGAACTTGTCGGTCTGGCTTCGTACTTACTGATTGGCTTTTGGTTCCACAAACCAGCGGCGGCGGCGGCCGCCAAGAAGGCATTCCTCGTCACTCGCGCCGGCGATTTAGGGCTCTTGGCTGCGCTGATCTTTATCTGGGTGCGCGCTGGGACCTTGGATATCGCCACGATCAACACTGAGATCGTGGGTGCGGTGGAGCTGGGATTGCTGGGGCAGACGACCCTGACATTGTTTGCAGTCGGGTTGGTGGCGGGCGCGGTTGGCAAGAGCGCGCAGTTCCCGCTGCATATCTGGTTGCCGGATGCGATGGAGGGACCGACGCCGGTTTCGGCGCTTATCCACGCGGCGACGATGGTCGTGGCGGGGGTCTACCTGCTAGGCCGCTTCTTCCCGGTGCTGGAGGCATCCGCGACTGCGAGCGACTTGATCGCGTGGATCGGCGTCGGGACAGCGCTCGGTGCGGGCTTGGTCGCGGTTGTACAGACCGATATCAAGCGCGTGCTGGCCTACTCCACGATTAGCCAGATCGGCTACATGATGTTCGCCCTGGGCACGGGAGCCTACGCTGCTGCCTTCTTCCACTTGATGACCCATGCCTTCTTCAAAGCGCTGCTCTTCCTGGGTGCGGGCTCGGTCAACCACGCGACCAATACGTTCGATATGCGGCGCATGGGCGGGTTGCGCACCGCGATGCCGGTGACATACCTGACCTTTGTGATCGGCGCGCTCTCTCTCTCTGGAGTGATTCCCCTGGCCGGCTTTTGGTCGAAAGATGAGATCTTGATCGAGGCCTGGGATCACCAGCGAGCGATCTTCGCCCTCGCCCTCGTCGCGTCGGGGTTGACGGCTTTCTACATGTTCCGCGCGATCGTTCTGACCTTTCACGGCTCTTACCGGGGCGGCGGACAGCTAGAACCGGGCGGGCATGGTGGTGACGCCGCTCACCCGCATGAGTCGTCTTGGAGCATGCGCGGTGTGCTGGTGCTGTTGGCAGTCCCCGCTGTTGCGGCCGGGTTCCTCACCTTCGGCGGTGAGTTTCAGACCTGGGTGCTGGGGGCGCTACCGCACCCGAAGGAAGGGCACTTCGTTTTTGATCTCGGCGTGTTCTTGGCATCGACCATCGTCGCGGCGGCTGGCATCGGCGGCGCGGTAGCGGTCTACCAGTTGCGACTCATCAACGTCGCGGCCCTGCGGGCCGGAAGGCTACGCCCGGTGTATCACGCGCTCGAGAGCAAGCTCTACATGGACCTGTTGGTTGAGGATGGGCTGGTGCGGCGCTTCTTCCACGGTGGGTTGGCGAGGGCTATGGCGCGCGTTGATGAGCAAGGGGTCGATCGGGCCTTGGACGGAGTCTGGCACGCGAGCTTCGAGGCGGGGCGCTGGGGGCGCTTGGTGCAGAACGGACAGGTCCAGATGATGGCGGTGGCGTTGGTTGCCGGCGGTGTCGTGGTTTGGGGTGCCGTCGTGCTCTTCTGGGCATGAGGAGCGTGCGCGCATAATGGGCGAAGGCTTTCCCATCCTCTCGGTCCTGGTGTTCTTACCCCTGGCTGGGGCGCTGCTGATCGCGCTATTGCCGGGCCAGCGGGTGCACTGGCCGGCAGTCGCGGTGCGCGTCCTACCGGGTGATCAGCAGGCGTCTGCCAAGTGGATCGCGCTCGCGTTCGCATTCGCCACGCTGGTGATTGCGCTGGTGCTGTTCGTGCTCTTCGACCGCGCCGGTAGTGGCTTTCAGTTCACCGATACGTTCCTGTGGGTCAGCGCGCAAGATGTGGGGTTCGATGTTTCGTACGCCTTCGGCGTCGACGGGCTGTCGATGCCGCTGGTGCTGCTGACGGGGCTGCTCACCACTATTGCCGTCCTGATCTCCTGGCGGATCAACGTGCGGCCCAAGGAGTACTTCGCCTGGCTGTTGGTGTTGGAGACATCGGTTCTGGGCGTGTTCACATCGTTGGACCTGATCTTCTTCTTCATCTTCTGGGAACTCGAACTCTTGCCGATGTTCTTCCTGATCAACGTCTGGGGAAGCGGGCGGCGTAGCTACTCGGCCATGAAATTCGTCCTGTTCACTTTCTTCGGTTCCGCCTTCATGCTCGTCGGCTTCTTGGTCATGGGTGTGGCGGCCGGCACCTTCGATATGCGGGAGATCCAAGAGTCGGCGCTGGCGGGCGCGGTGCTGCCGGTACCCGCGATCTTCGCCTTCATCTTCCTCGCATTCGGGATCAAGCTGCCGGTGGTTCCCGTCCACACGTGGTTGCCCGACGCGCACACCGACGCTCCCACCGCGGCGTCGGTGATGCTGGCGGGCGTCCTGCTCAAGATGGGGGGATACGGCATCCTGCGCTTGCTGTTCACGCTGATGCCGGAGACCGCTGCTGCAGCCGATGTGGCGCTGGCGATCCTCGCGGCCGTTTCGATCATCTACGGGGCGGTGATCACGGTGCGCCAGACCGATCTAAAGCGGCTGGTGGCCTACTCGTCCGTGTCGCATATGGGATTCGTGTTGCTGGGCGTTGCCGGGCTGGGCGTGGTGGGGATGAGCGGGGCGGCGATGCAGCTGGTCACGCACGGGCTGATCACCGGGATGCTGTTTGTGGTGGTGGGGATGATCTACGACCGAACCCATACCCGTCAGATCTCAGCGATGCGGGGGTTAGCCCATTACCTGCCGCTGCTTAGCGCGATGCTGGTCTTCGCAGGGCTAGCGGGGTTGGGACTTCCGGCCCTGGCTGGGTTCGTCTCTGAGGTGACAGTGTTCTTGGGCGCGTTCGGACGGCATGAGCCGCAGACGGCGGTGGCGCTGATCGGGGTGTTGCTGGCGGCGGGCTATGTGTTATGGGCTCTGCAACGGTCGGTCTTCGGGCCGCGTGACGAGCGTTGGCGAGAACTGCAAGACGTGCGGGCCTGGTGGGAGTTCCTGCCGCTCGGGGCGCTGGTGAGCCTGATCGTCTTGCTGGGTGTGTACCCATCGGTGGTTCTGGATGTCTTCGAGTTGGGCGTGCGGCCGATCGCCGAGGGGATCGCGGTTGTCCAGCCTGACGTCGTCGAGAGCGAGGCCTTGGAGGTCGCTCGACTGGGGAGGGGCGGCTGATGCTCGGTGAAGTCAACCTCTTCGGGCCGCAACTCGTTTTGATGTGCGTCGGCGGCATGTTGCTGGTGGCGGAATTGGTTGTGCGCGATCGCCGGGTGCTCGTCGCCACTGCCATGACAGCTGTGCTCGGCGCTGTGGCTTACAGCGCCATTCTTCTCGCCGATGGCAAAGTCGGGCGCACCGCGTTCGACGAGGTGTTGGTCTTTGATCAGTTCGCGCTCTTCTTCCAGTTCTTGCTGGGTGGCGTGGCCTTGGCGGTGATCGCGGCGTCGTGGGACGCGCTGGCTCGCTTCCCGTCGCGCCAGGGCGAGTACCTTGCCCTGCTGTTGTTCAGTACGGCCGGCTTGATGCTCTTGGCGGGGACGCGGGACCTGATCGGGATCTTCGTGGCCCTGGAGCTGACCAGCATCTCGCAGTACATCCTGGTCGGCTTTCATAAGGATCGTCTCTCCAGTGAGGCGGGGCTGAAATATCTGCTGCTTGGGGCGATCGCCTCTGCGATCTTGCTCTACGGGATGGCGATCCTGTTGGGGCTGAGTGGATCGACCAATCTGAGCGCCATCGCCGAATACGTCGCCGATGGCGACAGCGGGGTTATCGAGGCGCTGCTGCTCGCGATGGTGTTCCTGATCGTGGGCTTCGGATTCAAAGCAGCCATCGTGCCGTTCCAGATGTGGGTGCCCGATGTATACCAAGGCGGCCCCACGCCTATTGCGGCCTATCTCTCCGTGGCCTCCAAGGCGGCCGCTTTCGCCATTCTGATACGCGTATTTCTGGAAGCGCTCGGCGCCGAGCTGCTCAGCGCTCACTGGTCGACGATCTTCGCCGTGCTGGCGGTGCTCTCGATGTTCGTGGGCAACATCCTGGCGATTCAGCAGGCGGACCTCAAACGAATGTTGGGCTACTCGTCCATCGCACAGGCGGGCACGATCTTGATCGGTCTCGCGGCGATCACGGCGGACCGCTCGATTTCTCTGGGATCAGGGGGAATTCTGTTCTACTTGGCGGGATACGCCGTCACCAACCTGACCGCGTTCCTGGTTGTGATCGCGGTCTTCAATCGGATCGGGTCGTGCGAGATCGATGCCTATCGCGGGCTGGGGAAGCGTGCGCCGTTGCTCGGGGCCTTGCTTGCCTTCAGCCTGATCTCCCTCACGGGCTTTCCGCCGACCGCAGGCTTCTTCGGTAAAGTCTACCTGTTTGACGCTGCAGTCCAGAGCGATTTGGCTTGGCTGGCCGTGGTCGGGGTCGTGAACTCCGTGATCAGTGCCGTCTACTATCTCCGCCCGGTGAAGGCGATGTTCGTCGACGAGGCTGCGCCCACCGTCGAGATGCCCGCGCGCTGGCGCCCCAACGCACCGCTTGCCCTGACGCTGGGTCTGACGAGTGCGGGCGTGCTGGTGATCGGGCTGGCGCCTTCGCTGCTCATCGATGTTGCCAATGAGGCGGTCACCATCTTCGTTGACTAATGGTGAAAGGCGCCTCGTCCCGCACCGGATCAGCGTTGCGGTAGACCAAAGATACCGCCGCCGCGTTGATGCGAGCCTGTTGCGAGATGCTGCCGTGGGCACCCTCTGCTCACGGCGGCTGCGCCTGGCTCGAGCGGTGGCGATCACCGTCACAGACACGGAAAGCGTCCGGCGTCTGAACCGCGACTACCTTGGACTGGACGAGCCCACTGACGTACTCGCGTTCGAGACCCGTTTCGAGGGGGTGCGGGGGCCGGATGGCGTGGAGGAGCTGGGCGCGGTTGTGATCGCACTGCCGGTAGCGGCGCGCGGCGCGCGAGCGCGGGGCGTCCTTCTAGAGGACGAGTTGGCGCTGCTGGTCGTGCACGGGATCCTCCACTTGCTTGGAGTGGATCACGCTACGCGGCGCGACGATGCGGCCATGCGCGAGATGGAGCGCGTCGCGCTGGAGCGCATTGGTCGTTCGGGGGCGGCGCGGTGAGCAAGGTGCGATAACCAAGCGGCGCTGTGGCAGGCCAGTGATGGCGAGCTGCGATATCTCGATATAATGAGTCGCGCTTCCAGGTCGGTCGGACGAAGGGGTTGTCGTGACGGAAGCGGTGCTCTACCGCAAATGGCGCCCTCGGCGGTTCGCCGATCTGGTGGGCCAAGACCCCATCGTTCGCACGCTGCGCAACGCGGTGGCGCAGGGCAAACCGGCTCACGCCTACCTCTTCTCGGGCCCGCGTGGCACCGGTAAGACCAGTACAGGAAGGATCTTCGCGAAGGCCGTCAACTGCACTCGTCCGGAAGACGGCGATCCTTGCGATCGTTGCGAAAACTGTCGCCTCATTGATGAGGGGCGCGCGCTGGATCTCGTCGAGATCGACGCTGCCAGTAACCGTGGCATCGACAATATCCGCGATTTGCGCGAGCGCGCGAACTATGCGCCCGGCGCCGTCGCAGTGAAGGTGTACTTGATCGATGAGGTGCACCAGCTTACGGACGCCGCTGCGGACGCGTTGCTCAAGACGTTGGAAGAGCCGCCGCCGCACGTGCTGTTCGTGCTGGCGACGACCGATCCGCAGAGCCTCAAAGCCACGATCGTGAGTCGCTGTCAGCGCTTCGACTTTCGGCGCGTCGGGGTGATGGAGATCCGCGGGCGCCTCCGCGCGATCGCTGAGGCGGAGGGCTACACGATTCCTGATGAGGCGCTGGACTTGATCGCACGTGAGGCGACCGGGTCACTGCGCGACGCCGTGAACCTGCTCGACCAAGCTGCCTCCTCCTACGGGAACCAGATCAGCGTGGAGAACACGGTGGCGACGCTGGGCCTGAGCGCCGATTCCCGTGCGATGGAGGTGGCGCGGGCCGCCTTGCAGAAAGATCTCAACGAGGGAATCGGTGTGCTCGCGGCAGTGCAGGACGACGCCGTTGACATGGCGCGCTTCACCAAGCAGGTCGTGACGCATCTCCGGCAGGCCTTGCTTCTGCAAAGCGGTGCCGCGGCGGGACTCGCTCTCAGCGAACCCGAACTCGCCGCGTTGCGAGGGCTGGTGGATGGAGTGGAGCCTTCGACCACCGTGGCTGCGTTGCAAGCGTTTGGCAGTGCTGATATGCAGAGTGACCCGTATACGTCGCTCCCACTTGAGCTGGCGATGGCGGACGTGGCGCTTGAGAGGCAAGCGCCGCCGGCCGTCGCCGGGCCTGCCGCTCCACCCGAACGCCGTACCCGGCCGTCTGGCAGCGCCGGTCGCGGGCGAGACCAACGGCGTGGCGAAGGAAAGCCGAAGCTTTCCCCCGCGCGTACGCCTGCCCAGCGAGCCGTGGCGCCTCCGGCCAGGCCAGCCGCTGGGACGGCGCCGGCGACGGAGTCCCCTGCTCCCCCGTCGCCGCCTCGTCGTCGAGAACTGTCGCCGCAGGAGGAGATGCTGCGCGCGATTCGGCAGGGGGTCAAAGCGCGCGGAGACGGCGCGCTGGCCGCCTGGCTCAATTCTTCTTGTCGGATCACCGAGGTGAGCGATGACACACTCACGCTTGGTTTCTTCCCTAACTACGTGAAGATCCACAAGGGTAAGGTCGAAGCGGGCCGTGACGTGGTGGCTGCGGTGGCGAGCGAAATCGTTGGTCGGCCGATGACAATCCGCTGCACTGTGGCCGACGACGCTGAGCCGACGAAGCATAGTGCACTGGTAGAAGAGGCGGAGCGGCTGGGTGCACGTGTGATAAGCAAGACGGAAGGCTAAAGAGCGGAGCGCGATTTGGCGAAGTCTCGCGGTGGAATGTTCCGGCAGCCTAAGCGCGGACCGAAGGGGGCGGGGGGCGGCATGTCTCCAGACGTGCTGCGTCGCGCGCAAGAGCTGCAAGCACAGATTGCCCAGGCGCAGGGAGAGCTGAAGGAGGCGACAGTCGAGGCGAGCGCGGGCGGGGGGGCGCTCACCGTCGAAATGACCGGCGCGCACAAACTCAAGGCCGTGCGCGTCGATCCGGAGATCCTAGACCCTGATGATCCCGAGATGGTGCAGGATCTGATCATCGCGGCGGTGAATGATGCGGTCGATAAGCTTGCGGCGAAGCAAGCCGACCGCATGGCGGGCTTCACGGACGGCCTCTCGCTGCCAGGGCTGACGTAGGCAGTGAACGGCAGGCCGCTGGTCACGGCGCCGCCGGTGGCGCGCCTGATCGAAGCATTCCACCGGTTGCCTGGCATTGGGCCGAAGAGCGCGCAGCGCTTGGCTTATCACGTCCTGCGCGCCCCGCGAGCAGAGGCGGAGGCCCTGGCGATTGCGCTGGTCGATGTCAAGGATCGGGTCCGCCTCTGCGGCCGCTGCCAGAACGTGACGGAGCAGGACCCCTGCGATCTCTGCTCCGATGGGGCGCGGGACCAGGGACTGATCTGTGTGGTCGAAGAGCCGCTGGACACCCTGGCGGTGGAGCGAGCGGGCGTCTACACGGGCCTCTACCACGTGTTGCACGGCGCTCTTAGTCCGATGGACGGAGTGGGCCCCGACAAGATCAAGATCCGGGAGCTCGTCGAGCGGGTGAGCCACGGGGGCGTGCGGGAAGTGATCTTGGCGACAAACGCTACGATGGAGGGCGACGCGACGGCAAGCTATCTCGTGCGCTTGCTCCAGCCGTCCGGGGTGGCGATCACGCGTATCGCGCGCGGACTGCCCGTCGGCGCGGACGTAGAGTATGCGGACGAGGTCACGCTAGGTCGAGCGCTGCGGCAGCGGGTGCCGGTTGAGACGGAGGAGAGGGCCGCAGTCGAAGGCGGGGAGCGGTAGCGGTGGCGTTTCGCATCTACCGAACCGAAGCCGTCGTCCTCCGTCAGCGGCGCCTGGGCGATGCCGATAAGATCTGCGTGTTGTTTACGCCCAACCTCGGGCGCATTGAGGCGGTCGCGAAGGGCGTACGCCGTCCCCGGAGCAAGCTGGCGGGGCATCTGGAGCCATTGACGCGAGTATCCCTGCTGCTGGCGAAGGGGCGATCGCTGGATACCATCACGCAAGCGCAAGCGTTGGACAGCTTCGCGCCGCTGCGTGAAGAGATCGAGCGTCTCAGCCAGGCGTTGTACGTGGCGGAACTCGTCGATCGCATGACGGATGCGGCTCCCGATGTCGGCGGGCTTTACCGCTTGCTGGTCGACACCATCGAGCGTCTCGGCGCGACCGAGGCACTGGACCTCGCGGTACGTTGGTTTGAGATGCGGCTGCTGATGGAGCAGGGCTACCAGCCCAATCTGGAGCGATGCGTCCGCTGCGATGCTGAACTGGCGCCCGAGGGCAACGGCTTCGCCGCACTCGCGGGCGGCGTGGTCTGTCCGGGCTGCTGCGAAGCGCCCGGGAGCCGGCCCTTGTCCGGGGCCGCGTTCAAGCTGTTACGCTACATGCAACGCAGACCCTTCGCTGAAGTGGCTCGCGTTCGCGTCGATGCGGTGTTGGGTCGAGAGTTGGAGACGCACCTCCGGCAGGCCGTTCAGACGGCGCTGGACCAAGAGGTGAAGGCCCGAGAGTTCGTCGATGCTGTGCGTGCGACCAGCCCGGTTGCAGCCCAACGGAGCGGAGGGCGTTAGCGATGCCGGTGTATGAGTATTACTGCGAGCCCTGCGACGGCATCTTCGAGTTGGTTCGAACGATGCGCGAAGCCGATGAGCCGGGTTCGTGTCCGCTCTGCGACGAGGATGCCCAGCGTGTCATGCCGTCAACCTTCAATGCCTTCATCATGCGCGGCGGTTTCCCCCGCAAGATCCCTGATAAAGGCACTTACTGGCATATGGGTAAAGAGGTGTCACAGCTATCGCGCGGCGGTGATCCCTATACCCACCCCGAGATCGAGGCGAAAAAGGGGAACCAGACGCCGCCGGTGTCCAAGCAGGATTTTGTCGATACGGTGGATAAGCGTCGAGAGGAACGCCGCGCGAAGCGCGAAAGACGTCGCGCTGAACTTGAGAATAAATGGCACTGGAAGGATAAGCGCGGCGAGTTGGTGAAGAGGAAAGGCTTTCGCAAGAGCTAGCGCTCAAGCGGCTGCCCCTCTCTCTTTAGAAGCTCCGGCCGGTAATGAATGCGGCGATGTCCTCCAGCGCTCGCCGGTGAGATCCGTTTGGCAAGGGCTCCAGTGCGCGCAGGGCCGCGTCGCGCCACTCCAGCGCAATGGCGTTTGAGCGGCCGAGGATGTCGGCGTCCGCGATCGCCTGCAGCACTGCTTGGAGCTGTTGGGCGCGAGAATCAGGATCTTCCGTGACGAACAGCCGTCGCACCGGGTTGTCTTTCGGGTTCGCTTCCATCAGTAAGATCGCGGGCAGCGTGAGCGTGCCGGCTAGTAAGTCCCCCCCGACAGGTTTGCCCAGCGTCTCGGCGTCGCTGGTGAAGTCGAGGATGTCGTCCACGATTTGGAAGGCCATGCCCACGGAGTGACCGTACGAGCGCAGCGCGCAGACGACCCTTTCGTCGGCTTGAGCCAGCATCGCGCCTCCGGTGCCGGCTGTGGCGAAGAGGGAAGCAGTTTTGCCGTCGATGCGCTCGTAGTAGTCGCGCAGGTTCCCGGCTGCCATGTCGTAAGCGCTGATATCTTGGCTCAGCTCGCCTTTGGCCATGACCATGAGGGTCTCGGCGAAGAGACGGACGACCCGGATATCGTCGGTGCGCGCCACGAGCTCCGCAGCGTGCGCGAACATGTAGTCGCCCAGCATGACGCTGGCGGCGTTGTCATAGTTGGAGTTAGCGGTCGGACGACCGCGCCGCGTATCGGCGGTGTCGATTACGTCGTCGTGGACGAGCGTCGCTGTGTGCAACAGCTCGATCGAAGCGGCCAGCGGCACCTGCCGGTCGCTGTCGTACGTTCCAAACCCCCCGGCCAAGAGCGCGATCGCCGGGCGCAAGCGCTTACCGCCCCGTTGGAGGACGTGTTGAAGCATCTCCGTCAGGGGCGCGTAATCAGCGGTCGCTACCGAAGTGAGCGTCTCTTCGACGCGGGCGAGATCTTCGGCGACTGGTCCATAAAGCGCCGGAACGCTTGTCATGCGGGTATTCCGCCGGTGGAGGATGCAGCGGGCAAACGGAAGAGCCGTCGTGCATTTTCGCCGCAGATAGTGAGCAATTCGTCGCCGTCGATTCCGCGCAACTTCGCGATGTAGCGAGCCGTCTCAAAGATGCACTCGGGCTCATTGCGTTGTCCTCGCCAGCGTTGGGGTGGGAGATGGGGTGCGTCGGTCTCGACAACCAAAGACTCCAGCGGGATGGCTGTCGCTACCGAGCGGGTCCGATCGCTTTTGGGGTAGGTGACGGGCCCGGCGATCGAGATGAGGAACCCCAGTTGGATGTAGCGCATCGCGAGGGCTGTATCGCCGGCGAAGCAATGCAACACGCCCAACGGGTGGCCGCAAGTGGCGCTGGGCGCCCATTCTGCCAGGATGGACGCGGCAGGTTCGTCCGCTGCGCGTACGTGCACCACCACGGGCAAGTGCAGTGCATTCGCGGTTGCCAGCTGCTCGTGGAAGGCGCGCTGCTGGGCGTCCTGGGGCGAGAGGAGACGAAAGTAGTCCAGCCCTATCTCACCGATCGCCACGACGACATCGCGCCGGGCCAGGGCGACGAGTCGCTCGCGCAAGTGCGTGTCCCAATCCTTGGCATCGTGGGGGTGCAGGCCGACCGTGGCGAAGACATCGGATTCGGCTTCGGCCAGCGCAACGGCGGCTTCGCTCTCGACTCGGTCCGTGCCGACGGTGACGATCGCTGCAAGGCCGGCCGCGCGGGCGCGGGCGAGCACGGAGGCCCGGTCCGAATCGAAAGCGCGATCGTGGAGATGGGCGTGTGTGTCGATGAGGCCGCTCATGCGCCTAGCCGCGCTTCCTCTTCCTCGATGATGCTCGGATCGAGCTTGCGAAACAGTGGCTGCGGGTCGCCCAGCTTGGCTCCTGGCGTGAGCGCAGCGAGGCGCCAGCCAGCCTCCTCTACGGTGCCTTGTGCCCCGAGGTATCCGTGCAGCACCGTGCAGGTGAACGGCAGGTAGGGGTACAGCACGGTGCGCAACCCTGCGATGACGTTGAGCGCCGTATACAGCGATCGGGCGGCCGCCTGCCGGTCCGAAGCGATCGTGCGCCAGGGCGCCGTAGCGTCGAGGTAGCGGTTCGCCTCTTGCGCCAGTCCGAAGGCGGTTTGCAGGCCCTGCCGGAGATGCACCGCGTGGAGTGACGCATCGACGCTGTCCAGTGCCGACTGCGTGGCGTCCAGTAGCCTTCGTGCCTCTTCATCAAGGGGCCCCGGGTCGGGCACCTTACCGTCGAAATGCCGGGCGGTGAAGGTCAAGACGCGGTTGACGAGGTTGCCCCAGGTGCCGACCAGTTCGTCGTTATTGCGCCGTAAGAATTCCGACCAACTGAAGTCGCTATCGCTGGTCTCCGGCATCTGTGAGGCGAGCGCGTAGCGGAGCGGATCGGGGTCATAGCGTGATAGGTAATCGAGAACCCAGACGGCCCAGTTTTGGCTTGTGCTGGCCTTGCTCCCCGACATGGTGATGTATTGGTTGGCGGGTACGTCGTAGGGAAGGGCCAGTCCGCCGACGCCCATCAACATGGCCGGCCAGACGATCGTGTGGAAAGGGACGTTGTCCTTGCCGATGAAGTAGTACGACTTGGCATCAGGGTTCTGCCAGAAGTCGCGCCAGCCATCCGGATCGCCCGAGCGCTGCGCCCACTCTTTGGCGGCGGAGAGGTAGCCGATTACCGCCTCGAACCAGACGTAGATCCGTTTCTGGGTGAAACCATCGACTGGGACGGGCACGCCCCAATCAATGTCGCGGGTGATGGGACGGTCGTGGAGCCCTTCGCGGATCATGCCGAGGCTGAAATTCAGCACATGCTTTCGCCAGTGCTCCTTATCGTGGCCGAGCCACTCTTCAAGTTGGTCGCTCAGCGCCGAGAGCTTGAGGAAGTAATGCTCACTTTCGCGCAACACTGGGGTAGTGCCGCTGATCTTGCTCCGCGGAGCGATCAAGTCCGCCGCGTTGAGTTGGCGGCCACAATCGTCGCATTGATCCCCCCGTGCCTTGTCGTAGCCGCAGTGCGGGCAGGCGCCCTCAACGTAGCGATCCGGAAGGAAGCGCTGGGCTTCGGCGTCGAAGTGGAGCGTCTGCGCCGCCGTGTAGAGGTAGCCCGCGTTGAGCAGGCTGCGGAAAATGCCCTGCGAGACGGTGGCATGGTTGGCGGTGGCGGTGGATGTGAAGAGATCGAATGAGATCCCAATCCGTTGCCAGGTCTCCAGGAAGCCGGTGTGGTATTCCTCTACGACCTCGCCCGGCGTACGGTTCTCGTTCTCGGCGCGGACGGTTACGGGCGTACCGTGCGCATCTGAGCCGGAAACCATGAGAACGCGATTTCCCTTGGTGCGGTGGTAGCGGGCAAAGATGTCGGCGGGGAGGTAGGCACCGCCGAGCTGCCCGTGATGAATCGGCCCGTTTGCATAGGGCCAGGCGACCGCGACCAAGATCGTCTCGCTCACACCGGGCTCATTTCGGTGACGGGTGGGTCGCTCACGAACGAGAGATCCTGCGCAACGCTGGCTGCCGAGCGCACGGAAGGCGCGCTGAGCGTGACGATCGCTTGTCATTGATGGTACCAAGCACACCGCGTCGTGTCTGAGTTGGTGCGCCCGGCTAGTGCTGCTCTGTAGCCCACAGAGCGTAGACCGCTTGACGCGGTCTCCCCGCGGCGGCGGCGACGGCTGCCGCTGCCTTGGAACGGCGGACGCCGTTATCACGCTGGACGAGGAGGGCGGCGCGGACTTCGTCATCAGACCAGACGCGGGGCTGGTCGCCGGGGACGAGCAAGAGCGTGAATTCCCCTCGGGGGCTGCTGAAGTGCACGAGCGCCTCCCCTGGCGTGCCCCGCCAGATCTCTTCGTGGAGCTTGGTTATCTCCCGCCCGACGACTAATTGAGCCGTGGGTAGGAGATCCGTGATGTCCGTGAGGGTCTGTCGGAGACGATGCGGTGACTCGAAGGCGATCACGGGGTCGGTTCCCTTCGATAGCGTAGCGAGCAAGCCTCGCCGTTCAGCCATGCGTTTGGGCAGGAAGCCGATAATAGTGACAGTCCGGGTGCGCGTCCCCGCCACCGAGAGCAACGCCGTTGCGGCGGACGGCCCTGGGATGGGAGTGACGGTTGCTCCCGCCTCGACTGCGGCGGCGACGAGATCCTGGCCGGGGTCCGAGAGGCCGGGCGTCCCTGCGTCGCAAATTAGCGCGACGCTGTCACCCGCTCGGAGCGCGTTCTGGAGGCGCTCGGTGGTACGGCGCTTATTGCGATCGTTGTAGGAGAGGCAGCGAGCCTCAATGGCGAGATGACGTAAGAGCTTCTTGGCTGTCTGAACACGCTCTGCCGCAACGATCTCAACCTCGGCGAGGACGCGCGCCGCTCGGGCCGACAGGTCCTCAAGGTTGCCGATTGGCGTCGCGACGACGTAAAGCGTGCCCGGCACGCGGGAAAGTATAGAGCCGTCCGCCGCAAGCATGGCTCGGCGTTCGGCCACGTGCGCGCTGTGATAAGCGCGATAAGCTGGGCTTTGCTCGGCTCCGGCGACGGCGCGTATACTTCGCGCACTTACTCAGTGCGCTTGCAGAGGACTGAGTGATACAGCAGCGGAGGGTGGATCGCTTGCCTGGGCCTGCTGCCCCGACCCAAGAGACCGGAAATGCCGCGCGGCCGAATGCCGCGCGGTTTGCGTATGGGGCGCTGAGCAGCAGTGCTCCCTGCGAAGAAAGGGAAGCCATGTCGATTCCGTACTTGAAAGACCTGCGTCAAGCGTACGGTTTCGATGATGTGGCGATCGTCCCCGGCACGACCACGCTTAATCCGGATATGACCGATGTTCAGCTGGACGTGGGCGAGCTCAGGTTTGAATTGCCGATTCTCGCGGCCGCGATGGACGCCGTCGTCGATCCACAGATGGCGATCGCCTATGGCCGGATGGGCGGGCTGGCCGTGCTCAACTTGGAGGGATTGCAGTGCCGGTTCGATGAGCCGCGTGAGATTTTGCAAAGGGTCGCGGCGGCCGATAAGACCGGGGCGACCGCGATCTTGCAGGAAGCGTACCGTGCGCCCGTACGCGACGACTTAGTCGCCCAACGGATCCAAGAGATCCGGGCAGGCGGTGTGCCTGCTGCGGTTGCTGCCACGCCGGCGAAAACCAAGCAGTTGGCGCTAGTTGCCGAGGAAGCGGGCGCGGACCTCTTCGTCGTACAGTCCACGGTGACAACGGCGCGGCACATTTCACACTCGCTCCGTGGGCTGATCCTGAGCGAGTTCGTGGATCAGGTGTCGATGCCGGTGATCGTTGGCAATACCGTCAGTTATCAGGGCGCCCTGGAGTTGTTTCGTGAGGGTATCGCGGGATTGCTCGTCGGAGTGGGGCCCGGCGCCGCCTGCACCAGCCGTGAAGTGTTGGGCGTGGGAGTGCCGCAAGTCACGGCAACCATCGATTGCGCTGCTGCCCGCGACAAGTACTACGCCGATAGCGGCCGCTACGTGCCGATCATTACTGATGGAGGCATCCGTACGGGCGGCGATATGTGCAAGGCTTTCGTGGCCGGAGCGGACGCGGTCATGCTGGGATCACCTTTCGCGGGTACGGCCGAGGCGCCGGGTGGTGGCTTCCATTGGGGCATGGCGACAGCCCACGCGGACCTGCCGCGCGGCGTGCGGGTGGAGGTTGGCCAGCGCACGACGTTGCAACGGCTGCTGTTCGGTCCGACGAGCCGGACGAACGGTAGCGAGAATCTCGCCGGCGCCCTCCGCACCTGCATGGCGATGGTGGGCGCACGCAACATCCGTGAGATGCACCAAGCCGAGATGGTGATCGCCCCCGCGATCAAAACCGAAGGCAAGCTCTACCAGCTTTCGCAATAGCTTGCGTCGGACAGCAGCGGTTTGGGGGCTGTTAGCCAGCGGCGACGCGGAGCGCGCGCGCATCCCCGCCCAGGTCCTGCAAGAGATCAAGCTTGGCGTCGGGCAGGAGTTGGCGTGCTGCGTCGCTGACCTGATCGGCGCAGTGCGGGTCGATCTCTAGCACGGCTGTCCCTCGGGGAGCCAGCCGGCGTGCGAGCTGCGTGAGTAGCCGTAGGATGAGATCGGCGCCGCCGCCACCGGGCGAGACGAGTGCTTGGCGCGGCTCGAAGTCGGCGATCTCTGGCGGAAGCTGCTCCAGTGCTTCCTCGGAGATATACGGGAGATTGGCGACGATACAGTCGACCGGGCCGGCCAGGGCCGTGAGCAGGTCCGCTTGTAGCCAAAGTCGAGGGGTTTTGGGGATGAGACGGGCGCCGTTCGCAGCCGCGACGCTCAACGCCGAGCGCGACTGATCTATACCGACCAGCCGGACACCGCGGCGGTTCTTCGCGATGGCGATGCCGAGAGCGCCGGAACCGGTTCCTACGTCCACGACGAGCGCTTGACGCACCCGTTGCCCTTTGAGGGCATCCAAGGCCGTCTCGACCAGCAACTCCGACTCCGGGCGGGGGATGAGGACGTCGGGTGTGACCTGTATGTCGAGACCGTAGAACTCGCGGTGACCAATGATGTAGGCCAACGGCTCACGTCGTGCCCGCCGCGCCAGGGTTGCCTCGAATTCCAGCTGGGCCGCGGGATCGACGGTTTCGGTGAGATTGGCGTAGAGGTCGGCGCGCGTGCGGCCGCTGGCGTGACGCAGGAGGACTTCCGCCTCGAAGCGGGCGTCGTCCACGCCTGCCCGGTTCAAGCGGTCGGCGCCGTCCATCCAGGCGTCTCGCAGCGTCGCTGGAAGAGGGCTCATGCGACCTGTTGCTGGAGTTGCTTGGCTTCCGCCGCAGCGGCGACGGCGGCAAGGAGCTCGCCCAGCTCGCCGTCCAGCGCGGTTGTGAGGTTGTGCATGGTGATGCCGGCGCGATGGTCGGAGATACGGTTCTCCGGGAAGTTGTAGGTTCGGATCTTTTCCGAGCGCTCTCCCGTTCCAACCTGGGCGCGCCGGCTCTCCGAGCGCTCATCCTGCACGCGCTGCCGCTCGCGCTCGTAGAGGCGAGCCCGGAGAATGCTCATCGCTTGCATGCGATTCTTGAGCTGCGAGCGCTCGCCGGTGCAGGTCACGACGATGCCGGTCGGCTCGTGGGTGAGACGCACGCCGGTTTCCACCTTGTTGACGTTTTGCCCGCCGGCCCCGCCGGAGTGGAAGCGGTCCATCCGGATATCCGCTTCGTTGAGTTCGACATCGATATCCTGCGCTTTCGGCAGCACCGCTACCGTTGCCGTGGACGTGTGGATGCGTCCCTGCGCTTCCGTCTGCGGGACGCGCTGCACGCGGTGGACTCCGCTCTCGTACTTGAACCGCGAAAACGCCCCCGTTCCTTGCACTTCGAAGATGATCTCTTTGAAGCCGCCTGCGGCGTTCTCGCTGGCAGCCAGCACGTCGGTGCGCCAGCCGTTGCTTTCGGCGTGGCGCGTATAGGCGCGGAAGAGATCGGCGGCCCACAATCCTGCTTCATCGCCGCCCGTCCCGGCGCGAATCTCGATGATGACGTCTCGCTCGTCGTTGGCGTCCTTGGGGAGGAGCGCCTTCTTGGCGCGTGCAGTCAGATCTTCGAGGCGCTCGGTCAACGCGGCGATCTCTTGATGGGCCAGCTCTTGAAGCGCGGCGTCTTGATCGCTTTCGAGGAGCTCACGCGCCTGACGCAGGTTATCTTCGAGTTGCGTGTGCTCGCCAGCGATGGCGACCAACTCCTCCAGCTCCGCACGCTTCTTCGCGAGCGCTTGTAGGCGCGCGGCATCCGTCGCGACTGCAGGCACGGCCATCTCCGCTTCGAGTTCGTCGAAGCGACGGCGTGTCGCGTGCACTTGATCCCACATACTGGTGTTTTCCGCAGCTGCGTCAGCCGTCTGCTCACTCTTCAGTATAAAGATCGGCGGCGGCAAGCTCGGCGACGACCCGATCGATCGCAACTTCACGTTGCTGGCTGTCAGCCAGATCACGGATGGTGGCTTGCCCCTGCTGGAGCTCACGCTCCCCGATGATCACCGCCATGCGCGCGCCTGTCCGCCCCGCGTGCCGCAGTTGCGCTTTCAACGAGCGATCGCCGAAGACGAGATGCGCGCCGATCCCTTCGCGGCGCAAGTCGGACGCGATCCGCGCCGCCGCCCTGCGCGCCGCTGCCCCGAGGTGGACCAGGACGACCGGGGGCGCGGGCGGCAATACCGCCCCGAGCCCTTGTGCATCTAACGTCAATGCCAAACGCTCGATCCCCATTCCAAAGCCGATCCCTGGGGTGTGCGGCCCGCCGAGTTCCTCGATCAAGCCGTCGTAGCGCCCGCCGGCGATCAGCGTCACCTGCGAGCCGCTGGTGGGCGGTTCGATCTCGAAGACGGTGTGCGTGTAATAGTCCAGACCCCGCACGAGCGTTGGACGTTCCTTGAAAGGGATGCCGATCGCATCCAGCGAGAGCTGGAGTTCGTCGTAATAGGCTTTCGACTCGGGACGCAAGTGCTCGCTCATCCGAGGTGCGCCGGTGCGGAAGGGCTGGCAACGATCCTCCTTGCAATCGAGTAGCCGCAGGGGAGCTCGCTCGAAGCGGTCGCGACAGTCATCGCAGAGGTTGTCCCGGTGGGGCCGGAAATGATCGCGCAGCAGGGGCACGTAGCGCTGGCGGTCCTGCGCGTCTCCGATGCTGTTGATGGAGAGCGTCAGATGCTTGATGCCGAGCGCCTCGGGGATTCGCCAGCCCAGTTCGATGACCTCCGCATCAAGGGCGGCGTCCCGGATGCCGATCGCCTCGATCCCGAACTGCGTATGCTGACGGAAACGGCCAGCTTGCGGGCGCTCGTAGCGAAAGATGGGCAGGTGGTAGTGGAGCTTGACCGGTTGGAGCTGATTGGCCATCCCGTGCTCGAGATAAGCGCGACAGGCTGAGGCCGTACCCTCGGGACGCAATGCGAGGCGATCGCCGCTGCGGTCTTCGAAGAGGTACATCTCTTTCTCGACGATGTCCGTCCCCGCGCCCACGCCGCGGATGAAGAGATCGGCTTGCTCGAAGGTCGGGGGCTCGAAGCCGCGGTAGCCGGCCAGTTCCGCCAGCTGTTGCGCCGTGGCGACGATGTGTCGGCGAGTGGGCTGGTCGCTGGGGAGAATGTCGTGGGTGCCACGGGGGGCGCGCAACACGGTGCCACTCCTCATGATCATCCACGGGGATGCTGCGTGGTTGACCGCTGTGCACCGAACATCGTACGGGCGGTGTCTGCCCCGTGAAAGCACGCGCTAGACTGAAGCATGGTCGCGGAGGCGGAACGGCAGCGGGCGGAGCCGATACGGCCAACCTTTGAAGATCTGCACCAGCATGTAGAGCGCTACCTGGATGAGGCGCAGGTTGCAGAGGTCCGGCGAGCGTACACGTTCGCCGAGACGGCGCACCGAGGCCAGTCGCGGCTGACCGGCGATCCGTACATCATCCATCCGCTGGCGGCGGCGGTGTCCTGCGCGGAGCTCAAACTCGACGTGGCGACGCTCAAGGCGGCGCTGCTGCACGATGTTGAAGAGGACTGTGGCATCAGTCACGGCGAACTCGCCGCGGCGTTCGGGGAGGAGACCGCCCGTCTTGTTGACGGGGTGACCAAGTTGGGCACGATCCCCTGGGGTGATCGGAGCGAGGCGCCCGGTGCCGAAGCCGTGCAGGCCGAGAACCTGCGCAAGATGTTCATCGCGATGGCGGAGGATGTTCGCGTCGTCATCGTGAAGCTGGCTGACCGTCTCCATAACATGCGCACGTTGGAGCCGCTGCCGGCCGAGAAGCGCGTAGCAGTCGCCCAAGAGACGATGGAGATCTACGCGCCGTTGGCGTCGCGGCTTGGGATCTGGCAGCTCAAATGGGAGCTGGAAGATCTCGCCTTTCGCTATCTCGACCCCGAGCAGTACCGGCGCATCGCCAGACTGGTGGCGAACCGCCGGGCGACGCGAGAGCGCTACGTAGAGCAACTCCGTCGCAAGCTGGAAGATGCACTTGCAGCGGAAGGCCTGGCGGCGGACGTGAAGGGGCGTGTCAAGAACATCTACTCGATCCACCAGAAGATCCGGAAATACGCGAAGCAAGGACGTTCCTTCAGCGAGATCTACGACCTGCTCGCGCTGCGGGTCCTCGTGCAGCGCAAGGAAGATTGCTACAACGCGCTCGGCATCGTGCACGTGCTCTGGCGCCCGATCGCTGGCGAATTCGACGACTACATCGGTAACCCCAAGCCCAACGGGTACCAGTCGTTACACACGACGGTGTACTGGCAGGGAATCCGTCCGCTGGAAGTCCAAATCCGGACCCGGGAGATGGATCGTGAGGCCGAGTACGGCGTCGCGGCGCACTGGAGCTACAAGGAAGGGGATGCGGGGCGCCGGCCCGACGAAGAGCGCATCGCCTGGCTGCGCCGGTTGGTCGATTGGCAGCGCGACCTGTCGGGCGCCGCTGAATTCGTCGAAACGCTCAAGGCGGATATCTTTCAGGACCAGGTCTACGTCTTCACGCCTAAGGGCGAAGTGAAAGATCTGCCCGCGGGCGCGACGCCGCTGGATTTTGCCTTCCTCATCCATACCGAGGTCGGATATTCATGTGTGGGCGCGAAGGTGAATGGGCGCCTCGTACAGCTCTCCACGCCGCTGCAGAACGGGGATGTCGTTGAGATCCTCACCAGTCGCACATCGCGCGGGCCTTCCCGCGACTGGCTCAATCCGGCTCTGGGGTACCTCAAGACGCAGCACGCGCGCGTCCGGGTCCGGCAGGCGTTCCGGCGACAAGAGCGCGAAGAGAACATCGCGCGTGGCCGCGAGCAGATGGAGCGTGAGCTGCGGCGCCTCAATCTCAAGCTGGGCGAGATCGAAGCAGATCTCTTGCGGATCGCGGCGCACGACACGTTGGATGACCTCTGCCAGGCGATCGGGCGTGGCGATCTCTCGGCGCACCAAGTGGCGCTCAAGCTGGCTACCCACGCCTTGGCCGACGAGATCCCTTCTGGGTCGGAGCCGCTGGGGCAGCCGGCCCGGGCCCGGGACCGTGCCGTCACGGGCGTGCACGTCCTCGGCGCTCGCAACGTCCTTACCCGTCTCGCCAATTGCTGTGGTCCGGTCTCCGAGGACCCCATTACAGGCTACATAACGCGCGGACGGGGAGTGACGGTGCATCGCAGCGACTGCCGTAGCATCGTGAACACCGCCGAGCCGGAACGTATCGTCGAGGTCCAGTGGGGGAGTGCGCCGGGGACGCACTACGCTTCCCAGATTCGAATCGTGGGCTGGGATCGCGTGGGGCTGGTCCGGGATGTTTCCACGATCCTGGCGGATGAAGATATCAACATGGTCGGGCTCCGCACCGACGAATCGGGCGACGGGTTGGTCACGCTGCGGATGGCGGTGGAGGCCAGCGGGGTCGCGCAGTTGCAGCGCGTCATGACCAAGGTCGACGCGGTCCGCGGTGTCTTGAGCGTGGAGCGCGCACGCTAGCCTTTTCCTTGCCATTCATTTCACAGGCGCGCGGTACCCTATGCGGGTGATGCTCGCGAGGGTCATGGGCTGCGCAGTGGTCGGGCTGGTCGGTGAGCCCGTCAGCGTGGAAGTGGATATCGCACCCACGGGTCTGCCCGCCTTTAACATCGTTGGCCTGCCCGACGCCGCGGTGTCGGAGGCGAAAGAGCGCGTGCGGGCGGCGATCCGCAACGCGGGCGCGACCTTTCCGCAGAAGCGAATCACCGTCAACCTCGCACCGGCCGATCTGCGCAAGGAAGGGTCGGGCTACGACCTGCCCATCGCGGCGGGCATCCTCGTCGCCTCCGAGCAGATTCCAGCGGCCGTTTGCGACCAGACCGTTTTTCTCGGAGAACTGGCTCTCGATGGAGAGGTGCGGCACGTGCCGGGTGCGCTCTCGGTCGCCGCCATGACCCGCGACGGTGGGCTGCGGCGCCTCGTTGTCGGCGCCGTTGACGCGCCCGAGGCCGCGCTGATCCGGGAGATTGAGGTGCAGCCCCTCCCATCATTGCGACAGCTCATTGACGTGGCGCGTGGGTCCGCGGCCGTGGAGCTGTTCGATCGAGACGCTGCGGTGGCGGACGAGCCTGAGCCCGAGCCCGCCGTCGACTTCGGCGATGTGCGAGGCCAAGAGCATGTGAAACGTGCGCTGGAGGTCGCCGCAGCTGGCGGGCATAACGTTCTCATGGCCGGTCCTCCCGGGGCCGGCAAAACCCTCCTCGCCAAGGCGATGCGCGATGTCCTTCCGCGCCTCACGCTGGAGGAAGCGCTGGAGGTGGCCAAGATCTACAGCGTCAATGGCTCGCTCCCAGAAGGGGGCGCCCTGCTGCGTCAACGCCCCTTCCGAGCGCCGCATCACACGATCTCCAACGCAGGACTCGTGGGCGGAGGGCGTCAGCCTCGGCCGGGCGAGATCAGCCTGAGTCATCACGGGATGCTGTTTCTCGACGAGTTGCCCGAGTTTGGGGTCGCGGCGCTCGAGGCGCTGCGCCAACCGCTGGAGGATCACCAGGTGACGATCGCGCGGGCTCACGGCGCGGTGACCTATCCGGCCCGCTTCATGCTGGTAGCGGCGATGAATCCCTGTCCTTGCGGCTACTACGGCGACGCGGTCCGCGCCTGTACCTGCTCGGAGGGCAGCGTGCAACGGTACCAGCGCCGCATCTCCGGCCCGCTCCTTGACCGCATCGATATTTTCGTCGAGGTCCCGCGCTTGGATTATGAGAAGCTGGCGGGAACCACCGTGGGCGAATCATCGGCCACCGTTCGCGAGCGGATCACCGCCGCACAGGCGCGCCAGCGATCGCGCCTTGCGGCGGACGGTTCGGGCCTGAACGCCGGAATGTCGCCGCGGCAGGTGCGGGTGCATTGTCAGGAGCGGCTTGCGCCCGAGGCGGCGTCGATCCTGCGCATGGCGATGGCGCAGCTTTCCTTGTCGGCCCGGGCCTTCCACCGGGTGCTGAAAGTCGCTCGCAGCATTGCCGACCTCAGCGGTGCCGAGGAGATCGGCTCGGAGCAGATGGCCGAGGCGTTGGTCTATCGTCAGCGGGGCACGGATCGATAGGACGTCTGGAGGCGAAGCGCCCGATGAACCGCTTGGATCACGCACATCTCTTCTCATCCGATATCGAGAAGACGGTCGAATTCTTCACGACCATGTTCGGGGGCACCATCGTCTACGACACCGAGCTCGTGGGCCAGCGCAACGTGCGGGTGGATATCGGTGGCGGTGCCGTGCATGTCTACGAGCAGCCTCCGCGCGGCGCGGGGCGGCCCTTGATTCACCACCTCGGGATCCGCACGGACGACCTAGACGCGCTGGTCGCGCACATGCGGGCGCAGGGGGCTGCCTTCCCGAGAGGAATCCGTGAGGCTCCCGCTTTCCGTTACACGATGTGCGAAGCGCCCGATGGTTTGCTCTTGGAGCTCTACCAGGTCAAGCCCGGTGGGGAGTGGATGGTGGGCGCGGGGGAGCCGCCACCGCAAGACCCAGCAGCGGCCCTGTAGCGGCCCCGTCTCGACGGATCGGTGCAGTGGGATAAGATCGGGGGAAGCGTGCCCCCGTAGCTCAGCCGGATAGAGCGTCGGCCTCCGGAGCCGGAAGCGCAGGTTCGAGTCCTGCCGGGGGTACCAATGTGGACTGTGGGAATCATTGACTCTGGTGGCTGAAGCGGATTGCGGACGCCTGAACGACGCTAGACCTGCCCGTAACGGAAGCAGCTTGTGATGTGGTCATTCACGAGGCCGGCGGACTGCATGAAGGCGTAGCAGATCGTCGGGCCGACGAAGGAGAAGCCGTAGCGGCGCAGCGCCTTGCTCATGGTGCGTGACTCGTCTGTCTGCGCCGGCAGGTCGGCGAGGTTGAGGAAGGCATTGCGGCGGGGCTCTCCTCCGACGAAGCTCCAGAGGAAAGCGTCGAGGGATCCCTGCTCGGTCTGCACGACGAGCGTCGCGCGAGCGTTGGCGATGGCGGCGGCGATCTTGGCGCGGTTGCGGATGATGCGGGAGTCGGCGCGGAGCCGTTCGCGGTCGGGGTCGCCGTAAGCAGCGACGGTCGCGATGTCGAAGCCGCCGAAGGCGGCGCGGTAGCCCTCGCGCCTGTGGAGGACGGTGCGCCAGGAGAGCCCCGCCTGCGCCCCTTCAAGGACGAGGAGTTCGAAGAGGGCGCGGTCATCGTGAGTGGGGACGCCCCACTCCTTGTCGTGGTAGCGCTGCATGAGGGGGTCATCGTCGGCCCACGCGCAGCGGGTGAAGGGATCGGTCACGGCGGAAGAGGGTAGCAGGGCGTACGAGGGCGACGCTTACAATCCGCACACACCCAGCAGGGTCGGGAGGCCCACCTGTCAGAGGATGCTACGCCGACTAGCCAGCAGCCAACGACGGTGGTAGGACAGGAGGCCATGGCGGCCGGCGAGAGAGGGTCCATGCCACGACGCATTGCCATTATTGGTGGCGGCATTTCAGGGCTGGGCGCTGCATGGGCGCTGCATCACCACCCGGACCGTTTTGGTTTTCGGCTGTTCGAGGCGCAGGAACAGGTTGGCGGCAATGCGATTACCGCCGATATGCCGCAGGATGACGGCAGCTCGATCCCCTTCGACATCTCCGTCACCGCTTGCATCCCGTCGGTCTATCACCACGTCCTGCTGCTGATGGAAAAATTCGGCATCGAGCTGATCGATACCCGGTTCAGCTACAGCGTGAAGTACGGAGGCCAGGTCTACGCCCACGACTTCGATTCCGAGATCAGGGAGCAGCTGCAAGCGGAGATTGCGAAGTTCCAGCGAGTCTTGAGGTGGTTACATTGGTTTGGTTGGCTGAGCCGCTCCCAGTCGAAGTTGCTGAACGCCCTCAACCCGTTCAATTACCTCAGCATGGGGACGGTCCTGAATCTGGGAGGATTTTCCGGGGACTTCCGCTACAAGGTTCTGAAACCCATGTTCGTCAATTTCCTGATGGCGACGAACGTGTTCGATATGCCCGCAGCGCTCTTCGCGAGGTATCTCGAATTCTTCGATATCGAAACCGCGACGCCCATGCAGACCTGGGACCAGGGAACACGCCGCATCTACGAAAGCTTATCGGCCGACTTTCGGGACAAGATCTACTGCAACCGGCCCGTCCGAAAGGTGTACCGGCGGGCGTCCTGCGTCGTGGTCGAGGACGAGGACGGCGTCCGGGAGACGTTCGACCAGGTGGTGTTCGCATGCAACGCGAACCAGACGCTGATGCTTCTCGATAAGCCCACGCTTCTTGAGCGCTATCTTCTCTCGTCGATCCGTTACGAGAGCGAGCTGCACAACCACGCGGTCGTCCACTCCGACGCCTCAGTCCTGCCGGACAACGAGGTGCAGCCCCTGACAACGCGGAGCACGCATGTCGAGCAGTACAGCGCGAGACCGGACAACTATGAGATCACGTACATCATGCACAACCAGCAACCATGGGCGAATCGGTCCGATAAGCCTTGTCTGGTGACCTACAACCCGATCAGTCCCATTGATGAGCGAAGGATCCTCAAGAGGTGGTGGTTTCAGCACATCGTCCATGACGTGCGGCATGTGGTATTGCTCGTCAACTTGTTCCGCTTCATTCAGGGCAAGAGACGAACGTGGCACTGTGGCGCTCATACGCTGATCAACAGCCAGGAAACCTGCCTCGTTACCGGGCTCGCCACTGCGAGACAGATCGGCGCCGACTACCCCTTCGACGATCCTGCAGCGAAGCGGTCGTTCAACTATTACGGGAGCATCATGTACGGCTCACGATTCCGGAAGGCGTAGCGCTGAGTGCCACGATGCTCCTTGCGGGCCGGGGTGAGCTATGTGGGTAGCAGTGGGCGATCCGATCCCCACGTTCGCGCGCTCCGTGTTCTGAGCGTGCGAACGGTTGCAGCACCACGAGACTCAGGCGGTCTTATGTGCCCACCGTAGCCTTGATCGCAGATGCCGACGGCGAGCCTTGGGGAGTCGAGTCTCTGTAATTGCTCGGATCGGGATAGAACTGGGCGCAATAGGATCGGAAGGCCCTCATCTCCCCATCGGAGCGGCAGAGGCGCGGTTGGGATAGGTAGTGTTTGCGACCCCAGATCACCACGTCCTGCAGTACATCGTGCTTCTGCTGCAGCGACATGAACTTGTTCATGAGGGGCGCGCGCATCCTCTGCGGCAAAAATCCCAGACCGGCGATCCGCCGCTTCGGATTGCGCATCTCCTGCACCTGCGAGACCAGCGAGAGATCGATGAGCGTGCCGTCAACCGGCGTCGCCAAGACCCACAGACGCAAATCCATGCCGATCGAGCGCTCGTGGATCTCCACGAACGAGTATCCCAGCCCATAGATGCGGGCTTTGGCGGAGATATCGAAGTTGAGGGTCATGATTCCAGCGATGCGCCGGGATGACCTGAAGTCGAAGCCGGTCTTGAGTAAGGGGCCGTCCACTGCTACCGGCTCGACGCCGCCCACATTGTCGTATCCGTGGACGTAGCGGAGGTGAGCCAGATCCACGGAGTTCTCCGTGGTCTCCTGGGGATGGCCGGGGAAACGGAGGGTTTGGATCGCGAAGTCACTCCAGCCGACCTGGTCCGGGTCCGCGGGCAGGTGCCATTGCGGCTCCCGGCCCTCGATCCCCCACCAGGCGAAGATCAGGCCGTGGATGACCCGTGTCTCGAAGACTCGCAGCCTCGCGGACCTGGGTGGGGCGGCGAAGGGAGTGGCGACGCATTGACCGGTGGTATCGAACTCAAAGCCGTGGAAGGGGCAGACGAGCCGGCCATCGCAGATGCGCCCCCCCGCGGCGGGCCCCAGATCGGAGCCCAGGTGCGGGCAGACGGCCTCGGCGACGCAGACGCGCCCGTTCTCTTCACTCCAGACGACGACGTTCACGCCCATCCAGCTCTTTTGGATGAGCTTCGCCTTCAGGACGGCCCGGCGGCTTGCGACGAAATACCAGCCCTCGGGAAACAGGGAAGGGAACGGGGTGATCGCGGGCTCCCCGCGCTGGGTTGACATCCTTCGATACTCCTCACCCAGAATCTCGGGTTGCCGGCCTCCCTTGCCAAGACACCCACCTAGGATACGAGAAGCGCTTGCCCATCACACCCAGGTCCGCGCCCTTTCCCGTACGTTCTGCGTCCCTTTCGGGACGGTCATTCGTCCTCTTCCCTGCCTGGTAAGTAAGGTAAACTATCCTTTGTTGGGGAGAGTCGAGGCCGCCTCGGCTTTTCCCATGACGGACGGGGGCAAAACGCATGGCTCTCGCGACGAAAGCTGGGGTCACCCAGTCGCTCAGTTTGCCCGACGAGCTCGTCCTGATGCTCCTCAACGAAGAGAGCGGCTACTTTCGCCAAATACCCGGCTGGAATTTGAACTGCGCCGTCGTCGGCGCCGTACTCGCGGAACTGTCGCTGGACTCTCGCATTGACACGGATATGGAATCCCTGATCCTTCTGGACCAAACGGAGACGGGCGACCCCGTCCTGGACCCCATCCTGAAGGAAATTGCGAGCGAACCCGTTCAACGGAACGCCCAGTACTGGATCGAGCGGCTCGCTCCCCGTGCGGAGTCGATCATCGATCTGACGCTCGATCGCTTGGTTGACCTGCAGATCCTGCAACACCACGAGGGCGATTTCTGGTCGCTAGCCAATACTGCCTGGCAGACGGATCTATTCAGCAGCTCCCGAGAAGGCACCGCTGCTGAGTTCGTGCGAACGCGCATCAGCAGGGTGATCTTCAGCAACGAGATTCCCAGCCCGAGAGACATCATCCTTGTCTGCCTCATCAATACGTGTGATCTCTTTCGCTTCATGTTCCAACTTGAGGACGAGTCGGAGGAACGGATCCAGCTCATCTGCAAGATGGATTTGATCGGCCGGTCCATCGCCGAGGCGGTCTCCGTCAACATCGCCGGTCCGGGGCTTCGACGCTCCGCCTTGGCTAAGTCAATTCCGACGGTCCCGCTGCGGCGGCTTCTGCTCAATCCCCATGCTCGCGGCGGCAGCATTCCTGCACTCTTTGCGGATCTCGCCGAGAAGCACGGCCCGGTGTTCGAGATCCGCCCGCCGTTTAAGAAACCCATGATCTTTCTGGCCGGGCCCGAGACAAATCACTGGGCGCACCGGCACGGGCGTATGTATCTGAGATCCAGGGACTATCTCCACGACTTCGAGAAGATCTATGGCGCGTCGGGACTGCTGCCGGCGCTGGACGGCGCCGATCATTTTCGCCTTCGTAAGTCCCTGCAGCCGGGTTACTCGCGCGCGCGATTGGAAGGGCAGGTGGATCAGCTCTACCGTCTTGCCCGGACGCATATGGCGGATTGGGCGGTTGGAGACTCTGTCCCCATGGTAACCCTGTGCCGGCGTTTGATGAACGCGCAGATCTCGCCGTTCTTAGCCAGCGTGGATTCGCAGGATCTCTTCGACGATCTCGTCAAATTCAAGGAACGAGCACTCAAAACGATGCTCTTGGGAGTCATGCCCAAATTCATGCTGCATACCCCGAGCATGAGACGCCGGGCGAAGAAGATCGACGTACTGATGGAGCGGGTCCAGCGTAACCATACGCCCGCCCAGCGGGCGGGTTGTCCTCGCGATCTTGCAGATGAGCTGCTCAGCCTGCACGCGAGCGATCCACAGTTCCTGCCGGAGTCGAATCTGCGCTTCAATTTTACGGCACCGGTGATCGCCAGCATGTACGGTGGCGATACGCTGAGCTTCGTGGTCTACGCCATGGTGTCGCAGCCCGCGCTCTACGAGAGAATCCGGAGTGAAGCCGATGCTTTGTTTGACGGCGGCGATCCGGATGGCAAGGACTTCACCCCATCCGCGATCGATGTCACCCGCCGCTTCATCATGGAGTGCCTGCGTCTTTATCCGATCATCCCGATGTCGGTTCGAAACGTGATGAATACGTGTGTGGTTGAGGACTACGAACTGCCGGAGGGGGCGCAGATTTACGTCGCCCAGACCGCCACGCATTATATGAGCGACGCTTTCCCGGAGCCCCTCTCATTCGATATCGACCGCTATCTGCCTCCGCGCGATGAACATGTTGGGCCCAACTATGCTCCGTTTGGGCTGGGCACGCACAAATGTCTCGGCGCCCGGTGGGTGGAGTTGCAAGTGGCTATCAACCTGCTGATGCTCGCGCATTACTTCACGCTCGAGCTGTCGCCTCCGAACGCCAAGCTCCGGGTCAACATGTTTCCGTCGATGTCTATAAAGAAAAAAGTGAAGTGCGTCATCGCTGAGCAGAGGCGCGAACTGAACGTCTAACGCACCAATGGATTGCGCCCGAGAGACCGGGAAGGATCTAGCCTGAGCGCCTAAGGGGTTTGCGCGCCAAGAAACAGTACAATGGCGTGAAGATCCCTGCCTTGCCGCCCGCGACGTAGGCATTTGCGGTCCGATCCAGCAACCTGACAACGTCCGCGGAGCCCTTGGGGAACATCCCCAACACCTCAGCCAGGCTGGATGCCCCGATGAACGCCTTGCGGCCCAGCGGGAATCTGCACAGGGCGGTACCCAGTGTTCTGTGTGGGGCTTCCATGGGCTGATACCACGGCGTGGTCGGACCGTTCTCCTCGACGGCACGGTCAATCCCCTCGATAACCTCGAATCCCGCCGTTACGAGCGCCCGATTCACCTCATCCATCGTTGCGATATCCTTGAGCGCGATGCCGTGCATCAGGTCCTGCTTGATGCCCCGGTGCCGATTATCGTCGGGATCGAACTTTTCCGTCATGCACATTTCCTGACCCCAGAAGAGGGCCCCGGGTTTCAGCACCCGGTAGATCTCGGCGAACGCGCCCACCTTGTCCGGCGCATGGCATGTCGATTCGATCGCGTAACCCCGGTCGAACGTGTCGTCCGCAATGGCGCTCATGTCCATGAAGCTGCACTCGAGGTAGTCGACCATGCGGTCAAGCCCCGCCTCAGCGTTCAACGATTTCGCTTTGTCAAGCTGGATTTTATTATTGTTGACCCCGACGACCCTAACACCGGCCTCACGGGAGACACGGCGCATCGGGCCGCCGATCCCGCAACCGACATCGATCACTGTCATGCCCTCGCGCAACTCCAGCTTGGCGATCATCAGTCGCTGATGCCGGATCTTGGACTCCTCCAAGCTCTCCTGTGGTGATAGCGGCGCGAAGTGCAGGGATTCACCCCAACTGAACACCATGAACTCACCGCAAAGGTCGTAGTATTCCTTGACGGTTTCGGCGTGGTCGTAGCCCGGCGCACCAGCCTGCTCTGCGGACGCTCTATCGATCCATCCATCGAAGCGTTGCACGCGACGGGCGACCCCCGGTACGCGACCTCAAGTCCTTTACATAGTTTGCGGAATTGCATGAACCTCTTTCAAGACAGCTGGGGTGAGCGGCTTATTCGTCCTAGCGACGACGATAAGCTTAAGGCCATGGAGGCCTGACTGAGCGGCATCCATACCGTGGCCGAGGCCGGTCAGTCATCAAGGTTGCTGGCCTGTAGCGTCCCTTCCCGCGCGTCCTCTACGACGAGGCCTGTTCCTGCTCGTAGCGTTGATGGACTTGCTCGATCACCACGTCAAGCTCCTCAGCCATACGCTCCGCCATCGAGCGGAGCCGCGCGTTCTGGTACGCGCCCCAGACCGTCATCGCGGGCGGTACCACCAGGATGGCGACGATCAGCGAGTAGACGATCGTGATCGCCGCCGTGATGCCGAACTGCTGGAACGCCAGCAGCGGCGAGGCGACCAGCACTCCTAACCCGAGCGCCGTCGTGAGCCCGGAGCCCAGCAGCGCCGAGCCCGTGGTCGAAAGCGTCCGGATCGCTGCTTTCTCCGGATTGCGCAGACGCGCGAACTCCTCCCGGTAGCGATGAATCACATGGATCGTGTAGTCCACCCCGATCCCGATCGAGAGCGCCGTAATGATCGAGGTGACCAGGGTGTAGGGAATACCCAGGAGCGCCATCGTGCCCAGCACCCAGATGAGGACGAATACGATCGGGCCCACCGCGATGAAGGCCAGCACAGGTTGGCGCAGCGTCAGCCAGAAGAAGATGGCGAGGATGCCGAGAGCCAGCGCGATGGTCGCGCTGATCGACTCTGTCTGTCGGCTCGTGATCTCGTCCGTGACCGTAACCGCCGTGATACTCGACGAAGTCGCCGTGATCGCATCGTCGTCGCCCAACCAAAGCGCGTCGATCTCCTCCTGGATCAGCTCCGTTTCCGCTGGATCGTCCGTGTAGACCAAGAACTGGAGCAGCATGGCGTCGATGCCTGCTGGGTCGTTGACCAAAACATGCGCGACGACGGGATCCCTCTCCTCCAGCTTGTCGAGGAGCTCCTGCATCAGCGCTGGATCGAGTTCTACTTCCACCGAGGCTTCCTGGAAGAGCGCGGCGAGCTCCGGGTCGTATTTGTCGCCGGGCTCCCCGCTGTCGGTGGTCCAGTCGCGTACGAGCAACTCGTACGATGTCAGAATCGGTCCCGCTGCCGCTCGGGGTCGGCGCTGTTCGTCCTCAAAGGCGGCCGTGAGGTCCCGCAGGTTCAGAAGCGTGCGGGTCTCGGTGGCCTCGGCCTTCACGAGGACGCTGGCCATCTCTGTTGAACCGCCGACGGCCGCGTCGAGGGTTTCCATATCCTCCACCACTCTCCCGTCGCTGGGCAGGATGTCACGGATGCTGAATTCCGATTTGAGCCCCGTGGCTGCGAACCCGAGCCCGATCGTCGCCGCGATCACGACGACGAAGTAGGGTGCCGGCCGGCGTGCGGCCCCCGCTCCCAGCAGCTCCGCCCCCCGCTTGATTCCGGGCAGAGCGTTCGCGATCGGGCGGGGCGCTGCCAACGTGCCCCGTGACTCGCGCCGCCGGTCGATGATCGTCCGCGCGGCCGGGAGCAGCGTCAGCATCACGATCAAGCTCATCCCCACCCCCAGCCCCGCGACGATGCCGAAGTCGCCGATCACTCCGATAGGGGAGAACAGATTCGCCAACAGGCTCACGATCGTCGTGACAGCGGCCAGCGTGAGTGGAACGGCGACGTTGCGCAGTCCCCTCCGGACCGCCCCCAGCACCAGCTCGCCGGCAGCGCGCTGCTCGCGGTAGTGCGAGACGGCCTGAATCGCATAGTCCACGGTGAGGCTGATCATGATGATCGGCACCACCACCGTGAGCGAACTCGGCGGGCCGATCAGACCCAGCGCGTCCGGCCCCAGCCAGCCCTCCGCCCCGATGATCCAGATCACCGCAATGAGAAGCCCCGCCAGGGTGAGCAGGAGGTCGGAGAGCGATCGCATGAAGACCAGGATCAGCGCTGCGATCAGCAGCAGGGCCACCCCGATCAGCTGCTGCATCCCCTGCTCCGTAGCCTCCTTGTACTCATCTTCAACCACTACGGGCGACACGCTGCTCACGCGCAGCGGGCCCGCGTCCCCGGCCGCCAGGTCGCCGATCTTCCGCTCAGCCTCCTGAATTCTCTCGTCGCCCGTGTCGCTCAGGCGGATGGTGACGATGGCGACCGGCGTGCCGTCCGTGTCGGTTCCCGTCATCCCGGCGAGCGCCCTCCCGATCTCTGGGGCGCTGCCGGCGGAGTCGATCTCCGCCTGCGTGACCGACTCGAAGCTGTCCACTTCGAGAAGGTCTTTGATCAGCGATGTCGGTGTGACGATGGGATCGGCGGGCGCCAGCAGCTCCCTTACGCTCGGGTCGCGCACGATCGCATCGACCAGGGTGTCCATCTGGGAGAGTCCGTCGGGCGTGAGCGCCTCCCCGCGGAAAACGAGCGTGACAACACTGACCTCGCCGGAGTCTCCAAAGCGCTCATTGATCTCCTCGATCGCATCGGCGACGGCGTTCCCTGGAGGAAGGAACGCCAAGGATGCGCCCTCCACTAGAGGTGCGCGCCGCGTCGCACCCGCGGCCAGCACAACGGTAATGATGAGGAGGACGGCGATCGTGAAGTACGGGCGAGCCGTGACCAACCGGCTCAACCTGTCGAGCATCTGACTCATGGCGCGCATTCTAACTGAGGGGCCACGGGCGGCGGCGCCCTCCGGCGCGAGCGCCTTCGCCAGTGGTCGAACTGCTACTGTGACTTTCCCCGTCCTCGCCGTTGGCCAGCGGCCGGGCATGTGCGCCGCGACTGCCGCCTGGAGGTTGTCGAGGCGCCCCGCATCTCCAGCAGCCCAGCCGTCTGGGAGCTGGCCCTTCGAGGGGCGTGACCTAGTGGCTCACGGCCAGTCCGACCGGTCGTAGTACAGTTTCGGTCGGTGTACCAACGCTCGCCGATGAGAATAGCGAAGGGCATGGGAGGGTTAAGTCTGCGGAGCCGGGTGGGATACGGCAGAGCCTCGCTTTCCACCCATCCTTCTTGTCTCAATACTCTCGAGGTAGAAGCGAGGTTTGTTCGATCACTGACTCGCCCTGCCCTCTGCCACCTGTGAAGCTCACGGTCATCGTCCCTGCTTTCAACGAAGCGAGCTACCTCGCAGCGACCCTCGATTCGATCCAGGCCGCCGCAGCGGAGTTGCGCACTTGCTCTGCTGCCGAGGTCGACACGATCGTTGTCGACAACAACAGCGTGGATGAGACCGCTGCTATTGCTCGAGGCAAAGGCGTGACGGTCGTACACGAGCCGGTGCAGGGCATCGCACGAGCCCGCAATACCGGGGCGCGCCATGCTCAAGGGGACGTGCTTGTCTTCGTCGACGCGGACGTGAACGTGCCATGCACGCTCCTTGCCGCAATTCACACGGCGATGAGCGATCCGGCTTGTATCGGTGGTGGCGTGGACGTGGATTACCGGCCCCGACGCCTCTCCATCAGGCTCTACCTGCGCGCTTGGCGGCTCCTCGGCCGGCTCTTGGAGATGAGCCAGGGCGCCACGCAGTTCTGCCGGAGGAGTGTCTTTGAACAAATCGGCGGCTACGACGAGAGGGTGTGGATCGGTGAGGATGCCGACTTCTATTGGAGTCTCAAACGGTTCGCCAAGGAAACAGGTCGCTCGGTCCGGCTCATCCGGAATCCGCGCGTGCGGCCGTCCTGCCGCCGCTTCGACCAGTGGCCGGTGTGGCGAATCCTAATCTGGACCAATCCGCTCTTCATCGTCGTGTTCCGCCGCTGGAAGGCAGTTTGGCGGGGCTGGTACTCACATGCGGTGCGCTAGGCCGCGAGGACTCGAATAGAAAGATGACCGCCACGCCGCGAAGCCGCCGCGCAAAATGAGACCTGGCGTTCTCCGTCGGGCGCCCTGCTTTTGGGGATACTGCTCTGGTGCGAGCTACCCGGGTTGCGCTTGGCGCTGTGCCGCTGCCCCCGTATCAAGTGAGGCGAACTGATAGCGCAACTGTCGGCCCGAACGTTCGTAGTACAGTCTCCTTGTTAGGTTAGCGGTGCCGGTGAACATCTCCCGGTGGGTGGAGTGAAAGGGTCGTCTAGTGGCGAGGAAGCGTCGGCTGAGCCCGCGCCAGCACGCCCAGCGTGTCCGGCAGCGCCAGGCCGGAACCCGCGGCTTCGATCGCGGCGGCGGTCGCCGCTCCATCTTTCGCTCGAAGTACGCCAAGGTGTTCTATATCGTCGGCATCGTCGGCATCGTCGGCAGCCTGGTGCCCTTGCTGCTGGTCGGCGGGGGGCAGCCGTCTGAATCGGCGGCGATCCGCGGCGAGGGGCCCGCGCCGATTTCGCCCCTCGAAGAGTCCGAAGCGACAAGTTCCGATGAACCATTGGAGGACCCTGTAGTGAAGCCTCAATTTGACGGCCCGCCCGAACTCGCGCTCGAGCCGGATACCGAGTACACCGCCATGATGACACTCGAGGGGGGTGGGGTGGTCGAGATCGAGTTGTTCGCGGATGTCGCGCCGATCCACGCGAACAACTTCATCTTCTTGGCCGAGCAAGGGTTCTACGACGGTCTCACGTTTCACCGGGTCCTGGCGGACTTCGTGGCGCAGGGCGGCGATCCCACCGCGACGGGGACGGGGAGCGCCGGCTACACGCTTCCCGACGAGGTAGTGGGGAGCAATGCGACGGCGTTGAGCCTCGACGGGACCGGGGTCATCTCAATGGCCCGCGGCCCGCGGGGCGCCTCGTCCTCGCAATTTTTCATCACTCTGACGCCGCAGGGCAGGCTGGACGCCCAGGGCTTTACGGCCTTCGGCCGCATCGTGGCCGGCTTCGACGCTGTGCAAGGGATCCGGCTGCGGAACCCTGAAGCGTTCCCGACTCCTCCTGCCGGCACCCGCATCGTCGGCGTTACGATCGAGCGCGACGGGAGCGGCCTGGAGTGAGCTGGCGGGTTCGAGGCGGGAAAAGCCGCCGCCGGCTTAGCTGCTGAACGGGATTTTTGGGCGGCTATTCCGGTAGCTGGGGAATCAACCGCTCGACGATATACATCATCCCGAAAAACGGGACCGAGGCGGCGGCGGAGACGCCCGCCCAGAGCCACTCCGCTGCGACCAGCAGCAGGATCACCGCGCCCAGCGAGAGGCCCATCCCCAGGATGGCGATCACCCGCAGCACGACGGCCGTCACCGGAATCGGGGGCTGTTGGATCGTCACAACGGTGCGAGCGTACCACCCGTCTCGACGTTGGCCACGTGATGCAGGGCTAGCCGATCTAAGCGCATTACAAACAGCAGAAAGTCAGCCTCCTTAGGCGTGGAGCGCGACGGCCGTTAGCCTCCTATCGGCCATCCGCCGATTCCCGGACTCGTTTTCACCGGACGCTTCCTGACGGAGCCGCGGTTACTCACCAGCCGGTTGTGCGACCGTCACTTCGATCGCGCTGCTGCGGAGCCAGACCCCGGCCGGCAAGTCGGCCGGCAGGTAGCGCAGGGTCGGCATAAGCGCAGATCCTCCAGCGCTGCGGAAGCCCAACTCGATGCGGCCATCAGCGAGGCGCCGGGTACGGACCTTGCCGAGCGTCTCCTCGTCGACCGCGATGTCGCTGGTCACGTGCCACTGCCCGACCGGGACAGCGGCCAGCAGGAGGCGCGCACGCGGCAGGATCTGCTGCCCGTCGGCGGCGAGTTCCACGCCGTACTCGACAGCCCCCTCCTCGGTCAGGCGCGCGATGATGCGCAGTTGCTGGGGTTCGGCCGGCGGGGCCAGCACTGCCTCCGGCGGGGGATCAGGCGCGTGGAGCGCACCGATCTCCGGGTCGGAGAAGATCCCAAGACGGTGCAGGAAGCGCGCATTCTCGCCATCCACGGCGGAAGCCGCACAGAGCGCCGCGTCGCTCCCGAACCCGAACAGGGGCAGGGCGGCGCGAAGCTCTGCGTCTTGCGCCAGCAGGTCCTCGGCCGCCGCAAACGCCGCAACCAGGAAACTAGAGCCGAGCAGGAAGGGTTCGGCGCCGCAGGAGGCCTGCACGGCCAGATCAGCGACCAACGCTTGGACGGCCGGGTCCTGCCAGCCCGCTTCCGCTACCCGCGCGGCCCTTACGGTGTCGCCCGCGGCCGCCAGCGGCGCGAGGATGCGCTCCGCGTAGGCCAGTTCGCTGTGGAGCGCGACCGCCTCCGCGAACGCGATCGCCCCGCCGCCTGCGGCCCGCTCCGCCAGCGCGCGCCAGGAGGCCGCCAGCGCCGCGTACTGTCGGGCTCCCCTGTCGGCCATTCGCAGCACGAGGTCCTCTACCGCGAGCGGATTGATCGCCTCGCCTGCAGCCAGTGTCTCCGCAAGGCCGGATCGCTCGACCGCGTCTGTGTACTGCTCCGCGAACGCCTGGTACAGCGTGTCCGATGATGCATTCGCGATGCTGATTGCCAGCGGCTCCCCGTTCGCTTTCAGGTCCGCGAGCCCGGGCCGCTCGAAGATCCCATCCAAGAGGAGCGCATGCACGGCCGCGGCATAGATCGCCTTCGCCTGCACCGTCTCGGCGACCTCCCCCTCGGGCTCCATGATGGCGGTGACGGTGGTGGTCACGAGCCCTTCGGCGTCGGCCGTGGCCGCGACCGCGTATTCCGAGCCGTCGGCCGTGACCGTGACCGGCCCGAAGGTGGGGCCGCTCACCACCCGCAGGTTCCGCCAGAGGCCGTGCCAGGCGATCTCTTCGTCGTCTTCGTCGAATGCGAGGACGGCGACGAACACCCATGAGAGGCCTGGCCGGGAGAGGGTCATCGTGATCGGCTGCACCTCGGCCAGCACCGTGCTGGTGGCATTGGCCAGCTCGGGACTGGAGTGGTAAGCCACTCCAGCTTGCCAGCGGTCCTCGGACGCTGAAATCGTGTTGAGGCGTTCGAACTCGCGCGGGGCGACCGCGTAGAGGATGACGCTCGACCCCTCGGGGAGCGCCCCGCCGCCTAGGTTGCCGATCCGATAGTTGACTGCGAAGGGCTCGCCTGCAATCACCTCGTCGGGGACAGCCGTTTCCTCGATCTTGAGGAGGAAGGTACGCTGCGCCGCTGCTTCGTCGACCAAGTGGATTCGCAGCGTGAAGTCGGCCACCAGGGGTTGGAGGTCCCGTTCCAGATAAGTTGTGGCCTCGATCAGGTAGGGACCGGCGGGGAGGTATTGCTCGATGCGGGCGTTGCGCCCCCCGCCTCCATCGTCGTTGGCGCCGATCACGCCTGCCGTGGGCGACACCAGAGAGAGCACGGGATCCCCCTGCTCCGAGATCAGGTCGATGAGCACGCGGCCGTCCTGCGGCAAGGTGAAGGCATAGGCGTAGGCGGGGTGATCCACCACGAAGCGGGAGCCGCAAGTGTCCAGCGTCCAGGTCCCCGCTGCCGTCAGGTCCACGCCCGCTTCCAGGGAGCCCAGCGGGATCGCCTCACAGCCGGCGACGTAACCGATGGTAAGTGCGTAGTCCGCCGGGCCGCGTCCCCGTCCTCCCACCGTGGTCGCCTCGATCAGGTAGACGCCCGGCTCCAGGTCGCGCTCCACACGGGCGTCGAGCCCGCCGGCGCCATCGTCATTGTCGGTGATGCGGCTGCCATCTGCGGCCAGCAGGTACAGATAGGCATCGGCCTCCTCGGACATCAGGTCGATGCGGATGCGCCCCCCTTCGCTGAGCTCGAAGCGATACGTATGGGCATCGCTGCCGTGGCGGAAGCGCGAGTCGCAGTCCTCCGTCGTCCAGCGTCCGGCCGCCGCTAGCTGGCTCTCTGGGTCCGCGTCGAGGGCGCCGAGATCACGGACCTCGCAGTCCGGATGGTCGGCCAGGACGGAGCGGGCGCTTGCCAGCACCAAAATCCCGGCAAGGAGGACAATGGCGGCGGCTGCGATCCCCAGAGTGCGCAGGGCAGACTCATTAACCACGATATTCTCCAACGTTAGGCCGCCGCATCAGGCGCGGCAGTACGCTCTCCAAGTATCCCGAGGTGGTTCCCTTTCCTGGTAGGGCTTCTATGGTGAAGTGCGTCAAAGTGTGGCCTTACCGCCGCTCTCGGCGGTGAGGTGACGTGGCGGCTGCCGCTCCTGAGCCCGTGGTATGTGCTCGCAGCCACCGGACGACCATCGGCAGCCCCGCGAAGCTCGCGAGCGTCAAGGCCGCAAGTATCTGCGTCGGCCGCGAGAAGCCCGCGCTCCTCGCCAGTGATGCACCTCCAGAACAGGGTTAAGGCCGCGCATCATGATCGGGATAGGCGAGACCTTTTGATAATGATAAGCGATATTATCTATGGTCGATAGTTGGCTTGGGAGTGAAGCCCTTCACCCTTGGCGTTTCCACAGCTCAATGCGGCCGGTGAGGCCGCCCTCGCGGCCGCGGACGGCGCCGACGCGGCGGACAGCTGAGCGGGAGAAACCGGCGTCGCGGCGACAGGCGTGGTCTCCGCTCTCCCTCCAGCGGGACCGCCCGGCGGCACGGGCGCAGTACCAGATGTGGAGGCCCATCATTTCGGCCGCGACGTACGGCATTGAGAACAACGCCTTGAGCTCCCTGGGCAGAGGACCGGATGGGCAATCGAATTTCCGGAACGTGAGAACGCGTCCAGCGAGTTGACTCGGTCGTAGCTTCGGATGCGGGTCGGCGGCAATGGGCATGTGACCGCAATTGGGCCTGGCACAGCAAACTGCAAGCGTTGCCGCCGGGTTTCGCCGAACCTCTCACGGCCGAGCCGCAGTGGCTCCGAATCGGAGGATTGCGCCTCACGCCGAATGGATTGCGAACCGTGTTAGTCTCGGCACCCTTCGATCACTTCAACGATCCGCTGCCCCATCGCGTTCATCCGGGCGGCGGGTCCGTCAAGCCGCCGTGCGGTTGTTGACCTACGAGCAGCTCCTGCAGCGGGTGTGGGGCCTAGGGAACAACGGAGACCTGCGGCCGATGCGCACCGCCATCAGCGGCCTCCGCCGCAAGTTTGGCGATCAAGCCAACAGTCCTACGTACATCTTCACCAAGCCACCCATTGGCTACCGCATGGCGAGTCCCAGAACCGGGAAGAGTACCCCACCATCACCCCAAGCGTCTGAGCGGCCCGTCTCCTGAAAGCTCCTCGCGAAGCTCGTACTGCTCGATCGCGCCATCACTGGGACGCAGCTCCGCGAATAAACGCTGATGAAAATAAGAGGGCTACAGTTTTTGCCTTCGCTACCTTACACGGAGACAGATAGACATCTCCCGACGAGAGGGTCGCAGTACGGTCTCGCTAGGCTCACTTCTCCTTCGGCTGCCGGGAGAGGACTATCGGTTCAATTGACACCTCTGGAATCGCGCTCCTAGTCTCGATTAGGGGCTGCTGGGTACCTAGGCGTTCGTGGGCCAGCTGCTCCGGAGCAGGAGAAGCGTGAGCGAATCACTCCACGAATGGCTGAGCGGTGCCTACCGCGCCGCCGTTGAAAGGAACCCGGAGCGGCGCGACGCTTTCCGCCGCTCGAGTGGCGACCCGCTACAGCCGCTCTACGCCGATCTCAACGGCCGCACGGACACCCTTGGCTTCCCCGGTGAGTTTCCCTTTACCCGCGGCATCCAACCCACGATGTACCGCGGTCGCCTCTGGACGATGCGTCAATACGCCGGGCAGGGAGACGCGGAAACCAGCAACGAGCGCTACCGTTTCCTCCTGGATCAAGGACAGACGGGACTTTCCGTCGCCTTCGATCTACCTACGCAGATCGGCTACGACTCGGACCACCTCATGGCTACGGGCGAGGTCGGCAAGGTGGGCGTGGCGATCGACTCGATCGAAGACATGCGGACGCTGTTCCGCGAGATCCCGCTCGACAAGGTCACCACTTCGATGACGATCAACTCCACCGCCTCCATTCTGCTCGCGCTCTACATCGCCGTCGGCGAAGAGCAGGGCGTTGAGCGCTCCCAGCTCGGCGGGACCGTGCAGAACGACATTCTCAAGGAATACGTTGCCCGTGGGACCTATATCTACCCGCCGGGCCCCTCGATCCGGCTCATCACCGATATTTTCGACTTCTGCGCCCGGGAGGTGCCCCGCTGGAATACGATCTCCGTCAGCGGCTACCACATGCGCGAGGCCGGCTGCACCGCCGCGCAGGAGGTCGGTTTCACGCTCGCCCACGCGATCGGCTACATCGAAGCGGCGCTCGCAGCGGGCCAAGAGTTCGACCGCATCGGCCAGCAGGTTTCGTTCTTCTTCGCTTGCCACTCGAATTTCCTTGAAGAGGTGGCCAAGTTCCGCGCTGCCCGGCGGCTCTGGGCGCGGATCACGCGCGACCGCTTCCACTCCAACAATCCCCGCGCCCAGACGCTGCGTTTCCACACGCAGACAGGAGGCGCGACGCTCACCGCCCAACAGCCCGATAACAACGTGATCCGAACCACGCTGCAAGCGCTGGCGGCGGTCTTTGGGGGTACACAGTCGCTCCACACGAATTCGCTCGACGAAGCGTTGGGACTCCCCAGTCAGCACGCGGTCGAGGTGGCGCTGCGCACGCAACAGATCGTCGCCTTTGAGAGCGGGGCCGCCGACGTGGTGGATCCGCTGGGCGGCTCTTTCTACGTCGAGGAATTAACCGACGCGATCGAGGCCGAGGCAGCGCAGTACATCGATAAGATCGACGCCTTGGGCGGCGCCGTCACGGCGATCGAAGCGAGCTATCAACAGCGTGAGATCACCGATGCCGCCTACAAGCTACAGATGGAGTACGAGAAGGAGGCGGAAGCGGCGAAGGGCACGGCCCAGCCAGGTGCCGTTGGGCGTGTAAAGGTTGGGGTCAATCGCTTCATCACGAATGAGGAGAGCGATGCGGAGATCGTCCGCGTCGATCCGGCGGTCGGCGCTCGCCAGAGCGAGAGACTGGAGCGCTTCCGCGCTGCTCGCGATGGTGATGCCGCGCAGGCTGCCGTGGACCGCATCCAGCAGGCGGCGGCGGGTACGGAGAACCTCATGCCCTTCATCATTGAAGCTGTCAAGGCGCAAGTTACACTGGGCGAGATTGCCGACAGCCTCCGGACTGTCTGGGGTGAACAGCGCGAGGCTGTTGTCGTCTAGCGGCCGTTCGGCCCGCTACCATGACCGAGTTCGAATCCAATCCACCGCGGGTTTCATGACGGACGGGAGTAATCCCATGGCACTGCAGCTCAAGCGGATCGACCACGTGGCGTTCATTACACCGGATATCGAGAAGGCGTTGCCGCTCTGGCGTGACGTCTTGGGGATGCGCTTGGTGAAGGAGGGCGTGATTGAGGATCAAGGGATCCGTGGCGTTTTGCTCGACGCCGGCGACGGTGAAGTCGAGATCATCCAGCCCATCCGTGGCGATACCGGCGTGGCCCGGTTTCTCGAGCAACGCGGCGAAGACCTGCACCATGTCGCCTTCGAGACCGACGATGTCGCGGCCGAGCTCCAGCGCGCCCGGGAACTCGGCATCGAAGTGATCGACGACGAGCCGCGCCAGGGCCTCTCCGGCCTGGTCGGGTTTCTCCACCCGAAGTCCAACTACGGCGTGCTTGTTGAGTTGGTACAAAAGACCGCCGCCTCGCCCCCGCCCCAGTCCGGCGGTCCGGAGCAGCCCTTCTCGATCACGGGGATCGATCACGTCGGGATTGCCGCCCGAGATATCCACGGCTGCTCGAACCACTTCGTCGATAAGTACGACATGCCGGTGTTCAAGGAATGGGGTCCGGAGAAAGAGACGGGCCTGGAGTCGGTCAGTGTCGAGATCGGGGCTGGTTGGCTGGAGATCGTGACGTCGCACAACCCAGAGGATGAGTCGGTCTATGTGGAGCGCGCGCTGCGGAAGCAAGGCGATGGCATGGTGATGATGGCGCTGAAGGTGCGCGACTTCGCCGCTGCGATGCAGGCCATTCCCGAGCAGGGCGTGACGCTCACGGAAGTGCTCTACCTCGATCACAAAATGGCGATGGACCGGCCGCTGATGCACGTCCCCCGGAGGGAGGCGAACGGGGTCCGGCTGCAACTGATCGCCGAAGCGCCGGTCCAAGTCTGATCCCGCGTCCCGGACTCGCCCACACATGTCATAGCTGCAACGCGAAGGAACTGATGGCCGACCGAAAGATCCGCGTGCTGGTTGCGAAGCCGGGCCTTGATGGACATGACCGTGGCGCCAAGGTTGTTGCGCGGGCATTGCGCGACGCCGGCATGGAGGTCATCTACACCGGCATTCGCCAAACACCCCACATGATCGGCGAGGCGGCGTTGCAAGAAGATGTCGACGTGGTGGGTCTCAGCATCCTCTCCGGCGCGCACTTGGAGCTTTTTCCTGCCGTGATCGAGGCCTGCCGCGACCGTGGTGTCGCCCCCGAGAACACGCTCTTCTTCTGCGGGGGCATTATTCCCGAGGACGACATCCCCGCGCTGAGTGATCTGGGCTTTCGCGCCGTCTTTGGCCCTGGTGCCAGCACCAACGACATCGTGGAGTTCGTGCGGGAGCACGTGAAGGCGCCCGCTTAGCTCATGCCCCCCAGCGGCAGCTTGCAGGCGCGCTTCCTCGAAGGCGACCGACGCGCTCTGGCCCGCCTAATCACCGAGGTCGAAAACGGCACTGAGGCCGGGCGTGCGGCGCTCCGCGCCCTCTACCGGCGCGCGGGACGAGCGCGCACGATCGGCATCACCGGTCCTCCCGGTGCCGGCAAGAGCACGCTCACCAACCAGTTCGCCAAGGCGCTGCGGGCCCGAGGACAGACCGTCGGCATCATCGCCGTCGATCCCTCCAGCCCCTATACCCAAGGCGCCATCCTGGGCGACCGCGTCCGTATGCAGGAGCTCAGCTCCGATCCAGAGATCTTCATGCGCAGCCTCGCCAGCCGCGGCGCGTTAGGCGGCCTTTCCGCTGCCACGCTCGACGTGATCGCCGTACTCGACGCGTTCGGCAAGGACACGATCCTGATCGAGACGGTGGGTGCCGGCCAGGACGAGGTCGAGATCGCAGGCGCCGCGCAGACCACCGTCCTCGTCAATACGCCCGGAAGCGGCGACGACATTCAAGCGATGAAGGCTGGCATCATGGAGATCGCCGATGTCTTGGCAGTCAATAAGGCCGACCTGCCCGGTGCCGATCTCCTCGTCAGCCAGCTGCGCGCGCTGCTGTCGCTCCTGCCGGACCGCGCTTGGACCCCGCCTATCGTCAAGCTGATCGCGACCGAAGAGGTGGGGATCGACGACCTCGTCACCGCCTGCGACGACCACTGGGAATTTCTCGCGAGCAGCGGGCGCCTGCGCGAGCAGCGAGAGGAACGCGCCCGGCACCAGATCCTCACCCTCGCCCGCTCTCAGCTGCTCGCTGGTCTCATGGACGATGAAGGGGGCGGTGGACGCTTAGACCATCTGACACGTGCCGTGGCCGACGGCGAACTCGATCCGCACACGGCTGCGCGCGAGTGGATCGACCAGGAAGCGCTAGCCTGACAGAGCTCCTTGAATCACGCGATCCTCCGGAGGCAAGCGCGCGGATGAAGATGCAGCGCATCACTATCACCTTCGCGCGTGACGAGGAGCAAAGATATATCACGCACCTGGACTTGATGCGCGCCTGGGAGCGCATCCTCAGGCGCGCCGGGATGCCGGTCGCACGCTCGCAAGGATTCTCGCCCCGACCGCGGATCGCATTGGCTGCCCCACTGGCGGTGGGCGTCACCTCGGATTGCGAGCTCCTGGATGTTCTGCTGGAGGAGCGCCGCACCATTAAGGAGGTGGCCGAGGCCATCGCTCCCCAGCTCCCCGCTGGTTTGCGGCTGATCGAATTGGAAGAGACACCGCTCGGGCGGTCCTCCTTGCAATCGCTGCTCCGCGCGGCCGAATACGTTGTGGAAGTTGAGGAGTCGCGCCCGATCGAGGATCTACAAGCTGCGATCGCGGAGTTGCTGGCTCGGGATGAATTGCTTTGGGAGCATCAGCGCGGGGACGAGTTGCGTCGCTATGACCTTCGCGCGTTGATCTTCGACTTGGCCGCTCTGGCCATCGATCCGGGCCGCGCTCGAATCACGATGCGCCTGCGTGCAGATGAGCAAGGCTCCGGCCGGCCGGAGCAAGTGACGGCTGCTCTCGGCATCACCGTGCCGCCGCTCCGCATCCACCGCATCCGCCTCGACCTCGATCAACCCAAGGCCGCCGGCGCCGTTCGTCAGGCGGCCGGTTGCGGTGCGGACGGGTAATGACTCGCCTGATCCTCGTGCGGCACGCGGAGTCGGTGGCGAATCGCGATCGGCGCGCTCTTGGGCGTGGCGATTCAGCTCTCACTGGTCACGGCTGGCGACAAGCCATGGCCGTCGCCGATCTCCTTCGTGGAGAGGGCTTTTACCGGGTTGTCAGTAGTCCTCTGCAGCGCGCGCGCCGCACCGCCGAAGCCATTGCCGCCCCGCGAGGTATCGTCGTGCAGAGGGAGGAGGCCTTGATCGAGTTGGACATCGGTGCGATGGAAGGCCTGCCCTACGACGAGGCGCGGGAGCGCTTTCCCGAAGTCATCGCTGGCTGGTGGGGCGACGCGGGCGCCGACGTGCGCATGCCTGGTGGCGAGTCGTTGAGCGATGTGCACGCGCGCGCCTGGCCTCTCGTCGACGGCCTCTTTCGGGCGCCTGCACCAGGGCCGATCGTTGTCGTGACGCACAACTGGGTGATCCGCGCGATTCTCTGCGGCGCCCTCCAGCACAGTTTGCACGACTTCCGGCGCTTTGAGGTGGGATTGGCCGCACACACCATCTTGACGCTCCGTGTTGGACGCTGGCAGCTGCACCGTTTCAACGTCAGCTGCGGGTTTCCCCCAACCGACCGGCGTATTTGATCCCCGCCGGATCCCAGAGAAGGCTACTCCTAAGCAGCCAACGTGCTAGCGTGACCATGGTGGCGCCGGAGCCTCGTCGTGGAGCAAGCTCTCGCTTCGAAGTGGCGCGTTGCCGCGCAGATCTTGCGGATCGCTCTTTTCACGACTGTTCTTGGGGCTGTCGGCTATCTTGTCTTCGACGCGGTCGATGGCTGGATTGGTACGGATAGTCTGCACGTCCGCATCGCTGAGACGCAGCATGAGATCGCCGAACTGCGTATGCAAGCCGATCAGCTGGCTGCCCTTGCTGCCTACTTGGACTCCGATGAGTTCGTCGAACGTGTCGCACGGGAAGATCTGGGTTTCGTCCGTCCAGGTGAAGAAGCGTTTGCCGTGGAGGCGCCCGTGCGGCCGGGGCTTCGGATTCTTCACGCGCCTTGGTGGGCCAACCTCTTGCCCGATCCGCGCGCGCCGATCACGGATTGAATCTGCCGGCTTCGGGCTCGATTTGTGACGCCTCCTTCTCATATCCCTCCTTCCCGTGTCATTCGCGCGATCATCCATCGCATTGAGCAGGCGACGGTCGCTGCTCTTGGGCACGCCGGCGCTGCGCGATTGCTCGTCGCCGTTTCCGGCGGCGCCGACTCCTCGGCCGTGTTGATCGCCCTCACGGAACGGGCGCAGCGGCATGGCTGGCGGATCGAAGCTGCCTACGTCGACCATGGGATCGCCCCGCCCGAAGTTCGCACGGGCTTCCGGCAAGCGGTGCACACCCTCGCGGCAGCGTGCGCTGTTCCGTTGCAAGTCGCTGCAGTCGATCTCGACGCGCGGCAACCCGGCCTGGAAGCCGCTGCCCGCTCGGCCCGGTATGCCTGCTTGGCCGGCTGCGCGCAGCAGTTCGGCGCGGACGCAATCGTGACTGGCCACACCGCCGATGATCAGGTCGAGACGGTCTTGCTGCACCTGATTCGTGGCAGCGGGATTGATGGGCTCACAGGCATGCGCGCCCGCGCGCCACTCCCCATCGATCGCGGGGACCCCCCAGCTCTGATTCGTCCCTTGCTGGAGATCACGCGTGCCGAAACGGAAGCGACCTGCCATGCTTTCGGTATCGAAGCCGCGCATGATCCCGGCAACCGTGATCTGGCCTTCCTTCGCAACCGTGTCCGCAGCGAACTCCTGCCGCTTCTGCGCGAGTTCAATCCGGCGGTGGACTGTGCTCTTCGCCGGCTTGCGGCGACCGCACGAACCGATTTGGACGCACTGGAAACCCTGACTGCGCGTGTCCGGACCGCGCTGGACGTGGAGCGAAGGGATACGGCCCTTGGGGTGAGCCGCGCGGAGCTGCAAGGTCAGCCGGCCGCCATCCGGCGGCGGCTGCTGCGGGCTTTGGCGCTGGAAGCAGGCGCTGCCCCGCTCAGTGCGGAGCGGACGGTCGCGTTGGACCGGTTGGCGGAGCGCGGGGGCGCTACGGTCCAATTGGGTAATGGCGTGAGCGCCTGGGCGCGCGGTGATCGGCTCGCGGTGGGTCGCGACTCGGCTGCGCCGTAGCATCGGCATCATGGCGCGGTCCGCGCCTGTTTTTTCACGACTACAGGAGTAAGCTCACGAACCTTCGATCCCGCTCCGCTGGATTGACGCTCTATCGACAGCGGTGATACGGTCCACTCTTGCGCGAGCAACATTCGTGCGGGCATGCGCCCGAGCGGTTGGGGCTGGTGGCACCTTAACAACTGGAGAGCGGAAGCACATGTGCTTGGGTGGACTCTGATACCCGGCGACGGTGGGCTTTGCCTATCGTCGCGGGTTCCGTTTCCGAACAGATCCTGATCGCTTCGGCGACAGGTGTTTGGTTTCCACGGAGAGTTTGATCCTGGCTCAGGATAAACGCTGGCGGCGTGCTTTACGCATGCAAGTCGAACGAAGCTCCATCCTTCGGGATGGATGACTGAGTGGCAAACGGGTGAGTAACGCGTAGGTGACCTACCCCGGGGTGAGGGATAACTCGCCGAAAGGCGGGCTAATACCTCATGCGCTTAGCGGTTCGGACCGCTGAGGAAAGTTCCGGCGCCCTGGGAGGGGCCTGCGTCCGATTAGCTTGTTGGTGGGGTAACGGCCTACCAAGGCAACCATCGGTTGCTGGTCTGAGAGGATGATCAGCCACACTGGGACTGAGACACGGCCCAGACTCCTACGGGAGGCAGCAGCGAGGAATCTTG
>JAPOXK010000014.1 GCA_026707145.1 Chloroflexota bacterium | reverse complement strand
CGGCTACACCTTTGTGGTGGAGACGATCTTCCGCTGGCCCGGCATCAGCCGGCTGTTGATCGAGAGCATCCTCCAGCGCGACTACCCGGTCGCCTTGATGATCACCTTGCTCTTCACGATCGCGGTCATCCTCGCCAACTTCGTCGCCAACATCGCCTACAGTCTCGTGGACCCCCGCATCCGCCAGGAAACGACGCTGCGCGTATGAGCGCCCTCCAAGACGCGGCCCTCTGGCACGAGCCGCCGACGCCCGAGCAGACCCGTCGACACCAGCTCCACGCCGGCCTGCGCCTGCTGGCGCGCAACCGGCTGGCGCTGATCGGCGGCGGCATCAGCCTCGTTTTCGTGCTCATCGGCATCGCGGGCATCGTCATCATCGGCTTCGATCGGTTCCACGATCTCTACCTCGACCAGACCCTCGACTCCGCCGTCATCCTGCGGGCGCCCTTCACAGGCGAGAACGTCTTGGGCACCGACGCCCTCGGCCGCGACCTGCTCGCGCGCACCGTGGCCGGGATCGGCGTATCGATCATGCTGGCGTTAGCGATCACGGCCTTGACGCTCATCCTCGGCATGGTGCTGGGCACCGTCGCGGCCTTCTACGGTGGCTGGATCGACGTGGTGATCAGTGCCGTCATCGACGTGACCTGGGGCTTCCCCATCATCCTGCTGGCGGTGGCGCTGTCCGGCGTCTTCGACCGAGGGATCGAAGTCGTGATCCTCTCGGTCCCGCTGATCCTTTGGGCCGGCTTCGCACGGATCGTACGCGGAGAAGGGCTCAGCCTGCGGGAACGGGACTTCGTCAAGGCCGCCCGCGCGATGGGCGTACCGGACTGGAAGATCATCCTGCGGCACTTCGTGCCGAACCTCATCGCCCCCACGATCGTCATGGGCACCTACTACATCCCCGTGGTGATCGTGTTCGAAGGTGCGCTCTCTTTCCTCGGCCTCGGGACGCAACCACCAACGCCAAGCCTTGGGCTCATGGCGGCTGAAGGCCGGCAGCACCTCCTCAATGGAGATCACTGGGTCGTTACGGTGCCCGGCGTTTCGCTCGTGCTGATGGTGGTCGGCTTCAACACCCTTGGGGATGGCCTGCGCGACATCCTCGATCCCAGACTGCGAGGCGTGCGATGACGGCCGGCGCGACGCTCCTCCGTCTCCTTGATCTCACCGTCGACCTCGCCACCGAGGAGGGCGAGGTCCGCCCTGTGGACGGCGTCTCCCTCTCCGTAGCCGCCGGGGAGATCCTGGGGCTCGTCGGAGAAAGTGGTTGCGGCAAGACGATGACCGCCCTCGCGATCATGCGCCTCCTGCCCGAGCCGGGTTCCCGCACCACGGGCGCCGTTCAGCTCACGGACCGCGACCTCCTCGCCCTCCCGGAGGCCGACATGCGGCGCGTACGCGGCCCTTCGATCTCGATGATCTTCCAGGAACCGATGACCAGTCTCGACCCGGTCTTCACGATCGGCCATCAATTAACGGAAACCATGCGCGCCCACCACAAGATCGGCCGCCACGAGGCCCGTAACCGCGCCATCGGCATCCTGGAACAGGTTGGCATTCCCAACCCCGCGCAACGCCTGAACGACTACCCGCACCAGCTCTCCGGCGGTATGCGGCAGCGTGTCATGATCGCGATCGCGCTCATCCTCGAGCCGCAGCTCCTCATCGCGGACGAACCCACGACGGCCCTGGACGTCACCATCCAGGCCCAGATCCTCGAATTGATCGACGACCTCCGCCAGCGCTCGAACATGAGCGTGCTCCTGATCAGCCACGACCTCGCCGTGGTGGGACAGGTGGCCGAACGCGTCGCCGTCATGTACGCGGGCGAAGTCGTCGAGACCATGCCCACAACCACCCTCTTCGCCGCACCGCGCCATCCCTACACCCAGGGCCTGCTTCGTTGCATCCCAGGTCTCGCGCATCACACCGGCGAAGACGAAACCCGCCTTCATGTGATCGAGGGGCGCGTCCCGGAACTGCGGAACTTGCCGCCGGCGTGTCGCTTCGCCCCTCGCTGCCCCTACGCTAAGGACCGCTGCTGGAACGAGCGTCCCCAACTGGAAAAGGTCGCGGATGAGCATCACCTCCGCTGCTGGAACCCGCAGCCCTTCCATGCCTGAAGCGCCGCCGCTCCTCGAGGTCCACAACCTCAGCAAGCGCTTCCCGATACGGCGCGACATTCTGGGCCGTCCCACGAGCTGGCTCAGCGCCGTCGACGAGGTGAGCTTCACGATCCGGCACGGCGAAACGTTCAGCATCGTGGGTGAAACCGGCTGCGGGAAGAGCACGTTGGGACAGCTGATCATCCGCTTGCAGCCTGCGGATACAGGCAGCGTCCTTTTCGACGGCGAGGCCGTCTTCAGCTCCAGTCGTCACCATCTTGGGCAGCTGCGGCAGCGGATGCAGCTTGTCTTCCAGGACCCGTTTTCCTCGTTAAACCCACGGATGAAGGTCGGCGCGATCGTCTCTGAAGGCACGCACCGTCTCCGGCTCGGCCGCGCCGAGCGACGCCGCCGTACCCAGGAAGTCTTGGAGATGGTCGGACTCGCTCACTCCTACGCTGCTCGCTACCCGCACGAACTCAGCGGGGGACAGCGCCAGCGCGTCGCGATCGCGCGCGCGCTGGCCGCCAATCCCGAGTTCCTCATCCTGGACGAGCCGGTCAGCGCGCTCGACGTTTCGATCCAAAGCCAGGTGCTCAACCTTCTCCACGACCTCCAGCAGGAGCTCACTCTCACCTACCTCTTCATCAGTCATGATCTGGCGGTCGTGCGGCACATTTCGGATCGGGTTGGAGTAATGTACCTCGGCAAGCTGGTCGAAACGGCGGACCGAGATGAACTGTTCGGAAATCCGCTCCACCCCTACACACAAGCGTTGCTGTCCGCGATTCCGCGCCCCCAAGCCCGCGGTCAGCATCGGGATCGCATTAGTCTCGAAGGGGAAGCCCTCAGCCCGATCGATCCGCCACGGCAGTGCCGCTTCGCCAGTCGCTGCTTCCGTGCGATCGATCGTTGTTGGACGGAGGTGCCACCGACGGAGTTGCAGAAACCCGAACACGACGCCGCTTGCTTTAACATCGCCCCGCCCACCGACTCAAACGGCGGGTCCGTAATGCGCGAATAGATCGATCCAGTGGAGCCGTACGCAACAGATCGGAGAGCACCATGCACAGGCTCATGCTGATCCAGCTCAACCACGACGACCCCAATCACTTCCGCGTCATCGCCGATAGCGCAGACGCTTCCGTGTCGGAAGCGAGCCCGGCCGCCGTGCCGGCCGCCGCCGGCGGCGCCGGCTGGGAAGAGTTCGATGATTCCACGGGCTTCAGCAGTCCGTACGCCACCGTACCCTGCGAAGGCAAAGTCAGTGATCTCGGCTATTGGTACGTCAACAAGACCGGCAACGTCTTGGACTACGACTTCGTCGCAATGGGTCTATCCGAGCGCAAGGTGATCACAAGCGGCGAGCTGCACGTCGAATACAATGGGCGGCGCTACGTCGCGAAGGCCGGCGACAGCATGCTGTTCCTTACCGACCCCGCGGATTCGACACCCTTCCTCGTCCGCTTTCTCGGCGACCACGAGTGCACCGTCGTCTACACGGAGTACGTCCTGCCCTAGCCTCACGCGCAACGAGGCCGAGGGCAGCCAAGCGAAATGATTGCAGACTGGATCGTCGTCGGCGGGGGCCATAACGGCCTCACCTGCGCCGCCTACCTGAGCAAGGCCGGCGAGGACGTCCTCGTGCTGGAACGCCGCGACGTCCTGGGCGGCTGCGGCACGAGCGAGCCAGCCATTCCCGAGCTCCCCGGCTTCACCTTCAATCCCGGCGCCTTCGACTTGCTGGGCATTCGGGAGCAACCGTTCTTTCGGGACCTCGAACTCGAGAAGCACGGCCTCGAGCTGCTGACAGTCGAGCCGATGTTCCTCATGCCGTTCCCCGACGGCCACCGCATCTTCTTCTGGCGCGACCTGCACCGAACCGCCGAAGAGATCGCCACCATCTCGCCCCGCGACGCCGAGCGCTACGTCACCTGGGTCGAGTTCTGGGCGCAAGCCTTCGAGATGCTCGATCCCATCAATACCGGGGCGCCGCCCTCGTTCGCCGCCATGGCCTCGCTCATGGAGGACTCGCCCGAGGTCGAGGAGTTGCTGCGCGTCATGATGATGCCCGCCCGGCAGTACATCTACGAAACGTTCGACTCCACGCAGATGCAGGGGCTCGGCGCCTTCATGGCGCTCCAAACCAAAAGCTCGCTGGACCAACCCGGCTCGGCGCTCGCGATGACCGAGCTCGTCATGAGTCACTACGGCGGCGTCTACCGGCCCCGGGGAGGCATCGGACAGGTCTCCGCCGCCGTCGCGCGCGCCTTGGAATCGTACGGGGGACGCATTCAGCCCGAAGCCGCCGTCGCCGAAGTTCTCGTGCAGGACGGCCGCGTCCGCGGCGTGCGGCTCGAGGGTGGCGAGCGGGTGGAGGCGCGCAAGGGCGTCGTCACGGCGATCGCACCGCAGACGGTATTCCTTGAGATGATCGCGCAGGAGCACCTGGAGCAAGCTTTCTTGCACCGCGTCCGCCACCTGCAGAACGACAACACCGCCGTCATCAAAGCCTACTACGCGCTCTCCGCGCCGCCGCAGTTCTCGCCCGTGGGCGACGACGGCAGCCGTCCTGAGTTCCGCATCCCCGCCGCGATGATCACGCCCAGCGTGGACTACGCGGACGCCATGTGGGCGGAGATCCGGCGCCGTGAGATCCCCGCGCACCCCTGGATCTGGTGCACGTTCTCGACGGGGCTCGACCCCAGCATGGCGCCGCCGGGACAGCACGCCCTGGGCCTGCACTGCTGGGTGCCCTATGCGCTCGCCGATCAGCGCGACTGGGACGAGGCCAAGGAGGAAGCCGCGATGCGCATGTTCGACACCTACTGCGCATACGCGCCCAACCTCAAGGACAAGCTGCTCGGCTGGGCGGCGCGTACGCCAAAGGACTGGGAGCAGATCGTCGGCATTCCCAAGGGCAACAACTTCCACATCGACATGGTGCCGCACCAGGTCTTCGGCTTCCGGCCGTTGCCGGAACTCTCGAACTACCGGACGCCGATCGGCGGACTCTATCTGACCGGAGCCGGCACCCATCCCGGCCCGGCGATTACCGGCCTCCCGGGGCACAACACGGCGCAAGAGATCTTGCGCGACCTGGGCAAGGTGGAAGACGACTAGTCACGTGCCTACCGCTCAGCGCACCTTCGACGTGCAGGCCCCCGCCGCCATGGTCTGGGCCTTCCTCAGCGACCTTGAGCGCCTTGGCCCCTGCCTGCCGGGCTGTACGGGCGTCGATCTCCTCTCGCCGACGGAGGCGGACTGGCGGATGGAGACGAAGATCGGCTTCATCCGCAAGCGCTTCGTGGTGCGCACCCGGACGACCACGCTGGAAGCGCCGGCGCATGCGGCTTGGACCGGTGAATCGGATGAACTCATCGCGAGCGGGACGATCGATGTGCGCCCGCGGGCGCCGGACCGCACGGAAGTCACCTACCGAGGCACGGTCAAGGGGCAGGGCCCGGCCCGGCAGCTGCTCAATCGCTACTTCAAGTCCCGTCTGGACCGCGATATCGACGCCTTCGTCGCCAACGTACGCACCGCCTTGCAACCAGAAGCCGCGCCCGTCTCGGATCCTTGAGGTGGCGCAACCAGCGACAACGCTTCTCCTCTGGTGGTGGGGCGAAGACGAAGCTCCCGGCCTCGGCCGCTGGTTGCACACGACGATCGAAGCGTTCCAGGCCGCCAACCCCGGCGTCCGCGTGAAGGCGGAACTTGAAGAGGGCTGGGAGGTTGTGGACCGCTTCACCAAAGCGGCAGCGGCGCGGCAGCCGCCCGACCTCCAGTATTTCTGGAACGGCATCTATCACATCGAAAACGCCTGGCGCGGCTACATCGCTCCTCTTGAGCCGCTCATCCCGGCCAGCGAGCTCGAACGGATGGGGAGCACGCCGCTGAGTACCTACCAGGGCCAGACGTTCCGGGTGGGTTGGTACCTGATCCCCGTCGTGTGGCTGGTCAACCGGCGCATCCTTATCCAGTCGGGGGTCGAGGCGGACGCCATCCCCCCGCGAACTTGGGATGATCTGCTGGCGCAGTGCGAGCAGGTCAAAGCCGCGGGCCACGTCCCCATCGAAACCGGTGATCTCGAGGGGGATTTCAGCGTGTGGTGGCTGACCCACTTCCTCGTGCAACAGTTCGACAGGCCGCGAGACGCCGGGCAACTGTTCCTCGGAGGGCTGGACTGGCGCGACCCGCCCCACTACGCCCACTGGGACATGCTCAAGACGGTCTGGGAGGCCGGCTACATCAACGCCGACGCGCCGACAACCGATCTCTGGGAGGCGGTGCGCCGATTCAGTGAAGGGCAGGGGGCGTTCACGCTGGCATCCGGTCCGATGTTCCCCGCTTGTGAGCGAGCCCTCGGCGACGACGTGATCATTGCCGTGGCACCGATCGCAGGCGGCGGCGCGCTGGCGGGTCTGCCGATCATCGACACGCAGGGGCTCGGCATCGCCAGCGGCAGCGAACATCAGGAGGAAGCCGCGCAGTTCCTCCGCTTCCTGCATCGCACGGAGCAGAGGGACCGTCTCTGGGAGGAGCTCCGCCTGCTGCCCGCGAACACGGCTTGGGACGGAGGGGGACGGATCGCATACCCGGAGTACCGCAAGATGTGGGACTGGTTCGTCCAGGGCCCGGCGACGCTGTACCTGCCCGACCTGATGCCGGTCCATTTCCACTTCGAAGGCATGGCGCCGCTGGGGAAACGGATCATGGCCGGTGAACTGGATGGTGCCGCCGCCGCCGCCCACGCCGCCGAGGTGACTCGCCAGTGGCGCGCGCGGAACAGCGACGAAGTGGAGCACTACCGGGTGTGGATTGAGGGGCTGCCGCCCTAGACTCCCAAGCGGGATCTGAGACACAAGGAACGCCGTCGTGAGCGACTACAGCGCCAACATTCGTCAAATGCTCGAGGCTTTCTGGGTGAGCGATTGGGAGAGGGCCATGGCCTTCTTCGCGGATGACGCGATCTACGAGGACCCCCTGCTCCCCGAGCCCGCGCGCGGCAAGGAAGCGATCCTGGCCGTGTTCCAGTACTGCCATCAATGGGGACGGCTGGAAGGAGAGATCCGCAGCTGCTTCGGCGGCGACGGCTTCGCGGTCGCCGAGCTTCGGATCCGAGGCACCATGATCGCGCCGGCCGAAGGGATGCCGCCCGAGGTCGTGGGGCGGCGGTTCGATTTCGTGGAGGCGAACGTATTCGAGCTAAACTCCGCCGGCAAGATCGTGCGGGAGACGATCTACCCAGACATCCATACCTTCCTGCGCCAGATCGGCCTGGAGGCCGGCCAGGGGAGCGAAGCGGGGGAGGAAACCCACTGAAAGCGGCGCGTCTCTACGGCTATGGCGAGCCCTTGCGCCTGGAGGACGTGCCCGTCCCCGAGCCGCAGGCGGACGAGGTCCTCGTGCGCGTGGCCGGCGCCGGCGTCTGCCACTCCGACCTCTACGTCATCGACGGCGAGCTCTCCGAATACGTCTCGCTGCCGGTGACCATGGGGCACGAGATCGCCGGCTGGATCGAAAAGCCCGGACCGCGAGCCGGCGACCTCACCCCCGGCGAGGCGGTGGCGGTGATGGTGGGGTGGGGATGCGGCGCCTGCGAGTGGTGCATCACCGGACACGAGCAGATCTGCCCGCGCGGGAACGAGGCAGGCAGCACGATGGACGGCGGCTTCGCGGAGTACGTGCTGGTGCCCCACCCGCGACACCTGGTCCCGCTGGGAACGCTCGACCCAATCGACGCCGCGCCGCTCGGCGACGCGGGCATCTCATCCTATGCAGCGGTGCGGCGCGTGCGCCCCTACCTCATGGGCGGCGCCGCGATCGTGATCATCGGCGTGGGCGGGCTGGGGCAGATGGCGGTGCAGATCGCGCGCACGCTCAGCGGCGCCCGCATCATCGCCGTCGATCGGCGGGCGGAGCAGCTCCAGCGCGCCCGGGACCTCGGCGCGGCCGAGACGCTGGAAGCCGGCGCCGGCGCCGCGGACCGCATCAGGGAGCTGACCGGCGGCGAAGGCGCGCACGCCGTACTCGACTTCGTCGGCACGGATGAAAGCCTGCAGCTCGCCGCCCAGACCGTGCGGCAGCGCGGCATCGTCGCGATGCTGGGGCTGGCCGGCGGCACGGTCCCCTTCGGCTTCTATACGCAAGCGCCCGAGGCCGTACTGACGACCATTTACGCGGGCACCCGCGCCGACCTGGACGGCGTGGTCGCCCTGGCGCGCGCCGGCCGCATCGAGAGTCAAGTGACCCGCTATCCGCTGGACGGCGTCAACGCTGCCCTCGACGACCTGCGCGCGGGACGCGTCGGCGGGCGCGCCGTGTTGGTGCCCTAGCCACCGCACCCGCACCCGCGATCCGCCCGCTAGACCTCGACGATCTCGAAAAAGCAGAGGTGGTTGCCGTCGGGATCGTAGAGATAGGTCGTGTAGCTCTCCACCCCGTCCAGGACGTAGTGCTGCGGATCCGCCACCACATCGACGCCCGCCGCGCGCAGCTTGGCGACCACCGCGACGCTGTCCCGCAACGCGAACGGGACGATCGCAACGCCCGGGTCGGAAAAGGGGCGCTTGGGGCCCGGCGGACGCTTGGGCTGCACGTATTCGATCAGCTCCAGCTTGGAGCCGTCCTGCGCCTGCAGGAACGCCACCTTGATCCGCGCGCCGGGGATACCGCAGACCCGCTCGTGGTAGGCGTCCCAACGGGCCTGCTCCTCCGCGTCCCATCCCGCGCCGGCGCCCTTCGTCTCCACCACCTCCATTCCCAAGAGATCACAGTAGAAGCCCAAGGCCCGATCCAGATCGCTGACCGTGAGGGCGGTGGTGTCGACACCAGTGACGAGCGGCATGGCTAAACCTCCAGGACGCCAGGCTAGCAAAGTGCCTCTGCCGTAACCCTGCACCGCGCCCGTCCTGTCCGCGCTACGGATTGGGAAGAGGAGCTTGACGAAGCGAGGATCTCGGCGAAGGCCACACCCTCCTATCGAAGAAGATCACCCGTGGCTAGCCTACTCACTGCGCTGCACTAGCCCGTGGGTCTCGATTGCCAGGTAGGCGTGGGGATCACTGAGCTGGAGCCAGCGCGGTGTGGCGTACCACGCCTCAATCGTCTCGGCAACGTACTCTCGGAACTCAGAGAGCGCATACGCGGTCACCGGCCGCTGGAGCCACGGCAACTGCTGTCGAAGAGCCCCGCGCTCCTCTACGGAAAGCGGTGTGGTGGCGACACTACAGATATCGGGTGGGGCATCGAGCCCCCGGTGGTTCGCGAAGATCAAGCTCAGGTGATGGAGGAGCGTGCGACTGACCCCCTCGCTCCGAACCGCTGCTCCCATGCACGCATTGGCATGCGCAAAATGCACGGCTTCGTGGAGAAGGGTGCGGTACCAGTACTGGGCACGGTCTCCGAGCTCTCGGTGGTGCAGAAAGATCCGCCATTCGTTCCGATACTCAGACGAATAGATCCCACCCTGGGTAAAAAAGGCGAACTGGCCCCAGAACCCGTCCTCGGCACACCATCTATCCCATCTGGAGCGCCAGATGCTCGGGAGATCGTCCGAGCTGCCGTACTCGCAGTCCAAGACCACGATCTTGTCCCGTGTAATCTCCCACTCCGGCGGCAACTCCGCGAGGGCGAAGGTGATCACCTGCTCCTCCGACGGGATCTCCGCCGCGACGCCCGGCACTACCGCCACACCAAGAATCACCGCCAACAAACTTCCAAGGATCAGTGCACGCATGGAGCCCCCTTCGCGTCCCGATGGCTGGGTCATGCAACTGATCCACAGGAACAACCGAGGCAACGAAGGGGGCGTGTTGCCCGCCAGCGGGCTTCGGGTTCTCGCCGGATCAGTTGCGGCGGGAGGCTAGGCGACCAGTTTCGAGTAGGCCAACGTCTCGGTCCGCACGATGCGGCGCAGGGTGGCCACTCAGCCCGACCGAAGCCTAAAGCAGGTTCCAATCCGCGACGGCGCGCCCTGAATCGAACGTCCTGGCCTGCCAGGATCAGCCGCAGCGTACTGCGGGCCATCGGCTCAGTTGTTAGAGCAGCTCTCGTCCGCCTCTTGATAGGCCGCCGGGCGGCAGGGTCAAGTAGCGTGGGTACTTAATCCCTATAGTCCCTTTGTCGAGAGCATGGGAGGGATCGTGGCGAACATATTCACGGCGATCGATGTTGAGACAGCGAATCCCAACATGTCATCGATCTGCTCCATCGGCGCAGCAACATTTGAAGACGGTAGGTTGACGGGGAAGTGGTACTCGCTCATCGACCCTCACGACTGGTTCTCACCGATCAACACAGCAATACACGGAATCGGCGAGAACGACGTCAAAGGGGCCAGAACGTTCGGCGATGCGCTGCACGAACTCCGCGACGTGATGGACGGTTGCGTGGTCGTACACCACACGCACTTCGATCGTACGGCGATTGCGCAGGCCGCTCAGCGTTGGGACGTAGACATTCCTGACTGCATCTGGCTTGACTCCGCCCGCGTTGCGCGCCGGGCATGGACGGAGGTCTCGCGACGCGGGTACGGACTCGCCAATCTATGTGAGCTGATTGGATATGACTTCGACCATCACCATGCCCTCGAAGATGCAAAGGCAGCAGGGCAAGTGATCATTGCAGCAATGGAAAGCACCGGCCTTGCTCTCCCTGACCTCGTCAGGCGATCAGTGGCACCCATCAATCCTCAAGCGTCGGATCCCCGCAGAGAAGGAAACCCGGAGGGGGTGCTGTTCGGAGAGACGATAGTGTTCACCGGGGCGCTGACCATGGTTCGGTCAGAGGCGGCCAGCTTGGCGGCGTCCGTCGGCTGCAACGTTGACGGGAGCGTTACGAGCAAGACTACTGTTCTCGTCGTGGGAGATAGCGATATCAGGAAGCTCGCGGGACACGACAAGAGTTCCAAGCATCGCAAAGCTGAAAATCTGATAGAGAAGGGTATCTCCATCAGGATCGTTGGGGAGGCAGACTTCATGGCGATGGTTGCCGGAGACTAGAGGGGCGAGATGCCACCAACCGAGCAAGAACAGCAGTGATGCGGTCCTACGCGACCAGCTCGCGGTACGGCAGTGTCTCGGTGCGCACGATGCGCCGCAGCGTGTCGACGAAGATCTACTCGTTGTCCCGGTTGTTGAAGCGCCACTCCAACTCCGACAGGTAGCGGTCCAGGTGCTTGGCGCTGACCTTGTGGAACGATCCCATGAGGCTGCGCTTGAACAGGCTCCAGACCCCCTCGATCGAGTTCGCGTGCACGTCGCCGATCACCCACTGCTCTTCCGAGTGATTCGCACTTCAGGGCCCAAGATGAAATTCTGCCGCCTGCCGCACGGGGATGCTTGATCGCCGGACGACGCGACTGACAGAATCGCCCCCACTTCAGCAGTCCCCACACGCTTCCACGGGCGACGAAGGCAGGGGTGGGAGATGACCGACGCCGATCTGGATCTCTGCTACCTCACGGGGACGGAAGCGCTGGAACGGTTCCGCAACCGCTCGCTCTCGCCCGTTGAGCTCATGGAGGCCGTGATCGCCCGCGCTGAGGCGGTCAACCCCCAACTCAACGCCGTCACCTACGACTTTTACGAGCGCGCGCGCACGCAAGCCCGGAAAGCGGAAGCGCGATACATGGGCGACGGCCGGCCGCGCGCGCTGGAGGGCCTCCCGGTCGCGATCAAGGACTTTCACCCCGTCAAGGGAGAGATCACCACCTTCGGCTCGAAGATCTTCGAGGACTTCCGGCCCGACTACACCGCTCCCACCGTCGACCGGCTCTTCCGCGCCGGCGCCATCATGCATCTGCGCACCACCACGCCCGAGTTCGCCTACTCCGGCGCCACGCACAGCCCGCTGTGGGGCATCACCCCCAACCCCTGGAACCTGACGTACACCTCGGGGGGCTCCTCAGGCGGAGCCGCAGCCGCCGTCGCGGCCGGCATGACCACCCTCGCCGACGGCACCGACGGCGGCGGCTCGATCCGGATCCCCTCGTCCGCCTGCGGGGTCGTGGGCTACAAGCCGCCTTTCGGACGCAACCCGCTGGACCGCGACCATCCCTTGGAAACGATCCTCCACTACGGCCCGATCGTCCGCAGCGTGGCGGATGCGGCGCTGATGCAGAACGTGATGTCCGGCCCGCACCCGGAGGACCTCTGCACGCTCCCACAGCGGGTACGGCTCCCGCTCGATCCTAAAGGCATCAACGGATGGAAGATCGCCTTCTCCATGGATCTCGGATACGTGGAGGTGGACCCGGAGGTCCAGGAGAACACCCGGGCGGCGGCCGCGACGCTGCGGGAGATGGGTTGCCAGGTCGATGAGGTGGACCTGGGATGGAACTGGGGCGTGCTCGACACCTGGATGACCCATTGGGAGGGGCTATTCGCCGCCGTCGCGGGCGACTTCCTCCCGCGCTGGCGCTACGAGATGGACCCGTACGTCGTACGGCTCCTCGAGAACGGGCTCGGCCACAGCGCTTCCCGGCTCTATCGCTGCAACCTGTTCCGAGGCGAGATGTGGCGCAAGCTCCAGCCTATCCTGCGGCAATACAACGCTCTCGTCTGTCCCACGCTCGCGGTTCCGGCGGTCAAGGCGGATCACAACGACGCCGATCCCGACTTCCAGATCAACGGCAAGCCGATCCAGGCTTACGTCGGCTGGGTCATGACGCACGGCTTCAATCTCGTCAGCCAGTGCCCCGTCATGAGCGTGCCGACCGGTCTCTCGTCCTTCGGCATCCCCACGGGGATGCAGATCGTCGGGAGGCCTTTCGACGATCCCAGCGTCTTCCGTATCGCCGCCGCCTTCGAACGGGCAAAACCCTGGCGCGACCAGCGCCCGCCGATCTAGCCCGAAGAAGCCCGTAGCGCGGAGGAAGCGCGCGACGGCGGCCCGCGCCGCCGATCAGCCACACGCGGCGCCGGCCACGATCCTGCCGCGCGGCCAAGGCGCCGGCGAGGGACGCCCGCGGGCGAAGGAGATCAGCCGCCCGCAGCCACGGCGCGCGGATCCCAGGCGTGCACGTGCGGAAGCACGTGCTCCGCGAAGAGCCGCATGCTGCGCTCCGCCACGTCCGCGGGCATGCCGCCATAGCGGAAGCTGAAGATGAACTCCTCGGCGCTCGTCATCCGTTGGATGTACTCGATCTTCTCAAGGCACTGCTGCGGCGTGCCCCAAGCCTGCGGTTCGGCGTTGAACTCGCCGATCTCCTCGGGAGTCTTCTTCGTCAGGGTCTTGCCGAAACTCGCGTAGTAGTCGTAGCCGGCGGCGTTCTTGAACTGCGCGCTATCGGTGAAATGGTAATGACGCTCGATACTGTCCTGCATCTCGATCGTATGCCGCAGGATCACCTCCCAGGCCTCATCTGCCGAGTCGGCGCAACTCACGTTCACCACCACCGTCGGCTGGAGCGGCTCCCAGCCTCGATCCGCGCGCACGGCGTTGAAATCCCGCACGTCCTTCTGGTATCCATCCCAGCTCTTCTGGTTCGTGAGCAGCATGCCCACCCCGGCGTTCGCCAAGATGGACAAGCTCTCGGGGCTCACCCAGGCCGCCTTGAGCGTGCCGGCCAGGTTCGCCGTGCGCGGCCGCGGCCGGATGGTGGTCTCCGGGATCGTGAAGTGCTCACCCTCGAACGAGAACCACTCCTGGGTGAGCGCCAGGCGGATGATCTCGATCGACTCCATGAAGCGGCCGCGTGACTCACTCAAGGGAACGCGGTAGGTGTCGAACTCGCGCTGCGCCACCCCGCGGCCCACGCCCAGGATCAAGCGCCGTCCCTGGAGCATCTGATCCAGCACGCAGATCTGCTCCGCGATCGTGATGGGGTCATACCAGGGCAGGACGATCACCATCGAGCCGACGTCAAGACGCGAACTCAGCCCCGCAAAGTGGCTCAGCTGGAACAAGGGACTCCCGCTCATGATGTAGGGGGCGAAATGATGGTCGAGCGCCCACATCGCGTCGAAGCCGAGTGGATCGGCAAGGCCATAGAGACGCAGCTCCTCGTCCCAGATCTGCTGATCCGAGACGACGGGCGCACGGTCCACCGCCTTGGCCTCGAAGCGTTCCCAGTCCTGGTAATTCTGAAAGTTGAAGCAGACACCAGCCTTCATCTTGGACTCCTTGCTCCATGAAACTAGAGCGGCCTGGCAGAGGCCGAGACACGGCCCGCCCGCACCGCGCAGGCTACATCCGCTGCCCCCCTCGCCGCTAGGCGCAACCCTCGCCTACGCCCGGTTCGCCGGCCACGCGCTCCAGAGAGCCTGCGCAGCGCGTATGCCGGATACGCCTGCCAAAGGGGGGCGCTTTTCGTACTGTGCCGGTCCCCCCGCGCCGATGCAGCGCCGGACAGCGCCCGCGGTCCAACCCTAGCCAGGCCGCTCTTCCGGGAACGGACACCCCACTCCCGGCTCCACATCCCGCATGCCGGCTGTTAACTCTCCAAATTATGTTGTGAAACCCGAGGACTCGTAACCGGAACCCGCTCCCATGACGGCCAAAGGCGACGGCGGGCGCGTTCCGCCGCGCGCGCTATCGACCACGGTGCGGCTGCTCCTATGACCGTACGCCCTCCCGATCGCCTCGCTCGCCAGCTCGGCCTCAGCGGCGCGACCGTGATCGGCCTCGGATCGATGATGGGCGCGGGCATTTTCATCGCAGTCGGTCCCGCCGCCACATCCCCCGCCGTTCCCATTGGTCCCCGCACATCATGAGCCAACTCACGGCGCTGTACGCCACCGCATACCTCGACACCCTCGTCGGCACCCCGCATGACTGCAATTGCTGCAACTGCCCGCACTGCCGAAACGACTGAGGCTCGCCGCCGCAGTGCCCGTTACCGTGGCCGGATTCAATCCCGCCTGGCGTCCGCATACCCGCCTCCCAATCCGCCCGCTGCCAGCGCCGCCTCTGCCTGCCCTGCCAGTGGTCACTTCCGTGCGTCGTGGGCCGGCGGCGGAGCCACCGCCGTGCTCCACCCCGGTGGCTCTCTTCGATCCGCCCAAGTCACCGCTCCCCCAATCCGCTCGGCAGGCTACGCTGCCCTCCGTGGAAGGCCGCATCGCCGTCATCGACATCGGTTCCAATTCCGGGCGCGTCGTCATCGTGCAGCCGGAAACCGGGGGACATCTCGAAATCATTGACGAGCAGAGTGCTCCTCTGCGTCTCGCCCTTGAGGTCAGCCGCAGCGGAGAGCTCAGCCCCGCCGCCATTGAGTGGACCCTACACGCTCTCAAAGACTTCACGGCCGTCGCGCGCGGCGCGGGAGCGGTCCGCACCGCCGCCGTCGCGACCGCCGCCGTGCGCCGCGCCACGAACGGCGAGGCTTTCGTTCAGCGCCTGCGCGACGAACTCGACTTGGACGTCACCCTCATCGACGCGCAAGACGAAGCCCGCTTGGCCTTTCTCGGGGCGGTCTACGGCCTTCCGGCCGAGGACGGTTTCTTCGTCGACATCGGCGGCGGCAGTCTGCAGATCGTCCACTTTGCGAACCGCCAGCCCCTGGGCGCCTGGTCCATCCCAAGCGGCGCGCTCGTGCTCGCCGAGCGTCTCCTCACGAGCGACCCGCCCCCTGCGGATGAACGGAAGGCCGCCGCCGATCACGTCATGCGAGCGCTCGCCGAAGCGCGCGTGCCCCCGCCCGACGGCAGCGCCCAAACCCTTGTGGGGACCGGCGGCACCATCCGCAATCTCGCCAAGATCGACCGGCGCCGGCGCGCCTATCCCATCGCCCGCCTCCACGGCTACGGCCTTCACCGCCGCAGTCTCCAACGGATCGTCGCCGGCCTCGCAACGCAACCCCTCAGGGACCGGGCGCAGACGCCCGGCTTGAACCCCGCCCGCGCCGACTCGATCGTGGCCGGCGGCATCGCACTCAATGCCGTGATGCGCTATCTGCACACGGACCTGCTCACCGTCAGCGGCCAGGGCTTGCGCGAAGGGATCGCACGAGGAGCGGTCTTCGCGCATCTCCCCTCCGCCCAAGCCGTCCGCGAAGCCTCGGTCGAGGCGCTCTGCCGCCGTTTCGCGGATGCCGACCACGAGCGCGGCCGACGGCGCGCGCAAGCCGCCAAGATCCTTCTCGATCACCCGCTCCTCGACATCCCTCCTCCCATTGCCGAAGCCGTCCTCCTCGGGGCCCGCCTGCTCGACATCGGCAGCGTGATCGACTTCTACAACCGGCACAAGCTCACCGCTGAAATCGTGCTCCGCACGGACCTCAACGGCTTTTCGCACCGCGACCTCGCCCGCCTCGCCGCAGTGATCCGGCTCGCGGAGAAGCCGGGGCTCAGCGCCAGCACCTATCGGCCTCTGCTCGATCTGCGCGACGACGAAATCCTGGAGCGAGCGGCGATCATCCTCGCCCTAGCGGACGAGAGCGTGCGCCGCACGCCACCAGCGCAACCGGTCCAGCTTGACTGCTGGAGCACCGGCCCGACCGTGCACCTGCGCTTCCCGGCGGGAGGAAATTGGCGCCCCGGAAAGATCGGCCCGCGCTTCCTCCATGCCTTCGGACGCGCACTTGTGCTAGAAGAGCCCTTGGACGCCGCCAGCCGAGAGGGACCCGAAGCCTAATGGCGCAAGACAACTTCCAGCGCGGAGAATCCGGCTTTCCCGGCCGCCTCATCGTCGTCGAAGGGATCGACGGCTCCGGGAAAAGCACCCAGATCGATCTGCTCCAGAAATGGCTCCAGAGCCGCGGCTATCTCACGATCTTCACGGAGTGGAACTCCTCTCCCATCGTCAGAGCCACGACGCGCCGCGGGAAGCGGCGCCACCTGCTGACCCCCCTGTCCTTCAGTTTGATCCACTCCGCCGACTTCGCCAGTCGCGTGCATGCCCAGGTTTTGCCCGCTCTGCAGGCCGGCGCCATCGTGCTCGCCGACCGCTACGTCTACACGGCGTTCGCGCGCGACGCCGCGCGAGGGGTCAGCCGCCCCTGGCTGCGCCGGCTCTACTCTTTCGCCGCCGACCCCACGCTCGCCTTCTATTTCGACGTCCCCCTCGAAGAAGCGATCCAGCGCATCGTCCAGTCCCGCGCCGCCATCAAGTACTACGAGGCCGGCATGGATATGAACCTGCACGAAGACCTCTTCGAATCGTTCCGCATTTTCCAAGGGCGGATCCTGAGCGAGTATGAGCACCTCGTGGAGGAGTTCAATCTCATTCGGATCGACGCCACCGAGCCGCTCGTCGACCAGCAACAGCGCGTGCGCGAGCTCGTCGAGCCGCACCTGCAGGGAGTCGCCCGCATCCCCGATCGCGATATGCACGACTTCCTCCGTCAAGTGGGCCTGCAAGGCCGCTATCTCCGGGAAGCGCAGCCGGCCCCATGACGCGCCTCGCCTTCTACGGTGACCCTCCTCCCAACGTCGAAGGGACCGATCTCCCCGGCCGGCTCATCGTCCTTGAGGGGACGGACGGTGTCGGCCGCTCCACCCATATCGCCTTGCTGAAGGAATGGCTCGAGGCCCACGGCCACGCCGTGATCGATACCGGCCTGCGCCGCTCCGATCTCGCCGGGCGCGGCATTGAGCGGGCCAAGCGAGGCAACACCCTGGACAGCCTCACCCTCAACCTCTTCTATGCCACCGACTTCCTCGACCGGCTCGAACACCAGATCATCCCCGCCCTCCGCGCCGGGATGGTCGCACTCGTGGACCGCTACATCTTCTCCCTGATCGCCCGCGCGGCCGTGCGCGGCGTGCCGCGCGACTGGATCCAAGATGTCTACGGCTTCGCCCTCATCCCGGACAAGGTCATCTACCTCGACATCGACATCGCCCAGCTACAGCCGCGTGTCGTCGCCAGCCACGGATTCGACTACTGGGAATCCGGCCAGGACTACCTCCGCACCCCCGGCCTCTTCGATGGCTGGGTCACGTACCAAACCGCGCTGCTGGCGGAGTTCCGGCGTCTTGCGGATCAGCATGGCTTCACCGTCGTCAACGCGCGCGGCACCCTCGCCGATGTCTTCCACGACCTCCAACACGAGGTTCGCCAAGTCGTCGAAGGGATGTCACGCCAGTCGGTCCTCCCCCCAGAACCGAACGACGTGTGAACGGAGCCCGGCCACGCGCCACTGTCCATAAGCCCTAAGGCGCCAGCGCGCGCAGCACCCGAGGAGGGAGGAACTCCAAGAGTGCGCCGCTTCCCTCTGCCGGCGCGTCCAAGCACCGTACTCTTGCCACGCCGCCCTTCTTCCACTCCGCGGCCATTGCGCGCGCCGAGCTCGCGAGCAGATACGCCAGCACCTCACTGAGCAACGGCTCATGTCCTACCACTCCCACGCTGCCTCGCCCGCGTTGCTCCGCGAGCACTCGCACAACACTGGCGGGATTCCCGATCGCCAATGCCTCGCAGGGCGTCGGTGCCGGCCAGCCCGCTTCGGCTTGCGCGATCTGCGCCGTCTCCCACGCCCGCGCATACGGACTCGCAAGGGAAACCTCCACCACGGCCCCTAAGACGCGCAAGCCGCGGGCCGCGGCTCGAAAGCGCCGCCGTCCTCGATCCGTCAGCGGCCGGAGCGAATCATCGGGCCAGGCTTCCGCGTCGCGCTCGGCCGCGATGGCATGCCGGACCAAGTAGATCTCCACGCGCTTAGGACTCCTGGAGCGCCGCCCGGAGCGTCCGCCAGCGCTCCCCCCGCACCCGCGCATACGCAGACGGGAAAGCGACGCGCAGCTCCAGCATCTGCACCCGATATCGCTCCAGCACCTCGCCCATGGCGAGCACCGTCCGCGGCGGCAGCTCCGTACCCTCTTCCTCGGCGATCACCCGCAGCCGCTTGATCGCCACAGCAGCGTCTTGGTGCGCGCCCAGGACCTCTTGCAAGCGCCGCAGCGCCCGCGCCAGCCGCTTCGCCGCCCGGCCGTACTCATCCGACATACACTCAAGGGCGTAGCGCAGTCGCTTCCCGCGGATTCGCAAGGCATGATACTCGCTCGCAGGGGAATCCCCAGCGATCGCGTCACCCTGCCTGCGCACCGCGCGCAGGTAAGGGCGCAGCAAGCCCGGCAGCGCCTCGCGCGCGGGTGTCAGCGCCGCCGCCGGCGCGCGCGCCGGCCCTTCTCGAACGAGATCCGTCATTCCCGCCCCGAGCCGCGTATATCGCTCCGAGTTCAAGGACTGCAGCATCTCCGCCCGCGCTACACGCCGCTCGGCTTCTAGTAACGGCCGGAGCGACTCGAAAGCCGCCCGTTCGCCGGCTCCCGCGGCCTCTTGCCATGCCTCCAACTGCTCCAGCTGGACATCAGCATCGCGCACCGCTCCCAATTCTGCGCCAAGCCAGCGCAGTTCCCGCCGCAAAGCAGCGCTTTCACCCGGCAAGCACCGTTGAAAGAGACGCAACGCCGCGCGCAGGCGGCGCACCTGGACGCGCATGCGGTGCAGCGTCTCGACATCGTCACCCAGGCGCGTACCTGGCTCTTCCTCCAGCAGAGAGCGCCATTGCTCACGGAGAGTTGCGAATGCCACCTCTCCCACGGATCCCTCCGGCAGTCCTCGTCGCGGGGCCAGATCCCGGTCCACCAGCGGCCGCAGCCCGGCCAGCTCCAACCCGAACTCGTACTTCGACCGCGTCGCCGGTTGGATCGCGCAGTCCTCCTGCAGCGCGTCCACAAGAAGCTGCAGCGTTGCTTCATATCCCTCCGCCACCTCCACTTCCACCCGTTGCAGATGCCCCGACACGCGCCGTCCCCCCACAAGCACCGCCGATGTGTCGAGTGCGATCTCCCCGGCAACGGCACCACTCGCCTCGACCGGGAGCGCTTGCCGCAGCATCCGGAGCTCGAACAAGGGCCGCAGGGAGTGCACGCCAAGCGCCCGCAGCCGCTCTCCCACCGGGCCGGGGGCATCCAACAGCGTCCCCGGCTCGGCCGTTGTGACGCGTTCGCTGATCTCCACCCGCTTCCGGAGCGCCCCGCTCGCCTCACCGAAGGACTTCAACGTCGCCGTGATCCGCCCCTCGCTGCTACGCAGGCGCAACGCGTACCGGCTTCGGTACACCCGCCAATCGTCGCTGTCCAAATACACATCGCCGATCTGCCGCTGGACTGGCGCGGCGGCACGCAAGGGCGACGGCAACGATGACGACAGGCACCAGGTACGAACCGCGCTCAGGTCCGCCGCGTCGAATTGCCACTCGACTTCACGCTCGCCACCGTTCCGGATCTGTGGGGATCGCATCGTCACGAGACAGGCAGCATAACGACCCCATCGCTCCCGCGTCTCGCTCGTCCGCGGTCAACCGGTGCTTGCCAGGAGATCCAGCGACCGATCGAATCTGGCAGTTCGACCAAGAGACTCCACCCCGTTCGCCCGCAACGCCTCAGCCGCCGGCGGTCAGCACCTCGGCCTGAGCAAAGTCGGCTTGGGCCGCGTCGGCCTCGCCTAAGCGGTCGTGGATCTCACCGCGTGTCCGATAGGCCATCGCAAGGGCGGGATCCAATCTGACCGCCTCGTTGGCGTCCGCAAGGGCTTGGGTAAGAGCGTCCTTCGCGAGATACGTCCTCGCGCGCGCGACGAACGTCTCCGCTACATCATTGTTCAGCAATATCGCGCGGTCAAAGTCGATGAGCGCAGCATCCGTATTTCCCAGATCCAGATATGCAAGCCCACGAATCTGATGCACGGCTGCTATCACAGCGAACGAGCAGGGCGCGCGTGTCGGCGGCCCGTGGGCGATCCGAGGGCAGCGTGTGCCGGCTGGCCCGATCGCGATCGCACGATCGGCATCCGCAACCGCACCCGGCGAATCCCCTTGGAGAAGGCGGATCTCGGCGCGGTTGCTGTAAGCAAACGGCAATCCGTCGTCGGCCGCGATCGCACGATCGAAGTCCGCCAACGCCAACTCAATTCGATCCATCGATCGATAAAGCTCCCCACGATCGTTATAGGCGAGCGCGAACTCGTCATTGCTGGCGATCGCATCGCTGAAGGCCACGATCGCACCGGCGAGGTCTCCTTGCTTGCGCAGTTCCACGCCGCGTTCGTAGTCGGCCTGGCCTGGGGTCCCGCAGCCCACGAACAGAACCGCGAGTCCAGCTATCGCAACAAGCGGTATGCGTCGCATGGGGACCGCTTCCTTCGTCCCACACGCGGCCCGCGCGCGGACGGCTCATTCTACGGGATCGGACTGCGGAATCTGATGCCGAGCGGTGTGTCCATCATGAGCTGGACGCAGACCGGCGGACTCGTGAGGCCGGTCCGCACCTGCCAGAACGCATCCACATAGGCTGTCCTGGATCCGAACTCGGCTCCGCTCCACCGCCCACCGTTGCGCCGCCCGGCATCGACCCGGATCAGGGCCAACAGCCGAGCCCACCTCTCCCCCGCCGGGATCCAAGGCGGACCAGCGTGACGGTTAACTCCCTGTCCGAGACCTACTATCGTGTGCGCCATGGAACCGACCGAGGCCCAGCTCGTCGAGATGTTCCGGCGGATGGTGCGGATCCGTGAATTCGACGAGCGCGCCGGCCTGCTTTTGGAACGCGCGATCGTCCCTGGAGCCGTTCATCTCTACGTGGGAGAGGAGGCGGTCGCCGTGGGCGTCTGCGCGCAACTCAACGACGACGACTACATCACCTCCACACACCGCGGGCACGGCCACCTCATCGCCAAAGGCGGCGACCTGGGCAAGATGTTCGCCGAGATATACGGCAAAGCCACGGGCTACTGCCACGGCAAGGGCGGATCGATGCACATGGCCGATCAGTCCTTGGGCATCTTGGGTGCGAACGGCATCGTCGGCGCTGGTGGACCGATCGCGGCAGGGGCAGGCTATACCTGCAAATTCCGCAAACAAGGGCAGGTGACCGTATGCTTCTTCGGCGACGGCGCCGCCGCCGAAGGATCGATGCACGAGGCGGGCAACCTGGCAGCCGTCTTGAATCTGCCGGTCATCTTCGTCTGCGAGAACAACCTCTACGGCGAATTCGCTCACGTTGACGAGCATCATGCGATCAGCGACATCGCCGACATGGCGACGGGATGGGGCATGGCCGGCGCAGTCGTTGACGGGATGGACGTGCTCGCCGTCTTCGAGGCGGCCGGCGAAGCCATCGCCCGCGCCCGCCGGGGAGAGGGGCCCACGCTCCTGGAATGCAAGACCTATCGCTTCTACGACCACCTCGGTCGCGATTACGGGCTCACGAAACGACCCGAAGACGAGATCGCGCACTGGAAGGCGCGCGATCCCATCGCGCGTCTCGGCACGGCTCTCGCGGAGCGCAGCCTGATCAGCGCGGCCGACCAAGACCGGATCGTGGAGGAGACGCGCGCGGAGATCGAAGCGGCGATCGCGTTCGCGCAAGAGAGCCCGGAGCCGGCGCCGAGCGCGCTCCTTGAGGATGTGTACGTGCCCGAGCCTGCCGGGACCACCAACGGCTAGTGTCGGAACCGTAATGCCGGAAAAGCTCTTCAGCCAAGGCATCGTCGAAGCGCAAGCACACGAGATGCGCACCGACCCGACGATCTTCGTCGCCGGCGAAGATATTGAGCTCGGCGGCGTCTTCGCGACCGCCAAGGGACTGCGTGAAGAGTTCGGGTCACGCGTCTTCAACACGCCGATCGCCGAGGCCGCCATGACGGGGCTGGCGATCGGAGCGGCCGCCACCGGGATGCGGCCCATTGTCGAGATCATGTTCATGGACTTCATGACCGTCGCCATGGACCAAGTCGTCAATCAAATGGCGAAGATGCGCTACATGTTCGGCGGCGAGACACGGCTCCCCTTAGTGCTGATTACCCATGCCGGCGCCGGACATCAGAACGCCGCGCAGCACAGCCAGAGTTTGGAAGCCTGGTTTTGCCACGTCCCCGGGCTGAAAGTCGTGTGGCCCTCGGACCCCTACGACGGGAAGGGGCTCATGATCGCCGCGATCCGCGACGACAATCCCGTCATCTACATCACCAACAAGCTTGCGCTCGGCACGCGCGCGGATGTCCCGGACGACGCCTACACCGTGCCGATCGGGAAGGCGGCCGTGAAGCGAGAGGGAGAGGATGTGACCGTTGTGGCGGTGGGAGCGATGGTGCCCGAAGCGATCAAGGCCGCCGACGCCGTTGCCGAGCGTGGTCTGAGCGTCGAGGTCGTGGATCCGCGGACCCTGTCCCCGCTCGATACGGACACGATCGTACGCTCCGTGCGCAAAACCGGCCGCGCGATCGTCGCGCACGAAGCCGTGCAGTTCTGCGGCTACGGGGCAGAAGTAGCGGCGCAGATCGCCCAACACGCCTTCGACGCGTTGGATGCCCCCGTGCTGCGCGTCGGCGCGCCCTTCAGCCCGGTGCCCTTCAACCCCAACTTGGAGAAGGCGTGGCTGCCGGGCGCGGAGGAGATCATCGCGAGCATCGAGCAGCTCATACCCACGGGAGCGCGCGCCTAAGCGCCACGACGGCGCGGCTGCTGGCGCTGCACCTGCAACAACGATCTGCAAGACCTGGCGGATCCGCCTCCCGTAACCCGTTACGAATTCCGGGCGGCACGTACACGCGCTGTGGTCTCTTCATCCACAGCCAGCGCCTCTGGTCTCTTCGAATCCCCCAGCACAACCACGCCGTACACACGCCGGGCGCGCGAGATGCTGACAAATCCCTCGATCACGTCGTGGAGCACGCGCGCGGGACGCCGCCCGAACGGATCACCGTAGCCCCCGCCGCCGTCGGACAGGGAAAGGATCCGCTCACCGACCTCAATCCGCTGCTCGCCGACGATATCGGGCAGCCGTACGCGGGACCCATCCCGCCGGATCAAATACGCCTCGGACCCCAGCGCGGCACCGCCGCCCTGCACTCCCTGGGGCGCGTGCTGCATCCCGTCCATGGTGTAGTGCACGGTGAGCGGATCCCAGCGCGGTCCGTAGACGCAGATGTTGCCCGGCGCACCGCGCTGCCGCCCGGCCCCCTCTGAGTCGGGCCGAATGGACTTCTGAAAGACGATGAAGGGATATTTCTGCTCAACCACCTCCGTCTCGTCGATATAGAGGAGGCCGCCCGCCCCCGCCGAGCTGAACGAGAGCCAGCCATCCACCTCCGCGCTTCCGGGGCCGCCCGCCGTACCACTGAACAGTTGCAGCAAGTAGGGTTCATCGCGCTCCCGGTGATGGCCGGAAAGCACCCCCATGAACGGGCCTTGCCCGAAGCAGGCTTCGGCGAGGCCGATTCCATCCCGGAGCCGGCCGAAGGCCGCGAAGATCATCCCTTGCGTGCGGCTCGCGACGGTCGTGGTCGCCATTGAGCACGACGTAGGGTGACGCGGAATGCCAACCGCGCAATTCTCCCGCAGCAGGACGGTGAATCGCCGAAAGGCGCCCGCGTTCTGCGGCACGGCGTTCACGCGCGCGCCGGGCCTCGAATTGAGCACGTTGAGGACGCCCGCGATCGCGGCATTGCGTGCGGTGGACTCGCTTAGGTTCAAACCGGTGGCCGTGCAGTCCGGATTGTCTCGCAAATCGACCGTCACCCGGCGAGCAGTGGGATCCACGTCGATCTCTGCCTGGATCGTGAGACCTTCCTCGGGAAAGCCGGGGAACGGATCGACGGTGGTACGCGCCCGTACCTTTCCGGCGGGGAGCCGGCTAATCGCCTCCACGGTCAGCCGCTCGCTGTAGTCCAGCCAGCCGCGGATGAAGCGCTGGACGGCCGCCAATCCGAACTTGGCGCAGAACTCCTTGAGCAGTTGCTCGCCCACCCGCGCCGCCGCCAGCATCGCCAGATAGTCTCCATACCAAATCTGGGGAGCGCGGATCCGCTTCTGGCACATGCGGACGATGTCGTCCACGTCCCGATACTGCCGCTGAATCCGCACGCAGGGGAAGATCAGGGCCCCCTCGTTGTAGACGTCCACAGCGGTCGGGATGTACGTACTCGGAAGCGCATTGCCGATGTCCGAAAGGTGCGCCTTCACGCACACCGTGAAAATGTGGGTCCCGGCGACGAAAACCGGAACGATAATGGTGTGGTCGGCAGGGTGGGAGCCGCCGAGGTAGGGGTCGTTGTGGAGAAAGGCATCGCCGGCCGCGAACTCGGGATGCAGGTCCGCCATCGACGCACAAATCGGGCTCGATCCGAACACGTGCACGGGCATCCCTTCAGGAGCGGCGATGAGATTGTGGGCGGCATCGACGAGGGAGCACGAGAAATCGCGCGCCACAAGCGTGGTCGAGCGGGCAGTGCGCACGAGCGTGTTGGTCATCGCACGGGTGATGCCATCAAGACGATTGGCCATGACGAGGAGCTGGACCGGATCCAGCTCGTCCGCGTCACCGGCAAGGCCTGTAGGCGTTGGCATCGCACGTCCCTCGCTGTGCGGAGCAGGCTAGCAAGCGGCCACGAGCAAGCGGCACGGGCTGTGTAGACTCTCGCCGAGGCAGGGTTCGCCCGATCCCCGCTCACGAGAGGCGGGACGAGTGAGGAAAGTGCGATGACGGGTTCCGGACGTACAGCTCAAGTCGATCCGATCACGGTCGAGGTGATCCGCAGCGCCTTCATCGCCACCTGTAATGAGATGGCCTTGACGGTGGCCAAGACCGCCTATTCAACGCCCGTGAACGAAGGCAACGACCTCGCCACCGGCCTCTACGACCGCGACGGCAACCTGGTTGCACAAGGCGAGTTCGACCTGCCGGCCTTCGTCGGCCTGACGATCCTGACCGTGCCGGAGATCATGCGGATCATCGGCCCGGAGAACATCGAGCCGGGCGACATCTACATGATCAATGACCCCTATGTCGCCACGACGCACTGCAACGACATTCATTTCATCAAGCCGATCTTCCATGCAGGCGAGCGCGTGGGGTTCGCCTCTTCCACGGCGCACTGGTCGGATGTCGGCGGGGTAGCGCCGGGGACGCTGAACACCGCCGCCCGCAGCCACTACGAAGAAGGCATGCGCATCCCCGGCGTGGCGCTCTACAAGCGCGGGGTCTTCAACGAGGACATCGTCTCGCTCTTGCTCGTGAACATGCGGCAGTCCTGGGAGCGGATCGGCGACCTCAACGCGCAGCTCGCGGCCGTCCGCGCGGGCGAAGCCCGGCTCGTAGCCCTGATCCAGAAGCACGGCCCGGAGGCCGTGCAAGCGACGATGGACGCCGTCCAGGACCACTCCGAGCAGCTCGCGCGTGCCGCCTTCCGCAGCCTCCCGGACGGCGTCTACACGGCAGAGGATACGGTCGACCAAGACCAGTACACCGGCCAGCCCAAGACGATCCGTCTCACGCTGACGATCGAAGACGACCACGCGACCTTCGACTACACGGCCAGCGACGGCCCAGCGCTCTCCGGCATCAACGGAACGATCGCGGGGACGACCTCCGGCACCTTCATCGCGATCGCCTCGATCTTGCCGCCCATGCAGATGAACGCAGGCGTCATGCGCGCGATCGAGCTGCGAGCGAAGCGGGGGTCGATCGTATGGGCGCAGCCGCCGGTCGCGGTCTCCGTCATGACGATCACCGTGATGGACTGCGTGATCGGCGCCGCCACGCTCGCGCTCGGGAAAGCCCTGCCGGAGCGAGCCGTGGGCATGGCCTCCGGCATTCTGAATTCCACCTACGCGGGCGTCGACGATCGCCCCGGCTTCGAGGCGCCCTTCATCAACTACACCTGGGCGTTTGGAGGGATGGGAGCCGCGCGGGATCATGACGGTCCCAACTGCACCGCGCCGCCATTCGGTGCGGCCGTCTCCAACATCCCCTGTGAGCTGCAAGAGCGCCGCTATCCGATCCTGTATCGCCGCTCAAGCGTGCTGGCCGACTCCGGCGGACCGGGACGCTCGCGCGGCGGTGCCGCGCTCAACACGATCGCGGAGTTCCCCTTCGGCGCGGTCCGCAACGCCGGGCTCTCCACCCTCGGCAACCGTGAGCAATTCGGCCCGCCGGGCATCTTCGGCGGCG
>JAPOXK010000011.1 GCA_026707145.1 Chloroflexota bacterium | reverse complement strand
GCTGCCGTCCTCGGCGGTGAACCCGGCGGGAACGGTCTCGACGATCCTGCCCAGGTCGCCGTAGTTGTTCGCCGTGACGGTCACCGTGACCGTGCCGCCGGGCGCCACCTCCGCGGCCGAGAACGACCGGGTGGCGGTGTGGCCCGATGCGGCCACCTCCTGCGAGGGCAGCAGTGCATACAGGCTCAACCCGGCGACTGCCACGACCATCGCCAGGAGAGCCACCGATTTGTTCAACAAGGTGCTTTTCACCATGTCTAGTTCTCCACTTTCAGAACGCGATGGTTATTAGCCGAAGTACAGGTCGATCACCTCGAACACCTGTTCCAGCGTGATGAGGTTGTCGAAGTAGTCGTCGACGGCCTGGAAAGCCTCCTCCAATTCGATGGCGCCGCTGTCGTCGGCGTCGTACCGCTCCAGCAGGGTGGTGGGAACGACGGCGGGCACCATGACGGCCGACGACATGGCGGACTTGCCCGCACCTTCGCCGTCGGTGTAGCTCACCGTCGCTCGCAGGTACATGCCGGCGTCCGCGTCCACCGGGGTGTAGCTCGCGGCCGTGGCCCCGGAGATGTCCGCATAGCTCCCGCCCGCGGTTGCGGCCCGTTCCCACTGCCAGGCTGCAGCGGATATCGAGCCGTCGGGGTCGGTCAGGGTTGCGGTGATAGCCGTGCCCACGCTGGCTTGCGCCGGCGACAAGCCGACCGCGCCGTCCTCGTCCACGTTGGTGACGGTGACCGTGACGGTAACGGTGGCTTGGCCTCCGCTGCTGTCCCGGGCCGTGACGGTGACCGTGTAGGTACGCTTGGCTTCGTAGTCCAGCGCGGACTTCGTCTTCAGCTGGCCGGTGGCCCTGTCGATGGCGAAGTCCGCCATGTCGGCGCCGCTCAGCGCATAGGTCAGACGATCACCGTCTGCGTCGGTCGCCGCCACCGGAGCCCCGATGTTCTGGTCAGCAGCCGTGTTTTCGGCTACCTCCCGCTGCACCGTCGGGAACGGGAACTCGGGGACCTGGTTTTCGTCGACGTCGGTGACCGTGATGTCCACGCTGATGGTGGCGGACAACCCATCCGGATCCGCGGCCCTCACGACCACCATGTAGGTGCTCTTGGTTTCGCGGTCGAGGTCCGCCTTGGTGAGCAGCTGCCCCGTGCCGTCGTTGATGCCGAACGATGCGGCATCCGTGCCTTCCAGCGTGTAGGTCAGCCTGTCGTTATCGGGATCGTTGGCCTCCACCGGGGCGCCGATGTTCATGTCGGCCGCGGTGTTCTCGGGCACGCTCCGGCTGGCCGAAGCGCTCGGGAACGTGGGCGCCCGGTTCGGGATTATCGAACCGGCCTGCATGACCTCCGGCGGTTCGTTGACGTCGGTGACCTTGATGGTGAGGTCGATGGAGGAGCTGAGGCCCTCAAGGTCACTGACGGTGACGGTCACCGTGTAGGTGTCCTTGGTCTCGTGGTCCAGCGTATTGGCTGCCCTCACCGTGATCTGGCCAGTCGCCGCGATGGCGAACGGCCCCGCGTCGGCGCCGCTCAGCGCGAAGGTCAGGGCATCGTTGTCGCCGGGCTCGGCGTCAGCCGTGTCGGTGGCCACGATGGGGTCTCCCACATTGGTGCCTGCGTCCGAGTTCTCCGCAACCTCTCTCGGGTCGAGCTGGGTGCCCGTGGTCTCCGTATCCTCATCGGTGAACACCGGGGCCAGGTTGTGGGCCGCCTGGACAGCCTGCTCCGAGACGACCGATGCGCTCTTGTCGGGACCGTGGGCGTCGGTGTAGCTCGCCGTCGCCCGCAGGAACCGGCCTGCGTCATCTTCCACCGGCGTGTAGCTCGCCGACGTGGCGCCCTTAATCTCCGTGATGGTGGCGGTAGCGTCGTCGAAATCGGCAGCGGCAGCGGCCGACTCCCACTTCCAGGTGACGCCGCGCACGCCGCCGTCGGTGTCGGACGGCGCAGTCGCCGTCAGCGCAAACCCGACCCTCGGCTGGGCCGCGCTCAGGCTGATCGTCCCCGGGTCGTTCTCGTTCGTGACCGTGACCGTGACGGCGAGCGCCGTCCGCTTCTCGGTCGCGCCCGTGGCGCTGCCGGTCGACGCGGCCGTGATCGTGATCTCGTAGACGTTGTCTCCGTCCGCAGAGCCGGGCGCCTCGAAGTCCGGCGCGGTCTGGAAAGTCAGCGCGCCGGCGGTGAGCGTGAACTTGCTCATGTCCGCTCCGGACATGCTGAGGGTAACGGTGTCTCCCTCAGCGTCGGTGGCCACGAAGGTGTACACCGCCGTAGCGACGTCCGTGTTCTCGGCGAACTCATGGGACGTCTCGCCCGCGGTGAACACCGGCGCCTCGTCCTCCGCTTCCACGGTGACCGTCATGTCAACCGTGTCGGTGAGGCCGGACGGGTCGGTGGCCGTGATCGTGAAGGTGAAGCTGTCCCCTAGCGCAACGGTAGCGGAGGCAGTTTCGCCCGTGTCGCTGGTGGGATGCACCGTCTTGCCGAGGCCGACGCTCACCTGGCCGGTCGCCCGGTCGATCTGGAACACGTCGGCGTGTGTCGCGGTTCCTCCGGTGTCGGCCGTAAGCGAGTAGGTCAGGCGATTCTGGTCCTGGCTGTTCGGGTCGGTGGCGACAATGGGGTCGCCCGCAGCGGTACCCGCCGTGTCCCCGTCGTCGATCTCCGCGGACGGGTCTTGGTCGTTCTCCATCTGGGCGTCGAAGTCATCAGGGAATGCGGGTGCGCTGTTGCCGCTGAGGAACGCCCTGACCGGGTAGGCGGAGGTCGCCTGGACGATCTTCCCCTCCCCGTGGCCGTCCTCGTAGGTCCCCGTCACCCGCAGGTACATGCCGCTGTCCGCGGCTTCGGGGGTGTAGGAAACCAGCTGGGCGTCATCACCGGCGATATCCGTGAATCGCCCGCTCTTGCTGGACGACTTGGACCACTGCCACGTGACATCGCCCGCGGGGATGTCCATGCTCGTCGCGTCGTCCTTGTCCCGGTCGTCGTCCACGATGCCGGTGTGCGCGGCACCGTCCATGTCCACGAGTGGGTTCCCCACGCCGTCGACGTAGGCGACCGTGATCGCCGTCGAGACCTGCGGCTGCAGGGACGAGAGCTCGATCCCCACGGTCGCCGCCTCTTCCACGTTGGTCACCTCGACCATCACCGCGTGGGTGCCGGCGAGAGGGGCGTCGTCGTCGTCGGTGGCCGTCACGGTCACCGCGTAGATGTTGTTGGTACCGGTGTCTCCCGGCGCCTCGAAGTTCGGCGGTGAAACGAAGGTCAGCACGCCGTCTTCGCTGATGGCGAAGAGCGCCTCGTCATCACCACTCTTGCTCCACGTGATCGCGTCATCCTCCGGGTCCGTCGCCGTGAACCTCGCCACGGCGCCCGTCCCGTTCTCCGCGTACGTCTCGCTGGACGGTCCGCTGACCTCCGGCGCCTCGTTGACGTCGGTGACCTTGATGGTGAGGTCGATGGAGGAGTTGAGGCCCTGGAGGTCCCTGACGGTGACGGTCACCGTGTAGGTGTCCTTGGTCTCGTGGTTCAGCGTATTGGCTGCCCTCACCGTGATCTGACCGCCCGGCGACGCGATGGCGAACGGCCCCGCGTCGGCGCCGCTCAGCGCGAAGGTCAGGGCAGCGTTGTCGGCGGTCTCGGCGTCCTCAGTGTCGGTAGCCGGGATGGGGTCTCCCACAGTGGCGTCTGCGGCCGCGTTCTCCGCAACCTCTCGCTGGTTGAGCTGGACGCCGTTGGTGTCATCCCCATCCTCGTCGGTGAACACCGGGGCCAGGTTGCGGGCGGCCGCGACCGTCCGCGCCGAGACGACCGATGCGCTCTTGTCGGGACCGTGGGCGTCGGCGTAGCTCGCCGTCGCCCGCAGGCACTTGCCTACGTCGCCCGCCACCGGCGTGTAGCTGGCCGACGTGGCGCCCGCGCCCTTGGCGTCTTCCCAACCATCGTCGGCGATGGCGGCGCAATCGGAACTGGGGCTAGTGGCAGTTCCGGTCTCGTCCCGCTCCCACTTCCAGGTGACGCCGCTCACGCGACCGTCGCTGTCGGACGGCGCAGTCGCCGTCAGCGCAAACCCGCGCCTCGGCAGCTGCGCGCTCAGGCTGATGGTCCCCGGATCGTTCTCGTTCGTGACCGTGACCGTCACGGCGAGTTCCGTCCGCTTCTCGGTCGCGCCCTCGCCGCTGCCGGTCGACGCGGCCGTGATCGTGATCTGGTAGACGTTGTCTCCGTCCGCAGAGCCGGGCGCCTCGAAGTCCGGCGCAGCCGCGAAGGACAACGAGCCGTCGGCAGGGGTGAACGTGAACTTGCTGCTGTCCGCTCCGGACATGCTGAGGGTAACGGTGTCTCCCTCAACGTCGGTGGCCGCAAAGGTGTGCACCGCCAGGTCCGGCGAGGTCGTGCCCACCGGGATCTCCTCGAACGTGTGGGCGGCCTGCCCCCCTTCCTCGGTGAACACCGGCGCCTCGTCCTCCGCTCCCACGGTGACCGTCATGGTGACCGTGTCGCTGAGGCCCTCCGGGTCGCTGGCGGTGATGGTGAAGGTGAAGGTGTCCCCTACCACAACGGTAGCGGAGGCAGTCTCGCCCGTGTCGCTGGTGGGATGCACCGTCTTGCCGAGGCCGACGCTCACCTGGCCGGTCGCCCGGTCGATCTGGAACACGTCGGCGTGTGTCGCGGTTCCTCCGGTGTCGGCCGTAAGCGAGTAGGTCAAGCGGTCGCTCTCGGCGTCGTTGGCGACAATGGGGTCGCCCGCGGCCGCGCCCGCCGTGGCCCCGTCGCCGATCTCCGCGGACGGCGGGTTGTCGCCATCCATCTGGGCGTCGAAGTCCTCAGGGAATGCGGGTGCGCTGCTGCGGCTGAATTCTCTGACCGGGTAGGCGGAGGTCGCCTGGACGATCTTCCCCTTCCCTTGGCCGTCCTCGTAGGTCCCCGTCACCCGCAGGTACATGCCGCTGTCCCCGGAGCCGGGGGTGTAGGAAACCGCCTTGGCGGCATCACCGGCGATGTCCGTGTATGACCCGCTCTTGCTGGACGACTTGGACCACTGCCACGTGACGTCCTCCGCGGGGATGGCCGTGCTCGTCGCGTCGTCCTTGTCCCGGTCGGGGTCCATGATGCCGGTGTGCGCGGCGCCGGCCGCGTCCACGAGCGGATTCCCCACGCCGTCGACGTAGGTGACCGTGATCGCCGTCGAGACCTGCGGCTGCAGGGACGAGAGCTCGATCCCCACGGTCGCAGCCTCTTCCACGTTGGCGACCGAGACCGTCACTTCGTGGGTATCGGCGAGGGGGGTATCGTCGTCGGTGGCCGTCACGGTCACCGCGTAGGTGTTGTTGGTGTCGGCGTCGACCGGCACCTCGAAGTCCGGCGGTGAATCGAAGGTCAGCACGCCGTCGTCGCTGATGTCGAAGTCGGCGGCGTCATCGCCCGCCAGCGTCCACGTGATCTCGTCACCCTCCGGGTCCGTCGCCGTGAACCTCGCCACGGGATCCGTCCCGTTCTCGGGATAGTCGATCGGGCCTTCCTGCGCTTGAATAGAAAGAACCGACGAAAGCAGCAGGCCGATGGCCAGGGCCACAAGAACGGTCAAGCCGCCCAAGGCGCGGCTCGGTCTCATGGCGAGGGAGAGGGAAGAGTGCTTGGGGTTGGGGGGGGAGTGATTCAGGTGCCGTGGATTCACAGAGCCGTCATGCGAATGACTTGTCGTGCCGAATTCATGTGCCATCTAAATGTCCCGCCCTTTTCTCAGATATGCCCGCCTTCACCAAGACGCGCACTGCGAAACCTTCCCTACGAGGGCGCTTCTCTCTCAGACATGGAGGAGCGCCGCCCCACAGAAGGCATGCGCCAGACTACAGGCGAGGTTGTTACTAGCGCGTGACATTCGGAATTCTTTCGTGCGACATCTTGTGACTTGTTTTGAAATTTGGCATAATTTACTCCGGCGTTTCAATTGCACTTGCGTACTGATGGCAAGCACACCTGGGCCGCCGCAGACCGCTAGGGTGATGGGATGACGAAGCGGCCCGACGACACGACAGGGGAGACGGAAGAGGCCCCGCGGGAGCGGCTCTCGCTGCTGAGCGAGGCCAGCCTGCGCATCAACGAGAGCCTGGACTTCGATACGGTGCTCCAGGGCGTGCTCGACTCCGCCCGCTCCCTGACCGCCGCCCGCTACGGGGTGATGACGCTGCTCGGCGACGAGGGCGGGGTGCAGGACTTCCTGTCCTCGGGGTTGACGGCGGCGGAGGCCGAGCGGCTGTGGCACATCCCGGACGGGCCGCACATCTTCGAGCTCCTGAGCGACATCTCCGAGCCGCTGCGGCTCCCCGACCTGGTGGAGTACGTCCAGGCCCTGGGCTTCCCCGAGTTCCACATCCCCCTGCCGGTGGGGAGCCTCCGCTTCCTGGCGGCGCCGATGTTCCACGGCGGCGCGCGGGTGGGCCACGTCTTCGTGGGCGGCAATGACGACGGAGCGGAGTTCAGCCGGGCCGACGAGGAGACGCTGGTGATGTTCGCCTCCCAGGCGGCGCTGGTGATCGCCAACGCCCGCACGCACCGCGAGGAGCGGCAGGCCCGGGCGGACCTGGAGACGCTGGTCAACACCTCGCCGGTGGGCGTGGTCGTCTTCGACGCCCAGATGGGAGTGCCGCTCTCCGTCAACCGCGAGGCCCGGCGCATCGTGGACGGCCTGCGGGAGGGGGAGCAGACGACGGAGGACCTCCTCAAGGTGGTGACCTACGTCCGCGCGGACGGCCGGGAGATCTCCCTCGGGGAGCTGCCGCTGGCCGAGGCGCTGCGGAACGGGGAGACGATCCGGGCGGAGGAGATCACGCTGCGCGTCCCCGACGGGCGGCGCGTCAGCGTCCTGCTCAACGCCACCCCGATCCACGGGGAGGACGGCCAGCTGGCCTCCTTCGTCGTCATGCTGCAGGACATGACGCCGCTGGAGGAGCAGGAGCGGCTGCGGGCCGAGTTCCTGGCCATGGTGAGCCACGAGCTGCGGGCCCCGCTGACCTCCATCAAGGGCTCCGCCGCCACCGTGCTGGGTTCGGTCACGGAGATGGACCCGGCCGTGGTGCGGCAGTTCTTCCGCCTCATCGAGGAGCAGGCCGACCGCATGCACGACCTGGTGGCCGATCTGCTGGACGTGGCCCGCATCGAGACGGGCACGCTGCCGGTGAGCCCCGAACCGGCGGAGGTGGCCGTGCTGGTGGACAAGGCCAAGAACGCCTTTGCCAGCGCCGGGAGCAAGAACCGCCTGGCCATCGACATCGGGCCCGACCTGCCCCTGGTGCTGGCCGACCGGCGGCGCATCGTCCAGGTGCTGAGCAACCTGCTCGCCAACGCCGCCCGGCACTCGCCGGACTCCTCGGTGATCCGGGTGGGCGCCGTGCGCGACGGCGTGCACGTCGCGATCTCGGTGGCCGACGCGGGGCGGGGCATCCCGGCGGAGAGCCTGCCGCTGCTGTTCCGCAAGTTCTCCGTGGCCCAGCCCGAGGATCAGGGAGGGGACACGGGGCTGGGGCTAGCCATCTGCAAGGGGATCGTGGAGGCGCACGGCGGCCGCATCTGGGCCGAGAGCGAGGGGGCGGGGCTGGGCGCGCGCTTCACCTTCACGCTGCCGACGGCCGACGGGGCCGGAAGCGACGGGGCCGGCGGCGTCGCGTCCCCTTCGAGCCGGCCCTCGCAGCGATCGGTGCGGACGGCCGAGGAACCGGTCCGCGTCCTCGCGGTGGACGACAACCCCGAGGATCTGCGCTACGTCCGCGACGCCCTGGCTCAATCGGGCTACAAGCCGATCGTGACCGGCGACCCGGACGAGGCGCTCAGCCTCATGGAAGACGAACGGCCCGGTCTGGTCCTCCTCGATCTGATGCTGCCCGGCACCGACGGGATCGAGCTGATGAAGGAGATCCTGAAGACCGCCGACGTGCCCGTCATCTTCCTGTCCGTATACGGGCAGGAAGATCTGATCGCGAAGGCGTTCGAGACGGGGGCCGCGGATTACATGGTCAAGCCCTTCTCGCCGACGGAGCTGGCCGCGCGAATCAAGGCGGCGCTGCGCAAACGGGAGCCGTCGGAGCCGTCAGAGCCGTATGTGCGCGGGGAGCTGATCATCGACTACGCCGAGCGCCGGGTGACCCTTGCCGGCCGGCTGGTCGAGCTGATGGCGCTCGAATACCGCGTCCTCGTGGAGCTCTCGGCGAACGCCGGGCGGATCGTGACCCAGGAGCAGCTGCTGCAACGGGTCTGGGGCGAGCGGAGCGGCGGCGACACGCGGCCGATGCGCACCGTCGTGAGCAGGCTCCGCCGCAAGCTGGGCGACGACGCCAAGAACCCCACCTACCTCTTCACCGAGCCGCGCGTCGGCTACCGGATGCCCAAGGGGGAACCGGCGGAGCCGGAGGACACGTAAGCACCGGCCTCCTCAGGTGTGCGCGACGATCGCCGCGCGGCTCGACGGCGCCGAGCCGGAGCCGTATGCGCGCGTGTTGGAGGCGGTGCAGCTGAGCGCGGCGGCCACGCGGGACGAGGTCACGGTCGAGGGGCTGCTCCCCACCGAACCTCCAGCATCTCGCAAGTCTCCCGATGGCCCCCCGGAATCCGCAGATCCCGACGCCGGTTTCTCACCATTGCACAAACATCGGCATGATGACGTGGACGTAGTTCTCGCGCTCGTCGGGGCGGAACACGCCCGGGTTCGAGGGGCCCGTCGTCTCCAGCCGGACCTTGCCCTTCTCTAGGACCTGCAGCACGTCCTGGAGATAGCGGTTGTTGAAGGCGATCCGGCCCTCTTCGCCCTCAATGGCTGCATCCATCTGTCCCTCGTGCTCGCCTTGCTCGTCCGCCCGCGCGGAGACGGAGACGCGCCCGCCGCCGTCCTCCGGACGCAGCATCACGCGCACGATGCCGCTGCCGTCGCGCGCGAACACGGCGGCGGTCTTGACCTCGCGCAGGAACTCGCCGCCGTCCATGATCGCCCGCGTTTGGTACTCCGAGGGGACGAGCTGCTGGTAGCTGGGGAAGGTCCCCTGAATGAGCTGCGCCGTGAGTTCGATGTCGCTGAACTTGAGCAGGACCTGGCTGCGGGCGCTGTTGAGCTGCAGCAGCACGGGCTCGTCCTGCTCCGGCAAGAGGCGCCCCAGATCTTGCAGGGCCCGCGCCGGCACGATGATCTCGATCGGCTCCGGCAGCAGCTCCGCGATATCGAGGTGGTAGACGGCCAGGCGGAAGCCGTCCGCGCCCGCCAGGGTGAGGCGGCCTTCCTCGATCTTGAGCTGGACGCCCGTCAGGACCGGCCGGCTGTCGTCCGTGGCGGCGGCGAAGCCCACGTGGTCCACCGCCTCCCGCAGGGCCTGCGGCTCCAAGCGGATCACGTCCCCCTCGGTGATGGAAGGGATCGGGGGAAAGTCGTCCGCGTCCATGCCGCTGATGGAGGCCTCGTTGCGGGCGCAGACGATCTGCGCCTGCCGGGAGCGCGCGGCGACGCTGAAATCGATCTCGGCCGACGGCAGCGAGGAGACGAACTCGCTGAGCAGCCGCGCGGGGATCGTGATCGCTCCGGGCTCCTCGACGCGCGCGCCCACCCACGAGGTGAGCGCGATCTGGAGGTTGGTGGCGGCGAGCTTGAGCCGGTCCTCCTCCGCGGAGAGCAGCACGTGCGAGGTCTGGGGCAGCGTGGGGCGCGACGCGACCGCGCGTCCCACAATATCGAGGCCTCGCTTGAGCGCCTCTTGCTGGACCGCTAGTTTCACCCGCAAGCCTCCACGGCCCTAAAAATGCGAATCGATCTATGCGATTGACCGGATAATTGTAGAGCACCAGAGAGGCCAGCGGCGACGCAACCTGGGGCAGCAGCGCGGCAGTCGACAGAAGTTCGTGGAGAAACGGTGGATAACGTGCGTTATCGGTTTCGCGCGACCTCGTCAAGGGCCTTGGCGATGGCGGCCTCGGTGAAGGCGATCACTTCGTTGGTGTGCGCCAGCGAGACGAACATGGCCTCGAACTGGGAAGGCGCGACGTTGACCCCCGCGGCCAGGGCGGCGTGGCAGAAGCGCGCGTAGGCCGCCGTGTCGCTGGCCTGGGCCGTGGCGAGATCCGTGGGCGGCTCGGCTTGGAAGAAGATGGTGAGCAGGGAGCCGGCGCGGCTCACCGCGACCGGCAGGGCCGCGCGCCGCGCCGCCGCCGAAATCGCCGCCGCGAGCCGGGCCGCGCGCCGATCGAGCCTCTCGTAGATGGCGGGATCGCTCAGCTCGTCGAGGGTCGCGACGCCGGCCGCCATCGCCAGGGTATTGCCGGCCAGGGTCCCCGCTTGATAAACGGCGCCCAGCGGCGCCAGGTGCTTCATGATCGCCGCCGGGCCGCCCACGGCGCCGATCGGGAGCCCGCCCCCGATGATCTTGCCCAAGCAGGTGAGGTCCGGCGTGACGCCGAACTGCGCCTGGGCGCCGCCGCGGGCGAGGCGAAATCCCGTGATCACCTCATCGAAGATGAGGAGCGCCCCGGCGCCGAGGGTGAGCTCCCGCAGCCCCTCCAAAAAACCCGGCCGCGGCGGCACGAGGCCCATGTTGGCGGCCACCGGCTCCACGATCACGCCCGCCAGATCGTCGGCGTAGGTGCTGACGATGCGCTCGACGGCCGCCAGATCGTTGTAGGGGGCGACCAGCGTCTCGGCGGTGTAGCTCGCGGGGACGCCGGCGCTGTCCGGCAAACCCAACGTGGCGAGCCCCGACCCCGATCGCGCCAGCAGACCGCCGGCGTGTCCGTGGTAGCAGCCGGCGAACTTGATCAGCTTGTTGCGGCCCGTGTACCCGCGCGCGAGGCGGATGGCGGTCATCGTCGCCTCGGTGCCGGAGTTGACGAACCGCACCTGCTCGATCGAGGGAACCGCGGCCACGACCCGCCGCGCGAGCGCCGTCTCCAGCTCCGTGGGGGCGCCGAAGGCCGTTCCGGCGGCGGCGGCATCGCGGATCGCGCCAACGATGGCCGGATGGGCGTGCCCCAGGATCAGCGGCCCGTAGGCGCACACGTAGTCGGCGTAGGCATTGCCGTCCACGTCGTAGATGTAGGCGCCGCTGCCGCGGTCGATGACGGGCGGCTCTCCGCCGACCGCGCCAAAGGCCCGCACGGGGCTATTCACGCCTCCGGGAAAGAGCTCCTGCGCGGCCTGAAAAGCCGCCCGCGACCGCGGCCGGTCTCTCACGGCGCGGCAGCGGGAATGAGGCGCAAGAGCCCGCGCAGGTCGGGGAACGTCCAGGTGGCCTCGAACGCCGGTTGATGGGATGGCGTCTCGCGCTCGAAGCGCTGCACCCGGTAGACCGGCATCCCCACGCTGCGGGCGCCCGTAACGTCCGCGATCGGATGGTCGCCCACGTACAGCACCTGCGCCGCCGACAGGTCGAGCGCCCGCAGCAAGGCCTCATAGAAGGGGCGGCGCGGTTTGTAGGCGCGCACGTCTTCCGATGACACGACAACGTCCGCACTGATCTCCGCGCCCCGCAGGGCCGCGGCCAGGTGCCCGCGATCGGCGTTGCTCGCCACCGCGACGGTCACGCCCGCTGCCCGGATCCCATCGACGACCTCCCTGCTCTCCTCGTAGGCCGGCGCCCGCCCGAGCGCGTCGAGCAGATAAGCCGTCGCCGCATGCGCATCGACCGCGCCGACCTTCCACAGATCGAGGGCGTAGCCGAAGAACAGCGGCCAACTCTCTTGGAAGGTGCGAAACGGAGGCTCGGGCCCGTCCAAGGGCCGCTCCGGATCGATCCCCATCGTCTTGGCGAACTCCCTCGCAGCCTTGATCCAGTCGTCCCAGACCGCGCCCGCGTCGGCGGCGACGCCGTGCCGGGCGAAGAGGGCGCGGATCGCCGGAACGAACGCCCGCTCGTCGAAATCAATGAGGGTGCCGTAGCAGTCGAAGGCGACTGCTCGGATCTGCGAGAGGTCGACGCCCGCTAGTCCGTTGCTCGTTGCAGCCAGCGCGCCATCTCCTTGGCGTGATACGTGAGGATCAGGTCCGCACCGGCGCGCTTGATCGCGGTCAGCACTTCCGGCACGACACGATTCTCCTCCAACCATCCGTTGGCCGCAGCCGCTTTCACCATCGCGTATTCGCCGCTGACGTTGTACGCGGCGATCGGACAATCCATGCGATCACGCGCTTGGCGGATCAGATCCAAGTACGGCAGCGCGGGCTTCACCATCACCATATCCGCGCCCTCGGCAAGGTCCTGCGCGATCTCGCTCAGCGCCTCCCGCCCGTTGGGCGGGTCCATCTGGTAGCTCCGGCGATCGCCGAAGGCCGGCGTCGAATCCGCCGCCTCGCGAAAAGGACCGTAGAACGCCGAGGCGAACTTGGCGGCGTAGGCCAAGATCGCGACATCGGGCAAACCCGCGCCATCGAGAGTGCCGCGGATCGCTCCCACACGGCCGTCCATCATGTCGCTGGGCGCCACGACGTCCGCCCCCGCCTCCGCTTGGCTCAGCGCCGTGGCGGCGATCAGCTCCACGGAGGCGTCATTCTCGACCACGCCACCCGCGCCCAGCACGCCGCAGTGGCCGTGATCGGTGTACTCGCAGAGACAGACATCCGTCAGTACGACCAGATCGGGATCGGCGTCCTTGAGCACCCGGACAGCCTGCTGCACGATACCGTCCGCGGCGTACGCTTCAGACGCCCGCGCATCCTTGCGAGCCGGAAGCCCGAAGAGGATGAGCGCGGGAATTCCGAGCGCTCGCAATTCGTGCGCCTCGTCCGGCAGTTGGTCGATCGAGAGACGGCTCTGTCCCGGCATCGCAGCGATGGGGGCGCGCACATCGCGGCCGTGCGTCACGAAGAGCGGGTAGACGAAGTCGCTCGCGGCCAGCCGCGTCTCCCGGACCATCCGCCGCAGCGTCTCGCTCCGGCGGAGCCGGCGATGCCGGCGCGAAAGTGCGAGCTGTGTTGCGCGGTTCGTATCAAGCATGGGATGTCACCTTGCCGAAGGCATCCTTGAGCGCGTGCACCAACCCGGGGATCGTATGCTCTTCGCTGACTACATCCACGCGCAAGCCTAACTCGCGCGCCGTAGCGGCCGTGACGGGACCGATACAAGCCACGAACGGCCGCTCCAGCAGCTCCGTTCTCCCGTCCAGCAACTCGACACATCCTTGCACCGTCGACGAGGCGGTGAAAGTCGCGATATCGATCTCCCCTGCCTCAAGCCGCGCGACGACGGCCGAATCGGCCGTGGCAGGTCGACGCGAGACGTAGAACACCACATCGTCGACGGTCGCGCCACGGCCGCGGAGCCCTTGGGGGAGGACCGTTCGCGCGCCGTCAGCCCGAGCAAGCAGCACCCGCGCCCCTTCCAAGCGATGATCGGCGAGGGTCAAAAGCAGCTCCTCGGCCACGTACCGGGTCGGGACCACGTCCGCACGAATCCCCCGGCGGGCCAGTGCCCCGGCAGTCGCCTGCCCAATCGCGGCGACCCGGACACCGCCCAAGGCGCGGCTGTCATGCCCCGCCCGATCGAGCGCGTCGAACAGCTGATCAACGCCATTGGCGCTCGTGAGGATGGCCCAGTCGTAGCGGCCCGCGGCCAGATCCGCGACGGCGGCGGCCGTGGCGGCGCTGGGCCGTGCCTCAATCTCAATGGCGGGGAACTCGATCGGCTCGGCGCCTTCGCGCACGAGGCATCGCGCCATCTCGCTCGCTTGCGTCCGTGTACGGGTGATGAGAACCCGCTTGCCGAAGAGGGGTCGTTGATCGAACCAGCGCAGCTTCGCCCGTAACGAAACCACCTGCCCCACGATGAGGACGGCGGGGGCGGCGAGGCCCGCTGCATCCGCCGCGGCGGGGAGCCGCGCCAGAGGCGCCTCCACGACCCGCTGCTGCGGCGTGGTACCGCGCTCCACGAGCGCGGCCGGCGTGTCTGGCGGGCGGCCGTGTGCGATCAATCGCTCGCAGACCGCGGCGAGCGTCCGTCTCGCCATGAGGCAAGCAATAGTGTCGGGCCCGCGCGCGATCGCTTCCCAATCGATGGCGCTGCCGGTCTTCGACGCATCCTCGTGGCCAGTAACGACCACGAAGGACGAAGCGATCTCGCGATGGGTCACCGGGATCCCGGCATAGGCAGGCGCCGCAACCGCCGAGCCCACGCCCGGGACCACTTCAAAGGGAACGCCGGCTGCCGCCAGCGCTTCCGCTTCCTCGCCACCGCGTCCGAAGACGAACGGATCGCCGCCTTTGAGGCGCACCACAGCCTTCCCGGCGCGGGCGCCGTCGATCAACGCCCGCGCGATCTCGGCCTGCGGCATCGCCTGCGCGCCGGCTTCCTTGCCGACGAAAACGCGCTCCGCTTCGGGACGGACTTCCTGCAGCAGCACGGGATTAATCAAGCGGTCGTAGACAACGAGATCGGCCCGGCGAAGCCGCTCCCGTCCCAGCAGCGTCAGCAAGCCCGGGTCGCCGGGACCGGCACCGACAAGACTCACCAAGCCGACCGCGTCGCCGTGGGTCACGAGACGCTCCGGCCGATCAGCTCGTGGACGCCCTGCTCCCGCAGCGCCGCCGCCAGCGCCTGCCCTACCGCCTCCGGAGCATCGGCGGGACCGGAGCGCTGTGCCGTGATCGTGCGCGCCGCGCGATCGCCGTAGACCGCGCCCACAACCGTCACCTCGCCCGCGCGCACGTGACCCAAAGCCGCCACCGGCAGGGCACAGCCCGCCCCTAGTGAAGTCAGCAGCGCTCGCTCCGCCCGCACCGCCAGCGCAGTTGGCCGGTGATCGAGGGACTCCAGCCACGTGATCGTCTCATGCTCGCCGCGCCGCGCCTGCAGCACGACCGCGCCCTGACCCGGCGCGGGAAGCATGCGATCGATCGGCAAGTATTCGCTCACGACGTCCAAGCGCCCGAGCCGAGCGAGACCGGCGGCGGCCAGCACAGTGGCATCGTAATCGCCGCTCTGGACCTTCTCGATACGGGTGTCGACGTTGCCCCGAATGTTCGGAGTCTCGACATCCTGGCGCAGGGAGCGGAGCTGGGCCGCGCGCCGCCGACTGCTCGTGCCAACACGCGCACCGGCCGGCAGCCCGGCCAGTGGTGATCCGCTGCGGCTGACCAGCACGTCGCGCACATCCGCGCGGGGCAGGTACGCTACGAGCTCCGTCCCCTCCAGCGGCGCGATCCCCACATCCTTCGCGCTATGCACCGCCACATCGATCCGTCCATCGAGAAGCGCCTCCTCGATAGCGCGGGCGAAAACACCGGGGCCGGCGATCGCCTCCAGCCGCGCCTCGGGCTGCTGATCGCCCAGCGTGCGGCAGACGACAACTTCCACACGTACGCCGGCGGTCTCGATCGCTTGTACCGCCTCCTGCGTCTGCGCGCGCGCCAGCCGGCTGCCGCGCGTGCCTACCCGCAGCGTTCGCAAATCAGCGCTCCTCCAGCGCGAACAGCCGTCGAACGGCAGCCGCGTCCACATCGTCCTCTTTCAACGCCTGGATCGGCTCGTGCAGCAGCTTCTTCACGATCGCGGCGGTCATCTTCTCAAGCTTGTCCGTGGAAGCATCGTCGAGCGCAAGCTCGCGGACGGTGCGTTCCGTCTCCGCCCGGCGGATCGCCTCCGCCCGGTCGAGCAAGGCGGTAATCGCCGGCACCGCTCTCCGCGATTCGATCCAGCTTGTGAACTGCTCCGCAGCAGCCGTCACGAGGAGCTGTGCCTGGGCCGCCGCTTGTTCGCGCAGCCGCAGGTTCGTCTCCGAAATCGTCTGCAGGTCATCGATGTCGAACAGTCCCACGCCCGACAGGGCCCGGACCGCCGGGTCGACGTCCCGCGGGACCGCGACATCAAGAAGCGTGATGGGAGCTTCCCGGATCGCAAGCACCTCTTGCAGGCGTGCGCGATCGACGAGGAAGCCCTCTGCCGCGCTGGAGGTAATCACGATGTCCGCCTGCACAAGCGCACTGGTCAGTTCCGTAAACGGGACCGCCGCGCCCTGCAGCTCCAGCGCGAGCCTCTCCGCCCGCCGCGCCGTGCGACCCGTGACGGCCAGATCGTGGACCCCCGCGTCGCGCAGCGCCCGGGCCGCAAGCTTGCCCGCTTCCCCCGCGCCCACCACCAGCGCACGCTTGCCGTGCAACGAGCCGATCCGCTCGCGGGCGAGATCAACCGCTGCGCTGCTCACGGACACTGCGAATCGCGCGATGTCCGTCTCGTGCCGGCAGCGCTTGCCCACCTCCAGCGCCGCATGAAAGAGCCGCGCCAGCACGGGATCCAGGGATCCGGCGCGAGACGCCCCCTGCAATCCCCGCCGAACCTGGCCCAAGATCTGCCCTTCACCCAGGATCATGGAGTCGATCCCGGCTGCCACGCGGAACAGATGCACGGCCGCGTCATACTCCCGCAGCTCATAGAAACGGGGGAACAGCTCGCCGCCGTCGATCCCCTTCAACCGCGAAAGGTGAGCGACCAGATCGCTCGGACGGTCACCCGCATCGTGGCTATTGACATATAGCTCCACGCGATTGCAGGTCGAGAGCACCGCTCCGTTGCCGAACCGGTCGCGGAGCGACTGCAGCGCCAGCGGCGCCTCCCGATGGTTGAGCGCGAAACGCTCGCGCTCCTGCACGGAGGCTGTGCGATGGGAGATCCCCACGGCCAGCAGCGTCATCGAGCGGTGCTCTGCGCTGCGGGACGCTCCACCGCGAGAGCGGTAGGCAGGGGCTCCTGTGGCAGGATGGGCGCACCCAGGCGAGACAGCAATAAGGCCTTCGCTTGGCCCCAGCGCCGTTGCGCCAGGAGCGAACGGAGCCGCCCATCGATGGCAGCCTGCCAAGTGTCCTGCGGAATTTGCAGCAGTACGCCGCGGCGCTTGAGCTCGGCGCGCACTTCCGCCAGTAGCTCCGCCAGCGCCTCGAAGTCCTCGGTGAAGTAGGCGTCCAGCTCCTCACGCACGCGTCGTGCCATCGCGGGGCTGCCTCCGCCCGTCGAGATCGCGATGGTGATCGGGCCGCGCCGCACCACAGCAGGAAGAATGAAGTCGCAGTTCTCGGGATCGTCCGCCGCGTTGACCCACGCCCCGCGGGCGCGCGACTCGGCACGGACTTGCGCATTGGCCGAACGGTCGTCCGTCGCCACCATCACGATCTCGAAGCCCGTCGCGTCGTCCGAGCAATAGGCGCGCGCCACGTGCTCGATCCGCCCCTCCGCCACCCACTCGGCCAGCGCCGGGTGCAACTCCGGACTGACGACGGTGACCCGCGCTTCGGCGGCCAAGAGACCCCGGACCTTCTGCAGCCCGATCTCGCCACCGCCAACCACCAAGCAGGGCTTGTTCTTCAGCTCCACAAAGATCGGGTAATAGGCCACGCGCCCCTCCCTCGGCTCAACCGCGCCGGCCGCGACCGGCGACGGATGTCTTGGCCGCCTCACGCTCGTAGGCCGCGGTAAGCGCCACCAAAATCTCGTCTTCAAGCCGCGAAACTCGTTCCCACACGTCTCCCGCAGCGCCAGTCGCCATGTCCTGCGTTTGGGCGTGGCGCGTCACCACCTCTGCCACGCTGGTGCGGAAATAAGAGAAGGCGGCCACTGCCTCTGAAAGACCCAATCCGGCCTCGCCCAGCAACCGTCCGTAATCCGCGCCGACGCGGTTGGCCTCGGCGGTCAGGGCACCTTCGTCCGGCTCCGCTTCCGCGGCCCGGCTCACTAGCTCAACGGTATGGCGACCCAGATCACCGAGAGCCCGTCGTGTCTGATCGGTGAGCCGCCCGAGCCAGGCCGGAGCACGTCCCTCGTCCAAGCGAGCGCGGATGTGGCGGAGCGCCTCCCCATCGATCCGAAACCCCTCACCGCCCGCTTCCCCCTGCGTCAACCGGCTCAATTCCCTCGCCGCGAAGCGGCGATGGCCACCCGGCGTCCGGAAGCTGCGAACCGTGCCGGCGTCCGCCCAGCGGCGCAGCGTGGACTCACTGACACCCAGGACACGCCTAGCCTGCCCAAGAGTGAGCCAAGAGCTCAGCGCGCGCGGGGGGCTGAATTCACTTTGGTCCAAAACTACTCAAATCTACCGAAAAATGCGCGAATCGTTGGGAATTCTAAGAGCGACGCGGACAGCGAACAAGAAATTTGTGACGAAAGTCACAGATCGGAAAGGTTACGACGCCGCACCGTCATCCGACCAGTGCTCGCGCGCCAACGCCAGCACGCGCGCGCTCTCGATAGCGGCGCGCGCCGCCTCTTCGCCCTTGTTCCCGGCAGTACCACCCGCGCGCGCGAACGCCAGCTCGGTGGAGGGGGTAGCCAGTACCTCGAAGATGCAGGGCACGCCCGTATCCGTCGAAGCCACGGCGATCCCGCGGGCCGCCTGATCCGCCACCAGCCGATAGTGGTCCGTCTCGCCCTGGATCACCGCGCCAAGACAGATCACCGCGTCGTAGCGCTCGCTCGCGGCGGCAGTGCGCGCAACCAGCGGAATCTCGAATGCGCCGGGAACCCAGAACACATCAAGGGCGTCTTCGCTGGCGCCGCGCTCGACGAGAGTCCGCAAGGCGCCTTCCAACAAGCGCTTGCCAATGACCTCATTAAAGCGCGACACCACCAGTGCGAAGCGCAAACCGGTGGCATCGTCGCCGCCCTCAAAGACCCGCGCCATGCGGCCAGCTAGCTGGAACGGGCGCGCGACTTGCGCGCGCTGCGCTTCTTCGTCGCTGCCGTCTTCGGCGAGGACGCCCGCTTCGCTCGACGCTTCTGGCCCGCCTGCGCCGCCGGAAGCGCGTCCGGCAGCGGAGCAGTGTCCTCTCCGAGACCAGCGTCGAGCAGATGGCCCATCTTCTCGCGCTTCGTCGCCAGATAGCGCTCGTTGTAAGGATTGGGCTCGGTCGCGAGCGGGACTCGCTCCACGACCTCCAGACCATAGCCGCTCAGGCCTGCTCGCTTAGCAGGGTTATTCGTGAGCAACCGAATTTTCGATATCCCAAGGTCGCGCAGGATCTGCATGCCGATCCCGTAGTCGCGCATGTCGATGGGCAAGCCGAGCGCCAGATTCGCCTCGACGGTGTCGAGCCCACCGTCTTGCAGAGCGTACGCCCGCAGCTTGTTGTGGAGTCCGATCCCCCGTCCTTCTTGCCGCATGTAGACGAAGGCCCCCCTGCCTTCCTCGGCGATGCATCGGAGCGCGGACATCATCTGCTCCCCACAGTCGCAGCGCAGGGAATGAAACACATCGCCCGTCACGCACTGTGAATGCACGCGAACCAGCGCCGGCTCGGCGAGCGAGAGGTCACCCATCACGAGCGCGACATGCTCATCCGCCTTCCCTTTGACCCGATACCCCACCACGCGGAACTCCCCAAATTGGGTAGGAAGGGTGGCGTCCGTGATCCGTTCGACCAGCTTCTCGGTCTGGAAGCGGTGCTTAATGATCTGCTCAATGCTGATCATCTTGAGACGGTGGCGCCGCGCGAAGCGAACCAGATCCGGAAGACGCGCCATCGTCCCGTCCGACTTCATGATCTCGCAGATCACCGCACCGGGCTCGAGTCCAGCCAGCTTGCAGAGGTCGACGCTGCCTTCCGTCTGTCCGGCCCGAACCAAGACGCCGCCGTCATTGGCGCGCAGCGGGAACATGTGCCCCGGCGCCGTGAGGTCTTCGGGCTTGGTGTCCGGAGACATCAGCACATGCACGGTGCGCGCGCGGTCGGCGGCCGAGATGCCGGTACTTACACCGTTCCGTGCCTCCACGGACACGGTAAAAGCGGTCCCGAACGGCGCGTCATTGCGGTCTTCCCCAACCATCAGCGGCAAGCCCAGGTGGTCCAAGCGCTCGCCCGTCATCGTGATGCAGATCAACCCCCGACCGTATTTGGCCATGAAATTGATCGCCGCCGGCGTCACGTACTGGGCGGGGATGCAAAGATCCCCCTCATTCTCCCGCTCTTCATCATCCGTGATGATGACGAAGTGTCCCTGCTGGAACTCCTGAATGGCCTCTTCGACCGACGCAAATGGATTGCCGCGACGGGAGCCAGCGCTACTGGGCCTCTTGCGTTTCCCGGCTTTCGTCGCCGCCATGGCTTGCTGGCGCTCCCTACGAAAGCCGACCGAGGCCCCGCTCTTCGAGCCACTGACCCACGTAACGCGCGATGATGTCCGTCTCGAGATTCACCCGCGCTCCCCGCGCACGCTGCGTGAGGTTCGTGTGCTCTTGAGTATATTGCACGAGCGAAACGGAGAACGTCGCATCCGTTTTGGCCATGACGGTCAGGCTGGCCCCGTCCACGCACACAGGCCCTTTCATCACAATGTAGGAGAGCAGCTCGCGCGGTGCCGCATACGTCGCGATCAGCGCCTCGCCCTCAGGCCGCAGCTCTTCAAGCGTGCCCGTTCCCTCGACCACCCCGCGCACGATGTGGCCGCTGAGACGGTCCGCAGGCCGGAGGGAACGTTCGAGATTCACCCGCGAGCCGACAACCAGATCGGCCAGGTTGCTGCGACGGTAAGTCTCCGGCATCACGTTGGCGAAGAAGCGGCCGGCGCGCAGCTCCGCCACCGTCAGATCCACGCCGTTGACCGCAATGCTGTCGCCCGCTTGGGCGTCCTCCACAATGCGCGGCGCTTCGACACACAGGACGCCCCGATCCGAGTTCGTGATCGTTCCTACCTCCTCAATGATCCCGGTGAACACATCGCCCCTCAATCCGGCGCGCGCGCAGCGATGGTACCGGCCGGCCGCAAGTCCTTAATTAAAAGCACGCGTTCGCCCGCAGCGCGGCGGTAGTACCGGTAGCCGCGCCGCGCCCATTCCCGCCGAGATTCACCGTCGCCACGCCCCACGTCCGCAGCGAGCCAGTCAAACCCCCGGCCCGCTGCGGAGGCTTCCGCCGCTTCGATGAGACGGTCCTCCAACTCGAATGCACAGCCCTCACCCACCAGCAACGGATCCAAGAAGGCCTTCCCTTCCGCTTGATTCGAGCCGGATCGCTCGTAGGCCACCCCCAAGCAGCCCAGGACGCGGTCTTTTTCAATAGCGAGCCACACGTTGCCCGCATCACGCTGGAGACGTTCGAAAGCTTGCCGCACGGCCGCCTGTGCAGCGACGGACCGGGTATCCCCTTCCGCCAGCTCCAGACAGCACTCAAGATCCGCGAGGCCGGCGGGCCGCAACGCGACCGCGTCCCACGACCGTGGACAGCGTGGGTAGCCACTGACGAGCAGGTCCGGCCCCAGCCGCTCCACCGACACCTCCCGCAGCCGCAGCGCCTCGGCCATGCGCGCCGCGCCGCGGCCGCCCACCGCGCCAGCACCGTCACCACCGATGATCAGGGGCGCCACAACCGCCGCGACCTTGTCGACCAGCCCGCGATCAAAGAGGGCGCCGTGCACGGTCCCCCCACCCTCGACCAGCAGTGTCACGACGCCGAAGCACTGGGCGAGCAGTTGCAGCGCGGGCGCCAGCGCGACGCGGCCTTCGTCCGAGGCCACGCGCTCGACGGTCGCGCCCGTGGCCTCTATCCGCTCTTGCCATTCTTGAGACGCGGCGCTCGTCGTAAGAACAAGCGTGTCCGCGACATCCTGCCGCCGCAGAACGCGGGCCGCGGGGGATATGCGGCCGCGGCTATCGAGGACGACGCGGAGCGGCTGGTGCGTTGCTGCGGTCGCACGGTCGGGCCGCGCGGTAAGCTCCGGGTCGTCGACAACCACGGTGGACACCCCGACCAGGATCGCGTCGATCTGAGCGCGCAGCGCGTGCGCCCAGGCGCGCGTTTCCGGCGAGCTGATCCAGCGCGAGTCGCCGCTGGTGGCGGCGATCTTGCCATCGAGGCTCGCCGCAAACTTCGCCGTCACGAAAGGGCGCCCCGTCCGGCGATGATGCGCATAGGCTTCATAGTGCCGCCGCGCCACCACGGCGCCGTCACCCACCTCCACCCCGACTCCCGCCTCGCGCAGCTGGTCGATGCCACGGCCATCGACACGCGGATCAGGGTCTCGGATCGCTACGACAACGCGCTCGATCCCCGCCGACAGGATCGCATCGGTGCAAGGCGGCGTGCGGCCTTGCACCGAGCAGGGTTCGAGCGTCACGTACAGCGTGCTGCCGCGCGCGGCATCGTTCGCGCGTTCGAGCGCGACGACCTCCGCATGCGCACCGCCGGGGGGACAGGTCGCACCCTCGCTGATCACGGCGCCGTCTCGCACGAGCACCGCCCCCACGGCGGGGTTGGGACTCACGGTCCCCACCACCGAGCGCGCCAGCTCAAAAGCGCGCTGCATTGGTGCCGAGATCCGGCCATCGACGGGAGTTGGCAGCGTTGTCATCGGATCATCGGCGGTCGATCATCGCTATCGTCCCCAATGGCACTCACCGGCACACAGCCGAGGCGGGCGCCGATCGCTCCGGTCAATGCGACGGAGATAGGCCGAGAGGCCGGTACCTCCGTCGGCTCTCGGCCGGACAGCAACGCGCTCCTCTTCCATCGCTCTCGATCGCAGCCATGCATCCTTCGCCGTGCCACATCGCACCGCTATCGCGTTATTGTCGCATGCACGGTGATCTCATCGCCGTACCGGACGGAACAGGATAGCTGCGAAGGGGTGTGGGGCGAGCTAGAGGCTCCGGGCGCGGCGGCGCAACCAAACGACGGTAGCCAGCACCGCGCTGAAGACCGCCACGATCCCAAGCGTCATCTGAAGCGGGCGCAGCCAGGGAATACTCGCCTCGCCGTCGGCGGACGCAGCCAGCCGGCCGGTGGGAGCAGCGGCCGGTCCTCGCTGCGAGCCGTCAGGTTCCGAAGCAACGATCGGGACTGCTTCCGGGCCGCCGTCCTGCGCGCCATCAAGGATTGGACCCGCCGACGACGGAAGCGCGTCCGCCGGCTCTGGAACGACGGCAGGGTCTGTCCCTTGGGACGCAGGCCGTTCGGGGATCCGGGCATCAGCGGCTTGGTCTTCCATTTCAGGCGCCGCCAGTGGATCCCCGCCCGCGGGCGTTTCAGCATCCGCGACGGGGACGTCGGCATCGCCGGACGCTGGTTCGTCCAATGACGCCACGCCGGCCGACGGCTCCATCGCGTCAGATCTCTCGCCGGATAGCTCGTCGGAGCTTCCCTCCCCAACCGGTACGTCTGTAGAGACGCCGGACGCGGGCTCCGCCGTTTCAGAGCTCGCATCCTCGACGGGCCGGGCACTGTCGTTCTCTGAAGCGCCGGCGTTCACCGCGACATCGCCGGCATCGGCCGGGGGCGCAGTCTCCGCCTCTTCGTCGCCTGCCGACAAGGACTCACCGTCCCCGGATGCATCCAGCGCTGTCTCCTTCTCCTCGTGTACTAACGCGGACTCGTCCTCCCCGAGCGAGGGTCCAGCGTCCTCCGAGGACTCCAGCGCCGCCTCTCCCTCCTCGTGTACCAACGCGGACTCGCCCTCCCCTAGCGAGGATCCACCATCCTCCGAGGACTCCGTCGGCACAGCAGCGGCGGGCTCTGCCTGCCCGTCCAACGGGTCATCGCCGGGCGCATCCACCGGCGTTTCCTTGTCGGATTCCGTAACGGCTTCCGCCTCGATAGCAGCTACCCCCAAGGCCACGTTCTCCTCGGAAGTGATGTCATCCGCGCGCGAGGCTGGGTCGTCCGCAGCTTCGGAGGCGGCAAGCGCGACCGAGCCAAAGCCATCCGAGCCCGGGAGGAAAATGTCCAGCAGCTCCGGCGCCGCCGCAACAAACGCCTCCTCGACAACCTCTTCAAGAGCTTCCTCAAGCTCCGGGGCGGGGGCAGACTCGACCTCTTCCACGCGTGGGGCCTCCTGCTCCGACGCCGCGGGAGCGTCGGAGCCTTCAACGAGCAATACCGATTCCATGCGCACACCAGCCTCGGGGACCTGAGTAGCAGTGGAAGCGACGCTCTCGGTCACAACCGGCGCCGCTCTTTCCACGGCTGCGGTTTGCGAAACGGGCTGCAAGGCGACCTGCGAAGCCGGCTGTACGACGGCTGTACCCGGTCCATCGTCGAGGTCGATCACAACGGCCGCTATGAGCGCCGCGGCCATCATGATCGAAACGGAAGCAGCGAGGCGCGGCACGCCCGGGCCGACCCAGCCAGCGGCGTCCGCAATGGGGCCGGGCCGGGATGCGGGTCGAGCCGCCAGCGCCGGGCTGAGCGTGAAGCTGCGGGGCAGCGCCTCCGTTCCCAACGCCTTGAGCATTCCCTTGGTGTCACGCAGCTGTGTCACCTCGCTCTGGCAAGCGGCACAGACAGCCAGGTGCCGTGCGAATGCCTCATGGCCTCTGGGGCTTAACGCTCCATCGACGAACGCGGAGGCGTCGTCATGGATACGGCGGCGAAGCAGCAGACGACCGATCACGGTTCCCTCCTCGCCCGAGGCGAGGCGTTCTCTCGCTCGTACTCAGCTAGACGCTCCCGGCCAGATCCTAGTTCCCCGTTCCGCAGCAGGTAGTCCCGCAGACGGGACCTCCCGCGGCTGATCCGGGACTTCACCGTCCCGATCGAGGTTCCCATCGCCTGGGCGATCTCATCGTAGGCGAGCTCCTGCACGTCGCAGAGGATGATCGCCATACGTTGGTCCTCCGGCAGCGTCTCCAGACCGCGCTGGATCGCCCGCAGCGTCTCGGCCCCCAAAGCGGCGCGTTCGGGCGAGGGCGCGCCATCGGCAGGAGCGACCCACTCTCCCTGTCGCTCACGCAAGGCATCAAGCGAATCCACGGGGCGGCGTTTGCGCTTCCGCAGTTCGTCCCGGCAGTGGTTCCCCGCGATCCGCAAGATCCAGGCTTGGAACGATCCCCCGCGGTAGCGTCCGAGCCCGCGCCAGGCGGCAAGGAACGTCTCCTGCGCCGCGTCCTCCGCCGCAGGAGCCGACGAGAGCATCCGCAGACACAGTCCGAACACGGACCGCTGGTAGCGCTCGACCAACGTGTTAAAGGCAGGCAGGTCCCCGGCCTGAGCCATCGTCGCCAGCGCGTCGTCGCTCAGCCGCGAGTCGGTTCCCCGATCGTCACTCATCCGGCTACGGCAAGCCTTCCACAGGCAGGCAAGCGAAGCGCGTACCGCCGAAGCCATCAGCGACGACGGAGCACTCCGTACGGCCGCACCGACCCGCCATGCTTAAAACGATCTCCGTTGCGCGGCCGGATCACAGACTAGCAACTGATCGGAGCCGCCCGTAGGCTGGTTGCAGCCCCAGCGACGATGAATCTCCACTACGGTCCCCTGCGCGACATCCTCGAGACGGTCATCTTGGCGTTGATCGTCTTCTTGCTGGCGCGCGAGGCGATTCAGAACTTTCAAGTCGAGGGCACAAGCATGGTGCCGACCCTGCACAACGAGGACTTCGTACTGGTCAACAAGCTGGCGTACCGCCAACTCGATATCGGCCCGTTCGATGCGCTTATCCCCGGGAAGAGCAACGGGAATTTCCTCTTCGATCCCCCGCAGCGGGGAGACGTCGCCGTCTTCCATTCGCCGCAGGATGAATCCCGCGACTTCGTGAAGCGCATCATCGGCTTACCCGGAGAGACCGTACAGATCCGCGGGGGCGCCGTGTTCGTGGACGGGGTACGACTCAACGACAGCTTCCTCGTAAGCGGACCTGCCGTCGGCAGCAACGGCACCACGCACGTGCCGCCTGGCCACTACTTCGTCCTAGGAGACAACCGTAGCGCCAGCCAAGACTCCCGCAGCTTCGGCCCGATCCATCAACGCCTGATCGTCGGGAAGGTCTGGGTCCGCTGGTTCCCCTTCGACGCGATCAGCGGGGGCGGCAGCCAGGATCTCGAACCGGCCGGCGCCGCGCAGCTCCCGGCCGCGCCGGCGCCCTAAGCCCGTGCCGGACGACGCGACACGCCTCCTGCGCGATGCCGGCGCCCTGCTTAGGGGACATTTTCAGTACACTTCCGGCCGGCACGGAGCGCTGTACGTCGAGAAGTTCCGGCTGCTGGAGAATCCCGCGGCGACAACCGAGCTGTGCAGCCACATCGCCGATCGCTTCCGCGCCGCCGCAGTGGAGATCGTGGCCGGTCCCACAACGGGCGGCACGATCATCGCTTTCGAGACCGCCCGCCAACTCCGGGCCAAGGCGTTCTCCGCAGAGCGGAACCCGCAAGGCGAAGGACGGATCTTCGCGCGCGGGTTCACCTTCGCACCCGGGGCGCGGACGCTCGTGGTCGATGACGTTCTCACGACGGGCGGCTCGCTGCGCGACACGCTGGCCGCGGTACGCGCGGCCGGCGGCGAGCCCGTCGGCGTCGGCGTCATCGTCGATCGCACCGGGGGACGGACCGACTTCGGGCTGCCCTTCTACGGGTGCCTCACCCTGGACATTGAGACGCACGCGCCGGAGCAGTGCCCACTTTGCCAGCGACGGGTTCCCGTGACGATCACCTAGGCCGGTCCCGGCGAGCGATCCCCGCCCATGCCGCCCGAGCACCCATCAACCGCTCGGCGGCCCCGTCCCATCTCCCTCTTTCGACTCTCCTCCCGTCCTATTCCAGGAGATACCCGACCGCGACGACGTTGCGGCCGTCCCGGCCGCTCCCCTCGACGATGACGACGGTCGCTCCGGAATCCGCCGTCCCGACGTCCAGGGTCGCAAAGCCTTCGGCCTCGGTGCGCACCCGCTCGCCCGGCAGCCCCAGCGCGTCGAAGGCTGCCTCGTAAAAATCGAGGACCGTCCCCGCATCATCGTCCGTCTCCCAAAACACGAGGAACTGCGGACGGCCTTCCTCTTCAACCGCCGCGCTCTGGGTGAGGACGCCGCGCGGGTAGACCAGCTCCGGCGGAAAGCCCTCCCCGGGGGTTTCTCCGGCCGTGAAGCTCGTCCGTCTTTCCGGTCCCTCAATGGAGAAGTCCTCACCCTCGACCCGCAGGACCGCCTCTCCTTCTTCTTCCTCCAAGACGAGGGAGCGGTCGCCTCCAGCCTCTCCGGCGTCGCCGTTGCCGCAAGCGGCCAGCAGCGCGACCGCGGCAAGCGGCACGAGCAACCGAGCGAGCCAAAGCGGACGATCCATCGTTTTCCCTCTACCCGGCACTCCTGCCGGGGAGCGTTCGGTGACGCGCCCGCGCAACAGCCGGCGACCCCACGAGGATAGATCGCGCCGAAGAGGTGCCGGCGAGCGGCGCGGCGCGCTGACGACCTCCCACCACTGCTATTCTCTACCACGCCTTGCGGACTCGTAAGGAGGCCCACGTGCCCCACCCGCAACGCATCGCCGTGATCGACGTCAGCCACTGGCACGCGCGCTACGACGCCGCCTATCTGAAGATCTTGCGCGACCTGCGCCTGCAGATCGTCGGCGTATCCGACCGTGACGCCGAGGTCGCCCGCCAGTGCGCGGACGAGTTCGACAGCCGCCCGTTCGACGACTACCGCGCCATGGTCGAGGAGAGCAGGCCGGAGTTCGTCATCGCGCTGGGACGCCATTGCGATATGCCGGAAACCTTCCGCTACCTCGTCGACCGCGGCATCCCCTTCGTGATGGAGAAGCCGTGGGGCATGGAGGCGGAGACCGTCGCCGCGCTCGCCGACCTGGCGGAGGCGAAAGGCGCCTGGGCCGCCGCGCCTTTCATGATCCGCTACCTGCCCTGGGCCCAGACCGCGAAGCGGATGCGCGCCAGCGGCGAGTTCGGCACCATCTCGCACATCGTCTTTCGCATGATCCGGCCGACCATGCAGCGCTACCACGATTGGGGGTCGCCCTGGATGTACGATCGCGCCGCCGCCGGCGGCGGCGCGCTGACCAACCTGGGGCCGCACGGAATGGATATCGCCCGCTTCATCACCGGCGAGGAGCCCGAGGTCCTCTCGGCGGTCATCAGCCAGGCCGTGCACAAGGCCGCGGTCGAGGACTACGCGCTGGCGACCCTGCGCACGCCGAGCGGGATCATCGTGCACAACGAGGTCGGGTACACGATGCCGACCTGGCCGAAGAACAGCAGCGACCTTGAGCAGAAGGTCGCCGGCGCCAAGGCGATGCTGGAGCTGGTCCCGGAGGGACTGCACATCCTCACGCCCGACCGCGACGAGGTGATCCCAGCCGAGTCCAGCTTCGCCCCGGGCTACCCGCTCACGATCCGGCACTTCCTGGAGGCGCTCGGCGCGGGGAACCCCCCGCCCGTCACCGCGCGCGACTGCGCCCGCGCGGTCCAGCTGATCCACGACGCCTACCGCCTGGCGGGTCGAGCGGCGTAGGCGCCCACAGTGCGACCAAGCGCCAGGACCAGCATCCGCGTGAACCGCGAACAGCCGCGGCATCGTTGTAGGATTCGGGTGGGCCCTTAGCTCAGCTGGAAGAGCAGCGGACTTTTAATCCGAAGGCCCAGGGTTCGAGTCCCTGAGGGCCCACCAAAACGGCTCATACAGGATCCGGAGCGCACCGTCGCGGTGAAGCAACCGGCGTACATGCTCGGCGCCGACGCTCATAGCTCACCAACATCTCAAACGCGCCGCTTGACTCGTGCCCTAGATTGTCCCCACGCGGCGCCGGCTTCGCCACGCGAATCAGGACACCCATGCAGTTCGGCCTCACGCTCATGGCCGTCGATCCGCCCGCGACCTTCCGCGAATCCGTCCGCTTCGCCGACGCCAACGGCTACGCCTTTATGTGGGTCGCCGACTCCTCCCTCCACGCCCGCTACGTCTACAGCTACCTCACCCTGCTCGCCATCGATTCCGCCCGCCTTCGCTTCGGTCCTAACTGCACCCATCCCCACACCCGCCACCCCGCCCTCAACTTCAACGCACTCTGCACCCTGGACGAGCTCTCCGGCGGCCGCGCCGTCATGAACCTCGGCGCCGGCGACCGTCCCGTCACCGAGCTCGGCTACAAGATCGCCAAGCTCCAGACCGTCCGCGACATGGTCCAAGCAGGCCGCGCCCTCCTCCAAGGCGACCCCGTCGACTACCCCGCGGAAGCCTTCCAGCTCCACCATGCCGCCATCCCCTACGGCGCCCGCGCCGACCTCCCCATCTACCTCACCGTCACCAACCAACGCATGTGCCAGCTCGCCGGCGAGATCGCCGACGGCGTCCTCCTCTCCTGCGGCAGCGCCCGCCCCTGCCTGGAGTTCGCCCTCGCCCAGGTCCAAGCAGGCGCCCAGCGCGCCGGCCGCACTCCCAACGACCTCGATATCGCCTGCCATCTCTTCGTCTCCATTCGCGACGACCGCGCCCAAGCCCGCGAAGACACGCGCATCATCGCCGCCTGGTACCCCCAGACCGCCCCCCGCTACGTCGAACTCGCCGGCTTCGACGCCGACCTCGTCGACAAGGTCAAGGCCGCCTACCGCGGCAGCCACTTCCACGAAGCCGCCGCCGCCGCCCGGCTGATCCCCGACGACTTCATCGACCAGTTCACCCTTGCCGGCCCGCCCGGCTACTGCGTCGACCGCATCAACGAGCTGCGCGACCTCGGCCTCACCCACTTCGAGATCTTCCCCGTCGGCGGCGACCGCCACGCCACCGCTCGCCGCTTCGCCCGAGAGGTCATCCCCCACCTGAACTAAGGTCTCCACAAGCCACCCGCAGGCTTCCATCGGGGAGAGGACACCAGATGCTGCACCTTGCTGACATGGCCTGGGGCGCCCGCCGCGCCGTCATCGACTGCGCCGGCGTCCAGCCCGGCGAGCGCGTCCTGCTCGTCACCGACTCCCGTTCCGACCCCGACATCGTCGAACTCTTCGCCGCCGTCGCCGCCCAGGCCGGCGCCGAGGTCACCAGCACCTCCATGGCCCCCGTCGGCACCCCCGGCGAGATGCCCCCCGCCACCGTCGCCGCCGCCTGCAAAGAGGCGGACGTCATCCTCGAGCTCACCACCCAGTTCATCGGCAGCTCCGATGCCCGCGTCCAAGCCTGCAAGAACGGCGCCCGCTGGCTCATCCTGGTCGCCATGACTCCCCGTCTCCTCCGCCGCGGCGGCGGCATGGAGGCCGACTTCGAAAGCCTCGACCTCGTTGCCAGCGACATCCACGAGCGCTTTTCCCGGGCCAAGTCGCTGCGGCTCACCACCGCCGCCGGCACCGACATCAGCGCCAGCCTCCGCGGCCGCGACGGCCGCCACCACGCCGGCATCGCCCGCAAGCCCGGCTCCCTCGCCGCCCCGCCCGACATCGAGGCCGGCATCGGCCCGCCCGAAGGCACCACCAACGGCGTCCTCGTCATCGACGCCCTCATCGAACTGCTGGGCCTCCCCGAGATCAGCGAGCCCTTCCGCATCACCGTCGAGAACGGCCGCTGCGTCGACTTTCGGGGCGAGGGCGACGGGGCCCTCCAGGCCGACGTCCTCACCCGCAAGCTCGAAAGCCTCAGCGACCCCAACGTCTACGAGATCGCCGAGATCGCCATCGGCCTCAACCCCTTCGCCGTCCACTGCCATGAAGCCCTCGAATGCGAAGCCGTCCTCGGCTCCGCCCACATCGGCATCGGCGACAACCGCGGCTACGGCGGTATCAACGCTTCCAAGGGCCACTTCGACCTCGTCATGCGCGATGCCACCCTCTACCTCGACGGCGAGGTCATCCTCCAAAACGGCGACCTCACCACGACGCCCATTCGCCCCGCGCTCTCCTCCATGCCCTCACCGGATCCCCATTGAGCGGGCGGATCGGTTCCATGACCAGCGACTCCTAGCGGAAGGATGGACAGCAATGATTCGACGCGCACTCGGCGGCATCATCTCCCCCACGACGGAGGAGCTGAAAGCGATCGGCAAGCAGTACCACTTCGAGATCAGCGATGAAGAGCTCGATTACTTCAGCGCCGTCATCGAAGGGTTCATGCCCGCCTACCGCAAGATCGAAGCCCTCCCCGACCCCAAGCCCCCCGTCAAATACCCCCGCACCCCCGGCTATCAGCCCACCGCCGATGAGAACCCGCTCAACGCCTGGTACTGGCGTACGTCCATCAAAGGCGAGCCCACCGGCAAGCTTGCCGGCAAGACCGTCGCCGTCAAAGACACCATCGCCCTCGCCGGCGTCCCCATGATGATCGGATCGGCCGTCATGGAAGGCTTCATGCCCGACTACGACGCCACCGTCGTCACCCGCATCCTCGACGCCGGCGGCGAGATCGTCGGCAAGGCCACCTGCGAGGACTTCTGCTGCTCCGGCAGCTCCCAAACCTCCGTCCCCGGGCCCGTTCGCAACCCCCACAACCCCGCCTACTCGGCCGGCGGATCTTCCAGCGGCAGCGGCGCGGTGGTCGTCGCCGGCGACTGCGACATGGCCCTCGGTGGCGACCAGGGCGGATCCATCCGCATCCCCGCCGCCCAAGTCGGGGCCGTCGGCCTCAAGCCCACCTGGTCCCTGGTCCCCTTCACCGGCATCGCCTCCGTCGACGCCACCATCGACCACGTCGGCCCCATGACCCGCACCGTCGAGGACACCGCCCTCCTCCTCGAAGCGATCGCCGGCTACGACCCCGACGACGCCCGGCAGAGTCCCGGCATCAAAGGCGAGGAGTACACCAAGGCCTGCACCGGCGAGGCCCAAGGGCTTCGCATCGGCATCCTAGAGGAGGGCTTCGGCTGGGGCGACGACTCCAAGGACACCGACGCCGCCGTGCGCGAGGCCGCCCACGCCTTCGAGCGCGCCGGCGCCACCGTCGGCCAAGCCTCCGTCCCCATGCACCGCGACGGCGTCGATCTCTGGACCGCCCTCCTCATCGACGGTTTCTTCGTCCAGCTCATCCTGCTCAACGGCGCCAACTACGGCGGTCGCGGCTTCTACGACACGCGCGCCATCGACTACATGGGACGCTCACGCAAAACGATGGCCGACAACTTCCCCGCCGGCGTCAAGCTCCTCACCCTGCACGGCCATTACATGCTGGAGCACTACAACGGCCGCTACTACGCCAAGTCGCAGAACCAGCGCAAGCTCCTCACCCAGTCCTACGACGAAGCCTTCAAAGACTTCGACATCCTCGCCCTCCCCACCCTCGCGCCTTGGGGCATGGCCCACGAGCTTAGCGGCGATCCCACTCCTTCCCTCGAGCAGCTGATCGAGAACTCGTTCAGCTACCACGTCAATACCTGCCCCACCGACCTCACCGGCAACCCCGGCATCTCCATCCCCTGCGCCAAGATCAACGGCCTGCCCGTCGGCATGATGCTCCTCGGGCGCCGCTGGGAGGATGGCACCGTTATCCGCGCCGCCCACGCTTTCCAGGAGCTCGGCCTCTATCACAACTCCCCCTAAGCCGCCCCAACCGCGCCGCGCATCGGGAACGGCCACCGCGCCCGGGGCCGGCATGCGCTTCGACAAGCACGTCCCGCGAGAAAGCTGACGGCCGGTTCCGGAGGAGCACGCTGCGGCGGACCGGGACGCGCCGCTATCGTGGGGCGCGAAGACGGCGGAGGGAGCATGGCGGCGATGCAGATCGGCACCTACATGGACACGCACGGCGTGATCGTGCGGAGCGAGACCGAGTTTTGGGTGGAGAACGTGGCGCCGGAGACGATGCGGCCACTGGAGCTGGCGCGGCTGGCGGAGCGCTGCGGCTACCATTCCCTGTGGTTCCCCGACCACGTGACCCTGCCGCTCGAGACGACGCCGGTGCACATCGTCAATCCGGAGTCGGGGAAGCGCCATTACGTGGAACGGCCGCAGATGTTGGACGCGCTGACGACGATGGCGGCGGTCGCCGCGGTGACGGAGCGCATCCGGCTAGCGACATCCGTATTGATCGCGCCGTACCGGCCACCCCTGCACGACGCGCGGCAGTTCGCGACGGTGGATCATCTGTCGAACGGGCGGCTGATCGCCGGGGTGGGAGCGGGCTGGGCGAAGGAGGAGTTCGAGGCGCTGGGGTTGGACTACGCACAGCGCGGTGCCATGACCGATGAGTGTATTCAAGTCTACCGGACGGCGTGGACGGAGGACACGCCCCGATTCGAAGGGGAGTTCTACCGCTTCGCGAACATCACGATGGATCCGAAACCGGTGCAGCAGCCGCACCCGCCGATCGTGTTTGGCGGCGTGTCGAGAGCGGGGGCGCGCCGGGCGGCGCGTCTGTGCGACGGGTTTTATCCCCTCTTCATTCACCCCAGGGCACGGCCGCACGACCTCGACCATCTCCACGATGAGATCCGGCGGGAGGCGGAGCGCGTGGACCGGGATCTGTCGGACTTCCTGATGATCGGCGTGGTTGGCGCCCGCCTGACGAGCGCCGACGACCCCAGCGTGCAGCGGATGCCGCGTCCGATCTGCGAGGGATCGGCGGAGATGATCCTGGCGGATCTGGAAGAGTTCGCCGAGGCAGGCTACTCCTTGATGGTGGTCGAGCACGACTGCCGGGATACGAAGTCGGCGGCAGAGCTGTTCGAGCGGGTGGAGGCGTTCGGCGAGGAGATCATCCCGACGGCGGCGGGCTTCAAGGCCGGCGGCGAGTGGCGGCCGGTTCCGGCCTGAGCGGCGGAGCGGGCGCGGCGGCGGAGCGGATGGTTCAAGCCCTGCTGCGCCCGGTCAAGAAGCGCGGGGTGTCAACCGAAGGATGTGATCCCTAACAAGACGCGCGATCATAATGCAACTGCGCCCAATACAAGCACTGCAAGTGCAGGGGCACGTTTCCCTAATTCACCCAGGCCCGCCACTCCACTGCTTCATGCTCGCGAGCACCCGGATCGTGCCGTTGCCCTCCAACGGGGAAAGGCCCGAGGCCGGCCAACGGCGACCCCGCCGGCCCGCGCCGGAAGGCTCACTCCGGCGGGCTACCATGCCGCCATGCCGAGGGACGCGATCAACCCGGACGCCCTGGAGACCTTCGCCGCCCGCGCGGACGAGGGTCCCGTCTACATGCTCAATCTGATCGCCCTGGAGCCCGACGGCGGCGCCGAAGGCTACGCCGAGTACGGCCGCCGCGTCGCGCCGCTCCTGGCGGAGGCCGGCTGCGAGATCGTCTACTCCGGGCACGGAGCGGAGCTGCTCGGCGGCCGCGAGGAGGATGCCTGGGACCTGGTCCTCCTGGTGCGCTATCCGTCGCGCCGGGCGCTCCTCTCGCTGATCACCTCGGAGGCTTACCAGGCGGTCGGCCGCTACCGCGACACGAGCGTGGTCCGCTCGGTCCTGCTGGCCACGGACCCGGCCGGGATCGTCGCGGGCGCGGTATCCCCGGAGCAAGAGAAAGCTGACCGTCGTGGCTGAAACCGCTCGCCACCGGACGAGGCGCTGCCAACTCCGTGTGCTACGTTCGGGTCCATGATCCGGCCGATGAGCGCCTCTGTCCGTTTGCGCTGCCTGGCCCTGCTGGCGCTGCTCGCCAGCGCGGTGCTGCTCAGCGGTTGCGCGCGCATCGAGATCGCCATTCAGGTCAACGAAGACGGCTCGGGCACGATCGCACTCCTGAGCGCGCTGGACACCAGCTTCCTGGATGCCGCCGCCGCGGCCGGCGATACCGACCTTGCGGACTCCTTCATCGACCTCGACGAGGCCGACCTGCCGCCCGGCGCCACCATTGAGGAGTACGACGAGGACGGCTTCCGAGGGGTGCGCGCACGGTTCCCGTTCGCGGCGAGCGACGACATCACACGCGCGATCGATGCCGCGCTGTCGGACGCCGGCGACGATCCCACGGGCGAAGCGGCCGGGCTCGACGAACTCTTTGAGCGTTTCGACCTGCGCCGCGACGGCGACGGCTGGCGCTTCGACGCCGTCGTGACGCCGCTTTTCATGGGAGCGCTGCCCGGCGAAGACGGCGATGCCTTCGACAGCGCCTTCGATAGTGGCTTGGCCGAGCTGATGCTGGAGGAGTTCGAGTTCACCATCCGGCTCGATCTGCCGGGCGAGATCGTGGAGCACAACGCCGACGCGGTCGAGGACGGCGCGCTGATCTGGAGCCTCGATCCCCTCTCGGAGGAGCCGCGCGAGCTGCTGGCCCTGACCAGCGGCGGCAAGGACAGGACCATCCTGCACGTGACCACCGGGGTCGTAGTGGCGCTGCTGGTCGCGGCCGCCGCCGCCGCCATCCGGTTCAGCTCGCGCAGGAGGAGCGCAACCGGCGTCTGATGCGTCCGAGTGCGGCCGTACTGGAGACAAGCAGGAACGCTTGGACCGCTCGCTGTTCCCTTCAAAGCGATACCGCGGCAAGACACTGGCTCCAATGCCGTGATTGGTTGCCATTGCCGAAACAGCCGCCGCGATCGGAAGGGTGAAGGACCATGACGGTCGCTCCGATACGGACACGGCTGCTGCTCCGCCTGGGACTGCCCGCGCTCCTCGTCACGGCGGGGCTGCCGGCCGCGCTCGCCTACGCGGACGACTGGACGAATTCGAACACCGTGCCGCCGCTCGCGTAGCCGCCGAGGTCCGTCTCCCTCGAGGTTGCCGTCTCAACCACAACCTTGACGCCGTCGACGCGAGTTGGCCGGCGTCCGCGCCCGCGATGGGGCTATCCGGCGGCCGCGGGATCGTGTAGTGGATCGTGGCTCGCCCGGGCTGCACCGGGATCGCCTTCACGAAGGAGCGCGCGAATGCCCGTGTCTCTGTGCTCTCGCTTAGTAGCGAGGCACTCGCTCATCTCCTCCGCGCAGGCCGCTGCGGTCTCCGCGCTGTCCAGCAGCACGCGACGCCCGGCGAGCATGGCGCCCGGTCCTCGTCCAGGCGCCCGTCGCCCGGGCCTACCTTCCGCGCTTACTCTTCCTCGTAGTAGCCGCTGGCGAATGCGTATCCGTCGTGGCGAATGATCCAGAGATTCACCACCAAAACCCCTGACGCCCTCGGGTTGGGCCACACGTACTGGAACCAGTGGCCTTCCTCCGTCGCGCCGAGCAACTCTTCGCCTATTGGCTCTCCGGCCAAAATGCCCGTGAACGTGCTGGCCTCCACGCCAACCCACTCGGGCGCCACGGCGGAGGCAACGATATCGCCCTCGGGACCGACCATCATCAGCCAGTACGAGCCATCTACGCTCGCTGGGCTGTTGTAGTAGGCCAGCGTCGCCTCCACGCCCTCCCGTTCGTAGTACTCGATCGCCTTTTGCACGTAGCCTTTCGTGTAGGCTGCGGGATCATCAACTGCCGGATAGTAGCCCGACGCGAAGAGCAGCCCGTCGCGGCGCACCGCGTATCCCACCTTCGGCACTTCCTGCAGCGTCACCGGGTGCGGCCACAGATACTCCACCCAGACGCCTTCCTCGGTGGCCTGGGCCAGCGCCTTGCCCAGCTCGTAGCCGTCCGAACCCACCACGTCCTTGATGTCCGTCCCGATCAGCCGGGGCAGCAAGGGATGGACGTGGTAGATGTCGTTCGCGTCGGTGGCGAAGAGGTACCACTCGCCCTCAAAGCTGGCGACGCTGTTGTAGTAGTTGAGCATGGATTCCAGGCCGTCGCGCTCGTACCGCTCGATGGCCCGCTCCACGTACTCCACCGTGTACTCCCGCGGGTCGGCGTCCAGCCAGGCCGGCGGCTCCGTCGCATCGCCGGCGTCGTAGTAGCCCGAGGCGAAGATCAGCCCGTCGTGCCGGATGGCCCAGGTGGTCTTGGGCGATTCCACCCGCGTGATCGGCGTGGGCCACAGGTATTCCACCCAGATGCCTTCCTCGGTGGCCTGGGCGATCCGCTGGCCCAATGGGTCGCCGCGCGAGTCCCGCACCTCCTTGATGTCCGTCCCGATCAGGTTAGGGAAGATGGGATGGGCCAGGTAGTTGTCATCGGCTCCAATCAGGAACAGGTAGAGACGCCCCTCCAAGCTGTCCTGGCTGTTGTAGTAGCCGACCGTCCCTTCCAGCCCCTCGCTCTCATAGCGGGCTATCGCCCGGCTCACGTAATCCTTGGTGGCCTCCGCCAAGTTCTCCTGCAGGATGGAGTGGCTGGACATGAAAAGCCAGCCGTCGTGAAGGATGAGGTAGGTACGGAGATCATCCTCCCTGACCACGACGCCAGTGTCCGTCAGGGTGGGCTGGAGCTCCCGATGCTCCAGCCAATCGCCCGCCTCGGTCGCTCTTTCCAAGAATGGGGCGGCAGAGCTGTGCTGCTCTCCCAGAATAAGGTCCTGATAAAACGGGATCGCCACCACCGTGCCGTCATCCCCGTCGAGGATGATCAGGTACCGTTCCCCCTCGATGCTCTCCTCACTGCTGTAGTAGGCGACGGTGGCATCCAGCCCGTCCCGCTTGTACCGCTCTACCGCCTCCTCCACGTAGGCGCGGGTGAGGGCGTCGTCTTCGTTGGTGGGCTCGGATTCCGGGGTTGGCGCAGGCGCAGCAGGCTCGGGCGCCGGGGTTGCCGCCGGCGCAGGCTCGGCGGGGTCGGCCACAGGGGTCGGCGGCGGGTCATCGCCGCAGGCCATGCTGAACGTCATCACAGAAACCAAGGCAAGCGCCAATATCAGCAGGGCCGCGCCAGCCGCCGACCGCCGCGCAACCCGTCCTATCTGCAACATCCCGCTTCCCTTTCCCTGCCTAACTTAGACAGCCGTTCCTCACTCTAACTACCTACCGTGCCTATCCGTCGCTCTGGGCCGAACCGGGAACGTCTGGCCGGTCGTCGTAGTAGCGCGACGTGAAGAGCAGCCCGTCGTAGCGGATGGCCCAGCTATGCGCGTACAAGGTCTCCGAGGACCTGACGTTGGGGAAGACGTAGTTGACCCAGAGGCCCTCCTCGGTGGCCGCCGCCATCTCTCTGCCAATCTGCCGGATGCGGCCCGCGCCCAGGTCTTTCAAGTCGGTACCGATGAGATGTTGCGCGAGTAGGGCAACGCGCACGATGTCGTTCTCATCGGCGAGGGTCAGGCTCCACTGGCCGTCAACGCTCTCCTGACTGTTGTAATGGGCGATGGTGGCGTCCAGGCCGTTGGCCTGGTAGTACTCGACGGCCTGCTGTACATACGCCTGGGTCTGTGCCGCCGGGTCTTCCACTTGGACGTAGTAGCCGGAGGCGAAGAGCATCCCGTCGCGGCGCACCGCGTATCCCACCTTCGGCACTTCCTTGAGCGTCACCGGGTGCGGCCACAGATACTCCACCCAGACGCCTTCCTCGGTGGCCTGGGCCAGCGCCTTGCCCAGCTCGTAGCCGTCCGAACCCACCACGTCCTTGATGTCCGTCCCGATCAGCCGGGGCAGCAAGGGATGGACGTGGTAGATGTCGTTCGCGTCGGTGGCGAAGAGGTACCACTCGCCCTCAAAGCTGGCGACGCTGTTGTAGTAGTTGAGCATGGATTCCAGGCCGTCGCGCTCGTACCGCTCGATGGCCCGCTCCACATACTCCACCGTGTACTCCCGCGGGTCGGCGTCCTGCCAGGGTGGGGTGCCCGCTTCAAGCCCGCCGGCATAGTAGCCCGACGCGAAGATCAGCCCGTCGTGGCGGACGGCCCAGGTGACCTTCTGCTGTTCCTTCCGGGTTACGGGATGGGGCCATAGGTACTCCACCCAGACACCTTCCTCGGTAGCCCGGGCGATCTCCTTGCCCAACTCCTGCCCGTCCGAACCCACCACCTCCTTGATGTCCGTCCCGATCAGGTGCGGGAATATGGGATGGGCCAGGTAGTTGTCGTCGGCCCCGATCAGGAACAGGTAGAACTGGCCCTCCAGGCTGTCCTGGCGGTTGTAGTGAGCGATGGTGGCTTCGAGGCCGTCCTCGTCATATTTGGCGATGGCCTTGCGCACGTACTCCCTGGTGGACTCCGCCACGTCCTCCGTCAGGGCGGAATGACTGGCGGTGAACACCAGGCCGTCATGGAGGACGACAAGGACCCGTCGCGGCTCCTCCTGCTTGGTGACCGGATTGATGCCCCGGATGGTATCCCAGTGGCCTTCTTCGGTGGCGACGGCTATCAACATCCCCAAGCCGGGGAACCTCGAGCCGGGGCCGACGTACTGGCCCTCCAGGGTGGGAAGGGTGCGGTACACCAGCAATACGCTTTCTTCAGCGTCCAGGAGGGTCAGCTGCCGGCCGTCCTCAACGCCGGCTCCGGACTTGTATTGCGCGGTGGTGGCGTCCAGGCCGTTCGCGTCGTAGTAGGCGATGGCCCGATCCACGTATGCACGGGTCAGCGCGTCGTCCAAGGCCATTGCGTGGTCAACGGTTAACGACTGCCACGCGCTCCAGGAAGTGGCGGAGGGGGCTTGCCTGCTCTCGCTGCCCACGATGAACCAGTAGTCATCGTCTTTGATCAGACTCTCGGCTGATACGACGTGCGTGTCGCCGGATGGGACGTAGGCGTAGTTCAGCGCCGTGGTCCAGTCGCCGGCGTCTCTTGCCGCCTGGTATTCGTCGTCGTTCATCCACGCCACCCAGTGGGCGGCGGCATCGTTCTGGTCCCAGCTGACGAGGACGCCTTCCTCGGTGCTGAACATCGTCACCCCGCTGGGCGCCGCCAGAGGGTGCGCGGCGGCCAGAGAGTGCGCGGCGGCGAAGCCGACGAAGCAGAGGGCGATGAGGGCGGGTGCGCTGAGAGCCACAAAGCGTTTCACGTTTCAATCTCCTGAGCGATTGTCGCCGGCGGATCCTGTCAGTTGGGTTGTTCAGATTTCGAGCGCGCGGATTTAATGGTCAACGCTCTCCTGGCTATAGGCTACGGTAGCGGAAGGCGAGCGCGTGGGCGAGATCGCGGAGCGCGCGGGTTTGATGGTCAACGCTCTCCTAGCTATAGGCTACGGTAGCGGAAGGCGAGCACGTGGGCGAGGTCGCGGAGCGCGTGGGTTCGATGGTCAACCATTCCGGATAGCTTGAAGGTGCTTCAAAATTCGCTACGAACCGGATGAGAAGTGCCCGCCGCTAGTGGCAATAACTTCGGCGGTGCAGGTATTCATACCCAACACCATCGGCCTCATCATGCTCGTGGCGCTGGTGGTGCGGGCAGCCGGCGAGTCCGACGCCTATTTGAGTTGGGCGACATTTACCGCCCTGGCAGTCTCCGGCGCCGGCATGATCCTGCACGCCCTTCGGTTCCGGCATCTGGGGTCGGGCCGCCTCATCGTCAGCAACTTCAACATTCCTTTCCTGGCGGTTTGCGCGTTGGCGATCGAAGCCGGCGGGCCGAGTCTGCTGGCCAGCTTAATAGTGGCTTCTACGTTGGCGCAGTTCGTTTTGACCTTGCGCCTCGCCGCCCTCCGCCGGGTATTTACTTCGACAGTGAGTGGAGTAGTGGTGATGTTAGTGGCGGTTTCCGCCGTACCTTACATCATCAGCAGCACAGTCGTCGTACCGGAAGGCGTATCGTCGACGCTTTTTTTGGCACCCGGACTCGTCGCTCTAATCGTTGGGGTCGCCATATCTCTTCACGGCACGCCGCTTTGGCGCATGTGGGTTCTGCCGGTCACCGGAGCGGCAGGCATAGTTGCAGCCGCGCCTCTGGGCTTCTACGACATCGACGCCATAATTGATGCTCCGTGGGTGAGCTTGCCCGGTTTCGGTTGGCCCGGGCTGGACCTGTCCTTTGACACGGATTTCTGGGCCCTGCTTCCGGTCTTCGTGTTTGTGAATCTGACTGCATTTATGAAAGCAGTGGGGGATCTATCGGTGATTCACCGCGCCTCCTACCGGAAACCGGAGGCGACTGACTACCGTGCGGTTCAGAGGGGTCTAAATACGTACGGGCTGGGCACCCTCTTGTCCGGCCTCCTGGGAACTGTCCCCGTCGCCGCGCCATGGGCGGTCACCGCAGTGTACATCGGCTTTACCGGCATCGCTGCCAAGCGCGTCGGGATATACCTGGGACTGCTGACCTTGGCAGTCGCCCCCTTTTCCAAATTTCTGGCCGTATTGATCGCCATCCCCGGTCCGGTGGTAAGTGCAGTCTACATCATCATTTTCGGATTGCTTTTTGTCGAGGGCGCGAAAACGGTCTTCGGCAGTCTCTTCACCGGCCAAGTTGACCAGAAAAAATCCACCATCACCGGCATTTCTATGGTGCTCGGCCTGTCCGCCGGGATTTTCAGCGGACTTACGGAAGGGATTACCAGTCAGTTGGTGGGCAATACCATCGTCGTCGGCGGGCTTGCGGCCATTGGCATGACCCTACTCAACGAATTACCAAGTTTTCGCACTAAGCGGTTGCAGGTTGACCTATCCGAGACTTCTCTGCCTGCCGTTGACAATTTTCTCAGCCAATTCGCCGACAGCCACTCATGGACGGAGAAAGGGAAAGCCCGGCTGCGGCTGGTAGGGGAAGAGGTGCTGTTGAGCCTGCTGGAAGAAGAGAATGATGAACAGGCGGAGCAGAAGCGTCGGTTGGTCGCCACAATTCGCCCTGAAAGCAGTTCAGCCGAGCTGGAGATCGTAGTTGCTTCGGACGACGCCATTCAAGGAAATATCGAAAGCCGCATGATGTACCTGGACGAGGGACAGGCGCTGGAGGACGATCAAGGAATGTCCATCCGTATCCTGCGCAAATACGCCTCATCCGTGCACCACCGCCAATACTACGGCGTAGATATAATCACTTGCCGTGTGATGGATGAGTAGCGCGGCCAGGGTGAGGGGGCTTTCTTCCTTCAAGCTTCCTTCAAGCAGAGAGAGACTTGCCGGCATTTCCGGACCAGGGCATACTCGTCGTTGACGGGGGCGTCCCACCCTGGCGTGGCGCGTCCACCGATCGCAACGCCAAGCCTAGGGATGGTCTGCATAAGTCTGCGGCTTGTGACATGGGATGCCCCGCGCGCTTGGATGGCCGTCCGGCTCCAATCCGTCATGCGGGTGAAGGCCGGAGTGTTGGTCGGATAATTTCGCCGCCGCGCGACGCAACCTGTGCAGGCCCCCGGTCTCTGCCGACGAATATTCCGGAGATTGCACCGTGAAACATCTGATTGCCTTAGCCGCTCCCGCTCTCACCGCCCTCTGCTTCGTCGGCATTGTGTCGGCGCAAGCCCCGCCGGCGGCCCCGACCGGCGTCATGGTGCACAGCTCCGGCGAGGGCGTCCTCGTCAGTTGGGACCAGAACGATGCCGCCGCCCACTGGGTGGCGTGGATGAACGACGACGAATACCAGGCGGCAAGAGACGCCGGCGACTGGACCACGGCGCTGAACTACGCCTACGTCCCATCCGGCGACACGCACGTCGTATCAGCCGAGAGTCTGATCAAAGACGATGACTACTGGTTCATCGTGGGCAGCGAGAGCAGGCAAGCCCCCTCCGCCACTTCCTGGAGCGCGTGGCAGTCGTTAACCGCGATTCATGGCCTGAACGGGGACGCAGACATCGTCGATCAACTCCGCGAGAACGCAGAGGCGTTCGAGTACGCCATCGGGCAGCCGGGCGGGACGCTGACGCGGGCGACGATCGGCGAGCCGCTGACCCTGAACCTGGCCATCGCCAACGACGCCTCTTCGTCGGGCATCCTCAGCTTTCTGTTCGAAGGGCTGACCGAGACCTCTTGGCTGACGGACCGGGTCGAGCCCGCGCTGGCGGAATCCTGGGAGCGCTCGGATGACGGTCTAACCTGGACCTTCCACCTGCGCAGAGACGTCACCTGGCACGACGGGCAGGGCTTCACGGCCCAGGACGTGGACTTCACCTTCAACCGGATCATCTACAACGACGACATCCCGGCCAGCAGTCGGTCAGCGTTCACCTTCCGCTTCCCGGACGAGGAGAGCGGCGGCTGGCAGGAAGCGCCGATGACCGTCACGGCGCTGGACGCCTATACCGTCCAATTCGTTCTGCCGGTGCCCTTCGCGCCGTTCCTCCGCTCCATGGGCACCGCCATCTACCCCCAGCACATCCTGGAGCCGCACGTGGACGACGGCACGTTCACCTCGACATGGGACGTCGACACGGACCCCGCCGCCGTGATCGGCACGGGTCCATTCACCATTGAGCGCTGGGACCGCGGCGAACGCTTGGTCCTGCAGCGCAACCCGAACTACTGGCTCCGGGACGACGCGGGCAACCGCCTGCCCTACCTGGACCGGGTGATCTACGAGATCGTGCCGGATACCGAGGTCACGCGCGCCCGGTTCCAAGCGGGCGCGACGGACGTGCACGGCATGCGCGGCGAGGAGTTCGCGATCTTCGAGCCGCTGCAGGAGGAAGGAAACTTCACGATCCACCGGCGCGGTCCCGCCTTCGGGACGACGTTCCTTGCGTTCAACATGAACCCCGGCAGCGATCCCGAGAGCGGCGAGCCGTACCTGGCGGCGGAGAAGCGGGAGTGGTTCCGGAACCCGCAGTTCCGCCGGGCCGTCGCGCACAGCGTCGACAAGGAAGCGATCATCCGGGAGGTCCAAGACGGACTCGGCTATCCACAGTGGTCCTCCGTCAGCCCGGCCGCGGGCGACTTCCACAACCCCAACGTCCCGCGTTACGAGTACGACGTCGACAAGGCCAACGCGATCCTCGACGGCCTCGGCTGGGTGGATCGCGACGGGGATGGGATCCGCGAGGACGGCGCCGGCAACGCGATCGCGTTCTCGCTCGTGACCAACAACGACAACACCGAGCGCGAAAAGGTCACGCTGCGTCTGCAGGAGGGGCTGGAACGGATCGGCGTCCAGGCGAACTATGCGCCGCTCGACTTCGGCGTTCTCGTCTCCCAGCTGACCTCCTCCTACGACTGGGAGGCGATGGTGATCGGCTTCACCGGGGGATCGGACCCGTACAGCGGCATCGGGTTCTGGCACAGCAGCGAACGCCTGCACCTGTGGCATCCCAATCAGTCGCAGCCCGCGACGGAATGGGAAGCCGAGATCGACGACCTCTACATCCGGGGCAGCCAGGAGCTGGACCGCGACGAGCGGGTGGCGCTCTACCACCGGGCCCAGGAGATCGCCGCCGAACAGGTGCCAGTCATCTACACGACGCTCCCCGAGCGGCTGAGCGCGGTCCGGAACGTCTTCGGCAACACCACGCCGACCCTGTACGGGCTCTGGGACATCCGCTACCTCTACCGAACGGACCAATAGCCGGCGCCCGCTGAAGCGAAGGGGCACGGCCGCCGCAGCTGCCCGTCCGGGTCGCGACCGAGTCTCCCAGCCCTAGAGGTTGTCGTCGAAGAAGGCGACGATGCGGTGCCGGTACTCGTCCGGGGCGGCGGTGACGCCCTCGCCGTGCTCCGCTCCTGGGATCAGCCAGAGCTCCTTGGGCTCGCCCGCCGCCGCGAAGATGGCCTCGCTGTCGGCCGGAGAGATGGTCTCGTCGTCGAGGCCGTGCATCACCAGCAGCGGCGTGGGCGAAAGCTCCGCGACGGTCCGCTCGGGCACGACGTCGTCCGTGCCGATGCCCGTCCTGTGCTCCGCCAGCCATACGGTGATGGGTGCGAAGGGGAACGCCGGCAGACCGATGAAATGGCTGAAGCTCTGGGCGACGGCCGAGTCCACGCTGCGAAACGATGCCTCGGCCGCCACGGCCAGCACGTCGTCGCTCTCCGCCGCCGCCAGGATGGCGGTGGCCCCGCCCTGGGAGAGCCCCAGCAAACCGATCTGGGAGCCGCCCAAGCCGGGTCTGGCTTTGAGGTAGCCGATCGCGGCCAGGGCGTCCTCTCGTTCGTAGTAACCGAGGGATACGAACTCCCCGCCGCTCTCTCCCCGGTTGCGGAAGTCGAACAGCAACACGGTGAAGCCGGCGTCGTACAGCATCTCGGCGTGCGGCAGGAGCTCCCGTCGGTCGCAGCGGTAGCCATGCAGGAGCACCACCGCCGCGTCGCGCTCGCCGGCGGCCAGCCAGCCCGCCAGCCTGGTGCCGTCCGCGCTGTGGAAGGCCACCGGCTCGACCGCCGCCTCCAAAACGGGATACTCGGACAGCTCGGGCGGGGCGTCGCAGGCACTGGGGTGGATGGCCCGCTCGGAACCGATCCAGGCCACTCCCAGCAGCAGCAGCGCGGTGAGGAGCGCACTGGCGCCCATGTAGACGTTGGCTGCCACTCGCGGCCAGCGCCGTTCGCTCGGCCACAACCACACGTAGAGGTAGACGAAGGGCGCGGGCACGAACGCCCAGGCGACGAGCAGGACCGCGAACGAGCCGCCGCCCACCCCCATCAAGGCCGCGAAGGCGGCGACGGCCGCCAGAAACAGCCCGATCCCAACTTTCAGGGCGTTACGCGCCATTGGAGTGGGATACCAGCCTTCGCACGGCTCAGCAAATGCTCATCCGGGAAATACGCGTCTCTCCGGGAGGGTGCGGCGCCGGCACTCCGCCCAGCCGTCGGTCCCGTGAGACATCAACTCGCTAACTCTCAGGCCTCCCGTGGGAGAAACCTAACTTAGAGAGGGCACGTATAACTTAGAGGAGGACACGACCAGGGTACGTGTCCTCTCCCCTCGCCAGGCGCAGGAAATGCGCAGGCGGCGAGCGGAGCGAACAAGCGGCGCTGCGGATTTGGCTAGGAGACCGATATGCTTTCGAGCCCCGTTTTGGCTCCCCATCGCGTGGATATGCTCCGGCACCTCTTTCTGGCGCTGGCCGCGGCAGCAGGGATGGCCGCCTCCGGTTACGTGCTGAGCTCGCAGGCAGCGGCTGATTTCCTACGCGAAGGAGCGGTGCGCTTCACGGGACTGGAGGGCGAAACGCTACGGCTGGTGTTGGGACTGGGCGCACTGGCGGCGACGGGCATCGCGGTAGGGGCGCTTTGGCATCAGGTGACTCATCCGCGGCTGCTGCTGGCGGCTATCGCGCTGGGCGGCGGCATGTTCTTGGCGCATGCGGTTCTGATGCCGATGGCCGTCTTGCTCGTGATGGCCGCCGGCACGGATCTCTCCCAGCACGTGACGCGGGAGCGCTTCGAGTGGGCCAGGCGAAACCCAGCCGTGTTGGGCAGCGGCGCCTTGGCGGGAGCGGGCGCACTGGCGGCGGGAGTGTGGATCTCGATCTGGCTACTGGGGCCGCTGTTTGACGAGGGGACGCGGCTTGACGAGATGCTTGGTTTCGAAGTGGAGGGGTTGGTGGAGCCGGCGGCAGTAGTCGAGCCGGCGACGGTCGAACCCGCGACGGTCGAGCCCGCGACAGCCGCGCCTGCGATAGTAGTCGAGCCGGCGACGGTCGAGCCCGCGACAGCCGCGCCTGCGACAGTAGCCGAGCCGACGACGGTCGAGCCCGCGACAGCCGCGCCTGCGACGGTCGATCCTGACGCGGCGGAAGAAGGCGAGGCCGTCGCTGCCGCGCCGAGCGCGCCTGATGCGCCGACGGCGACCGAGGAGAGCGTACCGGCGGGCGAGGCGACGCAGATGGACACCCCTAGCGTGGCCGACGCCGCGGCCGACCCGGCGCCCGATGCTGAGAGAACGGGCCGTCTGATCTCGAGCGGCATACTCATGGGAACGGATGCGTTCCACACCGGGAGCGGCGACGTGCTGCTGGTGAGCGATCCGGACGGCAACTTGATCCTGCGCTTCCAGGAGTACTCGGTGCGCAACGGACCGGATCTGTTCGTCTACCTGACACCCGATCCCGAGGGCGACGTGCACGTGGACGGTGCCGTCAACCTCGGCGCCATCCGGGCGACGAGCGGCTTCGTGAACTACGAAGTGCCGGCAGACGTCGATCCGGCCTCGTTTCGCGCCGCCGTGATCTACTGCCGGGCTTTCTCCGTAACCTTCGCGGTCGCGGAACTCACTTAGGCGTGCGACTCCGTTTTGGTAGGCTGCCGGATGCACTGAGGGTCAGGATCTCCGAGCCGGCAAGGAGCGTGTCATGAGCGACGGCGAGACCGAGATCCGGCGCGCCCTCCCCGAATGGATCCAGAGCCATCTGGATCGCTATCTGGCAACGGACGGAGCGGATGGACACCTGTGGGACTCCACCGCCTTCGGCGGGAGTGGCAAGATCCCGACGCTGCTGTTGACGACGACGGGGCGGCGATCCGGTCGCCGCAATCCGCTGCCGCTGATCTACGGCGAGGCCGATGAAGCCTACGTGATCGTTGCGTCCAAAGGCGGCGCATCCGAGCACCCGGGATGGTACCTCAATCTGGTGGCGGATCCGCAAGTCGAGGTGCAGGTGCTGGGCGAGCGCTTCTCGGCACGCGCGCGCACAGCGACCGGAGACGAGCGGGCGAAGCTCTGGGATCAGATGGCGTGGATCTACCCGCCCTACAACGACTACCAAGAGAAAACCGACCGGGAAATTCCGGTGATCGTTTTGGAGCGTCCGGGCAACTAGCGCCGGTGGGCGTGGGCGAGAGGGGGATGCGGCATGAGACGCGATGTACGGTTCAACGCGGGGGGCGTGCAGCTGGCCGGCTGGCTGTACCTGCCGGAGAGGGGCGAAGGCGCGCATCCGCTCGTCGTGATGTCGCATGGGTTCTCGGCGGTTCGGCGCATGGGGTTGGATGACTACGCCCGCGTCTTCGAGCGAGCAGGGCTCGCGTGCCTGGTGTACGACCACCGCGGATTCGCCGAGAGCCAGGGGGAGCCGCGCCATGAAGTGGATCCGTGGCAGCAGATCCACGACATGCGGGATGCGGTCTCATTCGCCCGGTCGTTGCCGGAGATTGACCCGGAACGGATCGGCGTCTGGGGTACAAGCTACGCCGGGAGCCACGTGATCGTCGTGGGTGCGATCGATCGGCGGGTGAAGTGCGTCGTCGCACAGGTACCGCTGATGAGTGGGTCGCGCACGCTTCCGCGCTGGGTGCCCGCCGCGAAGCTGGCGGGGCTGCGGGACGCCTTCGATAGCGATCGCGACGCACAGGCCCGCGGCGAGCCGCCCCGGGTCGTCACCGCCTCCCCCAGCGGGAGCGACGCGGCCGCCTGGGCGGAGACGATCGACAGGGATGGCGTCTATCCGAACGAGGTCACGTTGCGCAGCATGGAGTTGCTGACGGAATACGAGCCCGAGATGTTCATCCATCGCATCGGCCCCACGCCCTTCCTGATGATCGCAGCGACACAGGACATCACCACGCCCACCGAAGAGCAGCTGGTAGCGTTCTCACATGCGACGGAGCCGAAGCGCCTCGTCCTGATTGAAGGCGGCCACTACGACCCGTACATCGCCAAATTGGAGGAGGCAAGCGCCGCAGCGCGCGATTGGCTCGTCGAGCATCTGACGCGTTAGCCGGCGGCCGGATCCAAGGCGCCCATCCGATCAACGTTCGCGAGCACTTCGCCGCTATCGCCCAAGCGTGCTCGGGGCCTCCCCCGTATCCGCTCGGCGTCCGCAAGAACCGCTGCACGGCTATCGGGGGCCACGTGGGCACGCGTTCGCGCGGCGAAGGAGTCCGCGCAGTCCGGACCGAGTAAGATCCCACGGTCCCGATCCGCCAGTACGGGCCACACCAGCGCTTCGGCGATCGCTCCCCCTCGCCTTGTGGTATATCGAGGAGCAACGTTGATGCTTGGCCGCAAGCAAGGAAAGTTGCCATGCGCACCTACTACGACATCCAGCTCGGCGAGCACCGCGTGGAGGCGCGGGAGCTTCGCGGCGAGGCGATCGTGCGAGCGGGGCGCTACTTCATTGCAAAGACGCTGCTCGGGATGGGAGTAGCGGGCGTCGATCCCTTGTCCCCCGAGAACCCGCTGATCTTCTCGGCGGGCCCGTTTGCCGGGACCGCCTTCTCCAACGCGAACCGTACAAGCGTGGGCTGCAAAAGCCCGCTCACGGGTGGGATCAAGGAAGCGAACGGGGGCGGTACCTTCGCCTACGCACTGGGTCAGCTAGGGATCTGCGGATTGACCCTGCTCGGGGCATCTCCGGATTGGACCGTACTGCGGCTGACCAAGGACGGCGGTGCCGCGTTCCACGAAGGGGCGCCCTACGTCGGCAAGGGCAACTTTGAGGCGGCCGATCTGCTGCTGGAGCGCTACGGCAAGAGAGTCGCGATCGCACTCTGCGGCCCCGTGGGGGAGTACCAGGGCCTCCTGGCAGGCGTGGCGTTCACGGACAAGGACCGCCGTCCGGCGCGGCTGGCGGCGCGAGGCGGCGTGGGCGCGGTGATGGGGTCCAAGAAGGTGAAAGCGATCGTCGTGGACATGGACCGCCCGCCTCCGTTCGAGGAGCCCAAGAAAGTCCAAGCCAGCATCAAGGACTACGCCGGGAAGCTACAGGCCGACGAGATCATTCAGAACACGTACGCGCCCTTGGGCACGATGTCGATGGCCGACCTCCAGAACACCGTGGGTGGGCTGCCGGTGCGCAACTTCAGCGCGGGACAGCTGGCCAACATCTCCGCTGGAGAGACGTTCAAGATGGGCGCCGACTACATCGCACCGCTCAACACGTCGCGGGGTGGATCGCAGACCCACGCCTGTATGCCAGGCTGCATCATCCGCTGCAGCAACGTGTATCACGACGCGAACGGCAAGGAAGTCGTATCGCCGGTGGAATACGAAACCTTGGGACTCCTCGGATCGAATTGCGGAATCAGCGATCCGGACGAACTTGCGGCGCTGAATGCGATCGCGAACGACTTGGGCATCGACACGATCGAGACCGGTGCGACCTTGGCCGTCCTCATGGAGGCGGGGGTCGGCGCATTCGGCGACGCGGCTTTCATGCGCGACTGCCTGGCGGAGATCCGCCAAGGCAGCGAGCAGGGACGCCGCTGGGCGCAGGGAACAGCGCGCGTGGGGGCGCACTACAGGGTGGGCCGGGTGCCGGTGATCAAGCGACAGGCGATTAGCGCCTACGACCCGCGGGTGGTCGAGGCGACCGGCGTCGCGATGATGGCGACGGCGCAGGGAGCAGACCACACCGTCGGCAACTTGGCGCGGCTGAACACGTTCGAACTGGATAATGCGTCGGTGATAGAGCAAAGCCTGGCCCAACAGCGGAAGGTGGCGGCGACGGACGCCTTGGGCCTCTGTGTCTTTGGGCAGAGCGTGACCAACGTCAACCTGCAGTTCTTGGCAAGCGCGTTGAATGCCGCCCACGGAACCGAACTCGGTGAGGAGTTTTTCGAAGCACTGGGCGACGAAACGCTCCGGTTGGAGCACGCGTTCAACCGCGAAGCCGGCTTCACGGAGCAGGACGACGAGCTGCCGGCGTTCTTCTACCGTGAGCCGCTGCCGCCCACTGGTCGCGTGGCTCGCTTCCACGCGGGTGAGCTGCAGGGGATGTACGAGCGGCCGGTGCCGGTAGCAGCGAAAGCCCAAGACCATGGTTAAAGTGCTCCTACAGATCTATCCGATGATCCCGGCTGCGGACGAAGACGAGAGGCGCGCGCGGCGGCCGATCGGTCGTGATGCAGAGCGCTATCACGCTGTCATCAAGGGATGCGACGAGTTGGTCAAGGCCTGCGACGCGCTTGGCCTGTGGGGCGTCTCGACGATCGAGCATCACTTCCACTCGGAGGGCTATGAACTGGGTCCCAATCCCGGCATGCTGACGATGCGTTGGGGCACGATCACCAAGAACCTTCGCGTGGGCGCGCTGGGCTACGTGATGAGCGCGCAGCACCCGATCCGGGTCGCGGAAGAGATCGCGATCTTGGACCACCTCACCGACGGCCGCTGCTTCGCGGGCTTCGCGCGCGGTTACCAGGATCGCTGGACGAACATCATCGGACAGCACCTGGGCACGCGGGCGACGCATTCGGATGGCGGCGCCGACGACCGGATCAACCGCGATATCTTCGAAGAGCAGGTCCAGATGGTGCTCGATGCCTGGACGCAGGAGAGCGTCGAGCAGAACACGCCGCTTTGGCAGATCCCCTACCCCTACGACGAGGGGATCAGCTGGTGGATGGCCGACGCTACCAAACGGCTCGGCGCACCCGGCGAGATCGGGGACGACGGCCGGGTCCGCCGGGTGAGTGTAGTGCCGGCGCCCTACACGAAGCCCTACCCGCCGGTCTTCGTCGCCAGCAGCGGGTCCGTGCCGACGATCGAGTATTGCGGCCGGATGGGCTTCATCCCCACCTACTTCACGAACATCGAAAAGGGGGCGGAAATGGGGATGACTTACCTCAACGCCGCCCGATCGGCAGGCCACGATATCGCGTTCGGGGAGCGGCAGGCGACCACCCGCTGGCTGCAGCTAGGCGACACGCACGAGGAAGCAGTCTCAGCCGCCGCCTCTTACGACGCCGAGATCCAGCGCAATTTCTACAACCTGTTGGCGCTCGCGGCGCAGCGTCAAGTGCAGACGCTGCCACCGGACACCAGCATCCATGCCTTCACGGAGGTGGTCGAGCAATCGGAGCAGCACTGTGTGGGCACGGTCGACGAGGTGCGTGAAAAGATGGTGCGTCAGTGGCAGGAGCTCCCGGCGGAGTACTGCCTGCTGATCTTGCACTATGCCCAGCAGCCGCTCGACAGCTGCATTTGGAACCTCGACACGTTCATGCGGGAGATCAAACCGGCCTTGGACGAGATCACGGCCGCGGCGCGTCTGCCCGACTCCACGCCGGTGGCCGATAGCTGACACTCGCGGCAGGACCAAGGCAGGCAGCGGCAGGCGGCGCAGGACGGGGCCCGCGGCCTGGCGGGCGGATCAAGCGGGAGACTCGGCGTTCACTCTGTCGAAGAGGTGCACGACTTCACGAGACGGCTTCGGCGTGAGAAGGGAGATCACGACGGCCACGACCGAGGCGATCAGGAATCCCGGAGTGGCAGGCTGGATATCCCACATTCCCGAGGGTCCACCGTCCAGAAATCCCCAGACCGAAGCGACCGCCGTGCCCGCCAGGATGGACGCGGCCGCTCCCCAGAAGTTGAACCGGCGCCAGAACAGCGCCAAGATCGTGACCGGTCCAAAGGCCGCGCCCATACCGCCCCAAGCGTAGCTGACCAATTCGAAGATGGATTCTGGGTAAACGATGGCGACCACCGCCGAAATGCCGCCGATGATCACCAACAGTAGGCGGCCCAACCACACGCGGGCGTTCGCCGTGATCGCATAGGCAACGCGCTTGATGAACGGCAGGTCGTCGGTGGCGACGGCCGATGCCAGAAGCAGCTGTGAATCCGCCGTGCTCATCACGGCCGCGATCACCGCCGTCAGAAGCAGTCCCGTCACAATAGGATGGAAGAACGTCTCGGACACCACCAGATACACGCGCTCGGTGTCCGCGACCTCCGGCAGCAGGCCTGCATCGGAGAGGGCGGGATAGGCGAGTATCCCGAGCAGCAACGCAAGCGCGTAAACGGCCACAACCCAGATCGTGGAGATGTTGCGGCTCCTGACTACCCGGTCTTCCCGCTCCAGCGCCATGAAGCGCTGCAGGATCCTTTGGGCTCCGAAGGCACCGAAAGCCCACCCCGCTGCCGAGAGGGCGAAGATGAAGTCGACCGTCCCCCCGTCGCCATGCGTCAACGGATTCAGGAAACCGGGGGAAGAGCCTCCCACTCCTGCAAAGGGGTTCTTCGAAGAAGCGATCAACGTAGCCGTGATCACCAAAAGGCTGACCAGCATTAATATGGCCTGGGCCACGTCCGTTCTGGATACCGCCAAGAAGCCGCCAATTAAGGTGTAGGACGCTATGGCAACAAGCGTCAGCAAGATACCCGTCGTTGCTTCAATCTCAAAGAGTGTTTCCAGAAGTTTCGAGCCGCCAACCAGGCCGGAGCTCACATAGAAAATGACAAAGAAAATCGTAATGGCCGAGGTGAGCGTTCGTAAGATCCCGGTCGTATCTCCAAATCGAACCTCGAAAAACTCTGGAATAGTAAGGGCGTTGTTCGCTTCGATCGTGTAACGGCGCAGCTTCTTGGCGAGAAGGGTCCAGCTCAGCCAGATACCGACCGCCGCGCCCGCGGGAACCCACATCTCCACGGTGCCGTGACTGAACGCCAGAGCGGGGAGGGCAAGCATCGTCCAAGCGCTCGTCGTCGACGATCCGGCACTGAGCGCCGCCGTGAAACTGCCCAACCGCCTGCCGGCCAGCGCATAGTCCGACATGCTCCGTATTTTGCGGGCCTTCACCAAAGCGACGCCGATCAACATCGCAAAGTAGAGGCAGAAAGCAACGAGTACCCACGTGCTAGACATCGTAATTTCGGTTTCTAGCGTATGAGTCCAGCATTGGAAACCGCCGCCCGTGTGAAAGTGAGATCAAACCAGTCCTTGGTGTTCGAGAAAATCGATGGTCAGATCGACGCACTGCTCCGGCTTTTCCAACTGCAGAAAATGAGTAGCCTCGGGCAGAAAGTCGTAGTCGAGACCGACGAGCGTGCCGAGATCCAGGCTCGGCAGGAACGAATGCGGCTTCGTCGGATCGGCGCCAATGGCCTTGACCGGACAGCGTATATTGCCCAGATCCAGTTGGAGCACCCAACCGAAAAAGAACTGCGCGACCTGCGCCTCATACTCCCTGGGGCAACAAAGCTCATAGCCTTCCCCGCCCGGGACGGGGCGCAGGGTCGTCTCCGCCATGAGCTCCACAACGCCCGGAAGCAACCGCTTGAAAACAGGCGCGTCGCGGTAACGGCTTACGAACTCTTCCTGGCTTTCAAACCGAGTGCGGCGCCGCTTGATTGCATCGTGCATCTGGTAGCTCACTTGGTACATATCCTCCAGCAAGACGCTGGGGGTGCAGATCGCCGGATCGAAGAGAACGAGAGCCGAAAACACGCTCTCTGTCGAAGCGGTACTCCATCCTTGCGCGTAGAGCAGGGCGGGCAGCGTCGACATGGAATGGAACACACCCACCGCAGGTTTTTCTCCAAAGTTCCGGCGAATAGCCTGGACGATGCCTTCGCAGTCTTGCGCAAAGCTAGCAATGTTATGCTTTTGCTGCTCGCCAACTGGGTTCCAACCATGGTTCCGAATGTCGAAGATGAAAAGATCGAATCTTGCCGTCAATAAAGACCAATACGGATAGTACGTATCAGCAGATAACCCGTTGCCATGACTCACTATTATTCGCGGACCGTCGGGGTTTCCGTGCCGCCGTACATATATACGCGTACCGTCGGCCATCTTTACTTCAAGAACCGCCAGCGCCTTCGGTAGTGTCCAGCGATTGGTCATCGATCGAACGAATCAGGAAAGCCATCCACGACGGCGAAGCGCCACCAGCCGGCCGGTATGCACAAGCATCTAACCATTAACGGTATCCGGTGGCGTCGTCGCTGACGAGCAGCGTCCTCCCATCGCTCCGCTGCCGCAGCATCTCCGCCTCGCGCCTTGCCTGCGTCTGCGGCTCCGGCAGCAGCATGAACGTTCGCCTCCGTTTCACCGGCGCCGGGCTCCTCCGCGCCCACGAGCAACGGTACGGGATGCCCATCAAGGCTCCATCCTATCTTCCAGATGCGCGAGCGGTGGATGCAATCGATCCCCGGCCGCCGGCGTCGGCTGGGAGCACGTCGTCGAAATCGTCTCCTACCACACCGACCTGCGCGATCTGGACCTCTTCTTCGCCGGCGCCGAGCGCTATCTGGGAGACCACCGCCCCACGCTCACTCCGCTGGGAACGACGGCGCTGGGCACCATCGACATGCCCCAGACGATGATCGAGATCAAGTGCGAGGCCGTGGTATAGACGGCCTCCGCCCCGCCCGCCGGGCCGTCTCTTCAAGAGACGTAACCGGCTTGCCGCCGTACGTTTCTCTATGCCAGCGTTCTCTACGCCAACGTCCCCCGAACCGGCCGCCGCCGGATTCGCCAACGACGGGAGAGCCCAATGAGCCAACCGGCGGGTAGCCAGCCTCTCGGAAATCAACGCTCCGTTTGGAAGTGGATCCTTCTCGCGATCGTGACCCTCGGCATCGCCAGCTACTTCTGGACCTTCGTGACCCACGACGAGCTGCAGCAGTACCGGCGGCAGGGCGTGGGAGCCGGACTCGGATTCATCATCTACTTCCTCTTCGCCCCCGCCACATTCTTCATCCTCCCCATGGAGATCGCTGCCCTCTACACCGAGGACGGCCGTCCCGCTCCCTTCTCTTGGGCGATCGGTCTCTGGTTCCTGCTGCCTCTCGTGGGCAACATCATCTGGTTCATGAGCGTGCAGGGCGCCCTCAACGACTTCTGGGGCTCCAAAGGCGCGCCAGCGGCCTAGGCTCCGCCGCGCGCACGCGCCGCCGATCACGACCAGACAGACGGCGCTGTGCGGGCGGCGATGATCCATACAACATTCGGCCCGATCTCTCCGTCCCTCCAGACGAGCAGCGAGGTGACAGAAGAGGAACGCCGACGTTGACGCCGGACATTCGCCTCATCAGCGCCAGCGCGCTGGGCTCGTTTTCTTGGCGCTGGCCCGAGGAGATCGAGCACTTCGAGCGTGGCTACGCCGCGCTCGTGCGGTTCCAGGGCAGCGAGTTCCGCATCCGGCACGGGATCAGCCGGCGCACGGCGTACGGCCGACTCCGGCTCCATTCGGTGACGTGGGTCGAAAATAACCCGACGGTCGAGGGAGTGGAGGCGGACGACTTCGCGCACTCGCAGAGCTTGCTCAGTCTGATCAAAGTGACGAAGCGGCACCTGCGGCCAACCGACCCTCTCCCCCCTGAGTATTCCGGTTTCACCGTCGGCGTGATGTCCGAAGAGGCGGCCGGCCGGTACAGCCCGCGAAGCCTTGCGGTCAAGATCCGGCTCGACGACATCGACGGTTGGAGCAGGCATGCTCTCCTACGTGCCGCCGCCTGGGGGAGACTGAGCAGAAAGCGGCGCTTTCGATCGTCATTGCCGGCCACAACAGCGCCGGGGCCAAGGCCAGAAGAGCTCTCGGCGGGAGACGATAGCCATGCGGCGCGCCAAGCGGTCGCCGCGGCGCTATTGCAACACGGCTCAACGCTCAAACCCGGCAGCGCCGAGGACGCACTGGACTTCACTCCCAACGCCGAAGCGAACGAGCTTCTGCGGAAGGATGCGTTCGCCTTCCTCACGGGGGTGCTCTTCGATCAGGGCATCCCAGCCGAGCGTGCATGGATCGCCCCGTACCTCTTGCAGCAGCGTATTGGGCATCTCGATCCCGCACAGATCGCCAGTAACCCGGAGGCCGTCCGGCGCGCGATCCAGATGCAGCCGAAACTGCACCGCTACGTCGAGAAAATGCCGCGCTGGCTCGTCGGCGCAGCGCGAAGAGTGGGGCAGGACTATCGCGGGGATGCGTCCGCGATCTGGTCGGACCGGCCAGCGGCGGTGGAGCTACAGCGGCGGCTCCGCGAGTTCCACGGAATCGGTCAGAAGAAGGCCGCGATGACGGTCGAGATTCTCCATCGCGACCTGGGCGTGCCCATCGACCGCATGGCAGGCGGCGACGTGGCCGTCGATGTACACGTCCGCCGTGTCTTCCTCCGGTCCCGGATCGCGGATCGGGATGATCGCGACCACATGATCACAGCCGCACGGCAGCTCCATTCTTCCCGACCGGGAGCGCTCGACTTTCCCGCTTGGGACGTAGGACGCAACTGGTGTCACGCGGGGACGCCGGCCTGCGGCCAGTGCCCGCTGACCCACGTCTGTCCGAAAGACATCGAACGCGCGGCGCACGTCACGAGCGGCTAGCCGGCTTGGAGACAGCGAATCCGTCCGCTTGCGACAAACGGACTGGCGGCGCGGGTACAGGGCACGATCCCCTTGGAGAACCGCTTTCTAGTCGGCGTCAAGCTCGAAATCAAGGTCGTACGCCGTCAGCCGTTCAGGCCCTTCATCCGTCAGGTGGAACGTATCTTCAATGCGCACTCCGCCGACGCCCGGCACGGAAAGCACGGAGTGTCCAACAGTCACGGCCATCTTCTCGCGAAGCTCGACACGCGAATCGGCGGGATGAATGGTCGGCCGAGGTAGCTCCTCGAAATCGAGGCCGATGCCGTGACTGATCCCAGAGACGTAGAGATCTCCATAGCCGGATGCGGCGAAGACCTCCTGGGCTGCTGTGTCGATGTCGCGATTCCGCACGCCCGGCCTCAGTGCCTCAATTCCTGCCGCCTGCGCCCGCCGGTATGTCTCGAACATGGCGCGCTGCTCCGCTGTAGGCGGCCCGATGACGAACGTGCGCGTCATGTTGGCGCAATAGCCCTTGTATCTGGGGACCACATCAACCACGACAAGATCGCCGACCTCAATCTCCTTGTGCGAAGTCGTCCCATGCAGCCAGCCGGATCGAACTCCGGAATTCACGAAAACGGGCGTCGCAACCCCATTCCCCCCGGCCTTTCGCATGGCATACTCGATCTCGGCTCCCACCGCGTTCTCCGTGGTCCCCGGCCTGAGACACTGGGCCGCCGTCTCGATTCCTGCTGCGGCGATTTGCGACGCACGGCGGATGAGCGCTATCTCTCCCTCGTCCTTGATCATGCGGAGTTCGTCCATGACGGGGGCGATGTCCACGACTCGCACCTTCGGGTTGGCCCTCTGAAACAGCGTGAGCAGGAATGCAGGCGTGTTGAACCACATCTGCACTCCCACCGTCATCGACTCCTTGCCGCCCATCATCTCGCGCATGACGCCGACGACATCCTTGATCTGCTGGCCCACGGTTCCAAAGACTCTGGCGTCTTCGACGCCGATCGACCTCTTGACCTCATCCTCCTCACCGATAAACGTGACGATGATGGGCAGCCCCATCGCCGGGACAATGGCACGAGGCTGGAAGCGATCCTCGCCGAAGAAATAGATGTAATCGTCGTGAGTGAGGATGAGATAGGCGTCTATGCCTTGATCCCGCATGCGATCCTGGGCGCGGCGCAAGCGGTCCTTGTCGAGCATTGCGGCCCCTTAGCGGCGCCGGCGACGGCAATGGAACATGCAGCCAGCTTCGGAAATCCACCATACACTGCCACGGCAGCGCGGCGAGACCGAGTTCACCGACGGACCGGTTGAGAACGCATCAAGCTCGCCTGCCACGATGCAGCGCTGCAACCCCCTAACTCAGAAGCGACTCCCGATTGTCAATGCCGCGCGGCGGCGACTACTTTGTTCTGCGTGGAACCGTGGCAAGCCTGCTCATGCCGCCTTCGTGGCCGGTGGATGACCGCTGCGGGCGCCGCCGGTTAGAGTAACCATCGTGCAAGCCGTGAGATACGCGCGCCCGTCCTCCGTCGAGGAGGCCGTGGATCTGCTGGAGCAGGGCGGGGATCGCGCCCGCGTCCTAGCGGGCGGCACCGACCTGATCGTCCTGGCGCGGGAGCGGCGCATCGACGTCGACCTGTTCGTGGACGTGAAGGCGCTGGAGCCGCTGACGGCGATCCGCTACGACCCGGCGGACGGCCTCGCGATCGGCGCGGCGGCGCCCTGCTATCGCATCGCCGCCGACCCGGCGGTGCAAGAGCACTATCCCTGCCTGATCGATTGCGCCACCCTGATCGGCGGGGTCGCGATCCAGGGCCGGGCCAGCCTGGGCGGCAACCTCTGTAATGCATCTCCCGCGGGAGACGGCATCCCGGCGCTGATCGCGCTGGGGACGACGGTCGAGATCGCGGGGCCGAAGGGACGGCGGACGGTGGCGGCCGAGGCGTTCTGCACGGGCCCGGGACGGAACGTACTGACAAGCGGCGAATTCGTCGTGGCGCTGCGGGCGCCGCCGCCGAGCGACCGGGCCGGTGCCGCCTTCCGGCGCTTCATCCCCCGCGGGGAGATGGACATCGCCGTCACGAACGCGGCGGTCCACCTTCGCTTCGACGGGGACCGGGTCGCCAGCGCGCGGGTGGCGGTGGGGGCGGTCGCGCCCATGCCGCTGCTGGTCGAGGAGGCGGGCGCGGCGCTGGCCGGCACCCCGCTGTCGGAGGCGACGATCGCGGCGGCGGCGGCAGCCGCGCGGGCGGCCGCGCGGCCGATCGACGATATGCGCGGGACCGTGAAGCAGCGCCGGCACCTGGCCGGAGTGCTGGTGACGCGCTGCATCCGCATCGCCGCGGAGCGGGCGGGAGTGCAGCCGTGACGGAGGCAGCGGGCACGCGCCGCATCGTCGTCGAGGCGACGATCAACGGCGAGCCGCAGGAGTTCCTCGCGGACGAGCGCGACAGCCTGCTGGAGGCGCTGCGCGATCGCATCGGCCTCATGGGGGTCAAAGAGGGCTGCAACAACGGCAACTGCGGCGCCTGCACGGTGATCCTGGACGGCCGCCTCGTCTGCGCGTGCCTGGTGATGGCGGCGGAGGTAGAAGGATCGGCGATCACCACGATCGAGGGGATCGCGTCGAGCGATGGGCTCCACCCGTTGCAGCAGGCTTTCCTCGAAGATGCGGCCCTGCAGTGCGGGGTCTGCACGCCGGGGTTCATCGTCGCGGCCAAGGCGTTGCTGGACGTGAACCCACACCCTGCGGAAGATGACGTGCGTCTGTGGCTGGCCGGCAATCTCTGCCGTTGCACGGGTTATGACAAGATCGTGCAGGCGGTGCTCGACGCAGCCGGCGACGGGAAGGAGTCTGCCTGATGGTGACAGCGGAGAAGCCATACAAGGTTGTCGGGACGCGCCCGATCCGGCCGGACGGAACCGACAAGGTCACCGGGCGGGCGAACTACGGCGCGGACATCCGGCTGCCGGGCATGCTGTACGGGCGGGTGAAGCGCAGCCCGATCGCGCACGGCAAGATCAAGCGGATCGACGCCTCGAAAGCCCTGGCGCTTCCGGGCGTCCGGGCGGTGATGACGGCGGAGGACCTGCCGCGCAAGGGGAGGCGCGAGTTCGCGCCGCTGGGTTCGGTCAAGATCAGCCTCGCCACCCTCTCCGGCAACGTCATGGCGCGCGACAAGGTGCGCTACGAGGGGCACGCGGTGGCGGCGGTCTGCGCGACGGACCCCCACGTCGCCGAGGACGCGCTGGATCTGATCGAGGTCGAGTACGAGGAGCTGCCGCCCGTTCTGCACGCCGACGAGGCGATGCTGGCCTCCGCGCCGCTGATCGACGAGGAGCTGCACACGCGCGAGATGGCGACGGGCGAGTCGGCCGAAGAGCCGAGCAACGTCGCCATGCACTTCGTGACGGAGATGGGCGACGTGGAGGCGGGTTTCGCAGAGGCGGAGATCGTCCTGGAGCGGTCGTTCAAGACGAAGATGGTGCACCAGGGCTACATCGAGCCGCACAACGCCACGGCTTTCTGGCGGCACGACGGCGGCCTCGAGATCTGGTGCAGCACCCAGGCGACCTTCGTCATGCGCGACCACCTGGCCGGCCTGCTGGAGCACCCGGTGTCGAAGATCCGCGTCACGCCGCAAGAGATCGGCGGCGGCTTCGGCGGGAAGATCTCCGTCTACCTGGAGCCGCTGGCCGCGGTGCTGTCCCGCAAGACGGGCAAGCCGGTCAAGATGACGCTGACGCGCGATGAGGTCTTCCGCGCGACCGGACCGACTTCCGGCACCGCGATCCGCGTGAAGCTGGGCGCCAAGCGCGACGGCACGCTGGTCGCGGCCGAGGGTGAGCTAGTCTACGAGGCCGGCGCCTTCCCGGGGTCGCCGGTGGCCGCGGGCGTGCGCTGCATCTTCACCGCCTACGCGATCCCAAACCAACGCATCGACGGCTACGACGTGCTCGTCAACAAGCCCAAGGTGCAGCCCTACCGCGCGCCCGGCGCGTCGGCCGCCTGCTTCGCGACCGATTCCGTGATGGACGAGTTGGCGGAGCGGTTGGATCTCGATCCGATCGCCCTGCGGCTCAAGAACGCGGCCGTGGAGGGGACGCGCAGCGCCGATGGCGCGGCCTTCGGCGTGATCGGAAACCGCGATTGCCTGCAGGCGATCCAGAGCAGTCCGCACTACCGCTCCGAGTTGCAGGGCCCCAACCGGGGCCGCGGCGTGGCGCACGGCTACTGGTACAACGCCGGGCTGGAGTCGAGCGCCTACGCCAGCGTCAACTCGGACGGGACAGTGGCGCTGGTGCTGGGGTCACCGGACATCGGCGGCACCCGCGCCTCGATCGCGATGCAGCTCGCGGAGACGCTGGGCATCCCGGCCGAGCGCGTGATCCCACAGGTGGTCGACACAGACTCCGTCGGCTTCACGAGCGTGACGGGCGGCAGCCGCACGGCCTTCGCCGGCGGCTGGGCCGCGCACGAGGCGGGGCTGGATCTGCGCCAGCAGCTGGCCGCGCGCGCGGCCAAGATCTGGGGCGTCGAGGCCGAGCAGGTGCGCTATCGGGACGACGCGGTGATCGTCGGTCCGGCCGGGGAGGACGGCGGCGAGCGGTCGATCACGTTCACGGAGCTGGCGGCGAAGCTGGCACGCACGGGCGGAATGATCGTGGGACGGGCGGACAGCAACCACGCCAGCGCGGCACCGACCTTCGCGACGCACGTCGTCGACGTGGAGGTCGACCCGGAGACGGGCAAGGTCGAGATCCTGCGCTACACGGCCGCGCAGGACGTGGGCACGGCGATCCATCCGTCGTACGTGGAAGGGCAGATCCAGGGCGGCGTGTCGCAGGGCGTGGGATGGGCGCTCAACGAGGAGTACCGCTTCGACGAGAAGGGGCGGATGGAGAACGCGAGTTTCCTAGACTACCGCATGCCGACCGCCCTGGACCTGCCGATGATCGAAACGGTGTTGGTCGAGGTACCGAACCCCGGCCATCCCTACGGGGTGCGCGGCGTGGGCGAGGTGCCGATCGTGCCGCCGCTGGCCGCCGTCGCGAACGCGGTGCATGCGGCCACCGGGCATCGCTTCACCGAGCTCCCGATCTCCCCGGCCGCCGTGCTCGAGAAGCTGCTGCCCGGCGAGGAATAGCGGTCCGGCCGTGGCGCGCGTCTTCATCCCCGCGACCCTGCGCGCTCGCTGCGACGGCCGCAGCGAGGTCGAGGTCGAGGGCACAACGCTGCGGCAGATCGTCGAGAACCTCGACGCGGCCTGTCCCGGGATCGCGGCGCGAATCCTCGAAGGGGACGCCGTGCGTCCGGACCTGGCGCTGGCGGTGAACGGCGTCGTGGGAGCGGAGGGGTTGCTGGAGCGGGTGCCGGACGGCGCGGAGATTCAGATCATGCCCGCGATCGCGGGCGGCGGCGCGGGGTGACCGGGCGCTTGCGCCGACCGTCTCGTCAATCCAGCGCTACTCGGCGCGAAAGCTGCCGTCGTAGGAGGTGCCGAGGTAGGCGCCCCAGCTCACGGCGTCCGAACCGAGGGGTCCCAGCGCCCGGCGCTCCAGCGTCCATCCGGCATCGTCAAAACGGCTCTGCACGAGCTCGAGGGCGCCATCGGCGTCAAGATCGATGACGAGGCCCGTCCCGAAACTGGTGCCGGCCGTGGCGAGCAGCTCCGTCACCCGCCAGCCGTCAGGATCGATGAGCAGGAGCCGCTGGTTCACGTCCTCCTCCAAGGGACTGAGCGTGATGAGTATCTCGTCCCGGTCATCGCCCACGAGATCCACGGCGAGGGGCGAGGAGAGTAGTGGGAGATCGAACCGCTCCTGCCACAGCAACTCGCCCGTGGCGCCCGACACCGCCACGAGGATCGAGGCGGTGTAGGCAGGCAGCATGCCAACGCTGAAGGCGGCGAACAGGTCGGGGACCGCGTCGCCGTCCAGGAAGCCGACAGCCGGGGTCGCCCACGTCTCACTATCGGGGAACTGCTGCAGCCAAAGGGGATCGAGAGACTCCCCATCAAGCGCGACGAGACGCCCGTCGAACGTCGCGGCAACGATGTCCAGGGTGCCGTCGTGCGTCAGATCGACCAGGGCCGGGGGCGCCACGAGCCCGCGGCGATTGGCGGGAGCGATCACCTCCCGCGATCGCGAGAGGTCTCCCGCGATCACATCGGCCAGCGGCACGACCCAGAGCGAGCCGGCCAGCGTTTCGCCCCCGGTGCCGAAGATGACGAGATCCGTCCCGTCGGACGCGCGCCGGTAGACGAGCGCCGACATGTAGGTTTCCCCCGCGTCCGGTGTCTCCCCGGCCGCCAGGATCGCGCCCGAGCGGCCGCTCAGCACCATGAGGTGGCCCGGCGGGCGGGGATAGAAGGGCGGCAGTCCCGGGTCGCCCCCGTTCGCGACCAGGACTTCCGGCACGGCGTCCCCGTCCAGATCGTCGAGGAACTGGGGCGTGTAGAAGTTGTACCAGCCGTCGAAGTCGGCATGTCCGCGCGGGTAGAAGAGCCACAGGACCTCCCCGCTGCGTCCGTCGATCGCGTAGAGCTCGGCATTGCGCCCGCCGATCACGACGTCCGGCGTGCCGTCGCCGGTGAGATCGGCGAGGCCGGGCGATCCGAAGATCTCGTCGCGCGCTTGGACGCGCCAGATCTCGGCTCCGGTGCGCCCGTCGCGCGCCGTGACATAGCCGGCTCGGGGGAGCGTCTCCTGGCCGTGGCCGAGCACGATATCGAGGACGCCGTCGCCGGTGAGATCGGCGGCGCGGGGCGAGGAGAAGATCCGGAGTTCTCCCGTGGCCACCCACTCCAGTGCCAAACTGGGGCGGGCAGGCTTGGCGTCGTCACCACAGGCGGCGCCGAGCGCGACGAGCGCGAGCAGGCCGGCCGCGGCAAACAGCCCGGCGCCGTTCAGGCACGCGTTCGTCATCCTGCCCATCCCCGGTGCGCTGCTCCCGCCGGCCGAGCGTAGCAGCCGCGTCCGGTGCGGTTGCTACACTTTCGGTAATACGAACGGCGGCAAGATGAGCGGCCGCGTACTCGGGAGACGCTGGATCGTGCCCACGGCAGAGCCCATCGACGCGAACGTCTTCACATTCGAGGCGGACGAACTGTGCATCAAGGCCGCCGAGTGCGCCGCGTGCGGAGCGCGTTTCCATCCTCCCCGGCAATACTGCGCTCGGTGCGCGAGCCGGGAGATGCGCGCCCGCGTCGCCGATCCCGCCGGCAAGATCGAGACATTCACGATCGTGCACCAGCGTCCACCCGGATCACTGGTGGAGCCGCCCTATACACTGGCCGACGTCCAGTTGCGAAGCGGGGAGCGGTTCTCCTGCGTGAGCCTCGATACCGCTGGGATGACGATCGGTGCGTCGGTGCAGCTGCGCGTCGCGGCGTTCGATACCGATTCAGGCCCACGAGCGGGTCTTGTGTTCGACTTGGTACCGGAGGGAGAGGCGAATGCGTGAGGTTGTCGTACTCGGCGGCGGGCTCCATCCGTTTGGCCGGTTCCCGGAAAAGTCGTTCGTCGACCTGACGAGGCCGGCGATTCGCGAGGCGCTCGATGATGCGGGTGTCCCCTTCCAAGCTGTGCAGATCGCCTACTGCGGCCGCGTCAACGCGCCGATGGGAACGGGCTTGGCCGTCGTTAATGAGTTCGGGCTGACCGGCATCCCCATCGTCAACGTCGAACAGGCCTGCTCGAGCAGCTCGACCGCCTTCCGGCAGGCTTTTTGGGCGATCGAGCAGGGGTTGTACGACGTCGCCTTGGTTGTGGGCTTCGAGAAGATGGAACGCGGCATGATCAAGATGGCCGCGCAAGACTCATACGGCGTGCAGATGGGCCAGAGCGTGGCACCCGCCGGTTATGCACGGAAGGCGCAGACATACATGCATCGTCACGGCGCCACGCCGGAGATGTTCGCGCAGATCTCCGTGAAGTCCCACAAGAACGGCTCGCTCAATCCAAACGCGCAGTACCAGAAACCGGTGACCATCGAAGAGGTGCTGGCATCGCGAATGATCGCGTCGCCGATCACGCTGCTGCAGTGTTCCCCCACTTCCGATGGCGCCTCTGCTCTGGTGTTGGCGAGCGCGGAGCAGGCGCATAGGTACTCGTCGCCGGACCGCTGGATGACGATCGCCGGCTGGGCCTCAGGGACGGAAGCGTACGAAGAGGATCCGGGCGAGGAGGGCGATCTCGAACCAACGGTCACCAGGCTCAGCGCAGATCTCTATGAACGAGCCGGGATCGCACCGGCCGATATCGACGTGGTCCAAGTCCACGACGCCTTCACGCCCGGCGAAGTGTTTCGCCTGGAGGCCATGGGGCTCGTTTCGGAAGGGGAGGGGGCCCGCTTCGTGGCGGAAGGCGGCGCCGACATCGACGGACCGGTCCCAGTCAACACGGACGGCGGCCTGATCAGTCGCGGACATCCCATGGGTGCAACGGGCGCCGCGCAGATCGTTGAGATTCTGCGTCAACTCCGGGGCGAGGCGGGAGCCCGTCAGGTCCCGGGCGAGCCCCAGGTCGGTGTTTGCCACAATTCCGGCGTTGGCGGCGTCAATATGCACGCTTTCAAGAAGTAGCCGGTCCGGCCCACCACGCGGCCGTGTTTGACCGGACTTCCGACGGAGAGTATGCAAGTGCGGGCGACTCCTTGCGGCCGCGCGCGATACCACTGGCTTCTGGGGATAGGCGATGCAGTACGGCTTGATGATGGTGCTGAGTCCGCGGGAACCGATCGCCCGCTTTCCGACGATCGCCAAACGCGCCGAGGATCTGGGGTTCAGCACCGCCTGGCTGGGCGAATCACAGCTCATCGCCAAAGACGCCTACGTCGCGTTGGCGCTGGCGGCAGGCGAGACAAACCGGATCCAACTCGGTCCTGGAGTCGCAAACCCGGTGACGCGACATGCGACGGTGCTGGCGAACACCATGGCGGCGCTGCACGAAGTCAGCGCGGGCCGAAGCGTTTTGGGCATCGGCACGGGCGACAGCGCCGTGCGAACGATCGGCGCCAAGCCGGCGACCGTGGCCGAACTCGGAACCTGCATCGACCGGATCCGCGCCTTGCTGAACGGAGAAGAGGTCGATCTGGACGGGCACAGCGTCCAGCTGCTGACGGCCAACGGCCCGCTGCCGATCTTCGTGTCCGCAAGTCAGCCGCGGATGCTGCGACTCGCCGGCGCCAAGGCCGACGGGGTCGTGTTGATGGGGGGCGCGGAGCCCGGAGTGACACAGTGGCAGCTGGATCACATCCAGGCCGGCGCACGGGAAGCCGGGCGGAGCTTGGACGATGTCTTCATCGACCTGTGGTTCGCGATCGCGGTTGATGAGGATCGCGCGCAAGCACGTAAAGACGTGAGCGCTTGGGTGACCAGCCAGGCGCGCTTCTTCGCAAAATGGAAGGCGCTGCCCGCCTCGCTGCAACCCTTTGCGGAGGAGTTCGAGCGCGCCTACCGCTCGTACGACTTCTACCACCACCTCTCGCGGCACGCCGAGCACGCCCAAGGCGTGAGCGAGGAACTCATCGACCTACTTGCAGTAGCCGGGCCGGTGGACGTTTGCGTAGAGAAGATCGCGGCGCTGCGCGACTTGAAGATCGACCAGATCACCTTCACGCTACTCTCGGGCGGACGCATGGAACGATTACGACGGCTCGGCGAAGATCTCATTCCCGCTCTCGGAGCGTGAAGAGCGACCGGCGCGGTCGAAGAAAAGGCACGGGGATATGATCATCGATTCACACGCACACCTGTACGGGCCGAGGATCACGCCGCGCGCCTGGCTCCAAGCCTTCGCCGACTACGGGAGCGCGATCTCGACACGCTCCTCCGACTACGTCAGCCGCAAGATCGCGGAGGGCTGGTTCGACGAGACGGGTGACCTGCTGGTCGCGGATATGGACGAAGCGGGCATAGACAAAGCGGTCATCATGGCGATCGACTTTGCCTTGTATGCCGGCACCGATGACGACGTATCACTCGAGAAGCGCTACGCGATCTTCTATGAGGCGGTGAAGCGGCATCCACAGCGGCTCGTGCTCTACGGCGGCGTCGACCCACGGCGTCCCGGCGCCCCGGACTTCGTGCAGCGCGCCGTCGAGCAGTGGGGGATGAAAGGGTTCAAGCTCTGGTGCACGGGCGTGAACCCACAAGACAGCGCCTGCTACCGCGTATACGAGAAGTGCGCGGCACTTGGGATTCCGGTCGTCGTGCATACCGGGCAGGAGATCACGCCCGCGCGCACCGAGCCCACGCGGCCGGTGTACGTCGATCAACCTTCTGCCGACTTCCCAGAGGTGACGTTTGTGCTGGCGCATGCCGGCATGGCTTGGTGGGAGGAAGCGGCCAGCCTGGCCTGGCACCATCCCAACGTCTATCTGGACACGGCCTACTGGCAGATGAAGTACCTCACCGACCCTGCGCAGTTCGCACGGGAGCTGCGCGGCCTGATCTCAACGGCCGGCAAAGAGAAGGTGTTTTTCGGCAGTGACTGGCCAGCGCTCCGTACCGTGCGCAGGGCGAAACACGACGCCTGGGTGCAGATCCTCCGCTCACTCCCGAACGATGCGCCGGGTGGCGTGCAGTTCGAACAGGAAGAGATCGATCTGCTGCTGGGCGGGGCGGCTGCGAAGGTGCTCGACCTGGGATAAGCAACCGTGATGCGTGCCGACCTTAACGACGTCGCCAGCCCGTTCGACCCCGTCGCCGCGCGCTGGCAAACGGACACTCCTAACACCGCCGACGAGCTGCTCGCCTGGCAGTTGGCCCACGTCTGGACGATCGCCGAACGGCTCGCTGCGGAAAACCCCTTTTACCAACCGCTGCTCTCGCCGCTGCCCGCAGGACGATCCGCGGCCGACTTCCGCTCCCTTCCCGTAACGACCAAGGACGCCGTCGTCGCCGACTGCCGGGCGCACCCCCCTTACGGGGCACGCTCGCAGTGCCGTCCGGACGAGATCCGCACGGTGGTCGAAACCAGCGGCACTTCGGGCAAGGGCCGCGAGGTCTACGTCATGAACGATGCCGATGAAGAGGCGGCGATCGCCATGGAAGCTTGCGGTTTCTGGTGGGCCGGCGTACGGCCGGGGAGCCGCGTGTTGCTCACGCTGCCCGTGGGCATGACGGCGGCGGGCCACTGGTACTACGAGGGCCTGCGCCGCCTCGGCGCCAACGTGCTCTCCGTAGGGGCCTATCCGACGCAGAAGAAAGTAGAACTGCTGGCGCGGTACGGCGCGGACCTGGTCGTTGGCACGCCCACCTACGCGCAGCGGCTGGCGGTGGCGTGTGAAGAAGCGGACGTCGATCCGGCAGCGCTCGGCGTGCAGGCGCTGATCGTCGCCGGCGAGGCATACGGCGCCGGATGGGTGCAGATGATGCAGCAGGTCTGGGGAGCGACCTTGTACGAGCAGTGGGGCTGTACGGAGCGGGCAGTCGCCTGGACCTGCCCGGGCGGCGTCTTGCGCGACGGGAGGCTGGGGGTCCTGCACTTCCCGGCCGAGACCGCCTACTGCGAAGTGCTCGATCCGCAGACGGGCGAACCCGTCGAAGACGGAGGAATCGGCGAGCTCTTCGTCACGCCTCTGACCGCCATCGCCTCGCCGTTGCTGCGCTTCGCGACGCGGGACCGCGTGCAATGGATCGCCCCCGGCTCTTGCGCATGCGCAAGACCGCTCGCGGGCATCCGGGCGGGTAGCGTGCAGCGCTACGACGACATGCTCAAGATCCGCGGCGTCAACGTTTGGCCCGCGCAGTTCGACGAGGCCGTCTTCGCCATCGACGGCGTCGAGAACTATCGCGGCGTCGTGGGTAGCGCGGCCGACGGTCGGGAGGAGGTCCGGATCACAGTCGAGTGCGCGGCGGCGCGGGCGGAGGCGGTGCGGCAGCACGTATCGGACGTCGTGCGCGAGCGCATCGGCATCGGGGCCGCCGTGAAGGTGGTGGCGCTCGGCGAGCTAAGCCGCGCCGTGCCCGAGGGCTTCGTCAAGGTTTCGCGCTGGCGCGATGAGCGACTGGCGGCGCGCGGCGTGCGGCAGCCGTAAGAGGCCGGTCCATGGCATACGTCATCAACATCGATACCGGCGGGACGTTCACAGACGGATACGTGACGGGGCCCGCTGGGAGCATCCGGGCCAAGGTGGATACTACGCCGCACGATCTCACCGTCGGGATCCTCGCCTGCATCGACCGCGCCGCGAGCTTACTGGAGATGAGCCGGCCGGAGCTGCTGCGCCAGACCGACGCGGTGCGCTTCTCGACGACGATCGGAACGAATACGCTGATCAACCGCAGCGGACCCAAGATCGGGCTGCTGCTCGGGGAAACGCTCGGCGATCCGCTCGTGGCCGAGCTGGCCGCAGGGCTTCCCCTGGACCGCGAACTCGTCCAACTCGTCCCGGAAACGGAGCAGGACGGCGCGAGCGTCATCGCCGCCGTCCATACCCTGCTCGAGCGGGGCGCTCGGATCCTCGTCGTCGCGCTCAGCTCCGGGGCCGACTTGCCGGCGCGCGAAGGAGCGCTCCGCTCTCGCATCGCAGCGGACTACCCGCGCCACTACCTCGGTGCCGTCCCCGTACTTGCTTCGCATCAGGTCACCCTGGCGCCGGATCCCCGAGTCCGCGTGCAAACCGCGGTCCTGAACGCCTATCTCCATCCCGGCATGAGCCGCGTGCTCTACCGCGTCGAAGTGCAGCTCCGAACCGACGGCTACCGTCACCCGCTGCTCGTCGCCAACGCGGACGCGGGGACTTCGCGCGTCGCCAAGACCACCGCCTTGCGCACCTGGGGGTCGGGGCCGGCGGGAGGAGTAGCCGGCGCGCTGGAACTTACGCGGGAGCTGGGTCTGCAGCACGTGGTCACGTTAGACGTGGGCGGGACCAGCTCCGACATCAGCGTCGTCGAGCAGGACGGTTGGCGCTACGCCGTGCAGCCGTTAATCGAGGGAATCGAGGTCGCGCTTCCCGCCGTCGCCCTGGAATCCGTGGGCGTCGGTGGGGGGTCGATCGCGCGCGTAGCGGACGGACGCGTACGCGTCGGTCCGGAGAGCATGGGGGCCCAGCCGGGGCCGGCGGCATTCGGGCTGGGAGGACAGGAAGCGACCGTGACGGATGCCGCTTGCTGCTTGGGGATATTCGATCCCGATCATTTCTTGGGAGGGCGCAAACGCTTGGACGTCGAGGCGGCAGGCGCCGTCGTGCGCGCGCGCGTGGCGGAGCCGCTCGGCGTGGGCGTGACGGAGGCCGCCGTCCGCATCTTGGACACCGCAGCCGACGGCATCGCACAGGTCATCGGCAAACAGCTGCGCCGGCAGGGTCTCGTTTCGTCGGAGGCAGCACTGTTCGCGAGCGGGGGCGCGGGCGGGCTGCTGGCCCACGCGGTCGCCGATCGGGCGGGGCTTGCCGCCGTGTACGGGTTCACCGTCAACTCCGTCTTCAGCGCCTTTGGGCTCTCCCGGCTCGACATCTCTCATAGCTACGAGGCGCTGCCAGGTACTGCGCTCGGAGAGGACCTGGCAGGGCTCTGGGAGCGAGCGCGGCGCGATATGCAGGGCGAGGGCATCGACACGAGCGCAGTCACCTACGCCATTGAAGGCGAGGTGGTTGGAGCGGACGGCGATGTGCGCGTCGTCGCACTGGGCGACGAAACGGACGCGGCGGTCGCCGCCGCCGGCGCCCTGCACAACGGCCAACTCCGGCTGGCGCGCCTCCGTGCCACGAGCGCCGGGGTCCGGGGCGCGCTCCCCCTGGCAGACGGCGCCTCGCTCGCGACACGCGGCCAGCGTGCCCTGCATCTCGGGGATCGCGTCGCGTCGCTTCCGGTCTTCGATTGGGACACCGGAGCAGCAGGGGCGGAACTCCACGGGCCGGCGATTCTCGAGAGCGCGGAGACCACGCTGCTAATTCCGCCCGGCGCCCGGGGCCGCATCGGCGCACTTGGCGAGATCGTCCTTCCGCTAGCGGACGGCAGCCAACCGTGAAGCGCCGCATCACCGAATACCTCGACCTCGACACCGCCACGCTCGAGTGGGCGTGCAATCGCTGTGGGCAGTCGCTGGGACCAGCGGCGAAAAACTACAAGGAAGGCTGCCTCATCGCGGACCGCGACCCGAGAGAGATCTGGCAACCGTTCATCGAGGCGTCGTTTAACTTTGCCTACAATCCGGGCTGGGCACGGCTGGTGGAGTTCTACTGCCCCGGCTGCGGGACGATGCTGGAAGTCGAGATGCTTCCCCCCGGCCACCCCATCACGCACGATATCGAACTCGACTTGGAGAGCCTGCAGCGCGATGCCGGCGAGCCGGGAAGCGGCGAGTCATGAGCGCAGCACTCACCGAACGGGCCGTCATCGACGTCGATATCGGCGGCACGTTCACCGACTGCTTCGTCCGGATGCCGGACGGCCGCACAACCGCGGTCAAGACTCCGACCACCGGCTACCGCCTCTCCGCCGGCTTCATGCGCGGGCTTGAGGCCGCCGCCAAGGACTTCGGCCTCACCATCGACGGCCTGCTCGCAACGACAAGCACCATTCGCTACTCGACGACCGTGGCGATGAACACGCTCCTCCAGCGTTCCGGCCCCCATCTCGCCCTGATCACTACCGAAGGCTTCGAGGATGTTCTCTCGATCGCCCGTGGCGCGGCCTGGATGGACGCCGCCGTGACGCGCGAGATCCGCAACGTGGCCCGCATCACCAAGCCCGACCCGCTCGTGTCGCGGGAGATGACCTTCGGAGCGCGGGAGCGGATCGACAGCTTCGGCGAGGTGGTCCGGCCGCTCGACGAAGAGCACTTCCTCGAAGGGCTACGGGGGCTCGTGGATCGCGGGGCGCGCGGCTTCGTGGTCGCGCTCTTGTTCTCCTACCTCAATCCCGAGCATGAGCGGCGCATCCGCGAGCTGATCGAGGGGGAGTTCCCCGAAGCCTACTTGGGCGCCATGCCCATCATGCTCTCCTCGGAGGTCGTGCCCAAGCGCTGGGAGTACACGCGCACCAACACCACCATCCTGAACGCCTACCTCCACCAAGCGATGTGGGAAGAGCTGTCGGGGATGGCGGACGAACTGCGATCGCACCACTATCCCCGCGGCATCATGCTGGTCCACAACTCCGGCGGCATGGCGGAGGTGTACCGCACATCGGCGGCGGCAACGTTCAACGGCGGACCGGTGGCGGGGTTGATCGGGGGAGCGGCGGCCGGCCAAGCGTTGGGGCACCCCAACGTGATCGTCACGGACATGGGCGGCACCAGCTTCGAAGTGGGGCTGATTACCGAAGGCTCGACACGGTTCTACCAGTTCCGTCCGATCATCGACCGCTATTGGGTCGACCAGAGCATGCTGGAAGTGAAGTCGATCGGCGCGGGGGGCGGCTCCATCGCCTGGATCAACGAGGCCGTGGGCGACCGGCTGGAGGTGGGGCCGCGCAGCGCCGGCTCGATGCCCGGACCCGCCGCCCTTGGATTGGGCGGGACCGAGCCCACCGTCACGGACGCCGACGTCGTGCTCAACTACATCTCGCCCGACCACTACTTCGGCGGCAACCTGAAGCTCGATCGCGACCTGGCGGCGCAAGCGATCGAGGAAAAGATCGCGCATCCCCTGGGAGTATCGGTCGAGGAGGCAGCCGCGCGGATCAAGCGCACCGTTGACGCCAACATGGCCGATGTGATCGCCCGCGAGACTTTCCTGCGCGGCTACGATCCGAAAGATTTCGTGCTGTTCGCCTATGGCGGCGCCGGCCCGGCGCACTGCACCGGCTACGGCGGACGGCTCGACATTCAGCGCATGCTGGTGTTTCCGTTCTCGCCGGTCTTCTGCGCATGGGGCTCGTCCACCATGGCGACGATTCACATCTACGAAGCCTCGCGGCGCGTGGAGCTGCTGCAACCGGTCACCCAGACCCCCACGACCGATTTCACGGCCTTCAACGAAGTTGTGGAGAGTCTCGAGGAGCAGGCGATCCGCGATCTGCGCGGCGAAGGCTACGATCTCGATCGGGTCACCTTCCGCTTGGAGCTGGACATCAAGTACGGCGGGCAGATTCACGGGCACCGCGCCCTGTCGCCGTTGCTCCGCATCGGCTCGACGGCGGACGTGGCGCGGATCTACGACGCCTTCGAGCGCGAATATGCGTCGTTCTTCAGCCCCGTAAACGTCTTTCCCCAGGGTGGCGTCGAGATCAACAACTTCGTGCTCCGTGCGGAGCTTCCCCAACCGCCGTGGCACCTCGCCACCCACGCCGAGACGAGCGACGACGCCGGCGGCGCGCAGACCGCTACACGACCGGTCTATTGGGACGCTGCGGGCGAATTCGCCGATACGCCGATCTACGAGCAGTCCCGTCTGCGTCCGGGACACAGCATTGAGGGCCCGGCCGTGATCGAAGCGCAGTACACCACCACCGTACTCGATCCCGGCTTCCACCTAACCGTCGATCGGCATCTGAACTTGATCATCGAAAAGCGGTGAGCGAACCATGGCAACCAACGCGCATTCGAGCCCCGAGATTCCCGAGCACTTCCGGGTCACGCCGATCGAGATCTCCCCGAGCACCATGGTGCAGTGGCTCAAGCCGGAGCCGATCAGCCCGATCGAGCAGCGCGGAATGGACTCGCTGACGCCGGGCGATTACGAGATCTACGACGAGAAGCTCAAGAACATCCTGGATGAATCCCGCGAGATCTTCGTACGCAGCGGCGTGACCAACCTCCTCACGGCGGGCGATCTGATCGTCGCGGTCTACACGGCCAACGGAGACCTCGCCAACGCCTCCGCGGGAACCTACCTGCACTGCGTGACCGGTTGCCTGCCCGTCAAGTACGTGATGTCGCAGTACTTCCCCGATCCCACCGTCGGCGTGCACGAGGGCGACATCTTTTACACGAACGAGGCGCGCTACGGCGGCATCCACAATCCCGACCAAATGGCCTTCATGCCCGTCTTCCACGACGGGGAGCTGATCGCCTGGACGGCCGCGCTTGCCCATCAGCCGGAGACCGGCGCGGTGGAGCCCGGCGGCATGCCCATCCTCGCGCGCAGCCGCAACGACGAGGGCATGAAACTCACGCCGATCAAGGTCGGGGAGAACTACCGGATCAAGCGCGATCTGTTGGATATGATGGTGAACTTCATCCACCGATCGCCGCGCATGCAGGAGATCGACACGCGGGCCCGCGTGACCGGCGCCGATCGCGTGCGCGTCCGGATGCAGGAGCTCGCGCGGGCACAGGGGAACGACTTCGTGCGCGGGCTGCTGCGCAAACTCGTCGTCGAGGCGGAGGCTTCGGCGCGCCAGCGGATCGCCCGCTGGAACGACGGGATCTACCGCGCGGTCGCGTTCTCCGACACGATCGGCCGCGAGCCGGCCTTGGTGCGTGGCTACCTCACCGCCAGCAAGAAGGGCGACACTATTCGGATGGACTTCACGGGGACGTCGCCGGAGAACGACTCCTCGTACAACGCCTATCCGCACATCGCCGCGGCGCACGCCGCCATCTATATCTTCGCTTACCCGTTTCACGACCTCCCGGCTTCGAACGGGACGCTCGCCCCGTTCGACTGGGAGGTGCCTGAGGGGACCGTCCTCAACGCCGCCCCTGATGCAGCGATCAGCAACAGTCCGCCGCTCTGCTGCATCGTCATGACGCCGGCCACGATCGCAATGGCCAAAATGATGTTCGACAGCCCGGATCGCGACAAGGTCGGCGCGCCCAACGGCAACATGGGGAGCGAGATCGTCTTCGCGGGTACGAGCCAGTACGGCATCGCGTTCGCCGATCTCGACGGCTGCACCCTGAACACCGAGGGGCAAGGCGCCCGGCCCGACATGGACGGCGCCCATGCCTACGGCTTCCCCTGGTGCCACGCGGGGCGAGCGCCGGACGCGGAATTCTACGAGAGCGAATACCCGTTCCTGCGCTTGTTCTATCGCTTGAAGGAGGACTCCGGGGGCTTTGGGATGTGGCAGGGAGGGCACGGCACTGAGACGGCGCTGGCGCCGCGGCACGTTCCCACGATGTTCTGGAGCGCGATCGGCAAGAGCTCCAATATCTCGGTTGGGGTGGGACTCTTCGGCGGGTATCCGTCCAGCGCCAGTCCCGGCGTCTGGGTCACCAACACCAATCTGTGGGACAAGATGACGCGCGGCGACGACGACGTTCCCACCGACGCCGTCTCAGTCGCCAGAGATCGGACCGTCGACGGCGAGTACCTGATGGAGCATCTGACCCGGCTCACGCGAGTGGGGCAGAACGGTGACATCATCGTCCAGCTCGCCGCGGGCGGCGGCGGCTACGGCGACGTGCTCGAGCGCGCTCCTGCACTCGTCCTCAGCGACCTCCGCCAAAAGAAGATCAGCGAGTGGACGGCGCGAAACATCTATCAGGTGCGCTACGACCCCGAAACTTTGGTACTCGATCACGACGCCACGCGGGCGGCCCGCGACGCGGCGCGCCAGGAGCGCATCAAGCAGGGCATGCCCTGGGACGCGTTCATCGCCGAGTGGTCGACGAAGAAGCCCGACGCCGACGCCTTGAAGTACTTCGGCCACTGGCCGGACGGCGCTTCCGAGCAGACCCTCGTCCGCATCTAGCGATGGGGCAGCGGCCAATCCCTCGGCACAGGGAACGCCCGTGAGTCGCGTGCGGCTCAGGGCCGCGCTCGAATCGCGGGACGGATCGGCGTTAGCGATCGCGCCGCTGATCGAGCGGCACGCGGGCGCGTTGGAGCAGATCGCGCCGGCCACGCTTCTCTCCGATGCTGAGGCGCTGGCGCGCGCCCTCCGGAACGCGCAGGCGCTGTACGGGTGCGATGCCGTGACGATCGGCGCCGCCGGAGAGCGCGCAGCCGCTGCCTGTTGGGAGGCGGCACGTCCCGGCCTTGTCCCGGCGGCCAGCGCGGCCGCGGTCGCGCGAGGGGAGCCACTCGACGATCTCCCAGCCCCGGCCGGCATCGGCGGCGGCGCCTCGCTCGCCGTGGCCCGCGACGCCATGGCGCGGCTGCGGCCGGTGCTGGGCGATCGGGCTGGCATCGCCATCGTTCTGCCGGATGCGCCGCGCCTCGCGGCACTTCTCGGACGGGAAGCGAGCGGCGATTGGGCGAGCGCGACGTTGCTCGAAATCGTGCGGCTCTTCGGGCCGGAAGAGCCGGACCTCTTCCTCCTCACGGGCAACGAACACACGCTCGCGCGGCCGCTCGCATCGCTGGCGGACTTCTTCGGTGCGCCGATCGTCCACGTCTGCGCAGAGGAGAGCTGCCAAGCGGGCGTCGCCGTTCTGCAAGGCGACGACTTCGCAGGCAGCGCGGCGGATCTCCCAGGAACGACGTGGCTGGCCACCAGCTCCACGGAGCTGGACGTAGACTCTGACCCGAAAGCCACGCGCGAAGCGATCGCCAACATGCGGCGTCGACGGACGATAGCCGGGTAGGAGCAAGCCGTGATGTCAAAGCTCTGGCACCCCGAGCTGGAGAGCAAGCCTTGGCCGGAAGTCGAGAGCTGGCAATCGACGCGCCTGGCTTCGTTTGCTAACTCGCTGCGCGAGCGTTCGGCCTTCTATCGAGACCACTGGAGCAGCGCCGCGATCCCGGAGGCCCCGTCTCGGTTGACATGGCTCGACGGCCTGCCCTTCACAAGCAAAGCGGACCTCCGCCGCGCGCAGGACGGAACCACGGCCCAAACGCCGTTCGGCGCCATCCAGGCCGTGCCTCTGCGCGAAGTCGTCCAGGTCGTCTCGTCGTCCGGCACATCGGGGCGTCCCGTGGTGTACGGGCTTACGCAGCGGGATGTCGAGGCGTGGAGCGACGGCGTCGCCAACATGTTCTTCACCGCGGGCATCCGGCCGGAGGACACCATCGTGCACCTCACGCGGCTGCCGATGGTGGCTGGAGGGTTGCCCTACGCGGACGCGCTGCGCCGCGTGGGAGCAACGCTGGTCTGGGCCGGCGGGCTTCCCACCGAGCGGACGCTGCGGACCATCCAAGCGCTCCGTGCCACCGCCCTCACCGCCACCGTTTCCTTCGAGGTCTACCTCACCGAACACTGCGAAGACGTCCTGGGAGTCCCGCCCAGCGCCCTCGGCCTGCGCAAGCTCATCGGCGGGGGGGAGCCCGGCATGGGGCAACCAGAGATCCGCGACAAGATTCGGCGCGGCTGGGGGATCGATCACGTCCGTGAAGCCATGGGCCTCAGTGACGTGATGGCGGGCATGTGGGCGGAGTGCGAAGAGGGGGGCGGGATGCACTTCACGGCACAGCGCTATGTGGCCGTGGAGTTGATCGATCCGGCGAGCGGCATGCAGGTGGAATGGCGCGAGGAAAGCAGGGGGGAGCCCGTCTACAGCACCTTCGAACGCGAAGCGACGCCGCTGCTGCGGTTCCGGTCCGGCGACGCCGTCGTCGTGAGTGGCCTGGGCTGCGCCTGTGGACGAAGCTCGCCCAAGATCCAGTGTGTCGGCCGGACCGACGACATGTTGATCTACAAGGCCATGAACGTCTTCCCCACGGCGATCCGCGATCTGGTCCTGAGTCGCTTCGCCGGCGAAGTGGAGCCGCACATCCGGATCTGGAAAGAGCGCCCCGAGCAGGTCCGCTTCGATGACCCGATCCCGCTTGATGTCGAGGTCGGCGACGCCGTGGCCAGCGACCGGCGCCGGGCGCTCGCCGAGGAGATCGCGCGGGCGGTCCGGGACGAGCTGCAGGTGCGCGTCGATGTCTCCCTGGTCTCCCGCGGGGTGATTCCCCGTTCGGACTACAAGACCCCACTCGTCTACGTGCGCGAGTAGCATCATGGCCGGGCGTTTGACAGTAACCCGCGGCCTTGGCGACCATGCGCCCCTGTTCGGAGTGCACGCGTGGACTTGCATGGCCAGAAAGTGCTCAAGGTTGCCATCGATCCCCTGTGGGAAGCCATGGACGATCCCGAACTGCTGGCTCGCAGCGCTCCCGGCTGCAAGCGCTTGGAAGCGATCGGCGACGGCGAATACCTCGCCGTCGTCGAACTGGGCGTCGCGGCCGTCAAGGGCCGCTACACCGCTCGCGTGCGGATGAGCGACAAACGGCGAGAGGCCGCCAGCGGAAGCTTGCATGTGACGCTCAAAGGGGACGGCGACAGCGGCTTCCTGAGCGGGGAGGGCGACGTTCGTCTGGAGACGGTCGAACAAGGAACGCGGGTTTCGTACGAGGCAGCCGTGACGGTCGGAGGGCGCGTCGCTGGTGTGGGACAGCGCGTCCTACGCGGCATCGCCAACATGCTGATCGGGCAATTCTTCAAGTCGTTGGAGGAGGAATTGCGCTCCGTGAGAGCCGCCACATGAAGCCGGCGCCATTCCGCTATTTCGCACCGACGTCTCTCGACGAATGCGTCGGCCTGCTCGATGAACACGGCGACGAGGCGAAACTGCTCGCCGGCGGTCAGAGCCTCGTGCCGATGATGAACTTCCGGCTGGCAAAACCCGCCGTGCTTATCGACCTGAACGGCGTCGCCGAGCTCGCCTACGTAGAGGAAACCAGCAGTGGCGGGATGCGAATCGGCGCGCTGACGCGGCAGCGGGCGCTGGAACGCGATCCCGAACTCCGGCGCCGCAATCCCCTCCTGGCCGAGGCGATCCCCTATATCGGGCACTTCCAGATTCGCAACCGCGGGACGGTGGGCGGCAGCATCGCGCACGCCGATCCCGCCGCCGAACTGCCGGCGGTCCTCTGTGCGCTTGACGGCAGCATCCGCGTCCGAGGCGGGGGGGGAGAGCGGACGATCGCCGCCGTGGACTTCTTCCAAACTTACTTCACCGCCGATCTCGGCCCCGACGAGGTCGTGACGGAGATCGTGCTGCCCCAATGGCACAGCGGCGATGGCTGGGCGGTGCAGGAGCTCAGCCGGCGCTACGGCGATTTCGCCCTCGTCGGCGTGGTCTGCCGCCTCCGCGTCGACGCGGAGGGGAACGTGACGGACGGTGCGGCAGCGCTCTTCGGCGTCGGCGGCGCACCCGTCGTGCCGGAGGCGGTGGCGCAGCTCGTCGGCACCCGTGCCGAGGAACCCACGCTCGCGGCCGTCTCCGCCGCGGTCGCCGCGGAACTCGACCCCGAGTCCGATGTCCACGCCTCGGCCTCCTATCGCAGACATCTGGCGAGGGTCCTGACGCGGCGCGCTTTGAGCGAGGCCTACGCGCGTACGAACGGGGGAACGGGATGAGCGCGCGCGCGGCGCTGTCGCTTCAGGTGAACGGAGCAGCCGTCGATCGAGATGTCGAACCACGGCTCACCTTGGCGGACTTCCTGCGCAATGAATTGAAGCTGACCGGCACGCATCTCGGATGCGAGCACGGCGTCTGCGGCGCCTGCACCGTTCTGGTAGACGGGGAGGCGGTCCGCTCTTGCCTTCTGTTCGCCGTGCAAGCGCAAGGGCGATCCATCACGACGGTCGAAGGGCTTGCGCAAGGCGCCGATCTCCACCCCCTGCAAAGGGCCCTGCTGGAGCGGAACGGTCTCCAGTGCGGGTTCTGCACACCCGGCGTGCTCATGACCGCCATGGAGTTCCTGGAAAATACTTCCGTGCCAACGAGGGAGGAGATCCGGAAGGCGCTCTCCGGCACGATCTGCCGCTGTACCGGCTATCAGGGAATGGTGGACGCCATCGCGGAGATCGCAGGAGGTGACCGGTGACGCGCGAGCAGCTCATCCGAGGCGAGGGGCAGTTCATCGCCGACCTGCCGGACGCGGACTGCCGTTGGGTAGCGTTCGTCCGCAGCCCGCACGCCCACGCACGCGTGCTGTCGGTCCTCCCTCCCGAAGGCGCGCGCGACGTGACGCTGGTAACCGGCCACGACCTTGCCAGTAGCATCCAGCCACTGCGCGTGCAAGCGCCCGGTCTCAACGTTTACGACTGGCACCCGATGCACCCCGAGCGAGCGCTCTTCGTGGGCGATCCCGTAGCAGCAGTCGTCGCCGACAGTCCCTACGAAGCCGAGGACCTTGCGGACGCCGTGCGCATCGAATACGAGCCGTTACCCGCAGTCACCAGTCTGGAAGCGGCCGCTGGCAACGAGACGACGATTCATCCCGATCTCTCCGACAACGTGCTCTTCAAGTTCGCGCTAAACGAAGGAGCTGCTACGGAGGCGTTCGCCTCCGCGGATCTCGTGGTCGAGCGGACCTTCCGGTACCCGCGCCAGACGGCGGTGCCGCTTGAGTGCCGCGGCGTGCTGGCGCGCTACGACCCGCGCGAGCAACGCTTCACGGTATGGACCTCCACGCAGGTGCCCCACTACCTACGCAACGGCCTTTCCCAGATCCTCGGCGTGCCGGAGGACGACATCCGCGTGATCCGCCCGGATGTCGGCGGCGCCTTCGGACTGAAGGCGCAGCTCTTCCCCGAGGAAGTGATCTTACCCTGGCTGGCGCGCGAAACTGGCGGCGCGCTGAAGTGGGTCGAGGATCGGCGCGAAAATCTCCTCGCTAGCGTGCACGCGCACGAAGGCACGCTGACGCTGGGCGCCGCCTTCGACGGCGACGGCAACCTGCGAGCCGTGCGGGCGCGAGCGGAAGGCGACGCCGGCGCGCACTCCGTTTTCCCCTTCGGGGCAGGCCTGGACCCCTTCACCACGGTGATCAATATCTTCGGCGCCTATCGCCACGAAATCGCCGAGATCGACGCCACCAGCTACGCGACCAACAAGGCGCCAGCAGGGAGCTACCGGGGGGTTGGACAGGTGCTCTCGGTGTTCGCCGTGGAGCGGCTGCTGGACATCGCCGCGGGCGAACTGGGGTTGGACCCCGCGGAGATCAGGCGGCGCAACCTTCTCCGCACCGACGACTTCCCCCATACGACGCCCACCGGCAACGCGTTCGACACCGGTAACTACCAAGAGACGCTGCGCATGGCGCTGGCGCGTGCGGACTACGACGGCCTGCGCGCGGAGCAGCGAACCGCGGCAACGGCCGGGAAACAACTGGGCGTGGGCGTAGGCACGTTCAACGAGGTCACAGGCGTCACGCTCTATCCTGGGTACGACGGAGCGCGCGTGCGCATCGCCCCGGACGGCACGATCCAGGGATTCATGAGCTCCGCCTCAAGCGGGCAGGGACACGCGGAGGTCTACGGCCGCCTGATCGCCGAAGAGCTAGGCGTCTCGCGGGATCGAGTCCAGATCGTGGAGGGCGACACCGATCTCTGCCCGTCCGGCTCCGGGACCTACGCGAGCCGCACGGCCGTCACCATGGGGAACACCCTGACCCTGGCGAGCCAAGATCTGCGGCGCAAGCTTCTCAAAGTCGCGGCGCTGATGCTGAAGTTCGAAGGCGAGCTTTCCGATGCCCGGGTCGAGCGGGAACTGACGATCGCGGACGGGCGGATCTGCCTGGCCGAGGATCCCGCGACGGGCGTGGACTTCGACGAGGTGGTGCAAGCGGCATATTTGCAGACGCTCGACTTCGCCCTTCCACAGGAGATCGTGGAGGCAGGCCTGGAGGTGACCCGCTACGAAAAGCTGCCCCAGAACGTCTTCTCCAACACCGCGATCGTCGCGGCCGTCGATGTGGACACCGAGACGGGACACTTCGAGATCCGGCGGCTGGTTATGGTGGGCGACTGCGGCCGCATCTTGGACAGGGAGACCGTGGATGGGCAAGCGATCGGGGGAGCAGCGATGGGGATCGGTTGCGGGACGCTGGAGCAACTCGCCTACGACGCGGACGGGCAATTGCTGACAGCGAGCCTGATGGACTATTTAGTACCGACAGCGATGGAGGTTCCGCCGATCGAGGTCGGACACCTCGAAACGCCGTCCAGCGTGACCCGCAATGCGGCCAAGGGGATGGGGGAGAGTGGAACCATGGGAATCCCGGCGGTCTTGGCGAATGCTGTGGCCGACGCGCTCGGCGCGGAGGTCACCGAACTTCCGCTCTCGGAAGAGCGGATCGCCGGTTTGGCAATGGGAGCGAGCTCTCTCTGAGGGCTTAAAGCCGCAGACCATCTGCGGTGCCGATTAGGAGGCGACATGGAGCGTTGGATTCGAGGATCGATCCGAGGGGGGAGACATCTCTTCCTCCTGAGCGTTGCTTTGCTGCTGGCGGTGGGCTTGGTTGCCGCTGCCTGTGGCGGCGACGATGCCGATGAGGAGCCGGCACCCGCGGTGACGGAGGCCCCGGCCCCAGCGGCGGAGCCCGAGCCGGCGGCCGAAGAGCCCATGGCCGAAGAGCCCATGGCTGAAGAGCCCATGGCTGAAGAGCCCATGGCTGAAGAAATGATGGATGAAGAGCCGCTGCGGGTGGCCCACCTGATCATCCAAGCCTCCATTGATGACGAGGGGTACTTCCTCTCGCATGAGGAGGGCGTGCAGGCTGCCGCCGAGCGTCTGGGCAATGTCGAGACCGCACTCATCCAGTTCATTCCTCCCAACGAGGAGTTCACCCAGACGACCCAGCAGGTGATCGACGACGGCTACAACATCATCGTCGATTCGGGCGCGGCCGGCGCTCTGTTCTTGGACGCGTGCGCCGGCGTCGAAGGCGTGGCTTGCTTGGAGACCTATGGGATCCCGCCCTTCGCCGACAACGTCGTCAGCTACTACCCCAAGCATTGGCACACCGCCTACCTCGTGGGGGTCGCGGCGGGCCTCCTGACGGAGACGGGCACCATTGGCTACGTCGTCACGTTCGACATCCCCTTGGTCGTAGCCAACGTCAACGCCTACCTCCTCGGCTGCCAGTCGGTGCGGGAGGACTGCACGCTCAAGAACGTGACGATTAACTCGTGGTTCGACCCGCCCTTGGAGACCGAGGCAGCGCACGCGCTCGTCAACGACGGCGTCGACGTGCTGTTCGGCTTCATCGACGATGCCACCGCGCTCATCACCGCCAGTGAGCGGGGCGTCTGGGCGGCCACGATGTTCAAAGACCTGCGCCGCCACGGCGAGGACGCGTACATCACGTCCGCTCTCATGATCTGGGACGAATTCTATGAAGCGGAGTTCCAAGCGGTCCGAGACGGTACCTGGAGCGGCAACCGGCAAGTGCTGTTCGAACTCGGCTCCGGCGCCGACATCGACTCGTTCGGCCCCAACGTCCCCGCGGACGTGGTCGAGCAGGTGATGCAGGTGCGCGCGGACATCATTTCCGGCGCTTTTAACCCGTTCGTTGGGCCCTTCTACGATCAGGACGGCGTAGAGCAAGTCCCTGCCGGCGAAGCGCTCTCGGATGAATTCCTTTACTCCGGGTGGAGTTGGTACGTGCAGGGAGTCGAATAGCGTCAGAACTATTCGCCAGGAGTTGAATTTCGAGGGGCCGGTCCTCACCAAGTGAGGGCTGGCCCTTCGGGCATTCGCAATGAGGAGCCCGTGACCAGCACAGACAGTGGCAATGCTCCCCTCGCCGTGCAGATGCGCGGGATCGTGAAGCGGTTCGACGACCTCGTGGCGGTGAACGATGTCGATTTCGATCTGCGAGCGGGCGAGGTGCATGCGCTGTTGGGAGAAAACGGCGCGGGCAAGACGACCCTCATGAACGTACTCAGCGGGCTGCTGCGCCCAGATCGCGGCCACATTCTCCTCAACGGCGAGCCAACACGGATCCGATCACCCCGAGACGCGCTGCGGCGCGGGATCGGCATGGTGCACCAGCATTACCGGCTGGTGCACGGCTTCACGGTCGCGGAGAACATCCACTTGGGCTGGGATGCGAGCCCCACGGTGCTCACGCCCGCGCGCATCGAGGAGCGCACGCGAGAGCTGAGCGATCGCTTCCATTTGGATGTCGATCCGGCGGCACGCATCTGGCAGCTCTCCGTGGGCGAGCAGCAGCGGGTGGCCATCTTGCGCACCCTTGCGCGGGGCGCCCGCATCCTGATTCTGGATGAGCCCACCGCAGTGCTGGCCCCCGGCGAGACGGACAAACTCTTTGGCATGATCCGGCAGCTCTCCAGCGAGAGCGGACGGACGATCGTGTTCATCTCGCACAAGCTGGAAGAGGCGCTCGAGATCTCCGACCGCGTGACGGTATTGCGAGGCGGACGTCACATGGGCACGCACGCCGCGGAAGACTGCACGCCGCGTATGCTCAGCCAAGAGATGGTGGGGCGCAGTATCGAGTTCACGCGCCAGCGCGAGCCGGTCGAACTGGGAGAAAACGCGCTCGTTGCGGAAGCCCTCTCCACCACCGATGACCGCGGACTGCCCGCCTTGCGCGAGGTGGACGTGACGGTGCGCGCGGGCGAGATCGTCGGCGTTGCCGGCGTCGCCGGCAACGGTCAGCGCGAGCTGTCCGAGACGCTCACCGGCTTACGCGCGCTCACCGCCGGCCGCATCCAGGTCGGCGGCCAGGATCTGTCGCGTGCGCACGCGCGCGACTTCCTTGCAGCGGGCGTGGGGCATATTCCGGAGGATCGCTACGCGTCCGGGCTGGTGCTGACCGAGTCGATCGAGCACAACGCGATCCTGCGCGCCTTTCAGCATCCTCCTGTACGGCGCGGTCCGCTGCTCATACAAGGCGCCGCGCGGCGTTTCGCGCGCATGCTTGCCAAGACCGTCGGCCTCTCGATTAGCGACGTCAGCGCGCCTGTGCGCAGCCTCTCCGGCGGCAACGCGCAGCGCCTGCTCACCGGGCGGGAACTCAACGCCAGCGCGCGCGTCCTTGTGGTGGTGCATCCGACTCGTGGCCTCGATATCGGCGCGATCGAGGAGGTACAGCAGGTGCTGCTGCGCGCGCGCGCGACGGGGGTCGCGATCCTGCTGATCTCCGAGGACCTGAACGAGGTGATGCGTCTCTCCGATCGGATCTTGGTGCTCTACCGCGGTGCGATCGTCGGTGAGTTCACGGACCCCGAGCAGTTCAACTTGGAGGAGATCGGCCTGCTGATGGGCGGCGCCCTCGCCGCTGCATCCTAGGAGTTCGGTGTGATCAAGAGGGAAAGCGGCCGTCTGGGGCGATGGGCGATGGGCTGCTTAGGCTGGCGGCTTGAGCAGCGCACGGAACCCCGGAATCAGACAGCGCACCGTCTGGCGGCGATCGTGGTCGGCGTCGTCATCGCGCTGATCGCCGTCCAATTGGCGATCGGCGACGAGGACGCCTTCAACCGCATCTACCGGGGAACGATCGGCAGCAAACGCGGCTGGAGCAACATCTTGGATCTCGCGGCGCCCCTCGTGCTGACCGGGCTGGCCGCCGCCGTCGCCCTCAAGCTGCGACGCTGGAACGTGGGGGTCGAAGGGCAATTCTTCATGGGCGCCTTCGCCGGCGTGGCGATCGCCTTCCAGCTCGAAAGCATGTCCGGCGCGCCGCTCTTGGCGCTGATGTTCGCGGGCGCGGCGCTATGCGGCGCGGCCTGGATCGCCGTACCGGCGATCGCGCGCGCGTACCTCAACGTCAACGAGATCCTCACGACCTTGATGCTCAACTTCGTCGCCATCTTGTTCCTCGCCTACATCGCAACGGGACCCTGGCGTAATCCGCAGTCGCAGGGCTCCATCCTCGCGACGCGCGATATCCCCGAGCAGGCCCGCCTCCCGGGCGTGGAAGTCGCCGCTGTGGAGTTCAGCTCGGGCCTCCTCTTGGGCATCGCCGTGGCCATGGTGCTCTGGCTCGTGTTCCGTAGCACCACGTTCGGCTACATGGTGCGCACGGTGGGCGGCAGCGAGCAGGCCGGTTCCTATGCCGGCATCAACGTACGCCTGCTGTCGGTGGCCGTGCTCCTGCTCTCGGGCGGAGTTGCGGGCGTGGCCGGCGTGGCGCACATGACGGGTGGCGACACCAACGCCTACGCCACCTCGCTCTCCAACAACACCGGCTACCTCGGGATCGCGGTCGCAGTCTTGGCCGGGGGATCGTTCCCGGTCGTCGTCTTCATGGCGGGGGTCATCGGCGCGATCATCTCGGCCGGGAGCGCGCTCCGCCTGCTCGACGTCGGGTCTGAACTCGGGTCGTTCGGGTTGACGGGGTTCATCTTGTTGATGGCGGCGATCGGCGAGGGTCTCGCGAACTACCGCCTGAGACGGGAACGGCCGGAGAGGGAAACGCTTCCACCCGGCGATCAAGCATCGCCAGCAGCGGCAGCGGGCGGAGCCGGAGGCAGCCGTGGAACTTGAGCTCTGGCAAGCGGCGCTGCTCCAAGCCATCGTGATCGGCTCGCCGATCTTGCTAGCTGCCTCCGGCGAGCTGCTGGGGCAACGGGTGGGCGTATTCAACATCGGCATTGAGGGCGTCATGCTGATGGGCGCCGTGGGCGGCTTCATGGTGGCGGCCGAGGCCGGCAACGTCGTGGTCGGGCTGATTGGGGCGGCCGCTTTCGGTGCGGGCTTCGTCTTCCTCTTTGGCCTGGCGACGGTCGTGCTGCGCGCGAACCAGGTCGTCGCGGGATTTGGGCTCTGGCTGCTGGGCCTGGGGCTGTCGAGCCAGATCGGCCGCCCCTACACGGGGAAGCGGGCGGAACATCCGATCGATCACTGGGAGATCCCCGGCCTGCACGAGATCCCGTGGGTGGGCGACATCCTCTTCGAGCATCTGTGGCTCGCCTACGTCGCCTTCTTGATTCCGTTCTTCATCGCGCTGGTCATGTTCCGCACGCGCCACGGCCTCAACATCCGCTCCGTCGGCGAGGATCCCGGCTCCGCCGATGCCGCCGGCGTCTCGGTCATCGCTTGGCGGCTGGCCTATGTCGTTTTCGGCGGTGCCCTCATCGGTCTGAGCGGCGCGTTCCTTTCGCTGGGCACGACCCAGAACTGGACGCCCTTCATGACCAGCGGTCTCGGCTGGATCGGGCTGGCGGTCGTGATCTTCGCGGGTTGGAGGCCGCTGCTGCTGATCGTCGGCGCGTACCTCTTCGGCGGCCTGCGCGCGCTCGACTTCATCGCACAGTCGGGCGGCTGGAACGTGCCGCCCGAAATCCTCACCATGCTGCCGTTCATCGGCACGGTCGCAGTGCTCATCCTGGGCGCCTGGCGCTACCGCCATCGCCCCGATGCGGGGGCGGCGCCCCGCGCGCTGGGACAAGCGTTCTTCCGCGGCTCTTAGACCCGATGATCGAAGCGATCGACATCCACACGCACCCTTCCGACGCCGCCGCGCATCGGCGGCAAGGTCCTTGGCGCGAGCAGGCCGAGCGGTATTTCAAACGACGCATCGACGAGATCAGCCTAGACGCGCAGGCCGAGATCTACCGTGAGCGGAACCTGCTCGCCGTCGTGGTGGCCTTGGACGAAGAGTCGCAGACGGGCCGGACGGGCGACTCCAACGACGCGTTGAGTCAGGCCGTCACACGCAATGCCGACGTACTCATTGGCTTCGGCTCGGTAGACCCCGCCAAGGGCGAAGCGGCGGTCCGCGAAACCCGCCGTTGCATCGAAGAGCTCGGGCTGCGCGGGATGAAGTTCATGCCGCTGACGCAAGCGTTCTTCGTCGATGATCCGGCCGCGCGCCCGATCTTCGAAACTTGCGCGGCGCTCGGCGTGCCGGTGATGATCCACATGGGGACCACGGGGATCGGCGCCGGAGCGCCGGGGGGGATGGGCATTCACCTGAAGTACGGCCGTCCGGTGCCACACCTCGACGATCTTGCGGCGGAGCTTCCCGAACTCCAAATTATCGGCGCGCATCCCGCCTGGCCTTGGACCGATGAGATGCTCGCGGTGTTGTGGCACAAGACGAACGTCTATATGGATCTCTCCGGCTGGGCGCCCAAGTACCTCCCGGAAGCCGTGATCCAGAACGCGAATACCTTGCTGCGCGATCGCATGCTGTTCGGGTCTGATTTTCCGGTGCTGCACCCGGATCGCTGGCTCGACGAGTTCCGCGCCGCGCCGTTCCGTGACGAGGTCCGCTCCGGCATCCTGCGCGAAAACGCTGCCCGGCTGCTCCAGATCGATCTGGAGGCCAGTGGCGAGGGCCGCCCCATTCGCTTCACAGCCGGGTAGAGCCGGGTAGACGGGAGCAAAGAAGCGCCAAGAAGCGCTGGGGCAACCGCGTCCTAAAACGCGATCGAGGGCAAGAACGGCCCGCGCGGCTCCTGGTACTTCCCGAGGCTCATCAGCGTCATCGGCTGCCGAAGGCGCAGCCCGCGCTCGATACACCATTGCAGAAGATCGTGGTTGCGGGTGGGCAGCAGGAAGCCGGGGTTATGGATCCGATCGGCCGCCGCGATCAGCGCCTTGAGATCGTCGTTGGCACGGGCGACCGCGTGGCCGGCGAATCCCAGCAGGGTGGCATAGGCCGTCACCTGCCCGTCTCGTTCGACGAGGCGCGCACTCCCCCGCTCGACCGCGTCCCGCAGATCCCAGAGGCGCTCGTGGCCGTGGACGTCCCGAAAGATCGCGTCGCAAGCTGGGAGGTCGTCCAGCCCGGCTCGACGCACACGACATCCCGGGAGCGGCTCGCCGATCGGCGATCCCTGCACCGCGATGAGCGGCTCGCGGACCGCGAATCCTAACTTGGTATAGAGCGCCATTGAGCGGCCATGATATGCGGCTTGCACGAGGCGGACGCCGGCCGCCCCTTGGGACTCCGCCCGATCGAGGACATCGCGCACCAGGAGCCGCCCCACGCCGGCGTCCTGCGCAGCCGGATCAACGGTAATCGGCCCGAGCCCCGCAATGGGACAGCGCTCGTCCAGAAAGTTGCTCCCCACCACGCGCCCCCCCTGTTCCGCTACCACGGAGTAGAAGCCGGGGTGCGCGAGCATCATGCCGGCGACGTTGACAGCGACCGCGGGGGAGGGGAAATCCGGCGGGAAGTTGTGCTCGTCGGCGATACCCTTGAACGCTTCGTAGCAGATGCGCCCGCAGGCCTCGGCATCGCCGGGAGTCCCGCGGCGCAGCGTGGCTTGCACGAGGCGGTTAGTCGGGAGCCGCGTCGAGATCGGCGCGACCGTATGAGAAGCCGCCGTGAGGCCGGATCACCTCGCCGGTGATGTAGGCTGCCTCATCCGAGGCGAGGTACGCAGCCAGCGCCCCGACCTCCTCCGGCTTTCCGAACCGGCCCACGGCGATGTTCTCAGTCAGGAGCCGATACTCCTCGGGCGGAATCATCTCGCTCAGCGGCGTGTCGAAATAGCCGGGCGCGATCGCGTTGACCGTCACGCCTTTGGGTGCCACTTCCCGTGCCACCGAACGGATCAGCCCGTTGATGCCTCCTTTAGCAGCGCCGTAGTGCGCTTCATAGGCGACGCCGGTATCCGCGACGATGGAAGAGACACAGATGACGCGACCCCAGCCCCGCTCCAGCATGTCGGGCAAGGCGTAGCGAGTCCCCAAGAAGGTGCCGTCCAGATGAATCGAGAGCATCTCTCGCCATTCGCCGAAGGACATCTCGTGTAGGGGCCGAATCTTGGCGATGCCGGCAACGTTCACCATCACGTCGATCGGGCCTAGCCGCTGCTTCGCCACAACGAACGCATCCCGCACGCTCTCTTCGCTCGTGACATCCATGGCGAGCGGGATGAGCGTCCGGCCCGGAAGCCTCTCACCTATCTCAGAGGCCTTGGCGGCAGCTTTCGCCGCATCGAGATCGGTGAGGACGACCGCGGCGCCCTGCGCCGCGAGCGCTTCCGCGATCGCGGAACCCAATCCTCCGCCGGCACCGGTTACGAACGCTTTGCGACTGTCGAGTGAGAACATTCCGATCCCCGTGATCCAGTCATCCGTCTGCTGCGAAAGCGTGGCGAGACTAGAAGCCGCATGACGCCGAGGTCAATAAGTCAAGACGGATGGCGCCGGGTGCAAGCGCACCCGTCACCCGTCGAGGCGGAGAAAGCGGCCCGGTCGTGCGGGAAGCTGTGTCCCGTCCCGCAGCACGATCGATCCATTCACGACGACATGCACGATTCCCGCGGGATATCGTCGCGGCGCTTCGTAGGTCGCGCGGTCATCCACGGTTTCCGGCTCAAAACAAACGATGTCGGCCGCCCACCCTTGCTGCAACTGCCCCCGGCGCGCGAGCTTGAACTTGCGCGCCGGCAAGGCCGTCATCCGTCGAACCGCCTCCTCGATCGGAAAGAGCCGTTGATCGCGCGCATAGTGGCCCAGCACCCGCGCGAACGTGCCGTAAAGACGAGGGTGCGGCTTCCCCACGCCGGGGATTCCGTCGGATCCGATCATCGCCCGTTCATGCGAGAGCGCGTTGCGCACGTCAGCTTCATCCATTCCGTGGCGGATCACGATCGTCCCGGAGTCCGCTTCAGCGATCCGCCGCGCCGTCTCCGCAGCGGACAGGTTCCATGAGGACGCGAGGTCGGCCAGCGACGCTCCTTCCAAGCCAGCCCCAGCCTTAGTAGAGGCGATCGTGATCCCCGCCGCATCGGCACCGTCCTCGATCCCTTGGGCCGCGACCGCGCCCAAAATGGTGCTGGAGGCCGTGTAGGGATAGACATCCGCCGTGACATCGACTCCGGCGCGCCCCGCCCGATCGATCGCGGCGATCGATCGGGTGATCTTCCCCCAGTTTCGCCGTCCCATCGCCTTGTGATGCGAGATCTGTACGGGACAGTCCGCTTCGCGGCCGATCTGGATCGCCTCGTCGACCGCCTCCAACAAGTGGTCTCCCTCATCGCGGAGATGGCTGGCGTAGAGCCCTCCGGCCGCGGCGGCGGCGCGCGCCAACTCGACCAGCTCGGCCGTCGACGCGTGGACGGCGGGCTCGTAGGTCAGGCCGGATGAAAGTCCCAGGGCCCCGGCCTCCATGCCAGCCTCGACCAGCGCGGACATCTCCGCGAGCTCGTCCGGCCCCGGCGGCCGTGCCGCCCTACCCATCACCGCCAACCGCACGGCCCCGTGCCCAATCAGCGCGCCCACGTTGCAGGCCGGCGCAGCGTCCGTGAGCCGCTGAAAGTAGCTTGCGAAGCCGGTCCATTCCATCGCCGTCGCGAGCGGGCCGAACAGCGCGGGCGCATGGGCGTCGTTCGCGGGCGAGCGGGGGACCAAGGCCCACCCGCAGTTGCCGATGATGTCCGTGGTCACCCCTTGCCGGAGCTTGAACGGCAGCTCCGGCTGTTCGATCAGGGCGCGATCATCGTGGCTGTGCACATCGATGAATCCCGGCGCCACGATCAATCCCCGCACGTCGAGCTCGGCGCGCCCGCGGTCATGGATCGCGCCGATGGCCGCAACGGTTTCGCCCGCGATCGCCACATCCGCCGGACGTGGTGGAGCACCGGATCCGTCGACGAGCAGGCCGTTGCGGATTACCAAGTCGTACACCGGCAGATCAACCGAGCGCGCCCGACGCGCGCAGCTCATCCAAGCGAGCACGATCGTATGCCAGCCACTCGCCGAGCACTTCGTCCGTGTGTTCGCCCAAGAGCGGCGCCGGCCGTGAGCGGACGGCGGGCGGCGGGTCGAGCTTGAGCGCCGATCCCGTGGTGCGATACGGGCCCAATTCAGGATGCTCCAGCTCCAAGATCATGTCCGTGGCGTCCGTTTGGGGATCAGCGAACGCCTGGGGAACGGTGTTCACGGGCCCGGCCGGTACACCATGCGCCTGCAGAAGCTCTACCCACTCCGCGACGGTCTTCGCCCGGAACAGCTCCTGCAAGAGAAGGACCAATTCGTCGCGATGGGCCTGCCGCTCGGCGTTCGTCGCGAACTTCGGATCGGAAGCGAGATCGGGGCGTTCGAGAATCTCGCAAACAATACGGTAATGCTCGTCGCTACCGACGCCGAGGGCGAGCGGGCCGTCGGCGGCCGGGAAGGTCTGGTAGGGGACGCTATTCGGGTGCGCATTACCGAAACGTCGCGGTTCGATGCCGCCCAGCAGCCAATTGGCGGCGACGTTGGCCAGCGAGGCGATCCCCGCTTCCCAGAGCGACGTATCCACGTGGCGGGCGCCGCCCCGTGCATCCCGCTCCTGCAGCGACGCGAGCACGCCGATACACGAGTAGAGAGCGGTGAAAATATCAACGATCGCGACGCCCACTTTCGTGGGCTCGCCGTCGGGCCGGCCAGTAATGCTCATCCAGCCCGTCATCGCCTGCAGAACGAAGTCGAAGGCGAGCCAGTCGCGTTTGGGCCCGCGAGTCCCGAAGCCGCTGATCCGGGAATGCACGAGCCGGGGGTTGAGGCGGCTCAGATCCTCGCGGCCCAATCCCCATCGCTCCATCGTGCCCAGTTTGAAATTCTCGAGCAGCACATCCGCGTGGGCGCACAGGTCGCGGAAAACCGCGCGGCCCTGGGGGTCCGCGAGATCCAAGCCGACGCCGCGCTTGTTGCGGTTCGCCCATACGAAGTAGCCGGCCTCCGATCCCAGGAAGGGCGGCCCCCACCGTCTGGTCTCGTCCCCGCGCGGATGCTCCACTTTGATGACGTCCGCGCCGAGGTCTCCCAGAATCACCCCGCAAAGGGGGCCTGCCAGGATGCGGGAAGCGTCGATCACGCGTATCCCCTGGAGGGGCGCGGCGGCGGCATGCGCAGATCGTTCTGGGTCGTGGTTCGGTCCCACCGACATCTCCGTCCCTTTCATCCTCGGCGACACGGAGTGCGCCACACCAGAAGCCTACGACTATCAGGGGCGTTGGCGCCTGATTGAGCGAAGGGCCAGCGCCCAGCGTCACAGGCGGCGTCCGTACAGAGGCTGCAACTTGCCACCTTGACAGGGTGCAGCCTCACAGGAATACTCTCCAGCGCGTGATCACATTCGCGTGAAGTGGCGAGACTGCCCGTTAATTGTTAAGAGGGTTTACTGTTATGCATCGATCGCTCTTGAGGAAATATGGCTCAAGCTGGCGCACCGGCGCCATCGTGACGCTGGTCGCGATACTCGGCGCTCTTGCGCTTGTAGCTTGTACCAGTAGCGATGAGCAGGATTCTGCGGCCGGACGTGGGAACACCGTTCAGGCAGTGAAAGATAGCGGTGTCTTGAAGTGCGGCGTCAAGCAAACTCAACCGCTCTTCGGCTTCCGAGAGCCCGACGGAACGGTCTCGGGTTTTGATGTGGAGTTCTGCAAGGCGATCCAGGCCGCGCTGGGCGACGGCGTCGGGCTTGAGTTGGTCGACGCCTCCGACGCCTCGACCCGCTTCGAGTTGCTCAACGACGGTGAGATCGACGTGCTGATCCGCACGACCACCATCACGGCCTCGCGCGACCGTGAACTGGGCGTCGACTTCGCCCAGACCACCTTCTACACGGGGCAAGGGTTCGCGGTCCACGCGGATTCAGGCATCAACGCAACGTCCGACATGGGCGGCAGGACGATCTGCGTCCAGTCCGGCACGACCACGGAGCAGAACCTGGCCGATCACTTCACCGATCTGGGACTTGATTTCACGCCGCTTGGCGGTGGCGATCAGGAGACGCAGGATGCGTTCGTCGCCGGACGCTGTGACGTCTGGACGGCCGACCAGAGCAACCTCGCTTCGCGGATCGGGGTCTTGGACAACGCCAGCGACTTCGTGATCCTCGGGGAGCTGATCTCCAAGGAGCCGCTGGCTCCCGGCGTGCGGGACTACGACAGCGAGTGGAAGGACGTCGTCAACTGGGTCGTTCACGGCCTGATCGCGGCGGAAGAGCTGGGCATCACCCGGGCCAACGTGGCATCCATGGCGGCGAACCCGCCCAACACGACGGTCGCACGGCTGCTCGGCGTGTCGTTCGAAGGCGGCGAAGTGAGCACGCTTGGCTTCGACTCCGTGAACGCGCAGTTCATCCAGCGGGCCATCGCGGCTGTGGGGAACTACGGTGAGATCTACGCGAACACCGTCGGCGACGCCGTTCCGCGCGCCTGCTCGCTGAACGCCCTCGCATCCGAGGACAAGAGCAACTGCCCACCGGGGACCGGCGGCATTCAGTACGCACTGCCGTACCGCTAGCCGGACGCGGCATTAGCCGCACCGCAGAGTGAGCACATTGCAGGGGCCGTTCCCGCATCACGGGAACGGCCCCTGCGCCTTTTCCTATATCCCCGGTATCGAGTTACGTCACTCGTAGCTGTCCGAGGGACTAGCCTCTCCGCATGTCGCAGCAACCGGCGCCCCAACTCCCCGATCCCGCGCGCACTCCCCTCTTCTATCAGCGCGGGTTCCGCAGCGTGCTCACGCAGGGGATCTACGTCGCCCTCACCGCGATCGTGCTCGCCTACGTCATCGCCTCGCTTGACCTGCGCGAGTTCGGCTTCGGCTTCCTCAGCGAGCCGGCCGGCTTCAAGGTTGGCAACCAGTGGTTGGTTGACGTCGACGGCGTCACCAACTCGCGGATCACGATGTATCTGGTCGGCGTGTGGTCGACGCTGCGCGCCGTACTGGTCGCCATTCTGCTGGCGACCCTCGTTGGCGTTGTCGTCGGAGTCGCGCGGCTGTCCTCCAACTGGCTGGTGGCGCGAATGGCCATGCTGTTCGTCGAGGTCTTTCGCAATACCCCGCTGCTGGTCCAGATCGTGATTTGGTACGCGATCCTGCTAGTCGGCGCCCCGGTGATCCAGAACGTCCTCAACGTCGGTGACTTCCTCTTCCTCTCCAACCGCGGCATCGCGATTCCGTGGCCGGTGCCGTCGGACGGGTTGTGGGGAGCGCCCGACTGGTTCGTCGGCATCTGGGTGCTTGCTCTGATCGCCGTAGGCGCGGTGGCGATGCGCGTTCGAGCCAAGCGGCAGGAGCACGAACGCGAGACCGGCCGAATCCTCTTCGCCAACCGCTGGGCGATGGGCGTGTTCGCCGCTGGCGCCTTGATTTCGTTCCTGATCCTCGGCGTACCCGTGAGTATCGACCGGCCAGTCATCGAAGGCACCTCCTATGCCGAGGGCATGCTTGTTCAGCCCGAATTCGCGGCGCTCGTACTGGGGCTGACGATGTACACGGGCGCGTTCATCGCGGAGATCGTGCGCGGCAGCATTCAGGCGCTGCCCAAGGGCCAGACGGAAGCGGCAAACGCGATCGGCCTGACCGGGTATCAGCGGCTGACGCTGGTGATCCTGCCGCAGGCGCTGCGCCAGATGATTCCCTCGGTGACCAATCAGTTTCTCAACGTGAACAAGAACTCGTCGCTGGCCTACGCCGTGCTGTTCGACGATCTATTCCGGGTGGCGACGATCGTCCAGAACAAGGCAGGCCATGCGCTGGAGATGTTCTTCGTGATCATCATCACGTACATGGTGATCTCATTTGCGATCTCGGCTGTGATGAACGTGCTCAACGCTCGCGTAACGGCGCATCGGATCTAGGGGGCGGCGCCTATGACTCAGCAGCTGCCCGCCCCGCAATCACAGCGGATCGTGCTGCCGCCACATCGCCAGCGCGCTCGCCGCCCGCGTTCCGTCCGCACCCGCGAGTGGATCCACCGCAACCTGTTCCCGTCCACAGCAGGTACCGCGCTCACCATCGTCAGCGTCACCTTCATCGCCGCGCTCACGGTCGGCATCGTCTGGTTTGTCTTCTTCGACGCGAATTGGCGAGTCATCACGGACAATCGCTGGCTGCTCTTCGCCGGCAGCTTCCCCCACGACCAGGAATGGCGCTTGTGGGCCGCCATGGGGTTCGTGTTCGCCCTGATCGGCCTGTCCTACGGCATGTGGTCCAGCCTCGGACGCAAAGACCACCTCTTCATCGTCCTTACCGGCATCGCCGTTATTCTCTTCATGGGCCATGGCGGGGCCGCCTTCTGGTCCTCGCTCTGGTTCTTGCTCAGCATCGCCCTGCTCTTCCTGGGCTACGTCATCGCCCGCACCATCGGCCACGACCGCGCCCGCCAACGCTCGCTCTTGACCCGAGTCATCCTCCTGCGCTTCGCGTTCGACGACGCGTTCTCACTACGCGGCGGGTTCGACAAGACCGTCCCCATCCAGACTCGTGCTCGCGCCGTCCGCGTCGCCCTCTTCCCCACTCGCACCGGCGCCAACCGGATCGTCGGCGGCCTCTTGATCCTCGCCCTCCCACTCGTGCTCGTCATCCTCCTGGCCGGAGGCGGTGCGAGCATGCGCGAGCTGGACGGCTTCGTACTCAATCTCCTCCTCGCCCCCGTCGGCATCGTCGGCGGCCTCGTCATCGCGATCCCGCTGGCAATCGGCCGCGCCTCCAAGCTGCACGCGATCAAATGGACCTGCACCGCCTACATCGAGATCGTTCGCGGCGCCCCGCTGCTCGGCTGGCTCTTCGTCGCCCTCTTCATCCTCGACGACATCATCGGCGGTGACTTGATCATCCGCACCATGGTCGTACTCGCCGTCTTCACCGCCGCCTACATGGCCGAGTACATCCGCGGCGCCCTGCAAACGCTCCCCCACGGCCAGTACGAGGCCGCCCAAGCCGTCGGGCTCAGCCGCGGACAGTCCCTGCGCTTGATCATCATGCCGCAGGCGCTCCGAATCTCCATTCCGCCCATCGTCGGACAGGCGATTGCGATCTGGAAAGACACCACCCTGGTGACCGTCATCCTCCCCCTCCGCGAACTCAAGGGAAACGCCGACAGCGCCATCGCCCAATCCGAATTCATTCCCGACCGCATCGAGGCCTACATCTTCGTCGCGGTCGCCTTCTGGATCGTCGCTTTCATAATGTCCCGCATCTCCCAGCGCATGGAGCGCGCCCAAGGCATCGGTGAACGCTGACCTCCTCCTGCCACCGCCGACTGCGCGGTAGCATGCAACCGGCCCCGATCAACGCGAGGAACGCGATATGACCAGCGAAGACACCGCCAGCAGCGAACCGGCACCGCCGAAGATCTCCACGGAGGCACGTCCGGAGCCCGGAACAATGGTGCCCGAGCGCCTCATCGGCCAGCCCGACATCATCACGGTCTCGCACGTCGATAAGTGGTTCGGCGACTTCCAAGCGCTCGACGATGTCAGCCTCTCCGTCAAAGAGCATGAAATCGTCGTCATCCTCGGGCCCTCCGGTTCCGGCAAATCGACCTTCATCCGCTGCCTCAACCGCCTGGAAGAGCACGACGCCGGACGCATCGTGATCAACGGCATCGAGCTCAACGAAGACGTGCGCAACCTCAACGCGATCCGCTCCGAAGTGGGAATGGTCTTCCAGCAGTTCAACCTCTTCCCGCATCTCTCCGTGCTGAGCAACATCACGCTCGGCCTGCGAAAGGTGCGCCACCTGCCCAGGCTCGACGCGGAGGCGCTGGCGATCCAGCTGCTCGAACGCGTCGGCATCCCCGAGCAGGCGGAGAAGCATCCGGCCCAGCTCTCCGGCGGCCAGCAGCAGCGCGTGGCCATCGCCCGCGCGCTGGCGATGCAGCCCAAGATCATGCTGTTCGACGAGCCGACCTCGGCGCTCGATCCGGAGATGATCAAGGAAGTGCTGGACGTGATGCAGGAGCTGGCCGAGTCGGGCATGACAATGCTCGTGGTGACGCACGAGATGGGCTTCGCCCGCGAAGTCGCCGACCGGCTCTTCTTCTTCGACGAAGGCGCACTAGTCGAAGAGGGTACGCCCGAGCACTTCTTCACGAGTCCGCGGGAAGAACGGACCAAGCTCTTCCTCTCCCAGATCCTCTAGCAGGCGCGTTCGCGTCTGTAGGGACCGGCCCTCCTACCATAGCCCCATGGATCGATTCCGCTCGCAGCAGGCGGCGCCTTGGTGATCCCGACACCGCTGATTCGCACGGCAGCGCTCACCAAGCACTACCCAGGAGTCGTCGCGCTTGACGCCGTCGATCTGATCGTCGAGCCCGGGATCGTCGGACTCGTCGGCCCCAACGGCGCGGGCAAGAGCACCCTGATCAAGATCCTGCTGGGGTTGCTGACGCCGACCAGCGGCACCGCCACCGTTCTGGGATTCGACGCCGGGCGGGAGTCCTTGCGCGTGCGCGAGCTGGTCGGCTATGCGCCCGAACACGAGTGTCTGCCCGCCGATCTCTCGGCCGTAGATTTCGTCGTGCACATGGCGCGAATGAGCGGCCTCCCCGCCGCGGCCGCACGGGAGCGGGGCGACGCCGCGCTGCGCTATGTCGGCTTGGCCGAGGAACGCTACCGCCGCATCCAGGGTTACTCCACTGGCATGAAGCAACGTGTCAAGCTGGCGCAGGCGCTGGCTCACGATCCCAAGCTGTTGCTGCTGGACGAGCCGGCGAACGGCTTGGACCCCGAGGGCCGCGAGGAGATGCTGGCGCTGATCGAGCGCATCGGCCACGAGTTCAGCATCTCAATTGTTATGTCGTCACATCTGCTGAGCGAGATCGAGCGAGTTTGCGACTCGCTGATCGTAATCGAGCAAGGGAGACTCGTCCGGGCTGGGCAGATCGCCGACTTCACGGGGGCCACGCATCTGCTGGTGGTGGAGGTGGACGGTGCCGCCGACCCGATCGCGCGCCGGCTGGCGACGGTCGGCGTCGAAGCGAAGGCGGCAGGCCGCCTGCTGGAGGTTTCGGTCGATCCGGCGGAAGCAACTCTCGTCCACGACGCGATCGTCGCGGCGGTAGCGGAGGAGGGGGTGCCGCTAGTGCGCCTCGAGCAGGGCCGCCACACGTTGGCGGATCTGTTCAGTCCCGCAGAAGGAGGGGCGCCGGCGGCATGACGGCGGGACCCGTCCCTCGCGGCACGATCTACGACCTGGGCTACGAAGGTTACGACGGGCCCCGGCAGGGACGGCGCTACGCCGTTTGGTCGCTGTACGTGCTGAGCTTGCGCAGCGCTTTCGGGCTGGGGCGAGGAGCGCTGCCTAAGGTCCTGGCCTTTGGGCTGGTAACCGTGGCGCTGATTCCGGCGCTGATCCAAGTGATCATCGCGGCCATCGGTCCAGAGGAGGATTTTTCATTCGTCCAGCCGCACGAGTATTACGACTTCATTCAAGTCGTCATCATCCTCTTCACGGCGGCGCTGGCGTCGGATTTAGTGGGAAGTGACCGGCGCTTCGGAACACTCGTCCTGTACTTCTCAAGGCCGATCCGCTGGGCCGACTACGGCGCGGCGAAGCTGGCGGCGCTGGCCACCGGCCTGTTCGCAGTGACGCTGTTGCCGCAAACGCTAATGTTCTTCGGGAACTGGCTGGGCGCCGCCGACGCATGGAGATGGGCGGAGACCAACGCCGTGGATTTCGCACCGATCGTGGGCAGCGGGCTCATGATCAGCGTCACCTTCGCGGCCGTCGGGCTGCTGACGGCGACCTACGCCGCACGACGCGCTTTCGCCATCATCAGCGTGCTGGCCCTTTTCCTCATTCCCTTCATCGTCGTGGAAGCGATCACCGACATCAGTGACGACGCCAAATACGCGGCTTTTGCCAGCCCGGTCCATGTGATGCGCTCCTTCACCCTGGTGCTCTTCAACGAGGTCCCGGCCATCGATCTGCCCTGGGGCGTGTTCATTCTCGCCGCGTTCGCTTATGCCGCAGCGGCAGCGGCACTGCTGCTCACGCGATTGCGGAACAGCGTATGACGAAGCCAGGAAATCCCACGGTCAGCCTGGATCATGTTTCCCGCTGGTACGGCAACGTCGTCGCCGTGAATGACATCACGTTCGATTTCCAGCCGGGAGTGACCGGGTTGCTCGGGCCGAACGGGGCGGGCAAATCGACCATTCTGCACCTGCTGGCCGGATTCCTGCGGCCCTCAGCGGGCGCAGTACGCGTCCTGGGACGGCCCGCTTGGGGCGATCCGCGTCTCTTCCGCCGCGTGGGATTGGTCCCGGAGAGCGAGGCAGTATACGGGTTCCTCAGCGCCCGTGCATTCGCGGTGGCCAGCGCGCGGCTGCAGGGCTTGCCGGATCCGCAGGCCGCAGCCACGCGCGCGATCGCTTGGGTGGGGCTGGAGGCGGACCAGGACCGGCCCATGAAAGGCTACTCCAAGGGGATGCGGCAGCGGGCGAAGATCGCAGCCGCTCTCGTGCACGATCCCCAGGTGCTCATCCTGGACGAGCCGTTCAACGGCACGGACCCGCGGCAGCGGCTGCAACTCATGGCGCTGCTGCGCGAGATGGCGGCGGAGGGGCGCACCATCATCTTCTCGTCGCACATCCTTGAGGAGGTCGAGCGTCTGGCCGACGAAGTGCTCGTGATTTTGGCGGGGCAACTGGCGGCCTCGGGCGACTTCCAAGTGATCCGCCGCCTGATGACCGACCGGCCGCACTCCTTCTCCCTGCTCACAACGGACGATCGGCGGGTGGCGTCGTTGCTGATCGGGCGGCCGGAGGTGCGGGCCGTGACCGTCGCCGAGGAAGGGCTCGAGGTCCACACCACCGACTATGCGGCCTTCACGGCTTGCGTCGCGCCGGTGATTCGCGACGCAGGGGTCACGCTGCTGCAGCTGCGCCCCTCGGACGAGTCGTTGGAGAGCGTCTTCTCTTACTTGGTGCGCCGATGACCCGCGCGCTACTGACGCTCACGGCGCGGCAGCTCTTGGGACGAAGGCGCAGCTTGTTCATCGTGCTGCTCGCGCTGATCCCCGTGCTGGTGGCGGCCGTCTACCGCCTGGCCGGCGGCCAAACCGATCCGCTGCCGATCGAGTTCGCCGCGGGAATACTCGACACGCTGGTGATCGCGGCCGTACTTCCCCTGACCGCGCTGGTGTTCGGCACGAGCGCCTTGGGTGCGGAGATCGAAGACGGAACGGCGGTCTACCTGCTCACCAAACCCGTCGCGCGGTGGCGGATCGTCCTCGTGAAGATCGCCGTGGCCGCGGGAGCCACGATCGCGTTGATTTTGCCTCCGGCGGTGCTGGCGTCCGTAATCGTCCTCGGGGGAGACGAGGCGGCACTGACGCCCGCTCTCGCGGGAGCAGTGGCGGTAGGCGCCGTGGTGTACTGCGCGCTCTTCGTGGCGCTCAGCGTGCGGACGAGCCGCGCCCTGCTGATCGGCCTGGCCTACGTCCTTATCTGGGAAGGGATCGTGCCCAGCATCTTCGACGTGACCCGCTGGATCTCCGTGCGACAGTACATGCTGGGAACCGCCGACCTGATCAGCGGGGCGCCCCGCGACGTGCTGGCGGCCGATCTGGGCGGAGGACCCGCCCTGATCGCGGCCGCCTGCCTCACCGTGCTGACGGCCTTCGCAGCCACCCGCCTGCTGCAGCGCTTCGAGATCGGCCAGCGTCTCTGAGCGAACCTACTCGTTGGCACCGGCCTCGCCGAGCGGACGGGGATCCATGAAGCGGCGCAGCACGTTGGTCGTCACGCGGGCGAGCGAGTTGTCATAGCTCCGATGAGAGAGCGACCCAGTCCAGGTGATCGAGCCGGTGCTGAAGACGGCGCCGCCGTTGGGCGTTTCGAAATAGACCATGTCCGCACGGACCTGCGTATCGTCGGGGGCGCGTCCGATGCCCTCGTCGGCCGCACGGAAGTAGTTGGGGCCATGGTCGAACGATGACGCCAGGAGCAGTGCATGCGGAGGCGACCCGAGCTCGGGCGCGAAACGGTCGATCTCGTATCCGGCCGCCCCGCCCAAGTTCAGCCCGAAGTCGCCGATCGGCTCGTCCGCGCCCACGCCTTCGAAGATGAAGGCGGCTCGCGGGTCGAAGCTGCCAGGAAGGCGCCGGTACCCCGCCGCGCGCGTGAAGCCCACCCCGCCGAAGCCCACGCCGACGAGCTGTTGGGGCGGCCGACCCCGTACTCGCCAGGTCCCACCCGTTTCCAGCGTCGTGCTGTGCTGGCGCTCGCCGGGCTCGGCCTTCGAGGTGGAGTGCCCGCCGACGCGCCGGACCTCCATCAAGTGTGGGCGCCGGGGATCGATGGAGGTCACCCAGTAAAGGCCGTTGCCGCCCAGGTACATGAAGCGGCCGCCGACGTGGAGATAGCCGTCCAGTGCGTCGAGCATCCGCTCCGTCCAGTACTCGTGATGCCCTGCGCTGATCACCGCTTGGTGCCCGGCGAGGGCCGCTTCTCCGAGTTCGTGGAAGTCGTGATCGCTGATGACGGCGTACTCGACGCCGAGGTGCTCCAGCCAATGGATCGTGTAGAGGTCCGCCATCAGCCCGTGCGAGAACTGCGGCTCCGGCTCGGTCCCGGGCTCGGGATCGGGCTCGGCACGACCCTCGCCCGGATCGAAATAGGCGCAGGGATCGTACGAAGCGGAGGGGCGGCGCAGTGAGGCATAGTAATTGCTGCTGCCGTCGTTGTGGACGCTGTAGAGCGAGAGGCCGTAGCGATGCCGCTCCGGCTCGCCCCAGTTCGAGTAGGCCAGCCAGGTGAGGGTCGGCACGATGAAGAGGACGGGAGCGCGCCGTTGGGAGGTGTCGCGGACGACCAGGGGCAGCGTCAGCTCCTCGGCGCCGACGCGCAGCCGCGCGGCGTAGATGCCGCTGCGCGCGCCGGAGGGAATGGAGACGCGCAGCGACGGCTCCCAGCCCGCGTCGTCGATGTCGTCGTCGTGCAGGTGGACGGCGTCGTATTGGGAAGGGGCGCTGCTATAGACATCGAGCTCGGCACCGCGCCAGCGCGGACCGGGCACGCCACGGCTGGGGGCGTTATGGACGAGGCCGTGCCGCGCCTTCCCCGACCGATCGACCACGCGATCGGTATCGATCTGCCGGCTCAGATCCCAGTCCCCGAGCACCTCCACTCCAGGCGGATGGACGTCCTTCGCTACTGCGAAGATGTCGAGGTCGTCCAGGGCCGCCGCAAGGAGCCGCGGGTGGGCGATCTTGCCGTTGAACGTCGCTTGCACGACGCCCCGGCGCAGCGCCGCCCCCATCAGCATGGGCCCGGCGGCAGGGAAGATCCCCGCCGCGCCGACGCGCGCACGCTCGACGATCGTGTCGTCGCACCCGCGCGGGCCGGCCAGCAGCCCCAGCTCGCGCCGGGCCGCGTCGAAGGTGAACCCCACGAAGCACCAGCGCGCCGGCAGCAGCGGCACGCCGTGCCGGAGCCAGCGGTCGGCCCGGCCGGAATCCGTCACCGTTCCCGTCAGCCGGTAGTCGGCGTCGATCCGCAGCGCGAAGGCGAGGCCGGGCTCCTCGCCCCAGGTCAGGATCGGTTGGTCGCGCGGCGTCGGCGCGGTCGGGCAGACCCAGCAGGCGAAGGTGACGCTGGCGAGCGGCTCGCGGGGCGGGGGCAGCGTGAGAAACGAGCCGGGATGGATCTCCTGCAGGCGGCCCGGATAGGGCCCCGGAGCCGCCCAGTCCGTGGCCTCGTCCTGGTAGCCGGGCCCGGCCGGATTGGGATCGCCGTGGAGCAGACGCACGACCTCCAGCGAGAACTCGCGGGCGTCGGTGCTCACCATCAGGTCGACCGTGCGGCCGGGAGCGGCCGAGATGGGGTCCGCGTAGCCGAGAAGCATCTGGCTCCGCCCTCTCTCTCACATCCCCGAGGCGGCCTTCCGAAGGCTAGTCGAACAGCTCGGAGGCGCGCAGCACGGCCGCCGGTTGATCCTTGATCGTGAGCAGCGTCGAGATCGTCAGCGTCACCCCCTGCGCCTGCCACGCCTCGACCTTATCCCGGATCTGCGAGCGCGTGCCGAAGATGCCGATATCGTCCGCCATCCGCTCGGAGATGGCCGCCTCAACGCCGGCGCCGTCCCCCGCCTCGATCGCCGCCAGCGCGCGCGCGGCCTCGCTCTCGTAGCCGGCCTCGGCGAAGTAGTCGCGGAAGTTGGCGAGGCGCATGTGCAAGCCCAGGAAGCGGCGCATGAAGGCCAGACCTTCGCCGCGATCGTCCGTGATCCAGGCGGGGGCGACGTTCCCCACCGTGACGTGTTGCCGCCGCTCGGCCGGGATCGCCTCAAGGATCGCCGGCATGGAGGAGAGGGCCCAGTTGGCGCCCAGCGGCCCGTCGGCGATCTCGCAGGCAAGGCGGATCATGCGCGGGCGCACGGCCGCGATCAGGATGGGCGGGAGCGGCTGCCGGGAGGCCGAGGCGCGCAAGCGCTCCACGTAGCTGCGCATGTGCGCCAGGGGCCGCTCGGGCTGCACGCCGAAGCGCTTCAGGAGCTCGTTGACGCCCGAGCCCAGGCCCAGGGTGAAGCGGCCGTTGCTGATCTCGTGGTTGAAGGAGGCGGCGGCGGCCACATCGGCCGGGTGGCGCATGTAGGTGACGCTGATCCCGGTCCCGACGTGGATCGCGTGGGTCGCCTGCAGAATGGCAGTGCTGAGGCTGAGGGCGTCGTAGGCCTCCGTGATATTCGAGATCCACTCCCCCTCCGGGAGGCCGTAGTCGTAGGGGCAGAGCAGATGGGGAAAGCCGCGCCGCTCCAGCTCGCGGGCGGCGATGATCGCGGCCTTGCGGTGGCCCGGCTCTGCGGCGAGGATGAACCCCGGCTTCGACATTGCGCCCTCTTTCTCATCACCGGTCCAGGCGCCCTTGCCGGTGCTCCTTGGACAACGCCGTCGTGGACCGTGATGATACCGCGACGGCGGGGGGATCTCGCGACCCGATCGCAGCGCGCCCGCCCGCTCCAACCCCGCTTGGGGCCGTCCACTAGAATCCCCACCGGACAGGGGCAGGACAGCCGCGGAGGTGGGACGATGGAAACGCGCCGAACGCACCTGATCGTGGGCGGCTTTCCCAAGGGAACGCACGCCGGACACGACATGGAGTACGCACGCCTGCGGCTGCTGACGCTGCTCTGGGAGCGAGCGGACACGGTCGCCACCGTCACGGGCGACTACAGCGACCTCGATCGCTGGCTGCCCGACGCGCGGCTGCTGATCACCTACGTCGCCGGGCCCTACCCGGACGGCGCCCAAAACGCAGCCCTGCGCGATTGGCTGGAGGCAGGGGGCCGCTGGCTGGCGCTGCACGGGAGCGCCGGCGGACGGGCCGCCCGCTCGGAGGACCGCAAGACACGCCGGATGGTGAAGACGGCGCACCACGCGACGCTGGGCGGCTTCTTCATCAACCACCCGCCGACGCGCCGCTTCCGCGTCGACGTCGCCGACCCGGAGGATCCGCTCACGCGGGGGCTGCCCGCCTCCTTCGAGGTCGTGGACGAGCCCTACATGGTGGAGCTGCAAGATCCGGCCGCCACGCAGGTGCTGCTCACCGCCGCGATCGGGCCGGACACGTCGCCCCCCGGTTTCGGCTTCACCTACGACGAGGACACGGCGCTCCTGCCGGACGGCAAGACGCGCGTCCTCGCCTACCGGCGCACGGTGGGGCAAGGCGGCGTGACCTACGTGGCGCTGGGGCACTGCCACTCGCCCCTGAGCAGGAACCGCACCCCGGTCGATGCGAGCGTGGACCCGGCGGGCGCGTCGCCCGCCGTCCTGCGCGGCCCCTGGGAGACCACGGCTTACCAACAGCTCCTGCGCAACGCGATCACGTGGGGCGTCGGCGGAGACGGACCCTAGGACGTCCAACCGCCAGGACGAGGCGCCGCGGGGACCGCTTGTAGCATGGGCCGGTTAGGACGCACGATGCCCGACCCCGCCCCCGTCCTCGATCCCGTTCAGCTTCTCGTGATGGCCAACCGTGTCGACGGGATCACCCGGGAGATGACGAACACGCTCGTCCGGACCTGCCGCTCCACGACGCAGCTTGCCCGCGACTTCTCGACCTCGATCTGCACGGCCCAAGCCGAGCTGCTGACCGCTCCCGAAGGCATCCCCTGTCACGTGTACGGATCCGGCCTCCTCTGCGAAGCGATGGCCGATCTCCATCCCGACTTTCAAGAAGGCGACGCCTTCCTGCACAACGACCCCTACCTCGGCAATACCCACGCCGCCGACCACACGATCCTCGTCCCCGTTTTCTGGGAGGGCGAGCACGTCTTCACCTGCTGCGTCAAAGCGCATCAGGCCGACTGCGGCAACGCCCTGCCCACCACCTACATGCCCACCGCGACCGACGTCTACGCCGAGGGCGCCCTGATCTTTCCCTGCGTGAAAGTGCAAGAGGGCTACCAAGACGTGGGCGACATCATCCGCATGTGCCAGAAGCGCATCCGCGTGCCGGCGATCTGGTACGGCGATTATCTCAGCCAGATCGCCGCCGCCCGCGTCGGCGAGCAGCGCCTCAAGGACTTCTGCCGCAAGTACGGTCTCGAACGGGTCAAGGCCTACGTCCGCGAGTGGATGGACTACTGCGAGCGCCTCTGCGCCGATCAGATCGCCGCCCTCCCCAGTGGACGCGTGCACGCCAGCACGGCCCTCGACCCCTTCCCCAACCTGCCGGACGGCATCCCGCTCCAAGCGGATATCGACATCGATGCCGACGGCGGCGGCGTCACCGTCGATCTACGCGACAACCCCGACGCCACCCGCACGGGCCTCAACCTCAGTCAATCGACCGCCATCAACTCCGGCGTCGCCGCCGTCTTGGCGGTCATCAACTCCAAGCGTGACGCCAAGCACACCATCGTGCCCAATAACGCCGGCACCTTCCGGCGCATCAAGGTGCTGGTGCGGGAGAACTGCGTCGTCGGCATTCCCCGCCACCCCACCTCGTGCTCCGTCGCCACCAACACCGTCTCCGATCGCGTCATCGGCATGATCGAGGCCGCCTTCGCGCAGATCAGGGACGGCATCGGCATGGCGGAGCCGTGCTGGGGCTCGCCTCCCTTCCAAGGGGTCGTCTCCGGCTTCAACCGGGCGCGCCAAGAGCCCTTCGTCCTCCAGCTCTTCAGCGGCACGGCCGGCGGTCCCGCCACCTTCGAGTCCGACGGCTGGCTCACCTTCCTGCTCTCCAACGGCAACGGCCTGAGCTACATCGACGAGACCGAGGTGGTCGAGCAGAAATACCCGTTCGTCACCTGGGAGAAACGGGTGCGCCCCGACTCCGAGGGGGCCGGCCGCACCCGCGGCGCGCCCGGCAACGTCTCGTCCTTCGGCCCGGTCCCGGGCGAGGCGCCCATCTGGGTGCACTACTTCCTGGACGGCCGCGTCAACGCGCCCAGGGGCGTGCGCAGGGGCGGGGGCGCCGCCGGCCCGGACGCCCTGCTGCGCCACCCCGACGGTGGACTGGAAGAGCTTCCCAGCGTGGTGGGCGAGCAATCGGTCGAGCCGGGACAGCGCATCATCTCCCTGTCGGCGGGCGGCGGCGGCTACGGCGACCCCCACCTGCGCGATCCCCAAGCCGTCCTCGGAGACGTCGTCGAGGGCTACATCTCCGCCGATCGCGCGCACGCGGTCTACGGCGTTGCGCTCAGCGGCGACCCGGCCAAGGTCGAGACCCTGCGCATCGACGAAGCGGCAACGGCTGCTCTTCGCGCCTGAAGCAGGTGCCGCGAGTGGCGCGCTGGAAGGCCACGGCGGCGGCCATGCGCCGTCCGCAGCGCATGGCCGGCGCGGGCGAGGAAGCGGCTCAGCAGCTCTCGCAGCTCGGGCCGTTGTTCGGGCATCGGCGATGCGAAGGCTCCTCGCACCAGAAAAAATTCTCTGGTACAGCGTCCACGCGTCAAGGCGAGCCTCTCCCACGCCGTCTGTGGCCGCTACCCCTCTTCGCGGCTGCCGAAGTGGCGAGAGCGACGGCTTCCCCTGACCTCCTCGTGATCGATACCATCCTCATGGGACCTGCGTCCGGGGACAGATGATGATCTCCGTCTACAGCAGAGAGAGGCGACGCCGATGCTAAAGAGGGGCCGCGACGGCATTGCCGGCCGGACGCGCGGGCTCGCGGCGGCGATCCTCTGCGTTGTCACGCTGCCCATTCTCGCGTGGCGCGTCGTGCAGGTTTGGCGATCGATCCGCGGAGGGGGCGGGCGATGCCCGTTTCGGAGAGGGATTCCCTGAGGCGAGTCCCTGGGTAAAAGCCGAGCCTACAGCCCCTTTCGCAACGCTCATCTCACGGCCGCGCTCGATTGCGCGCCCTATTTCACCCCGCGCTGGAAAGCCGCCTCGGCGGCGGCGTCCAGGGCCGTGCGCAGGGCGTGACCGTCGGGGGCGAGGACGCGGAGGTAGGCACCGCAGCCGTTGGGGAGCAGGGAGGCGCCGGCCCAGGCGTCCAGCGGGGCGACGGCCGCGCGCAGATCGCCGACGAACCCGCCGTCAAACGGCGCGCCGAGGGCGTAGACGGCGCCCTGGGCGGGGAAGCGGCGCAGGGTTTCGCGCAGCTCGGGGCGGCGCTGGGGATCGGCGATGCGCTGGCGATCGACGGCCCGCTGCTCGCCGTCCGCGTCGCTCACGATCAGCTCGCTCTCGAAGAGCCGGAAGAGTCCGGGAGCGGCGTCCTCGGGCGCGTGATGAAGGAAGGCCTCCCGCACCACCGCCCGCGCGCCCGGCGCAAGCCGGACCCGGGTGGACGAGGCCGCGCGGGCGTCCGGGAACAGGATCAGGGGGTCGGCGGCGTACTCCACGCATCCGGAGGCAGCGACCCGCAGATCGACGCGGGTGGCCGCCAGATCCCCGTCGCTGCGATGGATCTTGGTGGCGGCCTGCGTGACGAGCCGGACGCGGGCGGCCTCGCCGATCTCCACGTACAGGGAGAGCCGGTCGCCGGCGAAGAGCCCGCCCGACACCGATTGCAGGCAGAGCGTGGGCAGATCGGGGCGCTCGGGATCGAGGTAGAGCGGCTTCACGACGTGGTGCGGGTACTCGCAGTACTGGTGCACGAGCGTCGTGCGCCCGTCCGCGTCCCGCTCGAAGCGAAGCTCCGCGCGCGCCTCCAAGCCGGCATCCGCGGGGGCCGGAGGCGGCCGGCCGAGCGCCGCTCCTGCCACCGTCACCGCGCCGCCGCCAGCGCTCGCCCGCGCGCCGCTTCGATCTGCGCCAGCACGCCCTCCAAGCCCTCGCCGGTCAGGCAGTTGGTATAGGCGACGGGGCGTCCCGCCCGCGCGCGGGCCAGATCCCGCCGCATTCGATCGAGGTCGGCGCGCACGTAGGGCGCGATGTCGATCTTGTTGACCACGAGCAGGTCGCACTGGAGGATGCCGGGGCCGCGCTTGCGAGGGATGTCGTCGCCGGCGCCGACGTCGATGACGAAGAGCCAGGCGTCGACGAGCTCGGAGGAGAAGGTGGAGGCGAGGTTGTCGCCCCCGCTCTCGATCACGACCAGGTCCAGGCGGGGGCAGGCGCGTTCCAGCCGCCGCAGCGCCTCGTTGTTGAGCGAGGGGTCCTCGCGGATCGCCGTGTGCGGGCAGGCGCCGGTCTCCACGCCCAGCACGCGCGCCGGGTCGATGAAGCCGCGCCCGCGCAGGCGCTCGGCGTCCTCCTGCGTGAGCAGGTCGTTGGTGATGATGGCGATCTCCCAGCCGCGCTCCTGCAAGCGCGGAACCAGCGCCTCGATCAGGGCCGTCTTGCCGGAGCCGACGGGGCCGCCGATTCCCAGGCGCAGGGGGCGGGCCGCGCGATCCGTCATCGCAGCAGGTAGCGCTGCGTCAACGGCAACTCCGACGCGGGCGCGCAGGTCGCCAGCTCCCCGTCGACGTAGACGCGGAAGGTCTCGGGGTCCACGCGCATCTCGGGGCAGGCGGCGTTGTGCAGCATGTCGCGCTTGCTCAGGCTCCGCGTGCCGCGCGCGCCCACCAGCCGCTTCTCGAGGCCCAGCGTCCCGCCCAAGCCGGCGTCGAGCGCGGCTTGCGAGACGAAGCTGACGCTGAGCGCCTCCTTGGCCCGCCCGAAGGCGCCCCACTGGGGCCGCATCGTCACCGGCTCGCAGGTCATCAGCGAGGCGGCGCTGTCGCCCATCGCCGCCCAAGCGATGAAGCCGCCCTTGATCACCAGCTCCGGCTTGATCCCGAAGAAGGCGGGGCGCCAGAGCACGACGTCCGCCAGCTTGCCGTCCTCCAGCGAGCCGATCTCGTGATCGATGCCGAAGGCCCGCGCCGGGTTGATGGTGTACTTGGCGATGTAGCGCTTGATGCGCTCGTTGTCGCCGCGGGCGACGCGCTCCTCGGTCAGCCGGCCGCGCTGGTCGCGCATCTTGCTCGCCAGCTGCCAGGTGCGGCAGATCACCTCGGCGATGCGGCCCATCCCCTGGCTGTCCGAGCCGAGCATCGAGATCGCGCCGATGTCGTGCAGGACGTCCTCGGCGGCGATCGTCTCCGCGCGGATGCGGCTCTCGGCGAAGGCGACGTCCTCCGGCACGGACGGGTTGAGGTGGTGGCAGACCATGGTCATGTCGAGGTGCTCGTCGAAGGTGTTGACCGTGTAGGGATTCGTCGGGTTCGTCGACGAAGGGAGGCAGTTCGGCTCGCCCGCGACGCGGATGATGTCGGGCGCGTGGCCGCCGCCGGCCCCTTCCGCGTGGTACATGTGGATCGTCCGGCCCTTGATGGCGGCGAGCGTGTCCTCCAGGAAGCCGCTCTCGTTGAGCGTGTCCGTGTGCAGCTGCACCTGGAAGTCCATCTCGTCCGCGACGGAGAGGCAGCAGTCGATCACCGCCGGCATGGCGCCCCAGTCCTCGTGGATCTTCAGCCCGAGGCAGCCCGCCTCTATCTGGTCGACGAGCGATCGCGGCTTGGAGGAGTTGCCTCGGCCCAGGAAGCCGAAGTTCATCGGCCAGGCCTCGGCCGCCTGCAGCATGCGGGCGACGTTCCAGGCGCCGCCGCAATCGATCCCGACCGTGATCGGCCCCAAGGAGCCGCCCAGCATGGTGGTGACGCCGCTGCTGATCGCGTGCGCGACGAGCTGGGCGCTGTCGAAGTGCACGTGGCAATCGATGGCGCCGGGAGTCGCGATCAGCCCTTCCCCGTCGCGCACGGTGGTCGCGGCGCCGCACAGCAGCCGCGGGTCGACGTTGTCCATGGTGGCGGGATTGCCCGCCTTGCCGATGCCGACGATGCGGCCGTTCTTGATGCCGATGTCGCCCTTGACCACGCCCAGGATGGGGTCGATCACCACCACGTTGCTGACGAGCATGTCGAGGGATCCGTCGGCGCTGGCAAGGCCCGGCACGAGGCCGAGACCGTCCCGTAACGTCTTGCCGCCGCCGTGAAGCCCCTCGTCTCCGGGAAAGGCATGGTCGCGCTCCACCTCCGCCAGGAGCGAGGTGTCGCCCAGGCGGACGGCGTCACCGGTGGTGGGACCGTAGAGCGTGGCGTAGCGGGAGCGGGAGATCGTCGCCATCGCTCACGCTCCCCCAAAGCCGCGCTCGGCGGCGCGGCGCAGGGCGGCCGCTTCGACTTGCGGTTGCGTGCGATCGCCGTCCGTCAGGCTGTTCAGGCCGAAGAGCTCGCCGCTGCCCCCGAACTCCACCAGCGGGACTTCCTTGCTCTCGCCGGGCTCGAAGCGCTGCGCCGTGCCGGCGGGGATGTCGAGGTGCATGCCGAACGCCGCCGGGCGATCGAACTCCAGGGCGCGGTTGACTTCGAAGAAATGGTAGTGGCTGCCGACCTGCACCGGCCGGTCGCCCCGGTTGAAGACGCGCACGGTAGCGCTGCGCCGCCCCGCGTTGAGCTGGACCTCTCCCGCCGCGGGGATGATCTCGCCGGGAACGACCGCTGTGGCCTGGGGCTCTTGGCCGGGCCGGATCGGATCGTGCAGCGTGACCAGCTTGGTGCCGTCCGGGAAGGTCGCCTCGACCTGGATCATGGGCGTCATCGCGGCGACGCCGGGCAGCACGTCGTCGGTGGTGAGGATCGTGGTCCCCGCGGTGATCAGCTCCGCGACGGAATGTCCGTCGCGGGCACGCTCCAAGATCTCGTCCGAGATGAGCGCAACGGCCTCCGGATGGTTCAGCTTGAGCCCGCGCGCTCGGCGTTTGCGCGCCAACTCGGCCGCGCTGAAGATCAGGAGGCGTTCGGTTTCCGTCGGCGTCAGCAGCATCGCTTCCCCTTCCTCCTCTTTTCGCGTCAGTTCGCGAACAAGCGGCTGTCGAGCTGCTCATGGCGCAGGACAGCCAGTTCGACGACTGGAGCATAGCTAGCGAGCGCCTCGATCGGGGGCGGGGGCTGCGCAAGCATCTCCGCGAGCGCCGGTTGTATCGCCGTGAGCAAGCGCTGCCCCCCGACCGCGCCGATCGCCCCCAGCCGGATGGCCGCGCCCAGCACCCCCACGCACAGGGCGTGAGCGGCAACGGCGGCGGCCTCGGCTTCACTGAGCCCGGCGCCGCGCCAGAGCAGCCCCTGGCAAGCGGCCAAATGCCCCGGAGCCGTACGGCGGCCGACCCGCTCTTGGTAGGCCTGGGCATTGCGCGTCTCCAGTTGGCAGTGGACCCCCAAAAACGCCGCTCCTGCCCGGCGTGAGCCCTCTCGCAGCTCCCGCGGGAGCGTCGCCGCCTCCAGCGCGCGATCGGCAGCCGTAACAGCCTCCAGGTCGTCGCCGGCGCGATGCGCGGCGGTGATGACCGCCCGGTCGCATTCCGCCCAGCGGCCGAGCACCTGCTCCCGCAGGAGCCGCCCAACCTCCTCGCCGTCAGGCAGGCGGCCCTCCCCGTGCAGCGTCTCCACCCCCTGGGAGAAGGCCACTCCTCCACTCGGGAAAAAGCTGTCCCCATGCTGCAGCGCTGTCAGTAACGCCACGGTCGAACTCAGATCCAGGGCGGGCGGAAACCATCGACCTCAATGCCGAACTCCGCCCCCGCATCAAGCACCGCATCGAACAGGTACTGGCCGAAGGCGCGGTCGCACTGGAGCCAATAGGCGGGCTCGCCGTCGCGGTCGTGCCGGACGACCTCGGTCACCAGCTTGGCGACCGAGCTGCGGAAGGCCGCGCCGTTGGGCGTGACGTCATCGCCAAGGTCGATCGCACAGATCTTGGCAAGCAGCGCGGCGGCGGCGGTCCCGGCCAGCCGCATCAGCGCGTGACCGTGCGTGACCTCCGTCGCACTCAAAAACTCGCCGCCACCGTCGTCTCGATCGAGCGCCGCGACCGACGCCAGCCGCTCCTCCGCGCCGGGCGGTCCCAGGAGCGTCCACTCTCCAGGTCCCCAACCGATCACGAGCAGATCCGGACTGAGCAGCCGCGCCGCGCCGACGCCGATGCCGAAACGCGCGCGGAACCGCCCTTGTTCGTCCCCCCGGACCAACAGCTTGGCCAGCGGCGTGCAGTCGCTGAGCCGCAGCGCGGCGCCGCTGCGGCGCCCGCTCACCTCCCAGCCCTCCGCGACGACCAGCGGCGGGGGCGGCGTGATGGGGCTGCGCGCGAGCAGCCGAGCCACTGAAGCGCCGTCCTCAGACACGAAGCCGCAGCCCCTCGGGATCGTAGTGCGCGTGATGCTCCATGACGCGCACGGGCAGGCGCCGGCCGTCGACGAGCCGTACCTCCACCATCGTGCCCGCAGCGGCCAGCCGGGGCTCGACAAAGCCGAGACAGATCGATCGCCCCAGCGTCGGCGACAGGCGGCTCGACGTGATCCGCCCCACGATCGCCCGCTCGCCCTCAACGAGCTGACAGCCCTCGTCCGGCACGATCGATCCGTCGGCGGGCTGCAGCCCGACGAGTATCTGCTGGTCGCCGCGTTGCGCGGCCCAGACGAGCTCCGGTTTTCCGACGAAATCCTCCTTATCCAGCTTCACCAAGGCGCCGACGCCGGCGGCGTAGGCCTGCGTGAGGCCGTCCGTATCCTGCCCGACGATGAAGTGCCCCTTCTCCAAGCGCATGATGCGCTGGGCTTCGATGCCAAAGGGCGCCACGCCCAGATCCGCACCCGTAGCAAGCAGCGTTTCCCAGAGCTGGAGGCCGTAGGCGGCGGGAGCGTGAATCTCGTAGCTCAGCTCGCCCGTGAAGCCGATGCGCCACATGAAGCAGCCCGGAATGCCGGCAACGGCGCCGCTGCGCACGCGCATGTAAGGAAAGGCCTCCGGATCCAGGTCGATCCCCTCGACAAGCCGCTGCAGCAGCGTCCGCGCTTTCGGCCCGGCCACGTTGATGCTCGCCAGGGCGCTCGTCCGGGGCGTGACGTGGATCCGCCACTGCGGATGCTCGGTTTGGAGGACGTTCTCGATCCAGCGCCACACGGTCTCGGGACCCGAGGAGGTCGTCGTCATGATGTAGCGGTCGTCGGCGAGACGGCCGGTGACGCCGTCGTCCAAGACGACGCCGTCCCGCCCACACATGACGCCGTAGCGCACGGAGCCCACCGCCAGCTTCATCCATTTGTTGACGTAGAGATAGTTCAGCAGGCGGGCGACATCCGGTCCCTGCAGTTCGAACTTTCCCAGCGGCGTCACATCGATGATGCCGACGTTCTCCCGAACGTTCCGTACCTCGGCCGCCGGGTCGCCGTAGTGGTCGGGCCGGATCCACTGTCCCGCCACGAGCGGCTTCGCGCCCTGCCGTGCATGCCAGGGCTGCAGGGATGAATAGGCGACCGGCTGGAAGCTGCGCCCCGCGAGCGCCCCCAGCGACACGGGAGCATACGGCGGACGCCAGGTCGTCGTGCCCGTCCCGGCGATGTCGCGCCCGGTCGCCTCGGCGTGCACCGCCACGGTGTTGACAAGCTCCAGCTTGCCCTGCGCCGGTCCCATCGTCGCGGTCGTGAAGCGCTTGGCCAGCTCGATGGAATCAAAGCCCTCGCGCACGGCGCCGACCACATCTTTAGAAGAGACGTCTTCGGAGTAGTCCACGATGCCGTGCGTGCTCGATCGGAACAGGGAGAGCGCTGTGTCGATCGGCAACGCGGGAAGAGGGTTGGGCGGCGCACTGCGGCCGCCACGCGCCCGGGCGCGCCGTGCCGCCTCCCTGCCGACGGCACGGGCATGATCGACGATCTGATCGAGCGTTCCGTCGCCCGCGATCCCCCCCGCCGCCAAGAGGTCGTCCGGAAGGTCGCGCGGGAAGAACCGCCCGGCTCGCGGATCGTACGCGGGCCGGACGCCCGCCATGTTGAGCAGCGCCGTGGGTGCAGTCCATCCCACGGCCGTGACGAGCAGGTCCGCCTCCACCACCCGCCCTCCCGCCAGCTCGACCTCCCGCAGGAGACCGCCCCCGCGCGCCGCCACGACATCCTCGCCCTGCCGCGCGTCCACGACCGCAGCCAACTGGACGCCCGCGCGTTCGAGATCGGCGATCGCCCGGTCACCCTCAGCGTTCGCCGTCAGCACAACGGCACGCTCGCCGGGGCGGACTGCGTAAAGGTTGATCAAACGGCGCACGGCGGTCGAGAGCATCACGCCGGGCTTGTCATTGCCGGCGAATACGTAGGGACGCTCGATCAAGCCGGGCGCGACCACCAGCACGCTGGCTCGCGCTTTGATGAGGCGCTCGCGGGCATGGGGAAGATCACGCTGCGCCACGGCCACCCAGTTGTCGTCGTAGCGGCCGATCACGGCGGCGTTCGCTAAGACCTCGATCGAGGGCGCGGCCGCGACTGCCGTGCGAAGCTCCGCGAGCCGCGCGAGTTGCGCCGCGTCCCCCCAGCGGAGGTGGCCGCCAAGCTCGTACTCCTCCTCGACGAGCAACACCCGGGCTCCGGCGGTGGCGGCGGCGGCGGCGGCGGCCATTCCGGCGGGGCCGCCGCCCGCGACGAGGACATCGGGATGCGCGTAGCGTTTGTCGTAGTAGCCCTCCGCCGCGCCGCGCGGCACTCTGCCTCCGGGAGCGAAGCGACGAAATACCCGCTGGTAGACGGGCCACAGCGCCCGGGGCGCCATGAACGTCTTGTAGTAAAACCCCGCGGGCAGCAGGCGGCTGATCGCTTGATTGACCGCCCCGAGATCATGCTGCAGCGAGGGCCACACGTTTTGGGACCGCACGTGCATGCCCGGTTCGACGCGCCGGTGCGCGGCGCGCACATTCGGCTCGCCATCCACCTGCACGAGACAGCCGGGGTCGTTGAAGTTCGCCGTCAGCAGGCCACGCGGGCGGTGATACTTGAAGCTGCGCGAGAAGACACGCTGCCCGCAAGCGGCCAGGGCGGAAATGATCGTGTCCCCCTGGTAGGCGGGATAGCGATCCCCGTCCCAGCTAAAGACGATCTGGCGGTCTCGATCGATCAGCTCGCCTGCCTGCGGTGCGAGCCGCCGGGTCATGCGGGCAGGGATGGTGGGGGGCGTGCCGGCGCTTGTCATGGCGCGCCGCGATCGGCCGGGCGCGGGGGGAGAGCGGCTGCTCGAATCTCGTTCGTGCGGGTGTCCCGCTCGACCATGAAGTAGCGCCGACAGCCGGACTGGTGATACCACCACTCGCTCGTCCAGCCCGCCGGGTTCGTCCGCATGTAGAGATAGCGTCGCCAAACGGAGGGCGGCGCGGCGTTGGGATCGGGCGCGGGAAGAACCGCGTCCGCATAGGCGAACTCGGAGACGTTGCGGGGTCCGCAGTGCACGCAGGGGATCAAGAGCATGAATGCATCTCCATCAGTGTCCCACGGAGGCGGCGCCTTTCTCTCCCACGAGGCGCCCGTCTTCGAATCGCACCAGGTCGAAAGTCTTGATGATGGCCGGCGTCTCTCCGGTTGCCACGAGCTGCGCCATGGCCTCGCCGGAGACGGGGCCTGCCTTGAATCCATAGGTCCCCCAACCGACATCGACGTGGAACCCCTCGACGGGTGTCTTGCCGAGGATCGGCGAGAAGTCGGGAGTCATATCACAGAGGCCAGCCCACTGCCGCAACACGCGCAGATCCGCCAGGGACGGGAAGAGCTCCAGCACGTGCGCCGCCACCTCCTCCGTGAACTCAAGGCTCCCGCGAGTCGAGTAAGCGGGGTAGGGGTCGACGCTGGCGCCGAGGACCAGCTCGCCGCGCGCCGTCTGGCTCACATAGACGTGCAAGGTGCCGGACACGATCACGGGATCCAGAAAGAACTTGACGGGTTCGGTCACGGCCGCTTGAAGTGGGAAGGTGGTGATCGGCAACTCGACGCCCGCCATCGCCGCCACGGTGCTGGACCAACCGGCCGTGCAGTTGACTACGACCGGCGTGGCGATCGGCCCGCGGCTGGTGGCGACTCCGCGCACGCGACCGTCCGCGACGTCGATGCCGAGCAGCGTGGTCCCTTGATGAATATGGACGCCGTGCGCGTCTGCTCCCCTGGCGTAGCCCCACACAACGGCGTCGTGCCGAACGATCCCACCGGGGGGATGATAAAGAGCTCCCAGAATCGGAAAGCGGGGCTCCTCCGAGACATCTAGGTACGGCGCACGCTTCTTGATCTCCGCAGGACCAATCACTTCCGAATCGACACCCTCCAGCTTGTTGACCTCCGCCCGCCAGCGCATGGTCCGCAACGAGGCATCGTTGTGCGCAAGCGTGAGATGACCGCGCTGCTCGAACATCACGTTGAAGTTGAGCTCGGCAGCGAGCCGCTGGTACAGGGTGAGCGAGCGATTGTAGAAGCGCACGCCCTCCGGCGTGAGGTAGTTCGAGCGGATGATCGCCGTATTGCGGCCCGAGGCGCCGCCGCCGATGTAGCTCTTCTCCAGCACGGCCACGTTGCGGATCCCGTGGTTAGCGGCGAGGTAGTAGGCGGTCGCGAGGCCATGGACGCCGCCCCCGATGATTACCACGTCATAGCTGGGGGCCAGATCGTGGTGGGTCCATGCGGGCGGCCAGTCACGGCCGGTCAAGCCGTGGCGCAACAGGCTCAGAGCTGAGTAGCGCGCCGCCGGCCGCTGGCCGCCGCCGCTCAGTCGCCGCCGCATTCCACTGACCTCAAATCAGGACCGTGCTGCCGCATACGCTGCATGGCGGAAACGGAGTCCCTCTCGCTAGAACAATGTCAGGTACTTCTCGATCTCCCAAGCGCTCACGGCTTGATGGTACTCACGAAACTCCGCTCGCTTCGTCTCGATGTAGTAGTCGGCGTACCAGCCGCCGGGCACCTCTCCCAAGGCGGTGCGGAGCACGTCATCCCTCGCCAAGGAATCGACCGCAGCCACCAGGGTTTGAGGAACCGTGCCGATCCCGCGCGCGGCCACTGCCTCGGGCGTCAGAGCGAAAAGGTTGTCGCGATTGGGATCGCCCGGGTCCAGTCCGCGATCGATCCCATCAAGGCCCGCGGCCAGTATGCCCGTCAGGGCCAGGTACGGGTTCGCTGATCCATCGACGCCACGATGCTCGACACGGCCCGCCTCCGGCACCCGCAGCAACTGGGTGCGGTTGTTGCCGCCGTAGGTCGCATAGGCCGGCGCCCACGTTGCCCCCGAGGCGGGCGGTCCGACGCCGATCCGCTTATAGGAGTTGACCGTCGGCGCCGTGAGCGCGACGAGGCCGGGCGCGTGCTCGAGGATCCCGGCGATGAATTGGTAGGCGAGCGCCGACAATCCCAGACCGCGGGAGTCGTCCGTATCGTGGAAGAGCGGCTCACCGCCATCGTCCCAGAGACTGGTATGCACGTGCATGCCGTTGCCGGTCAGGTGCGCGAACGGTTTCGGCATGAAGGTCGCCGCCAACCCAGCTTCCTGGGCCAGCGTGTGCACCATGTAGCGGAAAAAGATCACGCGGTCGGCCGTGGTCAGGGCGTCGGCGTAGGTGAAATTCTGCTCGAATTGACCGTTGGCGTCTTCGTGGTCGTTGGCGTAGTTGGCCCACCCCAAGCGATTGAGGTAGGTGGAAACGGTCGTGAGGTGATCGTACATGCGCGTGAGGCCCTTGGCGTCGTAGCAGGGTTGCGCGGCGGTATCGAGCGGATCGGCGGGCTGGATCCCCCCTTCGCCCGTGCGTCTGACGAGGAAATACTCGACTTCGGCGCCGCAGTTGAAGATCATCCCGCGATCGGCCAGGCGCGCCAGCTGGCGCTTCAGGATCAGGCGCGGCGCGTAGGACCACGGCTCGCCCTCCACGTGGATGTCGCAGTGCAGGACGGCCAGCCCCGGCCGAAACGGCACCGGCGTGTACGAGGCCGGGTCCGGGATCGCCATCATGTCCGGATCAGCGGGAGTCTGCCCCATCGGTCCGGCAGCGAACCCCGCGAAGCCCGCGCCCTCTTCCATCAAGGTGTCGAACGAGGCGGCGGGTACGAGCTTGGCGCAGGGCTTGCCATGCATATCGACGAACATCGCGAAGAAGAACTCGATCCCGTCCCGTTCCGCCTGTTTTCGTAGCTGCGCGTGATCGTCGTTGGCCATCGGGGTCCTCCGGGCGCTGCGCCGTGCTAACGGCTGTTCAGGATAGGCCGCCTGGGAAGCGGCTGCCTGCTAGCGGGGAAGCGCTCTCGCTACTATGGACGGAGCGGAGGAAGGCCATGTGCGGCATCGTCGGACTTCATTGCAAGAGCCCGGATCTCCATTCCCAGCTGGGCGCACTCCTGAGCCAGATGCTCCTCGCCATGAGCGAGCGCGGGCCGGACTCGGCCGGCATCGCTCTCTACGAGGAGGGGCTGCCGACGGGGAGCCTGCGCTATTCGCTGCGAGCGCCAGGACCCGGCTACGATTGGGAAGGCACGAGTGAACGGCTGGGCGAGGAGGCCGTGATCCGTCCCGTGGCCGATGACGCGGTCCTTACCGCGACCGGCAGCCCCGCTGCCGTCCTGGAGAAGCTGGCCGCGCAAGCGCCCGATCTCCGCGTCTTCGCGTACGGCAGTGCCATCGAGGTGTACAAGGACATCGGCGCGCCCGTGGATATTCTGGAGCGCTACGGCATCACCCAGCGCTCCGGCTATCAAGGGCTGGGGCACACGCGCATGGCCACGGAATCAGCGGTCACCACCGATCACTCGCACCCCTTCGCAACCGCCGCCGACCTCTGCTTGGTCCACAACGGCAGCTTCTCCAACCACGCAACGATCCGCCGGCGCCTGGAGGATGCGGGCGTCCGCTGCAGCACCGACAACGACTCGGAAGTGGCAGCGCGTTTCATCGCCTACCACATGCAGCACGGCGATGACCTGCAGGCGGCGCTCGGCAAGGTGCTGACGGAGTTCGACGGGTTCTTCACGCTGCTGGTGGCGTCGCGGAATCAGTTCGCCGTCGTCCGGGACGCGTTCGCCTGCAAGCCCGCGGTGATCGCGGAAGCACCGGATTTCGTGGCGATGGCCTCCGAGTATCGAGCGCTCGCCCGGTTGCCGGGTATCCAAGAGGCCGCCATCTTCGAGCCCGGGCCCGAGGAGATCCACGTATGGTCACGCTGAGCTGCGCGGAGCTCAGTACACGCGCGATTAATCGCGCGCTTGCAGAGCTGCCGGACGGATCGAGGGTTTCGATCACCGAACCGCAGGGCAGGCACAACCTCGCCGTGGGTCTGCGCAACCAGATCACGATCACGATCGCCGGCAACGCGGGATATTTCATCGGGGGGCTAGGCGACGGCCCCTCGATCGTCGTCGATGGCTTCGTCGGCTGGTCCGTGGGTGAAAACTTGATGAGCGGAACGGTGCGGGTGCGCGGCAATGCCTCCGAGAGCGCGGGGGCATCGAGCCACGGAGGATTGGTCATCGTCGACGGCGACGCCTCCTCGCGCGCCGGAATTTCCTTGAAAGGGGGCACGCTTGTGGTTGCGGGGGACGCCGGGCATATGAGCGGATTCATGGCGCAGGCAGGCACGATCTTGATCGGCGGCGACGCCGGCGCGGGCCTGGGCGATTCCCTCTACGAGGCAGTGATCTACGTCGGTGGGGCCATTCGATCCCTCGGAGCAGATGCCCGGGTGGAAGAGCTGACGGAAGGCGACGTGCAGCGCGTGCGACAGCTGATCCAACAGACCGGTTTCGATCACATCGATCCCCAGAACGTGAAACGCGTGGCCTCGGCGCGTGCGCTCTACCACTTCAAGGCCGTAGCCGGACACGCGTACTAATGACCCGCTCCTTGGACGAACCGCGCCTCCCCTACGACGCCAAGCGCCACAGCCACACGTTTCCGCCGGAGGCGATCGCGCAGATCACCCGGATGGCCGATGAGGGCCGCTACGAGATCCGAGGCGGCGGCAGCAAGCGCCCGCTGCCCACATTCGATGATCTGGTCCTGCTAACGGCATCCGCATCGCGGTATCCGTTGGAAGGTTACCGCGAGCGCTGCGAGACGCGGACCGTGCTGGGAGCTCGGGTAGCGGCCAAGCCGATCACGATCGAGATCCCGATCACGATCGCCGGCATGAGCTTCGGCGCGCTCTCCGCCAACGCGAAAGAGGCGTTGGGGCGTGGCGCCAGCGAAGCCGGCACATCGACGACGACCGGCGACGGGGGCATGACGGCGGAAGAGCGCCGCGCATCCAAGCTCCTCGTCTACCAGTTGCTGCCCTCGCGCTACGGGTTCAATCCCGCCGACCTGCAGCAGGCCGATGCGGTGGAGGTGGTGATCGGGCAGGGCGCGAAGCCGGGCGGCGGCGGCATGTTGCTGGGCCAGAAGGTGAGTGACCGCGTCGCGGAGATGCGGACGCTCCCGGCCGGCATCGACCAGCGATCGGCGAGCCGGCATCCCGATTGGACCGGTCCCGACGATCTGCGTATCAAGATCGAGGAGCTGCGCGAGGCCACGGCCTGGCAGATCCCGATCTACGTGAAGATCGGGGCGACGCGCACGAACAACGACGTCAAGCTCGCCGTCGCCGCCGGCGCGGACGTGGTCGTGGTGGACGGGATGCAAGGCGGCACGGCCGCGACCCAGGATGTCTTCATTGAGCATGCGGGGATCCCCACGCTTCCCGCGGTGCGTCTGGCCGCGGAGGCGCTGCGGGAGATCGGAAAGCAGGACGATGTGCAGCTGATCGTGTCCGGGGGCATCCGCTCGGGCGCGGACGTTGCCAAGGCCTTGGCGCTCGGCGCCGACGCCGTCTCGATCGGCACGGCCGCTCTGATCGCGCTGGGCTGCAATAGCCGCACCTATTTCCAAGACGGGCGCGAGATCGACGCCACGGCGGACTACCACGCCCTCGGCACCGAGCCGGGCTACTGTCACCACATGGAGTCGGGCCGCTGCCCGGTGGGCATCGCCACGCAGGAGCCGGCGCTCGAGCGCCGCTTGGATCCGGCCTGGGGAGGGCGCCGCGTCGCCAACTACCTCCGCGCGCTGACGATGGAGCTGACAGCGCTCGCCCGGGCCTGCGGCAAGTCCAACGTCCACCATCTCGAGCCGGAAGACCTCGCTGCGCTTACGATCGAGGCCGCCGCCATGGCCCGCGTCCCCTTGGCCGGCACGAACTGGATCCCTGGATCGGACGCGCCCGGGCCCTAAGCCGAGCATTCCAGCGGTCGCAGTGCCTTGCTCTCTCTAGCCAGCAGCTCCCACGTCACGGCCGAACTCGTCATTCTCGTCGGCGCCGCCGTCGTCGGCGGGTTCGCCGCTAACCTCCTCCGGCTGCCGGTAATCGCCGGCTACATCATCGGCGGACTGATCGTCGGCCCGTCCGTGGCCAACCTTGTTCTTGACATCGAGGACGTCGCCTTCATCACCGAGCTGGGCATCGCCCTGCTCCTCTTCACGATCGGGCTCGAATTTCCCCTCCAGCAGTTCCGCCGATTGGGCAGCCGGCTGCTCGGCGCTGCGACGGTGCAGATGGTGGTACTCGGCGCGGTGGGGTACGTGATCGGGCAAGCCTTCGGTCTCTCGAGTTCCGCTTGCGTTCTTATTGGCGGAGCCACCGCGTTCTCGAGCACCGCGTTGCTGGTACGCGTGCTTTCGCAGAGCGGCGATCGCAAGCGCGTGGCAGGGCAGTGGGCGCTGGGCATCGCGCTGACACAAGACCTTGTCGCCGTGCCGCTGCTTGTGGTGTTGCCACAGATCGGTGAAAGCTCCGGAAGCGCGCTGGTCGAAGACATCCTGATTTCGATCGGCAAAGGCGTCGGCCTCGTCGTCGCGGTGCTGGTCATCGGCCGCATCGTGATCCCGTGGGCTCTGCGCCAAGTCCTCGAAACGCGCTCGCGGGAGCTCTTCCTGCTCGCCACCTTCGCGGTCGCGAGCGGGATCGCACTCGGGAGCTTCGCCGCGGGGCTGTCGCTGGCCTTCGGCGCGTTCCTGGCCGGCCTGGCCACCGCGCAATCGCCCTACGCGGCGCGTGCCTTGCACGAGCTTGTCCCACTGCGCGATCTCTTCGCCGCCACCTTCTTCGTCAGCGTTGGCGTGTTGCTGGACCTGGCCGTGGTCGCGGAGGAATGGGGGCTCTTCCTTTCTCTCCTGGCATGGGGCGCGCTCGGCAAGATCATTCTGATCTTCGTCCTAGCTCAGTGGGCCCGTTTCGATGCCAAGCGGGCCCTGCGGATCGGTCTGCTCCTGGGCCAGATGGGGGAGTTCGCGTTCCTGCTTGCGAGCGTTGCCACGGCGAACGCCGCCAATGAGGCGGGCCCGGTCGTGATCGCAGTGGGTACGGTCAGCATGGCGCTGTCAGCGATCGCGCTGCGCTTCAGCGCCAGGCTGGAGCAAGCGATCGAGCGAGTACGTTTCGTACGCCGCCTGCCGGCGGCAACCCTACACACCGGCGCGGAAACCGTGGAACTCAAGCAGCACACCGTGATCTGCGGATACGGCGACACCGGGCGCGAGCTGGCGCAGATCCTGGACAGTCGCGGCTTCCACTTTCTCGTGATCGATTCCGATCCCGGTCTCTTGGATGAGTTAGGGGGCAGCGCAATCCCCTTCATCTGGGGAGATCTGGCCAATGCCGCGACGCTCGACGAGGCACAGCTGGACAGCGCCCGCGTCGTGGCGGTGACCCTCTCCGACGCGATTGTGAGCGAGGCGATCGTCGAGCGGGTGCGGCGCGAGCATCCGCGTCTCCACATCGTTGCGCGGGGAAGCGGGCCCGGCGTTGCCGCGCGGCTGACCGCTGCCGGCGCGAACGCGGTCGTTGATCCGTCACTCGAGGGAGGGTTCGAGATCGCGCATCACACCCTCCATCGCTACGGAATCACGCTCCAAGAGATCCGGCAGACGCTCGTGGGGCGGCGGCGGGAGCACTTTGGCTAAGCGCCCGCCGCGCGGGCGGCCAGCACCGCGACCCCGGCGAGCGCGCAGTACGCCACAAAGGGAGCGAACGTCCTCGATCGCACCAGCAGCATCAGCGCCCGGATAGCGAGAAGGGCGGTCGCGAAGGATATCGCGACGGCGACCAAGACCACATCGGTTCCGACGCCGGCGGCGCCATCCCGAGCCACATCGTAGCCGGCGACGATGCCCGCACCCAGGATCGCCGGCGCCGCAAGGTAGAACGCATACAACGTTGCGTCTCTCCGGCTCAGCTGCGCCAGCAGCCCGCCCACTATCGCGAAGCCGGAGCGGGAGATGCCGGGCAGGATCGCGACGGCTTGGATCGTCCCTACGAGCGCAGCGCGCCGCCAATCCAGGCCGTGCAGATCGCGCGATCGCCGCCCGGCCCACTCCCCAAGCGCCAGCAGCGCCGCCGTGACGATCAGGAAGGCGCCCACCCAGGTGGGATCGCGCAGCGCGCCGTCCAAGCTGTTCCGCACGGTGAACCCGACGATCGCGATCGGAATCGTTCCGACGATGATGAGCACCAGCAGGCGCCGCTGGTCGCGGACCTGACGGGCATCGCCACGACCGCATGCGCCCAGCGCGAGACGCATCCAGCGGCGCGGGAAGGCGACCAGCAGGGCCGCCAGGGTCCCCACATGAACCGCCGCATCAAAGGCCAGCCCCGGATCGTCCCAGCCGAGGATCCAGCGGGCCAGGACGAGATGGCCGCTGCTCGATACCGGCAGGAACTCCGTCACGCCCTGCAGGATGCCGAGCACCACCGCTTCCAGAATCGACATCAGCCGCTCGTCCGATCCCTCGCTGGCACGGGCCGATGCTCCAGCGTAGAACTATCGGGGGCAGGGGGCGGGAACAGAAGAGGGCCGTGGGCGGAGCGAGGAGCCGGGGATCGCCTTGGGGTCCCGCTGGACCGACGCCGAGCGTGGGAAACTTCAGGCCCCGTACGACGAGCATGGTCGTCGGGCGGCTCTTCCGCGATCACCTCCGCCGGGCCGAGCTGCCGCCCGTCCGTTTTCATGACCTGCGCCACGGCGCAGCGACCTATCTGCTCTCGACGGGCGTACCGATGGGGGCCGTGATGGACATCCTGGGCCACACGCAGATGTCGACGACGAGCGATCTCGACTCGCACGTGCTGCCGGACATGCGGCGGGACGCCAGCGAGAAGGTGGCGCGGTGCCGCGGCCCTTTTCTCTAGGATCACTCCATGGGCGAGGCAGTCATTGAGGTCCGAGGCCTGCAGAAGCGATACGGCGCGATCGAGGCGGTTCGCGGCGTCGATCTGCGGATCGAGCACGGGGAAGTCTTCGCGCTCCTGGGTCCAAACGGCGCGGGGAAGACGACGACCGTCGAGATCCTCGAAGGACATCGGGCGCGCTCCGGCGGCGAGGTGCGCGTGCTCGGCTACGACCCCGAGCGGAATCCGGTCGCGCTCAAGCAGCGCCTCGGCATCGTGCTGCAACGCACGGGCCTCGAGCCGTACTTGACCGTCGCGGAGACGATCGACATGTTTCGCGGCTACTACCCGCAGCCGCTGCCACTCGACGACGTGCTCGCGGTCGTCGGGCTGGAGGAGCAGCGCGACCAGCGGGTGCGACGGCTCTCGGGCGGACAGCAGCGGCGGCTCGATGTGGCGGTTGGCCTCGCCGGGGATCCGACGCTGCTCTTCCTCGACGAACCGACAACGGGCTTCGACCCGACGGCGCGGCGCGGCGCCTGGGCGATGATCCGTAACCTGCGCACGCTCGGGAAGACGGTACTGCTGACGACGCACTACCTCGATGAAGCGGAGGTCCTCGCCGATCGGGTCGCGATCATGGTGCGCGGCGAGATCGTGGCCGAGGATACGCCGACAGGACTAATAGCAGCGGAGACAGAAACGAGCATCCGCTTCCGCCTCCCAGAGGGAGCGACGCTGCCCGAGGAATTCGGGCACCACGAGACGACCGCGGGACGCGTGGAGATCCGCACGCCGGATCCCACGCGTGTCCTGCACGCTCTCACAGACTGGGCGATCGCTGCGGGCATCGCGCTGGAAGACCTTACAGTGCACCGCAGCTCGCTTGAAGACGTGTTCCTGCGGCTGACGGGCGAAGAGGAGAGCAAGGACGCGTCGTGAGAACGCTTGGACTCGTCCTGCGCCAGCTCAAATATGAGGAGCGATCCTTCCGGCGCAACCCAGCGGCGGCGTTCTTCACGCTCGCGTTTCCCCTCATCTTCCTCGTCATCTTCACTGCCATCTTCGGGAACCGCGATGTCGATCTCGGTGGCCGCGTAGTCAGTGGCGCCACCTTTTATGTGTCCGCGATCGTGGCGCTGACGGTGGTGAACTCGTGCTACACGTCGCTCGCGATGAGCTGGGTATATAACCGCGACGCAGGTGTGCTGAAGCGCATCCGCGGGACGCCCCTGCCGCCGTGGGCGTTCCTCTTCGGGCGCATCGCCTACGTCGTCCTCGTGATGCTGGCATTGACGGTGATCGTGGTGGCGTTCGGACGGATCGCCTACGGTGTCGCCCTGCCGGGGGCGACGCTGCCGACGGTGCTCGTGACGCTGGCCGTGGGGGCGTTTGCCTTCTGCGCCCTCGGACTGGCGATCGCGACGGTGATCCCCAACGCCGACGCCGCCCCCGCCATCGTGAACGCCTCGATTCTTCCCCTGCTGTTCATCTCCGATGTCTTCATCCCTCCCGATGTCGGCGCGCCCGTTTGGGTCGGACACGTGAGCGCCGTCTTCCCCGTCCAGCATCTCTCGGAGGCGCTGCAGACGGGCTTCAACCCGTTCGAGTCGGGCGCGGGCTTCGAGCCGGTACATCTGGGCGTGCTCGCCGCCTGGGGAGTGGCCGGGCTGATCGTCGCGCTGCGCTTCCCTTCGTGGGAGCCGCGTGCCTGAATCACCGGAATCCATGCGGCGGCCGTGTTTATAACCACGACCAAGGGTGCATTCGACATCGCACGACCATCACGGCCGGGACGCAGACATCACGCGGCCTTCACACACATCGAAGCGCGACCCGATCCTCGTGCCGAGAGCGCTAGCGGCCCTCGCCGCGCTCCACCATCGGCTCACCCCCCAACACCACCATGCGGATCCGCTCCGCCTCCTCCAAGATCCCGACGTCCGCGGCCGGATCTCCGTCAACCACTAGCAGATCCGCCAGCTTCCCCTCCTCCACCGTCCCGAGCGCATCGCCCATCCCCACGATCTCCGCGTTGGTCGCCGTGGATGCGACCAGCGCCCCCATCGCTCCCAACACCCGTGCCTTGAACCGCAACTCCCGCGCCTTCAGTGGCTGGTGCACGCCGAGCAAGTCCGACCCCGACCCGATCGCGACCCCGGCATTCCGAGCGATCGCCAACGACGTGTAGGCCTCCGCCAGCGCCTCCTCGATCTTGCGCACGCTGCTCTCCGGCACCTCGTGCTCCCTCCCCTCCGCCGCGATCAGCTCGTACACCGCCAGCGTGGGCACCAAGTAGGTGCCGCTCGTCTGCAGGATCTGCGCGGTCGCCTCATCCAAGAAATTTCCGTGCTCCAGCGTGCGCACCCCCGCCTCCACGCAATTGCGCATGCTCTGCGGCGTGTAGGTGTGCGCCATTACGTACTTCCCGGTTGCCTTCGCCTCCGCCACCGCCGCCCCCAACTCCTCGACCGTGAACTGCGTCGACCACATGTCGTCCGTGGGCGATACCGCTCCCCCATTCGCCATCACCTTCACCTGGTCCGCCCCCCGCCGCAGCACCTCCCGCGCCGCCCACCGCACCCGCTCCGGGCCGTCCACCACCAGGGACGGGCAGTACACGCCGGGGGCGTAGGGCGGCTCCCGCGTGTCGTTCTCACGGCGGAAGTCTCCGTGACCGCCCGTCTGCGAGATCCAGCTGTTGCAAATGAAGAGCCGCGGCGCCCGGATCAGGCCCCGCGCGGCCGCGTCCTTGTAACCCCAGTCCAGCCCGCCCGCGTCGCGCACGGTCGTGAACCCCGCCGCCAAGGTCGCCTCGATGTTGCGCGTCACCCGCAGGGCGTACACCGCCGGCGCCTGCCGCTGCGCCGAGCTCACGTCAAAGTCGACAATCGCCAGATGCGCGTGCGCGTCGATCAGCCCCGGCATCAGCGTCCGCCCGGCGCAATCCACCACACGATCGGCGCGGGTGCGCAGCGACCCCGACGCTCCCACCTTGGCGATCCGCCCGTTTTCGACCAGGACCGCCTGCTCGAGCTGCGGATCGCGTCCCGTGCAATCGAGCACCTGCGCGTGTTCGAAAAGGATGCTGCTCATCGCGGCCCTGGCGGCGGAGGCGTCCCGCCGGATGCCGCAGTCTAGCCCTCCGGCTCCCGGAGCGCCGCCCGCGCCCGACGGCCGGACGCTGGTCCGGTCTCGGGTGGCCTTCGGTCTCCGGCCGGCCTCGTCCACTTCCCAAGAGAGGGCTAGGCTGCTCTCGGATCGACCCGCCAGTCCCCCAGCGCCTGCAACCCTTGGAGCTCCCCATGCGCCCACCCCCACCGACGCCCGCCATCGCGAACGGCTTCAGCCAGCTCGCCTACGTCGTCCCGGAGATCGCCGCTTCCGAGCAATTCTTCATCGACACCCTGGGCGTCCCCGGCTTCTTCCGCATCGAAGACATCCCCATCTACGACTCCACTTACCGCGGCAGTCCCGGCGACTACGGCATGCACCTCTCCCTCGGCTACGCCGGCGACACCCAGATCGAGCTCGTCCAGCCCCTCCGCGGCCGCAGCCTCTACCAAGAGTTCCTCGACGCCCACGGCCCCGGCCTCCAGCACCTCGGCTACCTCATCGACGACGAGCCCGCCGCCATCGCCTACTTCGCCGCCCGCCACATCCCCCTGATCCAAAGCGGCCGCCTCGGCACCAATCCCGGCATGCGCTTCGCCTACTTCGACACCACCGCCCAAATCGGCATCGTCACCGAAACCCTCCTCCTCGACGAGGAAACCCGAACGCTCTTCGCCCGCGTCAAGAACGGCAAGCACGGCGTATACCGCGCATAAGAATCGACGCGCCCAGCACTCCGTCCTCACCTGTTTCGACCTCCTCGCGCCCCCGCCGGGGATGGCTGCTACGCTTTTGGCCGCCGACTGAAACCCCTCCGGCCGAGGCACTCGGCCGGAGCTGTGAGGAACACGGATTGGCTGCGACCGAAGGCCTCACGCCTGCCGCGGATCCTCCCATCTGGGTCAAGATCATCGATCAGCAGCGCTGCATTGGCTGCCATGCTTGCAGCGTCGCCTGCAAGGCCGAGAACGACGTCCCTCTAGGCGTCCATCGCACCTTCGTGAAGGAGGTCGAGGTTGGACGGTTCCCCAAGGTAGCGCGCAGCTTCCAAGTCACCCGCTGTAACCAGTGTGAGGACGCGCCCTGCACCAGCGTGTGCCCCACGCGGGCGATGTACCGCCGGCCCGACGGCATCGTTGATTTCGACCGGACCATCTGCATCGGCTGCAAGGCCTGCTTGAACGCCTGCCCCTACGACGCGATCTACATCGATCCGGTATCGCGGAGCGCGGAGAAATGTAACTTCTGCGCGCACCGCATCGACCGCGGTCTCGAGCCCGCTTGCGTCTCCGTTTGCCCCACGGAGGCGATCATCGTGGGAGACCGGCGGCGCCCATCTCCGGGCCTGGCCCAGCACCTCGGGGAGCCCGATCTGCGCGTGCGCAAGCCGGAACGCGGCACGCATCCGAAGCTGTTCTATCACGGCGGGGACGGTCGCGGGCTCGACCCGCTGATCACGGATCTCACTCGCCCGCGCGCCGCGACCGAGCGGCCGATCGGCGCCACGGTCACGCAAGCGGCGGCGATCATGGGCGACGGCGGCGCGCGCGCGGCGCCCTGGGGCTGGCGGATCTCCGCCTACACTTGGACGAAAGCGGTAGCTGCGGGGCCGTTCCTGCTGTGGCCGTTCTTGGCGCTGGGCATGGCGCTCGAACGGCAAGCGTGGACGCTGCCCCTGGCGGCGATCGCCGCCACGGGATTGGCACTCACGGTGGCGTTGCTGGTGGCGGATCTCACGCACCCGCAGCGCTTCTACCGCATGCTGGTGCAGCCGCATTGGCGCTCGTGGCTCGTGCGGGGCGGGGTCGCGCTCCTGCTGGCTTCCGCGGGCGTCGGCCTGTTCCTGATCGCCGGGCTGGTCGACTCCAGCATATTCATCACGGCGGCGGGGTGGCTGCTGCTTCCGCTGGCGCTGGCGCTGGCCGGCTACACCGCCTTCCTCTTCCGCGACAGCAAAGGGTGCCGGCTCTGGCAGAGCCCGCTGCTTCCCCTGCATCTCCTCGTGCAAGCAGCCGTGATCGGGGCCGGGGTCCTCGTGTTGGTAGAGAGCGCGGCGCAGCTTCCCTGGTCCGACCTGCGCGCGCTGGTGGGGATCTTGCTCGCCGGATCGCTCTTACACACGGCCCTGATCGTCAGTGAGTTCGCGCTGTCCAACCACGAAGCCGAGAGCCGTGCGGCCCTACAGGCGCTGCGGCGCGGGCGCTTGCGAGGCTGGCTGTGGCTGGGAGCGGGCGGCGTCGCGCTGGGGATCGCGCTCGCCGTCGTGAGTTTGTCGATGGCGGAGCCCGTCGCGGCGTACGTGGCGGCGGGTGTCGTGATCGCGGCGATCGGCGCCTACGAGCATGCGCACGTGCAAGCGGGACAGTCCGTCCCGCTTGCATGAGCGATCCCGATCGGAGAGCAAGACGATGACCGGTGATCCCGCTCTTCCCCCTCGCAGCAGCGTCCTGCGCGCCGGACCAGATCTCACCGAGTGGAAGCACTGGACCGAATGGGACGCGCGCGCCTGGCCCGAGCGGAAGGAGCGCGCCTACCAGCTGGTGCCCACGGTCTGCTTCAACTGCGAAGCGGCTTGCGGCTTGGTGGCGTTCGTCGACAAGTCGACGGGCGCGATCGCCAAATTGGAGGGACACCCGCTGCACCCGGCGAGCCGCGGCCGCAACTGCGCCAAAGGGCCGGCCACGCTCGCCCAGGTGCAGAATCCGGATCGCATTCTCTATCCCCTGCGGCGCGTCGGGCCCCGCGGGTCGGGCCGGTGGGAGCGCGTCACGTGGGAGGCGGTCTTGGACGATCTGGCCGCGCGAATCCGGGAGGAGCTGCTGGCTGACCGCCGCGACCGGATCGTCTACCACGTCGGGCGGCCCGGAGAGGACCTCTACACGGAGCGGGTCCTGGCGGCGTGGGGCGTCGACGGGCACAACTCCCACACGAACGTCTGCTCGGCCGCCGCCCGCGCGGGCTACGCCTTCTGGATGGGGATGGACCGCCCGATGCCCGATCACGAGCGGGCGCGCTTCTTGCTCATGCTTAGCTCGCACCTGGAAGCGGGGCACTACTTCAACCCCCAGGCGCAGCGGATCATCGACGCCCAGGCGAGCGGCCAGGCGAAGCTCTGCGTGATCGACACGCGTCTCTCCAACTCAGCCGCGAAGGCCGATTACTGGCTCGCACCCTGGCCGGGCACGGAAGCAGCGCTGCTGCTCGCGATCGCGAGCTTTCTGATCCGGGAAGACCGGTGCGACTGGGAGTTCATGCGCCGCTGGACGAACTGGCGCCAGCTGCTCGGGGAGCGCGCCTACCTGGCCACTCTCCACAGGAACGGGCGGATCCGCGCCATCCCCGCGGCGGATGACTTCGACGCGTTCAAGTCGTTGCTGGCAGAACTCTACGCGCCCTACACGTTCGCGGCCGCCGCCGAGGAGTGCGGAGTCGAAGAGGAAACGATCCAGGCCGTCGCGCAGGAAGTGGCGGCAGCCGGCTCCGGGCTGGCGACGCACGTCTGGCGCAACGCCGCGGCGGGCAACCGCGGCGGTTGGATGGTGGCCCGCTGCCTCTTTTTTCTGAACGTCCTTACCGGATCAGTGGGAAGCGAGGGCGGGACGCTGCCCAACCAGTGGACGAAGTTCGTGCCGCAGCCCCATAGCATGCCGGCTCCGGTGCAGATCTGGAACGAAACCCTGTGGCCCGCCGCTTGGCCGCTGGCGCACTTCGAGCTGAGCTTCCTGCTGCCCCATCTGCTGCGGTCCCAGGAGCAGCGGATCGGCGTCTATTTCACGCGCGTCTACAACCCCGTCTGGACGAATCCGGACGGATTCGCCTGGATCGACCTGCTCTCCGACGAGCGCCGCATCGGCCTGCACGCGGCGCTGACGCCGGTCTGGAGCGAGAGCGCGCAGTACGCCGACTACGTGTTGCCGATGGGACTCGGCCCCGAGCGGCACGACCTGCACAGCTACGAGACGCATGCGGCGCAATGGATCGGCTTCCGCCAACCGGTGCAGCGGGTCGTGCGCGCGGACCGCGGGGAGGCCGTGGACTCCACGCTGGGCAGCAATGCGGGCGAGGTGTGGGAGGAGAATGAGTTCTGGATCGAGCTTTCGTGGCGGATCGATCCCGACGGGGCGCTGGGGATCCGCCGCCACTTCGCGTCGCCCTACCGGCCCGGCGCTCGGATCACGATCGAGGAGTACTACCGCTGGATCTTCGAGCATTCCGTGCCCGGCTTGCCGGAAGCGGCCGCCGCGGCCGAGGTGTCACCGTTGCAGTTCATGCGGGAGCGGGGCACCTTCGAGGTGACGCGGGACGTGTATCGCTTGCACGAGCAGCCCGTGGATGCCGCACTCGTCGCGGCGGCGGCCAGGCATGATGGCGCGCTCTGGACGGAGCAGCCGCCGCCCAAAGTGAACTTCGCTCCCATCCCGGGTCCCTTCCGGGATGCGGAGGGGCGTGTGCGGATCGGCATCGTGGATGAATCCGGCAGCACCGTGCAGGGCTTCCCCACGCCATCGGGCAAGCTGGAGTTCTTCTCATCGACGCTGCAGGACTGGGGCTGGCCGGAGTGCGCGATCCCCTTCTACCCGCTCACCCCGAAGCAACGAGAAGAGACATCCGCGCTCGTGAGTCAAGTCCATCCCTCCCAGATCGACATCACGGCCAACGAATACGTCCTGCTTCCCACCTTCCGCCTCCCGACGCTGATCCACAGCCGCACGAATGGAGCGAAGTGGCTGCACGAGCTCGCCCACATCAACCCCGTGTGGATCCACCCGCAGGACGCCGCACGGGTGGGCGTGGCGAGTGGCGATCTGGTCCGGGTGGAAACCGCGATCGGATCATTCGTCGACCGCTGCTGGGTGACGGAGGCGCTCCGGCCCGGGGTCGTCGCTTGCTCGCATCACTTGGGCCGCTGGCGCTTGCAGGAGGAGCACGGCAGCGATCGCTGGAATTCGTCCTTGGTATCGGTCGAGCAAGAGGGGGAGATCCGACGGATGCGGCGCCGTCACGGGCCCAGGCCTTTCCAGGGCGACCGAGACTCCGCGCGGATCTGGTGGTCGGACGGCGGCGTGCACCAGAATCTCACCTTCCCCGTGCAGCCCGATCCCATTAGCGGGCAGCACTGCTGGCATCAGAAGGTGCGGCTGCGGCGCGCAACGGAGGATGAATACGGCGAGATTGCGGTTGACCAAGCAGCGGCGCGGCGCGTCTTCGAGGACTGGCTCGCCTTGGCCCGCTCTCCGACCGACCAGCGCGATCGCCGGCCGTACTGGCTCTTGCGGCCGCTCAAGCCGCATCCCGACGCGTATCGGCAGAGCACGCCACCGTAACGACGGCGGATCGTTCGGAACGGCCGGACAGTCGCAGTAAAATCCCTTGGGACACAGGGGAGGGCAGCGAAGGAGAGCCGCGATGTTTCTCAAGCAATTCTATCTCGGCTGCCTGGCACAAGCCTCCTATCTCATCGGTGATCGGGAGCAAGGTGCGGCTGTGGTGGTCGATCCGCGTCGCGATATCGATGAGTACATTGATGAAGCGGAACGCCTTGGCTTACGGATCGAGCGTGTCATCCTGACACACTTCCACGCCGACTTCGTGGCCGGGCACATCGAACTCCGCGATCGCGTGGGGGCGCGGATCTGCCTGGGCGCCGGCGCCCAAGCGGACTACCCGTTCGATCCCCTGCACGACGGCGACGTAATCACGCTCGGGCGGGTGCGTCTCGAGATCCTCGCCACGCCGGGCCACACGCCCGAGGCGATCTGCATCCTGGTACGAGACCTCGGCGCACCCGAGGAGCCGGGGGCGGTGCTCACGGGGGACACGCTCTTCATCGGCGATGTCGGACGTCCCGATCTGATGGCGTCGCCCGGCACTTCCGCCGTCGACTTGGCCGGACAACTCTACGACTCGCTGCACGGCAAGCTGTTATCTCTGCCCGACGAGACGATCGTGTATCCGGGACACGGGGCCGGGTCGCTTTGCGGGAAGAACATGAGCTCGGAAACGTCGTCGCCCTTAGGCGTGCAGCGCCGCTACAACTATGCGCTTCAACCCATGAGCAAAGAGGCGTTTATCCGCTTGGTGACGGCCGACCAGCCGGAAGCGCCCGCCTACTTCGCTTATGACGCCGACGTCAACCGTCGCGAGCGGGTACGGCTGGACGAGGTTCTGTCGGCGGAGCTGCGGCCGCACTCGCTGGGCGCCGTGCTCCAAGCGCAGCAGGACGGCGCCCAACTCATCGACGTCCGGGATCCCGGATCGTTCGCGGCGGCACACCTGGCGGGGGCGATCAACATCGGATTGAGCGGCCAATACGCCAGCTGGGCCGGGACCTTGCTGGACCGAGCGCGGCCGATCGTCCTCATCTGCGAGCCGGACACGGAAGTGGAGGCGGCGACGCGGATGGGGCGGGTCGGAATCGAGAACATCGTCGGCTATCTCGAAGGCGGGATGGCGTCGGTGCGAGAGCGGCCCGATTTGCTTCGCAGCTTTCGCCGCTACGCTCCCCGAACGCTGCGGGAGCGGCTCCAGGAAACGGATGATCCGTACCTCCTGGACGTGCGGCGCGAAGGGGAAACCCGGCTCGGCCGCATCGCCGGCAGCGCCAATGTGCCGCTCGGCCAACTGGAAGGGCGGATCGAGGAGCTCCCCCGCGACCGCGAAGTCGCGATCTATTGCGCCGGGGGGTATCGCTCGGCGATTGCGGCGGGCATTCTCCAGGCGCACGGCTTCACGCAGCTGAGCGACCTCGCAGGCGGCTACAACGCCTGGGTGGCGAGCGGATGCTCGGTGGAGGCTCCGCCCGAGCGCTCCCAGAGTCCGTCCGCCTGACGGGGCGATCCCCGCGCGCAACCGGATGCCGTCCCCTGCGGGGCAGCGCCGGTCCCAACAGCGCCGTGCCGCTAGGGCTTCGGGCAGAGGCGCGTGCGCAGCCAGCGCGGTCGCGACGGCCGGTGCGCGCTCCCGGCGCCTGGAGCGAAGCTAGCGGTGTACGGGGATCACCTCCGCGAACGTCTCAAGCGCCGCATCCAAAGCCATGGCCTGCCCTTCGCCGTGGTAGATGTCGTAGGCGCCGCAGGGAACCAGCACGAGACTTTTCGGTTCGCGCGCCTTCTTGTAGGCGTCTTGGATGTGCTCAAGCAGGTGGATCACGTCCCAGCCGCCCGAGGTAACGATGCGAAGCGGGCGCGGAGCGATCTGATGGATCACGCTCTCCGGATTGAACTCGATCACCTTCTCGATCGACTCCAGCGTGATCTCCGGCTCTGAAATCAGGAGCGGCTTTCCGGTCCGCTCCGTGTAGTCCGTGAAGAAGCGCATCGTGCGCGCATCCATGGGGATGATGCCGGCGCTGCCCCCGCGCTGCGTGGGCGGCACGCGCTCGCTTTGGCCCGTCTCGTAGCGCCGCTTGCGATCGGCTTCAAGCCGATCTTGCAACTCCTCCCAACCGGCGCTGGTGAGCAGCGCTTGCATCCAGCGGTGCCCATTCACGACCGGGACCTCCGCCACGACCGCCTTGACCCGGCGATCGACGGCGGCCGTCCAGATCACCACCGCGCCACCGAAGCTGGCGCCCCAGATGCCGATGCGATCCGGGTCCACCTCGGGCCGGCGCTGGAGATAGCTCACCGCGTTGCGAAAGTCCTCCACTTCGTTCAGCGGGAAGAGCTGCCCGCGCGGCTCGCCTTCGCTCGCGCCGAAGGTGCGGTAGTCGATCGCCAGCACGACGTATCCCGCGCGGCGGAAGAACTCCGCCTCCGTCGCCAGTGACTGCTTGACGACCCCGAACCCGTGCCCGAGCACCAGTCCCGGCCGCCGCTCCTCGGGCAACAGGCCGTCGGGGAGGCCCAGCTCCCCCGCCACCCGCACGCCGCCGCTCGGCACCCAAACGTTCTCCATGACGTATCGCCTCCGCTCTTTGGGTCAGTTCATCCGGTCCGCCACCACGCGGCAAGCTCCGGAGCCATGCGGTAGTAGGCCTGGGCGTCGCCGCCCGCGGACCAGGCGTAGGTGATCGGCCAGTTGCGCCGGGCAAAGCGGCGGGTCACGAGCACGCTGAAGGCGTCGAGATCGGCACGGCAGTCGTCGTCCGAGCGTCCGACCTTCCCCACCAGCTCACTGAAGGGGACGTGCTCCCCCTCCCGCGCGGCGCACGACTCCAGCAGGGTCCTTACCGTGGCGCTCTGCAGCTCGCCCCGCAGCCGCACCAGATCCTCTTGCGTCCACTCGACGAGTGGATAGTCGCGCACGAGGGAGTCGATCGGGCTCCGTACCTCCCCCTGCACCACGGGCACGCAGTCCGCAGGGAACTCCTGTGTGAATTCGAAGCCGCGCGCCTTGAGCTCGACGATGAAGCGGTCCAGGTGCCGGCCCGCGTCGGGTAAGAAATCGTGCACGACCACGAGAGACCAGTCCAGCTGGCCGCACAGATCCAGCCCGATCTCCACCCAGCCGCCATCCTGATGCTCCCAATCGCGCGGGACGCAATTCCAGTTCACGCACGTGTAGCGGCCGCGCAGTAGGTAGTCACGAGCCTCGGGGCTGAAGACCCGATCGTCGAGAAAGCCGCCAGCCCCGAACGGCCGGAAATACCGAAGCGAATGGCTGTAGCCGCCGATCACGTCCTGGGTACGGCCGATCTCGCGCGCCGGGGCCTCGGGGTCCGTGTCCTCACCCAAGGGGATCGAGTGGGTGTAGGTGTGGTTCCCGATCCAGTGGCCCTCGGCGTGCGCACGCTCCATCAGCGCCCGGCCTGCGGGCGTCGCAGCTTTCTCGCCGATCACAAAGAACGTCGATTGCAGTCCATGCCGCGCCAGCGTCTCAAGCACTCCCGGCGTGACATCGGGATCCGGTCCGTTGTCGAGGCTCAATGTGACTTTCGGCATCGCGCCCCCCTTGCGCCCATCAACGGGAAACGGGTGGATACTACCGGGCTGTCGCCTTTCGCGTCGCCTGACCGCCGCCGCCGAGCGATGCTAGATTGCAGCGCGCGGGTTAGGAGAGGACGGCATGGGACTGCTCGACGGCAAGGTAGCAGTGATCACGGGGACCGCGACCGGGATCGGCGCCGCGACGGCGCAGCTATTCGCGCGGGAAGGGGCGCGCGTCGCCCTGGGCGACATCCAAGACGCCGAAGCGCAAGCCGTCGCGGACGGCATCGCCACCGACGGCGGCGATGTCCTTTACCGGCACACCGACGTGCGCAGCAATGGGGACGTGCAGGCGCTCGTGAGCGCGGCGGTGGAGCGCTGGGGCGGTCTCGACGTGCTGTTCAACAACGCCGGCATCTTCTGGCGGAATGCTTACGTGGCCGACATCAGTGATGAAGAGTACGACACCGTGCTCGACGTCAATCTGCGAGGGACTTTCCTCGGGATGCGGCACGCCATTCCCCGCATGATCGAGCGGGGAGGCGGCTCCATCATCTCCGCCTCCTCGCCGGCGGCGCTGCAGGGCTACAAGCTGGGCGGGGTGTACTGCGCGAGCAAAGCCGGCATCATCGGGCTCACGCGCGCCGCCGCCGTGGAGTACGCCGATAAGAACATCCGTGTCAACGCGCTCCTGCCCGGCGCCACGGCCACGCCGCAAGCCTTCGCGCATCCGTCGCTGCAGGCGCCGACCCGCGAGGAGCAGCTGGCGCTCTTCGCCAAGGCGCAACCGATCCCCCGTCCCGGCATGCCCGCGGACATCGCCAAGAGCGCCCTGTGGCTCGCCAGCGATCTGTCCGACTGGATCACGGGACAGGCGATCATCGCCGACGGCGGCTTCATGGCCGACCCGGGGATCTGACGCCACTCATGGACGAAGCGCGCGACATCTATCCAAGGGATATGGCGGGCTACGGAGCGAATCCTCCGCATCCCCAGTGGCCGGGCGACGCCAACCTCTGCCTCTCCATCGCCGTGAACTATGAAGCGGGAGCAGAGTACAGCGTCCTCCACGGCGATGCCCACTCGGAAAGCGTGCTGACCGACACCGGCTTTCCGGCCTACGAGGGCGCGCGGAACCTCATCGTTGAGAGCGCGTTCGAGTACGGCAGCCGTCGCGGCATCTGGCGCATCCTTCGCATCCTCGAAGAGCGCGGAGTCACAGCCAGCGTCTGGGCGGTCGTGATGGCCCTCGAACGGAACCCCGAGGCGGCGCGGGCGATGGTCGCGGCCGGCCACGAGATCGTCAGCCACGGCTGGCGCTGGATCGACTACCAGAACGTCCCCGAGTCGACCGAGCGGGAGCACATCCAGCGCGCGGTGGAAGGGATCGAGCGGATCGTGGGCGCACGCCCGCTGGGCTGGGTGACGGGGCGACCGAGTCCCCACACGCGCCGCTTGTTGGTCGAAGCGGGAGGATTCCTCTACGACCGCGACTCCCTCGCCGACGAGCTGCCCTACTGGGTCCCGGTCGCGGGCACGCCGCATCTCGTGATCCCGATGTCGTACGAGACCAACGACAACCGCTACAACGAGCACAGCGGCTTCGCCACCGCGGACGACTTCTTCACCTACCTGCGGGACGCTTTCGACATGCTTTACCGCGAGGGGGAGCGCGGCCAGCCCAAAATGATGGCGCTGGCCTTGCACGATCGCATCGCCGGCCGCCCGGCTCGCGCCGCGGGCCTCGAGCGTTTCCTCGACTACGTCCTCGCCCACGACAAGGTCTGGATCGCCCGCGGCGTCGATATCGCGCGGCACTGGATGCAGCAGCACCCATTCGCACGCTGAAGCAGAGCTAGAGCCGCGGTTCGGCGCGGTTCGGAATCAGCGCATCGCGATCATGGCGATGCCGCCCAGCACCAACAGCGCGCCGATCAGCGCCCAGGGCGTGATGCGCTCCCGCAGGAAGATCACCCCCAAGGCGATGCCGAACACCGGTCCCGTGTTGAAGAGCACGGTGAACTCGCCCGCCCCGATCCGCTGCAGCGCGGTAATGATGAGCAGGATCACCAACCCGGTGCCGAGGGCCCCGGAGAGCGCCAGCCAGACGAAGCTCCGCCGCGAGATCGCGCGCCGCCGCAGGGACGAGCGGGACTGCATGCCGGCCAGCAAGGCGAGGACCGGGAGCACGACGGGCATGCGGACGACGCCGGCCGCGGCAGGGTCGAAGCCTTCGGCCACGCTGCGGAGCCAGACCGAGACGCCGCCCCAGGCCATGCCCGTAACGACCGCCAGCACGAGTCCAGCGGCAAAGGCGTAGCGAAGCAGCAGGCCGGGCGGCGCGACCGCCGGCGCGACGCGCACCGCTTCTTCCTCCCCGCCGCCGGCATGCCGGCGCGGTTTGCCGTAGATCACGACGGTGTACACCCCCGCCAGCACCACGACGGATCCGACCCCAACCAAAACGGTCAGCGTGTCCCCGATGAAGAGGAGGCCGAAGAGATAGGCAGTCAGGACGGCAGAGGCGGTGGCCGTGGTATACGTGCGCGTGAACCCGAAAAGCGGGATCGTGATGGCGTAGAGCGTTTCGGCGACCGCGGTGGAGAGAAAGCCCGCGCCGATCAGCTGCGCGACGTCGCTCGCGCTCATGCGCCCGAAGTCCCCCTCCACGCCGAGTACGAAGACCGCCGCGATCAGAAAGATCCCCGCCCAGATCGCGCGGAGGAAGCTGATCGAGAACGGATCGACGAACCGGGCCTGGTGCGCGATCACCGCACCCGACACGGCCCAGACCGCGGCCGCCGCGATCGCCGCTGCGAATCCCTCAACCATGGCCGCTCCGCTCGTGGCCCGATCGCGCCCGCCGAGGGCGCCCGCACACCGTCCGGCACGCGATGTCGCGGGTCATCCTACGGGGCGGGCGGCCGCCTCACCCGTTCCCTCTGCTGCCCCCGGCAGCCCCGAGTGCTAGCCTCTGCCCGCACGCCCCCGCAGGAACGGAGTCATTATGAAGCTCGGAGTGTTCTGCCTGCTCCCGCAGCGTGAGCAGTCCACGCCCCCGGAGCAAGTGTTCGCGCAGACGGTCGAGCAGGTGCAGCTGGCCGAGGCGATCGGCCTCGACATCGCCTGGTTCGCGGAGCACCACTTCTCCAACTACTGCCTGTGCGTATCGCCGCTGGTGATGGCCGCCTACGTCGCGCCGATCACGAAGCGCATCCGGCTGGGCAGCGGGGTCGTGGTGCTGCCGCTATACGACCCGGTGCGCCTGATCGAAGAGGTGGCCACCGTCGACGTGATGAGCGGGGGCCGGCTGGTGCTGGGCATCGGCAGCGGCTACCAGCCGTACGAGTTCGAGCGCTTCGGCCAGACGCTGGACGACTCGATCGATCGGTCGCTGGAGATCCTGGAGATGATGGAGCTGGCCTACGCGCAGGAGACCTTCTCCTATGCGGGTCAGTACTACCAGCAGCCGCCCACGTCGCTGGCGCTCAAGCCGGTGCAGCAGCCGATGCCCGAGATCTACGTGGCGGGGATGATGCGGGACGAGCGGATGCGCAAGCGCCTCGTGGAGAAGGGATACGTCCCGCTGGCGCAACCGCGCTGGGGACCGCCCTCGATCATGGTGGAGACGCGCCGCGAGTTCGACGCGATGCACCGCGCCTACGGGAAGAGCGAAGCCGACGTGCGGATGGCGGTGCTGCGCTGGCTCAACGTGACGGGGTCGCGCGAGGAGTCGCTGGCGGCGGCCGACGCGCTGCGCTACACCTACCGGGTGGCGCTGGCCTGCCGGGGCGGCTACCAGCGGATGGACGGCGCGAGACACCGCGAGATCCCGGCCGAGGGAGAGCCAACGCTGGAGCAGATCGCGGAGTACGCGATGATCGGCGACGCCGAGAAGATCACCGATCAGATCGCCAGCGAGATCACGATGTACGGACCGACGCACATGTGCTTCTCGGTGGGGATGGGCGACCACGCCCGCTCGATGCGCAGCTTGGAGGTCCTGGGATCCGAGATCATCCCGGCGCTGGAGCAGCGCCTTGGGCCGCTGGACGCGGTTGGGAGCCCGGGCAGCGCCGCTGCGGGGTAGGAGCAGCGCGTGTCGCCGAGCGATGCGCGGCTCTGGGTGATATCCGCCTAGCTCTTCCCGCTCGCCGTCTTGGCTACCACCTGCACCCCTTGAATCACCCCTTCGACGGATCGCCGCACACGTACGGCAGCCGCCTCACTGACCTCGCCCGCGCTTTCAATGGTGCCGGTTGCGGCAGAGAAATCATCGCCTGGAGGGCAGAGCACGCCGCCGGCGAGCCATCTCATTCTACAAACAGTCTGAATGCCCGTGGTTCCAGACCGCTACGGCAAGTGGGCCAAGTATAGGGCCCCTGATTGCGCCCATGCGGGTCTCGGCAGCTGCGTCAGCTATGGTGACGCGCCGGGCCAAGACAGCATTGGAGGAGACACGGCCGCGCGAGCGCACCATAGCGTGTCCGAATCGTCCGTTTCGGTAGCCGGTGGGGTGATGGCTGTCTCGCGCCGTACGAAGTCGTCCTACTCTGAGTTGAAGAAGTCCGAATCCAACTGCTTAAGCTTGAAAGTGTCTTGTGTACTCACGCCCAAACCGATGTCATACATCAGGTCCACGAGTCTTTCCCCATCAATCAAGATGATCGTCTTTTGAATTTTCTCAGCATATTCCTTGGCATCCTTAGTGAACGAGGAAGTCGTAATGAACACTCCCTTCGCTGCGCCATACATGTCCAGGCTACCCGAGAAGGCCTGGACATCAGGACGCCCTACAGGCTTCAAATGCCATCTCTTTGCCTGGAGATACACGCTCTCGAGCCCGAGTCGGTCCGGCGTTACGACTCCATCCACTCCACCGTCGCCGCTCTTGCCCAAGTGAATGGCTTGGCCGTCTTCGCCAGCGTACCCGAGCTTCTCCATGAGGCGGACGACCAAAACTTCGAAAAAATCATCTGACTGTTCCAGTACTCGCTCAAGCAATTCGTCCGTGACTCGCCCACGGTATCGGTGATAGTACTCACGAACAGCGTCTTCAGGGTTCAGATCATCCGGCGCAGGCCGTACTTCACCTGACCTCTCCCTGCTTGCGGGCGTAGCACCCAATGCACGTTCTTTGGGTCGGAAGTCAGTGAACTCCGGATACCGCTGGAGCGCAGCAACGTCTATTCTCCCCAGCCCTTCATCTAACAGCTCACGTCCTCGCGGCGTTATTCTCGCAACGGCGCGACCCGGGGCCTCTAGGACACCTGCACGCTTGAGGTAGTGCCTCGACCAATCGACATTCTTCGCGAACCGGGTGGCGGTGCCCGACGGGATGCGCTCGCGCAGATCATCCTGTGAAAGGTCCAACTCTTCGGCGAGAACCCGCCGCAACTTGGAGGTTGGCCAATCATGCCCATCCGCGAGAAGGCGGAGAATCGGTAACATTAGATCCTGATAGTTCGGCACCGCCAAGGCGTTCACTCCCGCAAGAAGTCTACTAGCAGTACGAGCACGGAGAGACAAGCACCCCCTAACTCCGCCAGAAGTGCTGAGGGGAACCCTGCACAGACGGTTCTGAGCCACCTTCGGCCGCCTTGGTTGCCAAGAGCGGACTACTGGTGATGGCCCCGATACGCCGTGGCACACGGTTCACATCGTGCTGCTAGACATCAGCTCCCGCGTCGTGCGCGAACTCACATCCGGCGTCGAACTGCTGCAATCAAACACCCAGTCCAGCAGGTTATTGGCGCCATCACTGTCGAGTTGGGTATCGCTCCGGCGAAAGCAAGCGCATTCCTTCTTGCATAGCGCTTCTTGCTGTCAGAGGAGCTGATGCGTTGCCCGAAACCACAGCGTCAACTTCGCAGGTCATGGGTATCGTCCATTCGCGACCCGGCGAGGTGTGTGACGAACGTGGTGGCTAGCGAAGGGATGACTGGGGACGGATGCAGTCCCGCTGGAAGAATCTCAACCGCACTAGGCGATCGCTAGCGCCGAATCTGAACACCGAGCGGAGCGAAATGTGCGAGTAACACTAGATGCGGACGCGCGGCAGCCTTCGGTATTCAGCTCCAACTGGGTAGCGCAGTTGCTTCCCGGGGACCCTGCTCTCCAGTGACGCCATCCAAAGATGACACTATAGGTAATAACTAAAATCGGTAGATTCGATTGTTCACTACAAAATAAGCATCTTTTGACATGAACTGGCGGAGGGGGAGGGATTCGAACCCCCGAGACGCCGAGGCGTCTAGCGGTTTTCAAGACCGCCGCAATCAGCCGCTCTGCCACCCCTCCGCGCCTCCATCGTAGTCCCTCGCGACCCCACCCTTGCGCCACGGCTGGGGTAGAGTCATGGCGCGCCGAGCGGTGGGAGAATGTGGTTCGTGGTTGATCTGCTCATCAGCAACGGCACCATCATCGACGGCAGCGGCGAGCCGGGGTTCGCCGGCACGGTCATCGTCGAGGGCGATACGCTGGCCGTGCGCCGCGGCGGGGCCGGTGATCTGCACGCGGCGCGGTCGATCGACGCCAGAGGCTGCATCGTCTGCCCCGGCTTCATCGATCTCCACTCGCACGCCGGCCTGACCATCCTCGGCGCCCCCGAGCATGAGCCCAAGGTGCGCCAGGGCGTCACGACCGAGCTGATCGGGGTCGACGGGATCTCGCACGCGCCGTTCAAGAGCGCGGCGGAGCGCGACCGCTTCATCTGGATGGACAGCGGGCTGAACAGCTACCCCCCGGTACCGGCGGACTGGCTGACCGTCGCCGATCTTCTGCAGAAGCTCGACAACGCCGTCGCGGTCAACATGGCCTTCATCCTGGGCAACGCGCCGCTGCGGATCTGGGCGGTCGGGTGGGAAGAGCGGCCGGCGACGGAACGGGAGATCGCGGAGATGCGCGCGGTGCTGCGCGAAGCGACCGAGGACGGCGCCTGGGCGCTCTCGTCGGGGCTCGATTATCCGCCGGGCTCGTACGCGGATCGCCGGGAGCTGGCATCCCTGATGACGGAGGCGGCGCGCTCCGGCGGCTTTTACCACACGCACACCCGCTCGCAGCTGCGCCGCCAGGGAGCGCTGCGGCCCTGGGAAGAGGCGCTCGATATCGGGCGCATGAGCGGGGGCGCCGTCCACTTCACGCACTACTACCAGCCGCTCGGCAGTCCGGCCGCGGCCGAGGCGTACCTGGACCTGGTCGATGCCGCTCGCACGGAGGGACGCGATGTCACCTTCGATTGCTACACCTACCCGTACTCCTCCACGACCGCCACGATCTTGATCCCCAGCTGGGCCAAGAACGGCGGCCCCGAGCGCCTCATGGAGGCGCTGCGCAACCCCAACGAGCGCGCGCGGATCAAGGAGGCGCTGACCAGCAAGGACCGAGTATTGCGCTGGGAGGTCGGCTGGCTGACCTCGTTCCGCCGGCCGGAGAACGCTCCCTACGACGGACGGCTGATCCCGGAGATCGCGGCGATGCGCCGGCAGGAGCCGGCCGAGGCGCTGCTGGACCTCCTCCTGGAGGAGGAGCTGCACGTGACTTGGGTCGGGGCCTGGGTGACCGAAGCCACGATCCCGCACTTCGTGGCCCATCCCCAGGGGATGATCGCCAGCGATGCGATCGTCTTCGGCGACTGGCCCAGTCCCCGAACCTACGGCTGCTTTCCTCTCGTGCTGGGCCGCTTCGTCCGCGAGGAAGGCCATCTCTCCCTGCCGGAAGCGATCCGTAAGATGACCGCCGCTCCCGCCCGGCGCCTGGGCCTCCGCGACCGCGGTCTCCTGCGCGACGGCTACAAGGCGGACATCGTGATCTTCGACCCGGAAGCGGTCGATGCGCGTGCAACCCGGGAGACGCCGCGCGCCTTCCCAACCGGGATCGAGTACGTCATCGTCAACGGCCGGACCGTCATCGAGCGCGGCACGCATACCGGCGCCCTGCCGGGACGCGCTTTGCGGCGGGGGCGCGACTAGTCGCCGTGAAACCGGCCCCTGCCCCGCGATTGCAGGGGATACAAGAGCACGGCACAGGCTAGGGATTACTCGCCGGTGAACTGCGGGTCGCGCTTCTCGAAGAAGGCCGCCGCCCCCTCGAGGTTGTCTCGGGTCATTGCCGTCTGCACGAGCGCTTCGGTTTCGAAATCGAGGGCGGCCTCCAGCGACGTTTCGAGGCCGCGATCGAGCATCGTTTTATGGAGCTGCACGGCCAGCGGGGCGCGGCTGGCGATCCGCGCCGCCAAGCGCTCAGCCTCCTCCCGCTCCGTGCCGGGCTCCACCACCCGATTGACGAGGCCGATGCGATGCGCCTCCTCGGCGTCGATGAACTCTCCCGTGTAGGCCAGCTCGCGGGCCTTGGCCAGCCCGATCTGGCGCGGCAGAAAATACGTACCGCCGTTGGTGATCGTCACGCCGATGTTGACCTCGGGGAATCCGAACTGCGCGTCGCGCCCCGCCACCACCAGATCGCAGGCCGCCACGGTCTCGCAGCCGGCGCCGAGCGCATAGCCCTGCACGGCCGCGATCACGGGACAGTGCAGCCGCCGGATCCAACGAGCGCTGTCCTGCAGGGCCTGCTGCCAACGGCGCAGCTGCGCGCCGCTCAGAGCACCCGACGCGATCCCTTCGTTGTGACTGCGGATCTCCTCCACATCATGTCCGGCGAGAAATGCCCGGCCCTCCCCCGCCAGCACCACACAGCGCACGTCGCGATCGGCGTCCACCTCGGCCAAGAGCTCGCCCATGCGGCTCCAGCTCTCGACGGTCATCGCGTTGAGGCGTTCGGGACGGTTGAAGATCAGCCAGACCACGTGTCCTTCCCGACGGATGAGGATGCGCTCTTCACTCATGCGGATGCTCCTTCCCTCTCCATCTCGGCGGTGAGCACAGTGCGGGCTTGCACTCGCACTGGACGCCGGAAAGCCTGCTCGCGCCTGAATCTCCGAAGAGGCACGAAGTCTAGGTCACGCGCACCACGCGTCCACCGGTGAGGGCTTCGAGATCGGCTGGGGTAAGCCGGAAGACGGCGTGGGACGTACCCGCGGCCGCCCAGATCTCGTCGTGTCGCCGGAGATCCTCGTCGATGAAGACCTCCATGGGTGACGCATGCCCAACCGGGGGCACGCCGCCGATGGTGAAACCGGTCCGTGCCTGCACAAATTCCGCCGCCGCCAGCGTGATCCGTTCCCCGATCAGAGCGGAGACGGCCTCGCCGTTCACGCGATTGCTCCCGCTGGCAATCACCAAGAGCGGTGCATCCGATTCCCGGCGATGAAAGACGAGCGATTTGGCGATCTGGGATACCTCGCAGCCGATCGCGCCCGCCGCCTCTGCGGCCGTCCGGGTACTCGCCGGCAGCTCGCGTACTTCCAATTCCAGCCCAGCGGCGGCGATCACATCCTGGACGCGCTGGGCCTCGGCACTCAATCTCTCTGTCATCGCACCCCTTCATCACTTGGACCGATCAAGGGCGGCCCGCGCTGGCGCGGTCGCCCGAGGCGGGATCGCCATGTTAACCTTCGTTCGTGGACGGCGCGCCACGTGGAATGGGCGCGCTTCCTCACAGTTTCCAGCGATTCGCGTTTCCGGATACTCGCGGAGCGCGGCGTTTCCGAAGGAGGGGCGATGCGCGAGCCAGGCTATCACCATGAGACCCCCCGGCTGAGAGACTGGCGGCTCGGCTTGAGCCGTCCCGCCCTGCTGTTGGTCGCGGCGTTGGCGATGGTCGCGCTGGTCGCCGCGGCCTGTGGCGACGACGATGAGACCGCGCCTGCGGCGCCCGAAGCACCCAGTGCCCAGACCCTGGATACGGGAGACGCCGCGCCGGTCAGCGAGGGCCCGCTACGCATCGGCTTCCTGGCGGACTTCTCGGGTCCGATCGCGGAGTTCGGGCCGCCTATCCAGACCGGCGTCGATCTGGCGATCAAGCACATCAACGCCGGCGGCGGCGTCCTGGGTCAGGACGTGATCCTGGCGGCCACGGGCGACACCATGCTGGATCCGGTGCAGGGCGCGGAGGAAGCCCGCCGGTTGATTGATATCGAAGGCGTCCACGCCATCGTCGGGCCGCTCGCCAGCGACGTGACCGTACCGGTGGGCGAGAGCGTTATCGGCCCCGCCGGGATTCCCACGATCTCGCCATCCGCGACGGCGCCGGCGATCACGGTAGTGAACGACAACGGCTTCCTGTTCCGCAGTACCACCTCGGACGCGGCTCAGGGGCCCGTCCTGGCGCAGCTGGCGATGGACGAAGGCTTCGACAACGTCGGCGTGCTCTTCGTCAACGATCCGTACGGTCAGGGGCTTTCCGAAGCTTTTGTCGAAGCCTTCGAGGGCAGGGCAACCCCCGCATCCTACGAGGGTGAACAGGCAACCTACCTGGCAGAGCTGCAAGCGGCCGCGGCGAACGGCGCCCGCGTGCTTGTCGCAATCGGATTCCCAACCGAGGCGATGGTCTACATCCGGGAGGCGCTGGAGAGCGATCTGTTCGACCAGTTCCTCTTCGTCGACGGAACCCGCAGCCAGGAGCTCATCGACGCGATCGGGGCCGAGTTCCTCAACGGCTCCAAGGGCACCGCGCCCACCGGCGGTCCCGGCACAGCGAGCAGTCAGGCGTGGGAAGCCGCCTACATCGCCGAATACGGCGCGCTCCCGACGGTGCCCTTCGTCGCCGAGACGTACGACGCAGCGATCTGCCTCGCACTGGCCGTCGAAGCCGCCGGCTCGACCGACGGCGTAGCCATCCGCGACGCCTTGCCGCAGGTCTGCGGCGGCGGCGGCGAAGTCGCAACGGCCGGCGCCGAAGGCGTGGCCGCCGCGCTGGCCGCCGTGCGCGCCGGCAACACCATCAATTACGAGGGCGCCGCCACCAGCGTCGACTGGGACGCGAACGGCGACGTGCTCACCGGCTTCATCGGTATCTGGCAATACCAGGACGGCACGATCGTCGACCTGAGAGAGGTTCCGTTCGACCTGTCGAACTGACCAGCAACCAGGCGCAACGGACAGCGGGCAGCACGGACGAGCTGCCCGCTGTCCGTCTCTCCCCGGCTTCCCCAAGGTCTCGTCACGCCTCCGGCGAAGAGCGTGGCCCGGAACCCGCGAAACGGGCACGCAGGCTAGCCCAGCGCCCTCCAGCGGAGTCGGGGTCACTGACGAAGCGACTGACACGCCGCCGCTCGGGCAGGATTCCCTGCGGCCGCGCGACGACGAAGACGACGATCAACAGTCCGATCACCAGCTGCCGGATCATGAAGACGCGGTTGCCCAAAAAGTCCGGCAGGTCCTCCTGGATCAAGGGCGTCCCGAACCAGAAGAAGCCCACCAAGAGCGCGCCCAAGAGCGCGCCGCGGTTATTGCCGCTGCCGCCCACCATCAGCATCGCCCAGATGAGGAACGTCCCCAGCAGGTCACTGAACGAGGTCGGCGCGATCGCGCCGAAGCGGTGCGCGAAGATCGCCCCACCGAGCCCCATGATCATCCCGCCCAGCACGAAACTCTGCATGCGGAAGCTGACCGTGTTCTTGCCCGCCGCTTTGGCCGTGTCCTCGTTCTCACGGATCGCGCGGAGCACCCGCCCCCAAGGCGAGTCCACGGTCCGCTGCAGGGCCAGATACACGACGATCAGCATCAGCAGCGCGATCCCCAAAAGCACCCAGCGGTAGTCCTCTCCGCTCGCAAGCTCATCCAAGAAGCGGGGGATCCCGCTCAGGCCGCTGGAGCGATTGACCAGTCCTTCGATCGAGTTGGCGATACTGCGCAGGATGGCCGCGATGCCGATCGTCGCGATCGCGAGGAAGTCGTGACGGAGGCGCAGCGTCGGCAAGCCGACGATCAGCGCCAGCGCCCCCGCCGCCCCCATGCCCGCCAACCAGCCAACGGGAACGGGCAAGCCGAAGCCGCCGGCATAGTCGAGAACCCCCGTCACCTCGGCACCGGACGGGGTGACCATGACGGCGTCCGGATGGGGAAGGGTCAGCAGAGCGCTGGTGTAGGCGCCCACCATGAAGAACGCCACGACGCCGAAGTTGAAGACGCCCGTGTAACCCCATTGAAGGTTGAGCCCCAGCGCGACGATGCCGAAGATGGCGACCGTCGTCAGGAAGCCCACCGTCCAATTGACGGCACCGCCGAAAGTCACCAGTACGATCAGGTCGATGGCGAAAAGGTCCACAGACATCCTCTAGATCGTCGAACCGAACAGCCCCCGCGGGCGCAGCAGCAACATCAGGATCAAAATCAGGAAGGGCACGGCAGGCTTCAGCCCCGTGTTGATCCACTCCGTCGAGACCTCCTGCGAGATCCCAACCACCATGCCCCCCACGAGCGCGCCCCAGGGATTGCCGATCCCGCCCAGGATCACGGCGGCGAACATCGGCAGGATCAGGTGGAAGCCGGCACTGAAGCGCAGCTGCGCTTGGATCCCCAGCATGATTCCCGCCACCGCGATGAGACAGCCCGCGATCACCCAGGTCCAGCGACGGATCTGCTCCGTTTCGATCCCCGCGACTTCGGCCAAGTCGGGGTTGTCCGCGGTGGCGCGCATCGCCTTGCCCAGTTTGGTGCGATACAGCAGCAGGTACACGACCACCACGAGCAGCAAGGTGAGCCCGAAAATGAAGAACTGGTCCGGTTTGACTTTGAGGTCCCAGAAGATGGTCGTGGCCTCGTTGATGCCGGACTGGTAACGGAAGGCAGTGGGGCCCCAGATCAGCTGCACGATCGCGCGTAAGCCGATGCCGATCCCCAGGCTGGCGACGGCCATCGTGATGAACCCGCCGCCGCGAGCGCGCAAACGGCGGAAGACGAGCCAATCCAAGCCCAGTACGACCAGTGCTACTCCGGCCATGGCGACCAGCGCGGCCGGGATCATCCCCCAGCCGAAGGAGAGCGGACCGATCGCCCCCCCATGGAGCCCCGCATCGACGACCACTGCGAGCGCCAGGAACATCCCCAGCGTCATCAAGTCGCCGTGGGCGAAGTTGGCGAACTTCAGCACGCCGTAGCTCAGGGTCAGCCCGATCGCCCCCAGCCCGATGATCGAGCCGGAAACAATGCCAACAATGACTAGCTGTGCGATATCCGTGGCATGCTCCTACGCGGATGCGGTCTCTTGACCCAAGAAGAGCCGTCCCACATCCGGATTCGCCAACAGCTGCTCCCCAGGCTGCTCCAGCGCATTGCGGCCCGCCACCAGCACGTAGCCGCGATCGGAGAGGCGCAGCGCTTCTTTTGCGTTCTGCTCCACCATCAGGATCGCGACGCCCTGCTCATTGATCGCCCGGATCCGCTCGAAGATTTGGCTGCGCATGCGCGGCGAGAGGCTCGCGGTCGGTTCGTCCAGGCAGAGCAGGACGGGGTCCAGCATCAAGGCGCGCCCGATCGCGAGCATCTGCCGCTGCCCGCCGGAAAGGTTGGCAGCGCGCTCGGCGGGACGGTGACCGAGATCCGGGAAGAGACGCAGGATCTCAGCGAGCCGCACGGCCGTGCCGCGCCGACGGCGGTAGCCGCCCAGCTGGAGATTCTCGCGCACGTTCAGGGAAGGGAAGACGTTGTCCGTCTGAGGTACCAGCGCCGCGCCGGCCGCGACCATCTTGGGCGCCGAGGCGCGCGTGACATCGCTGCCCCGAAAGGTAATCCGCCCCCTGGAGGAGCGGAGCAGGCCGAAGATGGTCTTGAGCAGGGTCGATTTGCCGGCGCCGTTGGGTCCGATAATGGTGACGATCTCCGCGTCGCCGACGCGGAGTGAGACATCGTGGATGATCTCGGCGGCGCCGTAGCCGGCGCTGATCCCGCGCGCTTCCAACAGCGTCACCGGTACTGACTCCCGAGGTAGGCATCTTGCACCGCTGGGTCCGCCATCACCGCGCTCGGCGCGCCTTCGGTCAGCACGCGCCCGGCGGACATCACCACCACTGTGTCCGTCAGCCGCGTCACCACCTCCATATTGTGCTCGATGATCAAGAACGTCACCGACAGCTCCCGCTGTAGCCGGCGGATGTGATCGACCAATTGCAGCGCGAGTGTCGGGTTGACGCCGGCGGCCGGCTCGTCGAGCAGGACCAGCTTGGGACGAGCGATCAGCGCCCGCGCCAGCTCCAGCAGCTTTTTCTGGCCGCCGGAGAGATTGCCGGCGCGCTCGTGCGCCAACTCGTCAAGGGTCACGAGACGCAGCATCTCGCGGGCGTGAGCCTCGTGGGCGCGCTCCTCGCAGGCGACCCGCTTGGCGCGGAAGAGCGGCTCCCAGGGCCGCTCGCCCCGCTGCGCGCCGGCCCCGAGCATGCAGTTCTCCAACACGGTCATCGAACTCAACTCTTGCGGAATTTGGAAGGTCCGCACCAGACCACGGCGCACGATCGCGGGCGGGGAGAGCCGGGCGATGGACGCTCCCGCGAACTCGATCGTACCGCCGTCGAGACGCAGGAAGCCGCTGATGCAATGGAAGCAGGTGGTCTTCCCGGCGCCGTTGGGACCGATCAGCGCCGTGATCGTCCCTTCTTCGACCGCGAAAGTCGCGCCGTCGACGGCCGGGTTGCCGCCGAAGCGCTTCACGAGATTCGTGACCCGGAGAATCCCGCCTATACCGGCCCTCCGCCCCAAGCGCCCGGAAGAGGCCGTCTCCAACGCCGTGCCCGTGTCATGGTAGCCTGCCGCCGCTCACGCCTGGGACGAGTAGCGCCAGCGATGCTCATGGAGGAAGCGTGGCCGCTATGGTGGGAGCCAGCAAGGCGATCGTGCGGTATTCTCCTGTTCTAGCGGCCCGCTCTCTCGCCAGCGAGGCCACTGGGTTGCTCGGGGGCGTGCTGCCTGTTTGACTGTTCCCGGCTTAGCCGCCGCCCGAACGGCGAGAATACACTTACGCTTGGTCCAGCGACGTTCGAGAGGACAATTCTATGAGTGAAGCCGTCCAGTCCCCGATGAAGGTCGACCCCGTCACCTTCGAATTGGTGCGTAATTCACTGAAAGCCGCCTGCGCGGAGATGGCGCTGGTCGTCTCCAAGACCGCGTATTCGGTGGCGATCAACGAGGGCAAGGACTTCGCCGGCACGATCAGCGACGCCAAAGGCAATCTAGTGACCCAGAGCGACTACGACTTGCCGGCGTTCGTGGGGCTGAGCATGTACTCGACCAAGGAGGTCGTGAAGCAGATCGGCCTCGAGAACATGGAGCCAGACGACATCTACTGGATCAACGACCCGTATGTCGCCAGCACGCACTGCAATGACATGCACTTCGTGCGGCCGGTGTTCTATGAAGGCCGGGTAGCGGCGTTCGTGGAATCGACCGCCCACTGGAGCGACGTGGGCGGAGCGGTGCCGGGTTCGCTGAATTCCCGGGCGGTGACCCACTACGACGAGGGAGTGCGGCTGCCGGCGGTGCGCGTCTACCGTAAAGGCGAGCTACAGCGGGACGTGGTCTCGCTGGTGATGACCAACGTGCGCGATTCCTGGGAGCGGATGGGCGATCTGAACGCGCAGTGCTCAGCGCTGCGCACGGGGGATTCCCGTTTGCAGGAGATGTTCCGCAAGCATGGGTTACAGACGGTGTGGGACTGCATGGAGGAGCTGCAGGACTACTCGGAGCGGATGATCCGCTCCGCGCTCCGCTCCATTCCGGACGGCACCTACAAGACCGAGGATTACAACGACCAAGTCTTCGAGAGTGGAAATCCGGCCGCGTTTCGGGTCACGCTCACGATCGAGGGAGACCACGCCACTTTCGACCTGTCCGACAGTGACGAAACGGTGCCCGGCAGCATTAACACGACGATCGTCTCGACCACCTCGTCCCTGTTCAATTCATTGGGGGCGATCCTGCCGCCGATGCCGATGAACGCAGGGGTGATGCGCGCAATCGACATCAAGACGCGGCGGGGCTCGATCTGCCACGCGCTGCCGCCGACAGCGGTATCGTTGCAAGCGTCGAGCATGGAGATCCTGGTGGGCTGCGGCGTGCAGGTCTTGAGTCAGGCGCTTCCGGAACGGGGCGCCGGCACCTGCTCCACTATCCTCAATACCGTCTTCACCGGGATCGACGAGCGCGAAACGTTCGGAGAAGAGCCGTTCCTGGAGTACGTCTGGGCGGTCGGCGGCATGGGGGGAACGAAATACAAGGACGGTCCGAGCGTCGTAGGGACCGCGTTCACGGCCACGATCCAGAATATCCCGGCCGAGCTGCAGGAGCGCCGCTATCCGCTGTTCTGGCGGCGCTATCAGATCAAGCCGAACACCGGCGGGCCGGGCAAGCGCCGTGGCGGATTGGGGCTGGACCAGCTCTGCGAGTTCCCCTTCGTCGGAGGGCAGTTGACGAATTTCGGCAATCGCGCCGAGATGGGGCCGCCGGGATGCTTTGGCGGAGAGCGCGGGGCAACGGCAGGCCTAGTGATGAACGAAGGAACGGAGAACGAGCGCCGGGTGGGGCTGGTGGCGGTGAACGTCCCGGTGAGTGTGGGCGAGACGCTGCACTACTGGTCGGCAGGGGGAGGCGGGTACGGCGATCCGCTCGATCGGGCGATCGAGGACGTGGTCGCCGATGTGCAGGACGACTTGCTCAGCATCGCCAACGCGCGAGAGCAGTACGGGGTGGTCATGAGCGAGCGCGACCGGCAGACACTGGACTACGCGGTGGACGTGGCCGCTACCGACGCTTTGCGCAAAGAGCTGCGCGCTCAGCGCGCTTAACCGCTTCAGGCCCGTACGGAGCGTGCGGAACACGTCCGCGGGCGTGCGCCTCGGAAACGCTGCCGCAGCGGGCGGGGAGCGGTAGCCGTCCGCGAAAGGCCGAAACTGCCTGCTATTGGGCGCTGGTCCAAGCAGCCAAGGCCGACTTGAGCCCTTCCTGCTGGATCTGCTGCTTGGTCTGGTGGACGGCATCCGTGGCGTGGGCGAGCGCGTCATACTCCGCCGAGAGCAGGAAGGCCTCGCGGAAGCCCTGGATCTCCTGGCTACGATTGATCGCGCGCTTCTCAAGCACCAGGATCTCGCGGGGCGTTCTGGCGACGCGCTGGGCGTACTCCTCAACGTACTCGTCCAGTTCGGCAGCGGGCACGGCGACGTTGAACAACCCGATTCGAGCCGCCTCCGCACCAGAGATGATCGTGCCCGTGGGGAAGATAAGCTCTTTGGCCTTCTTCGGACCGACATGCCAGGCCCAGAGCGGTCCTAAGAACCCCGCGCCAAGCGGGATCTGGGGCGTTCCCACACGGGCATCTTCGGCGGCGATCGTGACATCGCTCGAAACCGCCAGCATCGATCCGCCGGCCAGGCAAGCGCCGTGCACCTTGGCGATGACCGGGATACGCGTCTCCCAGATCCGCAGAAAGCGCCCGATCATGCGCTCCAAGCGATCGCGGTCGGCCGCGACATCGCGGATGGCGGCGGAGTCGCCGGAACCCGCGAGGTCATAGCCGGCGCAAAAGCCCCGGCCGGCGCCACTGAGCAGGATCACGTTCACGGCGTCGTCGCGCTCCGCCTCCACAAAAGCGCGGTCCAATTCCCGCTGCAACAGCGGCGAGATCGCGTTCATGCGCTCCGGCCGGTTGAGCATGATGCGCGCGACGCGGTCCGCTCGCTCGTAGGTGATCGTTTCCGGCATGTCCAGCCTCCTCAGCTGCCAGCGCGGGCGGCCTGAAGCTCGGCGCGGAGGGCAGCAGTCGCTCCAGCGTCGATCTCATAAGAAAGGCAGCGGCGATCCAGCTCACGCACCACCACGCCGTAGTCGGCGCGCGCACCTTCGATCGAGACGTACTCGTCGATCACATCGTTGAGCACGCGCTCCGGGTCACGTTCCAAGGGATCGCCGTAGCCGCCGCCGCCCGCGGACCAGAAAGAGAGCAGGTCCCCCACTGCGACGGGCACGAGGACCGAGAAGACCGGCAGGGATTGCTCGCGCTCGGTGTCCGGATTCAGCGCCATGCCCGCTGTTCTTCCCACTTGGCCGTCGAAGACGCCGGGAGGGCCGAAGCGCTCGCGGTTGCCGAAGGTGGAGAGCGTGCCCGCCACATAGGGGAAGGTGACGAGCTGATGGACGGCCATGCCGCCGCGCGAGCGACCCGGTCCGCCCGAGTTCTGCAAGAGCTGGTAGCGCCGGTAGAGGAGGGGGAAGCGTCTCTCCTGAAGCTCGGCGGGGACGTTGACGATCGTGGAGGCGTACGGCGATCCGACGACGTTCGCGCCATCTTTCGCGCGCGAGCCGCCCATGCCGCCGGGCGACCAGATGTAACAGATATAGGTGGTGGCGAAGCCATCGCGCGTGTCCCAGCCGTGGTAGGTGGTGTTGAGGATCGTCGAGGCAACGCCAGCGCCGCGCGCCGGCAGAGCCGCGCTCATCGCCAGAGTGACGGCACCGATCACCGCCTCCATGCTGCTTGCGGCGGTCGCGGAGATCGCGGAAGGAGGCTGCGCGTGGCAGATGGAGCCGGGAGTCGTGCGGATCGTCATCGCCCGCAGGATGCCGGCGTTCATGGGCATGGTCGGGAGGATCGATCCGACCGCTATGAAGACGGCGGAGGTCGTGGCGGCAATCGTGGAGTTGACGCCGGAGCCGGCGGCGCCGTCGCTGGCGGTCAGGTCGACGTCGGCGTGATCGCCATCGATGGTGAGACGCAGCCGTATGGCGACCGGATCGCCGGTTGCCACGTCTTCGTCGACCCAGTCTTCCGCTTCGTAGACGCCGTCTGGGAGGGCGCGCAGGTTCTCTCGCATCATGCGCTCGGACTGGTTCTGAATCTCCGCCATGCCCGCCAGGACGGCGGCGAGGCCGTGCTTCTCCGCGAGCTCGCGAATGCGCCGGTCGCCAAGCCGGACCGCAGAGGTCTGCGCGTTGAGATCGCCCATACGTTCCCACGACTCACGCATGTTGTGGAGCAGGAGGGCAACGACATCGCGGTTGAGTTCCCCCGCGCGCCAGATCGTGATGGCGGGGATGCGCACGCCTTCCTCGTAGTGAGAGCGGGCGCTGACGTTGATCGACCCAGGCGCGACGCCGCCTACGTCCGACCAGTGCGCCGTGGAGGAAACGAAGGCGATGATCTGATCGTCATAAAAAACGGGGCGGACGAAGTGGATGTCGTTGCAGTGGGTGCTGGCGACGTAGGGGTCGTTGATCATATAGATGTCGTCGGGCCGCATATTGGCGACGCCGATGCTGCGCAGCACCTCGGGCACGGCCACCATGGTGATGCCGACGAAGGCCGGGAGGTCCGTCTCCCCCTGCGCCACCAAAAAGCCGTGGCGGTCGTAGATAGCCCCGGCGAAGTCCCGTCCCTCGGCCACGGCGATGGAGTAGGCGCTCTTCGCCACGAGCAGGGCCATCTCGTTGCAGACGGCGCGCAAGCCCGTGGAGACGAGCTCATAGAGGACGGGGTCGATGGACGGGGGGAGGCGCTCGCTCATGGATTCGCTTCAACTCGTTTCGGCCCAGTACGCGGCAGGCTAGCGGGTCCGCGCTATGCGAGCAGAGCGGCGACGCGGGCAACGGCGGCCGGCTGGTGCTCGGAGGCCCAGAGGGTCGAGACCGTGAGCGTGACGCCCGCCGCTTGCCACGCCTCGATCTTGTCGCGCATCTGCGAGCGCGATCCGAAGATCCCGATATCTTCCGCCATGCGCTCACTGATGGCCGCTTCCACCGCCGCGTGGTCGCCGACGGCGAGCGCGGCCTGCGCACGCCGCACTTCCTCCCCGTAGCCGGCTTCCGTGAAGAAGGCCGTGTAGTTGGGGAGCGGCATGTGGAGCGCGAGGAAGCGCCGGACGAAGGCCAGGCCTTCCTCGCGGTCCTCGTTGATCCAGATCGGCGCGATGTTGGCGAAGGTGCATTGCGCGCGCTTCGCTTCGGGAATCTCTTGCTGCAGGGCCGCGACGTAGGAGAGGGGGATGTTGGCGCCGAGGGCGCCTTCCGCGATCTCGCCGGCAAGCCGGGTCATCTTGCGCCGCAGAGCCGCAATCCATATCGGGGGAAGGGGCTGGCCGCGGGCCGCAGCGCGCAGCTGCTGGACGTAGTCGCGGATATGCCCCAAGGGCTTCTCCCAGGTGATCCCGAAGGGCTTCAGGATCGCCGCGTGGCCCGTGCCGAGGCCGAGCCGGAAGCGGCCACCGCTGATCTCATGGTTGAAGGAGGCAGCACCCGCCAAGTCGGCAGGATGGCGCATGTAGGTGATGCTGATACCGCTGCCGACGGTGATCTCATTGGTGGCATGGAGAATGGCGGAGCAGAGGCTGAGAGCGTCGTATACCTCCGAGACGGCTCCGACCCAGTCGCCCTTGGGGACCGCCCAGTCGTAGGGGCAGAGGATGTGATCGAATTCCTGACGATCGAGTTGCTGCGCGAGCTCGATCGCCGCGCGGCGCTCGCCCGGCTGAGCCGCCACCATGATGCCCGGTTTCGCCATCGTTGCCCTCCCTACTCTGGCCGCTACGATACTGCGCGACGCAAGCGAAACGATCGGAGGAAGCAGTATGCCAGCACCCACGCCGCCTGGGGCGCGACTCCGGGCGCTCATGGATCAAGGAACGGTCGTCGCGCCCTTCGTCTGGGACGGCGGACAGGCCGCGTACGCCGCGGCGGCCGGGCATGCGGCAGTCTACATGACCGGATTCGGCACGGCGGCGGCGCACGGGGTACCGGATATCGGGCTGCTGGGGATGGGCGAGATGGTCGCGAACGCCCGGCGGATCGCGGCGGCGGTCGACGTGCCCGTGATCGCAGACGCGGATACCGGCTACGGCAACGCGGCCAACGTCACACGCACCGTCGAAAGCTATGAGGCGGCGGGGGTGGCAGCGCTGCACATTGAGGATCAGGTTTGGCCCAAGCGCTGCGGTTTCATGGCCGGCAAGGAGGTCATCCCGATCGAGGAAGCGGTGCAGAAGGTTCGGGCCGCATGTGCCGCCCGCCGCGACGGGTCGCTGGTGGTGATCGCCAGGACGGACGCGCTGGCACCGCACGGCTGGGACGAGGTCGATCGACGGATCCACGCCTTCGCGGAGGCCGGAGCGGACCTCGTGTTCGTCGACGGGCTCAAGACACGGGATGACATCGAGCGGGTGGCAGCGATGGCGCCGGATCTGCCACGCCTGCTGAATAGCGGGCTGTTGCGGGCGGAAGAGGCGGCCGCTTTGGGCTACCGGCTGGTGCTCGCCCTCGACACGATCCATGCCTTGTTCGGCGCGATCCGCGACATCTATGAGGAGCTGGCGCGGCGCGGTCGCCTTGACGCGGCCGGGCGAGAGATGCCGGACGTGGAAGCGATCGCGCACGTTCTCGGGGTCGAACGCTACCGAGCGGCGGAGGCGGCGGCGCGCTAGGAGGCGGCGCCGATCTCCTGCAGGTAGGCGATCACCTCGGTTTCATCGACGACGTCGCCGTATTTGGCGTTCATGTCGAAGAGGTTGGCCTCGTGGGGCCGCTCATCGCGATCGCCGACGGCCTCGCGCACGATGACGGGACGGAAGCCGCTGGAGACGGTATCGATGCAGGTGGCGCGGATGCAGCCGCTGGTCGTCAAGCCGGCAATGATCAGCGTATCGACACCGAGCGCGGTGAGGGTGGCCGCCAAACTAGTGCCGAAGAAGGCGCTGGGATATTGCTTGGAGATGACGAGTTCGTCGTCGCGTGGATCGAGTCCCTCGGGCCAATCGCCCAGCGCCGAACCCTCTTCAAAGATTCGCAGGGTGGGCACTTTCTCGACGAACATCCCCCCATCAGCGGCGCCTTTCATGTACCGCACATTGGTGAAGGCGATGAAGACGCCGGCCCGTCGTGCGGCCGCGAGCACGCGCTTGGCGGACTCCAGCGTGTCCTCGACGCCCGCGTAGAGCGGTGAGGCTTTGTCGAAATAGGCCTCCACCATATCGACCACGAGCAAGGCAGGGCGATCACCGAAGCCGAGGCGCAGATTGTAGCCAGCGCCGGCGTAATCCTGATCGAGATCTTGTGCCATGACGCGTCGTCCCCGTGATTCCAGGCTAGCCGACGCCAGCCGATTGCCCGGAGGAGAGCCAGCGCGGAATCTGCGGCTCCGCGGGCGGGTCGAGCATGGTTTCCGCTTTGCAGCGGGCCTTGAGCTCTTCGATCGATCCTCCGAAATCGAACAGCTGAAGCGCGGGTCGCTCGGCCGCGATCTTCTCCCGGAGAGCGGTGGTAGCCGCTTGGTCGACGGTGCCGTCGCCGTTCATCACGACGCCGTAGCGCTTGGCGCCCTCGACGGAGACGAGGCCGCGGGCAACGTCGGCGGCGACGAGGTCGGCGTCGCGCTGGAGGGGGTCGCCCCAGCCGCCACCACCCCAGGTGTTGAAGTAGAGAATATCGCCTTCCTCGACCATGATGCGGTCGCACTTGGAGGGCAGATACTCCCGGGAACCGTCGGTGCGCACCAGCAGCTTGGTGCTGCGGCCTCCGGGAAGACCCCCGTTCACGCCCCAGGGGTAGGTGAGCCAGCGATCGTCGTGAATGGAGATCTCGCCGGGCTCCAGGAACCGATAGCCGATGGAGATCCCGTTCCCGCCCCGGTGCAGGCCGGGGCCGCCGGAGTCGGTCACCGTCTCGTAGGTGTCGATCCGGAGAGGGAAGTAGCTTTCCAGGAACTCGTTGGGAACATTGGTGAAGGAGGGCCAGAGCGAGTGGCCGTCGGGGCCGTCACCCATGGGACGGCCGGGAATGCCGCCGAAGCCGATCTGGTAGAGCTGGTACCACTCGCCGTTCTTGTCATAGCCGGAGTACATGAAATGCGGGCTGTCGGAGAAGCCGGCGGCGCAGAGCAAGTCGGGGGCCCCTTGTCCGAAGAGGCCGCTGATGATGTCGAAGACGCGGCCGAGGGTGTGGGTGCGGCAGGAGAGCGCGCCGGGGCGCCGCGGCTTGAGCAGGGAGCCTCGGGGAATGCGCACCTCCATGAGGTCGTAGAAGCCGTCGTTGAAGAGGATCTGGGGGTCGAAGACCATGATCATGAAGACGCCGCAGAACATCTTGAACATGGCCTCGCTGAGATAGAAGTTGATGGAGCCGATCGACTGCGGATCGGTCTCCGCGAAGTCGAAGATGACCTTGTCGCCCTCGCGCCACATGGCGCAGTGGAGCTTGTAGGGGCCCATGCCCAAGCCGTCGTCGCAGACGTAGTCCTCAAAGGTGCGCTTCTCTTCGGGGATCATGGTGCGGATCAGCTCCCGCATCGCGCGACGGTTGCGATCCAGCAGCTCCTCCAATGCGGAGTAGTAGACATCGTCGCCGAAGCGCTCGGCGAGCTCGATCGTGCGCCGGCCGGCCAGGCGGCAGGCGGCGAGGATGGCGTTGAGGTCGCTGCGGTTCCACTGCGGGAGACGGCAGTTTCGCAGGATCAGATCGAGGATGTCCTCCTGCAGCACGCCGCGCTTGTAGATCTTGACGGGCGGGATGATGACGCCCTCTTCGAAGATCTGGCGCGCGTCCGTGGGGAGACTGCCGGGCACTTTGCCGCCGACATCCGTGACGTGCCCGAACATCGCCACCCAGCTGATCATGCGGCCGTCTTTGTAGATGGGCATGAGGACCAGCCAGTCGTTGCCGTGGCTGATGGCGGCGTCGCAGCTATAGGGATCGGAAGTGAGGAAAACGTCTCCCTCCTCGATTTCGCCGTCATAGGCTTGGAGGAAGCCGTGGATGAAGGAGCCAAACTGGCCGACGACCATCTTGCCGTCCAGGTTGGCGATCATGGGGAATTCGTCGTGCTGCTCGCGGATGCCCGGAGACATAGCGGTGCGGAAGAGCACGGCATCCATCTCAAAGCGGGCGTTGCGCAGGGCATTCTCAATGATATCCAGGGTGACAGGATCCACCGTGACTCTCTGGAAGGGCGTGGTGTTGGTTTGCTGAATGGTGGCCGGCATCGCTGCCCTCTCTAGCTCGTGTGGGGCCGGATGAGGATGTTGCCCAGCGCGTCGATCTCGCCGGTGTGGCCGGGCAGGATAAGGCTGGTGGCATCCATCTCTGTCACGATCGCGGGACCGGAGATGCGGTGTCCCGCGCGCAGGGCAACACGGTCGTAGATGGTGGCTTGACGCGGCTCTTGGTCCACGTAGATCGCTTGGGTACCGATGGCGGCGGCGGCCGGATCGGAGCCGCTGGCTTCCAGCGGCTCCGCCGCGAGAGTCGTGGCTTGACCATGCACGACCGCGCGCAGATTCACCACCTCTTTGTCGGCGTCGAGGGCGAAAGTGAAGAGCTGCGTGTGCATCTGGTCGAACTGGTCACCGGCGGCTTCAAGGCCGCCGGTGGTGAAGCCGTCGAGCGCCACGTCGACGGTGAGGAGCAGGCCTTGGCCGTGGTAGCGGAGATCGATCTGACAGGTGGTGGTCTGGTCGGATCGGGGAACGCCTTCGGCGTCGAGCGCCGCGGCGGCGGTCTCCTGCAGCTCCTTGAGGATGGCCCCCACTTCGGCGGAGCCGGTTTCGGGGAAGCGCCGAATGAACGTGCGGGAGGCCTCGTTGCGCAAGCGGGTCGTGGCGTCGCCGTAGGCACAGAGCACGCCCGGCCCGGGCGGGATGATCACCGGCCAGGAATTCATGAGGCGGCCCAGCGCGTTGGCATGCATCGGTCCAGCGCCGCCAAAGGCGACGAGGGCGAAATCGCGGGGGTCGTAGCCCTGCTCGACGGATACGAGGCGGAGAGCGCCGAACATATTCTCGTTGACGATATCGATGATGCCGGCCGCGGCACGCTCCAGGGAGAGATCGAGAGCGTCCGCGACGGTCTGGACGGCGGTGGCCGCCTTTTCGCGATCGATGGCAAGTTCCCCGCCGAGGCGGGCCGAGGCGGGGAGGTAGCCGAGAACGACGTTGGCGTCGGTGACGGTGGGGCTGGTCCCGCCCTTGTTGTAGGCGGCGGGACCGGGGTCGGCACCGGCGCTCTGGGGCCCGACACGCAGGGCCTTGGTGAGCTCGGGAACATGGGCGATGGAGCCGCCTCCCGCCCCAACAGTACGCACGTCCAGGGACGAAGCGCGCACGGTGACGTCGCCGACGGTGGTTTCGCGGCGGGTGCGGGCGCGGCCGTCTTGCACGAGGCAAACATCGGTGGAGGTGCCGCCCATATCGAAAGTGAGCAGATTCTGGTAACCGGCCTGCTGGGCGATCCAGATGGCGCCGGCGACCCCACCGGCCGGCCCACTCATGAGCAGGTTGACAGGCGTGGCGCGGGCGGCTTCGGCGGAGGCGAGACCGCCGTCGGAGCGGAGCAAGTGGAGGTTGTGGTCGCCCAAGCGGTCGCGAAGATCGCCTTGCAGCGCCGTCACGTAACCGGCTACGACGGGACGGACATACGAGTTGGCGACGGTGGTAATGGTGCGCTCGTACTCTTGCATCTCCGGGATCACTGCGGAGGAAAGGGAGACGGGCACGCCGGGCATCTCCTCTTCGGCGATCGCCTGCACGCGGCGCTCATGCCGGCCGTCGGCGTAAGCATTGACCAGCGAGACGGTCAGCGCCTCGACGCCACGTGCTCTGAGCTGGCGAAGCTTGGCGCGGAGGTCGTCCTCGTCTAGGGGCTCGACGACATCGCCGCGGGCGCTGAGGCGCTCCTTCGCTTCGATCGTCAACTCGAGTGGAGCCAGCGGCGCACTCTTGTTGTAGATCACCCAGGCGCCGAGACCACCGGGGACGAAGGAGCGGGCCACCTGCAGCACCTGCCCGTAACCCTGTGTAGTCACGAGGCCGACGCGGGCGCCGCTGCCGGTAAGGATGGCGTTGGTCGCGACGGTGGTGCCGTGCATGACTTGGCCGATTGCCCGCGGCGCGATGTCGGCCTGTCGGCAAACTTTCTCCAGCCCTTGCAGGACGCCGGCGGAGAGGTCCGCGGGAGTAGAGGGAACCTTCGCGATGTGCCGGGCACCGCTGTCTTCGTCAATGAGAAGAAGGTCCGTGAAGGTTCCACCCACGTCAACACCGACTCGGAAGACCATGCTTCCCTCCTCTCTGGGACGAATGGGAATCTAGCTTGCTGCGAGCGTGTGTCAACAGAGGCGTGTGCCAACAGACTCGCGTGCGTCGCGGCTTGACTGCCGCGGATGCCTCGTTAGCCTCCGCAGGTCGAGCGTGGAAGCGCCCGACGGGAGGAGCGAGCCGTGCGACTCGAGGGACGGGTAGCGTTGATCACGGGCGCGGCCAGCGGCTTTGGCCGGGCGATGGCGGAGCGGTTCGCGGAGGAGGGGGCCGAGGTGGCGATCGCGGACATCGACATGACATGGCTGGCGGAGACGGCGCAGCGAGTACAAGAGCACGGCCGCGAGGCGCTGGTGGTGCGCTGTGACGTCAGTAAGCGAGCGGAGATTCAGGCCGGCGTCGAGGCGACGGTCCAGTGCTTCGGCAAGCTGACGACGATGGTGGCGAACGCGGGAACGGTGGAGCGCGCCGGCTTCTTGGACTTGACGGATGAGGAGTGGGACCGCGTGCAGGCCGTCGACCTGCGGGGAGTCTTCGTCTGCAACCAGATCGCGGCGCGGCAGATGATCGCGCAAGGGGAAGGCGGCCAAATCATCAACACCGGCAGCCAGCTGGGCGAGGTGGGAGCGCCGCTGGCGCCGTCCTATACCGCGGCCAAGGCGGGGGTGAAGAATCTGACCAAGTCGGCCGCGGTGGCGCTGGCGCCGCACGGGATCCGGGTCAATTGCATCGGGCCGGGACCGGTGCCGACGCGAATCGCGAGCGGCCTGCTGGGCATCCCCGAGGTGCGCGACCACTTCGAGCGGCACGTAGCGCTGGGACACCTGGGCGAGCCGCTGGACATCGCCAATGCGGCGGTGTTCCTGGCGTCCGACGAGAGTAGCTGGGTGACGGGAGAGACGATCATGGTCGACGGGGGATACCTGTTGAACAGCTTCCGCGCGCCGGAGGTGGATGAAGCGCTGCGGCGGGCGCGGGCGGATGCAGGCCGCTAGCGATGGGCATGCTGGACGGCAAGGTGACGGTGATAACGGGCGGAGCCTCCGGGATCGGCGCGGAGAGCGTGCGCTTGTTCGCGCGGGAGGGGGCCAGGGTGATGGTGGGGGATATCGACGAGGCGGGAGGCGAGGCGAGCGCGGCGGCGGCGCGCGCGGACGGTGGGGAGGCGCTGTTCCAAGGGGCCGACGTGTCGCAGGCGACGGCAGTACGGGAGCTGGTCGCAGCGGCGGTCGAGCGCTGGGGCGGGCTGGATGTGATGTTCAGCAACGCGGGCGTGTTTTACCGAACGGGCGGTCTGGCCGACTGCAGCGAGGAGGAGTTCGATAAGACGATCGCCACGAACTTGCGGGGCACGTTCCTGTGCCTGCGGGCGGCGATCCCGCCCATGATCGCACGGGGCGGCGGGTCGATCATCGCGACTTCGTCGATCGCGGCAGAGTTCGGGTTGCCGCTCTCGGCGGCGTACGCGGCGAGCAAGGCCGGGATCGGAGGATTGGTGCGGGTCGCGGCGGTGGAGTACGGCCAGCACAAGATCCGCGTGAATGCGATCCAGCCGGGGCTGATCGTGACGCCGCAGTCGCTGGCCGATCCGCGTTTGCAGGCCGAGACACAGGCCGAGCAAACGGCGCTGTTCGCCGCGTCGCAGCCGATCCCGCGGGCGGGGGATCCGCTGGATATCGCGCGGACGGCGGCTTGGCTAGCGAGCGACCTTTCGACGTTCGTGACGGGGCAGGAGATCGTGGTGGACGGAGGGTTCCTGCCGACCCCAGGATTGGGTTAAGCGAGGAGCGCTCCTCCGTTGCCCCGCGCGGAGGAGCAGGCGCGAGCCACGTCCCCAGCGCGGAAAATGCTACTGCGCGTGCCACAGCGCCGCCCAGACATTGCGTCCGGTGATGCGCTGGCCGGAGAGCAGGATCCCAGCCCGGAATACGCGGGATGCGACCCAAAGCAAGACCAGCGCCGTTCCCGCAGTGATCCCCAAAGCGAGGGCGATCTCACCCTCCGACATGTCGCTCCCCGCGCCGAGCCTAACCATCAGCGTCGTCGGCGCCGTAAAGGGGAAGTAAGAAAGGATCTGGGCGACCGCTCCGTCCGGTTGCGAGATGAATAGCCCCGCCAGCCAGATCGGCAGGGCGGTCAGCAAGCTCAACAGCCCGGTATATTTCTGAGCATCCGCCGACGAAGAGACGACGCTCGCGATGAACAGCGCCAGGACGGAAAATAGAAAGTACCCGAGGACGAAGCTCAGCGATACGGTCGTCAGCAACCCCGCCGAAATCGTCAAATCCCCGCCATTCGGGATGCGGTCGAAGATCGCCGGCATAGTGAACGTCGCCACGGCGATCCAGACCGCGATCTGAATCAGTCCGGCCAAGCCCAACGCCAGGAGCTTGCCGGACATGATCGAGAGCGGCGCCGCCGAGGTGACCAGCATCTCGATCATGCGGGTTTCCTTCTCTTCGGCGACGCTCCTCATCAAGGCGCCGCTGCCGGAGAGGACGCCGATCAGCAACAGAGCAGCGAGAAGGGTGGGGACTAAGAGCTCTCCGATCTCTTGTGCTAATGGGATCGCCTCTGCGACGGCTCCGTCCGCACCGATCTCGAAATTCCGATAATCCGCAGGGTGGAGCGCGCGCGCCAAGATGCTGGGCTCCACCTGCCCGGCGATCAATTCGCCGGTGAGAAAGCTTCTGAAAGCGAATTCGGCGGCAGCGTTACCCCAGAACCGTCCCCTGCTCTCGCCGGAAGCCCGGTAGTGCTCCACGACGCCGGACTCGATGTAGCTGCTGGGAAGCACGAAGAAAGCATCGATCTCGCCTTGCCGAACCGCCTCAATACCCGCAGCAAGATCGCCGTATCGCCTCGACGCGGCCTGCGGTTCCCGGACCGGCAAAACACCTGCCGGATCGGCGTACCCGATCCGCTCCAGCGGTGCCCCCGTCACGACAGGCACGCCCTCCGAATCGTCACCTTCAACCAGGTCCACGACAACCGGCGTGATCGGGATGGCGATCAGCATCAGGACGGGTATCAGCACCGTAAAGAATGCGAAGCCGAAGCCGCGTATCTGGCGTCTGAACTCTTCGGCGAAGATGACGCGCAACTCAGGAGATGGACCGCGCACGGGACACCTCCTCAATGAATATGTCGTTCAGCGTCGGCAGCGCCAGCTCAAACCGTTCGACGCTGATCCCGGCATCGAGGTATGCCCGGAGAACCGCCTCCGGGGTACTTCCGCCCTCAAGCACGTGCTCCACGACCCCGCTGCGCGCGACCGCAGGACGGCCGGCAGTGAGCGCCTCGGGAACGCGCGGGGCCTGCACGAGGACAGCGTTCGCGCCCCGTTGCCGTTTGATCTCCGCCAAGTCTCCGAACAGCAGCAGGTGTCCGTCCGCAATCAGTGCGACACGATCGCAGAGCTCTTCGACATCCGACATGATGTGCGTACTGAACATGATGGTGGCGCCAGTGCGTTGCCGCTCGAACAGCATCTCCTTCATCCGTTCGACGTTCAGCGGGTCCAAGCCCGCGAACGGCTCGTCTAGAACGATGAACTCCGGGGCGTGGATGATGGCTGCGGCGAACTGCACGAGCTGCGTCATACCGCGCGAGAGCGCTTCGACCCTCTTCTTATAGTGCTCGTCCAGGTCCAACTGCTGCAGCAAGGCGATCGCGCGATCCTCGGCCTCCGCAACCGTCAGCCCTTTGAGACGGCCCAAATAACGAAGGGCGTCCAGCACGCGGAGCTTGCGCGGCAGCCCGCGCTCCTCCGGCAGGTAACCCACAGCCCGCAACACGCTCCGCTCGGGCGGCGAGCCCAAGATGCCGATAGAGCCGGCATCGGGCCGGATGATGCCGAGAGCCATGCGGATCGTCGTGGTTTTGCCCGACCCGTTGGGGCCCAGGAACCCGAACATCTCACCGCGCCGGACATCGAAGGAGACGCCGTCGACGACGGTGCGCCGACCGAAGGTCTTGGTCAGATCCTTGACCCGCAGGACGGTCTCGGACGCAGGAAGAGAGGCACGGGTCATCCCCAGAGTCACATCCCCTCTGCCCTCGATCCTACCGCGAGGTCAGCGAACCAGGAGGCGCGGGGCTCCTAGGAAACTCCCAGGGAAGCAGTGCAGAGGGCGTTTAGTCGGGAGGGAACTGCGTCTTGACCCAACCATCGTGGTAGGGAGTCATGAAGGCGGGGTTGACCTTGACGTGGGCGAATTTCCATTCGCCGTCCTCTTTGACGTAGCGGTCCTCATAGGTGGCGGCGACGAACATGGGAACGCCGTCGATCGTGGCAGTCTCCCAGATGTACCACGTGCCGGTGGCTTCTGTGGAGGAGACGAAGTCGATCATGTGGCCGCACATGTAGTGGAGGGCGAAGGTGAATTTGCCGGAGACTTCGGTGAAGAAGTCCTTGATCTGCTGCCGGCCTTCGAAGCGGCCGAGGGGGCCCATCTCCCAGACGGCGTCCTCGGTGAACATGGGGGCAAGCGCTTCCGGATCGTAATTGTTGTCGCAGTGCGCGGCGTAGACGTTCTTGAGCCGCCGAATCGCTTCGATCTCCTCGAGCCGAAGGATGCGTTCCTCGAGCGTGGGCATGAGCGGGGCCTCCTCGCCGAATGTTCGCCGATACGCCAAGAAGCCGCAGGCTAGCGAGCGGAAGGGGGATCGACAACGCGTCCTGGCCCGTGTGGGCAGAGGCCGACTGTGGCATACTCACGCGGCGCGCGGGCCGACAGCAGCGGCAGCGAGGGAGAGGCACGGCGATGGAGCTCGGCTACTTTGCGATGCCGCTGCATCCGCCGGAGGCGGATCTCGGCCAGACGATCCGGCACGACATGGATCAGATCGTGCTGCTGGATCAGCTGCGCTATGCGGAGGCCTGGATCGGGGAGCACTTCACGAGCGCGTGGGAGAACATCCCGGCGCCGGAGCTGTTCATCGCGGAGGCCTTGGGGCGGACGGAACAGATCAAGCTGGGGACGGGGGTCACCTGCCTGCCGAACCACAACCCGTTCCATATCGCACACCGGATCGCGCAGCTGGATCACCAAGCGCGGGGACGCTTCCGCTGGGGGATCGGATCGGGAGCGACGCCGTTGGACTTCGACGTGTTCGGGGTCGACGACGAGGAGGGCGAGCACCGGCCCCTGACCCTGGAGACGCTGGAGATGGTGCTCAAGATCTGGGCCGGGCTGCCGCCGGGGACCTACGAGAATAAATTCTGGCGCTTCACGATGCCGGAGCCGATGGAAGAGCTGGGATTCTGGGTGCACCTGAAGCCGTATCAGCAACCGCACCCGCCGATCGCCGTGGCGGGGCTGACGCGGGGATCGGAGACGCTGAAGCTGGCGGGTGAGCGGGGCTGGATTCCGATGAGCATCAATTACGTGCCGCCCTGGGTACTGAAGACGCACTGGGAGGCCGTGGAGGAGGGGGCAGCGCGAGGAGGACGGGCGGTGAGCCGGGCGGACTGGCGAATCGCGCGCGAGGTGTTCGTGGCGCCGACGTCGGAGGAAGCGCGGGCGGAGGCGTTGCGGGGAACGTTGGCGCGCGACTTCCTGGGCTACTTCCGGCCGATCTTGGCGAAGTACGGTTTTTTGGAGATCGTGAAGCACGATCCGGCGATGACGGATGACGAAGTGACGGCGGAGTACATGGTGGATTCGCGCTACTTGGTGGGGAGTCCGGAGGAGGTGGCCGGGCAGATCCGGAAGCTGTACGACGACGTGGGCGGGTTCGGGGTGCTGCTGGCCATGGCGCACGAGTGGGAGCCCCGTGAGAAATGGGAACGGTCGATGCGGCTGCTGGCCGAAGAGGTGATGCCGATGGTGGCGGATTTGGCGCCGGAGCCGCTGGCGGCGCCTTCGTAAGCGCGCGCAGGGAAAGGAGCAGGGCATGCGATTGGGCTATTTCATGCAGCCCCTGCATCCACCGGGAGCGGACGTCACCCAGACGTTGCAGGACGACATGGCGCAGATCGTGGCGCTGGATCGCTTGGGGTTCGATGAGGCGTGGATCGGGGAGCATCTGACGCTGGAGTGGGAGAACATCACGTCGCCGGAGATCTTCATCGGGATGGCGCTGGCGAAGACGGAGAGGATCAAGCTGGGGACGGGCGTGAGCTGTCTCCCCAATCATCACCCGTTCTTCCTAGCGCACCGGATCGCGATGCTGGATCACCTGGCGCAGGGGCGCTTCCAGTGGGGAGTGGGGCCGGGATCGACGCCGGGAGACATGGATGCGTTCCAGGTGGACTGGGGCGCGGGGGAGCACTACAAGCTGGCGCGGGCGACGGTGGAGGCGGTGCTGGATCTGTGGTCGGGAGCGGAGCCGGGCTACTACGGGAACCGCTGGTTCCGGTACCGGGTGCCGGAGCCGATGGCGGAGGTAGCGTCGCACGTCTATCTGAAACCGTACCAGCAGCCGCATCCGCCGATCGCGGTGGCGGGGCTGTCGCCGGAGTCGCCGTCGCTGACCTGGGCGGGGGAGCGGGGCTGGTCGCCGATGAGCATCCAGTACTCCTGTCCGCGGGTGCTGCGGGGGCACTGGGCGTCGGTGGAGGCAGGCGCGCGCGCGGCAGGGCGGGTGGCGCCGCGCTCGGAGTGGCGGGTGTGCCGCGAGGTGTTGGTAGCAGAGACGAGCGCGGAGGCGCGCCGCTTGGCGCTGGAGGGGGTGCTGCGGCGCGACTACGAGGACTACAACCTGGTGATCATGAAGCAGTTCGATGCGTTGGGATTGTTCAAGGACGACCCGGAGCTGCCGGACTCGGCGGTGACGCCGGAGTTCCTGGCCGACAACATGTGGATCGTCGGGTCGGTGGAGGAGGTGACGGAGAAGCTCCGGGCGCTGCACGAGACGGTTGGGGGATTCGGAGTACTGCTGGTGCTGGCACACGAGTGGACGCCGCGAGAGGCGTGGGAGCAATCGATGCGGCTACTGGCCGAAGAGGTGATGCCGCGTTTGAGCGATCTGAGCTAGGCGTCGAGGCGGAGACGCACAGGGATACATAGGAGGACAGTCATGCCACTGACGGAGCCGCAGCAACATCACAAGGCCTACGAGCAGGCGTTCAACGCGGGGGATGCGGACGGGATCCTGGCGCTGTTCGAAGAGAACGGGCTGCAGGCGGCAGGAGAGGCGCAGCGGCGAGGGGCGGAGTTCCGGGCGCGGCTGGAGGATCAGTTCGCACGGGGAGCGTCGGTAACGGTGAACACGACGCGGGTGTTGGAGGCGAACGGGATCGCGCTGACGCATTCGGCCTGGGAGCTGCGGACGAAGGACGACGCGGGGGCGGCGCTGACGCTGACGGGGCACGGAGCAGAGGTGCTGCGGCAGCAAGGCGACGGGAGCTGGCTGCTCGTCATCGACGACGCCACCGGACCGGTGTGACGCCGCTCCGCGGATAGCTCCCGGCGAGCGCGGGGACGCCACCGGCCGAAGCGGCCGGCGTGTTTCCCAACGCGGTCTTTCGCCGCGACGCACCGGTGTTCACTGACACGGAAGCGGCTGTCTAGCATCCATTGGACACCCCTCCCGGAGGCGATCTTCAGAGCGCTCGCGATTGGTGACCTGCCTAAGCCTTGGGGAGCGATGACGGCTCCCTCTTGTGCACAAGTAGATCAAATGTTCTAAACTGCGGGGCATGTCCGAACCCCCTTCCTCCGCAGCTGGGCATGACCCACGCGCGCTCGCCCCTGCCCGCCAACAGCTGCGGGAGGTCTTCGGCTACGACGCGTTCCTTCCGGGTCAGGCGGAGATCGTGGCCTCCGTGCTCGCGCGGCGGGACACGCTCGCCGTCCTTCCTACGGGCGGCGGTAAGAGCGTCTGCTACCAGATCCCCGCCCTGCTTCTCGACGGCCTCACCGTGGTCGTCTCGCCCCTGCTCGCGCTCATGAAGGACCAGGTCGACGCGCTCACCCGTAACGGCGTCTCCGCTGCCGCGGTCAACTCCACGGTCCCTCGCGAGGAGCAAGGCGAGATCCTGCGGCGCGCCGCCGGCGGCGACCTTCGCCTCCTCTACGTCGCCCCGGAGCGCTTCTCAGATGGACGCTTCATCGCCGCCATGCGTAGCGTGAACGTCGCCCTGCTCGCCGTTGATGAGGCGCACTGCATCTCGCAGTGGGGCCATGATTTCCGCCCCGACTACCGCGACCTCGGGGCCGTCCGCGCACGCCTCGACGGTCCGCCCATCGTCGCCCTCACCGCCACCGCCGACCCCCTCGTGCGCGGCGACATCGCGGGACGTCTCGGGCTGCGTGAGCCCGCTATACACGTCGCCGGCTTCGACCGCCCCAACCTCCGCTTCTATACCGTTCGCGTCCGCAGTCAAAAGGAGAAACTCGAACGGATCGTCAAACCCCTAGGCGATCTTGGTAGCGAGGCTTCCGCCATCATCTACTGCAGCACCCGCAAGAAGGTCGAGTCGCTTGCGGCGGATCTGCGGAGCCGAGGCGTCGACTGCGCCCCCTACCACGCAGGGATGTCCGACGAGGAGCGCGACCGTATCCAGGACGCGTTCGCGCAAGACCGCCTCCGCATCATCGTCGCGACGAACGCCTTCGGCCTGGGCATCGACAAGCCCGATGTCCGGGTCGTCATCCATCACGACCTGCCCGAGTCGATCGAGGCCTACTACCAAGAGGCAGGACGGGCGGGCCGCGACGGCGATCCGGCCGAATGCGTGCTCTATTTCGCCCCGCGCGACCGCGACCTGCGCGAGTTCTTCATTGAGCTCAACCACCCGCCCCCCGCGACCGTGATCGAGGTCTACCGCGCGCTCGTGCGGCGAGGCGGGCAGCGCGCGCTGATCGACGATCTCCTCGACAGTGAGGAGGAGACGCCCGGCGTTAATGCCGCCGTGCAGGCGCTCGTCGATTCGGGACTCGCCCAGCGACAGGGCGAGTTCGCCAGAGCGCTGCGTCCCGACGGCGAGGACGAGATCGACCTCGCCGGGCTGGAAGCACACCGCGCGCACGCCACCGCCAAGCTCGACACCATGCAGTCATACGCCGAGTCGACCACCTGCCTGCGGGCACGCGTGCTCGCCTACTTCGGCGAGGCGGACGGGCGCCGCACGTGCGGCAACTGCGGCCCCTGCCTCGCCTCCACGCGCCGCCGACCGGCCGACAAGTCTCGTTCACGCCCATCCCAACCGCGAGGTCATGGACCCCCGCAAGGCTCAGCTTCTTACGAGACGAAGGACGAACCAGCGCCAAAGCCCATGGGAGGTCCGGAGAGCGCCGATGATCCGCTCTTCGCCGAGCTGCGCGCGCTGGGTCGCCAACTCGCCAAAGAGGAAGGGGTACCGCCCTACATCATCTTCAACGACGCGACGCTCCACGACATGGTCTCGCAGCGTCCTGCGACCGGCGTCGCGCTGGCCCGGGTCCGCGGCGTGGGCCGCGCAAAGACGGAGCGCTACGGGCATGCCTTTCTGACCGTCATACGCGCAGCGCCACGAGCGGAGGGCGACGACGAGCAGCACCTGCGCGCCTACGAACCTTGGGAATCGGATGAGGAAGCACGCCTCCTATCCATGCATAAGGGTGGCGAAACCATCAAGACGATCGCGGCAGAGTTGCAGCGGCGGCCGGCGGCGATTCGGTCGCGCCTGCGGCGGCTGCTGGGCGAGGACGTGCCTGAATCCCGCCGCCTCGCAGTCGAGCCCGCGGTGCCGCGGGCCGAGAGTGACCAAGAGCCGGATCGCACGCCGGCCAGCAGGGATACCAACAAACGGCTAGCAGCGATCAGACGGCAGCACCCGCGCGCCTATAAGCCCTGGGCGCCGAATGAGGAGGCGCGCCTTCTGGCCCTTCAGCAACGGGACGAGTCCGTCGAGACGATCGCGCGAGAGCTGCAGCGGCAACCATCGGCGATTCGCTCGCGCTTGCGTCGGCTGCTCGGTGAAGACGCGCCGTCCTAGCCGCCGCTGCCGTATTCATAAGCCCGCAGCTCATAGCAGGCCCAGCAGTGGGGCTTGCCCTCAAGCGTCATGCCCCGCACGACCCGGCGGTCACAGCCGTCACAATTTTCGAGATCATCCGCGATGAGACTCAAGACCAAGAGGTCGTTGAGCTGGCCGTCCACGTCCATAGCGTGACCACGCCGGATGACTTCTTGCTCGAAACCCAGCCGGCGAAAGAGAGTGGCCGCGGCCCCTTGATCGACGGTCATCTGGGCGACGAGCTTCCGTACGCCCGCCTCAAGGGCCGCATCGAAGACGATCTGGAGGAGGGCGGCGCCGAGGCCGCCGCCGCGCATGGACGGATCGACGAGGACGCGGATCTCCCCCACGTGGGCGGTCCAGCGGAGGCGGCCGCGATCGACCGTGGCGTAGCCAACGATTTCGTCTTGGAAAAGCGCGGTGATGGCGGCGGCGCTGCCCTGCGCCACGTTCGCGAGCCAATCATCGACATCGCCGGGATCAGTGATGTCGCGCCGCAGGAAGCGGAGGTCGTGTGCGGGCAGCCGCCGGGCGAAGCGGAGAATCGCATCCCTGTCGGCGGCGCCGAGCGGGCGCAAGGTGACTTGACGGTTCGCAAAGACGACCGAGCCGCTCGATCGGTGGATCGTGATCGGATGCGTGGACTTGACGACTTCGGGCACGGCGACAGGCCCTAAACGCTACGGAACCTCAACGGAGCCGCAGGATAGAGGAAAACCTCATGATCCTGTCGATTATGTCGTACCAGAGGTTCGTTTTCGCGGTGACCGCTTGCCGTCTCCCAGCGTATCTCGCGATCTGCACCGCTAGCGATCGGCGGGATGCAGAACCAGTGCCGGAGCGATGCCGCTCCGCACGACGGCGTCCGTGACGCTGCCGGCAACGATCTCGGTCATGGGACGCCGCGAGTGCGTCGCCATCGCCACGAGATCGGCTTGGACGCTGCCCAGGTAGTCCGTGATGAGCTTCGCGGGCTCGTCTCCATGGAGCACCGTGGCCTGGGCGTTGTCGGGGAAGCCTTCGAGGTCGGCATCCAGCTCCAGGTGCGCCGTTTGACCGACCCGTTCGATGGCCTGGGTGCGCGGCTCAATGACGTGATCGTGTCCCACATCCGAGCGGAAGTCCCGATGCTCGTCGTCAAGGGTCTGCCGGAATCCCGGCACGGCGCCGGCGCGACGGTGGCGCAGCACCGTCGCTTTGATCTTGCTGTCGTCGAGGACACGGATCAGATGTGTCTCCGCATCCATGGCTCGGGCCAGAGTCTGTGCAGCGGGAAGGATGGAGCGGGAGAAGCGACTGCCGTCGAGACAGACGACCATGATCGGCCGATCCCCCTGCGGCCAAGCGGCTGCATCGTGTGAATCGGACGGATGGAACAGGATGACGGGCGCCACGCCGCTGCGAACGACGCCGTGGGCTACGCCCCCGAAAAGCAACTCGCCGATGGGACGCCGCGAGTGGGTCGCCATGGCGACAAAGTCGACCCCTTCAGCGCGCGCCGCGGCGACGATCATGCGCGAGGGGTCGTCCGCATCCGGCACCAGGGAGGTGCCGCCGCTGGGGAAGTCCCTGAGCTCGGCTGCGAGTTCGTCGTGGATCTGATCGCGCGTGCGGGCGGTGGCTGTAGGGTCACGCGGCTCGGGCCCCATGAACGCCAGCCCGGCTGCAGCCGGGATCGCATAGGGTGCCGGCTCCAGTCCTCGCAAGAGGACGGCCTCGAAATCCCCTCGCTTCGCGATCCCACGCGCGATCGGCAGGATGGAGCGGGAGAGCCCGGAGCCATCGAGGCAAACCAGCATGCGCTTCATGACATTCCCTCCTTCGCTACGAGCACCGCCATCAGGGCTGCAGGTTCGCACATCCGCAAGCTCCGCGTAGCCGCCGAAGCCAGTGGGTGAACCCACGACGGGGCCGCTTCCTCCTCGTTCCACAACGGTATGGTCCGCCGCTGCATTGAGGGTGGAGTGGTTGATTCATCCATGGCGCCGTCCTTGAGGGTCGCCTGCTGGATCCAGCGTATTCCGGGCGTCGCGGCTGTCAAGATTGTGACGGCAGAGACTAGCCGCGGACCGGCTTCCGCTTGCGCTGCCGGGCCATGAGCCGGGCCAAGCCTTAGAGGTCCTTGCGCCAGTCGCCGGCGGGGGCGAGGGCGCGGGCGGCGGGGAGGACCTCGGCGCCGAACTGCTCGATCTGGTCGCGGAGCTCGTCCGGGTCGCCGCGGGGGCACTCGAAGAAGCAGACGAAGTGAGCGTAGCCGTTGGCAGCGAAGGCGGCGACATCACCGAGGACCTGCTCGGGAGAGCCGACGCCGAGGCGGCGGCCGGGCTCTTGGGCATCGGGATGGGCGGCGTCGAGAAGGCGGATGGAGACCGTGGCCTGCATGGCGAACTCCGCCGGATCACGGCCAACGCGATCGAGTTCGCGGCGGGCTTCGTCTTGGAGGTATTGGTAGCGGCCGGGCGTGGCGTCGACGTCGAGGAAGGTCATGTAGAGACCGTCGCAGCAGCGGGCGGCGCGGCGGGCGCCGGCAGGGACGACGCCGCCGAAGACGATGGGTGGATGGGGTTTTTGCAAGGGCTTGGGATCCATGGAAAGATTGGTGAAATCGTAGTGATCGCCGTGGAACTCGACGACGTCGTGGGTCCAGCAGCGCTTGTAGATCTCGATGCACTCTTCCGTGATGGCGCCGCGGTGCTCGAAGGGACGGCCGACGACATCGAACTCCTCGCGCATCCAGCCCGCGCCGACGCCGAGGATGAGGCGTCCGCCGGAGAGGATGTCGAGGGTGGCGAACTGACGGGCGTCGCTGAGGGGTGGACGATACGGGGCAATGAGAACGGAGGTGGCGAGCTTGAGACGCCGGGTGCTGGCGGCGACGGCCGCCATGGTGACGGCAGCATCCATCATCGTGTGCCGGGGGCGGTAGGCGCGGGTGCCGGAGATGTTGGCCTTGTGGCTGCTCTTGGATTCGATGGGCATGAAGAGGTGATCGGCGAACCACATGGAGTCGAAGCCGAGCTCCTCGCAGCGCCGGGCGTTGTCGATGGTGCGCATCTGCTCGGGCGGGAGATCGTGCATGAGGTGGTTGAGCGCGTCACGGTGATGGAGGCCGTGGGTATCGGCGTAGAGGCCAATGTGCATCTTGATTCGTCCTGTCCGTGCGGCGCCCGATTCACGCGGCAGCGCCGGGTCGGTTGACGGCCTGCAAGGTGGAGACCATCCTAGCGCCCGCCACAGAGCGCAGGCGGGCTGCGCACCGGCAGAGGGAGCTGTGATGGTCCAGATCTACGACGAGTTGCCATTGGGTTCGGTCGATTTCTCCAAGCTGGAGGGGGATGCATACAAGTTCGTGAGCCGGTTCGGGACGGGACGGCTGTACCCGATCGTGAACTCCAACGATTGCTGGTCGTGCTACGAGGAGTTTCGCAAGGAGGACGGAGCCTTCGAGTGGCCGGCCTGGTATCCGGAGATGCACCATGTGGTGCGGGGAACGGCGCACATTGAGTACTCGCTGCCGCCCTTGCATACCACCGTGCAGACGGCGGACGTGAAGCCGGGGGACGTCTACCTGATGCCAAAGGGGTCGTACTTTCATTGGGAAGTGACGAGCGATGAGCCGTTCGGGCACGTGGTGACGGCGAGTCCGAGTCCGTTCACGGACGGGGACGTGTACCAGCTGCGCTACGAGCCGCCGGGGGTCGAGTAGGCGGGGAGGAGGCAGGCCGATGCACGAGCCGATGCAAGCGCGGACGGAGGCCGGGAGGCGCTATGTGGCGCTGATGGAGGCGCACGCGGCTGATTTCGCGCAGCGGGCCGCGCAGCACGATCGGGAGGGGAGCTTCCCGCTGGAGAACTTCGAGGCGCTGCAGCGGAGCAAAGCGATGGCGGCGATGGTGCCGGAGGAGTTCGGGGGGCTGGGGGTGGAGCGCGTGTTCGACATGGTGACGGGGATATCGCGGCTGGGCCGGGGGGACGGATCGACGGCGATTGCGGCGAACATGCACATATCGGGCGGACTGATCGTGCGGATGGATCGGGAGGCGGCGCAGCGGCGGGGCGATACGGCGACGGTGGAAGCGCTGGAAGAGCTGCTGCGGGAGATCGGGTCGGGGAGCATCACGTTCTCCTTGCTGGGGACGGAGTCGGGGACCGATCAGCTGCACCCGCAAGTGACGGCGACGCGGACCAAGGGCGGGTACCTGATCAACGGCCGGAAGATCTTCGGGACCGGGTCGCCGGCGGCGAATCGCTTCTTCACCTTCCTGGGGGTGCAGTCGCCGGACGAGGAGCAGCAGATCGCGGGAGTGATCTTGCCGCGGGGACTGGAGGGGATGGAGATCCAGGACAACTGGGATGCGCTGGGGATGCGGGCGTCCGGGAGCAACGATGTCGTGTTCCGGGATTGCTTCGTTTCGGACGCGCAGTTCGCGGGGGCGCTGCGGTTGATCTGGGGGGAGTGGAGTCCGCCGTGGTTCCACTTGATCATCCCGGCCAACTTGGGGCTGGCGGCGGTGTTCTTCGGGATCGCGGAGGCGGCGCGGGACCACGTGGTGGCGCAGGTCATGACGCGGACGAAGAAACCCAGCGGCCGGACGCTGGCCCAGCGGCCGACGATCCAGCACTGGATCGCAGAGATCGAGATCGAGCGGATCACGGCGCAGTCGATGCTGGAGGCGTGCGCGGAGCGCGTGGATGCGTTTTACGCGGCCAATCCGCCGGGAACGGACGTACCGTTCGATGACCTGCATCAGCTCAACAAGCTGTTTCAGGTGACGAAGAACGTCGTGACGAACCGGGCGGTGACGGTGGTGGACAAGGCGATGACGGCGTCTGGGGGATCAGGGTATCTGAGCAGGAGCCCGCTGTCGCGGTGGTACCGGGACGTGCGGGCGGGACCGATCATGCAGACGTATTCGCCGAACGAGCAGTACGAGTACATCGCGCGGGCAACGCTGGGACTGCCGATGAACGAGATGACGTCCTAAGGTCCTCTCCCGTCCCTAAGCCTGAGGGATGCGTACGCAGCGAGGGAGTGGGCAGCGGGCCCGCTCCCGGCGTCAGCGCTTGATCGAGAGGGCGCTTCCCGCGACGGTCTCCGGCGGAGGCGGCCGCCGATGGAGGCTGCTCTAGAAGGGCTCTATGGGGCTTACTCGCGGCCGCAGCGTGCAGCCGATCTACTACGGCTGGTGGGTGGTGTTGGGCGCGTTGGCAGCGACGGCGCTGTTCGGCGGGTTGTACACGTGGTCGTTCGGGCTGTACTTCGCTCCGGTCGAGACGGCGTTCGGGTGGACCCGCACGGAAGTGTCGCTGGGGGTGTCGATCGCGCTGTTGGCGGCGGGGGCCGCGTCCCCATTCGTCGGACGGCTGACGGACCGGCGGGGACCGCGGCTGGTGGTGCTGATCGGGGCGCTGCTGGGCGCCGGAGGGATGGCGCTGCTATCGACCGCGAGCGCGCTCTGGCACTGGTACCTGTACTCGGGGGTGATGGGGATCGCGGTGGCGATGGCATTCTTCATCGGGCTGCAAGCGCTGGCGGCGAGCTGGTTCGAGCAGCGGCGGGGGAAAGCGCTGGGGCTGCTGGGGTTGGGGGTGTCGCTGGGAGGGTTCGCGCTGGTGCCGGTCGTACGGCTGCTGATCGACACGCTGGGGTGGGAGGGATCGCTGCAGCTGTCGGCGGGACTGGTGCTGGCGCTGTACTTACCGCTGGTGTTCTTTGTGTTCAGGAATGGGCCCGCGCGGCAGGCGGACGGATCGCATCCGGACGCCCCGGCCGCAGGGGCGGGCGGGCGGGCGGCGGAAGGCGTATCGCTGCGGGCGGCGATGCGGACGCCGATCTTCTGGACGCTGACGCTGGGAATCTCACTGTACTTCTACGCGGCGTTCGGGCTGGTGGTGCACTCGGTGCCGTTCTTTGAGGACGAGGGATTCAGTGCGTCAGAGGCGGCGGGGTTCTTGTCGGCGATGGCCGGGGTGAGCATCCTCTCGCGGATCGTGCTGGCGGCGACGGTGGACCGAGCGCGGCGATTCGAGCGGGTGGCGATGCTGCTGGCGGTGAGCGGGATGATCACGCTGGGGCTGTTGCTGATCGGGACCTCTCCCGGGGTCATCGTGGTGTTCGTGCTGTTCTGGTCGATCGCGGATACGGGACCGGCGCTGATCGAGCCGCTGTCGCTCTCGCGGGCATTCGGAGCCGCGCATTTCGGGTCGATCCTGGGAGCGGTGAGCGTGGTGCGGACGGTGGCGATGCTGGCATCGGCGGGAGTGGCGGGGGCGATCTTCGACGGGACGGGATCGTATACGTGGGCGCTCGTGATGTTCTTGGGAGCGTACGGCGGGGCGCTGGCCTTCTTCCTCGCGTCATTGCGGCTGCCGCGCCCGATCGACCTAGCGGCCCCGCGCCCTGCCTTGGCCGGAGGCAGCGACCGGCCCGGCACCGCGTGATCCCGCGGGACTGCGGCGTGAAGCCGTTAGATCAGATTCTCCTGTGCCCGGTGACAGGCGACGTAGTGGCCGGGGCGGAGCTCGCGCCACTCGGGATCCTGCTCGCGGCAGATATCGATGGCGATGGGACAGCGATTGTGGAAGCGGCAGGCGGGAGGGGGATCGAGGGGAGAGGGAATGTCGCCGGTGAGAATGACCCGGTCGCGCCGGCGCTCAACGGCAGGGTCTGGGATGGGGACGGCGGAGAGGAGGGCTTGAGTGTAGGGATGGAGGGGTTCGCGGTAGAGGGCGTCGCTGGGGGCAAGCTCGACGATCTGACCGAGGTACATGACGGCGACGCGGTGGCTCACGGCGCGGACGACGGCGAGGTCGTGCGAGATGAAGAGGTAGGTGAGGCGAAAGCGATCCTGGAGCTCTTGGAGAAGGTTGACGATCTGGGCCTGGATCGAGACATCGAGAGCGGAGAGGGGCTCGTCGGCGACGACGAACCAGGGCTCGACGGCGAGGGCACGGGCGATGCCGACGCGCTGCCGCTGGCCGCCGGAGAACTCGTGCGGGAACCGGTTGGCGAGCGCGGGGCTGATTCCGACGGTGTCGAGCAGCTGCGCGACGCGCTGCCGGCGCTGGTGCTTGTGGAGACCGTGGATGGTGAGAGCTTCGGCGACGATGCCGCCGACGGTCATACGGGGATTGAGAGAGGCGTAGGGGTCTTGGAAGATCATCTGGATGCGGCGGCGGACTTGCCGGAGACGGCGGCCGCGGAGCGTGGTGAGATCGACGGAGCCTTCGGCAAGGGCGGGAATGCCGTCTTCGCCGCCGGAAGGGCGGGGGTGGAGCCAGACGTGGCCGGCAGTGGGCCGGTAGAGCTGGAGGATGGCGCGGCCGGCGGTCGTCTTGCCGCAGCCCGACTCGCCGACGAGACCGAAGGTCTCGCCGTCGTGGATGGTGAAGGAGAGGCCGTCGACGGCCTTGACGGCGGCGACCTGTCGTTGAATGAGGACGCCGCGCTTGACGGGGAAGTGGAGTTGGAGGTCTTGCACCTCGATCAAGGGCTGGCCAAGAAGTGGTGAGGCAGGATCGGGAATCGTCATAAGGCGGGCGCTACCGGGAGGCGGCGGCGAGGACTTCGCCGGCGTGGTGACAAGCCGCCTGATGCCCGTTGTCGACATCTTGGAGGGCGGGACGAAGTTCGCGGCAGATATCGGTGGCGAAACGGCAGCGCGGAGCGAAGGCGCAACCGGGGGGAAGGTGCGCAGGATCGGGCGGAACGCCTTCAATGGGGACGATGCGTTGGGCGGGAGCGTCAAGGCGGGGGACGGAGTCCAGAAGACCGAGGGTATAGGCATGGTGGGGACGGCGGTAGATCGCGGTGGCGGGACCGACCTCGACGGCGCGGCCGGCGTACATGACCAGAACGCGATCCGCGTAGCGGGCGACGACGCCGAGATTGTGTGTGATGAGGATCACGGCGGTGCCCGTCTCTTTGGTGAGCCGGGCCAAGAGCTCCAGAACCTGGGCCTGGATGGTGACGTCGAGAGCGGTCGTGGGCTCGTCGGCAAGAAGGATCTGCGGGTCGCAGCAGAGAGCCATGGCGATCATGACGCGCTGGCGCATGCCGCCGGAGAGCTGGTGCGGGTAACCGTCGAGGCAGGCGACGGCATCGGGGATGCCCACGCGGTCGAGAAGCGCGGCCGCGCGCGCACGCGCCTCATCCTCGTCCAAACCTTTGTGCAGCTGGAGCGCCTCGGTGATCTGGGCGCCGATCTTCATGACCGGGTTGAGAGAAGTCATAGGCTCTTGAAAGATCATGGCGACGTCGTTGCCGCGGATGCGGCGGAGCTGGGGATCGGGAACTTGGAGGAGATCTTGACAGGCGGCCGGCTGGCGCGGGTCGGCGCGAAAGATCGCGGCACCGCCTTTGATCGCGCCCGGCGGCATGGGAATGAGGCGCAGCAGCGAGAGGGCGGCGACGCTCTTGCCGCTGCCGGATTCGCCGACGATACCCAGGGTCTCGCCGGGAAGCAGATCAAAGGTGAGGCCATCCACAGCGCGGACTTCGCCGGCGTCCGTGAAGAAGGAGGTGCGGAGGTCCGTGACTTCGAGGACAGGGGCGGTGGAGTCGGACAAGAGACGCTCGTTTCCTGCGATCAGAGGCGATCGTATATCACGAGACCCCCCTCACGCGGCGCGAGGCGCCAGCCCGAACTGCCGCGGAGCGACGCGAGCGAGGGGTTTTCTGTCGTCGTTCGATGTGGCCGACAACGCTGAACGACTGGGAGGGATCGATCTCCCGCCAAGGCTCCTGCGAGACTCGACGCATCTGCTAGCGTCACGGCGTGCCGCAGCGGGCGGGGTGCGCGGCGCTAGCGCGACGGAGGAGAGGCGATGCAATTGAGCGAAGTGCAGCGGATCGGGGTGTTGGGCGGAGGCGTGATGGGCGGAGGGATCGCGCACGTATGCGCGGTTGCAGGCTACGACGTGCTGGTACGGGATCTGAACGAGACGCTGATCGCCGCGACACGGGAAACGGTGTTCGACGGGAAGTGGGGGATCAAGCGGGCGGTGGAGCGAGGGAAACTGGATTTCGACGAGGCGCTGGCAGCGATGGAGCGGATCTCCTTCACGACGGAGACGGCGGACTTGGCGGGGAGCGATATCGTGATCGAGGCGATCCCGGAAGAGTTGGAGCTGAAGCAGGAGACGTTCAAGGATCTGGACGGGATCGTGAAGCCGGAGGCGATCTTCGCGTCGAACACGTCCGGGTTCGTGATCGGAGAGATCGCACGGGACGTCTCGGCAGCGCGGAAGACGCGGTTCGCGGGGATGCACTTCTCCAACCCGGTGTCGGTGATGAAGATGTGTGAAGTGATCTATACCCCGGAGACGTCGGCGGAGACGGTGGCGACGGTGCGGGAGCTGGGTGAGAAGGTGGGGAAGGACGTGAGCATGGTGAAGGACGCGCCGGAGACGTACGGGTTCCTTTTGAACCGGATTTTCGCGGCGGCGCGGCGAGAGGCACACCAGATCGTGGAGGAAGGGATCGCCACGCCGGAGGACGTGGACAAGGCGATGATCGGCGGCCGGAACTGGCCGGCGGGGTTCTTCGGGTCGCGGGGCGGGATCGGCAAGCAATGGTAGGAACAACAGCGTCCGGGCTGGCAATGGCGAAACCAGGAGCAAGCGCCTGGATCGAGAAGCGCACGGTCGGGACCCAGGTGAACTGGGCGGCCGGGCAGTGGGGGGAGCGGGAGGCACTCACGTTCGTCGATGGAGGCGAAGTGCGCCGATGGACGTTCGCGGAGCTGCGGGCGGATGTAGACCGGGCGGCCAAGGCCCTGCTGCAAGCCGGCGTGGGGCCGGGCGAGACGGTCGCGCTGTGGCTGAACAATCGGCCGGAGTGGCTGCACATCCTGTTCGCGGTCGCCAAGGTCGGAGGGACGCTGGTGCCGGTGAACACGCGCTTCCGGACGAGCGATCTGGCGTACGTGCTGCAGCATTCGGACGCGACGACGCTGATCACGGCGGACGTGTCGGGTCCGATGCGGTACATCGACATGGTGCGGGAGCTGACGGGAACGGGAACGGATGCGCGGGCGCTGGCGGTGGAGGAGTTCCCGGCCTTGCGCCGAGTGATCGTGCTGAGCGAGCAGGCATACGCTGGGACGCTGCGGTGGGAATCGCTGCTAGCGGAGGGAGCAGGAGCAGAACGGGACCAGGAGCTGCGGGAGCGAGAGGCGGGGGTCGATCCGGAGGGGACGTTGTTCGTGCTGTATACGTCGGGGACGACGGGGTTCCCGAAAGGGGTGATGCACAACCACGACATCCTGCGCTTGGTCGGCGACCACGCGAACCGGATGGCGGTGCGGCCGAGCGACGTGATCTTGATGTATCTGCCGCTGTTCCACTCCTTCGGACTGCACGAGGGAGCGATGATGCCGATCGTGAGCGGGGCGCGGCAGGTGCTGATGGCGCAGTTCGAGGCCGGGGAGGCGCTCCGGCTGATCGCTGGGGAGCGGCCGACGCTCCTGCACGGATTCGACACGCACTTCCGGGAGATCATGGACCATCCCGATTGCGAGCGGACGGACCGGTCGAGCGTGCGGACGGGAATGCTGGCAGCGGGCTTGGCGAGCAGTGAGGCAGTGGCGCGCCGGGCGCAGCGGACGCTGGGAAAGTTCGTCAGCGCCTGGGGAATGACCGAGATGGGGGCCTCGGTGTCGTTGGGGCTGCAGCTCGACAGCGAAGACGATCGCTGCCTGGCGTCGGGATCGCCGATGCCGGGGATGGAGTTTCGGGTCATCGACCCGGCGACGGGAGAGGATGTACCGCCGGGGCAACCGGGGGAGCTGCTGTTCCGGGGCTACAGCATCATGCAGGGCTACTACAAGATGCCGGAGCAGACGGCGGCGGCGTTCGATACGGAAGGATGGTTCCACAGCGGGGACACGGCCTTGATGCGGGCGGATGGGACGATCCGGTTCCTGGGGCGCTATAAGGACATGCTGAAAGTGGGCGGGGAGAACGTGGACCCGGCGGAGGTGGAGGCGCGGTTGCTGCAACACCCGGCCGTGCAGCAGGCGGTGGTCGTGGGAATACCGGATACGCGACTCTCGGAGGTGGCCTGTGCCTACGTGGTGCTGGAGGCGGGGGCTTCGGCGAGCACCGAGGATCTGATAGGGGATTGGCGCGGAAGCATCGCGAGCTTCAAGATCCCGCGGCACGTCCTGTTCCTGGACGAGTTGCCGATGACGCCGACGGGGAAGGTGCAGAAGTTCAAGCTGCGGGAGATGGCGGTGCAAGAGCTGGGACTCGGAGAGGAGGCGAGTCATAGCTGAGGAGCCGAAGGCAGTGGTGGAGCAGTGGCTGGCGGCGTGGAACCGGAAGGATCTGGCGGCGATGCGGCAACTGCTGGCGGACGACCTCCTGTTCGAAGGGTCGATGGACCGGTTCACGAGCGGGGACGCGTATCACGCGCTGATGGGCGAGCTGACGAAGGCGGTGACGGAGGTGAAACCGCTGAAGGTGTGGACGGATGGGCACGACGTGGCGGCGTTCTATGATCTCTCGATGTCGAAGCCAGCGGGGACGTATCCGATCGCGGAGTGGTTCGAGGTGGAGAGTGGAAAGATCCGCAGGGTGCATTCAGTGTTCGACGCGCGGCCGTTCGTAGGGGGCTAAGCCACAGACAGTCCGCCGCCGTCCGCTCAAGGGTCGGCGAGCACAGCGGGCCGGGCTCGGCGGCGAGGAGCCGACTGCGACCGCCCGGTTAGACCGAGGCGGTCTTCCACTTCGTCGTGTCGATGCTTTCGATCGTTCTTTTAAGATCGCGGGCGCCGTTGAGCATCATGGTGATATCGAGGCTGAGCAAGATCATCTGCGCTCCCATGTCGACGTACTTCTGCCCGATCTCGTTGTTCCAGGCGTGGGCAGCGACGAAGAGCCCCCGGTCTCGGGCAGCACGAATGATGCGCTCCATCCACTGCTGGGTTTCTTCGGCGGGGGTGCCGTAGCGGGCGATGCCGAGATCGGTGGCGATGTCCCAACCGCCGGGGAGGACGCCATCGATGCTCTCGGCGGCGAGGATCTCCTCCGGCGGCTCGACCGTCTTGTAGCGCTCGCGGGTGCCGCCGGGGACTTCTTCGATCATGATCATGGCGAGCGTGTTGGCGTTGGCCTCCTCGCGATAGGTCTCCCAGGGAGTGAAGCCGTACTTGGCGGCGCGGGGGATGGGGACGGAGCTGCGGATGCCCTGGGGTGGGTAGCGGCAGGCGCGGCCAACGGTTTCGGCCTGCGCCTTGGTGGCGACGTGGGGAGCGAAGACGCCCTGCGCGCCGAAGTTGAGCGCTTTGAGAATAGGAGCAGGGCGCGCCTCAATGGGGCGGATCATGGGAGCGATGCCGGCAGCGGCGCAAGCGCGGATACAGGCCTCGGTTTCGGTGCCGTAGACATCCAGGCCGGCTTCTTCGCAGTCGACGATGACGAAATCAAAGCCGGCGTAGCCCATCAGCTCGATGATGGACGGATCATTCATCAGACAGAACATGCCGGTGAGGATCTCGCCGTTCTGGAGCGCCTGCTTGAGGTTCTTCATAGGTGACTCCTAGGCGTTCGCACGCTTGAGCGCGTTGGCGCTGTCGAGGACGGCGGCGGTGTTCTGCTGGAGGAGGACGAGGTCGATCCCCATGAGGATCACTTGGGCGCCCATCTCGATCTGGCGCTCGGCGGATTCGGCGTTCCAGGCAACGGTGGCGAGGCCAACACCGTGCTTCTCGGCAGCCCTGGCGCAGGCTTTGAAAGCGTCCTCGAGCTGGGGGTCGATCCATGCGCTGTCGGTGCCGTGAAAGTTGCCGGGAGGGACTCCGAGATCGGTGGCGAGATCAAAGGGACCGAACTGGAGCATGTCGACGCCGGGGACGGCGGCGATCTGATCCACGTTCCGGATGCCCTGGGCACTCTCGATGATGGGCATGGCGAGAACCTCGCGGTTGACGCGCTGCCGGTAGTCGTCCCAGGGCTCGATCCCGTAGCGGGCGGCTCGGGTGACGGGAACGGAGCTACGGCTGCCGTCCGGAGGGTAGCGGCACGCGGCAACGGCGACTTGAGCCTCTTCCGGCGTCTGGATGTGCGTGAGCCAGATCCCTTCGGCCCCGAAATTGAGGGCCTTGAGGATGGCGCCGGGACGCGGCTCGGTGGGGCGGACGATGGCGGGGATGCCGGCGGCGGTAGCGGCGCGGATCATCGCTTCGAGCTCGGTGCCGTAGGGGCTGGTGGGAGCGTGCTCGGTGTCGATGAAGAGGACGTCGAATCCGATGTGACCGAAGATTTCGATGACCACGGGGCTGCCGATGAGCGCCATCGGGCCGATCAGGATATCCCCGCGATCGATACGGGCGCGCAAGCTGGGCATGGGAATGGCTCCCTCCGAGTATCGCAGAGGCATTCTGGAGGTAACGGGTAGGGGGGACAAGAGGCGAGTGCGGGTCCAGTAGCATTGCGGACATGCTGATCGATATGCACCACCACTACATCCCGGATCGGTATCTGGAGCTTGTGCGCCGGGACGGGGAGCGGTGGCAGGCGGTGTTCTACCACGACGAGGCGCGGGGCAAGGACAGCGTGGTGCCGGGGATGACGGTGCCGCCGCCGGTAGACGCCCTCGCGCGCGGGATTTTCTGGATGGAACCGGGAATGCACGACGTGCCGACGCGGCTAGAAGAGATGACAACGCTGGGGATCGACATGGCGGCGCTCTCGATCTCCCCGCTGCTCTACTACTACTTCGCGGAGCCGGAGCTGGGAGAGGAAGTGTGCCAGCTGCTCAACGACGAGATCCACGCGGTGGCGCAGTCGGAACCGGAGCGATTCGCGCCGATGGGAACGGTGCCGCTGCAAGACGTGGGACGGGCGATCGTGGAGATGGAGCGGGTGGTGCGGGAGTACGGCTTCACAGCCGTGGAGATTGGGGGGAGCGTCGAGGGGAGACACTACGACGAGCCCGAGTTCGAGCCATTCTTCCGCCGGGCGGCCGAGCTGGACTTACTGATCTTCATCCATCCCGGGATCAACCCGATGCCGGAGCGGCTGCAGCGCTACCACACGGGAAACGTGATCGGATTTCCGGTGGAAAGCGGCGTGTGCGCGGCGGCATTGATCTATGGAGGAATACTGGCGCGATATCCCAACCTCAAGATCTGCTTCGCGCATGGAGGAGGGATCGTGCCGGGGCTGATCGGACGGTGGGACCACGGCTGGGAAGTGCGCGCGGAATCGCAGCAGCGGATCGACCGGCCGCCGAGCGCGTACTTCCAGCAGCTGTACTTCGACAATCTAGTGCACAGTGACGCGGTGTTGGGGGCGTTGCTCTCAATCGCGGCGCCGGAGCAGGTGGTGGTAGGAACGGACTACCCCTATGACATGGGGGAGCGCCAGCCGGGGGCGGTGCTGGAACGGGCGGAGGCAGCGGGACGGTTGACGCCGGCACAGCGCGAGGCGGTGTCCTACCGGACGGCGGCACGGCTGCTGCGGATCCCGGTATAGCAGCGTCCGCGTTCTGTATGATCCGGGCCGCGAAGGTTTCCAGGGAAAGGGCCACCTAATGGTCAAGGTCATTCTGCAGATCTATCCGATGGTGCGTGCGGAGGATGAGGCGGAGCGGAGGGCGCTGCGGCCGATCGGCCGCAATGTGGAGCGGTATCACGAGGCGCTGCACGGCTCGTTCGAGCTGGCGAAGGCCGCCGACCAACTCGGGGTCTGGGGGATGGCATCGATCGAGCACCATTTCCACTCGGAGGGCTACGAGGTGGGGCCCAGCCCGGGGACGTTCAACGCCTACTGGGCCGCGATCACGCAACGGCTGCGGGTGGGGCAGTTGGGTTACGTGATGAGTACGCAGCATCCGATCCGGATCGCGGAGGAGACAGCGATCTTGGATCACATGACAAAAGGGCGGTTCTTCGTCGGGTTCGCGCGGGGGTATCAGGATCGCTGGACGAACGTGGTGGGGCAGCATCTCGGGTCGCGGGCGACGCATTCGGACGGGAGTGCGGATGACCTGATCAACCGCGACATCTTTCGCGAGCAGGTGGAGATGGTGATCAAGGCGTGGACGGAGGAGAGCATCGAGCACAACTCGAAGCTGTGGCAGGTGCCGTATCCGTATACCGACGGCATCGAATGGTGGATGGCGCGGAGCACCAAGCAGCTGGGGGCGCCGGGCGAGATCGGAGCGGACGGCCGGGTGCACCGGGTGAGTGTGGTGCCGGCGCCCTATACGCAGCCGCACCCGCCGATCTTCGTGCCGAGTTCCGGGAGCCCGGAGTCGGTGGAGTACTGCGGCAGGATGGGTTTCAACTGCATCCACGTGGTAGCGGGGCAGCGAGCGATGGAGCAAGCGCCGCGCTACGTACAGGCAGCAGCCGCAGCAGGCCGCCCGCTGGCGCTGGGACAGATGCAGGGGATCCAGCGCTACCTCCAGATCGGGGAGACGCGCGAGGCAGCGCGGGAAGCGCTGGCGAAGTACGACGCCGACATCTACAAGAACTTTTGGAACCTGCTGTACGAGCGAGTGGTCGACAAACGGGTGACGCTGCCGGAGAACCCGACGGTGGAGCAGATCGTGGACGAGATCGAGCAAGCGGACGCGTTCGTGACGGGAACGGTGGACGATGTACGCGATCAGCTGGTGGAAGAGTGGAAGCGGGTGCCATTCGAGTACTTGGTAGCGACATGGCACTATGCGCAGCAGCCGCTGGAGTCCACGATCGAGCAGCTGCGGCTGGTGATGACGGAGATCAAGCCGGCACTGGACGCGCTTACGCAGTACGAGCAGGCACCGGCATAGGCGAAGCGGGAGGGGCGGCGTGAGCGAGAAGGTACCCGTCGAGGTCAGGGTCAACGGGGAGCTGCGCAGCGCGGCGGTGGAGCCACGCTTGTTGCTGGTGCACTTCCTGCGTGAAGAGCTGGGGCTGACGGGGACGCACGTGGGCTGTGACACGAGCCAGTGCGGGGCCTGCACCGTCCTGATCGACGGGCGCAGTGCGAAGTCCTGCACGGTGTTCGCGGTCCAGGCGGCGGGCAGCGCGGTCACCACGATCGAGGGATTGGCGGAAGGGGAGGCGCTGCACCCGATCCAGGAGGGATTCTGGGAAGAGCATGGGCTGCAGTGCGGTTACTGCACGCCGGGGATGATCATGGCGGCTGCTTCACTGCTGAAGGAGAACCCCGATCCGAGCGAAACGGAGATCCGGAGCGGCTTGGACGGGAATCTGTGCCGCTGCACGGGGTATCAGCACATCGTCAACGCGATCGCGCGCGCCGCGCAGCAGGGGTGAGGCGGACCCGGTGGCAGCCGATGCGACCCCAAGCCCAGGAGGCAAGCACGTCGGCCAGCGGCTGAAGCGCCGGGAGGACCCGGCCCTGATCCGCGGGCAAGGGACGTTCATCGACGATGTGCGGCTCCCGGGGATGCTGCACCTCGCGTTCAAGCGCAGCGACGTGGCGCACGGGCGGATCGTGCGGGTGGATACGAGCGCGGCGCGGGCGATGCCGGGCGTGCGGTTGGTCGCAACGGGCGCGGACCTGCAAGGAGTGCTCCCGAGCGTGCCGGTGATAACGCCGTTCCCGTATCCCGACCATCCCGCGGTCACGCCGGACAAGGTGCGGTACGTGGGCGAGCCGGTGGCGCTGGTCGTGGCAGAGGATCGCTACCAAGCGCAGGATGCCGTGGAGGCGATCGAGGTCACGATCGAGGATCTGCCGGCCGTCGTGGATGCGGAGACGGCGCTACGCGGGGAGCCGGCGCTGCTGCACGAGGGCTTCGCCAACAACGTGGCGCTGCGGATCATCAGTGGGACGGGGGTGACGGAAGCAGCGGGCACGCAGGATCCGGAGGCGGTGGACAACCGCGAACTCGATGCGGCGTTCGAAACGGCCGAGGTGGTGATCTCCCAGCGGATGGTGAATCCGCGGATCGCGCCCTCGGCGATCGAGACGCGGGGAGTGGTGGCGCAGTACGAGGCCACGCGACCTTATTTGACGATCTGGAGCACGACCCAGCGGCCGCACGCGCATCGCCGGTTCTTGGCGGCGGCGTTGGGGTTGGGGGAGCACCAGGCGCGGACGATCGCGCCAGAGATGGGCGGGGGGTTCGGCGCGAAGAAGATCTACGGGGAGGATTTCGTGGCGGCGGCGCTGTCGAAGCAGCTGGGAGCGCCGATCAAGTGGATCGAGGATCGGTCGGAGGCGTTCCTGACGACGACGCACGCGCGGGACGTGATCGGCCAGATCGAGTTGGCGGCGAAGCGGGACGGGACGGTGACGGCGCTGAAGGCGCGGCTGGTGGCGGACATCGGCGCGTACGAGATGCTGCTGACGGCGTTCATCCCAACGCTGACGCACGGGCTGCTGAGCGGGGGGTACGCGATCCCGGTGATCCGGTCGGAGCTGATCGAGGTGTTCACGAACAAGATGCCGACGGACGCCTACCGGGGCGCGGGAATGCCGGAGGCGATCTTCTTCGTCGAGCGGTCGATGGAGCTGCTGGCGCGGGAGTTGGGGATGGATCCGGCGGAGGTGCGCCGCAAGAACTTTATCCGGCCGGAGCAATTCCCCTACAAGACCGCGGCGGGGAACGAGTACGACTCCGGGGAATACGAGCGGCTGTTGGACGCGACGCTGGAGCTGGCGGGGTGGGAGGAGATGCGTGCAGAGCAGGCGGCGGCGCGGGCAGCGGGGCGGCTGGTGGGACTGGGGATGAGCTTCTACATCGAGCTGTGTGCGATTGGGCCCTCGACGATGTTCCCGGACGGCGGCTGGGAACATGGGAGCGTCACGGTGGAGCGGGATGGGCGGATCACCGCGACGACCGGGGCATCGGCGCACGGGCAAGGGCACGAGACATCGTTCGCGCAGGTGCTGGCCGATCAGTTCGGGATCGAGCCGGAGACGATCACGTTGCTGCACGGGGACACGGCGGTGGCAAAGCAGGGGGTGGGAACGGTGGCGAGCCGGTCGTTGGTGGTGGGCGGGACGGCGCTGCTGATGGCGGGCAGCAAGGTGAAAGCAAAGATGACGCGCTTCGCGGCGCAGCTACTGGAGGCGCGCGAGGAAGAGATCGAGTTCGCCAACGGGGAGGTGGGGGTGGCCGGGGGCGGGAAGCTGTCGTTCGAGGAGGTGGCCTCGTACGCCTACGCGCCGCAGCAGTTGCCCGCGGGTACGGAGCCGGGGCTAAGCGAGGAAGCGTTCTGGGAGCCGCCGGGGATGACGTTTCCCTACGGATGCTATATCGCACAGGTGGAAGTGGACCGGGAGACGGGAGAGGTGGCGCTGCAGCGCTTCGTGGGGGTGGACGACTGCGGAACGATCGTGAACCCATTGATCGTGGAGGGACAGATTCACGGGGGGATCGCGCAGGGGATCGGACCGGCGCTGACGGAAGAGCTGCGCTACGACGAGCACGGACAGCTCCTGACGGGGTCGTTCATGGATTACGCGATCCCGCGGGCGTCCGATCTCCCGCGCTTCGAGCTGGGGGTGACGGTGACGCCGTCGCCGCTGAACCCGTTGGGAGCGAAGGGGACCGGGGAGGCGGGGACGATCGGGGCGACGCCGGCCGTGGTGAACGCGGTGGTCGACGCCCTGAGTGAGCTGGGCGTCCGGCACGTCGACCCGGCGCTGCACCCCGAGAAAGTGTGGCGCCTGATTCGGGGAGGGGAGCGATGATCCCGGCGGCGTTCGACTACAGGCGGGCGAAGACGATCGACGAAGCGCTGGCGCTGATCGGAGAGACGGCGGAGGAAGCGCGATTCTTGGCGGGAGGGCACAGCCTGATTCCGCTGATGAAGCTGCGGTTCAGCCAGCCGGACCGGCTGGTGGACATCATGCACGTGCCGGGGCTGGCTGGGATCTGGGAGCGGAACGGACAAGTGGGGATCGGAGCGACGACGCGGTACGTGGAGCTGGAGCGGTCGCGGATCTTGCAGGACGTCTTGCCGGTGGTCGCGGAAGCGGCGGGAGAGATCGGCGATCCGCAGGTTCGGCATCGGGGGACGATCGGAGGAAGCTTGGCCCACGCGGATCCGGCGGCGGACCTGCCGGCGGTCATGGTGGCGCTGGACGCCTTCCTCGATATCGTGGGGCCGCAGGGGAGGCGCCGCGTGCAAGCGGAGGATTTCTTCCAGGGGTTCTTCACGGTCGACCTCGCCGAGGGCGAGCTGATCACCGAGATGCGGATGCTGCCGCGCCGGACGGCGGCCTACGCCAAGCTGCACCAGAAGGCGTCGCACTTCGCGCTCGTGGGGGTGGCGGCGGCGCTGGAGATCGAGGCGGGGAACGGCGCAGACGGCGTCTGCCGGGGAGCGCGGGTGGCCGTGACGGGACTGTCGACGCACGCGCAGCGGCTGCGGGGCGTGGAGGCGAGCTTGATCGGGGAACGCTTGGAGGAGGAGGTGATCCGGGCGGCGGCGGAGCGGGCGCCGGAGGGGATCGAGGAGGTCAACGACGACCTGCACGGCTCGGCGGAGTATCGCCGGGAGATGGCGAAGGTGTTCGCGGCGCGCGCCATCCGGCGCGCGGCGGCGCGCGCGTAGCTCGCTCATGCCCGCCGCGCCCGCACGCAAGTACACAGCCCTGGACGACCGACTCTACGACTACCTGCTCTCCGTGTCGCTGCGGGAGTCGGCGGTGGCGAGGCGGCTGCGGGAGGAGACCGCGGCGATGGAGCAGGCGGTGATGCAGATCGCGCCCGACCAAGGGCAGTTCATGGCGCTGCTGGTGCGGCTGCTGGGAGTGCGGCGCGCCCTTGAGATCGGGACGTTCACGGGGTACAGCGCGCTCTGCGTGGCGGAGGCGTTGCCACCGAGCGGCCGGCTGGTGGCCTGCGATCGAAGCGCGAAATGGACGGCGATCGCGCAGCGGTACTGGGCGGAGGCGGGAGTGGCCGACAAGATCACGCTGCGATTGGGGAAGGCGATCCAGACGCTGGACGCCCTGCTCGCGGAGGGCGAAGCGGGACGGTTCGACTTCGCCTTCATCGACGCGGACAAGCCCAACTACGACGGCTACTACGAGCGCTGCCTGGCCTTGGTGCGACCGGGAGGACTGGTGGCGATCGACAACGTGCTGTGGGAGGGGAAAGTGAAGGATGCGGAGACGGCGGACGCCGACACGCAGGCGATTCGGGCGCTGAACGCGAAGCTGGCGGCGGACGCGCGGGTGGAGATGAGCATGCTGTCGATCGCGGACGGATTGACGCTCGCGCTGAAGCGGTGAGGGCGCGGTAGGCTGGTAGGTGCGGGTCCAAAGCGGAGGATAGAGCGAAAGGGATAGCGGAGGGCGCAGCGATGGGCGTGCCGAGGAACGCGACGGAGGCGGCGGCGCTGCTGGGCGTGCCGGTCGACGCGGCGGAAGGGGTGGTCGAGGAGCGGTTTCGGCGGCTGGCGCAGGTGTTTCACCCGGACCTGAATCCCGGCGTCGCCTCCTGTGGGGAGCGGATGCAGGAGTTGAACGCGGCGCGGGAGCTGCTGGCGGGAGGGCGGCGGCCGGCGGAGGTGGTAATCACGCGGCCCGAGCGGCGGGAGGAAGCGGAAGGGCAGGCGCCGGCGCGGCAGCGATCGAAGAAGGACGAGGAGCGGCTGCGGCGGGTGATGCACGAGATGCCGTACGGGATCTACATCGTGGGCTCACGCCGCGAGGAAGAGCCCAACGGGATGATCGCGGACTGGGTGATGCAGGTCTCGTTCCGGCCGCGGCTGCTGGCGGTGTCGTTCGAAAACGACGCCTACAGCCTGGAGAACGTGCGGCGGCACAACGTGTTCACGGTGAACCTGCTGCCGCAAGGGGCGATGGAGCTGGGAGCGCTGTTCCTGCAGCCGCGGGACGGAGCGAAGATCGCGGGACGGAGCGCGGCGGCGGCGGCCACGGTGCACGAGAAGCTGGCGGGCGCGGCCTACCGGCTGACCGAGCGGGGCTGCCCGGTGCTGGAGGGAGCGCTGACGTGGGCGGAGTGCGCGGCCGAGCGGTTCGTGTCGGCGGGGGATCACACCTTGGTGATCGGGGAGGTGCTGGACGGCGAGGTGCTACAGGCGACCGGGGCGCTGACGTCGGTCGAGACGGGGTGGGTCTACGGGGGCTAGGGATCGCAGCGGGTGCGTGCACGGCTGACGATCAGGGCCGATCGGGGCACGCGGGAACCAGCACGGAGGCGCGGGGAACAAGACGCTCGCCGACGGCGTTAATCTCGATAAGGACCACTGGGAGGGGGACGCCATGCCCAGGCACTGCGTGCGCTGGCGGCTGGCTCTCTTGATGGCAGGCGGCTTCGTCCTCGCGCTGGCGGGCAGCCTGGCAGCGTGTGGTGGCTCATCCGGCGACGATCCGCCACCTGTGGCGCCGGCCGAGCAGCCTGCGGCAGCCGCGACCACACCCTCGGCGGAGACCGTACCCCCCTCGGCGGCCACGCCAGAACTCCCCGTCGCGCCGGTCGAGCCGCCCACGGAGGGGGAGACCGCGCCAATCGCGACAGCCACCCCGGAATCGCCCGCCGCATCGGCCGAGACGCCCGTACTGGATCCATCCACGCCTCCAGCAGGGGCCCCGGAGATCGCCGCCACCTCAACCTTCCGCTACGACACCTACGACCTCAGCGGCACGGTGGGTGAGCCGGGTCACTACGCCTTCCTGGCCGACCCGAATGATCCAACCAGCGCCGTCACGACCTACGAAGAGCTGCGCGACGGCACGACCACGGCCCTCCTGATCCATACGCACGACGTCCACGGAGTCTCCCAGGCGGGGATCTATGACGCCGTCGCACCCGGGGACCTGTTCGAGTGGAGTCAGGCCTACGATTGCTTCGTGCGCTACCAGGTGATGGAAGTGAAGCCCGATCCCGGTAGTCCTGAGCCGCGCGCGCTGCTGGCTGTGGAATGGATGACCTACGCCTTCGCGGGCTGCTCCGGTCCCATCGCCGCCGGAACCGCCGCCACGTTCGAATGGGGCGACTTGCCCAATCTGGGCCACCCCCGCGTCACCACCCCCATCCGCCACGGACCGTTCCAGCTCATGCCAGACCGCTGGACGGGGAGTGTGGAGCTGGGGGCAAGGCACGAGTTGCCGGAAGGCACTGCAAATCTCCATTCCAGCGCCGAGATCCGTACCGCTGATCCGAGCGAGGTTGGGCAACGCCCCTACTGGCGCGACCCGAAGCCGGCCACCGTCGTGTACTTCCAAGCTGTCACTATCGAACCTGAAGAGGCAGCATATGGACACTGTCAGCTTTGGCATAGACGGAGCCTCCGTGCTTTCACTATCTGCGCCTACCCACTGGGTCCCTTTGGTGCGTCGCCCTGGGAAGACAGCCAAGCTGTCCACCACGAGACACGTGTGATCGCAGGGCGTCCGGCGCTCGTCGAGTACAACTCGCCAGACTCGAACTACCCTCTCTCCATACGGCTGTGGGTGTACGACGCGGTGACGGAGAGCTTTTACTTAGTACGCACAAGTGGCGGGATTCTTCGTGTAGTAAGTGTAGTAAGTGGCGGGACTCTTAGAGCCCATGCAGATACTGCCAGCGCCATCGCTCGCGGCCTCTTCGAGAGCCCGCCCCGGACACCCCCGCCCCATCCCGGCGTCGCGCTGATCGAGCCGGCCCCCGGCGCCTTCGAGCAGCGCACCTTCGCAACGGGCGAGCGCATCGACTGGACGCACGGCATCTTCGTTCTCGATCCCGAAACCGGAGCAACGGAGGGCTACAGGGCCCCGGAGGCGGAGGGCGACCTCAGTTACAACTACTACGCGTCGCGGCCCGGCGGTTGGATCAGCGTCAAGGCCGAGATCGGTACAGAATGGTTCCGGTTGCTGCTCCACCGCGCGACGGGCCAGTCGTGGCGCTGGCCGTCCGGTCTGCTCCGGTTGGCCGCGACCTCGAGCGAACACCTCCTGTTCGAGGAACGCACCCGCTCCGGTGACGTCCTCTCCACCGGTCGCTTCACGATCGTGAACCGCGCGATGGAAGCGGTCGGGCACTTCTCCATCGACGTCGATGGCCTTGGGGTCGCTGCCGTCTTCTCCCCCGACGGGCAGACCATCGCGCTGAATGGTAGGAGGGACACGATCTATCTCGTCCCGGTGGCGACGGCGCAGCCCGCCGTCCTGTTCAAGGCCGAAGCCACCGACGATCAGGCGAAAGTATGGCTGGACCGGCGGAGGTACGAGGGTCCCGACATCCGCGTCTTTGCGTACTACGAGACCGCATCCGGTGACCAGCGGCGGGAACAACACGACTTCAGCTGGGAGGGCCAGCCGCTGCCCGTGCCGGGCGCGGCCTGTCATGCCCCGGCGGCGGCGGGCTTCTACGAGCAGCCGAAGATCTCCCCGGACGGCCGCTACGCGGCGTGGCTCGTCGGCGGCCATGTCGTACTGGATCACTACGGCCCGGTGATCCGCGAGGATCCCTGGCCGTCGGTCGTGATCGCCGACGCGGCCACCTGTGCCCCGCTCTTCCGGGTGCGATCGGCGCAGACGCACGAACTCCTCTGGGATGCCGACTGGTTATCGAACAGCGCGGGGTTCGTCATCCGCGTGCACGACGGCTACCAGATCGTGCGGGTCCACCCCACGCCCCATCTCGTCCGCCTGCCGGGCAAGGGCGCCAGACCCGCCAATCTCGCGAGCGGGGGCAGCGGGGTCTGGGACGGCTGGGAGGAGGGACCCGAACCGGCTCCCACGGGCGACGGCCGCTACTTCGGCTACGGGCCCAGTGTGTACGATGCGGTCGAGGATCGCTGGGTCGGCCCCGAGCTCGACGACCCCAACCCGTCCTGGTGGTGGGGGGACTCCCACCGCGAGCGCTGGTTCGGGCTGATCAACGAGAGTCATGGCGGGAACGAGTGGCTCCTGCTGCCGCCCACGATCGAGTTCCCGCCGTTCCCCGACGTGATCGCCTTCCGCGTGGCCGGGACCGGCAGCTGCCTCCGCCTCCGCGCGGCGCCCGGGCAGGAAAGCGAGACCAGGGACTGCCTTCCCGACGGCGCCCGCCTCGTGCTGACGGCGCCCGCCGAGACGCCTCCCTATCTCGTGCGCGACCCCGGCGCTCCTCCCTCGCAACCCCACCCCGCGGTCGCCTTGTGGTACCCAGGGGACGACCCCCGAATGACATGGGTGCACATCCGCACCGAGGACGGCGCCGAGGGCTGGGTCAGCCACGACTACCTGGAGCACGACTGAGGTGCCGAGACGGGAATCCCCTGGAGGCGACGGCGTTAATCTCGATAAGGACCACCGGGAGGGGCGTGCCCTCCAGCGCCGCATCCTGGAAGAGACCGGCGCGGCGCGGCCGTTCGTGCTGTACCCGTCACCCGCCCGCGATTTCGATCAGCAGGCGGCAGTGGTCGCTCGCGCCCCATTCCTCGACGGCGTTCAGCGCCCGCACCGTCACATTCTCGTGGAAGCCGCGCGAGGCGAAGACGTAGTCGAGCTGGTTCTGGGCGGTCTCTGGAGCCCGGCGAGTGGTTGTAATACGTGGGGACGTTGCGGATGTCCGGCGGCAGGCCCTGCGGCGTGGGGCACCCCTGCCGGCCGCCATCAGGGTACCGAGGACCCAAGAGCTCCAGACCGAGCGCGGCCGCTTCTACGGCAGTGTCACGCCATCGACCACGATGACGTCAAGGAGCCGCTCAGCCAGATCACCGTGACCATCCTGCCCGGCAGCGACTACCATGAGCGAATCGAACGGCTCGGTCACCGTCACCGTCCACGACGACGACTGAGTCCGGCAGGTCCACGCGCAAAGCCGACGTTTGAAGATGGAACAGGAAGACCCAATGGGATTGCGCCCACTCCGCGCCGTCGCAGCTCCCGGAGCACTATGGATCGGTGCGCTCGCCCTCCTCGCGGCGGCGGCGTGCAGCGACGACGGCGCACCGGGGGCGGTTGGCGCGACGGCCCGCGCGGCGCTCGCCGCGCCCAACGGCGACGGGATGGGTGCGGCGACCCTGACGCAGACGCCGACCGGCGTCCTCATCACTGCCGAGGTGCGCGGCCTCTCTCCCGGGGCGCACGGCTTCCATATCCACGGCACCGGCGCCTGCGCGCCCGACTTCACCGCGGCGGGCAGCCATTTCGCTCCCGGCGGGGAACCCCACGGTTTCCTGCACGAGGACGGCCCGCACGCGGGCGACCTCCCCAATATCCACGTCGGTGAGGACGGCACCGGGCGCGCAGACTACTTCACCGCCGCCGTCACCCTCGCTGCCGGCGCGGACCACTCGCTGTTCGATGCGGACGGGTCGGCCTTCATCGTACACGCCGATCCCGACGATTACCTGGACGTGGCGTCGGCGGGTGCCCGCATCGCCTGCGGCGTGATCGAGCGCGGCTAGGGTCCCGCATCCGCGCGCCCCCGGCCGGCGCTGGACCGCCTCTCGGCTCGGGCAGCCCGAACTCTCCCTGCGCGGCTTCCACGCAAGAGCTTCGCCCTATCAGGCGGGCACTTGGAAGCCGAAGAGGCGGGCGGCGTTGCCGCCGAGGATCTTGGCCCGCTCCTCGTCGTTGAGGGTTCCCATGGTGCGCTCGATCGATTGGGCCGAGTGAGGCCAGAGGCCCTCTTGGTGAGGGTAGTCGTTGGCCCAGATCAGATTGTCGATCAGGCCGTACTTGCGGGCGAGGTCGATGCCGGGCTCGTCCTCTTGGAAGGAGGCGAAGCCGTTGCGGCGGAAGTACTCGCTGGGGAGGGCCTGAAGCTTGGGGTAGGCCCACATGTGATGCATGCGGTAGGCCTCGTCCATGGTCTTGAGGAGCCAGGGGAGCCAGCCGATGCCGGCCTCGATGGTGGCGAAGCGAATGCCGGGGAAGCGCTCGATCACGCCCGAGGCGCAGATCTGGACCAGGGGCTCGGTGGTGGGGATGAAGGAGTGGACGACCATGTTGATGATGGCGCCGCCGTAGCCGTGGGAGGCGCGGGGGTCGCGGCCGGTGGAGACGTGGAAGGTGATGGGCAGGCCGGTCTCCTCGATGACGGCCCAGAGACGGTCGAAGACGGGGTCGTTGTAGTTGAGCTCGTCGGGGTCGTGGCCTCCCCAGATCGGCTTGGAGGGAAGGGTGAGACCGCGGAAGCCGAGCTGGGCGACGCGCTGGATCTCGGCGATGGAGCCGTCGAGATCGCCGGTGGCGATGGCGGCCATGGGAGCCATGCGGTCGTTGTGATCGGCGAAGATCTCCCAGACCCACTCGTTGTAGACGCGGCACTGGGCCATGGCGAAGACGGGATCCGGGGTGGCCCACATGGCGAGGCCCTTGTTGGGGTAGATGGTCTCGGCGTCGATGCCGTCGCGGGCATGGTCTTCGAGCCGCTGCTGGATGTCCCAGGCGAGCTCTTGCTCCGAGGCGAAGCCGCCCGTGCCGCGGAGGCCGCGCTCCAGATCCTCGCCCTCCAGCTTGAGGTCGCGGATCTTGGTGGGGCGGTAGCCCTCGGCGACCTGCCACTTCACCCCGCCGTCATCGACCTCGATGCGGGGCAGACGGTGGCGGTACTTCTTGTCGATGCGCTTGACCCAAAGGTCGGCGGGCTCGCTGACGTGGCTGTCGACGGTGACCATGAAGTACTTGTCGGGATCGCCGGGGCGGGGGCTCCGTTGCCAGCCGGCGTGGCCGGGGGTTTCCAGTCGCCAGGCTTGCGGGTCGGCGGTCGTGACCATTGGGCGCCTTCTTCCTTGCGCTGTCTCGCGCGCGATCGGCGGGCGCTAGCGCGCCCCCTCCTTCCGCCCCGGGCCCGCGCCGGGCTCGGGGAGATGGCTGTGCGGTTGCTTGCTGTCGAAGGTGAGGCGGGCCGTGTGCAGCTCGCCGAGGGTGGCGCCATCGGCGTTGAGAGCGATGTCGACGTACTCGGCCTCAAGGGCTTCGGAGGGCCAGCAGCGGATGCGGGCGCCGGCGGCCACGGCCGGTACCGGGTGGGAAGTGGTTTCGCCGCCGCGGCCGCTGTAGAACCAGTCGCCCTCGGAGTCGCCGTCGACGAGGAGCCAACTGCCGAACCAGAGGAGGGGATCGCCGTGCTCGTTGGCGCGTCTCTCCCAATGGACGGTGAGATGGCCGATCGGCAAGGGCGCTCCCTGCGCGGCCGGGGCGGAGCGGGCGCTGCTCATGGCGCACCTCAGCCGGCCGAGGAGTACAGGGCGGCGCGGCCGGCAGAGGCATGGTAACCGACGGGGCAAGGTCTGTTCACGGGAGCAAGCGGACGGTCCGTTGACCCCTCCGTAAGGGGCGTATAGACGTGCTAGCCCAATCCCACCGCTTCCAAGATTCCTTCGCTTCTTACTCATTGCAGAGGCCATTACCAGCGTGCCCCTTGCTGCCGCGGCGATCGCGGCTGTGAGGCACTCTCAGTGGTGGAGCAGGGCAAAGCCCAAAGGCCCGCGTGATAAAATCGCTGCATGGACGAATCGACGACCGACGCTGACGAAAAGCCCAAGCGCGGTCGCCCGCCGAACCCGATGCCCGATCTCATTCCCGACACGCCGGAGAACATCGCTCGCGCGATTCTGGCCGGGCCGCCGAAAAAGGAATGGGACTATCTCAAGAAGGCGAGAAGCGATTGCGCCGACCCCGCGCCTTAGTCATTCCGTCTGCATTTCTGCTTGGCGGGATTGCGCTTGCCGCGACGATCATTGGGTATCTAGACACCCGCTCGTCAGTGGACGAGTTGGACAATCGCGCCGCTGATCTCAGGGTGCAGATGGAAGCGCTGGCGGCGGCAACACCTTCGGCTGCCGCTGGGCCGCAGGACAACACCTCGCTCAATGTGGCGGCTGGGCTACAGGACCAAATTGATGAGATGGACCGCCAACTGTCTGGCTTACAAGCGACCGTCCAGAAGCTGGAGCGATCCGGGCAACCGAGCGCCACAGTTTCAGATTGGGTTGTAATCGAAAAGCGGCAGTCAGACATCGCTGACGAACAGGGGGTAACCAAGCAAACCCTAACGCTGCTCTACAGCACCCCGCATGGTGGAACAGCGAGTTGGCAGGGCGAAGTGTTTTGGGTGGAAACACCTGACGGCTCGGGCGCACTCGAGATACGCAACGAGCATTTTTGGGACTGCTGGTCGAATGCCCGTGTTGGAGAAGCTCTTCCATCTTGTGCGCGCCGGTAGCCGCGATCGACCGCGCCGTTCTCCCTGGGTAAACAGCGATATAACCCTATTCCGTAAGGCCGCTGGTAGCGTCGGGCGGCACCGCGCTCACGAGACAGGTGCATCGCCGAGCTGTGGCGATGCTTGAACGTTCGAGCGGCGGGGGCGGTTTGGGCGCATATGGCGAACCCGTTCGAGCGGGATCCGGCGCGGAGCAGGCGGTCCTGGGCGACGCCGGTATGAGTGCGACGCAGCCGGCAGCGGTGGCGTACGTGGCGCTGGCGGTGGAGGACACCGAACAGGCATCCGCAGCGCTGGCGGGACCGCTGGGACTGCGGCGCACGTTACTGGAGTCGGAAGCGGATGGGCCGGTGACGGCCTTCGCGGTGGGCGCGTCGGCGGTGGCGCTGTTTCCCCTGGGCCACGCGCTGTTGGGAGAGGGCGGATCAAGCGCCGGAGTGCACCACCTGGCGCTGGCCAGCGCCGATCCCGAGGCCGCCGCTGCTGCTACCGGCCTGCCACGGACCGGCGGGCCGGCCCGTGGACTGGCGGGGCGGCGCGCGGTCGCGATCGAGCCGAGTGCGACAGAGGGAGTGCGGCTGCGCTATAGCGAGCCGCTCGAACTGGAGCCGACCGCGGCGCCCCTGGTGGAGCGGATCGACCATCTGGGCGTGGCGTCGGCGGACACCGCCGCGGCGGTGGCGCTGTTCCACGATCGTTTGGGGTTCCCGCTCGAGAGCCGGCAGACCGACCGCGAGGTGCACGTGCCGATCGAGAGCTTCACATCGGACAAGTACGGCGTCGTCTATCACAGCCGGGCGCCGCTGCAACGGGGGGCGCTGGAGGTCGCCTTCGTGACGGTGGGCGACTTCGAACTGGAGTTCCTATGTGACGCCGACGCGGTCGCGGCGGCGGGCAAACGCAGCGGCAGTGAAGCGGGAAGCACGCAGCAGGATCGGGGCGCGATCAGCCGCTTCGTCGAGCGGCGCGGGCCGGGGCTGCACCACCTGGCGCTCAAAACGCCGGCGATGGAGGCCGCGCTGCAAGCGCTGCGCGAAGCCGGGGTGCCGCTGATCGACGAAGCGGGGCGGCCGGGGTCGCGGCGGGCGCAGATCGCCTTCTTGGAGCGGGAGGCGCTGGGAGGCGTGGTGATGCATTTGGTGGAGCGGGAGCCGCTCTAGCGGTGGCTGCAGTCGTGGCGGTGTGAAGCGATGACGCAGGCGCATGATCCGATCACGGTGGAGGTATTGCGCAACGCGTTCACCGCCGTGTGCAACGAGATGGCGCTGGTGGTCAAGAAAACCGCCTATTCGACCGTCGTGAACGAGGGAAACGACTTCGGGGGCGGACTGTACGACGCGGAGGGGCGGCTGGTCGCGCAGGGAGAGTTCGACCTGCCGGCGTTCGTGGGGTTGACGCACCTGACCGTGCCCGAGGTGATCCGATCGGTGGGGCGGGAGCAGATGCGGCCCGGCGACGTGTACATGATCAACGACCCGTACGTCGCCAGCACGCACTGCAACGACATCCATTTCGTGAAGCCCGTGTTCTGGCAGGGGCAACTGGTGGCGTTCACGTCATCGACGGCGCACTGGTCGGACGTGGGCGGAGTGGTGGCGGGCTCCCTCAACTGCAACGCGCGCAGCCAGTTCGAGGAGGGGATGCGGATCCCGGCGGTCGCGATCTGCAAGGCGGGGACGGTCGACCGGGAGCTCGTGTCCCTGCTGGTGACGAACATGCGCCAGTCGTGGGAGCGGATCGGGGACCTCAACGCCCAACTGGCGGCGGTGCGGGCGGGGGACACGCGGGTGCAGGCCTTGCTGGCGCGGCACGGGGCGGAGACGTTCCTAGCGGCGATGGCGGAGGTGCAGAATCACGCGGAGCGGCTGGCGCGGGCGGCCTTCGCGGCCTTGCCGGACGGCGTCTACAGGGGCGAGGACCGCGTCGATCAGGACGTGGCGACGGGCGAGCCGGTCACGGTGCGGCTGCGACTGACGATCGCGGGCGATCAGGCAGTGTTCGACCTGGAGGAGAGCGACGACGCGGCGCAGAGCGGGATCAACTGCACGATCGCGGCGACGACGTCGGCGGTGTTCATCGGGATGGCGTCGATCTTGCCGCCGATGCCGATGAACGCGGGCGTGATGCGTGCGGTCACGATCCGGGCCCGTCCGGGGTCGATCGTGTGGGCGCAGCCGCCGGCGGCGATCTCTGGGCTGGCGATCACGAGCATGGACTGCGTGATCGGGGCGGTACTGATCGCGCTGGGGAAGGCGCAGCCGGAGCGGGCGGTGGGGCTACCCTCCGCCTGCGTGAACTCGACCTTCGCGGGGCACGACACGCGGCCGGAGTTCGAGAGTTCGTTCATCAACTACGTGTGGGCCTTCGGGGGAACGGGGGGCACGCGGGAGCGGGATGGGGGCAACAACCTGGCGTCGCCGTACTCGGCGAGCTCGACGAACATCCCTTGCGAGATGCAAGAGCGCCGCTATCCGGTGCTGTACTGGAGGCACATGCTCTTGCCGGACTCGGGCGGGCCGGGAAGGTCGCGCGGTGGATGCGCGCTGGAGCAGCTGCTCCAGCCCTCGACGCCGGGATCGCTGTCGAATATCACCAACCGGGCGCGGTTCGGGCCGCCGGGGGTGTTCAGCGGGGAGGAGGGGCGCACGTCGCGGCTGGTGGGAAATCCCGGGACGGAGAAGGAGCGGAACATCGGGACGTTCATCGTGAACGCGCCCATCGGACCGGGGGAGCTGTTGTCGTTCTGGTCGTGCGGAGGCGGCGGATACGGCGATCCGCTGGAGCGGGAGCCGGCGCGGGTGCTGGAGGACGTGCGAGACGGGTACGTGTCGATCGAAGGGGCGCGAAGCCAGTACGGACTGGTGGTGCGGGAGGTGGACGGACGGCGGCTGGAGTACGCGGTGGACGAGAAAGCGAGCGCAGGCTTGCGGCGCGAACTGCGCGCAGCGAGAGATGGATAGCCAGGATCTCTGCTTCCTCAGCGCCAACGAGCTGGCGCGGCGGCTGCGAGCGCGGGATCTCTCGGCGCAGGAGGTGATGGAGGCGCACCTCGCGCAGATCGCCCGGGTCAACCCGCATGTAAACGCCGTCTGCACGCTGGCGGCGGCGGAAGCGCAGGCGGGGGCGAAGAGCGCGGACCAAGCACTCGCCGGCGGCGAAACGCCGGGGCCGCTGCACGGCCTGCCGGTCGTGATCAAGGACCTGGCGGAGACGGCGGGAATCCGGACGACGTACGGATCGCGGGTGTACGAGTCGTACGTGCCGGAGGTGGATGCGTTGATCGTGGATCGGATGAAACGGGCGGGGGCGATCGTCGTGGGAAAGACGAACACGCCCGAGTTCGGAGCCGGAGCACAGACGTTTAACGCGGTGTTCGGAGAGACCTGCAATCCCTACGACCCGCGCAAGACCTGCGGAGGGAGCAGCGGGGGATCGGCGGTGGCGCTGGCGACGGGGATGGCGCCACTGGCGAGCGGCTCCGATTTGGGGGGGTCGCTCCGAAATCCGGCGGCCTTCTGCAACGTGGTAGGGTTCCGTCCCTCGATCGGGCGGGTCCCGGCGTGGCCGACGGTATTCGGATGGTCATCGCTGTCGGTGCAGGGGCCGATGGCGCGGAGCGTGGCGGACGCGGCGCTGCTGCTGTCGGTGATGGCGGGACCGGACACTCGCGTGCCCACGGGGCTGCGGGAGCCTGGGGCGTCTTTCCGCGCGCCCCTCGAACGAGACTTCAGGGGCGTGCGCATCGCATGGAGCCGCGATCTGGGGCTGTATCCGGTCGATCGGCGGGTAACGGCGGCCTGCGAGGCGCAGCGGGGCGTGTTCGCGGAGCTGGGGGCGGAACTGGAGGAGGGGGAGCCGGACTTCCGGGGAGCGGATGCAACTTTCCAGACGCTGCGGGCGTGGCTGTTCGCGGGGAAGCACGGCGAGGACTGGCGCAGACACCGGAAACTGCTGAAGGACACGCTGGTGTGGAATATCGAAAAGGGGCTGGCGCTGAGCGGGGAGGAGGTAGCGAAGGCGGAAGCGGCGCGGACGGAGCTTTTCGCACGGGTACAGGGGTTCTTTGAAAGCTACGAGTTCTTGGTGCTTCCGGCGACGAGCGTGCCAGCGTTCCCGATCGAGGAGCGCTACGTGACGGAGATCAATGGACAGCAGCTGGAGACGTACATCGACTGGTTGGGCGTGACGTATGCGATCACGCTGCCGGGCCTGCCGGCGATCTCGGTGCCATGCGGGTTCACAGAGGATGGTCTGCCGGTGGGGCTGCAGATCGTGGGGCGCTATGGAGCGGACTTCGCCGTGCTGCAGCTGGCGCATGCTTTCGAGCAGGCGACGCGCTTCGGCGAGCGCCGGCCGGCGCTGGCGAAGGGCAAAGAGTCGGGCGATGTCTGCTAGGTTCCATGCATGCGCTGGCGCGTCCAGACGCCGTGAAGCGGAGAGCCGCCGGCCAATCAGGCGAAGGCAAGCGTGAGCATGCAGCGGCGGCCGGGGCCTTCGGTGACGAGCAGGAAGTCGCGAACGGTCAGAGCAGCAGAGACACGATGAGTGCCGCGCTTTCGCACTTGCGGATCTGCGACTTCACGGGCCAGCTGGCGGGGGCGGGGGCGACGAAGTTCCTGGCGGCATTCGGGGCACAGGTGATCCGGATCGAGGATCCGGTGTTGGAGGGCCGCTGGGACGTGCTGCGGGGGGCGCCGCCGTTCAAGGACGAGCGCCGGGGGATCAACCTAGGGGGAGCGTTCAACAACCACAACGTGGAGAAACTGGGGATCACGCTGAACCTGCGCACGGAGCGAGGCCGGGATCTGCTGCGGAGATTGGTCGCGGTGTCGGACGTGGTGACGGAGAATTTTTCAGCGGGGGTATTGGAGCGGCTGGGCTTCGGGTACGCACAGCTGCGGACGATCAGGCCGGACGTGATCTACGTGTCGAACTGCGGATTCGGACACAGCGGACCATACCGGGATTACAAGACGTGGGGACCGATCGTGCAGGCGGTGTCGGGGCTGACCTTCAGCTCGGGGCTGCCGGAGGAGCCGCCGGCCGGGTGGGGCTACTCGTATATGGACCACACGGCGGCGTACTACATGGCGATGGCGGTGCTGCTGGCGCTGCACCATCGAGCGCGGACGGGAGAGGGACAGCACGTGGACATGGCGGCGACGGAGGCCGCGGCGTCGCTGAACGGACCGGCGCTATTGGACTACACGGTAAACGGACGGCCGCTGCGGCGTTCGGGACGGCCGCACAGCAATCGAAGCCAGTTCCCGCGGATGGCGCCGCACGGGATCTACCCGGCGCGGGGCGAGGACAACTGGCTGGCGCTGTCGTGCCGGGACGACGGGCAATGGGCGGCGCTGGGACGCGTGGTGGGGAAGCCGTGGGCGACGGCGGAGCGGTTCGCGACGCTGGAGGGGCGGTTGAAGGCAGAGGATGCACTGGACGCGCTGCTGGGTGCCTGGAGCGAGGAATGCGACATGTTCGAATCGGCGCGGGCGCTGCGGGCGGCGGGCGTGCCGGCGTCGGCGGTACAACGGCCGCAGCAGCGCATCGACGAGGATGCCAACACGGCGGCGTGGGGGCTATGGCCCAGCGTGCGGCACGTGGAGATGGGAGAGGTCCGCGTCGACGGGTTGCCGGTGCACTTGAGCGAGACCGATTGGTCGATCCGGCGCGGGGCGCCCTGCCTGGGGCAGGACAACGCCTTCGTGTTTGGAGAGATCTTGGGGGTGGGGGATTCGGAGCTGGCGCAACTGCGGGCGGATGGGGTGATCTGAGATGGCATCCGCGCAGACACAGGGGACGGGAGAAGCGCCGCTCAGCGGCTTGCGGGTGGTGGAGCTGTGCGAGGAGAAGGGGGCGTTCGCGGGGAAGCTGCTGGCGGACGCGGGGGCGGACGTGGTGAAGGTGGAGCCGCCCACCGGCGACGCGACGCGGGACTATGAGCCGTTCCTGGAAGACCGAGCGGGGAAGGAACGGAGCCTGTGGTGGTGGCTCTACAACACAAGCAAGCGGGGGGTGACGCTGGACTTGGAGCAACTGGCAGGGCGGGAGGTGTTCCGGCGGTTGGTGGCGCGGGCGGACGTGGTGGTGGAGAGCCAGCCACCGGGGCGGCTGGCCGGGTGGGGGATCGACTACGCGGACTTGCGCGGAAGCAATCCTGCGCTGATCTGGGCGTCGATCACGCCGTTCGGGCGGGCGGGGCCAGGTTCCCAAGAAGCAGCAACGGATCTGACGCTCTTGGCGGGAGGCGGGATCGCCTGGATGAACGGATACGACGATCATGCGCTGCCCCCGGTGCGGGGCGGAGGCAATCAGGGCTATCACACGGGATGCCACTACGCGGTGATGGCGGTGCTGGTGGCGCTGGTGCATCGTGATGCGGGAGGGCCGGGCCAGTTCATCGACGTGAACATGCACGCGGCGGTGAACGTGACGACGGAGGCGGGGAGCTACGACTGGTTGGTGAAGCGCCGAGAAGTGCAGCGACAGACGGGGCGGCACGCGGCCTACCGGCCGACGATGTCCACCCAGGTCCGGTGCGCGGACGGGGTATGGGTGAACACGGGGATCGCGCCGCGGCGGCCGCAGGAGTTTCAAGTGATGTACGACTGGATCGCGGAACTCGGGAAGCTGGAGGAGTTCCCCGAGGCGGCGATCTTGGAGGTGGCCGGACAAGGAGGCGAGGTGATGCTGGGTCGCTTGGAGGAAGACGAGGAGATGCAGGCGAAGTTCGCCGCGGCGCGGGAGGCGGTGGTGTTCATCGCGGGACAGCTGCCAGCGGAGACGTTCTTCCACGAAGGGCAGCGACGAGGGTTTCAGATGGGGATCATCTACGCGCCCGAGGAGGTGCTGGAGGACGGGCACTTCCAAGCGCGCGGCTTCCCCGTGGAGGTGGAGCATGCCGAGTTGGGACGGCGCTTTCGCTATCCCGGAGCCCCGTGGAGGTTCGGGCGATCGCCGTGGCGGATCCGGCACCGGGCGCCACTACTGGGAGAGCACAATGCGGAGGTGCTGAAGGAGCTGGAGTTATCGGGGGAAGAGGCAAGCGAGGCGCACGGCTCGCGGGAAGAGAGCCGCCGGTAACGCAGTGGCAGGAGCCGCAGTGTCTGGTGACCTGATGACGCGCTGTGAAATGACGGGGGATTTGGTGGCCGCGCTGTTCGCCGGTGACGCGATGCCCGCGCTTCCGCTGCGCGAGGAAGACGGCCGGCTGCCCCGCCTCGACGAGGTACCGCCACCGCCACCGAGCGCGCGCAATCGTTGTATCCGCATCTCGCTCACCATCGCCGACGATCGCCTCGATAAGGTGTGGATGCGCCTCACGCGCTTCGCGCGCGGGGCGTAGAGAATGGAGCGCGATGCCGAGCCGTCCGGCCCAGCCGATGCCGGAGGATGTGCGCCTAGCTATTGAGAAGCGGGGCGTGCAAGCGGACTACGACGCGCGCCCGTGGTATCAGCGCAACGATTACCTCGCCTGGATCGCCCGTGCGAAGCGCGCCGACACCCGCGCCCGTCGCCTGGCGCAGATGCTCGACGAATTGGAGCAGGGCGGCGTCTACATGCGGATGATCCACGCCCCCAGCCACAAGCAGTAGCGCGGACCACACCCACTCTGCTCCGGTGACGGTGATGGAGCTGCTGTCCCGTGTGGTCCCGATCGGACGAGACGAGGCTCCGGCGCGGACGCTCATGTGACGGTTTCCGCTCGGCTGCTACCATCCGCAGGGCGCGACGGCGCGTGAGTCGTTATTCCGGGGAGAGGCGGGTAGCAGCACGAGTACGGTGCAAGCTCAGGATCTAACGACGGAGGTCGCAGGACTGTCGGTTCATCTGCTGCGCGGCGGCGAGGGAGATCCGGCGGTCGTGCTGCATCACTCCACGGGCCCGATCGGATGGGTACCGTTCCACGACGAGCTGGCGCAGCGGTTCGCCGTGCACGCGGTGGACCTGCCGGGCTACGGACGGTCGGATCGGCCGAGCTGGGCGCGGCACCCCCGCGACTTGGCGATCCTGCTGAACCGGGCGTTGGAGCAGCTGGAGATGGACGGGGTGACCTTGATCGGGGCGGGGTTCGGGGGATTCGTGGCGGCGGAGATGGCGGCGATGACGGATGCGCGTCTGCGGTCGTTGGTGCTCGTGGGCGCTGCGGGAATTCAGCCCGCAGAGGGCGAGATCTTGGACCAGATGGTGTTGAAGGAAGAGTTCTACGTGCAGAAATCGTTCCGGGACGAGGAGTCGTTTCGGGCGTTCTACGGCGAGGATGAAACGGGGGAGTTGGCAGATCTGTGGGACTTCAGCCGGGAGATGACAGCGCGGGTGACGTGGCGGCCCTACATGTTCGACCGCCGCTTGCCGCACATCTTGGCCACGGTGCGCACTCCGACGCTGCTGGTATGGGGCGAGGAGGATCGGGTGATCCCGCGCAGCTGCGCGGAGCTGTACGCAAGGGCGTTGCCGAACGCCCAGCTGGAGATCGTGCCCGAGGCCGGGCACGTGGCGGAGTATGAGCAGCCGGAGACGGTCGCGCGGCTCATCGCTGAGCATGTAGGCTCTCTCGCATAAGACACGTCCGGCACCCGCGCGATCAGGTGGCCGGCCCCAACGAGGTGCAGGGATGTTCATTTCCTATTTCACGGAGCGGCCCTACCAAGACGAGCAGGGCGAGTACATCAACACGCTGGACCTGGCGAAGAGCAACGCCGATTACAACCCCGTCCTCGGCGGCGACCTCTATCACCGCTACTTGGACGAGAAGGTGTACGCGGAGGAGATGGGGTTCGATGGGCTGGTGCTGAACGAGCACCACAGCATGCCCGCGTGCATGGGAGGCGTGATCAACGTGGAAGCGTCGATCCTGGCACGGATCACGAAGCGGGCCAGGATCGTGCTGGCGGGCAACGTGCTGCCGATCTGGGACGACCCGCTGTGGCTGGCCGAGACACTGGCGATGATCGATGTAATCTCGCGGGGACGGCTGGTATGCGGCTGGGTGCGAGGCACGGGGCGGGAGAGCGTGACGCATAACACGCCGTCGCCTTACAACTGGGAACGCTACCAAGAGGCGCACGATCTGATCATGAAAGCGTGGACGGAGCCCGGGCCGTTCCGCTGGGAGGGCGAGCACTTCGACTACCGGTATGTGAATCCGTGGCCGCGACCGCTCCAGCAGCCCCCGCCGATCTGGATCCCCGGGTCGCTGAGCAAGGCGACGGTGAAGTGGGCGGCGGAACGCCAGTTCCCGTACTTGATGCTGGCGACCGAGCATGAGCCGACGAAGCGATCCTTTGAGTACTACGACGCCTGCGCGCGGGAGGCGGGGCACGAGACCGGCTCGCAGCACCGGGGGTACCTGTTCAAGGTGCACGTGGACGAGACGGAGGAGCTGGCGGAGCAGACGGCGCGCAAGTTCCTGCAGGGACCGAGCAATCCGTTCTTGGAAGGGAACCAAGGACAAGTGCGGGGGTTCATGCAGAATCTACCGGGGATGAACTCGCGGACGGAGGTGCTGCCGACGATTGAGACGTGGGCGCCCGCCGTGGCGCGGGGAGCGCAGCGCCAGCACAAGAAGATCTTGGAAAAGAAGAAGATGGCGAAGGGGAAGGATCGCGACTATTCGGGATCGTACGAGGAGCAGATCGCGAAGTACACGATCATCGCGGGGACGCCGGATCAGGTGGTGGAGAAGATCCGCAACGTACTGGAGTACCTGCGTCCCGGGATCATCGCGATCTGGGACGGCGACGGGGCGATGTCGCACGAGGACACGATGCGCGCCCTCCGGCTCCTGGGAGAGGAAGTGATCCCGCGCGTGCGGGAGATCGGCAAGGAGTTGGATCTGCACTCGCCGTTCGAGGTCAGCCCGGTGACCAACAAGCCGGTCGCGGAAGCGGTGGGAGTGGGATAGTCAGCCGCTAGCCGGGCTTGCGACCGCCGATGAGAACGAGGTCCAGCCGCTTCCAATAGCAGTCGAGCCGCTGGAGCCCGGCTTCGCGCAGCCAGCGGAGGTGATCGTCGAGCGGTTGTAGCTCGGTGTGCCGGATCTTGGTGCGGTCCCATGGTTGCTCGCCGCGCTCATGGTGCTCGCGGTCGTCGATCTCCCAGTAGAGCGCCTGTAGATCCGGGTTGGGCGCGGCGACGATATCTAACTGGAGAAACACGCCCCCGGCGGCGAGGCGCGCGGCGATGGTGCGGTAGAGGGAGCGCTTGTGCTCGGGATCGAGGTGATGAATGGCGAGCGCGGAGACAACGACGTCGTAGGGGCCGCCGAGAGCGTCCGGGAGGGTGCCGCCATCGAAGCTTCCGGCGTGGTACGCGTAGCGGCCCTGGTAGGGAGCGAGGCGCGCGTGACCGATGCGCTGCATCTCTTCGGAGATGTCGAGGAGGGTGGCCCTAGCGCGGGGGAAGGCAGCAAGGACGGCGGCGGCGGCGGCGCCGAAGCCGGCGCCGACATCGAGAACGGCGAGCGGATGGTCCTGCGGATGGGGGATGAGCTTTACGAGGAGATCGAACTGCTGACGGCGCTCGGCGGCACGGCGATCACTGCGCGCGACGAAGTCGCGGACATTTGCAGGATCGGTCCAGTGGTGACCGGGATCGCCGTTGGGATCGGTGTCCATCACCCGTTGATGTCGACGAGCTCGTAGCGAGGGGGCTCGGCCCAGTTTTCCTGGGGCGGGCTCTCCTGCTGCGCGAGGGCGCGGCGACGGTCTTCCTCTTCGATCTTCTTGGCGCGCCGGACGACCTCGCGACGTGTGTGCGCGATGGCCTTCTCGCCAGCGGTAGCGAGGGGATTGACCGTGCGACGCTTGCCGGGGATGAGGCGGATGCGGCCCTCTCGCTGGAGTTGTTGCAGGTGGGCGCGGACGTTGCCGTCCGCAGCACGGCGGAGCTTCCTGTCGATGTCGGTATAGAGACGCAGCATGATCTCCCAGCTGCTCAGGGGGCCGCTGGCTTGGAGGACGGCGAGGATCTGCTCCTCCCGGGTGTCGCGGTGAGTAATGTAGGTGCGGAGGCGGTCGGCGGCATCGTGAACGAGGGGACCGTGGCCGGGACAGATGAGCTTGAGATTGGGGAGGGCGGCGAGGCGGCGGAGGGAAGCGCGGTAGGCGGCGAGATCGTGCACGGTGGTGGTCCCGACGCCGAGGATGGTATCGCCCGTAAAGAGGACCCCGTCGTCTTCGAGGTAGTAGCAAACGGAGTCCGGAGAGTGGCCGGGTGTTGCGAGGACCTGGACGGTAAGGCCGCCGCCGAGGTCGATCGAGCGGCCATCCTGCAAGTGGTCGACGCCGGTAGGAGGAAGGCGGTTGCCGAGGAGGTCGACACTGCTGTGTGGGACGAGGATCTGCGCGCCGAGCGTCTCCCGGAAGTCTTTGAGGTTGCCGCTGTGGTCGAAGTGGTGGTGGGTGATGCTGGCCAGGGCGATCTCCGCGCCCTCAATAGCGGCGAGATAGCCGCGGATCATCCACTTGAATTTGTCAATGGCTTCTCCGGAGTCGATGGCGAGCACTTGGTCTTGGCCGACGACGTAGATGTTGGTGGAGCGCGGCCGCATGGGGTCGCTCTCGGGGACTGCGACGACGCGGACGTTCGGCGAGATCTGCATCGGAACGCTCCAAGCGCTGCGGTGATGCTAGCGGAGGGCGCGGGCTGGGCCGCACGAACTCCTGTGTGCGCTAGTTACTGAACTGGGCGGCCGCCCGACCGGCGATCCGGCCGAAGACGGCGCCGGCCATCAGGCCGGCTCCCCCAGTGTAGTTGTTGAACCAGAGACCGCCGACGAGCTCTCCCGCGGCGTACAGGCCCGGCAGAGGGCGTTCTTCCGTATCGAGGACGGCGGCGGTCGTGGGGACGATCTTGAGGCCGCCGAAGGTGAAAGTGATGCCGCAGGTGACGGCGAAGCCGAGGTACGGCGGGGAGTCGAGCGGGAGGGCCCAATTGGATTTGGGCGGATGCAGGCCCTCGGTGGCGAGACCGTCACACGCGGAGGGATCGAAGCGTTCGAGGACGTCCGGAGGCGGACAGGCAGCGTTGTAGGCGCGGACCGTACAAGCGAGGCCGCGGGGATCGATGCCGAGCGTTTCGGCAAGCTGAGAGAGGGTGCCGGCTTCGGCCTTGGTGACTTGGCGGATGCGGTATTCGTCGCGGAGAAGAGGGACGGCCTTCTGGTCGAAGATCTGGAAAGCGACGCGCTGGGGCTGCGCGAGAATGGCGGCGCCGTATTTAGCGTAGGTGTAGTTACGCAGGTCCGCTCCTTCGTCGAGAAAGCGGTCGCCGTTGCGATTGACGACGAGGCCGTAGGGGTAGGAGTGCTTCTGATAGAGATCGCCGAGCGCACGGTTGCCGGTGGGTGGAGCGTTGAGGTCCCAAGCGACGGCGTGCGCACCCGACCAATGTCCGTGGGGTTGCGCGCCAGCGTCGAGCGCGAAGCGGATGGCGTCGCCGGTGTTGAAGCGCGTGCCGCGGACCTTGGCAAGGTCCCACCCGGGGCCGAGATAGCGGGCACGCATCTCGGTGTTGGCCTCGAAGCCGCCGGCAGCGAGAACGACGGCGTCGGCTTCGAGGCGCTCCTCGCGATCGGGGGTGGCGACGGCTACGCCGGTGATGCGGCGCCCCGTCCGCAGCAAGCGGATCGCTTTGCTCTCGTAGCGCAGGGTGATCCCGGCGCGCTCAGCAGCGGCGAAGAGTGCGTCGGAGAGGCCTTGGCCGCCGCCGACCGCCTCGACAACGAGGCCGCCGTAGAAGCGAAGCAGGCCGCGGACGCGGTGCGCCTGCCGCCCGTACATGAGGGTCCAACGCAGGCCCTGCTCGCGGAGCCAGATCATGGTGGGGAGAGCGTTGTGAACGAGCGCATGGGCGAGGGCGTCGTCGATGAGGCCGTCGGTGACGCGGGCGAGATCGGCGCGGAACTGCGCGGCGGGGTAGGCGCCGACGTGGATGCGGGCGGCTTCGTCGTCGGAGAGGTCGGGAATAAGGAGCCGCAGGGTCTCGAGGCCATCGTAGGGAAAACGAAAGCCCCCACCGGCGAAGAAGGTGTTGCCGCCACGCTCCGCGCGGGGAGCCTTCTCAAGGACGGTGACGCTCGCCCCCGCCTCGCGGGCAGCGAGGGCGGCGCAGAGGGCGGCGTTCCCGGCACCGACCACTATGACATGCGGCATGCGCGCTTCGCTCTCGCCGTCCGATCCAAGCGCCGATTTCGGATACGATCGGGTAGCTTCGCCATGCTACTGGAGGTGCTCTGTGGCCGGTCCGCTCGCCGGGGTCAAGATTTTGGATTTCACACGCTATCAGCAGGGACCGTACGCCACAGTGATGCTGTCCGATTTAGGGGCGACGGTACTGAAGGTGGAGCCTCGGGAGGGCGATCCCGGCCGCAGCCTGGGACTGAAACCGGACGGATGGTGTGCCTACTTTGAGGCGCACGACCGCAACAAGCGATCGATCACGATCGACGTGCGGAAGCCGGAAGGGAAAGCGATCGTCTACAAGTTGGTGCAGGAGTACGACGTCGTGACGGACAACTTCCGTCCCTCGGTCATGAAACGGTTGGGGTTGGATTATGACACCCTCTGCAAGATCAACCCAGGAGTGATCACGGCGACGGCGACGGGATTTGGGCCGGAGGGGCCGTACGCGCACCGGCCGTCGTTTGATTCGATCGGGCAAGCGATGGGCGGGATCATGAGCGTGCAGGGCGGCGGGCCCGATGAGCCGCCGGAAGACGTGATGGGAGGATTGGCGGATCAGGTGGGGGCGATGGTGTTTGCGCTGGGGATCTCGTCCGCGATTATCGCGCGGGAACGGCAGGGGGTCGGACAGCACGTGGACGTGTCGTTGTTCGGCTCGCAGTTGGCGCTCCAGACGTACCAGCTGACGGGGATGATGCGGGACGGGTCGCAGCACAGGACCCCGCACCGGTTGATGCCGACGTTCACCTACTACCCGTGCCAGGACGGGAAATATCTTTCGCTGGGGATCTTGATCCCGAAGTGGTGGGAAGCGCTCTGCCGGGTGTTGGACCGAGAGGAGCTCATCCGGGACGAGCGCTTCGAGGACGCGCACCGCCGGCAGCGCAACCGCGAAGCGTTGCTGGCGGAGCTGGATGCGGCGTTCCAACAGCGGCCGCGTGATGAGTGGCTGGCGCTGCTGATGGAGGCGGATGTGCCGTGTGGTCCGGTCAACGACTATGCAGCACTGGTGACCGAGCCTCAGGCGCTGGAGAACGGGTACATCGCTTCGATCGAGCATCCGTCGTTGGGGAGCGTGGGCGTCGTCGGAAGTCCGATCAAGATGACGAAGACGCCGGCAGGACCGGTCGCTTGCGCGCCCGAGCTGGGGCAGCATACGGAGGAGGTGTTGCTGGATCTGGGCTACGACTGGGCGGCGATCGAGCGGTTGAAAGTGGCGGAAGTTATCTAAGGGCAGACGCCGGCGGCGGTGCGTGGCCGCCGCGCGCGGCGGCCTTCTTGCTGCCTGCGCGTGGGGGCGGAGAGGGGCTCGCGGCCGTAATCACACACCGTGATCACAAGTAGGAAGAGCGCCCGCTCTCGTTGGGGTCGGTGAGGACGTTGACGACGGCGACGGCGTTGGAATCGAGGGCGCGCCGGATGGCGGGGACGATCTCGGCCGGATCGGTGACGCGCTCGCCGTAGCCACCGACCATCTGCGCCATCTGTTCGTAGTGAGCGGGAATGAGAGCGGCGATGGGGGGCGCCCCAGGCGGGAGGAGACGATCTTGGATGGCGTGGCCGGTAACGCCGGCGTTGTTGGCGATCACGAATACGACGTTGGCGCCGACGCGCGCGGCGGTTTCGATCTCGTTGCAGCCGGCGCCGAAGGCGTAGTCGCCAACGATGGCGACGGCTTGCTCGTCGGGCCGGGCCAGCTTCGCGCCGATGGCGTAGGGGACGCCGGTGCCGACGCAGCCGGTCGGACCGGCGTTGAGGCGGCGGCGCGGGTGGTAGCTGGGGAGCAGCATGCGGGCCATGGCCATGGTGAGTTCGCCGTCGGCGGCGACGCTGGCGCCGCGATCGATGGTGTCGCGAAGATCGCGGAGGAGGCGGTGATGGTTGATGGGGATGCGGTCCGAGTCCATGGGCTCGGCAACGGCGGCTTCATTCTTGCGGCAGGCCTCTTGCAGAGCAGCGGTCCACTGGCGCTGCTCGGCCCGAAGCGAACGGGGGGTGAGCGCGTCGGCCAGAGAGGCGGCGGCGGCAGCACAGTCCGCGACGATGCCGAGCTCGACGTTGGCGCCGCTGTACATCTCTTCGGGGACGACATCGACCTGCACAATGCGGACGCCGGGAGCGTATTTCCTCGGGTTGCCGAGTTGGAAGATCCAGTTGAAGCGGGCGCCCATGGCGAGGAGGACGTCGGCTTGCGAGAGGGCAGAAGTGCGGGCTGCGTTGACGCACAGGGGATGGTCGTCCGGGAGGGTGCCACGACCGGTGGGAGAGGCGACGAAGGGAATGCCGAGATCGACGAGACGTTGGATCTGCGGGCCGGCGTCGGCCCAGGCAGCGCCTTTCCCGATAAGGATGAGGGGCCGCTCGGCGGCAGCGAGCATGGCGGCCACGGCGTCGACGGCGGCGGGATCCGGCTGGGGCGGGGCGAGGGCGGGCGTTGCAGCGCGGAAGCGGACGCGCTCCTCGGGGATCTGCTGGGTGATCAGCTCGCCGGGAAAATCAAGATAGACGGCTCCCGGACGGCCAGCCATGGCGTTGCCGAGCGCCAGGTGCATGTACTCCGGGATGCGACGGACGCTATCGGCTTGGAGGGTCCACTTGCAGGCGGGGGCGGCGTAGGCGACCTGGTCGATCTCTTGGAAGCCGCCAAAGCCGCGAGTCGAGCTGCGTGCCGATCCGCCGAGGACGACGAGCGGCATCCCGCTTTCGTTGGCAACGTACATCGGCGTGACGGCGTTGGTCATTCCGGGACCGCTGCCGACGACGAGGACGCCAGGCTTGCGGTTGACGTAGCCCCAAGCAGCGGCCATGAAGCCGGCGGTGCCCTCGTGGCGACAGCTGATGACGCGCAAGCCCGCGTTGTGGAGCTCGGCGATCGTTTCCACCATCGGACCGCCGATGATGCCGAAGACGGTATCGACGCCGGCGCGGACGAGCTCTTCGGCGATCAGTTGCGCGCCGCTTTTCAGGGAAGTCACGTCTTCGCGATCCTTGCCGCTGCGCTCCACCTTCTAAGGGTTCGGCCGCTCAACCGCGACGGGAGAGCGGACCCGTGACGCACTCGCACGGCTCAGCTGCCCACCTTTTCCATGGCTTTCGCGAGGAACTTCTCCATCGAACCGAGGATGAAGCGTTCGTGGGTCCCTTTGGCGACCTGGTCTTTCTCATCGTGGGCCTCGACGGCGAATACCAGACGGCGGCCGTCGACTTCGGTGAGCTCCGCCTTGGCAGTGACGGTCATGCCAACAGGGGTGGGGGCGAGGTGCTGGACATTGAGGCTGGTGCCGACGGTGCCTTGGCCCGGGTCGAGGTTGGAGGCAACGCACTTGATGCAAGCCTCCTCAAGAAGACCGAAGAGCATGGGGGAAGCGTAGACCTTGGCGCCGGGATTGCCGAGGCGGTCGGCGGTCATCGCTTCGGTGACGGTGCGGTCCATGTGCGCGGTCTGACCGACCACGGGCGCTGTTGCCATGCTGTTCCTCCATAGCTACGCGGGAGCGCTGGGTGAATCCGGGCGTTCGTCCCGTTCGTCTCTTCCCCAGGCCGATGCTTCTTCAAGCACGAGCACATCGTCGCCGACGATAGACGGCGCGAGCCGCGAGGGCTAGTGACCCTTTTCGAGACGGAGCCGCGCCGGTCGTGCGGCTGAGCGGACTGTCCCGACGATGCTGGGCGGCGGTGCGCCGCAGAGTCTCGCCGTAGATGCCGCGTAAACTGGCGGCATGCACATGAGCAGCCGGTTTCCAAAGCTGTATTACGGCTGGTACATCGTTGCGGCGGGGTGGGGGGTGCAGATCCTGGTGGGAGCGCTGATGTTCCAAGCGTATGGATCCTACGCAGCGGTGATGCGGGAGGAGTTCGGCTGGAGCAAGACGATGTTCTCTGCAGCGTTCTCAATGTCGCAAGCGGAGAGCGGGGTGCTGGGACCGGTGCAGGGACGGTTGATGGATCGGTTCGGGCCGCGGATCGTGTCGCAGATTGGGGTGGTGATCTTCGGCGGCGGGTTCATGCTGTTCAGCCAAGTGGAATCGCCGGCGTTTTTCTTCGTAGCGTTTTTCTTCGTGGCGATGGGCGCGGCCCTGTCGGGGTTCATGTCGTTCACGATCGCGATCGTGAACTGGTTCGAGCGCCGGCGATCAACTGCGCTGGGGATCATGCTGTCGGGCCTCGCGGTCGGGGGGCTGATCGTGCCGGCCGTAGTGCTGTCGTTGGAGCACCTGGGCTGGCGCAGCACGGCGTTCGGGTCCGGGATCATCATTCTGGCAGTGGGGCTGCCGCTGACGCTCGTCCTGCGGCACCGGCCGGAGCCGTACGGATACCAGATCGATGGAGTGAGTCAGCAGGAGCGAGAAGCGCGCCGCGTCGTCGCCCAAGCGCCGCACGAATTCACGGCGCGGGAGGCTCTGCGCACGCCCGTGTTCTGGTACCTCTCGCTGGGTCACGCGGCGGCGCTGCTCGTCGTATCGGCGGTGCTCGTGCACATGGTGCTGCACGTGAACGAGAATCTCGGCTACTCCCTGGCAACGGCAGGGGCGATGACAGCGCTGCTGACGGCGGCGATGATCGTGGGGCTGATCGGCGGCGGCGGGATCGGGGACCGGTTCAACAAGCGGACGCTGATCGTGGGGTGCATGGCCGGGCACACCAGCGGGCTGTTGCTGCTGGCCTACGCGAGCGATCTTTGGATGGTAGCGCTCTTCGCGATCCTACACGGGATGGCGTGGGGAACCCGCGCCCCGGTGCTGCAGTCGATCCGAGCGGACTACTTCGGGCGAGCAGCCTTCGGGACGATCACGGGATTGTCGACCTTCATCTCCTTGTTGGGGATGATGTTGGGCCCCATCATCGCCGGGGTCTTGGCGGACGAGACGGGCAGCTACGAAGTGGGGTTCACGGCGCTCGCGATCGTGGCCGGGATCGGCGCGGTGTTCTTCTTCCTGGCGCGCCCACCGCATCCTCCGGCGGCGCGGAGCGCGCCCGGCGAGGAAGGGCGCCACGGATTGGAAGTCGCGTCGGCCGGGAGCGAAGGCTAGTCGGCGCCGTTCGAGGAGACAGGGACGGTCGCGCGCTCAAGCCATTGCAGGTCGCGGGGGGAGGGACGCCGATCAAGGCGGGCGCGGAGCCAGCTCTCGGCCTTTTCTAATTCGCCGGCGCGCAGATAGGACTCCAAGAGCGTGTCCTCGAAGAGTTCGCGCTGCGCGTGGCTGCCGCCGATGCGGACGATCTGACTCTGTACGGGCTCCAGAATACGGATGGCGGCGTCGTAGTCGTCATGGGCGTAGGCAGCGATCCCTTCAGCGAGAGCGGGAACCACTTCCCCGGCGCGGATCTTGCCCGCAGCATGGCGGACGCGGAGCCCGTCGATAAGCCGCCCGAGCGCGGCTTCGTCGCTGGCGGCCGCGTAGGCGAGGGCGCAGTGGACATCGGCCCACATGAGGCCGGGTTTTGTGAAGGCGCGGCAGGCAAAGTCGCGGACATCGTCCCAGGGAAGCGCGCGGTCAGCGCCGTAGAGCTGCGCGCGCCAGAGGAGAGAGGCGGAGTCGGCAATGAGGGCGAGGGCGCCGGACTGGGAGACCTCGGGGCGGATGTGATCGCGGTAGAGACGGAGCGCGGCATCGAAGTCGCCTTGATTGAGGAGGAAGAGCGCGTGGTGCCAGGAGAGATGGGTGTGGAGCTCCGCGGCACGGCTGTAGCCGATCAGCCAGTCGGCGAGGAAGGAGGCGCCGGCGCCGGCCTCGCCGTACTCGTAGTGGACGTGGGCCATGGCGTGAGCGCCGTAGCCGTTCTCGCGGCGCAGCTGGAGGGAGCGTTCGGCGTTGCGGCGAGCCGGTTCAAAGAGGAAGTGCTCGATCTGCGCGAAGGCGAGAGCGCTGAGAAACCACCAATCGTCACCGTAGTCGAGCTCGAGACTTTCGAGGAGCTGGACTTGCTCCTCGGCGCGGTTCTGGCGACCGCTGAAGCCGATGAGGCCGTAGACGCCGGTCGCTTGCGAGAGGGCGAAGGCGTCGCGGGGAAAGTCTTTCACGTGCTGGTAGATGAGATCGAGGGCGCGGGGCGCCTTGCCCTCGATCGCGGAAGCCAGAATGTCGACGTGGCGCTGCTCGCGGGGAGAGGCACCCGCGACGAGCTGGCGCGCGCGCGCGGCTTCTTCACGGGCGGCGGCGACATCGCCGCGCATCTGGCGGAGGCGGGCGCGAGCGACATGCGCGAGGGCGAAGCCGTCGTCGGCTTCGACGGCGGCAGCGAAGAGCGCTTCTGCTCCCAGGTCGCTGGCGAGAGAGCGGTCGACGGCGGCGCTGTAGTGCTCGGCCGCGACGGCGGAACGGGTCGCGAGGGCGTTGCCGTAGCGGTCGGTGTGCGTGGCAGTAGGCATTGCGCTTCTAATCGGCGGCAGCCTACCAGATCGAGCCGCTATTCTTGACGCGCAGCGAGAGCAGGGGAGGGAAACGGTGGTCGCCCAGAGCCTTGATGACAAGCTGGCGGCGCAACGCGCGCAATCGGCCGAGAGAATTCCGGCGGACAAGCAGGCCTTGATGGAGCAGGCGACGCGCGAACTGGAGGCGGAAGCGTGGCGGATGGGACTGGCGGTGGGGGAGGCCGCACCGGACTTCAGGTTGCAGAGCGTGCAGGGCGAGACGGTGGAGCTCCGCGAGGTCTTGCGCAGCCGATCGGCAGTGCTGTCGTTCTACCGCGGACAGTGGTGACCCTACTGCAATCTTGAGCTGCAAGGTGTGCAGCAGATCAACGAGGCGATCGAACGGCTGGGCGGACGAGCGTTCTTCATCGGGCCGGAGACGGAGAAAGAGTCGCTGAAGTTGATGGAGAAGACACAGGCGACGATTCCGCTGCTATACGACAGCGACGGCGCGGTCATGGAAGCCTACAAGCTGGGGTTCACGGTGCCGCCGTACTTGCAACCGGTCTATGCGGAGTTTGGGATCGACCTGCCGCAAGCGAACGCGCAGACGGGATGGCGCCTGCCGATCCCGGCGACGTTCGTCATCGATCGGGCGCAGAAGGTGCGGGCGCGATACGTGAACGCGGACTACCGCTACCGCATGGAGCCGGCGGCAATTCTCAGAGTGCTTGAGGAGATTCGGGAATGAAAGAACTGCCGATCGGGGTACACGTCTTCGCGGGGGATACGCCGGGGCTGGCCGCGGGGATCGTGGCAGCAGATGGGGCGGGGCTCGACGTGGCCTGGGTGACCCTCGGTCCCAATGCGCCGGACCCGTTCGTGGTGTACACGCAGGCGGCGGCGCAGGCGCAACGGATCCAGTTTGGGACGTCGATCGTGACGACGTTCCCGCGGCATCCGCTGGCGATGGCGCAGTCGGCGATGGCGCTGGATCAGGTAGCGCCGGGGCGGCTGCGGCTGGGCGTGGGTCCGAGTCACAAGCCGCTTGTCGAGGGCTTTTACGGGATCCCGTTCGAGCGTCCGCTCGCGCATCTGCGGGAGTACCTCACGATCCTCAACGCCATCCTGAAAGAGGGAACGGTCTCGTTCCAGGGAGAGCTGCTGCAGGCGGAGGCGAGCTTCGGCGGGCCGACGCAAGTGAGCGTGCTGGCATCGGCGCTGCGGCCCAAGGCGTTCCGGCTGTGCGGGGAGCTGACGGAGGGCGCGATCTCCTGGATGTGCCCGCTGCCGTATATCCGCGACGTGGCCGGGCCGGCGTTGGAGGAAGGGGCGCGGATCGCGGGGCGGCCGAAGCCGGCGATGATCGTGCATGCGCCGGTCGTGCTGAGCGAGGATGCCGAGGCGGTCCGAGCGGCGGCCAAGCGGCAGTTCGGGTTCTACCAGCGGATGCCGTACTACTCGCAGATGCTGCAAGAGGCGGGGTATCCGGAGGCGGCCGGTGAGGAGTTCAGCGACGCCATGTCCGACGGGCTGGTGATCTCCGGGAGCGAGGCGGCGGTGGGGGACCGGATTCGCGCCCTGCCGCAATACGGCGTGGACGAACTGCTGGCGACGATCGTGCTGGTGGGCGATACGCCGCAGGCGACGGCCGATCGGACGCTGGCATTCCTGGGCGAGCTGGCGCGGGAAGCATAGATCCAGCCGACGCGATGCGTAGTTGACGGCTCGGGTGCTGCGGGAGCAGCATTGGGGTCCTTGCGAGGCGGCTCGTGACCGCGAGCCGACGCGGGAAGGGAGGCCGCCGATGGATACGCGCGCCGTGATTCGGGCGAAGCTCGCCGAGTTCGATCTCGACGTCAGCGAGGAGGACTTGGACGAGCTGGTGCCGGCGTACGAGAACTTGCTCCGTCAGCAGAAGATGGTGGAAGCGATGCTGGAGAGCAAGCCGTTGACGGAGGGCATGGAGATGCCCCTGAGCGAGCCCATCTTGGTGCACAACATCGCGAGGTACCGGTAGTCATGGCGATGAACCCGAAGGAACTGGCGCACGCGGAGATTGCAGAGATCGCGCCGCTGATCAAGAGCAAGGAGATCTCACCGGTCGAACTGGTGGATCTGAGCTTGTCGCGGATCGCGGAGCTGGACTCGACGATCAACGCGTTCATTCACGTGTTCGAGGACGAGGCGCGGGCCACGGCGCGGGCGCAGGAGCAGGAGATCACAAGCGGGGCATACCGTGGTCCGCTGCACGGGATCCCGATCGGGATCAAGGATATCTACGAGAACGGCCCGACGACATGCGGATCGAAAACGCTGGACGGGTACGTGGCGGCGGAAGATTGCTTCTCGGTGAAGAAGCTCAAGGAGGCGGGGGCGATCGTCGTCGGGAAGACGGGAACGTACGAGTTCGCCTACGGGCCGCCGACGCTGGAGACCCATTTTCCGCCGACCCGGAACGGCTGGAACACGAATTTCGAGTGTGGCGGGTCGAGCAGTGGCACGGCGGGCGCGATCGCGGCGGGGCTGACCTACGCGGGGATGGGCTCGTGTACGGGCGGGTCGATCCGGTGGCCGGCGCAGTGCTGCGGCCACGTCGGGCTGAAGCACACCTACGGACGGGTCAGCCGGCGAGGCGTGTACCCACTCTCGCAGAGTCTGGACCACGTGGGCCCGTTGGCGCGGACGGTGCAGGATGCCGCCTACATGCTGCAGGGCTGCGCAGGGTTCGATCCGCTCGATCCGGGGTCGGCGGATGTCGCCGTGCCGGATTTTTCGGCCAAGATCGGCCGGGATATCAAGGGGATGCGGTTCGGGGTGATGCGCGACCTGTACGAAGACAGTGCGTCCCCGGCGGTAATCCGGGCGTTTGATGCGGCACTGCGGCAGATCGAGAAGCTGGGCGCGCAGACGATCGACGTGCCGTGCATCTCGCTCGAGCAGCTGTTGGCGTTTGCGTTCCCGCTGATGTGGGCGGACGCGGGCGCGATCCATGTGCGGAACTTGCGGACGCGGGCGGCGGATTACGGCCGGCACACAAAACTCTACCTGCTGTGGGGCCTGTGCATGAGCAACGCGGCCTACCAGGACGGACTCCGTGTGCGGGCTCAAGTGCGGGACCAGCTGCTGGATCACCTCACGAGCAAGGTGGATGTGCTGATCCTGCCGACGGTCGGCTTCCAGACGCCACGGGTGCTGGAGCAGACGCCGGGGCTGGAGTTCCTGCACGGGGAAGCGTTCCCGTTCTACACGCCGATCTTCAACCACACGGGGCTGCCGGCGATCCAGGTGCCGTGCGGGTTCGACGACGATCACATGCCAATCGGGCTGCAGATCGCGGGAAAGCCGTTCGACGAGCAGACGATCGTCCAGGCCGCCTACGCGTACGAGCAGGAAGCAGGTTGGTACAAGCAGCGCCCCGACATCTAGCGGCGCTGGGGCGAACGCCGGAGCGACGGCCGATCGCCGTCATCCGCAGGAGGCGCGAGCCGCCAAGGAGCGCGTCGCGCGGCTGATCCGGACGGCGCGCAGGGCATATCCTGGTCTGGGAGGCCTCGCGGCGTCGATCGCGCGCGGCCGCGGGCGATGCGGTGGTCGGCGGAGCCGGGACGCTTCCCGGCGTCTCCGCCAAAGGCTAGCCGCCGTCGACCTCGGCGAAGCGCCGACGCATGGCGGGCACGAGTTCCGACATGTAGACGTCCAGAGCGGCTGCATCCCAAGGGGCGCGCAGGGCAACGTTGACGCCCTGCGCGCCGGCATCAAGGTACTGAGCGACGCGATCGGCGATCTGGTCCGGCGTGCCGACGAGGGATCCGTCCTCAGCCCCATCGCCCCAGTCGGCCCGGAGCTGCCGGCGGATCGCGGAGACGCGGGCGGGATCGATGGTGAGGTTGAAGCGGAGATTGACGGTGCGCTTGATGGTGGCAGGGTCACGGCCTTCGGTACGGCACCAGTCGTCGAGAACGCCGCAGAGGTGCCGGAAGCGCTCGGGAGCGATGTAGGGGACGTTCCACGCATCGGCGAAACGGGCAGCGATGCGGAGGGTGCGCTTCTCGCCCTCACCGCCGACCCAGATCGGGAGCGGCGACTGGATGGGCGGGGGCTGGCAGGTGGCGTTGTACACGGAGTAGTGACGGCCCTCAAACGTCGTGTGGTCCTGGCGAAGCATGGAGCGAACGATCTGGACGGTCTCTTCCAGGATGTCCATGCGCTGGCCGATGGGCGGGAAATCGTAGCCGTATGCCAGGTACTCGGGCTCATGCCAGCCAGCGCCGAAGCCGGCCTCCATCCGACCGCCGGAGAGATGGTCGAGCGTGGCGAGAGCCTTGGCGAGAACGCCGGGGTTGCGGTAGGCGGCGCAGAAAACGAGACAGCCGACGCGCACGTGATCCGTGTCGGCAGCGAGGGCGGCGAGGGTGGTGAGAGTTTCGAAGTGGTGGCCCATACCGTCGCGCGGCGGGGCTTCATAGAAATGGTCCCAGACGGAGACCCAGTCGAGGCCCGCCTGATCGACGGAGCGCCAGAGGGCGCGCATTTGGTCCATCGTCATGTCTTGGGGCCCGATATGAACGCCGAAGGAAGGTGGCACGGGAGGCTCCGATCACGCGTGGGCTTTTGCGCAGCAGTCTAGTAGCCGGGATGCGCGGTCGTGCTCAGGCCGGCCGCCGCAGGCGGTGGCGGGAGAGAGCAGGTGCGATGATCCCGGCCGGCCGGTTGGGAACCGGAGCGCTTCCAGCGCAAGCAGGACCTCCCGTCGCCAGGCGAGGGGAGGGCGGCCGCAGCCCTTGACGGCGGCGGGGCAGAGCCTGCCCGAGGTCAGTACGCCGCTTCGAGGAGGCCGTTGATATCGGCGGCGGTGACGGACCGGGGGTTAGTGGCGACGACGAAGTCGACCAGGGCGTCGGAAACGATGCCTGGAAAGTCCTCCTTGGTCACATTGACCTCGGAGAGCCGCGTGGGAACGCCGAGGTCCTTGATGAAGCGGCGGAGCTCGCTGATGAATGCACGGGCGGCATCGTCTTCGGAGAGATCGCGACGATCGATCTGGAAGGCGTCGGCGAGGCTGGCCTGCCTGGCCTTGCTGACGGGAAAGTTGAAATCCATCACGTGGGGGAGCATGAGGCAGGATGTGACGCCGTGGGGAACGTCGCGCCGGGCGCCGAGCTGATGCCCGATCCCGTGGCTGAGGCCCAGGTTGACGTTGGGAAGGCCGAAGATGCTCATCCACGCGGCGATCTGACAGCGGCCGCGGGCGGCGACGGCTTCGCGGTCCTTGGCGGCGGCCGGAAGGTCGCGGACAAGGATCTCAAGCGCGGCCTTGGTGAGGCCGTCGACGAAGGGCATGTTATTGACGGCAAGGTAGCTCTCGATGCAGTGATCGACGGCCCGGATCCCGGTAGAAGCCCAGAGCCACTCGGGGGTGTGGACGGAAAGGACCGGATCGAGGTAGCTGGCGACGGGACAGAGGGCGGTGTCGCCGTAGGCCTCCTTGACCTGGCGGTCGCTGTCGGTGATGCCGAGGAAACCGTTGAACTCTCCGGCGGAGAGCGTGGTGGAGATGGTGATGTGTTTGGGAGCGTTCTTGTTCTTCAGCTCGCGGATCTCCACCTTATCGGGGTATTCGAAGAGGATCTTGTAGTCATCGAACGTGCCGGGGTCGGTGATGTCGTCGGCGAGGCACATGGCGATGCCCTTGGCACAGTCGATGGGACTGCCGCCGCCGACGGAGACGAGGAAGTCGGCGCCGGCGACGCGGGCGGCGGCGGCGGCGGCGATCTGCTCCTCGCGATGATTGTGCTGACTCACGTTGTGGAAGACTCCGACGGCTTTATCCCCCAAGAGCCCTTGGATGCGGTCGACGACGTTGGTCTGGGTAGCGAGGGTATTGCTGGCGACGATGAAGACCTTGGTGCCGCCGGCGGCCTCCACGTCGGCGGGGAGCGCGTTGATGCAGTCGGGTCCGAAGCGGACACGCTCCATCTTCGTGATCTCAAAGACGCCGCTGTAGGGTTGTCCGGTGTCGGCCATTCAAGTACCCCTTCCGCTTCGTTGATCAGTGGGGCTCGGCTGCAATCGCGCCACACGGCTGTGCCGAGCGATCAGCCGCGTACTCCTCCCGCTGGTGCGTCTCCGCGCGGCCACTCTGGGGACGCTCTTAGGCGAGGTGATACACGCGTGCGGCCGTGCCGTGAAGGATCTTTTGGAGCAGATCCTCGGGGAGGCCGCTGAGGCGCCGCTCGATGTACTCGTTGGGATACTCGGCAACGGAGGCGGGGCCGGGGGACATGCTGGTGGGATGCGGGAAATCCGTCTCGTACATGATGTTGTCGGGGAAGACTTCGAGGGCGTGCAGGGCGCTCTGCTCCTCGAACCAGAAGCAGGCATAGATCTGCCGTTTGAAGTACTCGCTGGGGAGGAGGTCGAAGTCGGGGTGGTCCTGGGAGCCGCCGTTGTTCTTCCACTGCCAATCGAGCGCCTCAATGAAGAAGGGGACCCAGCCGACGCCGCTCTCAACGGAAACGAAGTTGAGCTTGGGGAAGCGGTGGGCGATGCCGCTGACGATCACTTCACTGATGGCGAAGCCGTTGTCCAAGAAGTAGAGACACGAGCTGGAGATGACGCGGGAGCGGTTGCGGTGGCCCGGCCAAACGACGGGCTCCTCTTCGTTGCCGGAGGCGATGTGGAAATTGATGGAGAGGTCCGCGTCCTGGGCGGCGGCCCAGACGGGGTCCCAATGGGGATCGCCGAGCCAGGGGAGGCCATAGGTTTCCGGGTGACAGCCGAAGAGCACCCCCTTAAAGCCCAGTTGAGCGCCGCGTTGAATCTCGGCAACGGACTCGTCGACGTCCCAGAAGGGGAGACAGAGGATGGGCAGCAGGCGGCGCGTGTCTTCCCGACACCACTCGACGAGGAAGTCGTTGTAGGCGCGGCAGGCCTGAAGCATGAGTTCGCGGTCTTCAAGGAAGAAGAAACCGCCCGCGCCGAAGCCGCAGACGTTCGGGTAGAGGACCTGGGCGTAGAGTCCGACCTCGTCCATGAGCTTGAGGCGGTCGGGGGCTCGGTAGGAAGCAGGATCAGCGTCGGCGAGGGTGGGCGGATGGGAGGGAAAGGGGCTGTCGTGGCCGGCGTAGGCGAGCAGGGCGGTAGGCATGACTTGCTTACCATTCCAGACCCAGACATCGTCGTGCTGGCCGTGACGTTCGCCACGGGGGTCCTTGATAACGCGGGGGACCATGTCACCCCACTTGCTGGACAGGCGTGAAGTCCAAAGATTCTCAGGCTCGGAGATGTGGGTGTCGACATCGATCACGCGGATACGGTCCACGACGGCCATAGGAAATCCTTCCGAGGGGCGACTGTGCGCCAGAGGCTCTACAGCCCCGACGATAGCGTTCTGCTCATCGGGACATCAACTCGCGAGGAGAACTCAGCCTGGAGAAGTAGCAGCTAGTATGGCCGCGCGAAAGGGCAGGAGGTCTCGTGCTTGACCTGATCGTCCGCGGTGGGGAGGTCGTGAGGCCGGAAGGAGCCGGCCGGTTCGACCTGGGAGTGCGGGAAGGGCGGATCGCGGTCGTGGCAGCCGCGGGGTCGCTGGAGGCGGAGGCAGAGCGCGAGGTCGATGCGCGCGGGCTCGTCGTCCTGCCTGGCGGGATCGAGCCGCACGCGCATCTCGGCGAGATCGTGCCGGCAGCGTGGGCGGGGGCCCGGGACGTGTACACGCAAGGGCCGCGGGCGGCGAGCCGGGCGGCATTGTTCGGGGGGACGACAACGATCATCGACTTCGCGACGGCACCCGGTCGATCGGAAGGCCTGCCGCCGACGACGATCAACGAGGACGTGGAGCGACGCCGGGCGGCGTTCGCGGGGCAGTGCTACACGGACTACGCCTTCCACTACGTGCTGCGGGGGGAAGTGGGGGCAGAGCGATTGTCACAGGTGGCGGAGGCCGTGGCGCAGGGAAACGCGAGCTTCAAGGTGTTCATGACCTTCCCGCGGCTGCGGGTACCGGACGGATATCTCGCAGCGGCGTTCGAGGCGGTGGGGCGGGCGGGCGGGATGATGGTGGTGCATGGTGAGAACGACGAGGTGGTGCGAGCGATGACGGAGCGGCTGAAGCGGGAGGGACGGGATCAGGCATCTAACTTGCACCTGGTGCACAACAACCTGTCGGAAGCGCTGGCCTTTCAGACGGCGACGCGGATCGCGTCCCATCACGGAGCCGGCGTGTACTTCGTGCACACAACAGCGAAGGAGGGAGTGGCAGTGATCGCCGAGGCGCGGGCGGCGGGACAGCCCGTGTACGGGGAAGCGCTGCACAATTACCTGGAGTTCACGGCAGCCGATTATGCGAAACCGGCGGGGATGTTGGTGCATACGTATCCGGCGCTTAAAGGGGAGGCCGACCGGGAAGCGCTGGTCGAAGGACTGCTGGACGGGCGACTCTCCACGGTGGGCACCGACGAGTACACGACATCGCGACAGGTGAAGCTTCACGGGACGACGATTGAGACGGCGGCGGGAGGGCACAACGGGATCGAGACGCGGCTGGCGGTGGCGTGGACGAAGTTCGTGGCGGAGCGGGGGATGTCGCTGGAGTGGTTCGCGGGGATCGTCTCCAGCAACGCGGCGCGCATTCTGGGGCTCTATCCGCGGAAAGGGGCGATCGCCGTGGGGTCGGACGCGGACCTGGTGCTGATGGACCCGGCGCTGCAGCGGATGATCACGGTCGCCGGGCTGCACGCGGAGACGGATTACAGCATCTGGGATGGGTTCGCCTGCAACGGTTATCCGGTGATGACCATCTTGCGCGGCAGGGTTGTGGTGGAGAACGGGACGTTGCGCGGCGATCCGTCGGACGGGGAATGGCTCGGTCGCAAAGTCGCCCCGGAGATCCTGGCGGGTCCGGCGGTCTAAGAAGCGAGGAGCCGCATGCCTGAGCAGCAGGAGCGTACGGACAAGCGCTGGACCGACAGGCTGGGACGGACGATCGCGCCGCCCGTTGAAGAGCGGGAGTGGCGCGAGGTGAGATGGGAAGTGTCGGAGCGCGGGGTCCTGGCGATCACGATGCGCCGGCCCGCGCGGCTGAACGCGATCACGTTCACGATGCTGCGGGAGATCGAGGAGTTGGTCCAAGACGCGGCGCGCAAGCCGGCGATCCGGGTGATCACGATCCGGGGAGAAGGAACGCGAGCGTTTTCCAGCGGGGACGATCTGACGGACATGGAGCCCGCGGTACGCTTCGATAGCCCGCACTCGACGCACCACAAGCTGATCCCGGCGCTGCGGGCGGCGCCCCAGCCGGTGGTGGCGCTGCTGTACGGCTACGCATTGGGGGCGGGATTCGAGCTGGCGCTGGCTTGCGACTTCCGGCTGGCGGCGGACAATCTGCAGATCGGCGACTACCGGGCGCGACGGGCGCTGGGATCGATCGCGGGGGCGTCGTGGTTCTTGCCGCGGATCGTGGGGCAGGGGCGCGCCTTGGAGCTGCTGCTCACGGGACGGCATCTCTCCGCACAGGAAGCGTTGGAATGGGGGCTCGTGACGCGGACCTGGCCGCTGGCGACGTTCGCACGGGAAGCAGCGAGCTTCGTGGAGACCTTGGCGCAGCTCCCAACGGGAGCGCTGGGAGCGCACAAGCAGGCGCTGGAGTATTCGATGGTGCATGGGCTGCGGGACTCGCTCAGCAACGAGTTCGAAACGTTCGCGCAGTACTACAACGAGGCCGAAGACGTGTTGGAGGGGCGGGCATCGTTTCACGAGCGGCGAGACCCGGTATACCGGGGTCGCTGAGAGGAGCAGCGCAATGACGGATCTTGAGGCACGGGTGCAGCGACTCGAAGATATCGCAGCGATCCAGCAGTTGAAGCTTGCCTATGCGGACTGCATCAGCTCAGGCCTGTCGGGCGGGGCGGAGTTCCCGCGGGAGCGGTTCAAGAACCTGTTTCTGCCGGACGCGATCTGGGAGGCGAACCACTACGGCCAGATCGAGGGGAACGACGCGATCGCGGACTTCTACGCGAAGGTGGGGCCCAAGGTGTCGTTCGTTCTGCAATACCAGATCGGGCATACGGTGGAGGTGGCGCCGTCCGGAACGGAGGCGACGGGGCAGTGCTATGTGTGGGAACCCTCGTCAATGGGGGGGCGGGCGATCTTCAGCGCGGGCACCTACGAGGAGCGCTACAGGAAGGTGAGCGGCCAGTGGCTGTTCGAGCGGGTGTCGGTCTACATCCATTTCATGACGCCGTACGAAGACGGCTGGGTGAAGAAGCCCTGGATGACGCGGGCGGACTTTCAGTAGCGCCAAGGCCGGGAACAGATCGAAGGCAAGCGGGCTAGCTGGCCTGGGGACGGCGCTCCGCAATGGCGGAGCGCATCCAAGCGATGGCGCCGTCGATCTTGGCGGCGAGATCGTCGACATCGGCTTCGGTGGTCGTAGCGGCGAAGGCGAACATTCCCCGCTCGACGGCGAGGACGCCGAGCGTGAGGAGCTTGCGATGGAGGAGACGGCGGAGACCGGTATCGCCGGCGGCGGCCTGGGCGGCGTGCAGGGGAGGCGTGGGGGCGAAATGCAGGTTGCGGATCGAGCCCAGGCCGGTGGTGTGAAGGGGAACGTCGCGCGCTTGGGCGATAGCGGCGACCGCGGCAGCGAAGCGGTCACCGAGGCGGTTGATGTAGGAGATGGTGTCGGCATCGAGCTGGCGGAGAGTGGCGAGGCCGGCGACGGCGGAAACGGGGTTAGCGTTGAAGGTGCCGCTGTGACTGAGGTGACCGCCACGTAAGGGCGAAAACTGCTCCATGAGCCGCGCGTCGCCGCCGAAGGCGCCGATGGGATGGCCGCCGCCGATGATCTTGCCCAGGGTGGTGAGATCGGGACGAAGATCGTAGAGCGCCTGGGCACCGCCGAGGGCAAGGCGAAGGGTGATCACCTCGTCGAAAATGAGGACGACGCCGTGGCGCTCGGTTTCAGCGCGCAGGTGCTGGAGGTAGCCATCCAACGGGGGAAGCGAACCGGCGACGCCCATGACGGGCTCGACGATGAGGGCGGCGATGTCGCTCGCCTCGGCGTTGAGGAGATCGGTGACGGCGGTTTTGTCATTGAAGGACACCTCCCGGACGAAGGCGTCGTTTCCCGGGATAAGGCCGGGTTGCGGCTCGCCCTCGTGGACGTGCCAGTCATCGTGGGCGCCGTGGTAGGCGCCGATCATCTTGACGATCTTGCGCCGGCCGGTAGCGGCCCGCGCCGCGCGCACGGCCAGCATCGTCGCCTCACTGCCGGTATTAGTGAGTCGGACTCTTTGCAGCGAGGGAATGCGGTCGCGCAGGAGCTCGATCAATTCGAGCGCCTGCGGGCTGGCGGCGTTGTACGCAGTGCCGCGGGCGAGCTGTTCGCCGACGGCCTCCGTGACGGCGGGATGGGCGTGCCCAAGGACGAGGGCGCTCCAGCAGCTTGAGCAGTCAAAGTAGCGGTGGCCGTCGACGTCCGTGACGTAGGAGCCTTCCCCATGCGCCAAGAAAAGCGGGTAGGGGGTGAAGAAGACCGTCTGTCTGGTATCGCCACCGGGCATGGAAGCGCGCGCGCGATCGTAGAGGGCGGCGGAGGTGGGAGTACGGTGCCGGTAGTCGGCTTCGACTTCGGCGAGGAGGGTGTCGAAGGCAGGCATGAGCCATCTCCCACGGTCAGGCTATCTCAGCAGGGCAGGTTTCTGGGACATGTCGTCAGTTGTATCTGCAAGCGGGAGACGCCGGAGGGAAGCTCTGCATCGCAGGGCGCGCGGCAGGGCGCGCGCTTCCAGCGGGGGCCGAGCACATCGGCGATCGAACGCGAGGTTCACCACGGATAGAATCGCGGGCGATGTCCGCGAGCCGTTCATCCAGAGGCCGTCCAAGAACGCGCACGTCCGCGCGACGGCTGCGGTTTTCAGCGGCGGCGGCCTACCGCCACTTGCGCGAGGCCGACCCGATCGTGGGTGCGTTGATCGAGCAGCACGGGCCCTACCGCCCGCGGCCGAGCGGGGAACCCTATGCAGCGCTGGTGCGCTCGATCATGTATCAGCAGCTGGCCGGGCCGGCCGCCGCCGCGATTCTGGGCCGCTTGAACGCCCTGCACGGGGACGCGGATCGGATCCCCACGGCGGAAGAGCTGCTGTCGACGAGCGAGGCGCAGTTCCGAGAAGCGGGGGTGTCCCGGCAGAAGACACGCTACCTGCGAGACCTGGCGGAGCAGGTGGCGGCCGGCCGGTTGCGCTTCCGGGGACTCGACCGGCTGGACGACGAGACCGTGATCGAGCGGCTGACGGGGGTGAAGGGGGTGGGAGAATGGACGGCGCAGATGTTCTTGATGTTCCAGTTGGGGCGGCCGGACGTGCTGCCGACGGGGGACTTGGGAGTGCGGCGCGGGATGCAACTGGCGTACGGGCTTCGCGAGCCGGTCACCCCCGCGCAGGCGCAACAGATCGGAAAGCCGTGGGCACCTTACCGGTCTGTGGGCTCGTGGTACATGTGGCGGGTAGCGGAGACGCAGACCCCCGCCTAGCGGGGGGAGGTCAGACACGCTCCGTTGCCAGACGTTGGTCGAGGCGGCGGCCCAATATCTTCGAAGCGATGAGGTTGCGCTGGAGCTGGGCGGTGCCGCCGCCGATCGTGAACATGCGGGCATCGCGGACCATGCGTTCGAGCGGGAACTCCCGGGAGTAGCCGTAGGCGCCGAAGAGCTGCAGGGCGGCGTTGGTGACTTGGATCGCCATCTCGGAGGCGTGGACCTTGGCGACGGCAGCCTCGGTGGAATCGGGGAAGCCGTGGCCAGCGTTCTTGGCGGCCTGATAGATCAGGGCGCGGCAGGTGGTGGTGCTGACGGTCATATCAGCCAGCATCCACTGGAGACCTTGGAAGTCGGAGAGCGGACGGCCGAACTGCTGGCGATCCTGGGAGTAGGCGAGCGCTTGGTCGAAGGCGCCCGCCGCGATGCCGAGCGCGACGGTGGCGGCGCCGAGCCGCTGGCCATTGTAGGCGGTCATGAGCCGGCGGAAGCCGTGCTCGCGGACGAGCAGATCGCCGGCACCGGCGCGGCAGGCGCGGAAATGGACGTCGCATTCGGGGAGACCGCGCAGGCCCATCATGGGCCAACGCTTGCCCACCTCCAGGCCCGGCGTTTCCGCCTCGGCGAGGATGCCGCCGATGCCGAAGTCGTGGCCGTTTTCCTGGATGCGGGCGAATACGAGGTAGGTCTTGGAGATTCCGGCGCCGGTGATCCAGCGCTTCTGGCCATTGACGATGTAGGAGTCGCCGTCGCGGACCGCGGTGGTCGTCAGGTCGGTAGCGGCAGATCCTGCTTGAGGCTCGGTGATACAGATGGCGGGCTTGTCGCCGGCGACGACCAGGGGGAGGTAGCGAGCCTTCTGATCGTCCGTGCCGTATGCGCCGATCGCACCGACGGCGCCGACGTTGCCCTCGACGACGATGCGAGCCGTGGTGCCGCAGGCCTTCGCGACCTCTTCGATCGCGACGATCGCGTCGATCAGCGCGCCGCCGCCGCCGCCGTAGTCGGCGCTGATCGTGTGACCCATCAAGCCCCGGGAAACGAGCGCTCGGACATTGTCCCAGGGATATTCCTCGGTTTGGTCGACCGCGGCGGCACGATCGCGGAACTGGGTCTGGGCCAGATCGCGAGCAGCGCTCTGGGTCCGCTGTGCAGTCTTCGGTAGATCGAATTCCATCTCGAAAGACATGACGGCTCCGATTAGGCAGCGCCGCGGAAGAGGGAGTCGCCGGCCTGCTTGACGCGGCCGGGCAGGGGACGGCCGACGAGCTGCTCGGCCCAGCGGGCGACACCGACAAGGGCCTGGAGATCGATGCCGGTTTCGACGCCCATCTCGTGGAGCATGTAGACGAGGTCCTCCGTGGCGACGTTTCCGGCCGCGCCGGGGGCGTAGGGACAGCCGCCCAGACCACCGACCGATCCGTCGAAGCTGTCGATCCCCTCTTCGAGCGCGGCGAGGACGTTGGCAAGGGCGGTGCCCCGGGTGTCATGGAAATGCAGACGGAGAGGCGTATCGGGGATGGCCGTGCGGAGGATGCGGATGAGCGTGGAGACTTGGCGGGGGTTGGCGGCGCCGATGGTGTCACCGAGCGAGATGGCCGTGGCGCCGAGGGCGACGAGGGCGCGCGCGATCTCAACAACCTTGGCGGAGGGAACATCGCCCTCATACGGGCAGCCGAAGGCAGTCGAGATGTAACCCTGCCAGGGCGTGCCGGCGGCAGCCGCGAGCTGGGCGACGCCCGCGATGCCGTTGAGCGACTCGGCGACGGAGCGCTGGACGTTGCTTCTGTTATGGGACTCGCTGGCGGAGACGACCGTGCCGATCTCGTGCGTGTTCGCGGCAATGGCGTTGCGGGCGCCGACTTCGTTGGGGACGAGGGCGAGATAGGTCGCACCCTCGGGGCGAGGAAGCGCCGCCATGACAGCGGACGCGTCCCGCATCTGGGGGATCGCTTTGGGGTGGACGAAGGAGACGGCCTCGATCCGCCGGAGTCCCGTGCCGGCGAGGCGCTCGATGAACTCGACCTTCTTGCCGGTTTCGACGAAGCCGTCCTCGTTCTGGAGACCGTCGCGGGGGCCGACTTCGTTGATAGTCACGCGAGCGGGGATGCTCATGGTTCCTCCCCTCCTAGATCGAGCTCGATCAGCAACTCGTCCGCGGCGACGTTCGCGCCGGGAGCACAGGCTACCGTCTCCACGACCCCAGGGGCGGCGGCGGTGATGGTGTGCTCCATCTTCATGGCCTCCATGACGAGGAGAGATTGGCCGGCGTGGACACGGTCGCCTTGCTGGACGAGCACGGAAACGATCTCGCCGTTCATGGGAGCGCGGATCTCGCCGGGCACCGCCGCGGTCGTGGCGGCGGCGGCCGAGGGGCCAGGCGGGGCAAGAGCGTAGCGGCGGCCGTCCGGGCTTTCGAGAGAGAGCAGGCGGCCGCTGCGCCGCGCAGTCCACTGCTGCTGCGTATCGCCGCTGTCGAGCAGCAGTGTTCCTCCCGCGGTTGGGGTTGCTCCGAACTGTACGGGCGGACTCGACCCGTCGGAGCGAATGAGGCGCCAGGCGTTGGCATGGCCGGGGAGGCGCTCGACGGTCGCCTCGGTTGCGACGCCGCGGTGGGCGTAGCGAAGCGTCTGGCAGCCGGTGGAACGCCAAGCACCGACGGCGCGCCAGGGATCGGCAGCGGCGTTTGGGGGCCGCAGATCGGCGGCGGCGGCGGCGAGGAGGGCATCGTCCGGGAGACGGGGAAGGAGAGCGTCGGGCGGGAGCGCCTCAAGAGTGTGCAGCGTGGCGGCGCCCGCGCGGAAGTCGGGATGGCCGAGGATGGCGGTGAGCTGTTGGAGGTTGGTGGTGACGCCTTCGACGATGTAAGCGTCAAGGGCGCGCCGGCAGCGATCGAGGGCGGCGTCGCGGGCGGGAGCGTGGACCAGCAGCTTGGCGAGGAGAGGATCGTAGACCGCGGGCACGTGGGAGCCGGCGTGAAAGCCGACATCGTTGCGGATGCCGTCGCCCACGGGGGGCTCGAAGGCAGAGAGGTAGCCGGGAGAGGGCAGATAGCCGCGCGCAGGGTCCTCGGCATAGAGGCGACACTCAATGGCGTGACCGGCAAAGGCGATATCGTCCTGGACGAGACCGAGCGGTTGACCGGCAGCGACGCGCAGTTGCAACTCGACCAAGTCGAGGCCAGTGACCAGCTCGGTGACGCCGTGCTCGACCTGCAGGCGGGCGTTGATCTCCAAGAAGTAGAAGCGACCGTCTGCGTCGAGAAGGAACTCGGCCGTGCCGGCGTTGGCATAGCCCGCAGCGTGGGCCAGACGGAGGGCAGCGGCCGTCATGCGGCTGCGCAGTTCGGGGGACAGGCCGGGGGCGGGGCTCTCCTCAATAACCTTCTGATGACGGCGCTGGATGGAGCAGTCACGCTCGCCGAGGTGCAGCGCAGAGCCGTGGGCGTCGGCGATGAACTGCACTTCGACGTGACGCCCACCGACGATCGCGCGTTCCAAGAAGAGGGCGCCGTCGCCGAAGGCGGTCTGGGCTTCCCGGCGCGCGGTGGCGAGAGCGTCCGGTAGTGCGCCGGGATGATCGACGACGCGCATGCCCCGGCCACCCCCACCGGCGGCGGCCTTAATCATGACGGGGAATCCGAGAGAGGAGACGCCCGCAAGGAGGGTGGCGTCGTCGTCCGCAGCGGGAAGGCCGGGGAGGATTGGCAGATCGTGGTCGCGAGCGAGGCGGCGAGCGGCGGTCTTGTCGCCGACGAGGCGCAGAGCGGCGGGAGAGGGGCCGATGAAGACGAGGCCGGCCTGGGCGCAGGCCGCGGCGAAGGCGGGGTCTTCCGAGAGGAATCCATAGCCGGGATGGACGGCAGCCGCGCCGTTATCGCGGGCGGCTTGGATGAGGGCCGGGACGGAGAGGTAGCTCTGCGCGGGCGCGGCGGGACCGATGCGCACCGCTTCATCGGCGGCGCGCACGTGGAGGGCGCTGCGGTCGGCGTCGGAGTAGACGGCGACCGTCGCGATGCCGAGCCGTTGGCAGGTCCGGATGATGCGGAGGGCGATCTCGCCGCGGTTGGCGATGAGGAGCTTCGGGAACATGGCTAGCCGTCGGCGGGGCGCCAGTTGGGCGGGCGTTTGTCGAGGAAGGCCTGGACGCCCTCGCGGCCTTCCGCCTCGCCGCGGGCGCGGGCGAGAAGCGCGGCGGTCGCTTGGTCTTGATCGGGGCCGCTGGTGCTGAGCACGGTGCGGACGAGCGTCTTGGCGAGGCCATGGGCTTGGGGGCCGCCGGCGAGAAGGGCTTGCACGGTTTCCGCCACAGCATCATCGAGTTGGTCGTCGGGGACGACGCGGTGGAGAAGACCGATCTGCTGAGCACGGTCGGCCGTGATCCGCTCGGCAGTGAGGAAGAGCGCGCGGGCGTGGCCGGGGCCGATCTTCTCGACGACGTAGGGAGCGATCGTGGCGGGGATAAGTCCAAGGCGGGCCTCGCTAAAGCCGAAGCGCGCGCGCGCGGCCGCGATGGCGATGTCGGCGACGGCAACGAGGCCCATGCCGCCGCCGAGGGCGGGCCCCTGCACGCGGGCGATGAGCGGTCGGGGCAGGGAGGCGGCGGTTCGCAGCATGGTGGCGAGGGCGAGGGCGTCCCGGCGATTCTCCTCCTCGGTGTAGGCGGCAGCGCGGCGCATCCAGTTAAGATCGGCCCCGGCGCTGAAGGTGCGGCCTTGGGCGGCGAGGACGACGACGCGAACGTCGGCGTCGGTTCCCAGATCGTCGAAGGCGGCCTGGAGAGAAGCGATGAGGTGATCGTCAAAGGCGTTGTGGCGTTCGGGGCGCTGGAGGGTAAGCGTCACGACGGGGCCGTTGCGAGCGATCGCCAGCGGTGGGGATTGTTGGTCTAGCACGATCACATTCGGAAGACGCCGAAGGAGGTCTCCGGGATGGGGGCGTTCAAGGCGGCGCTGACGCCAAGGCCAAGGGCGGTGCGCGTGTCGAGCGGATCGAGGATGCCATCGTCCCAGAGGCGCGCGGTGCTGTAGTAGGGGTTGCCCTCGTCCTCGTACTTGTCGCGCGTGGGAGTCATGAAGGCTTCACGCTCATCGGCGGTCATGTCTTCTCCCCGGGCACGGAGGTTATCAAGGCGGACGGTGAGGAGGACCTCGGCGGCTTGCTGGCCGCCCATGACGGAGATGCGGGCGCTGGGCCACGTCCAGAGCAGGCGGGGAGCGTAAGCACGGCCGCACATGGCATAGTTTCCTGCGCCGAAGGAGCCGCCGATGATGACGGTGAACTTGGGGACCTGCGCCGCGGCGACGGCACTGACCATCTTGGCGCCGTGCTTGGCGATGCCTTCGTGCTCGTAGCGTTGACCAACCATGAAGCCGGTGATGTTCTGCAGGAAGAGGAGGGGGATACGCCGCTGGGCGCAGAGCTGGATGAAGTGGGCGCCCTTGAGCGCGCTCTCCGAGAAGAGGATGCCGTTGTTGGCGACGATGCCCATGGGGTAGCCCATGATCCGCGCGAAGCCACAGACCAAGGTAGCGCCGTAGGCGGCCTTGAACTCATGAAGGCGGCTGCCGTCGACGAGGCGGGCGATGACCTCGCGAACGTCGTAGGACTTGCGGGGCGAGGCAGGGATGATCCCGTAGATCTCTTCGGGATCGTAAGCAGGAGGCTCGGCGGCGGCGAGGGGCCAAGGAGCCGTCCGGGCGTCGCGGCCGAGGTTGGCGACGCTGCGCCGGACGAGAGCGAGCGCCTCTTCGTCGTTGGCGGCGAGATGGTCCGCGACGCCGGATTTTTGGGTATGCACGGTGGCGCCGCCCAGATCCTGGGCCGAAATCTCCTCACCCGTCGCCGCCCGCACCAGAGGAGGACCGCCTAAGAAGATCGTGCCCGCGCCGTGAACGATGATCGTCTCGTCGCTCATGGCAGGGACGTAGGCGCCGCCCGCAGTGCAGGATCCCATGACCGCGGCGATCTGCGGGATGCCGGCGGCGGACATGCGGGCTTGGTTGTAGAAGATCCGTCCGAAGTGGTCACGGTCGGGGAAGACGTCGGCCTGGAGGGGGAGGAAAGCGCCACCGGAATCGACGAGGTAGATGCAGGGAAGCCGGTTTTGCTCGGCGACTTCCTGCGCGCGCAGATGCTTCTTCACGGTGAGTGGGTAATAGGCGCCGCCCTTGACGGTCGCGTCGTTGGCGATGATGACCGTTTCGCGACCGGCGACGCGGCCGATGCCGGTGACGATGCCGGCAGCGGCCGCGTCGCCGTCGTAAATATCCCAAGCCGCAAGGGGGCTCAGCTCGAGGAAGGCCGTACCCGGATCCACGAGGCGGTCGATACGCTCGCGGGCGAGAAGCTTGCCACGCGCGTGATGCCGCTCGATCTGCTGGGCGCCGCCACCGCGCTGCACGACAGCTTGGCGCTCGCGGAGCTCGCTCACGAGCGCGCGCATGCGCTCCTGATTGGCGCGGAAGTCAGCGCCGTCGACATCAAGGGACGATTGCAGGAGCAGGCTCTCTTCGAGATCCGGCAGGTGCGAATCGGAGGGCGGAGCGTCCGTCATGCTGTGATTCTGACACGGATACCACGATAGGAGGACGGGACCGCGGAAAGGATGTCCCCCAAGACGACCTCGCGCATCTGGAGTCGCCTGACGAATGCCGGTCCCATCCCATCCCTGCCACCGCCTACGGGGGAGAGCGCTTGAACTGGGTGGCCGCGTCTCTTCTTCCGAATCTTTCGGTATCGCTGCTCTCGCGCCCGGCGGTCCTCAAAAATTACACCGAAAGCAGCGGGGCGGCTGGCCGATAGTACCGGGTTGCGCTGAGGGTCCCTAACGAGTGCAGGACGTAGGCTGGAAGAGGAACGGTCCCCGACCGACGGACGCCGTTCGTCTTGACCGGCAGGCGGCAGGAGAGAGCAGTTTGGACTTTCTGATCTTCGCCGTGTGCGCGGGCGCGATCGCAATCGCCGGACCGAAGATGGTGGAGGCGGTGGCGGTCGTGTCGGAGCGGACGGGAGCCGGGCACGTGTGGGTGGGGTCGATCGTGCTGGCGGGGGCGACGTCGCTGCCGGAGCTGGTCGCGACGGTGGCGGGCGCGGCGATCGACGAGCCCGATCTGGCGGTGGGGACGGTGCTGGGCTCGAACATGTTCAACATGGTGATCTTCGGCGCGGTGGTGCTCCTCGCAACGCGAGCGCTTCGCCCCGATCCGGCGGGGGCGGCGGCGGGGCTGGCGGCGATCGCGATGGCGAGCGGGGCGCTGGTGTTCCTTCTCATCGACATGCCAGCGGCGGGCCGGCTGGGATTGGGATCGTTGGTGTTGGTGGGGATCTACGGCGCGGCGTCGTACCTGCTGTTCCGGTTCGAGCGAGAACGAAGCGGTGCGGCGGCCACCGAGGCGCGGACGGCGGCGCAGCCGGAGGCCGGCACCGCCGCGAAGGGGAACGGTTCGATGACGCTGCGGCGGGCGCTGCTGTGGCTGCTGGCGACCACTGCAGTGGTGCTCGTCGCATCCATCTTCATCGCAGGGGCGGCCGACGGCATCGCGGAGACGATCGGGGTGAGCGGCGGCGTGATCGGCGTGGTGGCGGTTGCGTGCGCCACATCGCTGCCGGAGATCGTGACGTCGATTGCGGCCCTGCGCCGGAAGGCACCGGGATTGTTGGTGGGGAACGTGTTCGGGAGCAACGTGTTCAACATCGTGGTGATCTTCGCCGCCGACCTGAGCTTCGACGAGGGCGCCGTGCTGCAGGCCGCGAGCGCGGATCAGGCGGTGACGGCGGCGTTCGGGATCGGACTGATGCTGCTGGGACTGGCCGTGGTGGGCCGGCAGCGGTCGGAGCGGATGATCCGCGGCCTGGGCGCGCTGATCGTGGCGGGATACCTGGCGGGGATCATCGCAGTGGTAAGCCTGGGGGTCGTGAGCGGCTAGCGCTCCTCCGTGGATCGCGCGCGGGCCGGTTGGCGGCAGTGCTTCGCTTGTGAGGCAGACAGCGTGGCTGGTAGTCTGCGCGCCCACTCGACGGGCGCGCAGCGCACCGTCCGGCCACCCATCCGCCTACCCAAAGGAGGCCGAGGATGCCATCTCTTGAGGATCATGAAGCACGGATCCAGCGATTGGAGGATGTCGAGCAGATTCGCCGGCTGAAGCACGCCTACGCGCGGCTGGTCGACGACAACTTCCGGCACGAGGAGCTGGGGCAGCTGTTCGCCGAAGACGGAGTGATGGACGGCGGCGTGTTCGGCCGGAACGAGGGACGGGAGGCGATCGCGGCGTTCTTCGATGGGATGCAGTCCCAGCTGACGTTCGCGATGCACTTCATGACGGGGGAGACGATCGACGTCGACCCGTCGGGCACCAGCGCGTCGGGCCATTGGTACCTGTGGGAGCTGGGGACGCTGGACGGCCAGGCAGTGTGGATCGCGATGACGTACAACGACACCTACGTGAAGCAGAACGGGAAGTGGCTGTTCCAGGAGACGAATCTGCTGATCAATTTCGTGACGCCGTACGAGGATGGGTGGGTGAAAACGCCGATGTTGGAGCGGTAGCAGCGAGGGATCATTGGGATCTGGAGCGCGCATGGCCTCGAACCAAGCGATCTCGGAGATGGACGCGGTCTCGCTGGCGGCGGCCGTGCGGGCGAAGGATCTGTCACCGGTGGACGTGGTGGAGGCTGCTCTGGCGCGGATGGAGCTGCTCGAGCCGCGGCTGCACGCGTTCTGCACGCCGACGCCGGAGCTGGCACGAGCGGAAGCGCGGCGGATCGAGGCGGCGATCGCGGCCGGGCGGGAAGTCGGAGCGCTGGCGGGGGTACCGGTTGGGATCAAGGACCTGGTGTGCACGGCTGGGATCGTGACCGCCTGCGGCTCCGCCGCATACAAGGATTTCGTGCCGGACGAGGACGACGTGTGCGTGGAGCGGCTGCGGGCGGCGGACGCGATCATCCTCGGTAAGACGAACGTGCCCGAGTTCGGCTACAGCGGAACGGGGCACAACCCGGTATTCGAAACGACGCGCAATCCCTGGAACCCGGATCTGACGCCGGGGGGATCGAGCGCCGGCTCGGCGGCGGGCGTCGCGGCCGGGATGATGCCGTTCGCGATCGGGAGTGACGGCGGCGGGTCGATCCGGCTGCCTGCCGCGCACTGCGGGCTGTACGGAATGAAGGCATCAATGGGCCGGGTGCCGCTGTACCCCGGCTGCCGGGACGAGCGCTATCCGGGCGTGTCGAGCTGGGAGGGAATCGAGCACATCGGTCCGATCAGCCGCACGGTGGCAGACAGCGCTCTCATGCTCTCGGTGATCGCGGGTCCGGACGCGCGCGACCGGCACAGTCTGCCGCAGGCGGATTTCGACTGGATGGCCGCAGCGGGAATGGGTGCGGAAGGGTTCGGCGGACTGCGGGTGGCCTTCAGCGAAGACCTCGGGTACGCGGCCGTGGATCCGGAGGTCCGCCGGATCGCACGTGAGGCAGCGCAGGTATTTGCAAGCGATCTGGGGTGCGAAGTGGAAGAGGCGCATCCGGGCTGGGACGATCCGGCGGCGGCGTTCTGGGGGCTCGTGGCGCTGGAGAGCGATCTGCGCGGGATGCGGGCCTTAGCGGAGAAGCACGCGGGGCAGGTCTCGTCGAATCTGCTGGACTTTCTCAACACGCCCTGGAGCGCGGAGGACTTGAGCGACGCCGTCATGGCGCGCAAAGCGGTCTGCAATAAGATGTGGCGCTTCATGCGCACGTACGACCTGTTCTTGACGCCGACGCTGGCGGTGCCGCCGTTCCCCGTGCACATGCAGGGACCGGAGAAGATCGAGGGGAAGTTCGTGGGGCCGTTCGGGTGGTTCCCGTTCACGTTCCCAATAAACATGACGGGGCAGCCGGCGGCGTCCGTGCCGGCGGGATGGACGGAAGACGGCCGGCCGGTTGGGCTCCAGATCGTGGGGCGGCACTTGGACGACCCCGGCGTGCTGCGGGCGTCGGCGGCATACGAAGCGGTGAGGCCATGGCAAGACCGCTGGCCGCCGCTGTTGAGTGCGTTGGGCCTACGAAGCTAGTCACTCGGTCCGGCGCTCGCGCAACGCCGCGCAGAATGGGTGCCAGGGGGAGAGCGGCTGAAGCGTGGCTCGGGATCAGGCCGAGCGGCGGAGGGGGACATATTGGCGGAGGGATACGCAGCGGCGATCGCGGCGGCGTTCGTGTGGGCGGTTTCTGGAGCGGTGATCGCACGCCAAGCGTGGCGCGTCGATCCTTTCTCGATCAGCGTTGTCCGGGTCACGGCTTCACTCCTGTTCTTGGTCCCGGCGATCTTCGTCCTGGGCGCGCAGGGGGATTTCGCGCGCATGAGCGTGAGCGACATGGCGCAGCTGATCGGGACGGGATTCCTGGCGACGGCGCTCGCGGAGACGCTGTTCGCGGTGACGATCCCACTGTTCGGACTGACGCGAACGCTCACAGTCGCACAAGGCGGGACGGTGCTGTTCGCTTACGTGTTCGGCCTGATCTTCATCGGAGACAAGATCACGGTGCTGATCGGGATCGGGTCGCTGGTGGTGGTGGTGGGCGTCTACATCGTCGCCAACTACGGACGGGCGCGGACAGGGGGACCGGGGCCGATCGCTGGAGAAAGCGAGGTGGCGGCGCCCGCGCCGGTATCAGGACGGTTCGGGGCGGTGGCGCGATTCGCACGGGCGCACGCCTTCGCGGTCGGCCTCACGCTCTCGATCGCGATGGCGATGATGTGGGGCGGGGCGTCCGTGTGGCTGCGGAGCGCGTCGGAAGGGTTCGACGCGGCGGCGGCGGCGGCGATCCGGATGCCGGTTGTGATCCCCTTCTTGGTGCTCGTGGCAGGAATCCAGCCCCAGTCGTCGTTGCGCCGCTGGGCGATCCCGCGCCGGAGCCTGGCGTGGCTGGCGGTGTCCGGAATGACCGGGACGGGGTTGGTGGTGGTGCTGATCGTGACATCGCTCCAGCGGGTGAGCGCCGGCGAATTCACCGTGCTGTTCAATACGAGTCCACTGTTCGGGATGATCCTCGGCGCGATCTTCTTGCGCGAACGGATCACGCCATGGGTGGTCGTGGGAGCGGCGCTCGTGCTGGGCGGGATCGCGATGATCGCGATCCGTTGATCGCAACGCTACGCCAGCGAGCCGATCTTGAAGATGGTGGTGTGGCGGAAGCGGGCAAGGTCGGTGCCGTCCTCGCCGGTGATGCAGCCGTCGGTGACGAAATAGTGGTGGCCCTTGCGCTCGTAGGCTTCGACGAAGTGACCGGTAGTCGTGAGCGTTTGATCGGAGAGGGCGGGAGCGAGGTGCTGGATCTGGCTGCGGGTATGGATGATGGGTCCGAGGCGCACGCTGTGGCGGATGAAGGGCCACATCCGATAGGCGATCCAGCCAGGATGGAGGCGCGGCCGCGCGCCGGTCCAGAGCGGATCGAGATCCTTCTGGATCTCGCGGGCGTAGCGGCTGGCATCGTCCGCCGTCACGGGAGTCGCGAGGGGGCGGAGATCTTGGCCGACGGGGGCCCTCTCGATCGTGAGCTCGGGGACCCTTTCGAGCTTCGGCTCGGCGGTACGCCGCGCGGAGTCGCGCAGCTCGCTCAACCAGGGGGCGCGGCCAAGGCCGACCTGGCCGACGACGGCGCCCTGGCCTTCCGGATCCAGGATCGTGAGGTCGAAAGCGCCGCCGTCACGCTCGGCGATGCGGGTGGTGATCTCGTCGCCGGGGTAGACCGGCCGCCGAAATCGGATGTCGTGCCAGCCGTTGTCCAGCCAGGCGGTGCCAAACAGCTGCAGCAGCGCGGGGACGGCCCAACCGTAGACGGTAGTTCCGGCGATGATGGCGGCCCGAAAGCCAAAGCGGCGCGCGCCCTCGTTGCTGTGCACGATATTGGGGATATCCATATTGTCGGCGTCGTCGAGAAAGGCCGTAGTGGAAACCTCGACGGTACGGCGATCGGTGGTCATGGCAGCTCCATTCGGGGCGAATTCTAGCAAGGCCAACGAAGGCGGGGAGAGCGCGTGCTAGACTGCTCCGCCGCCGGGGCCGTCACCACGGTCGGCCGCCGGGCACACTGGACCCGCGATCGGGCGAGAGGAGCAAGAGATGTCGAGTCGCAGGCAGATCGGAGGGGTCATTCCGCCGACGAGGGAGGAGCTCCGAGACATCGCGCTGCAGTATCACTTCGAGCTGGGCGACGATGAGACGGAGTTTTTCTACGACTTGATCGACAGCTTGATGCCTTCGTACCGAAGGATCGCGGAGCTGCCCGAGCCGAAGCCGATCGTCAAGTATCCGCGGACGCCAGGGTATCAACCGTCGTTGGAAGACAACCCGCTGCGCGCGTGGTACTGGCGCTGTTCGGTGCAGGGAGCGCCCAGCGGCAAGCTGGCGGGGAAAACGGTGGCGCTGAAGGATTCGATCTGCCTGGCCGGCGTCCCGATGACGAACGGGTCGGCCCTGCTGGACGGGTTCATGCCGGACGTGGACGCGACCGTGGTAGAGCGGATCCTAGACGCAGGCGGTCACATCATCGGCAAGGCGACCTGCGAGGACCTGTGCGTGTCCGGAGGCTCGATCACGTCGGTGCCGGCACCGGTGCGGAACCCCCACAACCACGCCTATTCCGCGGGAGGATCCTCCAGCGGGAGTGCGGCGTTGGTCGTCAATGGAGACGTGGACCTGACGCTGGGGGCAGACCAGGGCGGATCGATCCGGATCCCGGCGAGCTTATCCGGCGCGGTGGGGCTGAAGGCGACGTACAGCTTGATCCCCTACACGGGAGTCGCTCCGTTGGAGCTGACGGTCGATCACGTGGGGCCGATCTGCCGGACGGTGGAGGACGTGGCGCTGCTGTTGGAGGTAGTGGCCGGGGACGATCCCATGGACCCGCGGCAGCGGCATCCGGTGAAGACGGAAGAGTACACCAAGGCGCTGACCGGCGACGTGAAGGACTTGACGATCGGAGTGGTGAAAGAGGGCTTCGGCTGGGGCGAGGACTCCGTGGAGACGGATGCCGCGGTGCGGGAGGCGATCGCCGGGTTCGAGAAGCTGGGCGCGACGGTCAAAGAGGTATCGGTGCCGCTGCACCGGGACGGGACGCACGTCTTCACGGCGATCTTGGCGGACGGATTGTTCAACCAAGTGGTGTACGGGAACGGAGTGGGGTTCGGGTGGAAAGGCTACTACGACACCAAGGCGCTGGATTACTTCGCGCGCTCGCGCCGGTCGGTGGCGCACAGCTTCTCGCACCTCTACAAGCTGATCATCCTGCTGGGACACTACATGCAGGATCGGTACAACGGACACTTCTACGCGAAGGCGCAGAACCAGACACGGCTGGTGGCCGCGTCGTACGACCACGTGCTGCAGGAGTGCGATCTGCTGGCGATGCCGACGGCGGCGCCACAAGGGAAAGCCCTGCCGATCCTGGAAGACCCGACGCCGGAAGAGTACGTGGCGGAGGCGTTCAGCTATCACCTGAACACCTGTCCGATGGACATGACGGGGCATCCGTCGGTCTCGGTGCCATGCGCGAAGGTAGACGGCCTGCCGGTAGGCTTGATGCTGACGGGACGGATGTGGGAGGACGCAACCGTGTTGCGGGGCGCGCATGCGTTCGAGTCTTTGGGCATGTACTCCTAGGAAGGCCGGCCGCTCCGGGCGGCTGAGAGCCGCGCTGTTCACTCTCAGCCGCCCTATCGCCGATCGCCTATTGGCGCTCGTGCTCGCGATCGCGGCCGGGGCGGCTGCGGGCGCATGCGGATCGGACGACGGCGTCGCCGGTCCCGCTGCCATGCCGCCCGAGAAGCCCGCGAGCAGCGCCATCCTCGACGAAAGTCCACCGGCAACCAACGGTAGTACCGGCGATTCGAGCGACCGCGATGGCACGGATCCCGGCTCCGCGGCCGCGTCCCCACAGAGCGACGTAGGCGCGGCCGAGAACGGGCCGGAAATCATGGAGGCGGCGCTGATTCCGGGGGAATACGACTTCGGCTTCATTCTGGGAAGCGACGCCCTGGGATTCGTGCTGGGGATGGAGGTGCTGCCGGACGGATCGGGCGATGTCGTGCTGGTAGCGCGGGAGGGACGGCTGTGGCGGGCCGATGCGGACGGAGCCATGCACCTGTATGGAGACATCTCGGAGCGCGTGCTGTCCGGCGGAGAGCAAGGATTGTTGGGGCTGGCATTCTCGCCAACGTTCGCCTCGGACGGGCTGGCGTACTTGCACTACACCGCACCCGGTCCCGCGCGCACGGTTATCTCGCGGTTCCGGACGGCGGACGGCGGCCTCAATGCGGGGTCGGAGGAGGTATTGCTGCAGGTTGAGCAGCCGTTCCCGAACCACAACGGCGGACAGATCGCGTTCGGACCCGACGGGCTGCTCTACATCGCTCTGGGCGATGGCGGCGCGGGCGGGGACCCGCTCGGCCACGGGCAAGATCTGGGGACGTTGCTCGGCGCGGTCTTGCGGATCGACGTGTCGGAGCCCGGCGGTTATCGGATCCCGGCCGACAATCCGTTCGTGGGAGTGGAGGAGGCGCGACCGGAGATCTACGCGTACGGGCTGCGCAATCCCTGGCGGTTCAGCTTCGATTCGGAGACGGGAAAGCTCTGGGCCGCCGATGTGGGACAGGACGAATGGGAAGAGGTCAATACGATCGTGGCGGGCGGAAACTATGGCTGGAACACGCTGGAAGGATTCGCGTGCTTCGCCTCGGCGGCGTGTTCCCGCGACGGGCTCCAGCCGCCGCGAGCGGTCTACGCCCACGGACCGCTGGGGGGCTGCTCGATCACGGGCGGCTACGTGTATCGCGGCGCCGCCTTACCCGAGCTGGACGGCTGGTACGTCTACGGCGACTTCTGCAGTTCACGGGTTTGGGCGGTGGACGCGACATCGGACGGTCCGCCGGTGGTGCTGGCGGACGCGCACCCGGCAGGGTCGATCACGTCGTTCGGGCTGACTCCGGCCGGGGAGGTGGCCGTGCTGACGATGGACGGCGCCATCTTCACGCTGACGCAACTCGAACGCGCCGCCGCCGTCCCGTGACGGCAGGACCCGGCCGATCGGACACGGTGCACTGCCGGATCCTGGAGACGGCCGGCGTCCGGCAAGGATCGCGCTAGTAGGTCAGCCCACCGGAGACTTCGAGGGCCTCGCCGGTGATGAACTCGGAGAGGTCGGAGGCGAGAAAGACGACCATGTTCGCTACGTCGGTGGGGAGAGCAAAGCGCTTGAGGGCCGTATCGGCGCGAACCCGTTCGAGGAGCTCCTCGCGCGGCATGCCCCAGCTCTGCGAGTACCAGTCGAGGACGGCGTCGCCCATGCGAGCATCGACCCAGCCGGGACAGACGGCGTTGACGCGAACGCCGTGCTCCCCAACCTCACGGGCCAGGGATTCGCTGAGGTTGTTCACCCCGGCCTTGCTGGCGCAGTAGTGGGCGATCTCGGGGTGGCCGCGCAGCCCCCCGACGGAAGAGATGTTGATAATGCTGCCGCGTTGGCGCTGGGTCATGTGCGTGACAAAGGCGCGGTTGCAGAGGAAGACGCCGGTGAGATTCACGTCGATGGTCCGGCGCCATTGATCGAGGGGCATGGTGGCGACGGGGGAGAAATCGAGGACGGCCGCGGTGCACACGAGCGCGTCGACGCAGCCGAGATCGGCGATCGCGGAGGCGGCGGCGGCGTGCACCGCCGCCTCCGAGGTGATGTCGACCTGGCGGGTGGTGGGGCGGCGGCCGTCGATCACGGCCGCGTCGCGGATCCGATCGAGAGCGGCGGCGGCATTGTCCCACACCTCGACATCGGCGCCTTGGCGAAGCAGCTCGCGCACGATGACGGTGCCGATGCTGCCGGCGCTGGTCTCGACGATCTTCTTGCCCGCGAGGAGCGTGCCGTTTTCCGTCATGGCTAGGTCTCGCTGGCGCGGCGCGGGGTCACGCGAAAGTCATCGACGGCGGCGGCCCGGTCGATCACGGCGTCGATGACGGTGGGATGGCCGGAGGCGAAGGCCGAGCGTAGAGCCTCCGGGAGATCGCGGGCGTCGTCGACGCGCAGACCATCGGCGCCGAAGCCGCGGGCGATACGCGCGTGGTCGACATCGCCGAACTCGGAGGCGATCAGCCGGTCCTTCTGGTGCTGGCGGACCATGCCGAGGGAGGAGTCGTTCATGACGAGCCAGACGACGGGCAGCTCGTACTGCACGGCCGTGGCGATGGCGTGGACGGAGATCATGAAGCCGCCATCGCCGGTGACGCCGAGCACGGGGCGGCGGGGCTGCGCGACCTTGAGTCCGAGCGCGGCGGGGAGGGCCCAGCCCATGCCGGCAAGGCCGCCGGGACAGAAAAACGTCTTGGCTTGCTGCGCTTGGTAGAAGTGACACATCCACACGCGGTTGTTGCCGGCGTCCAGGGCGATGAGGGTCTCGGGATCAACGGATTCCTGAACGAGACGGACGACGCGCGGCGGCAGCGGGGGAGCGGTGTCGCCGTGGAGCGTCGGGTGCTCGTAGTAGGAACGCGTGCGCTTGATCGCGGCGAGACGCTCGGTCCGGGCGTCCGTGTCGAGGGGGTCTTCGCGCAGGATCGCCTCGCAGGCCGCGACGAGCTGAGCGAGGACGGCTTGCGCGTCGCCGATGAGAGCCCGCTCGACGGGGAAGGTCCACCCGGCGTTGTGGGGATCAATATCGACTTGGAGGATCCTCTGACGGGCCGGGTCGAAAACGGCGGGCCGCTCACGCACGGTGTCCTGCGGGGTGAGCTTGGCGCCCACGACGAGGACGACGTCGCCGTCGCCGACCACCGCGTTGGCAGCCTCCTGGCCGAACACGCCGACCATGCCGACGGCGAGAGGGTGGGTCTCGGCGATCGCGCTCTTGCCCTTGTAGGTCGTGGCGACGGCGGCGCCGAGGAGTTCGGCGAGGCGACGAAGATCTTGGTGGGCGTCCGCGAGGTGGACGCCGTTGCCCGCGACGATGACCGGGTTCGCGGCGTTGATCAGGAGCTCGGCGGCATGGACGACATCGCCATCGGCGGCGACCGCGGGAGAGCCGGGAAGGTAGCCGGCGGTGGGATGGATGTAAGGAGCGCGCGCTTCGTCAACGTCGTCGAGGACGGCTTGGCTGCGGAAGACGACGGCGGCGGGACCGCGCCGGCCGCTGGTGGCGTGCTTGATGGCGAGCTGGGTACCGATGACCGCTTCCTTAGCCGTAGCGGCGAGGGTGGTGTACTTGGTCATGGCGCGGAAGATGGCGACGATGTCCGGACTGCCGTGGTCGCCGGTGACGGACTGGTTGGCGGGGTGCTGGGGCATGAGGCCGTCCGACGTGTCGGTGATGATCACCATGGGGGAGCCGCTGACGAAGGCTTCCATGACGCCGAAAGCGGCGTTCGAACCGATGAAGGCGCCTTGGCCCATGATGAGGGCGGGGCGGCCGGCGGCGCGGGCGTAGGCATCCGCCATGATGGAGGCCCCGTGCTCGTGGCGGACGAGGATGGAGGTGACGCGTTCGCGCTGGTCGTAGAGGCCGTCGAAGATCTCGAGGGTGCCGCCGCCCGGGAGGCCGAAGACGTGCTGAACGCCGGACTCGGCCAGGACGCGCGCGATCAGCTCTTTCGCCTTCGTCATGTGTCTCCCCTTGCGGCGCAGGCCCATGACTACAAGGTGCGCGGCTCTCGTGTCCAGTCATGCAGGGACCTGACGGGGCTTTCAAGGAAGCGGCGTTTGCCGTATAAGGAGCGCATGCGCGATACCGCTCTGGCCGAGATCGAGGCCTGCTACGCCTTGGGGTGGACGGACGGGCTGCCTGTCGTGCCGCCGACGCCGGAGCGCGTGGAGACGATGCTCGGGGCGTGGGCGCCGCGGCGGGCAGAGACGATCGCGACGTTGCTCCCGAGCGGCGGGGTGGCCACCGTCGAGAAGATCGCGGCCAATGCGGTGATGGCGGGCTGCTTGCCCGAGTACTTGCCGGTCGTGATCGGTGCGGTGCAAGCCGTGGCGCAGCCGGCCTTTGGGTTGGAGGCTGTGCTGACGACGGTGCATTCGTGCAGCCCCATGCTGCTGGTCAGCGGACCCGTGGCGGCGGAGCTGGAGATGAACGCGGGCACGGGGGCGCTCGGCCCGGGCAACCGCGCCAATGCCACGATCGGGCGGGCGCTGCTCTTGGTGATGCGCAACGTGGCGGGCGCGGTGCCGGGCGGGCTCGACCCGGCGACGCTGGGGCAGCCGGGGAAGTACAGCTTCTGCTACACGGAGCAGACGGCGGATTCGCCCTGGGAGCCGTTCCAGGTCACGAAAGGCTTCGGGGCGGAGGAGTCGGCGGTGACGGTCTACGGAGCGGACGCGCCGCTCTGCATCGCGGAGATGGGACGGCCGGATCCGGAATCGATCCTGGCGACGATCGTGGAATCGGCGCTGGCGCCGGGGAGCTACAACGCCTTTTTCCGCGAGGATCTGTTCTTGGTGATGTCGCCCAACCACGCGGAGGTGATCGGAGCGGCGGGATGGAGCCGGGCGGACGTGCAGCAGTACTTTTACGAGCACGCACGCTTGCCGGCCGGGCATCTGCGCCAGCGGGGGTTGTACGGGTTCGCCGAGGTGCCGGACTACGCCAATGTGGTGATGGAGGCGGATGCCGAGACGCTCGTGCCGGTGATCGCGAGTCCAGAGCGCCTGTGTCTGACGGTAGCGGGCGGCGCCTACGGCGGCTATACCGCTATCGTGTTCGGCATGGGAAGCAGCGTGACGCTGCCGCTGCCGGCGGCGTGAGAGTTTGGAGAGCGAGATGAACGTCCAAGCGGAGAGTTTCGTCAGCCCGGTCGCGGATGCGTTCCAGCCGGGGGAGCCGGCCGCCCGGCCGGAGGCGCTGGACGATGCACGGGTCGGGCTGGTCGACTGCATGCTCAACCCGAGCGGCAACTGGGGGCAGGGGATCTTGGACGGGGCGGAGGCGGCGATCCACGATCGCTGGCCGGGCGCGGCCTTCGGGCGGGTGCCGCGGCCACAGGTCGTCGCGGAGCCAACGGAAACCTGGGCCCCCGCGATGGCGAAACAGTACCAGGCGTTGGTGATCGCGGCGGGGGACTGAGCGACCTGCTCGTCGCGCAGTGTGCGCGACGCGGTGGCGGCGGAGAAGAGCGGCGTGCCGAGCGTCGTCGTGCTGATCGACGGATTGTGCTCGATCGCGAGCGAGACGGCGCGCGTGCTGGGACGGGAGGGGCTGCCGATCATCACGGTCGAGGCGAGCTTGTTCGGGCTGAACCGCGAGGCGATCGCGCAGGCGGTGGAGCCGCTGGGCCCCCAGATCGCCGAAGCGCTCACCCGCGGCGATCCCTAGATCGCGGGCCGGCATGATCGTCGAGATCCAGTGCTTGCCGAACCCACCCGGCGTGCCGAGCGACAGCTACCGCCACGTGGAGGCCGCGATCGCCGAGGTGCAGCGCTCGGGGCTCGTGTACGAGGTGGGCGCGCTGGGGACGACGGTGGAGGGCGATCCGGACGTGGTGTGGCCGCTCGTGCGCAGCGTGCACGAGGCCTGCCTGCGGTCGGGGGCGGAAGGACTGGTGACGGTGGTGAAGGTCGAACAGAGCGCCGGCGAGGAAGCGCCGACGATCCGCAGTCTCACCGGAAAGTTCCGCCGCTGATGCAGCTGATCGGAAGCCGGACGATGCCCTATGCGCGCGAGCGAGTGTGGGCGGCGCTGCAGGATCCGGCGATGCTGCGCAAGACGTTGCCGGGCTGCGAGGAGCTGACGCCCAGCGGGGAGGACAGCTTCGACGCCAAGGTGACCATCGGGGTGGCGGCGATTAAAGGCCGCTACAAGGGCAAGGTGCGGCTCTTCGACCTAGAGCCGCCGCGCAAGCTGCGGATGGCGGTGGAAGGGGGAGGCGGTCCGGGCCGGATGCGGGGAGAGGGAACGGTGGAGCTGGAAAGCGTGGCGGAGGGCACGAAGCTCGTGTACGACGGGGAGGCGGCGACGTTCGGGCCGATCGCGCGGGTGGGGCAGCGGCTGCTGCGGAGCGCCGCGAACAAGCTGCTGGGGGAGTTCTTGAGCCGGCTGGAGCAAGAGCTGGGCCGGGAGGGCGAGAGCGAGAGAGCCTCCTAGCCGATCCCTGCGGGCAAACTTCACGTGTGCCAGCCGTCACTGAGGCGGCTCGTGGACCAAACGCCGGAGAGCACGTCAACTTCGCGAAATCCACCGGGGTCGCCGAGAGCGACGGGCGCGCGCCGGTGCTCCGGCATGGCCCGATCAGCGGGCCGCGGATCGGGCCATCGGCCGGGGAATGCGCGAAAAACCCCTAGAATCCCGGAGAAATTGAGGAGCGGGGGCTTGGGACCACCGACACGTATCGGCTAGTCTGTTGCTCCAATCGAGCACTCCTAGAGCGAAGGAGGCGCGCTTTGCCCGAGATCAGCGTGACGGTGAACGGCGTGGAGCATCGGGAGGAGGTGGAGCCGCGGCTGCTGTTGGTGCATTTATTGCGAGAGCGGCTGCGCCTGACGGGAACGCACGTGGGCTGCGACACGTCCCAGTGCGGGGCCTGCACGGTCGTCCTCGACGGGAAGTCGGTGAAGTCGTGCACGATGCTGGCCGTGCAAGCGGACGGGAGCGAGCTGCTGACGATCGAGGGGCTGGGCAAGGACGGCCTCCACCCGGTCCAGCAGGGATTCTGGGATCAGCACGGGCTGCAGTGCGGCTACTGCACGCCGGGGATGATCATGGCCGCGTACCAGCTGTTGCAGGACGATGCCGATCCGAGCGAAGAGGCGATCCGTCACGGGCTGCGCGGGAACCTGTGCCGCTGCACGGGCTATCAGAACATCGTCCGGGCCGTCCAACAGGCGGCGCGGGCAACAAGCTAGGAGGCGGACCATGACGACGCAGGAACGACCGCCCAAGCTGATCGGCGAGCCGATCAAGCGCCGGGAGGACCCGCGCTTGATCACGGGACAGGGATCGTACGTCGACGATCTGCAGCCGCTGGGGACGCTGCACCTGGTGATCGTCCGCAGCCCCTACGCGCACGCGCGGGTGACGGGCATCGACGTGAGCGCTGCGCGCAACGCCCCCGGCGTGGTCGCCGTGCTGACGCCGGAGGACGTGCAGCAGAGCACCGAGCCCGTCCCCGTAGCGGCGCAGCTCGAGGGGATGCACATGCCCCTGCGCCATGCCTTGACGGGCGGCGAGGTGAAGTTCGTAGGGGAGCCGGTGGTGGCGATCGTGGCGGAAGACCGCTACCTGGCCGCGGACGCGGCGGAGCTGGTGGAGGTGGAGTACGAGGAGCTGCCCGCCGTGATCGACCCCGAGCAGGCGCTGGAGGGCGGACCCCTGGTGCATGACGAGCTGGGGACGAACCTCTGCGTCGTCTCCCCGATCGGCGACGCCGAAGCCGCGGCGCGCGCGATCGAGGGGGCGGAGGTGGTGATCAAGCAGCGGCTGATGAATCAGCGGCTGATCCCGAACCCGATCGAGCCGCGGGCGGTGCTCGCGCACTACGAACCGGGGCCGGGAACGCTGACGGTGTGGTCGTCCACGCAGATCCCGCATCTGCTGAAGACGCTGCTGTCGGCCTGCGCGCGCGTCCCCGAGCAACTGGTGCGGGTGGTGGCGCCGGACGTGGGGGGCGGGTTCGGGTGCAAGCTGAACGTCTACCCGGAGGAGATTCTGGCGGCGCTGGCATCGCGGCGGCTGGAGCGGCCGGTGAAATTCGTGGAGACGCGGCAGGAGAACTACGTCGCGACGATCCACGGGCGGGACCTGATCGGACACCTGGAGCTGGGGGCGAAGCGCGACGGGACGCTGGTCGGCTACCGGATCAAGGTCATCGCCGACATCGGCGCCTATCAGCACCTCCTGACGGCGGCGATCCCGACGCTCACGGCGCTCATGCTGCAGGGCGTGTACAAGATTCCGGCGCTTGCAGGCGAGATCGTCGAGGTGTTCACAAACAAGACGCCCACCGATGCCTACCGCGGCGCGGGGCGCCCCGAGGCGACCTACTACCTGGAGCGCGGCATGGACCTGCTGGCCGCAGAGCTTGGGATGGACCCGGTCGAGCTGCGGCGCAAGAACTTCATCGGCGCGGGGGAGTTTCCCTTCGACACCCAGACCGGGCTGGTCTACGACAGCGGCGACTACGACGCGGCGCTGGACAAAGCGCTGGCGATCGTGGGCTACGACGACTTTCGCAGCGAGCAGGCCCGGTTGCGGGAAGCGGGCCGGTATCTGGGCGTGGGCTTCTCGACGTACGTCGAGATCTGCGGCGTGGGACCGTCGTCCGCGCTGCCGGCGGGCGGCTGGGAGGCGGGGACCGTACGCGTGGAGCGGACGGGAAAGGTGACCGTTCTGACGGGCGTGTCGCCCCACGGCCAGGGGGAAGAGACGTCGTTCGCGCAGATCGCAGCGGAGCGGCTAGGGGTCGGGATCGAGGACGTGACCGTGATCCATGGGGATACGGCGCAAGTGTCGGCGGGGATTGGGACGTTTGGGAGCCGCTCCCTGGCGGTTGGAGGCACGGCGCTGGTGATGTCGCTGGACAAGATCGAGGCCAAAGCGAAGCGTTTCGCCGCGCACGCCATGGAGGTGCAGGCGGACGACTTGGAGTTCGAAGCGGGGCAGGTCTTCGTGAAGGATGCGCCGGAGAAGACGATCTCGCTGCCGGAGATCGCGACGCTAGCCTACAACGCGGTCGACCTGCCGCCCGACACGGAGCCGGGGCTGGAGGCCACGAGCTACTACGAGCCCGGGAACTTCACGTTCCCGTTCGGGACGCACGTCGCGGTGGTGGAGGTGGACACGGACAGCGGAGCGATCGACCTGCAGCGCTTCATCAGCGTGGACGACTGCGGCAACATCATCAACCCGCTGATCGTCGAAGGGCAGATCCACGGCGGGCTAGCGCAGGGGATCGCGCAGGCGCTGTACGAGGAAGCCGTCTACGACGCCAACGGCCAACTGCTGAGCGGATCGCTGATGGACTACGCCGTGCCGCGCGCGGACCAGCTGCCGAGCTTCGAGCTGGCGACGACGGTGACCCCCACGGGCGTGAACCCACTGGGCGCCAAGGGCGTGGGGGAAGCCGGCACGATCGGATCGACGCCGGCGATCGTAAACGCGGTCGTGGACGCGCTCGCGCCGTTGGGCGTCCAGCACATCGAGATGATGCTGCGGCCGGAGCGCGTCTTAGATGCGATTCAGGCGGCGAAGGGGGGTGCGCGATGATCCCGGCGGCGTTCGAATACGCGGCTCCGGATTCGATCGACGAGGCGATTGCACTGCTGGAGCGCAACGATGACGCGAAGTTGCTGGCGGGCGGGCATAGCCTGTTGCCGCTGATGAAGTTGCGGCTGGCGGCGCCATCGCTGCTGGTCGACCTGCGACGGGTATCCGGACTCGACGGGATTGAGGAAGCGAACGGCGAGATCCGCATCGGGGGCATGGTGACGCATGCGGCGATCGAGCGCTCCGACCTGCTGGTGCGGCGCGCTCCGCTGCTGCCCGCGGTTGCGGCGACGATCGGCGACGTGCAGGTGCGCAATCGGGGAACGATCGGCGGGAGTTTGGCGCACGCCGACCCGGCGGCGGACTTGCCAGCGGCCGTCCTGGCGCTCGACGCGCAGCTCGTCGCGCGAGGAGCGGCGGGGGAGCGGGTGGTGTCGGCGGCGGACTTCTTCGTCGACCTGCTGACGACAGCGCTCGATCCGGGCGAGGTGCTGACCGAAGTGCGCGTGCCGGTGCCGGGTATGGGCAGTGGCAGCGCCTATGCCAAGTTTCCCAATCCCGCCTCGCATTACGCGATCGTGGGAGTGGCGGCCCGGGTCGACATGCAGGACGGCAGGGTGCGGGAGGCGCGGGTCGCCGTGACGGGCGCGACCGCGACAGCGTACCTGTCGGCGGCGGCGGCGGCGCGCTTGCAGGGGTCCAGCGGCGACGCAGCGGCGATCGCGGAGGCGGCCGGGCTGGCAGCCGAAGGCCGGGAGATGCTGGAGGACCTGTCGGCGTCGGCGGCCTATCGCGCGCATCTCGTCGCGGTGCAGGCGCGGCGGGCGCTGGCAGAGGCGGTGGCCGCGGCCGGCTAGCCGGTATACGTGCGGCGGACTCGGGCGCTGATGCTGCACAGCAGCTCGTAGCTAATCGTGTCCGCGCAGCCGGCGACTTCGTCCGCGGAGAGCGTCGCAGCGCCCTGATCGCCGATGAACACCACCTCGTCGGCGGGGGAAGCGCCGTCTACCGCGGAGACGTCGATGGTGCAGAGGTCCATCGACACGCGGCCGACGATGGGGCAACGCCGGCCTCGTACGAGCGCCTCGCCACGATTCGAGAGGGCGCGCGGGAGACCGTCCGCATACCCGCAGGCGACGGTCGCAATGCGGAGCGGACGGTCGGCGATGAAAGTTGCGCCGTAGCCAAGGCTCTCCCCGGGAGCGAGATCGAAGCAGCGAAGGATGCCGGCACGAAGGCTGAGGGCCGGACGCAGGCCGATTGGCGGCGCCTGCGCGGCGACGGGGTCGACGCCGTAGAGACCGATGCCGGTGCGGACGGCATCAAGGTGCATGTGCGGAAAGCGGCGCGCGGCAGCAGTGTTGCAGACATGCCACGTCAGTGCGTGATCGGGATCGACGGTCGCTGCGAACTCGCGGAAGCGCCGAAACTGCTGCTCGGTGCGGGTGGGATCGGGATCATCGGCGCAGGCAAAGTGAGTATAGATCCCCATCAGCCGCAGACCGGGATGCGCCCGGGTCATGGCGATGACGCGGGCGGCGGCGGCGGGCGCGAGGCCGAGACGCCGCATCCCGGTGTCGACCTTGACGTGCAGAGCGGCGGGACGCCTGAGGCGGTCGGCCACGGCAGCAACGGCGTCCAGGGAAGCGGCGTTGGAGGGGGTTAACGTGAGACCGGCAGCGACGGCGGGCTCCGTCTCGCCGTCCGTGCAGTGGCCGAGCACGAGGATGGGCACGTCGATGCCGAGGCCGCGAAGGGCTAGGCCTTCACCAACACGCCCGACGGCCAGGGCATCGGCGCCGGCGTCCAGGGCAGCGGCGGCACAGGCGGCCGCGCCGTGGCCGTAGGCGTCCGCTTTGACCACGGCGATCAGCCGCGACTCGGCACGGAGTGAGGCGCGCAGGGCGGCGACGTTGTGGCGCAGGGCGGCGAGATCAACGACGGCGCGCGCGGCGGAGCCTGCCTGATGCGACAGCGCCGGTTGCGCGGACTCGGCAGGGACGGAGAGCTGGGCGGTCGATTGAGTCATGGGACTCCCGAGGCCGCCACGCCGCGCCCACCATAGCGCGGGTCGGCGTCTCAGCGAAGGGCCGACGGGCCGCGCCCGCTATCATGGCCGCTGGATTCCGCCGTCCAACGCACTGGAGGAGCCGTCCGTGCAAGTGTCGCTGTTCTACCTGCCGTCGCTCGGTCCGCGGCGTGAGATCGAGAAGGGGCTGGCCGGGCTGCGGGAGGACCTATACCAGCAGATGCTGTCCGATCTGAAGGACCAGGCCCAGGCGGCGGACGCGCTCGGGTACGACTCGATCTCGTTCACGGAGCACCACTTCCACATCGAGGGGTTCGAGATCTCGAACAACCCGGTGTTGCTGGATCTGTACGTGGCGGCACACACCGAGCGGATCCGGGTGGGGCAGCTGGGGATCGTGCTCCCGGCGCACAGCCCCCTGCGAGTGGCCGAAGACATCGCCATGCTCGACCACATGTCTGGGGGGCGGGCCAACGCGGGATTCGCGCGGGGATATCAACGGCGATGGGTCGATGTGCTGGCCCAGCACTTGCACGGGATTCACGGCGCCGCGCCGGGCCAGCACGATGCGATCGATCAGGCGAACCGCGAAGCGTTCGAGGAGCACTACCGGATCATCAAGCGGGCCTGGAGCGAGTCGCTGATCAGCGATGCGGGGCCATTCTGGCAGATCCCGCCCCCGGAGACGCCGTGGGATTTAGATGCAACCCGCCAGTGGGGGTCCGGGATCGAGGAGGGCAAGGTCACGGCGATCGGGGTAGTGCCGAAGCCGCTGCAGAAGCCGCACCCGCCGATCTTCCAGCCGTTCGCATCGAGCGAGCGGACGATCCGCTGGTGCGCGCGGGAGGGCGTCACGGCGATCCTGCCACCGATGAACACGATCTTGCAGAATCAGCTGTACGGCGTGTACGCGCAGGAGGCGGCGAGCTGCGGCCGAACGCTGGCAGCAGGCGAGGGGCTGGGAGTCCTCCGGGACGTGGTCGTGGCGGATACCGATCAGGAAGCGCTGCGGCTCTGGCGGAGTAGCGGGGCATTCGTGGGCAAGGCGTGGTTCACGCCGTTTCACTTCGGCGACGTGCTGGCGGAGCCGGGGGAGACGCAGCTGCCTACTCCCGAGCAGATGATGGAGCAGGGGCTGCTGCTGGTGGGGAGCGTGGGAACCGTGATCGAACAGCTGCGGCGGCTGCGTGAGATCACGCCGGTACAGTGGCTGTTCGCCTGGCAATACAACGGGCTGATCCCGAATGCGAAGCTGCAACGATCGCTGGAGCTGTTTGCGACGGAAGTGTTGCCGGCGTTCCGCGACTAGGCAAGCCGAAAGACGGCGCGGCCGGGGTTGTAGGACGCCCCGCTGTTGCTATCATTGCGGCACAACTGCATAGATTTGCCGGGGTGGTTCGGCCAGCGGAGCCGAGCCTGAGATGACACCCGCAAACCTGATCCGGGTAATGCCGGCGTAGGGAGCAAGCGTCACCTCCGCAGACCCCGGCGAGTCGCCGGGGTCTTTTGGCGCCAAGGGAGAGTGACAATGCACGATGGCAGCGCGGGGAGCAGGGCAAGGTTGGTTCGGCGGCGGCTGAGCCGCCGACGTTTGCTGACGGCCGCCACGACGGCGGGATTGGGAGCAGCGGGGCTGGCGCTGGTCGGGTGCGGCGACGACGACTCGGCGCCGAGCACAGAGCCGGCGGTCCCCGTCAGTCTGGCCTTGGATTGGGTGCCGAACACGAACCACACGGGCTTCTTCGTCGCGGATGAGATGGGCTGGTACGCGGAGGAGGGGGTGCAGCTGGAGCTGCTGCCGTATGCGCAGGTGGAGCCGGACACGCTCGTGACAACAGGCGAAGCTGACTTTGGGATTTCGTTCGCGCCGAGCTTGACTTTGGCGGTGGCCGCGGGGCGGCCGCTGACATCGGTCATGGCGATCTTGCAGCGGCCGGCCAGCGCCATCGCGGTGCGGGCGGATCGGAGCGATATCCAGACACCGGCAGACCTCGACGGACTGGTGTACGCCGGCTTCGGGGCGCCCTGGGAGGAGGTGCTGGTGCGGCGAGTGATCCAAAACGCGGGTGGCAGGGGCGAGTTCGAAACGGTGATCCTGAACACGTTCGCCTATGAGGCGGTCTACGCGGGTGAAGCGGATTTCGTGGTCCCCTTCATGACCTGGGGAGGGATCGAAGCAGAGCTACGGGGGACGCCGCTCAAGGCGTTCCAATACCGTGACTATGGGTTCCCCGATTTCTACGCCGTGCTCTTAATGAGCAATCCCGCCTGGCTGTCGGCGAACGAGGAGGCGGCGCGGGGATTCGTACGGGCGACTCAACGCGGCTTCCAGTTCGCTGCGGAGAATCCGGACGAGGCGGCCCGGATCTTGATCGATGCTAACCCAGGCGTGTTCCCCGAGGAGGGATTGGTCTTCCGCAGCGCCCGGTTGCTCGGCGCCGACTACTACCTGGACGAGAGCGGAACGTTCGGGACGCAGACGCTCGATCGCTGGACGGCGTTCCCGCGCTTCCTCTTCGAGAACGGGTTGCTCATGGATGCCGACGGCAACCCGCTCACAGAGGAATTGGACTACGAGGCACTGTTCACGAACGAATACCTGGCTTGAGCGTGCAGGCAACCACGCCGCGAGAGTAGTCGGCGGCGATGACCGTGCCCTGCCCCGCATGATCATCCTGGGGGGGCGAGCAGGGGTGGGCGGCGCTGTGCGCTGGGCCGCGCTGCCGATCGCCATCGCAGCGCTGTACGGCACCTGGGAGCTGTACGTGTGGCTCAGCGGCATCGAGCCCCAGGTCCTGCCATCGCCGAGCCGGGTCATCCGCGAAGGATGGGAGTTCCGCAGCGATCTCGCCAAGGGCGCGGGGTTCACGCTCCGAGAGACAGCGATAGGGTTTGCGCTGTCGGTGGGAGCGGCGACGCTGCTGGCAGTCATGATGGACTTTTCGGGCGTGATCCGGCGCGCGCTGTATCCGCTGCTGGTCGGATCGCAGACGCTGCCGCTGATCGTGTTGGCGCCGCTGTTGATCGTGTGGTTCGGTTTCGGACTCACTCCCAAAGTCCTGTTGGTCGTGCTGGTGACGTTCTTCCCGATCGTCGTCGGGTGGATCGACGGCTTCGCGGCGACCGAGAACGAGGCAAGCAATCTCCTGCGATCGATGGGAGCATCGCGTTGGCAGGTCTTCCGCTACCTGCGCTTCCCCAACGCATTGCCGCGCTTCTTTTCGGGGCTGCGGATCGCGATCACCTACAGCGTCGTGGCGGCCGTCGTGGCGGAGTGGGCGGGGGCGCGGCTGGGCGAGGGACTGGGCGTGCTGATGATCCAGTATGAGCATTCGTTCCGCACCGATCTGGTGCTGGCGGCCGTATTCGTGACCGCCGCCGTCTCCATCGCTCTGTTCCTCTCGACGTACGGAATGGAACGGCTCTTGATCCCCTGGTACTTCCGGACGCGCCGCCATGGCTAACGCTCCCGACCCGCCGAAGATCGAAGCGCGCGACCTCCATAAAAGCTACTGGACGGCGGACGGTCCTCTCGCAGTCGTCCGGGCCGTCAGTTTGACGGCAGCCACCGGGGAGTTCGTGAGCATCATCGGGCCGAGCGGCTGCGGGAAGAGCACGGTTTTCAACATCTTGGCCGGGTTGGAAACGGCGGATGCGGGCTCGGTGCTCCTGGACGGGGAGCCGATCGGAGCGCGCGCGGGGGCCTTTGGGTATATGCCGCAGAAGGATCTCCTCTTTCCCTGGCGGCGGATTCTGGAAAACACCATGCTGGGGTTGGAGGTGCGGGGCGTTCCACGGCGCGAGGCGCGGGCGCGGGCACAGCAGCTGTTCGAGGCGTTCGGGCTGACGGGATTCGAGCGGGCCTATCCGTCCGAGCTGTCGGGAGGAATGCGGCAGCGCGCAGCGCTACTGCGCACCGTGGTGCAAGAGCGTGACGTGGTGCTGCTGGACGAACCGCTGGGCGCGCTCGATTCCCTGACACGGACGCAGATGCAGGAGTGGCTGGAGGAGGTGTGGCGGCGCTTCCGGTGGACCGTTCTGCTGATCACGCACGACATCCGCGAGGCTGTGTATCTGTCCGATCGGGTCTATGTGCTGGGGGCGCGACCCGGAAGCGTCCAGACGACGGTCGAGGTGGACCTGCCGCGTCCGAGGACGGCGAACGATCCGGCATTCCTGGCCGTGGAGCGGGAGCTGACGGAAGCGCTGCGGGTGGAGACGCGAAAGGCGGAGCGTGATCCAGCCGTGTGGCCGTAGGCCCTAGGGGCCAGCCGTCACGACTTCGGGCGGGGCCACGGAGCGGAATTGGTCAAAGTTGTCGTGGAAGCGCTCGGCGAGCGTCCGGTACGCGATGTCGTAGGCCTCTTTGTCGCTCCAGAGATCACGGGGATTGAGCAGAGAGGCATCCGCGCCGGGACAATGAAGCGGCACTTCGAAGCCGAAGAGCGGGTCGGTGCGAAACTCCTCCGCGACCATGGCGTCGTTGAGGATCGCGCTGACCATCTTGCGGGTTTCCTGGATGGCGATGCGCTCTCCAACCCCGGGCGGACCGCCGACCCAGCCGGTGTTCACAAGCCAGACGTCGGCGCCCGTCGCTTCGAGCCGCTCCTTGAGGAGGTCGGCATAGAGCGTTGGCTGGAGAGCCATGAACGGCGCACCGAAGCAGGTGCTGAAGGTGACTTGCGGTTCGTCTATGCCCGTTTCCGTACCGGCGAGCTTGGAGGTGTACCCGCTGAGGAAGTGGTAGAGCGCCTGATCGTGCGTGAGGCGGGCGAGCGGGGGGAGAACGCCGAAGGCGTCGGCCGTGAGCAGAATGACGTGTGCGGGATGGGGTGCGACCTGTCCTTGGTACCGGTTGCGGAGGGAGTCCAGGGGGTAGCTGGAGCGCGTGTTCTCGGTGATGGCGTCGTCGTTGAGATCGGCAACGCGGGAATCCTCGTTGAAGATCACGTTCTCCATGATCGTGCCGAACATGTGCGCTGTGGCGAAGATGTCGGGTTCGGCTTCCTCGGAGAGACGGATGACCTTGGCATAGCAGCCGCCCTCGATATTGAAGATGCCGTCTTTGGTCCAGGCGTGCTCGTCGTCGCCGATGAGCACGCGGTCAGGGTCCGTGCTTAAGGTGGTCTTGCCGGTTCCGGAGAGGCCGAAGAAGAAGGCGGTTTTGCCGGTGGCGGGATCGATATTGGCAGCAGAATGGAGGGACAGCACGCCGCTGAGGGGAAGATAGTAGTTCATGGCCGTAAAAACGGACTTCTTCATCTCGCCGGCGTACGCGGTGCCGGCGATCACGATGAGGCCCTCGGTGAGGTGGAGGACGATGACGGCGTCGCTGTTGAGCCCGTCCTCCTGGCCCTCGAAGTGGAGGAAGGGGGCGTGGAGGATGGTAATGTCGGGGTCGTCATTCAAGGGCTCGTCGCTGGGGATGAACATCGTGCGAGCGAACACACTGTGATACGCCTGCTCTGAGATGACCCGGACCGTCTTCCGCTGGCGGGGGTCCTGCGAGACATAGCAGTCCTGCAGGTAGAGCGTTTTATCTTTGAAGTAGTCGAGGAAGCGCTCGCGCACGCCCTCGAAGGTTTCGGGGGACATGGGCTGGTTGTGCGCGCCCCACCACACGTGCTCGGCGGTCTCGGGGACGCGGACGACGAACTTATCCTTGGGGCTGCGGCCCGTACGTGGTCCGCTGCGGACCGCGAAACTGCCGCCCTCAAGGAGCTTGCCTTCACCGGTGCGCACGGCATGCTCGTAGAGCACGGGAGTCGAAAGGTTCGAGTAGACGACCGCGGCGTCCGCTACCACACGATCGCTAATGTGCTCCGAATTCGCAGCTACCGACACCCGCTGCGCTCTCCCTGCTTCTGACCTGGTGTAGCCGTCGCAGGCGGCCAGAGGCATGGTATAGGACGGCTGGGAGCGGTGCGAGACGCGCAATGCTAAAGCGGAGGCAGGCCCGCCTGGGCGCGCGTATGGTCGATCAGTGCACGGTATCCCGCTTCAAGGGGGCGGTGCTCGAAGCCGAACTCGGCGCGGATGCGTGAGGAATCGATGCGGTAAGGGAGGTCGGTGCGGCCGGTGGTTTCATCGAAGGTGATCTGGGCATCGGGGAGGAAGCGTTGCACGAGGGCGGCGAGCTCGCCATAGGATCGGGTGTGCCCGCCCACGTTGTAGACCTCGTGTGCGGGACTTGGGGCTTGCAGCAGCGTGATCATCGCACGGGCGACGTCTTGCACGTCGCCGAGGCACACATGATCGTCGGCGGCAAAGGGAAGTTGCGCGGCGTCTCCACGGGCGCAGTTATAGGCGGCGACGTTGACGCCGCGGGCACCGTACCGTCCGCCGATGCCATACACGGCCGGAACGCGCAGCGAGATGATGCGCATGCCGGGGACGCGCATGTTGTAGAAGTGGGCGGTTACCTCACCGAGTTTCTTGGCGACGCCGTAAATGTCCATCGCCAGGCCGGGATGCTCTTCCCCGAGCGAGACTTCGCCGTGAAGCCACTGTGGCCCGTAGTAGTGGATCGAACTGGGGAAGATCACGCGGCGCACGCCCGCGAGACGCGCCGCCTCGAAGAGATCGACGGTCTGCTTGACCATGATCTCCACCTCTTGGTGGACCTCCTCCGCGCTGCCGGGAGCGGACATGAAAAAGACCGAGTGGACCAGCTGATCGACACGCCGGTTCTCAAGCAGCCGGCGCAACTCATCGACGCCGGGGATCCCGCCATCCATGAGCTCCACTCGCTCGATGATGTCGGCGAGGCGCCCCGGGGTGCCGCGGATGTCGAGACAGAGAGGACGCTCACCCTGTTCGACCAGCTGTCGCGCGATGGTCGAGCCGATGAATCCTTTTCCGCCGGTGATGAGCACGGTCATAGCTCGCTCCTCAAGGGACCAGCACTAGCTTGACGCCGGGGCCGTTGCGCTGGCGTTCCCAGGCCGCGGCAACGTCGGTGAGAGGGAGACGCTCCAAGGGGACGTGGAGGCGGCCGGCACCGGCATGATCGACGAGGGCAGCATATTGCCGGCGCCAGACGTCACGGGAGACGGCGAAGTCGGAGAAGCCCAAGAGATCGAGCTGCTTGCCTCGCACGGCGGCAGAGGGGATCGTGGCGGTGGCGCCGGCGGACTGGCCCAGATTGACCACGCGGGCTCCGGGCGCAGCGACCTCCAGGGCCGCTTGCAACGGTCCACCCCAGACCGGGTCGATGACGAGCGACGGTCCGGCCGGCCCGCAGGCGGCGCGCAGGGCCGCAGGCAAGTCGGCCTCGTCGAGCGAGACCGTGGCGTCCGCGCCCAAGTCGCGGGTGGCGCGGAGACGATCGGCGGCGCGTCCAGCAGCAACGACGCGCCCGGCCCCAAGAATCCGCGCGGCTTGGAGCGCAACCTGCCCGACGGTGCCGGTGGCACCCAGCACAAGCACCGTTTCGCCGCGCCGGACGGGAGCGCGCCAGGCGACCGGCAGCCAGCCGGCCATGCCGGCGACGCCCAAAGCGGCGGCCAGCGCCGGGTCGGCGGCGGGGGGAATCGGGACGAGAGCGTCGTCGTCCGCCACGAGACGCTCGGCGAGTGCGCCATCGCCGGTAACGCCCAGACCGGTGAGCCCGACCCAGGCAAGGGTTCCCTCCGGCTGCGCACGCGAATCGACAACGCGGGCGACCGCCTCGACTCCGGGGATGTATGGCAGCGACGGATGCCCCGCGTAGTGGCGGCCGGAGGCAACGGCGATATCGATCGGATTGAGCGGCGCAGCGACGACCTCCAACAGGGACTGGCCGGCGCCGGGCGCGGGCGCGGGCCACTCGCCAAGGCGAGGCGTGCCATCAAGCTCCGAGAGCAGCGCGGCCCGCATCCGAGAGATCACTCCGTCGTCGATCGGGACAACATTCGTCGAGCGTGTGCGCGCCGGTGTATCACGCCACGCTCCGACCCGTCAAACCGAGAAGACGCCGGGGCGACAGCCGGGGCGGATGGATCGGAGACGCCGGACCCGGAGCGGACTGGTTAAGCGCGCCCTGCCAGGATGTCGTCTAAGCGGCGGCAGGCAGCACCGTGGTTGCCAATCCCGCCAGAACGCTCGACGGGAAGAAGCTCCGCCTCCCAACGCTCGCACTCCGGCTCACGGACCGGACAGCGCGAGTAGAGGTTGCAGCCAGGCGGGAGGTTGATGGGGCTGGGGATCTCGCCACTGAGCGCGTACTCGGGCAGACCCGCATCGGGATCCGGGTAGAGGACGGCAGAGAGCAGCGAGCGCGTGTAGGGATGGACGGGGTTCTCGAAGACCGTGTCGGTGGGAGCGAATTCAACGACGAGGCCGAGGTACATCACGGCGACGCGATGGCTGATGCTGCGCACGGCGGTGAGGTCGTGGGAGATGAAGAGGTAGGAGACGCCGAAGCGCTCTTGCACATCCTGGAGCAGCTCGATGATCTCGAGGCGGCCGCCCACATCCAGGTTGGAGACGGCTTCGTCGAGGACGATGAGGTCGGGCTGCATGATGAGGGAGCGCGCGACGGCACAGCGTTGCTGCTGGCTGCCGGTGAGGGCTTCGGGGTGCGAATCAGCGAGGACATCTGAGACTTGTACGGCGTCCAAGACTTCGGCGATACGCCTTTCCCGCTCGTCACGGGGGAGCTTGAGAATGCGCACGGCGTCGCGCAGGGCGGTGCGGATCGTCATGCGCGGGTTGAGCGAGTTGGACGGATCTTGGAAAACCATCTGGAGCTTGGGACGGATCTTGCGGAACTCGCCCGTGCTCATATGACTGATGCGCTGGCCGCCGTACCAGATTTCGCCCGCAGTGGGCTCCGTGAGACGGAGCATGACACGGCCGAGGGTCGTCTTGCCCGAGCCCGACTCGCCGACGAGCCCGACGGTCTCACCGCGGCCAATCGTGAGATCGACGCCGCCGACGGCGACGAGATTCTCATGCCGCGAGATCTTGAAGTGCTTCGCAAGGTTGCGGACATCAATGAGGATGTCGTCTCCCGGCGAGACGGATTCGGCGTCCGTCGAAGGGGTAGCGGGTGCGTCTGGGGATTGAGTGTCGGTTGTCACGTTGTCAGTCACTCCGTCACATCATCCGCTTCGTCGTGGTTGCGCTAGCGTGAGGCCGCGGCGGCAGACCATTCGGCCGCCTTCTGGCGCTCCAATACAGTGGCTCGCATCAACTCCTGGCTGACCGGATGCTGCTGCTCCTTGAAGAACGTGCGGACTTCGGCATTCTCAACGATCCGTCCCTCGCTGACGACGGCGACGCGGTCACAGAAGTGGGCAACGATGCCGAGATCGCGCGTGACGATCAAGAGACCCACATTGTCCTCGCGGATGAGACCGGCGAAGTCCTCCAGAATCTGGCGCTGGATGGTGACGTCAATCCCCGTGGTGGGCTCATCGGCGACGATGAAACGGGGAGAGTTCGCCAAGGCCATGGCGACGACCGTGCGCTGGGCCATGCCGCCGCTGAGCTCGTGCGGGTAAGCCAAGGCGCGCTTGTCCGGATCGGGAATGCCGACACGATCGAGGAGCTGAATCGCACGCTCTAGCGCTTCTGCCTTGGCCATCTCGGGATGGTGGTCCCGCAGGACACGCACAATCTGGCGGCCCACTTTCTCGAGGGGGTTCAGCCGGATGCGGCCCCCGGGCAGCACCAGAGAGAGTTCCTCTCCCAGGATTAACCGGCGGTCATCGGGAGGCATGGACAGCAGATCCTGGCCTTCAAACAAGATCTCGCCGCCGATGGGGACGACGGGGGGGCGCAGGAGACCGCCGATGGCGTGGACAAGCAGCGACTTTCCGGAGCCCGCCTCGCCGACGAGTCCCAGCGACTGGCCTGCCTCCACGCTGAGAGAGACATCTTCGAGCATGGTGTCGAACCCGGACTCGGCTCGACTGGGCAGGCCCACGGTGAGGTTCTTGATCTCGAGCATTAACCGGCTTCCACTGAAGTTTCGGCTGACATGAGACCCTCCGCGCGCTTGACAGCCCGCATCCGAGCGGCGATGTCCTGCGCAGCGAAGGCGAAGATCAAAACCATGAGGCCGAGCGCGACGCCTGGGAAGATCGAGGGCCACCACTCACCGGTGACCATATTGTTGGCGCCGACGCGGATCATGCCGCCCAACTCCGCCGTCGGCGGCTTCACGCCGGCACCAACGAAGCTGAGGCTGGCCGTAAAGAGGATGACGAAGCCGATGACCATGGGCACCGTTGCCACACTGGAGGCAACGGAGTTGGGGGCGAGGTGCCGGAAGATCAGGCGGAAGTTGCCGTGGCCGAGGATGCGGGCTGCGTCCGCATAGGGTTGCTCGCGAACGGTGAGCATCTCCGCACGTGCGAGACGCGCGAAGACCGGCAAGTTCACGATGGTTAAGGCGATGATCACGATCTCCGTGGATTGCCCCCGGACGGCGACGAGCACGACGGCAAACACGAAGAGCGGGAAGGACTGCAAGACATCCATGAAGCGCATGATGAGCTCGCTGGTCGCGGTCGCCGCGAGGGCGCGGCCTCCGATGTAGCCCGCCAGCAGACCCAGCGGTACGCCGATGACGACGGAGAGCGCGGTGGCGGCAAGAGCGATCACGAGGTTGATGCGGGGGGCTGCCAGGACGCGGCTGAAGACATCCTGTCCAGAACGGTCGGTGCCGAAGAAGTGCGTGCCGCTGGGTCCTTCCAACGCATGTCCCGAGTCAATCTGCTCCGATCCCCAGCCGCAAGCACAGCCCGCGTCGGCGAGCCACGGTCCAATACTCGGCCCGATGACCGTGAGCAGAAGGATGATGCCGACTCCGCCGTAAACCGCGGCCGTCGTCAACCCCGGCTTCCGGAAGAGCATGCGCCTGAGGCCGTGAATCCGGCCGTCACCGGACGCGGCGAAGGAGTCCACAGTTTCCGGGGTGTCGGTTGTGGTCACAGACGGATCCTCGGGTCCAAGGCGGCATGGGCGATATCGACGATCAGGTAGACCAGCATGACCCAGATCGCCGCCACCAGCATGAAGCTCTGGGCGGCGAGGAAGTCGTTCTGCAAGACGGACTCCACACCGTAGTTGCCAAAACCGTTCAAGCTGAAGATCCGCTCAACCAACACGGCACCACCGAGGAGGAAACCGTAGATCACGCCGATGATGGTGATGATCGGGGGCAAGGCATTGCGGAACTGCATCCAGCGAATCGTGCCGGTCTTGAGGCCCATCCCCCGGGCGTTCTCCACGTAAGCGCTGCTCTGGATCTCGGCCATCGACGTGATCGTCATCTTGAGAATCGGGCCGCCGTAGACGAAGACCAAGGTCGCGACGGGCAGGACCATATGCCCGACGTAGGACTTCAGCGCGCCGCCATCCCCATGGATGATCGAGTCGATCACGTTGAAGCCCGTGGTCTTTTCCGGCTCCGCGCCCAGAGCGAAGTAACCGCCAGGCTCGGGGACGATGTCCGCCGTCGCGTAGAAGAGGAAGATGAGGATCAGAGCCAGCCAAAAGTCGGCGAGCGATCCGGCCAAGAGCCCGTAAAACGTCACCACTTTGGAAAGCGCTCTGTCGAGCTTGGCAGTCCAGCCCGTCTGCTTAGGAGAGCCAGCCCGAATCCCCAAGGGAATCATGATGAGGAGCGCGACGACGAGCGCGGTGGTGATGAATTCCAGGGTTGCCGGGAGCCGGTCCCTGAAATCATGGGCGACGGACTGTCCGGTGAAGAAGGACTTGCCTAAGTCGCCATGCACCAGCCCGTCGATATAGGTGAAGTATTGGGAGATGACCGGATCGTTGAGGCCGAGATCCTCCCGCAGGGAATTCCGCTGGACCTCAGTGGAGAGCCCGCCGAGAAGGACGTCAACGATATCGCCGGGGACCAGTTTCAAGAGAATGAAGGTGATGATGGTGACAATGAAGAGTTGGGGGAGGAAAAAGAGAAGGCGGCGGCGAATGAAAGGTGAACTGAGCATCGCCTTGAACGGCGAGAGAAGCGCGTTAAGGCCTTTGGCAATCAGAGTCACGGCACCACCGCTCCAACTACTGCGCTCGCCCTAGCCGCCGCGAGAATCATCACGGGGCATTCCAACTTCGATTGCCGACGCGGCTCCTGTAGCCGCAGCGCTCGCTCCTCAAGCCACGGGATAGCTGCTCAGAGTCCCTTGCTCCAGCCACCCGGCTCAAGTTGCAGCATAACTTAGTTGTCAGCGCGTCCTGCTGCAACCCTATGGGCAATGCCGCGGAGCAGACCCCTGGGACGCGCGCGAGGGTCACTGCCGGACAGATCAGTCTCAGGCGGGACGCCGCCGGTGCCAGTCCGTGGTGAGCTGAAATTGGTGCCCCACACGGAGCACTTGGGCCTCGTCCCAAGGACGGCCGGCGATCTGCAGGCCGACCGGGAGTCCCTGATCGTCGAAGCCGCAAGGGACGGTCAGCGCAGGCTGGCCGGTCAGGTTAAAGGGCCAGGTGCCGCGCAGCGAGGCGACCATCACCGGCTCACGGAAGCCGTCCGGCGCGACGAACTCCTCCTGCTCGAAGGCGGCGGCAGTGGTAGGAACAGTGGGTGTGACAAGGACGTCAAGGCGATGCTCGTTGAAGAGGTCGCGCATGTCGGCGCCGATGCGTGTGCGATTGCGGCGGGCGTTGATGTAGTCGGTGGCGAGGACGAGTTCGCCCTGCTTCAGCCAGCCGCGGACATCCGGTTGGTAGTCGTCGGCTTGGCGCCGCAGGCGGGCACCGTGCCAGGCGGAGGCCTCGGCGTTGAGGCCGGCTCCCGTCTCTTGCGTAAGGTCCAGGCTCAGCGGCATGCGGACTTCAGAAGTGGCGGCGCCGAGCTGCCGGAGGACGGCGACCGCTTCGTCGAACGCAGCAGCGATGTCCGGGTAGTGCGTCGTGAAATATCCGACGGCGACGCCTACGCGAAGCCCGGCGATCGGGCGGCCGAGCGTGGCGGCATAGTCGGGCACGGGCTTGCGCGCGGTCGTCGCGTCCAAGTCACTGTGGCCGGCGAGTGCGTTGAGGACGAGAGCGGCATCCGCAGCCGTCCAGCACATCGGACCGACGTGATCCATCGACCAAGTGAGGACGGCGACGCCGTCCTTGGGGACGCGGCCCATCGTCGCTTTCAGGCCGGTGATGCCGCAGAGCGCAGCGGGGATGCGAATAGAGCCGCCGGTGTCGGTGCCGAGGCCGAACGGGACCTGTTGGGCGGCGATGGCGGCGGCGGTGCCACCACTGGAGCCGCCCGGCGTGCGGGCAGTGGCCGCATCCCAGGGATTGCGCGTCGGCGGTGAGAGGATGCCGAAGGCGAACTCATGGGTGTTGGTCTTCCCGAGCATGACAGCGCCGGCGGCGCGCAGGCGCTGCACCACGGTGGCATCTCGGGAAGGAACGTTGTGACGCAGCACCTTTGAGGAGGATGTGGTCTCCACGTCGGCGGTGTCGATCAGATCCTTGCAAGCGTACGGGATGCCGTCCAAGGGGCCGATCCGGCGCCCGGCGGCGCGGCGCGTGTCGGCAGCGTCGGCCTCGGCCAGTGCGCGATCGGGAGCAAGCGTCACCCAAGCCTGCAGCGTTGCATCAGTTTCGCCGATGCGCGCGATCGCTTGCGTCACGATCTCGCGACTGGAGAATTCGCCTGCTTGAAGTCCGGCGTCAAGGCGCTCCACGGTGAACGAGTCCATAGCTGCTCCTTGGTGCTAGAGGCGGCGACGCGGGGCAGTCTAGTCGAGCACCGCCCCAGCAGGGGGACGGCGGTCGTGCCAGTCCGTGGCCTGTTGGAAGGCGTGGCCGACGCGGAGGATGGTGGCCTCCGCCCAAGGGCGGCCGGCGATCTGTAAGCCGACGGGGAGCGCGTTGGCGGTGAAGCCACAGGGCACGGTCAGCACCGGCTGGCCGGTGAGGCTGAACGGGAACGTGCAGCGGATGGTGCCGAAGACGAGTTCTTCCTCAAAGCCGTCCGGAGAGTGGTAGTGGGTTTCGCCTTGGCGGACCGCGGGAGCGGGAACGGTGGGAGTGATCGTGACGTCGAAGTCGTCGTAGAGGCGACGCATGACGGTGCCATAGCGGCGCCGGTAGCGGCGGCCATTGATGTAGTCGGTGGCGAGGATGAAGTCGCCGGGGCGGACCAAGCGGACGGTGATGGGCGGGTAGTCGTCCTCTTGCCTGCGGATGCGGCCAGCGTGCCAAGCAGCGGCTTCCGGCATGCGTACGGCGAATCCGGGGACGTGCGGCGCGATGCCGTCGACGGTAGGGGCGGGGATGTCGCGCACGCTTGCGCCCAGTTGCTCCAGCACGGCGGCGGCGGCGCGGACGGCTTCGGTCACATCGGGGAAACGGCTGGTGAAGTAACCGCCCATGAGGCCGACACGCAACCCTTGCAGCGGCCGCGCATCGCCCGCCGCCGCTAGATCAGCGGTGAAATCCATGGGAGGGACACGGGCAGCGCTGGGGTCATCGGGGGTGTAGCCGGCGATGGCGTTGAGGACGGAGCCGGCATCTTCAGCGGTGAGACAGAGGGGACCGACGGTGTCGAGACTGTAGCCGACGACCGCCGTGCGGTCTTTGGGGACCCGGCCGAACGTAGGCCGGAGGCCGGTGACCCCGTTCAGCGCCGCGGGGATGCGGATGGAGCCGCCGGTGTCGGTGCCGAGAGCGAAGGGCACCTGTCGCGCGGCGACGGCAGCGCCAGAGCCCCCGCTGGAGCCGCCGGGAACATGATCCAGGTTCCAAGGGTTGCGCGTCGGGGGGGTGGTCACGCCGTAGGCGAACGGTTGCGTATTGACCTTGCCAAGCATAACGGCCCCGGCGGCGCGCAGACGCGCGACGGTCGTGGCGTCCGTTTGGGGAACGTTGCCCGCAAGGAGGTCCGCCGAGCAAGTGGTCTCGACGCCCTCCGTATCGATGATGTCCTTGACCCCGAACGGCACCCCGTCCAAGAGACCGCGGGCCGCGCCGCGGGCGCGGCGTGCGTCGGAAGCGGCGGCTTCACGCCGCGCGCGATCGGCGCAAAGACGGCTCCAGGCTTTGACGGCCGCATCGGTTTCGTCGATCCGGCGAAGGCAACCGTCGGCGATCTCCAGGGCGGAGCATTCCCCGGCGGCCAGGGAGCGCGCGATCGCAGCGACGGTGAGCGGAGGTGACATCGCCGACCTCAGGCGGACCGGGCTGCGGCAGATTCCACCGTGGGCGGCCGGCGCGTGTGCCAGTCGGTCGCATGCTGGAACGCGTGACCAACGCGAAGGACGGTCGCCTCGGCCCAAGGGCGGCCGGCGATCTGCAAGCCGATGGGCAAACCGGCATCATCGAAACCACAAGGGACGGTGAGCGCGGGCTGACCGGTCATGTTGAAGGGAAAGGCGCAGCGCACCGAGGCCCAAACGAGATCTTCGACGAGGCCGTCAGCAGAGCGGTAGTCCTCCTGGTCCACGGCCCCAGCGGTCACGGGAACCGTGGGCGTGATCAGGAGATCGATCTGATGGCGCTCGTAGAGGCGCTGCATCTCCAGATTGAAGCGGCTGCGGTAACGCCGGGCGTTGATGTAATCGGTGGCAAGCATGGCGGCGCCGTGTTGGAGGAACGTCGCGACATCCCCGGGATAGTCGCCGCGCTGGCGGGAGAAGCGATTCGCGTGCCAAGCCAGCGGCTCGGAGAAGTGGATGGCGAGGCCGGGGACGTGCGGCGTCAGACCGCCGACGGTGGGGGCAGTGGCGATGGGGCAGAGCGTCGCGCCCAGCCGATCGAGCGTCTCCGCAGCCGTCTCGATGGCGGCGGTGACGGCCGGGAAGTGACTGGTGAAGTACCCCCCGGGCACGCCGATGCGCAGGCCGGCGATGGACTGCCCGAGCTCACGAGTGAAATCCTCGCTGGGGCGGCGGGAAGAGGTCGGGTCGCGAAGGCTGCGGCCGGCCAGCGCGTTGAGGGCGATGGCAGCGTCCTCGGCAGTCCAGCACATGGGACCCACGTGATCGAGGGACCAACAGAGGACGGCGACGCCGTCCTTGGGCACGCGGCCAAAGGTGGGCTTGAGGCCGCTGATGCCGCACAGCGCGGCGGGAGCACGGATCGAGCAGCCGGTATCCGTGCCGAGCGTGAGAGGGACGTGGGTGGCAGCAACGGCAGCACCGGAGCCCCCGCTGGAGCCGCTCGGGATGTGACCGGCATGCCAAGGGTTCCGCGTCGGCGGAGAGACGACGCCGTAAGCGAAGGCGTGTGTGTTGACTTTGCCGACGGCGATGGCGCCCGCGGCGCGCAGGCGAGCGACGGCAGTGGCGTCTTCCGCTGGGACGTTGCCCGCAAGGACGTCCGAGGCGCAGGTGGTCTCGACGCCCTCCGTATCGATGATGTCCTTGATGCCGAAGGGGATGCCGTCGAGTGCGCCGAGGCGTTGCCCAGCGGCGCGGCGCGCGTCGGAGGCATCCGCCTCTTCGAGAGCCCGTTCCGGACAAAGCCGCAACCAGGCCCGAATCCGATCGTCAGAATGATCAATGCGGCGAAAGGTCTCTTCGACGACTTCGCGCGCGGAGAAATCGCCGCGGTCGAGCCCGGTTGCGGTCGCGGCGATGGTCGTCGGGATCACGGTGCTTTCGCTCCGCGCTCGCCGCTTTACGGTTCGCGCCGCCGCCGCGCCTGCACTAGCCGGCGACCGGCGCCGGATGCCGCAGATGCCAGTCGGTCACCTGCTGGTAGGCGTAGGCGACCTGGAGGCAGAAGTCATCCGCCCAGGGCCGGCCGACGATCTGGAGGCCGTAGGGCAGATCGTTGGCGTCGAAGCCGCTGGGAACGGTGACGGCGGGTTGGCCGGTCATGTTGAACGGCGAGGTGAAGTGGATCGCGGTCGAGAGGACCGCATCGGACCAGCCATCCGGCGCCGTGTACTCGGCCCAGTCCTGCCCAAAGGCCGTGCCGGGATTGGTGGGAGTGAGGAGCGCCTGGATACCGGTCTGGTCGTACATTTGGCGCATCTCGTGGTTGAAGCGGCTGCGGAAGCGGCGCGCGTTGATGTAGTCGGTGCCGAGGATGAACTCGCCCGGCAGGATCAGCGCGGCGACGTCTGCGGTGTACTGGTCCTTCTGGCGGCGATAGCGGGCCTGATGGTAGGCAGAGCCCTCCGCGAGCCAGATCGCGAAGGCGGCGGGCTTGACCATTTCAATGGACTCGGGCACGTCGACGCTGACGATGTCGGCACCTGCGGCGGCGAGCTGGCCGACAGCGGTATCGAAAGCGGCCTGAACGTCGGGAAAGTGCGTCTTGAAGTAATTGTTGGCGACGCCGAGCTTGGCGCCCTGGACGCCGGAGCGAAGCCGGGCCATGTAGTCCGGGACGGGGAAGCGGCCGGAATTGGGGTCGCGCTCGGCGTGGCCGGCGAGGATGTTCATGCTAATGGCAACATCCTCAATGTCGTGGCACATCGGGCCGGTGTGGTCAGTCGACCACGAGAGCGCCGCGACGCCGTCCTTGGGAACGCGGCCGAAGGTGGGCTTGATGCCGGAGAGGCCGCAGAAAGCGGTCGGGATGCGGATCGACCCCCCCGTATCGGTCCCAAGGCCGAACGGTACTTGGCCGGAGGCGACGGCGGCACCGGTCCCCCCGCTTGATCCGCCCGGGACGTGCTTGAGATTCCAGGGGTTCGAGGTGGGCGGGGTGGCGGCGCCGTAGGCGAACTCGTGCGTGTTGGTCTTGCCAACGAGGACCGCCCCGGCGTCGCGGAGGCGGGCGACGGCCGAGCAGTCGCGGTCGGGGATCCGGCCGGCAAGGACTTCCGAGGAGGAGCGCGTCTCGACGCCTTCCGTGTCGTAGAGATCCTTGGCGCCGTAGGGGATGCCGTCCAACGGTCCAAGCGTCCGACCTTCTTTGCGCCGCTGGTCGGAAGCGTCGGCCTCGGCCAAGGCGCGATCCGTGGCTACGGCGACCCAGGCTTTGAGAACGCCGTCGGTGGCGGCGATCTCGTCAAGCGAGGCTTGAGTGAGATCGCGACTGGAGTACTCGCCTTCGGCCAATCCCGCTGCCAATTCGTGGATGGTGCGAAAGTCCGGCATGGCCGCGCCTCCGATTTCCTGCTGTGCTGCCTTTACGGCGCCGGAGCCCTGCTGGCTCCGGCGCCGCGATCGTCATTGCCGCTGCGCGGATCAGGCGCTGACCGTCAGGTCGGGACGCTTGGCATGGAAGTCAGTTTCCTGCTGGAAGGCGTGCCCAACTCGCAGGCAAAGCGCATCCGCCCAAGGCCGGCCGATGATCTGGAGACCGGTGGGCAGGCCTTTCTCGTCGAAGCCGTTGGGCACGGTGAGCGCCGGCTGGCCCGTGAAATTGAAGGGGAAGGTGCAGCGGATCGAGGCGGACATGAGCGTCTCCTCGAAGCCATCAGCAGCCTTGTAATCCATCTGACCGTGCTGGGCGGCGGTGACGGCCAGGGTGGGCGTGACCATCACGTCCAAGCGATTGTCGTTCCAGAGCGACCGCATCTCGGCATTGAAGCGCGAGCGGTAGCGCTGGGCGTTGATGTAATCGGTGGCGAGCATGATCTCGCCAACCTGAAGGTAGCTGGCGACATCGGGCTGGTAATCGCCCTGCTGGCGGCGAAGACGCGGCGCGTGCCAGGCGGCCGACTCCGCAAGGACGATGGCGAACCCGGCGGGTTGCAGCAGCGCTTCGGCGTCTTCCGGAATCGTGACCGGGACGATCTCCGCGCCGCCTCCCCTCAGCGTCGCGACCGAATCGTCGAAGGCCTGCGACACGCCAGAGAAATGGCTGACGAAGTAGTTCGTGGGCACGCCGATACGGAGGCCTCGGACCCCGTCGTTGAGGCCGGCGGTGTAATCCTCGGTGGGGACCTTGCCGCAGGTGGGGTCCCGCTCGTCGTAGCCGGCGACGATGTTCAACGTGATGGCGGCGTCTTCGGCGGTCCAGCACATCGGGCCGATGTGGTCGAGCGACCAGGAAAGCATGTAGACGCCGTCCTTGGGGACGCGGCCGTAGGTGGCCTTGAGGCCGGTGATGCCGTTAAGGCAGGCGGGGATGCGGATGGAACCGCCGGTGTCGGTGCCGAGACCGAAGGGGGCCTGGGCCGACGCGACCGCGGCGCCGGTGCCGCCGCTGGAGCCGCCGGGAACGCGGGCCGTTTCCATGTCCCAGGGGTTGCGGGTAGGCGGACTCTGCACGCCGTAGGCGAACTGGTGGGTGTTGACCTTGCCCAAGAGCACGCCGCCGGCCGCGTCGAGGCGCTCGACCGTCGAGGCCGTGCGCGTGGGAATGTTGCCCTTGAGCACGTTCGACGAGCCCGTGGTCTCGACGCCTTCGACTTCGACGATGTCCTTGGCGACGTAGGGAACGCCGTCGAAGATGCCGAGAGCGCGGCCGTTGCGCCGGCGATCGTCGGAGGCGTCCGCAGCCCTGACCGCGTTCTCAGCGGCGACCACGTTGTAGGCCTTGATGGTGGAATCGACTTGTTCCGTTTGCGCGAGGCAGAGCTCGGTGATCTCGCGGCTGGAGAACTCGTGCTTGGCGAGGCCCTCCGCGATGGACTTGACGGTGCGGGTCTCAGCGTTGCTAGGCATTGGGCGCGTCACCCCAGTCCGGCACGAAGACGTCCGCAGGGGCCCAGTCGTCGAAGTCGTCCGGGCGCATGGTGCGCCAGGCGTCGAGCATGCCTTGCAGGCTTTCGCGCAGGGTCTCGGCCTCAGCGTCGGTGATCGAGAGGTCGGCCACCTCGGCCAAGGCTTTCACGTGGTTTGTGGTGAGCTGTGTCATGTGCCCCTCCTTCTGCAGCTGCCGCGCTCGGATCCCTCAAGCCGGTTCGACGAGCGGCCCAAGACTAGCGATCCCGCCCCGGATTCGCCAGAGGGGAAATAGCTAGCTGGGGAACGGGCGCGGTGCTAGTAGTCGCGCTTCCACTCACCAGCGGGCTGGATGGCCTTGGCGTAGGGAAGCACTTGGGTGCCGAACCGTTCGAGCTGCTCGGCCATCTCGGCGCCGGTGCCGGAGGGACAGTCGAAGTAGCAGGCGATGAGGCCGAAGCCGGCGGCGGCGAAACGTTCGAGATCTTCAAGGATCTGGTCGGCGGACCCTGCGCAGGTAAAGCGCTTGAGAGGCCTGCTCCAGGGCCGATCGCTGATGTGGACGGTTTGGCAGCAGATCATCCAAAAGTCGGAAAGGTCACGACCGAGGCGCTCGGCCTCCCGGCGAATCTCGTCCTGATGGGGGGCAAAGCGGTGGAGATCCGGATAGGCGCTCATGAACTCGGGGAAGAAGCCGTCGCAGAGCCGCGCGGCGCGGCGGGCGCCGAGCTTGGCCGTGCTCCCAAAGATGATCGGGGGGTACGGCTTCTGGACCGGTTTGGGGTCCATGGAGATGTTCTCGAAATCGTAGAAGCGGCCGTGGAAGGAGACGACGTCGTCCTGCCACGCCCGCTTATAGATCTCGATGCACTCTTCGGTCATGGCCCCGCGGTCCTCGTGTGAAAGGCCGAGGGCGGCGAATTCCTCCGCGAGCCAGCCGGCGCCGACGCCCAGGATGAGACGGCCGTTGGAGAGACGATCGAGGGTGGCGTACTGGCGCGCATCGTTGAGGGGACCCCGGTAAGGAGCGATGTTGACGGCAGGGGCGAGCCGGATGCGCTCGGTGACGGCGGCGATCGCGCCCATGGTGACGGCGCCGTCGAGGATGGTGGGGTGAGCGGGGTAGACGCTGACGTCGAGCTCGGCGGTGCCATCGTAGGGGTACGCGTCGAGGACCGGGGGCGCGATCTTGTCGCCGAACCAGAGCGAGTGGAAACCCAGCCGCTCGGCCTGCCGCGCGAGATCCAGGATAGGCAGCTCGGAAACCGGCGTGGATTGGACGCGCCAGCCGTGCTCGTCCCGCTGGCCGAGGCCGTGGGTCGGAGCGAAGAGCGCGAGTTCCATTGGGCGTTACCGAGTGACGATCCCACTCCCCGTTCGGTCAGAGCCGGGGCGTGATCGTCTCGTAGTCCTTCTTCCACTCGCCGGCGGCCTGGATCCCTTTGGCAGCGGGGAGGATCTCCTCGCCGGCGCGGTCGATCTGCTCTTCGAGCTCGTCGACGGAGCCGGAGGGGCAATCGAAATGGAGGATCATCAGACCGTAGCCGGCGGCGGCGAAGGCTTGGAGATCTTCGAGAACCTGCTCAGCGGTACCGGAGTTCGTCCAGCGCGGGCTGCGCTGCGCGTCCCCGTGATCCGGGCCCGTGATGTGGGTGCTCTGACAGCCGATCATCCAGAAGTCGGAGAGATCCTTGTCCAGCGCTTCCGCTTCACGGCGGATGATCTCCTGCTCGCGGGTGTACCGCTGGGGATCGGAATGGGGGTCGAGGAAGATGGGGAAGAACCCGTCGCAGAAGCGCGCGGCTCGGCGAGCCCCGGCGGGGGAGATGCTGCCGAAGATGATGGGCGGACGGGGCTTCTGCACAGGCTTGGGGTCCATCGAGAGGTTCTCGAAGCGGTAGTGCTTGCCCTGGAAGCCGACGACGTCGTTCATCCAAGAGCGCTTGTAGATCTCAATGCACTCCTCGGTGGCCTCGCCGCGCGCGTCATGGTCCAAGCCGAGGGCGTCGAACTCTTCCTTGGCCCAGCCGGCGCCGACGCCCAGAATGAGGCGGCCATTGGAGAGCACGTCGACCGTGGCGAACTGGCGAGCGTCGTTGAGGGGGCCGCGGTAGGGCGCAATGAGCACCGAGGGCGACATCTTGATGCGCTCCGTGGCGGCGGCGATGGCGCCCATGACGACGGCGCCGTCCATCATGGTGGGGCGGGGCGGATAGGCGCGGGTCCGGCTCTCGGGATTGGCCACATGGCCACTCTCGGAGGTGAGGGGGAGCGTGACGTGGTCGGAGAACCAGAGCGAGTGAAACCCGTGGCGCTCGGCGCGCTGGGCGATCTGGACCGGGCGGAGCTCGGTGGCGGGGGTGGGCTGCAGGAACCAGTCGTGGTCGTCACGGCGGCCAAGACCATGGGTGTTCATGAACAGAGCGATTTCCATCGGGATCGTGGTCCTCTCCGTGGACCGGCGGGTGCTCCCCGCGCGGCTCGCTTAGACGGTCTTCTGCCACTCGCCGGCAACCTTGATCTCACGCGCGGCCGGCATGACTTCGGCGCCGATGCGCTCGACCTGCTCCCGCAGCTCGGCCATCTCGCCGGAGGGGCAGTCGAAGATGAAGACAACGAGACTGTAACCGGCGTCGGCGAAGCGCTGCAGATCCTCAAGGATCTGCTCGCCGGTGCCGGTGCAGATCTTGCGCGGGCTCCGTTGCGATTCGGCATGATCAGCGTCCGTGATCTGCGCAGACGAGATGCACAGCATGGAGAACTCCCCCGGGTCTTTCGCGGCCGCATCGAGCTCTCCGCGGATGATGTCCTGCAGCGGAGCGAAGCGATGGGGATCGGCCCCGGGGTCGAGGAAGATGGGATAGAAACCGTCGCAGAGCCGGGCGGCGCGGCGCGCGCCGGCGGGGACGACGCTGCCGAAAACGATGGGCGGGCGCGGCTTCTGCACGGGCTTGGGGTCCATCGAGAGATTGTCGAAGTTGTAGTGGTCGCCGTGGAAAGCGACCACGTCGTCCGTCCAGGACCGCTTGTAGATCTCGATGCATTCCTCCGTTTGCGCGCCACGGGCTTCGTAGTCGAGCCCGAGCGCGTCGAACTCCTCCTCAAGCCAGCCGGCGCCGACGCCCAGGATGAGACGACCGGCGGAGAGGACGTCGACGCTGGCGAACTGGCGCGCGTCGTTGAGGGGGCCGCGGTAGGGCGCGATGAGGACGGAGGTGCCGAGGCGGATGCGGCTGGTGCCGGCGGCGACGGCGCCCATGGCGACGGCCGCGTCGACGAGGTTGTGGGAAGGCTCGTAGGCGCGGGTGCGCGACTCGTTGGCGACGTGGCCGCTCGTGGAGCTAATGGGCATGCAGACATGGTCCGGGAACCACATGGAATGCATGCCGATGCGCTCGGCCATCTGCGCGATGCGGACAGGTTGCATCTCGATGGCCGGGATGCTCTGCGCGAAGAAGTTCTCGTCGTCGCGCAGGCCGATGCCGTGCGTGGGCGCGTACATCCCGATCTCCATGGCGATCCTCTCCAGTGCCGGCTCTCCCGATGGGGGAGAGCGTCAGCACACGCCTCGGCGCGTTCGCGCTCCCGTTTCCCCGCGTTGCCGCGCGGCGCCGCCGAGCCTACTCCAGGTCGGTGTACTGCTCCGCGACCCAGCCTTTTTCGTATGGCGAGACGAAGTCCAGGTTGGCGTTGACGTTCTGGAAGTACCACTTGCCGTCGACCTTGACGTACTCGTCGCGATAGGTCCCGGCGCACCACATGGCCTGCGGGCCTTTGAAGGTGGCGGGCATGATGATGTACCAGCTGCCCTTGGCGGTCGTGCCGGAGGGATCGACCTCGATCTTATCGCCGACCGTGAGGTGGAGAGCGAACTCAATCGTGTCCGAGGCGCCGGCGAAGAACTCGCGGATGGCGGCGCGGCCCTCGTAGTGGCCGAACATGCCGCCGTCCCAGATGGCGTCCTCCACGAACAGCGAGGCGATGCCGTCGGGATTGTACTGATCGTCGCAGTACATCGCGTACTGGGTTTTCAGGTCCCGAATCTCCTGGATGTCCAATAGTCGCTGGACTTTCTCCTCTAGCGATGCCATGCGCCCGTCCTTTCCGAGATGCTTGATGATTGTCGAGCGAACAGCAGGCTACCAGCGGCCGCGTGGGCCCCTCAAGGCGTAGCGCGCTCTTGCCTGCCGGGACGGCGCCTATGCGCCCATCTGCGGCAGGGGCGCTTCGGCGGCCCAGCCTTGGTGGTAGGGCGAGCGGAACTGAATATTGGATCGAACGTGCTTGATGAGCCAGCGCCTATCGCGCTTGACGAAATCGTCGTTGTAGGTGGCAGCGAGCCAGATCGGCTGGCCGTCGGCGGTGATGGTCTCCCAGGTGTACCAGTGGCCGGAGGCCTCGGCGCCGGAAGGGGCGATGTCGATGCTGGGCGCGATGGTGTGGTGCTTGGCGAAGGTGATCCGCGCCGCCCAGCCGGCGAAGAGCGCGCGCAGCGCCTCCCTGCCCTCGTGGCGGCCGTGCACGTTGGACTCCCAGATCGCGTCATCCGCGAAGAGCGCCAGGAAGCGATCGTCGGGCCAAGCCTTGTTCTCGTGGCAGAGGCCCGCGTCCATCAGCTTGGCGTAGGTGTGCTTGAGCTGGCGGACGGCGGCGATGTCCTCAAGGCGCTGGAGACGCTGCTCGACGGTGCGCTCGGAAGGCACGGCTCGACCCGCTCGCGGCCGCTCAGGCCGTTTGGTCCGTCACCCGTTGCCGGACCCAGCCCTTGTCGTAGGGCGTCATGAAGTGCAGCTGCTGGCCGAGACGGGTGACCATCCAGCAGCCCTCGATCTTCTTGAGCGTCGCGTCGTGGGTGAGGCCCCCGAGGTGGGCGGTGCCGTTGAGGTTGGGGGTCTCGAAGCCGTACCAGGTGGCCGTGGCCTCGGCGCCGTCGACATCGATCGCGTAGCCGTCCCAGTAGTGCATGGTGAAGGGAACCCGTGCGCGCATGCCGTCGATGAACTCCTGGATGGCGGCGCGGCCCGTATATACGCCCATCTCCATCAGGTCCATGACGCCATCCTCGGTGAAGTGGCCGGCGAAGGCGGCGCCGTCGTAAGGGGCGTCGCAAGTGGCGCCGACGGCGGCCAGGACGCGCCGCACGGCTTCGATCTCCTCCAGCGTTCGAATGCGATCCTCGATCGACACGGCGCCCCCTTCCCTTCTCGTGACGGATCTCGCCCGGCGGAGCGGTCAGTCCATGGGCATCATGGGGGTCTTGACCCAGCCGTCCTCGTAGGGGGTGAAGAAGTGCAGGTTGGCGTTGACCTGCTTGAAGCGCCATTCGCCGCCGACCTTTTGGTAGACGTCGTCGTACGTGGCGCCGAGGAACACGGCGCGGCCGTTCACGGTGGCGGGCTCCCAGATGTACCAGTGACCGGTGCCGGAGGTGAAGGGCGGGTCGACATCGATGGTGTGGCCGATCATGTAGTGCAGGGCGAAGGTGAAGGACTTGGAGGCGCCCTCCCAGAAGCCGCGGATCTGGTCGTGCCCCTCGTAGCGGCCGAGGTCGCCGCCGTCCCAGACGGCGTCTTCCGTGAAGAGGGCGGTGAGCCCCGGCGGATCGTAGTTGGCGTCACAGAGCTGCGCGTAGCGGATCTTGAGACGGCGGATGCCTTCGATCGCTTCCAGGCGTTGGACTCGTTCTTCCAGGTCGGCCATGGTTCGTCCTTTCCCGTTTCGTCCCGTTTCGTCGGCGCTAACCGGGCAGCATCGGCGTCTTCACCCAGCCATCTTCGTAGGGCGTGATGAAGTGGATGTTGACCTGCATGCGCGACGCCAGCCAGGCGCCCGCGATGTTGCGGTATTCGTCGTCGTAGGTGATGGCGCCGAGCGTGGCGGCGTTGTTGATGGTCATCGGCGCCCAGAGGTACCAGTGGCCCGTCGCGGAGCCGGCAGCGAGATCGACGTCGATCGTATGCCCCACCATGTAGTGGAGGGCGAAGCTGATCTGCTCGGGGATGCCGTCGAACAGCGCCTTGATGGCGGCGCGGCCGCGGTGCACGCCGAACGACTCGCCGCCGTCCCAAACGGCGTCCTCGGTGAAAAAGGCCGAGATGCGGTCGCCGTCGTAGCCGTCGTCGGCGACGCGCGCGTAGGCGATCTTGAGGCGCCGGATCGCCTCGATCGCTTCGAGCCGCTGCACGCGCTCTTCGAGATCCATCCCGGTCCTCTCCCGCTCGGATCGCCGGACCGTGGAGCGGTCCGCTACCCGTCCGTGACCATGCGCGTCTTCACCCACCCGTCCTCGTAGGGGGTGAGGAAGTGGAAGGTGAGAGCCATGCGAGAGAAGAGCCACTCCCCGTCCACTTTCCTGTGCTCGTCGTCGTAGGTGATGGCGTTGAGGATGGCGCGGCCCTGATAGGTCATGGGCTCCCACAGGTACCAGTGGGCCTTGGCCGAGGTACCGGACGGGTCGACGTCGATCGTGTGTCCGATCATGTAGTGCAGGGCGAAGGTGAGGTCGTTCGACATGTCGTCGAACATCGCCTTGATCGCCCCCCGGCCGTTCTGGACGCCGAACTCCTTGCCGCCGTCCCAGACGGCGTCCTCGGTGAAGAGGGCGGCGAGCTTAGTGCCGTCGTAGCCGGTGTCGCAGAGCCGGGCGTACTTGATCTTGAGACGGCGGATCGCCTCAATGTCCTCCAGGAGCTGGACACGATCCTCCAACGATGCCATTGCCGTTCCTCCCTCGCCCGGCCGGCGACCGCGCCGGGGCCTGAACGCTGCTTGCGCGGGGCAGGCTAGCGCTCGGCGCGGCCGGCCCACAAGAAGGCGGAGCCTTCCAGGTGGAGGCCGGGCGGAGAGGCGCTTGGGCCGGCGCGGCTAGGTTTCGATGAACTGCTGCTGGACCCAGCCTTTGTCGTACGGGGTGGCGAAGTGGAAGTTCAGCTTGGAGTAATCGATCTTCCACTCGCCGTCCACGCGCTTGTAGCGATCGTTGTAGGTGATGGCGATCCAGATCGGCTCGCCGCTCTCCGCGGTGGCGGGCTCCCAGAGGTACCAGTGGCCGGTGGCGTCGTCGCCGTCGACGTCGATGGTCTGGCCCATCATGTAGTGGAGGAAGAAGGGAAGCTTCTTCTTGGCCTCCTCGAAGAATTCGGTGATCTGCGCGCGGCCCTTGGCCTCGCCGACGAGGCCGCCGTCGAGCTCGGCGTCCTCGGTGAAGAGGGCGGCGTACTGAGCGCCGGGGACGCGCTCGTCGACGGCACGCGCGTAGGCGATCTTGAGGCGGCGGATCGCCTCCAGGTCCTCCAATAGCTTGACGCGTTCCTCGAGTGTCGGCATGGTGGCTCTCCTTTCCTGATCCGGTTGCGGTGCGGATGCCTCGACATCTCGCGGCACGGAGGGTAGCGGACGCGCGGCGCGCGCGGCGACGATTGCCGGCGGTTCTATACTCCGAGGCAGCGCGCCCTTTGAGCAGCTACGGCGGAACAGGGACGTGCAGGCTCAAGTAAAGGATCTCTCGATGAGCAGCAGCAACGGCGATCAAGGCAACAACGGCCAGGGCCCGCTGGCGGGGATCAAAGTCATCGAGTGCACCACATGGGCCTTCGGGCCGATCGCCGGGCACATGTTGGGCGACCTAGGCGCGGACGTGATCAAGATCGAGAATCCGAACCTGCCGGACGCGGCGCGGGGGCTGACGCTGGTGGCGGGGGTGGACGTGGGCCTGCCGGACGGCGCCAGCTCGGTGTTCGAGATGTTCAACCGCAACAAGCGCTCGATCCAGATCGATCTGAAGCAGGAGCGCGGCCGCGACCTGCTGAAGGAGCTCGTGCGGGACGCCGACGTGTTCCTCGAGAACTTCCGGCCCGGCGTGTTCGACCGGCTCGGCATCGGCTACGACGACCTGGCCAAGGTCAATCCCCGGATCATCTACGCCTCGACCTCAGGCTACGGGTTCAAGGGCGCGGAAGGACAGCGGCCGGCGCTCGACCCCGTCGGGCAGGCGCGGTCGGGACTGATGTGGTCGACTGGAGGGCCGGGCGACCCGCCCAACTGGAACACGCTGGGGTTCGCGGACCTGATGGGCGGCAACATGCTGGCCTACGGGATCGTGAGCGCACTGGCGGCGCGGGAGCTGCACGGGGTCGGGCAGAAGGTGGAGTGCTCGCACCTGATGGCCTCGATGTGGCTTGAGCACGCGGCGATCGCGAGCGCCTGGTATCAAGGCGACGGGGAGTGGGAGCGGTTCGAGCGCAGCGAGGCGAGCAACCCCCTGGCCAACCACTACGCCTGCAGCGACGGCGAGTGGCTGCTGCTGGCGCTGTCCGACTCCAACGCGGACTGGTCGAGCCTGTGCGAGGCGCTGGAGTTGGAGGCGTTGATCGAGGAGCCGCGCTTCGCCACGGCGGATCGCCGGCGCGAGAACGCGGCGGCCCTGGTGGCGCTGCTGGACGCGCGCTTCGGCGAGCGGCCCGCGGCGGAGTGGCAGCGGCGCTTCGCGGAGAGCGGGGCGGTGACGGCGCATCCGCTGCGCCGGATCGCCGATCTGCCGGACGATCCGGCGGTGCGGGCCAACGGCTACTTCACGGACGGCGTGCACCCGCGCTACGGGCCGATGCCCGAGCTGCTGCACCCGGTCGCGTTCGGGAAGACGCCCGCGACGGTCCGGCGCTACGCGCCCCAGCTGGGCGAGCACACGTGGGAAGTGCTGCACGAGGAGCTGGGCTACGACTCCGAGCGGATCGCCGGGCTGACCGCGGAGGGCGTCGTCGGCTAGGGCCGGAACGCTCTTAGCGGAACGCGAGGGGGAAATCGTGGCCGAGGGCGCGCTGCGGGGGATCACGATCGTCGAGGCGGCGACCCACGTCCTGGGGCCGATGGCCGCCGCCATGCTGGGCGACCAGGGCGCGGACGTGATCAAGGTCGAGGGCTTGGCGGGCGACCCCGCGCGCGCGCTGCGCGAGTACGCCGGCTACGACGTGTCGCTCGGCGACGCAAGCAACTCGATCTTCGAGGTGATGAACCGCAACAAGCGCGGGATCGCGATCGACCTGGAGAGCGCGGCCGGCCGCGGCCTGCTGCGGGAGCTGCTGAGCACGGCGGACGGATTCATCGAAGGGTTCGGGCCGGGAGCGCTGGTGGCGCGCGGACTGAGCTACGAGTCGCTGGCGAACGAGAATCCGGGGCTGATCTACTGCGGCCTCAGCGCCATGGGGCCGGAAGGAGCAGAGGCCGCGGCGCCGGGGCCGGACGCGGCGGCGGCGGCGCGGTCGGGCCTGATGTGGATGGCGGGGGCGCCGGGCAGCCCGCCCAACTGGAACAACCTCGGCCTGGGCGACACGATGGGCGCCAGCATGGTGGCCTACGGCATGGTGGCGGCGATCACGGCACGGGCGCGGGGCGGAACGGGGCAGCGGCTGGACGTGTCGCAGCTCATGGCGCTGGCCTGGCTGGAGCGCTGGGCCGTGGAGACGCTGCTGGTGCGCGGGCTGGACGAGTGGCCGCGCTTCGATCGCGAGAACACCCGCAACCCGCTGTTCAGCCATTACCGCTGCGGCGACGGGGAGTGGATCATCCTGGGGATCGTCGACCACGAGCGCGACTGGGATCCGTTCTGCGAGGCGATGGGGCTGGCATGGATGCACGCGGACGAGCGCTTCAACACGGGCGAGGCGCGCATCGCCAACGCCCGGGCGCTGGTGCAGGCGCTCGACCGGCGCTTCGCGGAGGAGCCGCGGGCCTACTGGGAGGAGCGGCTGGGATCGCAGCGGGCGCTGGTCTTCGACCGGGTGCAGAGGATCCGGGACCTGCCGCAGGACCCGGCGGTCCAGGCGAACGCCTACCTCCAGGACGTGGAGCACCCGCGCCACGGGCCGGTGAAGATGCTCACGCACCCCACGCTGCTGACGAAGACACCGGCGGCCTACTACCGCCCGGCGCCGGAGCTGGGCCAGCACACGGACGCCGTGCTGCGCGAGCGGCTGGGCTACGACGGCGCCCGGATCGCGGCGCTGCGCGCCGAGGGCGTGATTCGCTAGGGGGTGTTGACGTTCAAGGGTATGCTAGCCTCCCGCCGCTGCGGATTCAGATGCACCGAACGGAGAAAGTATGGCCGAAGTCGTCACGATCAACATCGACGGACAGAACAAACCAGCAGTGGAACTCACCTTTGAGATCATCAAGGAAGACTGGTGCGAGTACGAGCTTGCAGATGGAGGCAGGATTCGACTCCGATCAACCGCAACGAAAATCTATGGACTGATCGACGGAGAAGACAAGCCGTTGCGTGACGCAATGGGTGATAGGATTGTTTCGATCACTCACGCGACGCAAGTCGTCGCGTCTGGGTGAAGAAGGAGTGCCCCACCGATGCCAAGGAAACCTGCCAAGAGAAAGGCCCCTCAGCCACCCCGCCCGGCGCCACACACGCGGTCAACACCGCGAGTGACGACAATCGCCTCCCGGCCAAGGCAGGCGACCTCGCCTGGCAGGAGCGTCGGCCGTACACAGTCAGGCGCTTAGCGCGTCGCCAGCACCCACGCCGCCAGGCACACGAACGCCCGGAACCGTTCGACGAGCTTGCAGTAGCGCGTGGCCAGCCCGCGGAACTGTTTGAGATCCGCGAACCAATTCTCGACCACGTGCCGCAGCTTGTAGCGCTCGGCGTCGTAGCGGAACGGCAGCTTGCGGCTTCGCGTCGACGGGATCTGTGACACAATGCCGCGGCTGGCGAGCTCAAACCGCAGGGCCTTCACGTCGTAGGCCTTGTCGGCGATGAGTTCGGTAGCGTCCACGCCGTCGAGCAGAGGTAGAACGGTCCGATGCTCGGCGGCGTTTCCTGGGATGAGGGCGAAGCGCACCAGGCGGCGCTTCGCGTCCACACAGGCCATCAGCTTCGTCGTGCGCCCGCCGCGGCTGCGGCCGGTCGCTTGTCCGGGCGGGCACGCACTTTTTTCGGCCCACTGGCGTGTTGGTGGACTTTGATGTAGCTGCCGTCGATCTGCACTGATTGCGTGTCGGCGTCGCCGATGGCGGCGAAGATGCGTTCAAAGACGCCGGCGACGGACCAGCGCTTGAAGCGCTGATAGACCGAGTTCCACTTGCCGAAGAATGGCGGCAGGTCCCGCCAGGGCGCGCCCGTGCGCATGATCCACAGGATCCCTTCCAGGGCGAGGCGGTTGTCGGCGCCGGTGCGACCGGGGTCACCCGGCTTACCGGGGAGGAGGGGCGCAACGGCGGCCCATTGGGCATCGGAGAGACAGAAGCGGGGCATGAAAATCCTCCTTGGAATTGAAGCGGTGAGATCCAAGGAGGTACACTGGCGGCGAACGGCAACGCGTGAACACCAGAGACTCCGCGTTGCCCGGTTCATTTAGGAAGCGTCCCGTTGCTGCGGGGCGTTTCCCTTTAAGGCAGAGCCTTCAACCAGCTACAACGCAAGGATCATCCTAGTGGATGATCGCACTATCTTGTCAATTGCTTATCCCTGCCCGCGGCGTAGGGTGGAACGTGCGACGACCCGCAGTGATCTGGAAGTGAGCGCCATGCTCCCTTGTGGCGTCACTGTGGAACGGTCGTCGCAGAACGTCTCACTTCTGCTGCGAGGGGGCACCTATCCGCGGCTCGGACACCCTGGCGGCGCTCGGCCGGACGGCAGTTCTCGGCGCAATCATTGCTGGGGTGCTCGCGGGGTTCGCGCAGCTCATCCCAGACAGACCCTATCTGGGGAGTGAAGCTGTCGGGATTACGGCTCGTGCGGCCTCACCGCCACTCCAGGTCGCTTCTGATTGGATGGTAGTGGACATACGTCTTTTGGGTTCCGACAGAGGCGACAACCTGGTCATCCAAGAAACAGATTACCGCCTGCCCTCTGGGCGGGTGGTCACTTGGCACCGCGAGCTTGAGATTGGCTCTGATCTCTGGGATTGCGCGATGTGGGAACAAACAAAAGCCAAGTTCACTCATGGGGACTGGCGCCCCGAATATCGAGATCCAGTAATTCCGGCCGAAGAGTGGCCTCCGCCGGCCTGCATCCTTGGAAGCCCGTTGAGGGGGTAGGGGCCCTGCGGCGCGATCTAATTGTCAACAGTCCCTAGGGACTGTTGACATTCGCCAAAAGCCAGGAAACACGGGTCCGGGACGCGGAAATGCTAGGGCTCGCTAGCGGGCTGGTCGCTTCTCCCTCGACGCAATTACGCGTCTCCAAGGGTGGAAGTGGCAGAGCAGGCTCCGGCTCGGAGGCGGACTTCTGAGGTTCGTCTGGTATGAGGGATTCCCGATAGCAGAGCTGCTCCCACGGCGGCCTCGCTCGTTTGCTTTATAGCGCCGACTGCGGCCGTGCTAGCATCTCTCCCGCGACGGTACCGGTACGTGACGCCAGGAAATGGCGACGGGGGCTCTCCACGCCTCCCTCGCTGGTTCACGTACACGGCTACCGTCGCAAGTGGCCCGTCGTCGCTACGGGGGAGGCACCTATGCCCCGCGTCCTCATTCCCGTGTTCCTCGCCATGCTTGTTCTCGCCGCCACTGGCAGCGCGCACGCAGCCGACCCACAACCGCAGCATCGCTGCGACGATTACGATCCGGCAATCGCGTGGCAGGAGGCGCCCTACGAGCACTTCTCGATCTGCTACACGGCCGCCTACGCGGACGATGTCTCCTGGGTGGCGAGTTGGGTGAACTACGCCCACTGGCGGCTGGCCTGGAAGTACGGCATCACCGAACTCCGCACCGTCCGCGACGCGACCCCTAACGACCCCTCGGACGCCTACCAGGGCGGCGCCGACGGCGCCCGGATGCACGTCAACGTGATGCTCCTGCCGCGGCCCGACGGCAACGCCGACACCGGCATCACGCGGTTCATGCACGGCTGGGGCTCTCCAGAGGCCGATGCCCTGTACGGCGCGATTGCCGATCCGGTGCGTTATGCCTTCATCCCCTACGTCACCCCCTCGGCACCCAACTGGAGCACGGCCGACCGCTGGGGCATGCTGCAGGCTCCCGCCGGCCACTTCCACGCTAAGAACTTGATGCACGAATACACCCATGCCGTGCAGCACACGATCAGAGTGGGAGAGACGGAGCAACGCCGTCCCTGGGACTATCTGCCGCTGTGGGTAACCGAGGGGCTGGCCGAGTTCGAGGGCGGAGCTCACACGACCGACTTTTACCGCACGGTCGGCTACGAGCGGCTCATCCGCTACGTGGTCGAGGAGGTCCCCGATCAGGTGATGCTGCAGCGCACCGAGACATTGGCCGAGACGAGCCTTGCGACCATCACCACGACGGATGTCTACTTCGGCGGGCACCTGATTCTCTACTGGCTGGCCGAGACGCTGGGAGAGGATGTGCATCGGCGGCTCATGCGATACGAGCATGAGACGTTCAATGCAGCCTTGATGGCCGAGCTTGCCGCCGCGGACATGACGATGGAAGAAGGGTGGGCCGCGCTGCGGGCGTGGGTCGCGGCAGAGTACGCCGCCATCACTGCCCCATCCGCAGCGCCCGTGCTACCGCCGCCCCCAGATGCCTAGCAAAGCCAAAGAGCAAGGGAATCCGAATAAGGCTCTCCGGGTCAACGCGAGCCCGTGGGCAATAGCGCAAAAGCTCATGAAAGGCGGGGCATAAGCAGGGCAAATCGAGGAAGAAGTAGATGGCTCCGGCACTCACGTATATAACCCTCTCACTGTGGCGCTTGCGTCTCGCAGGCGGAACGCGCCAACCGACCTCCGTCCACAAGCCAACCGCTTGAATCCGCGCGTAGAATGCCGGCAGGCGCGCGAGGAGTGGCGCGTTCCCTGAACGACGGGAGCAGGCGATGGATATCGGACCGCTGAGCGGCGTGAAGGTGGTGGAGTGCAGCATCTGGGGCTTCGGCCCGATCGGAGGGCTGATGCTGGGCGATCTGGGGGCGGACGTGATCAAGATCGAGAGTCCGCGCCGCCCCGACCCGGCGCGGCACGTGACCAACGTGGTGGGGATCGAGGTGATGATGGAGGACGGGCGCAGCGCCTGCTGGCAGAGCTTCAACCGCAACAAGCGCTCGCTGGCGCTGGACCTCAAGACGGAGCGGGGGCGGGAGGTGCTGAAGGCGCTGGTGCGGGAGGCGGACATCTTCCTGGAGAACTACCGCCCCGGCGTCTTCGACAAGCTGGGGCTGGGCTACGAGGAGCTGTCGAAGATCAACCCGCGGCTGATCTACGCCTCGACGGCTGGGTACGGGTTCGAGGGGCCGGAGGCGAACAAGCCGGCGCTGGACGTGGTGGGGCAGGCGCGCTCGGGCTTCATGTGGACGAGCGGGGCGCCGGGCGATCCGCCGATGTGGAACTCGCAAGGGGTGGCGGACGTGATGGGCGCGACCTGCGTCGCCTACGGGATCCTGGCGGCGCTGGCGGCGCGGGAGCTGCACGGGGTGGGGCAGAAGGTGGAGATCTCGCACATCATGGCCAACATGTGGCTCTCGTTCTGGGGGATCAGCGTGGGGATGATGCGGGGCTACGAGGACTGGCCGCGCTTCGACCGTGCCAAGGCCGGCAATCCGCTCTGGAACCTGTACGAGTGCGGGGACGGGGAGTGGCTGATCCTGGGGATCGCGGAGGCGGACCCGCACTGGCCCGGCTTCTGCAAGGAGATGGGGCTGACGGAGCTGATCGACGATCCGCGCTTCGACTCCATGGACAATCGCCGCGACAACGCCGAGGAGCTGATCCGGATCCTGGACCGGCGCTTCCGCGAGGCGACGCGCGCCGAGTGGGAAGAGCGGCTGGCCCGCAACCCGGACCTGATCTACTCGCGGGTGCAGCGGCTTGGCGACCTGCTGCACGACCCTGCCGTGCAGGCCAACAACTACCTGGCCGACCACCCGCACCGGCACTACGGCGCGACGAAGATGCTGACGCACCCGGTGACGCTGCGGAAGACGCCGGCGGCGATCCGCCGCGACGCCCCCGATCTCGGGGAGCACACGGACGAGGTGCTGTCGGAGTGGCTGGGCTACGACGGCGGGCAGATCGAGGAGCTGGCGAGCGCGGGCGTCACCGAGTAGCGAGTAGAGGGCGCACGGCGCGCCGCGGCGGCGCTAGCCGAAAGCGCCGGCGCTCATCAGCTCCGCGATCTCTTCGCTGCTGCAGCCGAGCTCCTCGGTGAGGACCTCGAAATTGTGCTCGCCGAGATCCGGGGCCGCGCGGCGCGGCCGCAGCTCGGACTCGCTGAACTTGACGGGGTAGTTCTGCGCGCGAACGGTGCCCCAGACGGGGTGCTCCATGTCGACGAGGTACTCGTTGGCGAGAACCTGGGGATCGCTCTGCAGGTCGGGGAGCCGCTGCACCCGCTCCCACTCCAGGCTCTCGTCCTGTCCGAGGATCGTCTCCCATTCGGCCCGGGGCTTGGTCGCGAACTGCTCTTCGAGGATGGCGACGAGCTCCGCCGCGTTCTCCTTGCGATTCTCGACCGTGTCGAAGCGCGGATCGTCGACCAGCTCGGGGCGGGCGATCAAGCCGCAGAAGCCGGGCCACTTCTCGTCGCGGACCGTGGCCATGGCGATCCACTCGCCGTCGGCGCAGAGGTAGTGGTTGAACATGGGCTGCTTGGCGCGGCGGCGGTCCTGGCGGGGCCAGGGGATGTCGAGCAGGAGCTGATTGCTGACGGCCCAGTACTGGATCCACATGGCGGCGCCGAGGTTGGAGAGCTCGACCTTCTGCCCTTCGCCCGAGCGCTCGCGGGCATAGAGGGCGGAGATGACCGCATGCGCCAGCAGGGTGGCGCCGGTCATGTCCGGGAAGCCGCCGAGATGGTAGAGCGGGGGGTGGTCGTCGCTGCCGGCGCCGAACATGATGCCGGAGCGGGCCTGGCCGGTGAAGTCGTTGCCGGAGCGGTCGCCCTGCGGGCCCGCTTCGCCGTAGGCGCTGGCGGTGGCGTAGATGAGGCGCGGGTTGCGCTCCCGCAGCGTTTCGTAGTCGAGGCCGAGCTTGCGCACGACGGGCGGGCGGATGTTGAGCGTGAAGACGTCCGCCTTGTCGATGAGGCGGAGGGCCAGCTCGCGGCCCTGGGGGTGCTTGAGGTTGAAGGTGACGGAGCGCTTGCCCCAGTTCATCACTTCAAAGAAGGCGTTGCGATCGCCGGGCATCTGACAGTCGGTGATGCCGGCGACGTAGCGCATGTTGCGGGTGGGGTCGCCGCCACGGCCCGGGTCCTCGATGCGGATCACGTCCGCGCCCAGATCGCGGAGCATGACGCCGCACATGGGGCCGGTGGCGTACATCGACCATTCGACGACGCGGATTCCATCCAGTGGAGCCTCCATCGCTTGTCTCCTCTGCGGTCTTAGCCGGCGACGCCGGCGCTCATGTATGCGGAGATCTGCTCGGGCGAAAGGCCCAGCTCCTCGCTGAGGACCTCGAAGGTGTGCTCGCCGAAGTCGGGAGCGGGCTGACGCTCGGGGATGGGGTTCTTCTCGAACCGCATGGGGTAGTTCTGCACCCGCGTCCTGCCGTAGACGGGATGGTCGATCTCGGTGACGTAGCCGTTGGCGCGCACCTGATCGTCGTCGGCCAGGTTCTCGACGCGCTGCACGCGCTCAAAGGCGAGGGAGGGGTCGCGCGCCAGGATCTCTTCCCACTCGGCGCGGGGGCGCGTCTGGAAATGGGCGTCCAGGATCGCGACGAGCTCCTCGGCGTTGCGGCGGCGGGCGTCCACGTCGTGGAAGCGTTCGTCGTCGATGAGATGGTCGAGGCCCATGACGCGGCAGAATGCGGGCCAATTCTCGGGCAGCAGGTTGGCGAGGGCGAGCCACTCTCCGTCGCCGCAGGGGTAGTGGTTCCAGAGGGCGTTGCCGGGCTGGCGCCGGTCCATGCGCGGCCAGCGTTGCCCGACGAGCGAGTTGATGCCGATCGCCCAGTACTGGAACCACATGCCGGCGCCCAGGTTGGAGACGTCGATCATCTGCCCCTGGCCGGTGCGCTCCCGCGCGTAGAGGGCGGTGAGGATGCCGTGCGAGAGGAGCGTCGATCCGCCGATATCACAGGGGGCGCCGGTGTGGTAGAGGGGCGGATCTTCATCGGTGCCGGGGCCCCACATCATGCCGGAGCGCGCCTGTCCGGTGTAGTCGTTGCCGGTACGGCCGGCGAGAGGGCCGCTGGATCCGAAAGCGCTGGAGGCCGCGTAGATGATTCGCGGGTTGCGCCGGCGCACGGACTCGTAGTCGAAGCCGATGCGCTCGACGACGGGGGGCCGGAAGTTGGTGAGGAAGACGTCGGCCTGTTCGATGAGCTGCATGGCCAGCTCTTTGCCCTCGGGCGCCTTGAGGTTCAGGCCGATGGAGCGCTTGCCCCAGTTCGAGATCTCGAAGGAGGCGTTGCGTCCGCCCGGCATCTGCGCGTCAACGGTGCCGTTGGTGTAGCGCAGCCCGCGCAGGGTCTCGCCGCCGGTGCGAGGATCTTCGATCTTGATGACGTCGGCGCCGAGGTCGCGCAGCATGACGCCGGCAAGCGGGCCCATGACGTAGATGGACCATTCCACGACCTTGACGCCGTCGAGGATCGGTTTCGTCACGACATCCTCCAAATCCGGCGCGCGAAGGAACACGATCGACCACTTCCCAGGCCGGTGCTACCGCCATTCGCCGCCGCAGTCTAATGAGGGAAACGATAGCAGCTATGATGCGCGCTGGGCCGGCGAGGCAAGGCATGAACCGAGCGAGGCGATGAACAGATTGGAAGGGCGGCGGGCGCTCGTCACGGGCGGGTCCCGCGGACTGGGAGCGGCGGTCGCCCGGCGGCTCGCGCAAGAGGGATGCGGGGTGGCGGTCAGCGGGAGCCGGGAGTCGGAGCACGCCCGTGCGGTGATCGAGACGATCGAGGCGCGGGGCGGCAAGGCAGTGTTGGTAACGGGGGACGTGGGCGACGAGGCGGCGGCGGCGGGGATCGTGGAGCGGGCGGCGGACGAGCTGGGCGGCCTCGACATCGTGGTCAACAGCGCGGGAATTTGGCGGGGCGGACGGCTGAAGGACGCCAATCTGGACGATTGGCGCGAGATCTGGCGAATCAACATCATGGGAACGATGCACGTGACGCGCGCGGCGCTGCCCTACCTCGAAGCGGCCGCGAAGGACGGGGCGCTGGCGAGCATCGTCGTGATGAGCTCCAGCGTCGGGTTCAAGGGATTCCCGGGAGACACGGCCTACGCGACGACGAAGGCGGGACTGGTGGGGTTTACGCGGGCGCTGGCGAAGGAGCTCGCCCGCAAGGGGATCACGGTCAATGCCCTCACGCCCGGCTACATCAACGTCGGCGTGACCGACGAGGTGCCTCAGAAGGGCCGGGACATGATGCTGGAGCGGATCCCGCTGGGGCGGCCGGGGACGGCGGACGAGGTGGCGGCGGCCGTGGCGTTCCTGGTATCGGAGGGAACGTATATCACGGGGCATACGCTCGATATCGACGGCGGCATTGAGCTATAGCGTTACACTGCGCGCGAGAGATACTGAACCGGGCAACGTTCAGACAGCAGACCGCGGGAGGGTCATATGCGAGACGTAGCGATCGTGGGAGCGGGGATGACCCGCTTCGGGAAGTTCCTTGAGAAGAGCTCCAAGAGTCTGGGGCAGGAAGCGGTGCAGAACGCGCTGGACGACGCCGGGCTGCAGAAGAGCGATATCGAAGCCGCGATCGTCGGGAACGCGGTGGGGGGCCTGATGACGGGCCAAGAGATGGTCCGGGGGCAGGCGATCCTGCGGCCCTGGGGCTTCGGCGACATCCCCATCATCAACACGGAGAATGCCTGCGCCAGCTCGTCGACGGCGTTCCACCTGGCCTGGCTCTACGTGGCGAGCGGGATGCACGACTGCGTCCTGGCGCTGGGCGTGGAGAAGCTCTACGACGAAGACAAGGCGAAGTCGTTTCAGGCGATCGGCACGGCGGTCGACATGGAGCTCGACGCTGAAGCGGAGGCAGGCGCGGGTGAGACGCGCACGCGCTTCATGGACCTGTACGCGGACGCCGCCAAGGCGCACATGGAGAAATACGGCACCACGGTGCAGCAGATCGCCAAGGTGGCGTCGAAGAACCACACGAACGGATCGCTGAACCCGTACGCGCAATTCCGGAAGCCGTTCAGCGTGGAGGACGTGTTGCAGGCGCGAATGGTCGCCGATCCGCTCACGCTGTACATGTGCTCCGGCATCGGCGACGGCGGAGCAGCGACGATCCTCTGCTCGGCGGAGAAGGCGAAGCAGCTGCGCACAGACCCGATCTGGGTGCGCGCCTCCGCGATCTCATCCGGGCACGACCGGGACGGCGGCGAAGCCGCGGTCGCGGATCGAACGTCGAAACGCGCCTACGAGGCGGCCGGGATCGGCCCCTCGGACGTGGACGTGGTGGAGCTGCACGACGCGGCCGCGCCGGCCGAGATCAGCTTGGTGGAAGAGCTCGGCTTCTGCGCCTACGGCGAGGGCGGGCCGTTCGCGGAGTCCGGCGCCTCGCAGATCGACGGCGACACGCCGGTCAATCCGAGCGGCGGCCTGATGGCGCGCGGCCACCCGATCGGCGCGACCGGTCTGGGCCAGCTGGTCGAGATCACCTGGCAGCTGCGCGGCCAGGCGGGTGACCGCCAGGTCAAGGACGCCAAGGTCGGGCTGACGCACAACGCGGGCGGCGAGATCCGCGGCGAAGCCGCGGTCAACACCGTGCACGTCCTGACCCGCTAGCCGCGCGGATCGAAACAAGCAACGAGCCGTTGGCTGGTGGCTTCCGCGTGCGGAAGCCACCAGCCGGCTTAGGAACCAGTCAGCCCCGACGCGTCCCCAAGCGCGACAAGGTTTCGCGGATAGCGGGCGTGTTCTAGGAGGAAACCATGGCGCTGCGAACGCCGGAGGAGTACGTCGAGAGCTTGCGGGATGGCCGCCGGGTGTACGTCGCGGGGGAGCGCGTCGATGACGTGACGACCCACCCGATCCTTCAAATCACCACGGAGCATTCGGCCGGCACCTACCGGCATCAGCACGATCCGGAGCTGCAAGCGCTGTTCACGTACGAGCCCGACGGGGAGGGGCAGCGGGCGAGCCGCTACTTCAAGCTCGCGACGACGCCGGACGAGCTGCTGACCCGGGGCGACCTGATCGAAGAGGACACGCGGCGGCACAACTCGACGTTCAACATCACGAAGGCGGTCGGGTCGGATGCGATGCACGCCCTCAAGGTTTGGTCGCATCAGACGGACGGAGATCTGGGAACCGACTACGCGCCGCGCGTCGACGCTTGGATCAACCACGTGCGCACGCAGGATCTGTCGCTGGCGCTGTCACAGACGGACGTGAAGGGTGACCGGTCGCTCCGGCCGCACCAACAGCCCAACCCGGATGCGTACGTGCACATCGTGGAGCGCCGGGACGACGGGATCGTCGTACGCGGGGCGAAGGCGCATCTGACCGCCGGGCCGGTCGTCAACGAGCTGATCTTCATCCCCACGCGGATGATGGGGGAGGAAGACGCGGCCTACGCGGTCGCGTTCGCGATCCCGGTCAACACGCCGGGGCTCACGCTGATCTGCCGGCAAACGGGGGATGTCTCGCAGTCGACCTTTGACTATCCGATCAGCCGCCGGAATATCGAGACGGAGGCGGTGACGGTCCTGGACGACGTGTTCGTGCCCTGGGATCGGGTGTTCCTGGCGGGGGAGTGGCAAGCGGCGGGAGCGCTGGCGGTGACCTTCGCAAACTACCACCGCTACACGGCGATCTCGTACAAACCCCCGACGGTGGACCTGTTCGTGGGAGCGGCGCAGTTGGTGGCCGAGCAGAACGGCGCGGCGCGGGCGGGACACATTCGGGACAAGATCGCGCAGCTGATCATCTACGGGGAGATCATCCGCGCCTGCCGCAAGGCGGCCGCGCGGGAGGCGACGCCGATCGAGCCGGGGATGGTCTATCCGAATCAGATGTACGCCAACGCAGGCAAGTATCACTTCGCATCGGGGTTCCACCACGCCGCGGCGATCCTGCAGGACATCGCAGGGGGGCTGGCGATCACGGCGCCGATGGAGGCCGATTTCAAGAACCCCGAGACCGGCCCGTACCTGGAGCACTACCTGACGGGGGCGGGAGAGACGTCGGCGGCGGAGCGAGTGAACCTGTTCCACCTGATCCGCGACATGACCGCTTCGGAATTCGGTGGCTACAACTACGTCGTGACGCTGCACGGGGAAGGTTCAATGGCGGCGCAGCTGCTGACGACCTACCGCGACTACGACCTCGAGCGGTGCAAGGCCTTGGTCCGCGCCACGCTCGACACCGCGAGCTAGGGCTCGCCGCGGACAAGGAGGCGCTGGATGGACCTGGGACTGGCCGGCAAGGGCGTCGTCGTCACGGGTGGCGGCTCGAACATCGGACGGGCGATCACGCTCACGTTCGCACGGGAGGGGGCGCACGTTCTCATCGCGGATCTCGATGTTCCGCAGGCCGAGCGAGTCGTTGCGGAAGCGGAGGCGCTGCGGGCGGGGGGACGGACGCAGGCGGTCGAGACGGATGTGACGCAGCGCACGTCGATTGAGGCAGCAGTGGAGCGGGCAGTCGCGGAGTTCGGGCGCATCGACGTGCTGGTGAACAACGTGGGGTGGACGCACGACCAGCTGTTTTTGGACAAGCCGCTGGAGGAGTTCGAGCGGGAGATTCAACTCAATCTGTGGGGCGCGATCCACTCCACGCGGGCGGTGCTGCCGCGCATGGCAGAGCAGGGGAGCGGCCGGGTCGTGTACATCAGCTCCGATGCCGGCCGCATGGGCGAGTACCGCGAGTCCGTGTACTCGGCGTGCAAGGCCGGGCTGATTGCGCTCGCGAAGGCGCTATCGCGCGAGTACGGCAAGTTCGGGGTGACGTTCAACGCGGTCTGCCCGGGCCTGACGGTGCCGGACACGGAGGCGGCGATGGGCGAGGGAAGCATGTGGCGGGAGCTGAGCACGGTGTTCACGCCCGAGGCGCGGGAGCGCGCCAAGAGAGCCTACCCACTGCGACGACTGGGGACGGCTCAGGATCCGGCCAATGCAGTGGCCTTTCTCGCGTCGGAGGCGGCCGGGTTCATCACGGGTCAGACGCTGAGTGTCAGCGGCGGCTACACGATGCAGTGATGTGGAGAGGGCAGCGATCGCCGGAGGATTTACGTTGCCTCGGTGATGAAGGATCCGCCCTCCACGCCGACGAGCTGATCAGCGCCCGCGGTAGGGATCACTAGTCCAGACTCCCGCTGAGACAGACCCGCTTCTTTGTCGCTTTGGTACTTCTCGAGTAGCGCGAGATAGGACTCGATGATCTCGGGGAGGCGGCCGGTGCGCTCGATCTCATAAGCGGCCTGATCGGTGAGGTCGAAGAGCCGCTGGGCGTGCCTGTAGTTGATCTCGACGGCGGAGCCCTGAACGGCATCGGTCACCAGCAACGTGACGAACTGCCGGGGCTTGCCGAGCAGGCGCTCCCAGCCTTTGCCGAGGAGCTCGTCCAGCCGCTTGCCGACATAGAAGCGAGGAGGGCGCGCGTAGCGTTCCAACTCCAGCATGCCGTCGACGCCGGGAAAATACTCGGCGTGCAGATCGCGGAGGCGCGGGGGGGCACTCTCGTGCGTGTCGGAGTGACGGATGCCCTCGTCAGCAGGCAACTGGCCGAGGAGGAAGTGTTGTTGCAGCGTGCCCACAGCACCCTCTCCCCGGCCAGGACTCGACGATGAACGGGCGGCGCTTGCGCCGCAACGCCGTTTCCGTTATTGGGCTCCGGTTTCGATCAGCATATTACCGTACTCATCGACTTCGATAGACGCGCCCGGCGGCAGGATCGTCGTGGAGGTGGGCTCCTCCACCACAGCCGGGCCAGCGATCATGTTGCCGGGCTGCAGCTTCTCGCGGGTGTAGACGTTGGTGTCCCGGTAGCTACCGTCGAAGTAGACTTGGCGCGTGGTGCGCAGCGCGCCTGCCGCATCCGAGCCGCCCTTCACGCCCTTGGGGATCTCCGGCTTCTGCACGGAAGCGCTGCCGAAGACGCGAGCGTGCACGACCTGGACCTCTTGCTCGGGGTCGGCGTGGCCGTACTCGCGCTCGTGCTCGCTGTGGAAATGCTCGGTCGCCTCATCCAGCACCTCGTCCGTGACGTTGACCCTGCCCTGTTCGTCGAGGTCCAACTTGACGGAGATCGTGCCCGCCTCGGCGACGCGAATGTCATCCTTGGAGGGAATATCGCCGGTCTTCTGCGCGAGGTCGCCGAGTGAGACGGAGAGGGAGTAGACCTGCCCGTAGTACTGCAGGTCTAGGTAATACTCCATCTTCACGTCATGCGGGGAGATCCCCTGCCGCAGGAAAGACTGGTAGATGGATTCGCGCAGCTCGTTGAAGGTCTCCTCAAGGTCGATGTTGGAGAGTGCGCGCCGGCGCCGCAGGACCGTCTTGCTGCGGTCCTGCACCATGTCGACGGTGAGCAACCCCCAAGCCGAGAGGACGCCCGGCCCCGTGGGGACGAGGGCGCGCTTCATCCCGAGCTCGCGGGCGAGGGTGGTGCAGTACATCGCGCCGCCGCCGCCGAGGCCGACGAGCGCGAAGTCGCGGGGGTCGTACCCCTTCTCGACCGTCACGTAGCGGATGGCCTGCATCATGTTGTTTTCCATGATCTTGAGCATGCCGTCCGCCGCTTCCTCAAGGCCAAGGTTGAGCGGACCGCCGACCTTGTCGGCAACCACCTTCTCGGAGAGATCTTTGCGGATCGTCATCTCGCCGCCGAGGAACTGCCCCGGATCGATGCGGCCGAGAACGACCTGCGCGTCCGTCGAGGTGGGCTCGGTACCGCTGGTGTCGTAGCAGGCGGGGCCTGGATCAGCGCCGGCGCTTTGCGGGCCGACGTGCAGGATGCCCCCTTCGTCGATCCAGGCGATGGATCCGCCGCCGGCGCCGATGGAGACAACATCGACGGAGGGGAAAAGTACGGGCATCCCCCACTCAATCAGGAGCGGGCTCGTCCAGCGCGGCCGACTCTCGACGATGACGGAGACATCGGCGCTGGTGCCACCGATGTCGATGCCGACAAGCTCCGGGATACCGGTCAACTCAGAGAGACGCTGGAGCGCCATGGCTCCACCGGCAGGGCCGGAGCGGGCCATCTTGGCCGGAACACTCTTCGCTTCGTCGATAGTGGCAACGCCGCCGTTGGACTGCATAACGGATACATCCGTCTTGAGCCCGGCATCGCGAAGACCCCGGCTGAGATTATCCAGGTAGGACTCGACGCGAGGGCCGACGAAGGCGTTGGCAGCGACGGTGCTGCCGCGCTCAAACTCCCGCATCTCCTGCGTTACCTCGGAAGAAGCGGTGACAAAGGCATCGGGCATCGCCTTCTGCACCATCTCCTTGACGCGCATCTCGTGCTTGGGGTGCTGGTAGGAGTGGATGAAGCAGATGGCGACAGCCTCGATGTCGCGAGCCTTAAGGGTCTCAATGACATCTTCGACCTGCGCTTCGTCGAGCGGAGTAGCGACCTCGCCGTTCCAGTAGAGGCGCTCCTTGATCTCGAGGCGGTGTCGCCGGGGAACGAGCGCCGGGGGTGGCGTCCACTGGGCATCGTAGAGCTCCTGGCGGTTGGCTCGCCGGATTTCGAGCGTGTCGCGGAACCCCTCGGTGGTAAGAAAGGCGGTCTTGGCGCCATCGCGCTCGATCAGGGTATTGGTCGCGGTGGTGGTACCGTGCGCGGCGCTCTCGACATCGGCGAGATCAATGCCGAGCTTTTCGATGCCGGTGAGAATGCCCTGGGAGGGATCGGCGGGAGTGGTCGCCACCTTGGTGAGACGCATCTCCCCGCCTTCTTGGTCATAGAGGACAAAATCTGTGAAGGTTCCACCCACGTCAATCCCGATTCGGTACCTCGCCATGTCGCTACCTTTCTCTAGGACGCATGAACGTCCCCGCACCCCAGTGGGGACTCTCGTTTCCAGAACCACGGGAGCCGTGAACCGCTAGCCGTACCGCCGACCGATTCACCTTACACCCATCAGCGTGGGCAGGCTCGTATTCGGGTCCGCTCCATTCTCCACGTCGTCGCGCCGGACGATTCAGCGCAACGGCGCTTCTTGAACCGGACGCAGGGACATCCCCGATCCGGAGAACCCTACGATAACGCCCCTCTTGATAACGGATGCGCGCGGCACGGTCCAGTCCCGGAAGCACTCTGGTTCGCTCCAAGGCTAGCAGCCGCCCGCTGCAGCGTGCATCTGCTTTCGCAGGTCTGCAGTAGCGGCTTCGTCGACTTCATATTGGAGCCGCCGCCGGTCGATCTCCCGCACGACGACGCCGTATTGGGATCGGGCGGCGGCTTCCGTGATGTATCCGTCCTTCACGTCCTCGACGACCTGCTCCACGGGACGTGCAAAGGCAAGACCATAGCCGCCGCCCCCATTCGACCAGAAGGAAAGGACTTCGCCGGGGCCGACGGGAACGTTGACAACGAAGGTGCCGAGGTCGCGCTCTTGCTCGGTTTCCGGGTTTCCGACGACACGTGCCGTCCACCCCTCTCCACCGCCGAAGATGCCGGCGGGGCCGAAGCGTTCGCGGTTGGTGATATTGGAGAGCGTGCCCTCTTGATACGGCTCAATGGTCTGGTCAAGGCCGAGGCCGCCGCGAGAGCAGCCGGGGCCGCCCGAGTCCGCCAAGAGTTGGTAGCGATGATAGAGGATGGGATAGCGGCGCTCCTGGAGCTCGCAGGGGATATTCGTGGCGCTAGCGGAATAGGGGGAAGCAACGTTGTTGCCGCCGTCATGATCGCGGGCGGCGCCCATGCCGCCGAAAGCCCAGAGATAGTTGATGAAGGGCGCGTCAAAGGCGGGGCGCGGGTCGTTCCCGGCGAACGTCGAGTTGACGATGGCCGAGGGAAGGCCAATAGCACGTTCGGGGTGGGCTTGACCCAAGGCGAGCATGGTGACACCCATGGTCACGTCCATGCTGGTAATGGCGAGGCCGGAGATGCCAACGGGCGGCTGCGCCCAGACCAGCGAGCCGCGCTTGGCTTTGATCTCGATCGCGCGCATGACGCCCGAGTTGATCGGCATGGGAGGCAGAATGGCGGCCAGGCCGATGAAGACCGCAGAGGTGGTAGCAGCGATCGTGCAATTAATGCCGGATTGGGCAGGTCCGTCGCTTTCGGTCAGGTCGAAGAAGGCGTGGTCTCCTTCGATCGTGAGCTTCAAGCGGATGGTCTTGGGCTCGCCGGTAAAGACATCCTGGTCGATGCGGTCTTCGGCGTAGTAGTCACCGTCGGGCAGGCTGGCGAAGGCAGCACGCGCCATCCGCTCAGAGTAGTTCTGCGTTTCCTCCATTGCGTCGAGGACGGCCTGGCGGCCGTAGCGCTTGACCAGCAACTCAATGCGGCTGGCGCCGGCGCGCACGGCGGCGACTTGGGCGTTGAGATCGCCGAGCCGCTCCCAAGATTGGCGCATGTTGTGCAGCAAGATGGCGACGACATCGTTGTTCAGCACGCCGCGCTTGTAGAGCGTGAGCGCGGGAATCCGGACTCCCTCTTCGAAATGGGAGCGCGCCTGCACGTTGAGCGAGCCGGCGACCACGCCGCCAACGTCGGACCAGTGCGCCGTGCAGGAGGTGAATCCGACGAGGATGTCGCCATCGAAGACCGGTTTGATGAAATGAATATCGTTGCAGTGCGTACTGGCGATGTAGGGGTCGTTGATCATGTAGATGTCGCCGGGCGCCATATTCTCAACGCCGATCGCGTGCATGACTTCGGGAACGGTCAGCATAGTGAGGCCGACGAAGGCGGGGAGGTCGTGCTCGCCTTGGGAGACGAGCTTGCCGTGCGGACTGTAAACCGCGGTGGCAAAATCATTCCCTTCATTCACGGGAGTGGAATAGGCGGTCTTGGCGACGGTGACCGCCATCTCATTGCAGGCGGCCGTGAAGGTGTTGCGCAGCACCTCAAAGGTGATGGGATCGAGTTGAGTAGTCACCGCGCTGCCTTTCGGATCGGCGTTCAGCGCTGAGCGCGCATCTCCTCGCGGAGAGTGGCCGTCGCGGCCTCGTCGATCGTGTACTGGAGCTGGCGACGGTCGATCTCCCTGACCACGACGCCGTATTGCGAACGGGCGGCGGCGAGAGAGATATAGGCGTCGCGTACGTCCTCCACGACCCGTTCGGGCTCACGCTCAAGCGGATCGCCGTACCCGCCGCCGCCGGCGGACCAGAAGGTGATCGACTCCCCGGCGCCGGCCGGCTCGTTCACCGAAAAGATGCCGATGTCGCGCGCCTGCTCCGTGCCATGGTTGACGACCAGTCCGGCCGTCGCGCCCTCGCGGCCGCCGAAGATGCCCGGCGGCCCGAAGCGCTCGCGGTCGCCGATACAAGAGATGGTGCCCGCGACGTAGGGGAACTCGACGTACTGGCGCAGCCCGGTCCCTCCGCGACTTCTGCCCGGGCCACCGGAGTCCTGCAAGCATTCGTAGATACGCCAGAGCACGGGATAGCGCCGCTCTTGGAGCTCGGCGGGAATGTTTTGCGTGCTCGCGGTATAGGGGGAACCGGCGACGTTGGCTCCATCGTGCGTCGCCACCGCGCCGAGGCCGCCGAAGCCCCACACGTAGTTGATGAAGCTGGATTGAAACTCGGGGCGGGTGTCGAAGCCCGCGAAGACCGTATTAAGCACACTGAATGGGGTGGCCGCGCCCCGCTCGGGCAGGGCCTCGCTCAGGGCTTGGACGACGCAGCCGATCGTGCATTCCATGCTGGTGGCGGCCAGACCGGAGATCGCGACCGGCGGCTGCGCCCAAACGATAGAGCCCCGTCTGGCCTTGATCTCGATGGTGCGCATGATGCCAGAGTTCATGGGCATCGGCGGCAGGATGGAGGCGAGGCCCAGGAACACCGCGGAGGTGGTGGCAGCGATGGTGCAGTTGATCCCGGACTCGGCGGGCCCGTCGGATTCGGTGAGATCGAAGATGGCGTGGTCACCGGCGATAGTGAGTTTGAGACGAATGACCTTCGGCTCACCGGTGTGGATATCCATGTCGACACGGTCGCTGCTCTCATAGACGCCGTCGGGCAACGATTGCCAGGAGGCGCGCGCGAGCCGCTCGGAGTGGTTCTGGACCTCCTCCATCGTGGCGAGCACGGTGTCGGCGCCATGTTTCGCAATGAGGGCCTGGAGGCGCGCTTCGCCGGCCTTGACGGCAGCGACCTGAGCGTTGAGGTCGCCAACCCGCTCCCAGGACTCGCGCATGTTGTGGAGCAGGATGGCGAGCACGTCCTTGTTGAGCTCGCCCTCGCGATAGATACGGAGCGCGGGGATGCGGACGCCTTCCTCAAAATGGCTGCGGGCCCGGCAGTTAAGGGAGCCTGGGGCGACGCCGCCAACATCGGACCAGTGCGCCGTGGACGACGTGAACGCCACCAGCGTGCCCTCGTGGAAGATGGGCTTGACGAGGTGGATGTCGTTGCAGTGGGTGCTGGCCACATAGGGGTCGTTGATCATGTAGATATCTTCGGGCCGCATCGTGTCCCGCCCGATCGCCCGAATCACTTCGGGGACGGTCAGCATGGTGAGGCCGACGAAAGCCGGCAGGTCGGTCTCCCCTTGGGCCACCAGCTTGCCGTTGCGGTCGTAAACGGTGCCCGCGAAGTCGCGGCCTTCATTGATCGGGGTGGAGTAGGCGGTCTTGGCCACGACGAGCGCCATCTCGTTGCAGACGGCGCTGAAAGCGTTGCGCAAGACTTCGAACGTGATGGGGTCAATGGCCGCTGGGCTCATCCACACGCCTCCGAGCACTTTCCATGAGAGCCGGCGCATCCGGGGCGCCGGTCAGAGCGGTCAGTATATGAAGCGGGTCGGCGGCTGGGCAATCGGATTTGGTAGGGGCGGTTAGCCCGGATACACGGCGCTGGAAGGGAAGGTGGGGCTGCGCTTCTCCTGGACGGCGTCGACGCCCTCACGGACATCGGGCCCCATGAATTGGAGCAGCTCGAAGGCTGCGGAGGCGTCGAAGTTGGGCGCGTTCATCCGCAGCCAGTTGTTCAGGATGTGCTTCGTCGTGCGGAGGGCAACGGCTGAGCCGCGGCCCAGGCGATCGGCGACTTCGCGGGCGCGGTCCATGAGCTCGTCGTGGGGCACGCACATGCTCACGAGGCCGATCTCGGCAGCCTGCTCACCATTGAGCTCATCGTTCGTGAACAGGTAGTACTTGGCCCGAGCCATGCCGCAGAGCAGGGGCCAGATGATGGCGGCGTGGTCGCCAGCAGCGACGCCGATGCGCGTGTGGCCGTCCATGATCCGCGCCCTGTCGGAGGCGATGCTGACGTCCGCGAGGAGGGCAACGGCCAATCCGGCGCCGATCGCCCATCCGTTAATGGCGGAGACGATCGGCTTATCCAGGTTGATCATGTTGTAGACGATGTCGCGATCCTCCTGGAGGGTCTTGTAGACAAAGTCGAACTGCTGGAAGTCGACGCCGAAGAGGTCGCCGCCGGCGCAGAAGGCGCGGCCGGCGCCGGTGATGAGCGCGACGCGCGTATCGGGATCGTCGCCGATGGTGCGCCAGATCTGTCCCAGCTCCTTGTGGAGCTGGGCATTGACGGCGTTCATCGCCTCGGGCCGGTTCATCGTGATCTGGAGGACGCCGTTGGGCAGGCGTTCGAACAGCAGGTATTCGTATTCGGCGTATTCCATCATGGGATCGATCCTTTACCTCAGAGAGCCCGTGCAAGCCGGCAGGGTAGCGGATGCGACGCGCCGAAAACGACGAGAGGGCGGGAATCAGCCCTCGTTCTCGGTGCGGGCGGCGGCGATGGCAGCGCGGAGCTCCTCGGTCTCGGTGGACTCATGCTCCTGCATGATCGCGTACCAGTTATCGAGGTTCTCTTCGTTGTCGGAGAGCGGGAAGCATGTCGACCACCACGAGGGCTGGCCGCTCTCCCCGTTGCCCCGGATCGCCACGAGCGGCGGCGGGCCACCGGTGCAGCGTTCCTCGACGAGCGGGCAGCGGGGCGCGAGAGGGCAGCCGGGGGGCAGGTTGATGGGGCTGGGGATCTCACCACTCAGGCGCAGGCGCTGACGCGTGGTTTTGGGGTCGGGGAGCAGCACGGACGAGAGCAGCGCCTCGCTGTAGGGATGGGTGGGACGCGCGAAGACATCCTCGATCGGGCCGGTCTCGACCAACTGTCCCAGGTACATGATCGCGAGGCGATGGCTGATGGCGCGCACCGCGCTGAGATCGTGCGAGATGAAGATGTAGGCGATCTTTTGCTCTTCCTGGAGACGCCGCAGGATGCCGATGATGTGAATGCTGACGGAGAGGTCGAGCAGGCCGGTGGGCTCATCCAAGACGATGAAGCGCGGGCCCGTCGCGATGGCGCGGGCGATGGCGACCTGCTGCTGCTCCGCCTTGCGGATAGCTCCGGGACGCTCGCTCAGGACGCGCGGATCGAGGTCGGCGAGCTCGAGTACTTCCATGACGCGCTTTTGGAGCTCCGTCCGACTCAGTGTCTCGTGGAGGCGCAGGGGCTCGGAGATGATGTCGCGGACGCGCATGCGCGGGTTAAAGCCCAGCATGGGATCCTGGTAAACGATCTGCATCTTGGAGCGCATGCGCCGCATGGGCTCGCCGGCGAGGGCGAGCAAGTCGATGCCCTCGAACCGAACCGTGCCCGTATCCGGCTCCGTCAGGCGGAGGACGACGCGACCCAGGGTGGTCTTGCCGGAGCCGCTTTCGCCCACCAGGCCCAGCGTCTCGCCCTCGCGCAGGTCGAGGGAAACGTTACTCACGGCGACGAGCTCTTGCCCCTTGCCGACGGTGAAGGTCTTGGTGAGATTGCGGATTTGGAGGAGCGGTTCGTCCGTCATTCGTCTTCCAACCGTACCAGGTGCCCGGGGGCGACGAGGGTATAGAGATCGGGCGGCGCCGGCAGGTCCTCGTGCACGAAGCGCCGATCTTGTGAGGTATCGCGCTCCACATCGACGCGCGCCTCGTCCATCTTCTGCTGGGCGCGGGCTTCGCGGGCGGCCGAGAGGAGCAGCCGGCTGTAGGAATGTTGGGGGTTGGCGAAGAAGTCGAGCACGGGAGCGTACTCCACGATCTGCCCGCGGCGAATCACCGCGATCGTATCGCAGTACGTCGCGGCGATGCCGAGGTCGCTGGTGGTCAAGATCAGTGAGGTGTTGCGCTCCCGCAGCAGCGCGTGGAAGTGGTCCATGACCTGCGCCTGGATCGTGACATCCAACCCGACGGTGAACTCATCGCCCAGCAGCAGCTGTGGTGAGCAGGCCATGGCTTTGGCGATGAGGATGCGTTGGGCCATGCCTCCGCTTAGCTCGTGCGGGTAAGCTCGGAAACGAATGTCCGGGTCAGGGATGCCGATAATGCGCAAGATCTCGATCGCTTCGTCGGCGAGATCCTTCTTGCTCCGGTCGGGGAAGTGCGATCTGAGGACATCAACGATCTGACTGCCGGCGGTCTCGACCGGGTTGAGGGAGAACTTGCCACCCGGGACGATCATCGCCATCTCGAGCCCGCGCAACTGCTCCATCTGGCGGTTCGACTTGGCCATAAGGTCTTCGCCCCGATAGGCGATGCGGCCGCTGCGCTGCTCCACTTCTCGCAACAGCAGACGGATGATGCCGAAGAGCAAGGCGCTCTTGCCGGAGCCGCTCTCGCCCATCACTCCCAGCACCTCGCCCGAATCGACGCTCATAAAGGCACCGTCGATCACGAGGCGATCTTCGACAAGATGGTGGAGGGTCAGGTCGCTGACCCGCAGGATCTCGCCGGAAGCCGTGGATCCGGCAGGAGTGGCGTCGGGGGTCTCAGTAACCACGGAGACCAGACCCGCGCCAGCGGACGCGAATGCTCTCGCCGATGACGGCGAGGGAGAAGACCGTCAATCCGAGCGTGATGCCGGGGAAGACCGAGGTCCACCACTGACCGCTCTGCATCAGCTCGACCCCACTCCTGATCATGGCGCCCCACTCCGGCGTGGGCGGAGCGACGCCGGCCCCCACGAAGCTCAGCCCCGCGGTGAGAAGGATCGCGTAACCCATAACGGCCGAGCCCTGGACTGTGGCGGTGGTGACGGAGTTGGGCAGGATGTGGTTGAACATGATGCGTCGGGTCGGGTTGCCGACAGCACGCTCCGCTTCCACGAAGGTGAGTTCGCGCACAAGCAAGGTCTCCGCTCGCACGTAACGGAAGAAGATCGGAGTGAAGAGGAAGGAGAGGACGTAAATGACCTTGTCTTGCCCGGATCCGATCACGGCGACGAGGGCCAGCGCGACGATGAAGACGGGGAACGCTTGGATGATGTCCATGAAGCGCGTAAGGACCTCAGCAAGCGACCCGACGAGCCGGCCTCGACCGGCAGCATAGCCCGCCACCAGGCCGATAACGGAACCGGCGCCAAGGCCGATGATGGTGGAGGCGATAGCGATGACGAGATCGACGCGCGGGGCAGAGATAGTGCGGCTGAAGACATCCAATGCCTTCTCGTCCGTACCGAACCAGTACGTGCCGCTGGGCGCTCTGAGATTCACCAGCTGCGTTCGCGGGTCGCCTTGAGAGTTCAAAATGGGCTGCCCCTGCTCGTCAAGGAGAGTCTCTCGCAGCACGGATTCGGGATCGTGGGGAGCGATGATGGGGCCGACGGCGGCTAGGAAAATCATCACTGCGAGGATGCCAAGCGCAATGGTGAGGAGCTTCTGCCGGCGCATGCCCGCCCAGATCGCGCTCGCGGAGAGACGGGGCACACGGACGCGGACGGCCGGCCAGGTGGTGGTCGTCATGACGAACCCACCGTGCTTACCCGAATACGCGGATCGACAAAGTAGTGAATGATGTCGATCAAGAGGTAGACGACGATCGTGAAGACGGCGGCCACCAGCATCATGCCTTGGATCACATTGAAGTCAAGGGCGTTGACTGCATCCACCGTGTACTGACCGAAGCCTCCCCACGAGAACACCGTCTCGACGAGAACGGCGCCTCCAAGAAGGAAGGCGTAGAGGACGCCGCTCGTCGTGACAATGGGGAGCAACGCGTTGCGCATGATGTAGCGCGTGATGGTGCGCCGCCGCACGCCGACCGCCCGGGCCCCGGTGACGTACTGGGAGTTGAAGACTTCCGTCGTGGTGACCGCCGTAATCTTCAAGACCACCGGGGCGTAGACGATGGCCAGCGTCACGACGGGCATGATCGAGGCGCGGAAGGCCGTGCCGGCCTGCCCGAAGTCACCTTTGATCAGCGTGTCCAACAGATCAATGTTGGTGGGTCCGTCGGGGAGCAGCGAGGGAATATACCCCGGCAACTGGCCGATGGGCGCCGGTAAGATGCCCAGGGTGGCGAAGAAAATGAAGACCAAGATCAGCCCGACCCAGAAATCCGGTAAGGCCCCGGCTAAGAAGCCGTAGCCAATGATGGACTTATTCAGCCACGTACCCCAGCCGGTGGGCGGGGCTAAGGCTGCGACATAGCCCACTCCAATCCCGATCACCACGCAGGCAACAAGGCCGAGCGTGATCAGCCACAGGGTCGCCGGGACGCGGCGCCCCAACTCCTCAATGACGGGCTGCTTGGTAACGATGGAATTGCCGAAGTCGCCTTGGACCGTGCGCTCGACGTATCGGCCGTACTGGACGAAAAAGGGTTTGTCGAGGCCAAGGCGCTTCGTTTCGCGGATCACGCCCTCTTGGGTGCGCAGCGGGCCCAGAATGATCAGGACGGGATCGCCGGGCAGGAGCTTGATCAGCAGAAACGCCAGGAAGGAAACCACGAAGAGCTGCGGAATGAGGAAAGCGAAACGCCGCAGCAGGAACTTTCTCATGGTTTCTCGCTCTTGGAGGCGTTCCGCTCGGTGCGTCCCACCCGCGCGCTCCAGTCGCGGGTAGCCAATGATCTACAGCCTAACAGAGGGGACGCGCAAGACCGGGCCGGTAATGCGCCTGCTAGCAGGGCCCCAAGCATACGGGATCTCTGCCGGACGCAACCTCCCTCGGTGACTCGGAAGGGCGATGCCGTCTTCCGATCGATCTCAGTAGGCCGCCTCCAGGAGCTGCGCCACCGCCTCGTCCGTCACCGGGCGCGGGTTGGTGGCAACGACCATGTCCTCCAACGCGTCGTGGACGATCCCGGGAAAGTCCTCCTTGGTGACCCCGACCTCGGAGAGGCGCGTCGGCACTTCCAGATCTCGGATGAAAGCGCGCAGCGCGCCGACAAAGGCTTGCGCGGCATCATCGACGCTCATGTCCCGGGTATCGACGGCGAAGGCCTCGGCCAGGCTCGCCTGGCGATCCTTCACGACCGGGAAGTTGTAGTCCATGACGTGCGGAAGCATGATGCACGAGGTGACGCCATGGGGGACGTCGCAGCGAGCCCCAAGCTGGTGGCCGATGCCGTGGCTGAGGCCGACCATCACGTTGAGCAGACCGAAGAGGCTCATCCAGCAGGCCATCTGGCAACGGCCACGGGAACCGATGTCTTCGGGGTTCTTGGCGGCGTGCGGGAGCTCTTGCGCGAGGATCGTCAGCGCGTCCTTGGAGAGCGCATCGACGAAGGGCATGTGGGCCTGGGAGACGTAGGCTTCGACGCAATGGTCGACGGCGCGCATTCCGGTCGACGCCCAGAGCCAGCCGGGCGTATGCACGGTCAGGGTTGGGTCGAGATAGGCCGCGACCGGCATCAGCGGCGGGTGCAAGTAGATCTCTTTGACCTGGCGCTTGCTGTCGGTCATGCCGGCGATGTTGGTGAACTCGCCGGCAGAGAGGGTAGTGGAGAGCGTGATGTGCTTGGGGACGCGCTCGGGGTGCTGGAGCGAGGGAAACTCGACCTTGTCGGGGTACTCAAACTTCGTGCTGTAGTCGTCACACTGATCGAGCGTCGTGATCCCCTCGGCCATGCACATGGCCACGGCCTTGGCGCAATCGATGGGGCTGCCGCCGCCCACGCTCACGAGGAAGTCGGCTCCCGCGCTGCGGGCTTCCTCTGCCGCCTGCAGAACCGATTCCCGGTGGACGTGCTGCGAGACAGCGTGGAAGACCCCCACGGCTTTATCGCCAAGGACGCCTTGCACGCGATCGACGACGTTGGTCTTGGTCGCCAGGCTGTTGCTGGCAACGATGAAGACTTTGCGACCGTCCTGGGCCTCCACGTCCTCGGCCAGGAAGTTCAGGCAATCGGGACCGTAACGGACGCGTTCCATCGACGGGATTTCGAAGGTTCCTGCGAGTGCTTCGGCCTGTGGCATGGCTGTCCTTTCCCCGGACCCGCGCCGGCATGGCGCGCGGCCGAGCGTACGAGCGGCCCAGAAGGCCGTCAAGAAAGCCGCCGGCTGTGGCGGGCCGGCTCGATCCGAATCAGGAGAAGCTACGCGCCGCTCGCGTCCAGCGTGGTGTCGACACCGGCGACGGTCACCGTCGGGAAAGCGCCGAGGATGGAGAACCAAAAGGTTGTCCGCGCAGGCAGCGCAACGAGCTGCGACGCCGCGAGCGGGCCCTCCACCGCGAAGCCCGATCTGTTCCAGCGCGTGCCGGTTTCTCTATCGACGAAGGCGCCCTCCTCAAGCACGAACGTTAGCCGCCTTCCGTCCACGCGGGGATCGAAGGCGGCGCCGTAGCGAGCTGGCGAGTCGATGAAGATGACGAGCGGTTGGCCGGCCAGCACGTCGTTAATAGCCAGGCTGCCAAGCGACTGCAGAGGATAGGCGCGCGGCTCGTTCGCAATCTCCACCACGAGCGCCAGCTCCGAGATCGGGAGGCGGCCGTCCGCGAGCGTTTCCTCATCAATGAGGAACGGCAGACGGGCAGTGCCTTCGCCCGCGCCGGCAAGGAGGGCGGTCACGTCCGTGCCGTAGGGACGATCGAAGCCGGTATCGTCGCTGAGGACGAGGGTGTCGGGATGCTCGGCGAGCCAGGCTTGCCACTCCGTGGTGATGGAGGCGAGGGGAGTGAGCCGCTGACCGGTGCGCGTGCCCACGACCGCTTCCCCCGCAACCTGGAACCAGTAGGAGATGGATTCAGGGTCGCGGTCGAACATGACGAGGTCGTTCTCAAAGAGCGCGCTGGTGTTGCCGAAGGTGAGAACCTCGCCGGCCAACACGCGCTCGTACACGATGCCGGTGCGACAGAGGGTGCAGTAGGTGATGAGGACGGGCCGTCCGGCCAAGGTTTCGTTCACGATCCCGTGGAAGTTCAGGATGGAAATCGGATAGGCGTAAGCCTGTCCGTCGTCCGCGACATAGCCGATGATCAGCTGCGTGTCCCAGAGGTAGTCGGCGGCCGCCGCCTGGGCGGCGGTACGGTAGCGCACCGTGCCGACGCGACCCTGCTCCACGGGAGAGAGCAGCGCACGGTTGGCGTCGAGCGGTGGAATGGCATCGACGATGCGAAGGACCGTTGCCTCATCGGCTTCCGCCAGGGTGACGGCGGTGAGGTCGAAGAGGTCGAAAACGATATCGACGAGTTCGACGCTGCGGAGGGAAGTGTCCAGTCCGGCGATGACGCCCCGGTCGGTTGGAAGCGAGGAGGCGCCGAGATCGGCGGCGCCTGCGTCTTCGAGTCCGGAAGAGGCGTCCGTGGGAACCGGGACGGCAGACTCGCCACCGCCGGAGCAGGCGGCGGCGAGGGTGACGGCGAGCAAGGCTCCCGCCACGATCACGACAGGGACTGGCTTGGTCGGGAATGGGCGCACGGCTCCGCTCCAGCTCAGTCGCACTCCGAGCATACGCCTGATCGCCTGCCGGATTCGAGCGTTAGCGTCCCGAAGAATCAGACGTGACGAGCTGCTCGGAGCGGCGCTCCAGCGTGGTGATCGCGTCGACGCGGTTATACATCCAGAGAGCGAGGGGCTCGGTGACCTGGGGCAGATGGACGAGGTAGGCAGCGAGGAGCCACAGTCCACCGGCCCACCAGCCAAGGCCGAAAAAGTAAAGGGCGCGCACGTACGGTCGCTCGCGCACCTCTTGCTCGCGTTCGCTCGGGGTAACGGGCCCCGCGATCCGCTGCGAGGGATGGGCCAGCCGCATGACGCGCGGGAGTTGCTGGAGAGCCCAGGGGCGGAAGATGTAGCCCACGGCGGTGAAGTTGAGGATCGCCGTGGCAGCGATGAGCAGCAAGCCGCCCCACGAGCCGACGAAAATGAGCCACAGCAGCCGGACGGCGAAGGGATACGGCTGCGGCGCCGTCTCGACGAGGACGCGCCGCGCTGTTTCGTCGACCTGGATCAGGGCGGGGGCGCCGGCGGCGGACTCGCTTGCGGACGGTGGTTCGGGTTCGGGAAGTTCCGAATCGGGCGTCATGCACAATCTCCCATCGGCGCAACGGCAGTCTATGGGAAGGGCGAGACCCTCTCAACGCCAAGCAAGACCAGGGATGGAAGCGCCCGAGTCCCTCTGGGCGGTGGGCTCTGTTAGCGTTGGCGCTGGTAACGTGAGCATAGGGTTTTGGCCGCGCGCCGGGCGCGGATGCGAGTCTTGCCGATGCTGTTGCGTAACCTGCGGCTGATCGACGGTACAGGCGCGCTCCACGCGCGAGTCGACGTGCGCATCCGCGACGGACGCTTTCAGGCGATCGCGCCGGATCTGTCGAAGGACGACGAACCCGTCATCGACCTGAGCGGGTCGACGGCGATCCCAGGCCTGATCGACGCGCACACCCACCTGAGCCTCAACGCCGCGCCCAGCGCGATCGAAGACGCGGCCGAGCAGCCGCACCCGTACCAGGCCCTGCTCACGGCAAAGCGCGCCGCCGCACTGCTGCGGCACGGCGTGACGACCGCGCGCGACGTTGGCGGCGTGCCGTCGGTCATCTTCGCGGTACGGGACGCGATCGCCCAAGGCCATCTGGAGGGGCCGCGGATTATCGCGGCCGGACACTGGCTCACCGTTACCGGCGGGCACGGCTGGATGATCGCGGTCGAGGTAGACGGGGTGGATGCCTTGCGCCGAGCCGTGCGGGCGGAGATCAAGGCCGGGTCGGACATGATCAAGTTGATGGCGAGCGGGGGCGTAGTGGGCGCGGGGCTGGGACCCCACTCCGTGCAGTTCTCGGAAGAGGAGATGCGGGTCGCGGCGAATGAGGCGCATGGGGCGGGACTGAAGATCGCAGCGCACGCGCACGGCGCGGGCAGCATTCGCAACGCCGTACGGGGCGGGGTGGACACCGTGGAGCACGGCTCGTTTCTCACGGAGGAGCTGGCGGACGCGATGATCACGCGGGGCACCCATCTGACTCCCACGCTGGCGGTGATGGGGTTCATCCTCGCTCGCCCGGATGAGGCGGGAATGACGGAGGAGACCATGACGCGGGCGCGGGCGGTGAGCGACTCGCACCGCGCCGCGATCGAGATGGCGTACGGAATGGGGGTGCCGCTGGTGGCAGGGACGGACATGGGCGCGCCGTTTACCGGTCCAGACGCGCTCCACCAAGAGATCGTGGAGCTGGGAGCGATCGGCTGCTCCCCCATGGAGGCGATCCAGGCGGCGACGAGCAACGCGGCGCGGGCGATGGGCCTGGAGGAGCAGATCGGCAGCGTGCGTCCAGGGCGGCGCGCGGACCTCGTCGTGCTGAGCGAGGATCCCCTGGACGACCTCTCGGCGACGCGGTCGATCCGCTACGTGTTCAAAGACGGTCGGGTGGCGTGGAGACAGACGGATTAAGGCGGCTGGCGGAAGGAGCCGGGATGAAAGCCCCACTGGAAGGCATCCGCGTGCTCGAGGTCGCGAACTGGCTGGTGGCGCCGTGCACCGCGGCGCTGATGGTCGACATGGGAGCGGAGGCGATCAAAGTCGAGCCGCCGGGCGGCGACGCCTTGCGCGGCTTCGACATGAACACGCTCGGATACGACTACGACTTCAAAGGCAGCTACGTATTCGAGCTGGACAATCGAGGCAAGCGCTCGATCACGGTGGACCTCGAGAGGCCCGGCGGGAGCGAGCTGGTGCAGCGGCTCGCACAGGATGTGGATGTCTTCGTGACGAATCTGATCCAGTCGAGGCGGGAGCGCTACCGGCTGACGCCCGCGGCGATCCACGCCATCAATCCGACGGCGGTATACGCATCGTTCTCGGGATATGGGACACGCGGGCCCGACGCGGCGCGGCCGGGGTTCGACTACGCCGCCTTCTGGGCGCGGAGCGGCGTCATGCGCGCGCTGACGCTTCCTGATTCGCCGCCGCCGCTCTGCCGACCAGGCCAGGGAGACCACACCACCACCCTCAACCTCCTAGCGGGGGTCCTGGCCGCGCTGCGCCTGCGCGACGCAACGGGAGAGGGGCAGGTCGTCGACGCCACCCTGCTGGGTACGGGCATGTGGACCGTGGGGACGGACTTGGCGTCGGTACTGGTGGCGCGACAGCAGCCGCCTCCGCACGACCATGCCGCACCGGGCAATCCATTGCACAACGCCTACGAATGCTCCGACGGAAGGTGGATCCAGCTGGTCATGCCGCAGCCGGACCGCTTCTGGACGCGGGTCTGCACCATGCTGGGGCTGCACGCGTGGGCGGAGGACGAGCGTTACGACTCCATCCCCAAACGCCAAGATCACACGCAGGTGCTGACGCGCGGCATCGCCGAGCGGTTCCGGCAGCACGACTTCCCTTACTGGCGGGAGCGGCTGGACGAGTTCGGGTTGATCTGGGCGCCCGTCTCGACGTTGCCCGATCTGATCGACGACCCACAGGTGCGCGAAATGGAGATCTTCGCGGAGATTGAGCATCCGGAGCTGGGACGGTTCGAGACGATGAACACTCCGTTTCAGATCGCGGGGGCGGAGATCGGCGTGCGGGGCCCCGCCCCCGCGGCCGGAGAGCACACGGCCGAGGTCGTGCGCGAGGCGGGGCTCAGCGACGACGAGATCGCGGAGTTGGCCGCGAACGGGGTGTTCGGCTGACCGCGGCCCGTTAGCCGCGGCGCCGGAGAAGCATGACCCCGAGCGCCCCGGCCAGAACGAGGATCAAGACACCGCCGATTGGGACGACGACCAGCCACACGTCGAAGCCGCTCTCCTGCGAGGACCGGGAGTCGTAAAGCGTGAGATCGATGCGCGCATCGGGCTCGGCGGCAGGCACGGCGCCGGACGGCGGCTCACCGCTGACCTGAATCTCCTTGGACTCTACGTCGCCTTCACGCTCAAGCGCGGCGAGCGTGGCGTCGAACTCGGCCCTCGGGACCCGGAGGTGCGCTTGCGCATGCGTATCGTCGCCGGTCACGGAGAGGATCACGCGATCGACGACGCCTCCGACCGCCCCGGCGAGCGTGCGCACGTTGGACAGCGCGCGCTGCACATCGTCAACGGCGATATGGAGGTAACCGGAAGGCGGCTCGACGAAGGGAGTGTCGGGCGGGAAAAGAGAAACGGTGATGGTTGAGAGCGCGACGCGGCTGCCGAGGAAGTTGATCTGACCTTGGAGCCGCTCGATTTCGGCACGGACACGGCCGAGTTCCCGCTCAATGACCAAGATATCGGCGACCGTCTCCGCGCTACCGAGAAGCTCAACGAGGCGCGTTTCCTCGTGGGCAGCGCTGCGGAGTCGCGCCTCAAGATCGATGAATTGCTCGGTGACATCGTCGCTCGACACGAACTCGTCGCGCACCTCGCCGAGGGCGCCGATGCGATCGAGGATCGTGAAGAATTGGGCGCGCGGGACGCGGATGGTGATCGTGGCGAACTGATCCGGGCCCTCACCCGTGCGCGAGAGCTGCTCGACGAAACCGCCTGAGGATTCGGCGATCGCACGGACTTGGTCAACCGCCGCGGGCACGTCGTCGACGCTGACGGAGACGTTCCCATTATGGATGACCATTCGGTCGACGGCTTGCGTGGCGGTAGGCGAGCGCGGCGGTTCACCAGACACGTTTCCCGCCGAGGCCGCCCCAACGGTCTCTCCAACCACGCTGGCGGGCTCGGCGAAGGCTTCCTCTATGGACTCGTCGAAGTCCGCTGGCTCTTCGAGGACAAAGTCCGCCTCTTGCTCCACACCCTGTGCGAAGGAGTCATCGGAGGCCATGAAGGTTTCACCGTCGCCGAAGGAGGAACGGCCGGAAGCGCTATCGTCGCCGCAGGCGACGAGGGCGAGGGGAATGAGCAAGGCCACTAAGGCGAGGAGAGGTATTCGAACGCGCATTGATCACACCTCCACCGACCAAGACGATCTTGCGCGAGAGAAAGTTCCGATCGACTCGCCCGCGCGAATGGAGTGGCGTGCTAGTCCCGGAGCCGCACGAGCGTGCGTCCGCGGATCTCGCCCTTGAGAATTTTGGCGGTGGCGCCGATCACGCCCTCAAGTGTGGTCTCCTCAGCGATGGTTTCCAACAGCCCCGCCGGCTTGAGATCGGTGCCGAGACGGCGCCAGAGCTCCTCGCGGATGGACATGGGCGCATAGACGGAGTCGATGCCGACGAGCTTGACGCCGCGCAGGATGAACGGGAAAACGGTGGTGCTGATGGCCGTACCGCCCGTGAGACCGGAGAGCGCAACTACCCCGCCGGGCCGCGTAGTGCGGAGCAGGTAAGCCGTGGTGCTGCCCCCCACGGGATCGACCGCGCCGGCCCAGCGAGCCTTTTCCATGGGCCGGCCGCTTTCCGCGCTGACCTCCTCACGGCTGAGGATCTCGGAAGCGCCGATGCTGCGGAGGAAGGCGTGCTCGCCGTCCTTCCCGGTGCTAGCCGCGACCGTGTAGCCCAGCCCGGCCAGCATGGCGACAGCGGTGCTGCCCACGCCACCCGTCGCGCCGGTGACGAGCACGGGGCCGGAGTCCGGCCCGATGCCGTTGCGCTCAAATTCGTATACCGAAAGGGCGGCGGTGAACCCAGCCGTGCCGAGAGCCATCGCTTCCTGGGCGTTAAGCCCGTCCGGCAGATGGACGAGCCAGTCAGCAGGCACGCGAGCGAGCTCCGCGAAACCGCCCGGGTGTCCGACTCCGAGGTCGTAGCCGGTGACGAGGACGCCGTCCCCTTCTTTGAAGCGGCCATCGCTGGACGCGGTCACGCTGCCGGCGAGGTCGATGCCGGGGGTCATGGGATAACTGCTGATAACGCGGCCATCGCGGATGCAGGCAAGTCCGTCCTTGAAATTGATGTCCGACCATTCAACGCGAACGGTGACCTCTCCCTCAGGAAGACGGGACTCGTCCAGCTCGGCGACCTCCGCGCTGAAGGAGTCTTCGCTCTTGTCCACGACGAAGGCTCGAAAGCTCACGCGTCGCTCCTTTCGAACGCTGTGCGCAATACGGAAGAGCGGCCTCAGGGCCGCTTGCGACTCTACTGCACAGAATGGGGATCGTCACCAGCGGTTGCACTTCGCGCTCGCAAGCCGCAAGCGGTGCGGACGCCGTCCTGCGGCGCGAACTAGCGGCTGCGGTACGTATACTCAAGCGGAAGGGGAGGAATAGCCCGTGAGCGCCGAACCGGACGACCTCGATCGCCGAATCATTGCGGAACTGACGGCGGACCCACGCCGTGCGTATGCGGAGATCGGCAAACAGCTGGGCGTTTCCGGCGCCACGGTCTCGTCGCGAATCGAGCGGTTGCGGCGGGAAGAGATGCTGACGTTCGAGGTGCGGCCGGACTTGGAAGCGTTCGGCCTTACGATCCAGATTTTGGCCGCCGTGGAAGTGAACCCGGCGGCGCTGGCGGACGTGACCGCGATGCTGCGCGCCTCGCCGAACGTGCTTCGGCTCGACCACATCACCGGCGGCTTCAACATCCACTTCATCGCCGCCTTCCGTGAAGAGGCCGCGGTCGGGGGACTCCTGCGACAGCTGCAAACCACCAGTGGCGTGCGGCGCGTCGTGGTGCAGCACGTCATGGAGACCGTGCGACTCGCGGACGGTTGGGCAGCGGTACTGACACCCGCGGAGCAGCCGGATACCCCCGCATACGGGATGGTCCCGGGGGTGCAGGTGCCGGCGCACCTGGAGGGTCACTTGCAGACCGCCGCCGCATGGATCTATGCCTACGTAGGCGGCGATCTCGAGCGGCTGCGGATGACGTCCCAGCCGGACGTTGTGCTGGAGATCTTGCGCCCGCGGTCGGCGGCGGGGACCTTCGAAGGGGTAGAGGCAGTGGCCCGAGCCGGCGCACGGCTGCGGCAGGTCTACCGGCGGTGGTGGTACCGGATCGCGGCGGTGCGGGAGGCCGACCCGCCGTTCACCGTAGTAGTGGACGCGCTGAGTCCGGCCGAAGATTTCGAAGGCCACGTGACAACGGTCTTCTCCCGCAACGCCTTCACCATCAACGGTGACCGGGTCGCGCAGGTGACGAGTTTCGGAGCGATGCCCCTGGAGGATTCGACGGCGGCCCTGCCGCCCGAGGCCCATTCGCTCGAGTAAGCGAGTGCGCCGGCAGGGCGCCACCGGTCTCACCCCGATCACGGACCCACCGGACGTGCGTCCGTGGGAGCCGCGGCGTCGTACTGTTGCATGACGGCGGTGCGCGACGAAGTCTCCACGCGTCTGCGATCAGGTCGCGTGCACACGAGCGGAGGGAATTGCCGATGCCAGCGGGACGAGGGCGGAGGTGGAAGCTACTGGCGCTAAGCGGAGCAGTGGGCGCGTGGGGGCTGGCGGCGGCGTGCGCCGGAGTGTCCGACGGCAATGGTGATGAGGCCGATCGGGTAGCGGGCGAGCGGCCGGCGGAGGAATCGATAGAGCCGACGGACGAAACGGCGGGGGTGGAGCAGTCTGCGGTCGCGAGGATCGATCCCGATTCTCCGGAGCGCGAGGGAGGAACGCCGGCGGCGATCGAGGGAACCTTTCTCCCCGCCGATGCGACGGAAACGCCCGCGGGCGAGCCCATCATCCGCGAAACCAGCCAGCACTTCCTCACCCGCCTGCCTTGGAAAACCAACTGGAACATCCGCATCATCGACCTGGCCGAACTGATTCCGGGCGCGCCGCGAGACGGGATCCCACCCTTGAGCGCACCTGCGTTCATCCCCGCCGCGGAAGCCGACGCGATCTACAGTGAGAACTCGCCCGTGATCCAGTTCGAGCTTGGCGAGGACGTGCGGGCCTACCCGCTGGAGATCATGACCTGGCACGAGATCGTGAACGACGTGGTCGGCGGTGTGCCGGTGGTGGTAACGTTCTGCCCGCTGTGCAACACCGCGATCGCGTTCGAACGGACGGTGGCGGGAACCGTGCTGACGTTCGGCACGTCCGGTTTGGTGCGAAACAGCGACTTGGTGATGTGGGACCGCCAGACGGAGAGCCTCTGGCAGCAGATCGGCGGCAAAGCCTTGGTCGGGGACATGGTGGGGGCGGAGCTCACCCGGCTGCCGGCCGTGATCGTCGCCTGGTCGCAGTTCCGGGAAAATTTCCCCGAAGGGCTCGTGCTGTCCCGGGAGACGGGCTTCCAGCGGGACTACGGCCGCAACCCGTACGTGGGCTACGACGCCGTCGACAACTCACCCTTCCTATTCCGCGGGGTGATCGACGAACGGCTGAGTCCCTTCGAGCGGGTTGCCACGGTCGAGTTTGGGGAAGCGGTCGTCGCCTATCCGTTCGCCCTGCTGGAGCAGGAGCGGGTGCTGGAGGAAGAGCGGGACGGGCAAGGCGTGGTGGTGTTCTGGGTACCGGGCGCGTCGTCGGCATTGGATTCGCTGGAGATCGACCAAGGCCGCGCCGTAGGATCGACGGGGGTCTTCTACCGGGAGATGGACGGCGCGGAGCTGTCGTTCCTACCGAACCCCGCCGATGAGCAGACGTTCCTGGACACGACGACGCGATCGGTGTGGAACGTGTTCGGCGAGGCGATCAGCGGCCCACTGGAGGAGTCCCGACTGATGGCGAAGGCGCATGCCAATCACTTTTGGTTCGCCTGGGCGGCGTTCCAGCCCGAAACCGAGATCGTGACGAGGGGCGCAAATTAGACGGCTTCCAGGGACGATTGGCGCGGATCCACGGCTGAATCAATAGAGGGAACCGGCACTGCGGAGGCAAGGCAGCGGCGAACAACAGCGGAGCCTATTCGAGACGCTGGCCGTCAGCCGTTTGGGCCGGCGCCGCATTCTAGAGCCGCGTGCGTAGCAGTCATGTCAGAAAACGCTACGCAGACCGAGAAAATCGGTTTGCAACGCTTGGCTGGAGGGATGCCGTAGCGTAAAAAAGTCTAGAGGAAGGGCGGGGCACCAGGCCCTGGAGAGTTGAGGATCACGAACTATGCCCGAGACGAGCTATCGGATCGAGTCCACAATCAAGCCTCGGACAAAATCCGACACCTTCCGCATCATCGCGGCGAACACGGATCTGACGAGGCGACAGGTCGCCGATGTGTTCGACGCGCTCAGTGCGATCATTCAGAAAGACCTCGGTAAAGGCGGGCCCGGCGTATTTAGCGTACCGGGCTTGATGAAGGTCACGGTGCAGCACAAGCCTTCCGTGCCCGCTCGCCGCGGGATCAATCCGTTTACCGGCCAGGAGACGACGTTTAAGGCCAAGCCGGCCTCCAAAGCGGTCAAGATACGACCCCTCAAGGGGCTGAAAGACTTGGTATAGTCCCCCTCCTCCCCAGCGACGCACCGTCTTCGGCGGGATGTCGCGCGTGGCCGGCACACGGCGGCGAGCGCTGCCGTTCGCGGCGGGCCAGGTGAATCGGCTGGAGTAAACTGTCCTCGACGAGCGGAGGGCGAAGAGGCCGATGCCGGAGCTATCGAAGAAGGAACGCGTGCGCGCAGCGCTGCAGGGCAGGCCCGTTGATCGGGCGCCGGTGTCGCTCTGGGGCCATGACTTTCTGCGTGAATGGGAGCCGCGGGAGCTTGTCGCGGCGACGCTCGATTCGTACCGGGCGAACGACTGGGATTTCATCAAGCTCAACCCCCGCTCGACCTACTTCGCGGAGGCCTGGGGCAACCGCTACGACCGCCCGGACGAACAGCGACAACCGCGGCTCCAGCAGGCGACAGTCACCTCCACAGCGCAGCTGGCCGCCCTTGAGCCGGTCGATCCAAGAGGCGGCGTGTTCGCGGAGCACCTCACCGCGCTGCGCTTACTTGCGGAGGAGGTCGGGGAGGAAGTCGATATCCTGCAGACGATCTTCTCGCCCTTGGGCGTGCTGGCGACGCTGGCGGGCGGCGAGCAACCCGTCCTGGAGCTGGCTGCCGAGGATGCGGCCGCGACGCACCACGCGCTGGCCATGCTCACCGGCGTGTTGAGCGAGTATGCCCGGGCGTCGCTGGACGCCGGGGCGGCGGGCCTGTTCTACGCGCCCTTACGCTGGCCCAGCTACGATTACTGCAGCGAGGACTTCTTCCGGGAGTTCGGCCGTCCTTACGACCTGCAGATCCTCCATCCCCTGCGATCGGCGCCGTTCAACGTGCTGCACGTGTGCCGCGACCACAACATGATCGACCTGCTGCTCGACTACCCGGTGACGGCCTTCAACTGGGCGGACCACGGGGCAGGAAACCCGAGTCTCGTGGAGGTGCTCATGAAAACCGATAAGGCGATAATCGGGGGAGTCGAGCACACACGGCTGCACGAAGTCGCCGCGGACGTCGCGGCAGCGCAAGCGCGAGCGGCCGCAGCGGTGGGGCCGTCGCGAGTGATGGTGGGGCCAGGCTGCTCGATTCCGCCCGCAACGCCGGCGGAGACGGCGGCGGCGGTCGCGCGGGCGGCGCGAGGCGGCTAGACACCTACTCGGGAATGGAGAGGAGGCGGCGTGAGCGCGGAGGAGATCCGGCTCTCCAAGCTCGCTCTCTGCGGCGGCTGAGCGTCGAAGTACGGAGCAGATGCTCTGGCGCACGTGCTGCGCCATCTACGTGAGATAGCTCCGCCGGCCGAGGCGTCCAATCTGCTCGTGGGGTTGGCCGCGCCGGACGACGCTGCGATCTACAAGTTGAATGACGAGCAAGCGATCGTCCAGACGGTGGACTTCTTCGCGCCGTTCCTCGACGACCCCTATATCTACGGGGGCATCGCGGCGGCGAACGCCATGAACGATGTGTACGCGATGGGGGGCGAGGTGCTGTTCGCGCTCAACGTGGCGGGTTTCCCGGAGGATCTGCCCACGGAGATGGCCGCTCAGATCCTGGCAGGGGGCGCCGCGAAGGTGCGCGAAGCGGGGGGAGTAGTGGCCGGGGGGCACACAGTGATCGACCACGAGCCCAAATACGGGCTGTGCGTCACGGGGCTTGTGCATCCGGAGCGGGTGCGGACCAATTCCGGAGCGCGTCCGGGCGACATGCTGGTCCTGACCAAGCGGCTGGGGACGGGCGTGCTGATCAATGCGATCCAGCAAGAGGTGGCGAGCCCTGCGCACGCGGAAGCGGCGATCGCACAGATGCTGCAACTCAACGCGATCGCGGCGCGGGCGACCCACGACCTCGACGTGCACGCGATGACGGACGTCACCGGCTTCGGCTTGGGGGGGCACCTGATCGAAATCGCGCGGGGAAGCAAGGTGCAGCTGCGAGTGCGGATCGAAGACGCGCCGCTCATCGACGGCTTCCGGGAGTACGTGCGCCGTGGCTTGACGACCCGGGGTCAGCGTGACAATCGTGCGCACTTCGGAGCGGACGTGCAGGCCGAGCCGCCGCTGAATGACGAAGAGGCGGCGATCCTGTTCGACCCGCAGACGGCCGGCGGCCTCGTCGTTTCACTCGGAGAGGCGGCGGCGGCGGCGTTGGAGGCGCGGCTCAAGGCAGCGGGCGCACCCTGCTGGCGGATTGGCGAGGTGGCCGAGGGTAGCGGCCTCGCAGTCGTGCGGTAGCAGCCGTGGCACGGCCGGCGTACGACATCGCCGTGATCGGAGGCGGGATCCTGGGGCTGGCGGCCGCGATGGAGCTGACGAAACGCTACACGGGGCTCGGCGTGGTGGTGCTGGAGAAGGAAGCGCGCGTCGGCGCGCACCAGAGCGGGCACAACAGCGGCGTGATCCACTCGGGGCTGTACTACCAGCCCGGATCGGCCAAGGCGGAGCTGGCGGTGCGGGGCGCACGGCTGCTGGTGGATTTCTGCGCAGCACACGATATCCCGCACGAAGTCTGCGGCAAGGTCGTCGTGGCGACGACGCCAGCGGAGTTGCCACGGCTTGAGGAGTTGCTGCGGCGCGGACGGGCGAATGGCGTGGCAGGATTGCGCGCGATCGGCGCCGAGGAGCTGCGGGAGCTGGAGCCGCATGCGGCCGGGCTGGGGGGGCTCCACGTGGCCAGCACCGGCATCGTCGACTACGGAGCGGTGGTCGAGGCCTACCGGCGGCTCTGCGAAGCCCGCGGAGGCGAGCTGCGGCTGGGCGCGCCGGTGCGCGCAATCCGACCCGGCCGGGAGGGCCTCGAACTCCATACGGGAGCGGGCATGGTGGCGGCGCGCTACGCGATCAACTGCGCGGGGCTGTACGCGGACCGCATCGCGGCGCTGGCCGGCCGCGAGCCCTCGCTGCGGATCGTGCCCTTCCGAGGCGAGTACTACGTGCTGCGGCCGGAGCGCCGGACGCTGGTCCGAAACTTGATCTACCCGGTGCCCGACCCGCGCTTTCCTTTCCTGGGCGTTCATCTCACGCGCCGGATCGACGGCCGCGTGGAGGCCGGGCCCAACGCCGTCCTGGCGCTGAGGCGCGAGGGGTACCGCTGGCGCGACCTCGACCTGGGCGAGGCCTGGGAGACGCTGAGTTATGGGGGCTTCTGGAGGCTCGCGCGCCGCTACTGGCGCACGGGCGGAGGCGAGGTGGTGCGTTCGCTGTCCCGGCGGGCTTTCGCGCGGGCGCTGCAGCGGCTCTTGCCGGCGGTCGAGGCGAGCGACTTGGTGCGGGCGGGGGCGGGCGTGCGGGCGCAGGCGCTCGACTCGAACGGCTCGCTGGTCGACGACTTCCGGATCGAGGAGTCGGAGCGGATGATTCACGTGCTCAACGCGCCCTCGCCCGCCGCGACGGCTTCCCTCTGTATCGGCGCGGCGATCGCCGATCGCGCCGCCGCCTGGCTGGGGCCGCCCGGCGACGCGCCGCCGGACTGACGGGCGATGCGGCTGCGCTCGCTGACGTTGGATCAGTTCCGGTCATACGCGCACTGCGCCCTGACGCTCGAGCCGGGACTAACCCTGGTGTTGGGCGAGAACGCGCAGGGGAAGACCAACCTCTTGGAGGCGATCTACTTGCTGGCGGTGATGCGCTCGCCCCGCGCCGTCAGCGACGGCGAGCTGATCGCCTGGTCGGCACCGGCGCCGCCCGTCGCGCGCGTGGCGGGGGTGGGGACGGGAAGCGAGGGAGCCGTGGAGGTCGAGATCGCGATCGCCGCCCGCCTCGCAACCGACGGCAGCGTGCTGCGCACGAAAGCCGGGGCGCCGCTCGTCGGCAAGCGCGTGCGCCGCAACGGCATCGCGCGGCTCGCGGGGGACGTGGTCGGCGCGATGCCGGCCGTGCTGTTCACCACGCTCGACATCGCGATCATCACGGGCTCGCCCGGAACCCGCCGGCGCTACCTGGACTTCACGGTGGCGCAGAGCGATCGCGCCTACGCGCGAGCGCTCGGCCGCTACGACAAGGCGGTCGCTCAGCGCAACGCGCTCCTCAAGCGGATCGTGCAAGGACAGGCGTCCCTGGAGGAGATGGGACCGTGGGACGACGCGGTGGTGGAGGAGGGAGGGACGATCATCGCCGGACGGGCGCGGGTCGTCGCCGAGCTGGCCGCGATCGCGCCCCGCTATCAAACGCGGCTGGCGGCCGGACGGGGCGAGAGGCTGGAGATCGCGTACGCCCCGGCGCTCGCGCGGGCGGCGTTCGAGGGAGAGAGCGTGGAGGACGCCCGCGCGGCGCTGCGGGCGGCTTTGCGACGGCTGCGCCCGCGCGAGCGCGGGGCGGGAACGACGCTGGCCGGACCCCACCGCGACGACGTCCTCTTCACGCTCGACGGCCGCGCGGCCGGGTCGTACGGCTCGCGCGCGCAGCAGCGAAGCCTGGCGCTCGCCCTGCGGTTGGCGGAAGCGGACGTGCTGCGTACACGCCGCGGGGAGGAGCCGATCCTGCTGTTGGACGACGTCTTCTCCGAACTGGACGACCGGCGGCGGGAGGCGGTGATCGAGGCCACGCAAGGCGCCGAGCAGCTGCTGCTGACCGGCACGGATCCAGGGCACATCCCCGCCGGGGTATCGGCGACGGCGCGCTGGCGGGTTGCGGAAGGGCAGCTCAGCCCCGCCTGAGAGGTAGAGGCTGGAAGACGGGACGCTCCGCCTTCGGGACGAGCATCGTCACCGCGCGCGGCTCCACGGTGAAGCGGGCCGGGAGCTCTTCCCGGCGAGCACCGGCAGGGCTCACGACATCGCCGTCGACTTGGAGCAAGGGATGGCGGGCGTCGAGCGGCTCGACGCGGATCTCCCGCGCCCGCCGGAAGAGCACAACGCCGGAGCGCAGATGCCGGCGCAACAGGGTCAGGGAGAGGCCTCGCAGGGCGGGCAGCGGCCCGGCGCCGCGGAAGACGACGCAATCGATCTGCCCGTCGATCGCGGAGGCTTGGGCGGTGATCTCGACGACGCCGCCGTAGAGGCGCGTGTTGCCGATCACGACCATGTTGGCGGCCAGCTCGCGCGGCGGGTCATCGTCGAAGCCGATCGCGAGGTGGTGACCGCGGTAGAGCACGCCGGTTCGGACAGCCGTCAGGACATAGGCCAGGCCGCCGGTGAGGCGCTTGAGACGCGGCGAGACGGCCGCCGCCGTGGCAGCATCGAGGCCGAGGCTGGCCATGAGCAGAAAGCGGCGCTCTCCGGCCCTGCCCAGGTCGATGCGGACGGGGCGGGCATCGAGCTGGGCGCGAATGGCGCCGGCCGCGTCGCGCGGCACCCCCGCCTCCTTGGCCCAGACGTTGGCGGTGCCGGCGGGGACGAGGCCGACTCGGGTGTCGGGGTCGCTGAGGCCGTTGAGCACCTCGTTGATCGTGCCGTCGCCGCCGCAGGCGAAGATGACCTCCGCGCCTTCCGCCTCGGCTTCGCGGGCGAGCACGGTGGCGTGAGCGGGCCGCTCCGTCGTCCGGATCACTGCCTCAAGCCGCGCGCCGGCCGCGCGCTCGATCGCCGCGCCCAGGCGCTCGGGCGAGGGCGCGCCGCGGGCGGCGGGGTTGAGGATGAAGACGGCGCGGCGTGGCGGCATGGACGCTCCTCGGATCACGGTCCGGCGGGAGCGATCGTCGCACAACGGCGCGCTCCAGCGGGCGCCGCGGGGCGTGAATTTGACCGCCCCCAGGGAGAGTTCGACCATGTTACGCGCACGCGCCGCCCCCAAGCGGGGCGGCGGCCGAGAGAGGCCAAGGAAGGCTGAGGGAGATCGATGGCCAAGCGTCCCGGCGTGAAGCGGCTGGACCACGTGAGCATCGTCGCGGAAGACCCGCGGGCGACCGCGGCGCTGCTGGGGCGGCTGCTGGGCGGCAACGTCGGGGACCGCTTCGAGGAAGAGGCGGAGGGCTTCGAGGGCGCCTACATCTACCTTCCGGACAACCAGGCCCGCGTGGAGGTGCTGGGGCCGCTGGGAGACCAATCGTTCCTGCACCGGTTCCTGGAGACGCGGGGCCAGGGCGTGCACCACCTCACCTTCGAGGTCGAGGACGTGGAGGCGCTGGCGGCGTACCTGCGCGAGGAGCTGGGGATCGAGCCCTACCGCGGCGTCTGGTGCGACCACGAGTGGAAGCAGACCTTCGTGCATCCCAAGGACGCGGGCGGGGTGCTCCTGCAGTTCTACGAGTGGCTGCCGGGGAAGCGGCCTGACCATCCGCCGGGCGCGGGGCCGTGAGCACGCGCCTGCCCCCGCCGCCGGTCCGCTACGAAGAGGGCCGCTTCGTGGCGACGCACGAGGTGCCCTTCTCGACGGCGCTGGACGAGCTGATCGCGGAGGTGCGGGAGGGGAACGCGCCCAACCTGGGGCGCTTCTGCGGCTACTGCTCGACCCCCCTCACGCCGCAGGACGGCGTCTGTCCGACCTGCGCCACCGAGACCGCGGCGCTGGCCCCGCGCGAGAAGATCCCGCGGCCGCTGGCGGCGGTCTACACGCGCAAGCGCAAGGTGGAGGCGCGCATCATCCACGGCGCCGCCTGGCTGGGAATCTCGATCGGGGCCGCGATCTCGATCGGCCTGATCCTGGTGCTGCCGGGCTGGACCAAGATCTTCGCCGTGATCTTCCTGGTGGCGGGCTCCTACTACCTCGCCTCCTACATGGGCAACGTGCTGGCCCAGGATTTCGCCTACCGCCGGGGGCTGCGCACCTTCGCCGCGCGCTGGCAGGAGTACCGGCGGGCGCTGGCGACGGGCGAGGTGAGCGACGAGGCCTGAGCCGGACCACGCGACATCCGTGACCGCATGAAGCGCATCGTGACGGTCAGCGTGGAGACGGTTGCGATCATTGTTAATGGCATGGCCCTCGCGGGCCCTGCACCCGCTAGGAGACCGACGGCCGCAGGTCTTTCGGCTCGAACAGGCTGGCGACGATCTCCAGGAATGCATCGATATTCCCGCCCAGCAGCCTGAGCGAGTCTGCCCGGATACTGTACACACTGGCCGTCCATCGGTCATAGATTCGGACATGAACGTCGCGCTGCGTCGCTGGATCATTCAGTGATCCCCTGAGGGTGACCAGGGCTGGGCGCCCGGCAATGACGTACGCGTAATTGGACCGATAGCCTTCTCCGGCACTGATGGAACCGGACATCCCGGTGACATAGTTCCCAGAAATCTCAAGCAGTGCAGAGCTCTCTGCGTGCACCCAATAGGCCCACGACCCGTAGAAGCCGTTTTCCGTTCCGGATGTCGCTCGCTCGAACGACCATCCCTCGGGCAGGATTGGTTCCCGGAAGCGCAGGAAGGTCCGGGCAACGGTGATATCGTACGTGCCCTGATACGGAAGGCCGTGGTGCGGCCACCTTCTGGACTCTTCAACCGGACCGATCCACTCCGCCGGCGCGAGTTGCCACAGGCCATGCCGGATCGCCGTGGTCAGGCTGCTCCCGCCAAGCACCGGCAGATCGCCCACGATCAGGGTCATCGGTTCGTCGGTAGGAATCTCGTCGGGGCAGCCCGCGAAGGCATAGGTATGTTGTTCCACCGTCAGGGCGTAATCGACTTTCCGTGCGCGCGCGGACCGAATCCCGTAGCGGATGAAACAGTCGTCCGTCAGCCGCCACTCCAACATGTCTCCGTCCTCGACCGCGTCCCACAGATCGGATCGGTCGATCCCGTCCGCATCCTCAGGATGGATGGTCATCCATCCCGGCCGGTCCCAGATGGAATCCAACAGGAGTTCGAACGTCTGGACCTCCGCGTAGGTCGCGACGGCGCGACTGGTTTCCTTGCCCCCGACAACGAGCGAGAACGTGCCGGGCGGCTTACTGTCCGTCCCGTGCCCCGCCACCGAGTAAAAAAAACGGAACCCCCCGTCCACGAGCGGGCTCGCCATCAAGCTCTCCGCGATCGCGAGGGCGGCGTCGATGTTCGCCCCCTGCATGAACGGGGCGGTCCCCTGAATGACGTACACCGCCTGGGAGAGCGGATGGTACACCGACACGGTGACGGGGAAGTCCGGCCGGTGACCGGGCCCCAACGGACTGTAGGTCACTTGGGCGGGCCGGCCCGCGAGCACCCGCGTCTCCGCCACGCCCACCGACCCGTCCGGGCGCCGCCAGGCCGCTTCCTGTAGGGCCCCATCACGGGACAGCGGCTGGGCGGTAATCGTGATGTAGTCCGTTCGCCCAGTCCCTGCGCCGGTCGATGCGTACAGGGCCACGTAGCCGGGGCCCGTCCCTTGCGGACCGGAGAAGGCCGTTTCGAGGGTGAACCCCGTGGGGATGGTGGGATCGCGCCAGTAGCGAAACCGGCGGGCCTCCTCGGTATCGTGAGCATAGTCGTCCGGACCGAATACCCGCTTCTCTTTTTCGATCACCGGCCTTTCGATCTCCGGTTCGGTGGGCCCCGTCCAGCCGGCAGGAACGATCTGAAACGGTCCATGGCGAATGGGCACCCGCAGCGCTTCCCCGCCGAGATCCGGCAAGGGACCGAGGCGGATCGAGACAGGGCGATCTTTGATAATGAACCCGGAGCAGCCCGTGAAGGCGTAGCTCATCGGGTCCACGTACACCGTGACATCCCCAACCCGCCGGACTTCGCTGTGGACGTAGGACTGGCGGATCACCCGATACCGCACGAAACAGTCATCGCCCTGGTGCCATTCGATCATGTCCCCAGCGTCGAGGGTTGCCAGATGATCGGTCTGGTTGACCCCTTCCGCATCGATCGGATTGAAGAGGATCCGGGTGGCGTCGGTCCGCATGCGCTCGTGGGTAAAGATCGCCTCCGAGAAATCGGCCAAGATGACCATGTTCCCTCCACGCGGATCGAGATTCCAGTATCTCGGGATCTCGTAGGGCAACGTGGTCGGCAGGGGCATGGTCATGGACCACACCAAAAATAAGAAGACCGAGAGCATGTGGGCTCCTTGGGCCCGCCTTCCCAAAGTCTATCCCGCACCCTGCAGGAGGTTGTCAAGCCCGGTGGGACGACGCGGTCGGCGCTGGCCTGGAACTGCTTGGGGCCGGACTCCTCCTCGTTGGCGCGCGCCACGATGAAGAGATCGGCGCGCATTCACTTGGCCGTAAGCGTGATGAAGGTGTTCGGGACATCGCTGGCCATGACGGCCAGGAGCGCGCGGCCGCGGCCGATGCCGGCGCGTTGCAGGATGTCGTTGTCGCTGGCGTCGCCCTCGATCACGAGCCAACCGGCAGCCTTGGCCCGTCCGGGCTTCTCGGGGTCGAAGCAGCAGCCCCAGGAAGGATCCGGCCAGCGAGCGAAGCCGGGGCGCGAGCATCGAACCGGCTGGGGTCAGGCACCGCGCAGGGTCCGGCGGCGGTTGGCGACGAAGTCGACCAGGACGTACTCCCCCAGCTTATCGGGGGTCGTGTAGAAGACGCGGCCCTTGTTGATCTTGGCCATGCTGTTGACGAACTCCTTGAGGTGGAAGTTACGGTCCAGCATGAAGGTGTTGATCACGATGTCCTTCTTGGTGCAGCGCTTGACCTCCTTGAGGGTCTCGCGAATCGTGACCGGGCTGGGCGGGTAGGCGAAGTAGCTGCGGCCGTGCTCCAGGTGCGCGGTCGGCTCGCCGTCGGAGATCATGATGATCTGGCGGCTGCCGACCGTGTGCTTGGCCAGCATCGTCTGGGCGATGATCAGGGCGTGGTGCATGTTGGTGCCGAGGACGGTCTCGTCCCAGCGGGTGTAGGGGAGCTGCTCCTGCTTGAGCTCGCGCGCGTAGGCGCTGAACCCCACCAGGTAGAGGTTGTCGCGGGGGTAGCGGGTGCGGATCAGGTTGTTGAGCGCCAGAGCGACCTTCTTGGCGGACTGGAAGGAGCCGCGCAGCGCCATCGACCAGGAGAGGTCGAGCATGAGCACCGTCGCGGTCTGCGTCAGCAGCTCGGAGCGGTAGACCTCGAAGTCGTCCGGCGCCAACTCGACGGGTAGCTTCGGCCCCTCGCGGAAGATGGAGTTCATCACCGTGGACTCGAGATGGATGTGGAAGGGATCGCCGAACTCGTAGCGCTTGGTGCGATCGGCGCGCTCGCCGTAGCGGCCGTGCTGGACGAGCGGGTGATTGCCGAAGCTCTCCAGCTTGAGGTTGGCGTAGATCTCGGCCAGGGCCGCCTGGCCGATGCGGCGGGTCCCGCGCGGGGTGAGCTCCCAGCTGTTGCCGCGCTTGCGGATGTAGCCCGCCTCTTCCAGGATCGCGATTAGCGACTTGAGCTGATCGAGTTTCTCGCGGGCCTCCTCGCCCAGGATCGTCTCCAAGCGATCGGCGTCGACATCGTCGAGATCGCCGCCGTACTGGGTGTGCTCGATCTGCCGCTCCAGCTCGTCCAAGCCCTGCATCTCGTCCATGAGCGCCATGGCGCCCTGCAGGTCCAGCTCTTCGTCGCCGCGGAAGGGATAGCGATTGCGCAGATCGCGCATGGGGTAGAGCTGCTCGAGATTGCCGGCGAGCTCGGCCAGGTCGGCTTCGAGATCGGAGCCGCCGATCATGCCGCCCATCATGCCCTGGAGCTGGTCGCGTGCCTCGCCGGGCAGCGAGTCCAAGAGGTTCTGCATCTGCGCGGCGCGCTGCTGCATGAGCTCCATCAGCTCGTCGAGCGAGCGGGGCGGGTCGTCGCCAAAGAGATCGCCGTGCTTCTCCATGAAGGCGTCGAAGTCGGGCTCCTCGCCGACCATGCGCTGGCGCAGCATCTCGTTGAGATCGCGCACCATCTCTTCGAGGCGCTGCAGGTCGTCCGGACTCATGTCCTGCAGCTGCTGTGAGAGGTTCTTGAAGAACGACTCCACCATCGCCTGCTTGAGCGAGTCGAGCAGCTCCTGAAACTTGCGCCGCGCTTCGGGGTCCATGAACTCGTAGCGCTGCAGCTCGCGCATCCGCCCCGCGGCGTCCGGGGGAAGATCGTCCAGCGCCGCCTGCTTCTGCTGAACGATCTTGCGGAGCATGCCGCCGAACTCTTCGCGGGGGTCCGCGGCGGCGTCTTCATCTGGCGGGCTCGCGCCGCCGCCAGCAGCGGGCTTGGGATCCGGTTCCGCCGGAGGGCTCGAAGACGCGCGCGTCCCGGATCCCTGCTCCTCGGACTCGAGACCGGCGAGGCGATCCTCGAGCGTGGCGCGCTCAAGGTCGATGATCTCGTCGATCTTGCCCTGGAGATCCTCGAACACGGACTGCAGGTTGAACTGCTCGAGCATGTCGCGGCGGTGCTGGCGAAGGCGCTGGAGGATGTCGCGGAGGCCGTCGAGGGGAGGCTGGCCGGCAGGGCGCAGGCCGCGCTGCAGCATGTTCCGCAGGGAATGCTGCAAGTCGCCGAAGCTCATGAGATCGTCGGTCAAACCCTTGAGTAGCGCGTCGGCGTCCAGCGGAGAATCCGCCCGGCTGCCGTCCCAGCGGCTGTAGCGCACTCGCTCGGTCATGGCCGACGAGCCCGCTTAGCCGCGGTATTGCGCGTGCGCGCCCACGCGGTCGCGGCTGAGCCGCTTGTTGAGATGCAGACCCTCCAACACGAACTCGACGGCGCTCGCCCGCAGCGCCGGGGCGCTGTCCGCCGCCAGCCCCGTGACGCCGGCGGCCAGACCGGCGATCTGGTCGATCAACTCGCGGTACGCGGCGACGGGCATATCCTCGCCCACCTCGGCGGTGAGGCCGGTCTTGAATTGTGCCACGGTCTCCTCGAGGTCCGCGACGTTGAAGCGCCGGTTGAAAACGGCGGCGACGGCGTTCTGGATCAGCTTCTCGATGATCGGTTCGCTGCCGGCGTCGTCCACGGTTTCCAGCTCGACCTTGCCCATGATGGCCGGATGGATCGCCGGGAGGTCCGTCACGCGCGGCACGGCGTGATCCTCACCCAAGTGGATGGCGCGCCGGGCGGCGTTGGCGACCAAGCTCTCGTAGGCCGTGATCGTGGCGCGCACCGAGACTCCGGAGCGCTGGCTGATGTCCGGGCTCTGGCGCGCGAGGCGGGCCACCTCGGCCAGGACCTCCTCCATGTAGTCGGGTACGGTGATGCGCAGGCCGTCGAGATTGAGGGGAGCGCGCTCCTGACGGACGATCGCGACCTCCGTCTCGATCGTCTCGGGGTAGTGCGTCCGCACTTGGGCGCCGTACCGATCCTTGAGCGGCGTGATGATGCGGCCGCGGTTGGTGTAATCCTCGGGATTGGCGCTGGCGACGACGAGGACGTCGAGCGGGAGGCGGACGCGGAAGCCGCGGATCTGGATATCGCGCTCTTCCATGAGATTGAGCAGACCGACCTGGATGCGCTCGGCCAGATCGGGGAGTTCGTTCATGCAGAAGATGCCGCGATTCGAGCGGGGGATGAGGCCGAAGTGGATGGTCATCTCGTCGGCGAGGTAGCGCCCCTCGGCGACCTTGATCGGGTCGATCTCACCGATCAGGTCGGCGATCGAGATGTCCGGGGTCGCGAGCTTCTCGCTGTAGCGATCGTCGCGGTGCAGCCAGCGGATGGGCGCCTTGTCGCCGTATTTCTCGACGAGCGCGCGGCCCTCGCGCGTGATGGGGTTGTAGGGGTTCTCCGGGATCTCGACCTCGCCGAGGATGGGGATCTCCTCGTCGAGCAGATTGGGGAGACTGCGAATGAGACGGCTCTTGGCCTGCCCGCGCTCGCCCAGGAAGATCACGTCCTGCCCGGCCAGGAGGGCGTTCTCCAGCGCCGGCAGCACGGTGTCGTCGTACCCAAGGATGCCGTCGACGATCGCCTCGCCGGCGCGCAGCTTGGCGATCAGATTCTTGCGGAGCTCTTCACGGACGGTGAGGACGGTGTAGCCGCTCCTGCGAAGGTCCCGGATGGTCTGCGGCCGTTCTCCCATTGCATCCCTCCCCGTCGCGCCGATGGGGACACCGCGCCTCAGCGCCGATCTGCGAGCAGGCGCGCCACTTCATCCCGATCGAATCGGGGCAATGGAGCAGTGGTGCCATCCTCTTCAACGAGTATAGCCCCTCCGTCCGGCGATCCGACGCGGCCGATGCGGCGGGCAGCGAATCCCGCGGCGCGCAGCTGAGCGAGTGCGGCCCCGGCCTGGGCGGCGTCGACGCTGGCCAGCAGGGAGCCGGAGGCGAGCAGGCCGGCCGGATCGAGGCGCAAGGCCGCGCTCACCTCCCGTGTGAGCGGGTGGATGAGCAGGGCCGCGCGCTCCACGATCACGCCGAGCCCGGCGGCGGCGGCGAGCTCCCAGGCGCCGGAGGCGAGACCGCCTTCGGTGGGATCGTGGAGCGCGCGCAGGCCGGGCAGCCGCCAGAGCGCCCGAGCCATCGGCAGGACGCTGATCCCGGGATCGAAGAGGAGAGCGGCGGCGGCGACGATCGACGCGCGCGGGACGCCGGCAGCAGCGAGACGGGGAGCGGCTTCGCGCGCGAGGAGCGCGGTGCCCTCAACGGCGATCGGGCCCACCTGTAGCAGGGCGTCGCCTGTACACGCGGCTTCGCTGGGGAACAGCCGCTCGCGCGTCGTCTCACCCACCATCGCGCCGGCGACGACGATCTGCGCCACCGCCTCGCTGACCTCCGTGTGCCCGCCCGCGGGCACGGCGCCGACCTCGATGCAGGCGGCGCTGATATCCGCGACCACCTCCGCCAAGGCCGCCTCGTCCGTGTCCGGCGGAGCGATGACGGTGGCAAGGAACCACCGTGGCTCGCCCCCCAGGCAGGCGACGTCGTTGGCGCTGAGGTGCACCGCGTACCAGCCCGCGCGCTCGGCCGTGAAGGTCACCGGATCGGCGGTAAGGATGAGCACGTGATCGCCGGCCGCGACGGCGGCGGCGTCGCGGCCGAGGCCGGGCCGGACGAGCAGCCGCTCGTCGCGCGGAAGGTCCCGCAGCAGCCGCGTCAGCAGCTCGGGAGGGAGCTTGCCCGTACGCACCGCCGGACCCTGCCTCCGAGGGGCGGGGACAGCTAGCGGTTTTCCAACTCCTCGGAGTGCCGCAGGCAGGAGGGACGATGCGCGTGCGGCTCCTCTTCATGGGGACGCGAGGGCACAGGATCGAGCGCGCCGCCCGCGATCGGCGGTTCTCTCTCCAGCACGGAAGCGAGCTCCAGCTGCGGTGCGCGGCGCGCCACGGTGCCGGCTTCCAGCAGCCCGCCCTTGTAGACCCGCTCAAGGCGGTGGTGCTGCTGCAGGATGCCGACATCGGCCAGCGGGTCGCCGTCCACGACCAGCACATCGCCGTAGTAGCCGGGCGTGATCTGGCCGGTCACCTCGCCGAGGCCGATCGTCCTGGCACCGACGCTGGTAGCGGACTGGATCGCTTCCATGGGCGTGAAGTCGGTGAGCCTGACCATGAGTTCGAGCTCAATGGCGATCACGTGCTGCGGATTGAAGGCGTGGCCGGAGTCGCTGCCCACGACCATCGGGATGCCCTTTTCGCGCGCCATCTTGACACTGGCGTAGTGCAGGTCCAGGTCGCCCTTGAACTTCTGTACGACCCAATCCGGCACGCCTACTTCGGGGCCCTTGTGCACGTAGAGGTAGAGCACGGCGATGGTCGGCACCAGGACCGTGCCCATCGCGAGCATGAGATCCGCGCCCTCCTCGTCGAGGAAGGAGCCGTGCTCGATCGTGGTCACGCCGGCCCGAACGCCGTTCTTAATGCCCTCGGTAGCCTGGGCGTGGCAGGCCACGCGCACGCCGTTGCGCTTGCTTTCGTTAACGACGGTCGCGATCTCCTCCTCCGTCATCGTCTGCTTGGTCGACGAAGCGAAAGGACTGATGCCGGTGCCGCTCGCCTCCACCTTGATGTTCGTGACGCCGTATTTGATCTGCAGGCGCGTGGCCTTGAGGATCTCGGCCGGACCATCGACCGTGTGGCCGAGGGCCGCTTGGTTGTCGGCCCAGTTGCCGTAGAAGTCGGCCAGTCCCCCTGTGGTGGTGAGGATGCGGGCGCCCGGCTTCATGCGTGGCCCTTTGATGACGCCTTGATCGATCATGTCGCGCAACGCCACCGCCACCAGCCCGCGCGTGCCCACGTCGCGCGCGCTGGTGAAGCCGACCTCCAGCAGGGTCTGGGCATTGCGGGCGGCGAGGATCGTCGTGTGCTCGATAGGGCGGCGCAGGTCGTAGTCCTCGAAGCAGGAGACATCGTGGTAAGCACCGTGAAAGTGGCAGTCGACCATGCCGGGCATGACGGTGCGCCCCGATGCGTCGACGACCTCGCCTCCGCCCTGCGGAGGCGGCTTGACCTCGTCGACGCCGCCCACTTGGGTGATCCGCTCTCCTTCGATCAGGACGCTCGCGGCGTCCCGGGGCTCCGGGCTGACACCGTCGATCAGCCGGCAGTTTTGGAGCAGAGTGTAGCGCTGCATGGCGTCCTCCTCGGTGATCTCGCATGCCGTCGGGGATCGCGCTGACGCCAGTCTGCGACCCGCGCCGCTCGGTGGTCAACCGCCACCGCTGATACCATGCCGCGCGGAAGGCCCGGCGCCGGGGCGGCAGACGGGAACGCGTGCGGATGGACAATGACCCGCAGACGGACGAGCCAGCGATGACGGGCGCGAGCACGCGGCTGGCGGCGCTGGCGAGCGCCATGGTGATGCGCTGGCTGACGGAGCGCGGCCTCGCCGCAAGCGGCGGCGGCACGACGGTCGGCGGCCCGGTGCCGCTGGCGCGGCTGACCGTAGAGGGACGGATGCTGTGTCTCGCGGTGCTGCCGCTGTTCGAGGACGCGGCGGAGGGGGAGCCGGGACGGCGGCGCGTGGACCTCGAGCACCGGCTCTCGGCGGCCGGTGCGGGGGCGGTGACGCTGTGGGTGCCGCCGGGCGCGACGATCCCGGACGAAGAGCGGGATGCCACCTGCGAGCGGGTCACCGCCGCTGCTGCGGCGCTGGCGCCCGGCGCCCGGGGCGAGGTCATGTTCCCGGTGGAATTGGAGCTGCGCAAGAACAGCGACGAAGGAAGGTACATGAGCGTGGTGGGAGGGTTGTCCCCGCATTGGGCGCGCTTCACGGACCGGGTCTTCGGCTTCTACCAGCTCGACAGCAGCGCCATCCACCGGCTGCCGGAGGACGCCGACAAGGTGACGCAGCTGATCGACTTCACCGTGCTCGTCGCCAACGGGATCCGGAAGGCGGGCCAGCGGGCGGCGGTGAAGGCGGAGGACGCTTGGACCGTGCAAAAGCTGGAGGGCCTCGGCGGGCCGGCGGTCGTCGCAGCGGCGGACGGGGGCACGGCGGATGGGACGACCGTGCGGCGCACGCTGCGCGCCGGACTCTCGGCGGCGCGCGAGGCGATGGAGGCGCAACCCGCCGCCGAGCGGGAGGGACGCGCAGTGGCGTTCGTGGGGATGTACCGATCGATGGAGGAGGAGAGCGCGAGCGCGGCGCTGCGAGGCGTGGACCCGGAGCTGTTCGCGGGGCTCGACTTCGCCTGTCTGCTCGCCGACGGCCAACTCAAGCTGCTGCTGGGGCCGAGGCCGGGATCGATCGTAGCGGAAAAGTAGCAGGCAACGCCTCACGCAGCCGTCACGCGCCCCAGACCGGAGACGGCGCAGGAGCAGAGCAGGAACGGTGAGGGAGCAGGCTAGCGAGAGGGCTTCGTGGTGCGGCGGCGGCGGCGCGCGGCGCGGCGCTGCGCCTGGCGCTCCTTCTCGCGATTGGAGATGAAGTGCCGCCGGCGCCGGGCTTCCTGGAGAACGCCGTCGCGTTGGACCAGCTTGTTGAAGCGCCGCACGAGCTGTTCGGAGTCCTCGCCGTCGCGCCGGGTCACTTGCAGCACCTGGGTGCTCTCCCATCGGTCGGCCGCGGGCCGACGATCCATCCGTCTCCGCACGAAACCGACCGCGCACAACCCTAGCACCGAGGGAGAGGGCGGGACAATTCCAGCCGACGCAGCGCGGGCGCCGGACGCAAAAAACGAACCGTAGGGGCCGACCCGAAGGCCGAGCGTCGCCCCACCCGGTTCGTTTTGCGGACTTCCGGCCGTCCCTCCACTTCGTTACGGATCGACACCCATCCGCATCGAAGCGCAGGGCCGGTTACGGCTGAGGCGCCCGATAGTGGCGCTTTGGCGGGTTCCACCCCGCCGCTCAAGACTTTCAGGAGCGCCCGATATTTCTCAGCCCTCGCGGGCTCCGGGCATCGGACCGGCCAATCTCTCCAGATCGTCGCTTGACGCTATCCCGGCTGCAGCCGGCGCTTTCACGACGCTTCCAGGAGATCGAAGCGAGGCGTGCCTTCCTCGCCCCCTGAACCGCTTGCCCTCCCGGGGCTTCGTTCGGACGGGAACACTACCGCCCGGCGAAGTCACCGCAAACCGTAGCAAGCATGGGAAACGGATTTCAATGAGTTAAAAGGCGGAAAATTGAGATAACATGCGTATCAAATAGTATCCGATACTTATACGTGCAGAGACGCATTTTAATTTCTCTTATATAGTGAGGACCTAAGTAATATTTTTCTGTCATTCCCACGACGGCGGAAAAGTGTGGATATGCACTCCCTATCGGTAGAGAACGTGGGGAAGAGGTGTGGAGACAGCGTCAGCGGGCGGGAATGAGCCCTAGAAACCGAAGGAACCCCGGCCGGGTGCGGCTCCTCGCGCCACGGTTCCAGGTCTTGATCTTCCCGGTGAAATCGTCGGCCTGGCGTTGATTCCAGCGTGCGACGCGGCCGATCTCCCGGCGCGTGAGATCGCCGTCCCAGTCGTGGGGACAATCGACCACGCGGTTGATGGTCATGCGCTGCACCGCGCCGCGCTCCGAGAGAGTGATGTTGAAGGGGTGCTCGCGGCAAACGACGGGGCGATGCTCGTAGATGGCGCAGCTGTTGTCCGCCGAGAGAAAGATGCAGCGCGGCCCCCGTTGCCAGCGCAAGGCCATGACGGCCCGCTTGGCGCCCAGGCGGATCCACCAAGGGCTGGATTTGGCGATCTCGACGCGTTCTTCGTCGTAAAAGCGGACGAAGTCGCGGGGATCGCGGCCGGTGCCTTGAACGATGCGGTTGACGTCGTCATCGGTGATCAGCACCACGGTGCCGCGGCAGCAGTTGCCGCAGCCGGTGCAGCGGAACTTGAGGTACTTGCGCCAGTCGAACGCGGACACGGCGCTCCTTCTCTCGCAGGCGCTCCCACAGGCGGAGGCGCGGCCTCGGGAAGGGGGCGGGCCTGGCACGCCCGGAGGGATTCGAACCCCCGACCTTCAGATCCGAAGTCTGACGCTCTGATCCACTGAGCTACGGGCGCTCGCGGGCAGTCTAACAGGGGCGGGCAGCGGCGCAGCTTGGTTAACGTCCGGGCAACGCGCGCCCCCTTCTGTCCTATCGTTGATTGCTCGATCGCAGCAGCGCGGCCAATCCTCGCCAAGGGATCTATTCCGGCGAGATGGGCCCGGGCCAGAGGCGCAGCGCGGGGCCCACAGGCGGGCGGCCATGAAAGGCGGGAGCGTATGCGAGAGACGATTCGCAGCACCGCCTGGGAAGTGGCCGCGCGCGTCGACGCGGCGGACTTCAGCGGTGCCCAGCAGTACCTGCTGGCGCTGCACCCCGCCGATCAAGCCGACGTGCTCGGCGAGTTCGACGACGCGGCGCGCGAGGCCCTGATCGCAGGCTTCAGCCCGGAGCAATTGGCGGGGCTGCTGGAGCACCTGACGGCCCAGGAGCGAACCGCCGTCGCCCGGCTGATCGCGGTCGACGCGCTGGCGGCGGCGCTCGACGCCTCGCCGCCGGAAACCGCCGCCGACGTGCTCCACAATCTGGCGCCGGAGGAATCGTTCGCCGTCCTCGGCTCGATGCATGAGACGGCGGCGGTGGAGCCGCTGCTGGCGCACTCGGACGAGAGCGCCGGCGGCATCATGACGCCGAACGTGGTGGCGCTGCGGCCGGAGATGACGGCGGCCGGCGCGATCGACTACATGCGCACGACACAGCTTCCCGAAGGGGACGCCTACTACCTCTACGTACTCGATGAAGCCTCCCGGCTGCTGGGAGTGCTGAACCTGCGCCAACTCCTGACGGCGGCGCCCGACCGTCCGCTGCACGAGCTGATGGACATCAACGTCATCACGACCACGCCCGAGACCGACCAGGAGGAGGTGCTGCGCACACTGCAGCACTATGGGCTGCGGGCGGTCCCGGTCGTCGACGGGAGCGGCCACCTCGTCGGCGTGACGACGGCGGACGAGCTGCTCGACGTGGCGCAGCAGGAAGCCACCGAGGATATGTTCCGCATGGTGGGGCTGGACGAGGAAGAGCCCTTCATGGGCCCGGTGGTCCCCTCCGTGCGGCGGCGGCTGCCCTGGCTGACTCTCAACATCATCACCGTCTTCATCGCCGCCGCCACGATCTCGGTGTTCGAGGACACGCTGGAGCGAGCGGCGGCGCTGGCGATCTTTCTGCCGGTCGTGGCCGGACTGGGGGGAAACGCCGGCACGCAGACGCTCACGCTCGTGGTGCGCGCCATGGCGCTGGGCGAATACGACCGCCGACAATGGCGCGAGGTGCTCCCGCGGGAGATCGCGATCGCCGTCCTGAACGGGGCCGCGCTCGGCCTGCTCGTGGCCGTGCTGGCGGGTGTGTGGCAAGACAACCTCTACCTCGGCATCGTGATCGGCGTGGCGATGCTGGGGAACCTGCTGATCGCCGGCATCGCGGGCGTTCTGGTCCCGACCAGCCTGCGCCTCTTCCGCTCCGATCCAGCGCTGGGTAGCAGCATCGTCGTCACGGCTGTGACGGACGTCATGGGCTTCTTCTTCTTCTTGGGGATGGCTGCGCTCCTGATCAGCCAGATCGACTGACCGGCAACCTCCCGTCAGGCGCCTAGGGATGGGCGCCGGTCGGGGCGGGGCGGGCGTCCTCTTCGCCGGGGGCGCCGAGCGCCTCGCGGGCGATCAGGACGACCACGGCCTGATCACCCTCTTGCGCGATCCGCAGCTCGCCCTCAAAGGCCGGGTAATCCACGTCGGTGAAGCGAATGAAGTCGATGCCGATGACGCGCGGGTCGGAGGCGATGGACCAGGGCTCGGTATCCAGCGCCTCGCGATAGAAGTCGTAGAGATCGTCCGCGCTCTGGTCGGACTCCCAGCCCACGATCAGCTCGCGGGTGGTCTCCGTATCCGTAAATCCGGAGCCGAGGAGCACGAGTCCGTCGGGCAGAGGAAAGTCGGGCGGGAGGGTATCGACGAAGCCCTGGATGCGCACGTCGGCGGCAGCCGTACTGTCGGCCTGGACCAGGTAGTTGCGAAAGAGCCGCTGGGCGGCCAGACGCTCCTCGTCGTCGGAACGGTCGCAAGCGACCAGCAGCACGACCGCGACGAGTCCCAGGAGAAGAAGCCCCCACCCGAGCACGCGCCGCTGCAGCCGGAGTCCCTCTCTAGGGAACACGGGTTACCTTCAGCGGCCCGGCAATCGGTCGACGAAACGGCGCACCCAACGCATCACGCCCGCAAGTGCAAGCGGCATCGCGATCTCCAGTCACGCTCTGATCGCCAGCGGCGCTCCCCGGTGAAGCCGGTTCGGTCGAAGGGTTGGCCTTAGCGGCCCAGCACGCGATTGACCACGCTCCCGATCATGCCACGCATACGGTGCAATATGTCTTTACAACATGGCATCACATTCTCCCTTCCCCTTCCGATCGCCGGCGGCGCTCCCCAGTGGAGCGAGCGGGATCGAACAACCCTTTAGCGGCCCAGCACGCGATCGATCATACCGCGCACCCAACGAATCAAACCTTCAAACGGCATCGCGATCTCCAATCGCTTTCCAACATCACCGATCGCCAGCGGCGCTCCCCGGTGGAGCGAGCGGGATCGAACGACCCCTTTAGCGGCCCAGCACGCGATCGATCATACCGCGCACCCAACGAATCAAACCTTCAAACGGCATCGCGATCTCCAATCATCTTGCGGTCACGTTCCGATCACTGACGGCGCTCTCCAACGGATCGGGTTGGGGTGGACGGTGGGATTCGAACCCACGAATACCAGGGCCACAACCTGGCGCCTTAGGCCTCTAGGCGACGCCCACCGCAGTCGACCGCCGCGCAGCGGCGTGTCAAGGCTAGAGATGGCCTCGCGGCCGGTCAATCGAACGCCGCGCTTAAAAGCCATTATCGGCGGGCGTTTTGCCGGCGCGCCCCCGCCTCCACCTCAGCGCTGCTGCCAGGCGGCCACTTCGGTCATGCTCAGCCAGAGCACGTCGCCGGGCTGCAGGATCACCTCGCGGATTGGAAGGGGGGCCGAGTGGAAGACGATCTCGAAGGCCCCGCGTTCCGGGTTCCAGTGGTACGCCGAGGAGATCCGACCGGCGAGCGGCGCCAGCGCCTCCGCCGCCGCGCGCGGCGGCCCGGCCCAGGTGACGAAGTTGAAGCCGCGCTGCAGGGCCAGTGCGCGGCTGACGGGCAGGGCGGCGGGCGGCGCCCATGCGACCGGGGGACCGGGCGAGAGCAGCAGCCAGAGCGCGTCGCCGCGCCGCAGCTGGCCCAGACTGCTGTGGCGGGGCAGGATGGGGCGGAACGTCTCCCAGCGCTGGGCGCCGGCGTCGTAACGGAAGACCGCTTCCAGGCGATGCGCGATCGTCTCGAAGGCCAGCGCGGGCTCTATCTCCTCCCCGAACCAGCCGACGGGCGTGAAGCCGGCCTCCAGCGACAGCGCGATCTGCTCCCCGACGAAGTTGGCCGCGAACTCGGAGGTGTTGCCGGCCGCGTCGATCGCGATCGCGCTGACGGCCGCGCCTGGCTCGACCTCGGCCTCCAGCGACCACTCGCCGGCGGCGTCCGCGACCGTCTCGCCCAGGTAGCGGCCGCCGGGGCCAAAGCCGCTCCGGTCGAGCTGGGGGAAGCCGGGCGCGGCCACGGCGTAGAGCTCGACCACGGCGCCGGGAGACGCGCTGCCGTGCACGCGCTCCGGGCTCGCGCCCAGGATGACGGGGGTGTTGAGCCGGCCGTTGGGCCCGGCATCGGCGTCGCCGGGGTCGTTGGCCGTGGGGCCGTCGCCGCCGAGGTCGATGGCGATCCCCGCGTTGCCGAGGAAGAGGTTGCGGCTGACGCGGTTGCGCACCGTGCTCTCGTGCAGCAGGAGCACGCCGGCGGCGCTGCCCCCGATGCGATTGCTGCGAACGATCGTCTCCCGGGCGCCGTTGCGCAGCATGATCCCGGCCAGGCTCCCCACCAGCGAGCCGTCCGGCATGACGCCGATGCCGTTGTTCTGGATGGAGACCCCCGCCGCGCCTTCCACGGTCACGCCGTTGCCGGCGCTCATGATGTAGTTCCCCTGCGCCACGGTGGAGCCGCCGATGGTGATGTGGCGGGTGTCCCGCAGCACGGAGACGCCGTCCTCCTCGTTGGGCAGCGGCGACGCGCCGTCGGCGCTGAGGCCGATCCAGTTGCCGATCACGGCGATCGCCCGCGCCCCCCGCTCCAGGGCCAGGCCCACGCGATTGCCGCTGATCACGTTACGGCTGGCGGCCTGCAGCCCGCCCACGATCACCTGCGCCGTCCCCTCCCGGGCGCCGTGGATGAAGATGCCCACGTCGTTGCCGACCGTCGCCGCGCCACCGGGCGCGAGCCCGATCCAGTTGCCCTGGATCTGCATGGTCTTGCTGCCGGCGTCGCGCAGCTCGATCCCGGCCAAGCGGTTGCCGCTGATCAGGTTGCGCTCGTTCGGACCCGCGCCGCCGATCTCGGCCCAACCGCCGTCGACGATCAGCACGCCGGCGTCGTTGGGCAGCGCCGCGCCGTCGCTTCCCAGCCCGATCGTGTTGTTGACCACTTGCGCCGCCGAGCTCCCGGCGCCGCCGACCACCAGCCCGAAGCCGGTGCGGCCGGCGCCGCCGACCACCACGCCGTAGCCCGAGCGGCCGGGCGCGCTGTTTCCCGCCAGCCGGTTGCCGCAGCCCTCGCAGCTATCGCCCACGAGCGCCTGCGCGGCGCCGTCGACCACGCCGATGCCGCCCCGCCGGTTGGGCGCCGCGACCCGGCCGGACGGGTCCGTCCCAACCCAATTCCCCAGGAAGCGGTTGGCGACCGCGGCCGTGCCCCGGGCGGCCAGCCCGTAGTGGGCGAAGTTGCCGACGACCAGGCCGCGGAACTCCACCCGGGGCGCGATGGAGACGAGGCCGCTCGTCGCGCCGGCGGCCGCGCCGTCGATCATGACGATCGGGTCGCCGCGCCAGCCCGGCTGGGTCGTGCCGTCGATCACCGTGCCGGGGCCGCTGATGGTGGGGAGGGGGCGGACGGGGAAGAGACGCACGGGGCCGGCGCCGATGGCGAAATGGACGCGGGCGCCCCCAGCCGCGTTCGCCGCCAACAGGGCGTCGCGCAGCGTGCAGGAGACGTCGCAAACCCCGTCGCCGCCGTCGCCCGGCGTCGCCACCACGAAGATCGGCGCCTCCCCCGCGCCATCCTGCGCGGCGGCGGCGGGGAAGAGAACGAAGCCGCCCGTGGCCGCCAGGGGCAGAAAGATCAGCAGGGCGACCACGATCACGATCAGGGCGAAGAGGGCAAGCCGTGCGAGAGTTGCCAAGAGAGGCCGCATCAAGACTCCCGGCCGGCTCTTGCTTGCAAAGCCGGCCACCGCCACCGGCCGCTCCAGACAATCGTATGGGCGTCGCTCCCGAGAGGCCAGAAGAGCAATGGGAGAACGCTGCTACGGCACCGCGAGCGTCTGGCCGCCCGGCGAGACGACCCAGAGGAAATCGCCGGGCGCGATGGCGAAGTTCGCGAGGCCGATGGCCGGGATATAGGCGATCCATCCGGCCTCCGGGCCATCGTACTTCCAGGCGACCGTCACCCGATCCCCGAAGAGGTCGGCCGCGCGGGCCTCGAAGCTCGCCCGGACGAACTGCCCGCCCTGCTTGAGGGGCAGCACGTAGGGCTCGTCGTCGGCCGCGCCCACGAAGATCTCGATCAGCGCGGAGGCATTCCCCGAGATCGCGATGATCCGCTGCGGCGCGGCGCTTGGCGGGGGCACGGGCGAGGCGATGTAGAGCAGGTGCACCGACCCGTCCTCGGTCACGCCCCGATCCATCCCGAGAGCGGACTCTTCGACGGAGTCGAGAGCGGGGACGCCCGGCGCCGTGGGCAAGGCGAGCAGGCTGCGCCAGGTGCCCCGCGGGAGCGCGACGACGATCCCGGGATTGGCGCCGATCTCGTGGATCGTGACCTCGGTGCCGTCCGGCACCGCGTCGAACTCCGCATCGAAGAAGGTGACCCGGACCCAGACCGTGCCGCCGGGAGCGACCCGGATTTGGAAGGTGTCGCCCAGCCGTTCGAGAGGCGGATAGCTGGTGACGTGCGTGCTGTGCGCCGCGATGCCGGTTGCGCCGCCGCCCGCATCGTCCTCCGAGCCGTCGCCGGTCTCGGGGCCAAGGGTTTCCCCCGGGTTCCCGATCACCACGTTGATGAGCGCCGTCAGCGGACCGAAGCCGGGCCGGATCACCGTCACGCGGGCGTTGTGCTGGGAGCCGGGCGCGGCGCCGGCGCCGGCGGCCAGGGAGACGGTGTAGTCACCCGCCCGGCCGGCCGCGGCGGCATCGGCGATGGAGCGCACGTGCAGGCGGCTGCCGAACTCGCTAGTGACGTACAGCCGGCGGAAGGAGCCTTCGAGCAGGCCGGCCACGCCGGCGCCGCCGGCGTCCGTCACCCGCACCGTCCACTCCTTGGACGGGTTCTCCTCGCCGGGGGCGCCGAGCGGGAGGGCCGTGCGCTCCGACGGGGTCACCGTGATCAGGGCCGGGAGCGGATCCTCTCCGTTCACGGCCGACGCCGGGGTGTAGCGCAGGCCGGCGTTCAGGGCCATCCCGGCGCCCAGCCACGTCCCCAGCGCGACCAGCGCCAGGATCCAGACGGCAAGCCCTTTCCGCGTGCGATCGCGCTGCATGACCGCTTTCCCTCGCGCGAACGCCTCCGCAGGGACGGATCCCGAACGCGCGGCGCCCGCCGGCTCCTCGATCAATCATAGGAGATAGGCGAAGGAAGGCGACCTGGCCGCCGGGCCCCCGGGCGGCCGGGGCGGAAGGCGAAGCGGCCCGCGCCATCGCCGGCGCGCCGCCGGGGTGAGGATGCGGGCCGCGCCCGCTGAAAGGCTCGTGGCGGCGGCGGTTTCGCGCCCCTGATGCAGGGAGCGCGGGCGGGCGCGGGCTCCCCGGCGTCCCTAGCCGCCGTCCGGGGCGGCGGGCGGAGCCTCCCGCAGGGCGCGCCCCAGCTCGTGGCCGGAGACCCCCGCGCGCTGGAGCTGCGGGGCGAGGGCGTCGGCGCCCGTGTCCGGGTCCCACACGACGGGATGCTCCGGCAGCCCGGGGTTGTGGAAGACGAGGACGGCGCCGTCTTCACCGCACTCGGTCCAGCCCAGTGCCGCCAGCGCCGCGACGATCTGCCCCTGTTGCGCCACGCGATCTCCCGCCTAGGCGGCCGCTTCGATCACGCGCCGCGTGCCCTTGCGCGAGAGCGTGAACACGGACTGGGCGTCCGGCTCCTCGTCGAGCGTGAAGTCGATGCCGCGCTCGCTCATGAAGCCGAGCAGGGCGATGGCGCCGTCCCGCTTGAGCCGCCGTACCAGAGCCTGATGCATGGCGGCGTTGCGGTCCACGGCCTCGTCCTCCGTGGCGCCCCGCGACACGACGCCGGTCTCCCTGCCCATGCAGAACCAGCCGTCGCCGGCGGAGACGCAGGTGACGGTCACGGTGAAGAGAACCGTCGCGCCGACCTCGCCCCGCTGATCCATCCGTCCCCTCCGATTCGCCATGCGGACCGCCCGCCAATGCTAGCAGAACGGCAACATAACAATGGCGGTCGGCAGGGAACGGAACGGGAGGGGCCGGGCCGGCGGCAAGGGAGGCCTCCAAGCGCTAGAGTGCACGTCCCGGCGTGGGGGAGAGGACGAGCGCGGAGGCAAGCGATGACGGCCTTGGACCCGCCAACGGAGCAGCCGATCGAGACGCCCGTCATCCAGCAGCCCGAGAGCTACGGGCCCGCCCTCACGGGTGCCTCCCTCTGCGGGATCTGCCACTTCGCCAAGGGAGAGAGCTCCTCCCGGACGCCCGCCTTCTGGATCTGGATGCACCTGCGGGAGAGCCGCTGCGGCTGGGTGGCGGTCTGCAGGTTCTGCCGCACCAGGACCGAGCTAGCCGATCACGTCTGCGACCTGCGCAAGCCGGCGGCGCAACACTAGGGGCGCGCGGCGTCTGAACGGCGATATGCGGATCGAATCCGTAGGGACCTCGAATGACCTTCCCGGAGATCACCGAACAGGTCGGAACGAAACGTTCCTGATTACCTTGTGGCCGCCGATATCCTGGATGTAGATGGCGGCATTGGGACGGCGCGCCAGCAGGTTGGCCTTCGCGGTCGTGTAGTCCGCGTTGATCTCGTAGTCACCGGAGTGCATGTCGAAGAAAACGAAATCTCGGTCGTTCCCTTCTCGCTCCCACCGCTCTTGCAGGGCCTCCGTCGGATAGAGCCTGCCCACCGTCATGGCGCTCTTCTTTCTCGTGTCCGCCTTACCGTCACGCCTTCGTCATGCCATCCGATCCGTCGAGGCCGACCGCTCGGTGATGGGAAACGTTCCGCGGCCTTGCCTAGCGCATATTGATTTTCACAGGCACACATGTTCTAATATGCATTAAGGATGGCCCGTAAGGGCCAGCGTGCGAGGAGCGGGTTTCGGCCCGCTCTCTGCATTTATCTCTCCTGTATTATCCCTGCCGCATCATCTCACCACTACTCCAACAGGTACTGCCCGTATCGGTTCACGAACGGACGCACGGCTTCGTTCAGGCGCTGTGTAAACATGCTACTCGGTCTCGCGAGTGGCAGCTGGTTGTCGACGATTACCTTTTCCTTTTGGGCTGCAGCCAAGAGGTCGGCGATCTGCAAGCCGGGAATGTTCTCGGCCTTCCTCCGGAACCGAATCTCAGCCTCGGGGTAAGTCGCGCGGTATTCCGCCGCAGGGCGGTCGCCGGATCCGTCGGTACGCATCTCAACGTACGCGGCCTGCAATTGTGCGTCCTCGCTTTTTCCACGCGCCTCGGCAATCACCGAAGCGGTGGCTTTGCCCCTGCGGAAATACAACAGCCCTCTGATCCGGTTCAGCAGCACCGCCGCCGCGTAACCATACGGGTCCCAGCGGGCAGCCGGGTAGCGCTGCTTATGGCGCTCCTTATCCATTACGACGGTGAAGTACCCGATCTTGGATCTGTCGCCCGCGGCGAAAAACTCGATGACGGCGTCCTCCCAGGCGGCGTTCGCTACCGGGTTGGCCAGCACGCCGAACGGCCCTTTCTTATCGATGATCCGCTTACGCGTCAGGATGACCGGGTCATCGGGTTCGAAGCGAAAGTGTGCTCGCTTCAGCGCTTCAAGACGAGCGGAGACGGTATCGATGTAGTAGCGGGACTCGACAACGAACCCCATCAACCCCAGGAACCGCTTGCTCGGGTGCGTGGTCGCCTTATAGCTATGGTCGCCCGACTCGTCGATATAGACCCGATAGGGCTCCATGTCCAAGACAGTCGCGGCGCGGGGGCTGGACAGCTACGGCTCCACCCGCCCCGCTCCTAGCCCGCGTCCCCGCCCTCTCCGTCCTCGTCCTCTTCGTCCTCCTCCTCCTCGGGGACCGTCCAGACGACGTCGGCGCTGGCGGTGACCGCCAGCGAGTCGCCCGCGGCGAGCTCGAAGTCGGTTCCCAGATCGGTGCCGGGGAAGTAGCCCTGCCAGCCGTCGGCTTCGTCGTAGCGCCACAGCGCCGTCACCTGCTCCGCGATCGCCGCCACCGCCGCCGACGCCGTCAGCGACGGGCCCGGCCAGGTGATCAGGTTCAGCCCGGCCGCCAGCGCGATGCTGGCCGCGTCCGTCGCGGGCAGGGGAGCGCTGTCGCGCACGTCCATCTCGATATCGGAGACCTGGGCCCGCACCCGCACCCCGTCGAGGGAGTCGCCCTCCAGGGTGAAGCGCGTGAAGGCGAGGCCGTTCACCGTCTCGGCCGTGACCGGATCGAATGTGGCCTCGGCATCGGGCGTCGCGCCGACGGCGCTGAAGCGCACCCGGTAGCCGCTGGGCACGGCCCGGCCGCCGGCGTCGCTGACCAGCGCCACCACGCGGTAGGCCCCGGCCTCGTCATCGGCCGTGATCGCCAGCCGCAGATCGGTGGCCGGCCCCACGATCTGGATCGTGGTGCTGGCCGAGAGCTCGTCCGCCCAGGCCGCGATCGTCACGGCGCCGGCTGCCGCCGCGTCCGCCGCCGAGACGTGGGCCGCGGCGCGCCCGCTGGCGCCCGTGACGCCGGACTCGCCCTCGCCGCTCTGCACGACGGTGACGCCATCGACGTCGCTGCTGAAGCGCACGCTGACGCGCGGCACGGGCCGCCCGCCCTCGTCGAAGAGCGAGGCCACCAGCGTGCCCGCCGGCGCGGCGAAGGGCGTATCGCCCAGGTTGACCCGCCGCGTCAGCGCCGTCAGCTCCAGCTGGGCCGGGGGGCCGTGCAGCGTCAGCGAAAGGCTGGCCGTGGCGGCGCCGGCGGCGGCGCGCACGCGCACGGGGCCGGGATCGCCGTGGAGGAAGGCCGAGGCCTTGCCCCGGCTGTCGCTGCGAATCGTGTAGACCGCGGAGGCGGCCGCGTCGGCGGCGGGCGGCGTGGAGCTGGCCAGGAGCTGGCCGGCGTCGGTGGTGAAGGTGACGGAGGCGCCGGACACCTCGACGCCGACGCTGTCGCGCACCTGCACGATCAGGCGCGACGGCGTGGCCGCGTCCAGGACGGCGTCGGCGCTGGGCGTCTCGAAGACGACCGTGGCCGGCGCGCCCACGAAGGTGACCGTGGCCGAGCGCACGCTGGCGCCCACGCGGGCCGTGACGGCGGCGTTGCCCAGCCGCCCGTCGCCCACCAGCGTGGCCGTGGCGAGGGCCGTGCCGTCCCCCTGGTCGCTCAGCGCCACGCTGACGCGGCTGGGGCCGCCGGCGCTGCCGAAGGCGCCCAGGGTGCTCGCCAGCGCCACCCGCAGGCCGCTCTCCGTGGCCGCGTTCCAGGCGACGGTCACGTGGATGGTGGTTTGGCCGCCGGCCGCCGCGACCTTGGTCGGGGAGGCGCTGAGGGAGCGCACCGAGGCCGGCGCCGCCTGCGTGGCGGCGGGCAGCAGCGCCAGGAGCAGCCCGGCCGCCAGCGCCGTCAGCAACAGGAGCAGAAAGAGGCGGGGGCGCCGCGCGCGCCCGCCCAGGGGCGCGCCGCGGAAACGCGTGCTGGGGTCCGGTGCTGGGCGCATCTGCATGGCTCCCGGCTTCCTATCCCCCTGCCGTCCGGGGTTGGAGTGATCTCCCGTCGGGGCGCTGAAGCCGCGGCCGGCGCTTCATCCTTCCGTGGACGAGCGCACCGCGCGACCCCAGATCACCGGCGGGAGCCCCCTCCAGGGAGCGTTTCCCCCAGGGCCGCCGGCGCGGCCCCCAAGGGCTGGGGAGAAAAGGCGGAGCGGCCTCGCCTGGGCCAGGCCGCTCCGCCCTTCAATCCCGTTGTCGGGCGATCCCCCGTGGGGGACCGTCCGGCGTTCTTCTCACGCGTCTAGCGCGCGCCGATGCCAGCGCGGCGGGTGACCGCCACGCCGCCCAGCGCGACCAGGGCCGAGATGACCAGGGCCACCGGCAGCAGCGGGAAGCCGCCGCTGGTGTCCGCCAGGCCGCCGCTGCCCGTGTTGGGCAGCCCGGTCGGCGTCTCCGGCTGGACCGGCTCGACCGGTGGTTCGACCGGCTCGACCGGCTCGTCCGGCTCGTCCGCGGCCGTGGTCACCGCCAGGGTGACCTCGCTGACGCTGCCGCTTGTCACGCCGTGCGATCCTTCGGCGGCGATGCCGTTGACGGCAAAGGTGACGCTGGCGTTGTCACTGCCGACGTTGATCATCCAGATGCCGCCACTGACGGTGTCCGATCCCACGGCTTGGCCGTCCTGGTTCGTGGCCGTCACGACGGTCCCGTCTGGAGCGGGTTCCCCGTCGATGGTGGCACCGGAGCCGTCGGCGGCGCTGCCGTAGAACGCATGGTCGGGAGCGGGCGGCGCCTGCGCGAAGGCGCTCGTGACAAGCGCCAGGGCGAGGGCGGCCGCGCTCGCGACCACCGCCATGCGCCACCCCTTACGAATACTCGCCATGAGTATGGCTTTCCTTTCCTATCGCTCTATTGGTTGGCTTTCCTCACGAAGCCCACGGAGGGGGCCGCCGCGGGGACGGCCCCTCCGTGAATGCTCGTTCCTAGCCGCCGACGGTCTCGGCGCTGCCGGCGACGATCCAGAGGATGTCGCCAGAGGTGACGAGGAAGTCGGTGCTGCCGATCGCCGGGATGTAGCTCGTCCAGGAGCCGTTCTCCCACTTCCAGGCAACCGAGACGCTCGTGCCGTCGAAGAGGGCACTCGCGGTCGTGGGCACGCTGTTGGCCGGGACGGAGTAGTAGTTCCCGCCCGCACTGAGGTCCAGTGAGACGGCGCTCTCGGTCGGAGCCGGCGGCTCCTCAGCAGCCATCTCGCCGATGGTGACCACGATGCTGGACGCGATCTGGCCTGCGCCCTCGCCCGCGGTCACGCGGAAGACGGCCGTGCCCGGCGTCTGCGGCGCCAGGTAGGTGAACTTCACCGCGCCGTCGCTGGTCATGCCGGCACCGTCACCGGCGATGACCCGGCCGGAACCCTCGATCTGGTTGACCGAGGTGACGACTTCGCCCACGGGGACGCCTTCGTCGTCGACCACGCTCACCGTGACCTCAGTCGCGCTCAGCGGATCCACGTTCGCCGGAGCGTCGCTGGAGATCGCGGCCGGCGCGCCGCCGACCTGGATCGCCACCGCTGCGTCCTTGGACGTGTCGGTGGCAGTGGCGCCAGGACCCGCGATGTGCACGGTGTTCGTACCGCGGCTGGTGTCGTTGGCCGGGTTGTCGTCGTCCGTGAAGGTCGACGACACATGAATGACGCACTTCCCGGCGGCGCCGGTGCCGCCGTCGAAGCGGGCACCTTCGTCCACGTCCGTGGTTGCGGAGTCGTCGAGCTCGTCACCACAGGCGGGGATGTTCTTCTTGGAGTCCGTCGGGTGGACGAAGTCCTTGTTGTAGTCCGCCATGACTTCCACGGCCTTGGCGCCCGGTCCGACGACGCCGTCGCCGTCCGCGTCGCCGCCGTCCGCGCCTTGCGAGCGCGCCGCGATCGTGTGGTCATCGACCGGGTTGCCGCCGCTGTCGGTGACCGTCACGACGATGAAGGTCTCGTCGTTGACGTTGGAGATCGAGGACTGCATCGCCTCCGCGGCGATGGCGTCGGCGGCACCGTAGAAGACCACGGTCACGGAGTCGCTCAGGTCGCCCGCAGTGAAGGTGACCGTGGCCACGCCCGCGCGGGAGGTGGCTTCCAGCTCGACCTGCACGTAGCCGTCGTTATCGGTGTCGGCATTGCTGTCGACATCGTTCGTGTGGCTGGTCTCCGAGCAGGCCTGGACGCCGTCCGCGCCCGCGTCGTCCGCGTTGCCGCCACAGTCGTCAAGGAGGCCCAGGGTCGTGAAGATGACCACGGGCTTGCCGTTGACGCCGCCCTCCGAGGGGTTGGTCAGCTTGGCGGTGATGGTCACGGTGTCGGCGCCGGTGGCGGAGATCGCCGGGTTCGGCGTCGGGGTCGTGGCGTCGATCGCCACTACCCGATCGTCCGTGTTGACGCTGATCAGCTCGCGCGACTCGCCGCCGGTGGCGGCGTTCAGGTCGGTGACGTTGACGATGATGAAGCCGTTGGGCGAGTCATCGTCGACGTTGACCTTCACCGCGACCTCGTTGTCCGTGTCGTCGGCGTCACACTTGGCGCCGTCCTGACAGCTGATCGACTGCCCGCCGTTGTAGGCGAAGCTGCCGCTGGCCGTGCTCGACTCGTCGATCTCGAAGTGGGCGATCCCGTCGTTCGCACCGGAGTTGAACTCGGTGACCGTGGCCCCGTCGACGCTCCCGTCGGCGGCCGCGGGCACGTTCACGGTGTCCCCGGGGCCCGCCGCGTCGGCGCCCTGCGTGAAGACGGCGCCGGCGAGGGCGACGGCCGCGACGACCGCCGCCAGCGCGACGAGCCGCAGGCCCATCCCTTTCTTCATGATTGCTTTACTCAATGCGTTCCTCCTTGTGAGAGGGTTTTCAATCCCTTTTGGTTCGTGCATGCCGGGGGGCATGCGCTCTGGTGTGGTGCTTCTCTTCTTGCGCTCCTCCTCTTCCGGGCTGGTCCGGGCGATCAGCCCGGCGGCTGCGGCCGTCCCCGCCCGAGACGGGCGCGGCCATAGGGAAAATCGGGCGGCGAACCGCCCCGGTTTGCGAGCCATGCTATGGGGAATCCGCGGCGGGATACAACGCGCTCCGCGACATTTTCCGCCCATTTTACCGCCGCTTCACCTTCTCGCCCGCGCGGCCGCGGCCGCGCGGGAATTCGGGGGCGCCGTCCACCATTTGCCCACGGCTTTCCCCGGCTTATCCACTATTTGTGCCGTGCGGCCCCTTGATCGCAGCGGCTGGGCGGGATAGGGGCGGGGAAGCGGCTCCGCTACCGGGACTTGGCCGCCTAGGGCGTGTCGTTCGTCTGATCCGGCGGCGTTCCGCGCAGCTTCCGGCCCAGAGCTTTCCCGCCCTTGCGGACGCCCGCAGCGGCCATGCGCCCAACCCGGACGCCGATCGTCCAGAGCGCAACGCCGGCGAATCGCGCGAGCGCCCAGAGGAACGCGCCGCCAGCACTGAGGAGTGGCTTCACGGTTGCGCGGAATGGAGGCATCGGGAACCGTCTTTTCCTGCCGCTTGATCGCGGCCAAGAGCTCGCGCTTCATGGCGCCGAGGCGCTCCTCCAGGGCATCGAAGCGCTCATGGACGGCGGATGGTACGCCACGCCCGCCACCCAGATTACTCGCCCGCTAGCCCCGAACGCTACCGGCTGCTCCGTGGACCCACAACGTGGACGCATGCCATTCCGCTGGGGACTGCTCCTCATCGGCGTTTCGGCACGATCGTAGATCGTCCCCCAATCAAGTGGGCCGTTGGACGCGGCACGGGCGGCGGCATACGTATGCCTGCCCGTCGGCGGCCGCGCCTCAGTCGGCGGGAATCTCGCGAGGGTGCAGGGACGGCGGCTCCGCTACAGCGATCTCATCGCTTAGCGCTCTACCGAGTACCCCATCACGTGAACGGTGTTCTCCCGCTCGTCAACCTGATACCAAACGCGAACACGCCCCTGTGCATCTCCGATCTCCCCAAGACAAACTGGAGGTGGATCGATCCACCTCCAGTTTTCGCCATCAGGCTCGACTGCATTCGCGAGTTCATTAATCAGGCCTTGAACCACCTCTCGGATGTCGGCTGACTCAAGGGCTAGGTCGTTGGCAAAATCCTCATCTACCCAGGGCTTGAATCGTTGCACCGCTGCCGTAGCTCCTCTAACGAGATACGAGGGCTCCCTGCTGCCCGATTTTCAAGGGACCGCCTCGCCATCTCCACAAGCTTTTGGTCGCTCGGTGCTGTCTGACGATTCACCGCTTCCAAGACGCGCTTTGATGCCGCGTCTAACTGTATGTCCTTTACGGGCATTTAGCCGCTCCCTTCCTCCTAGCGGCTCACTTAAGAGCCGCTGAAGCGCGCTCGCACCTGTGGAAGCTAGGACTCCTTCGGTTCGCGCCGTGGCGCTCCGCCGCGCGCGGCGGCCTGGGCCAGCTTCTCTGGCGTAGTCGGGATGCGTAGGTCCTTTGACGGCAGCCGTTTAGGGTCGGCCATCCCTGCGCCTCTCTCCTGCCATACCCAGGCCACACTGCGTATGCACCCAGTGCACCCAAATCAGAACAATTGTACCTATTCTGCCCACTTCTGTCCCACTTCTGCCCATTGCTGTCCACTCTTGCCTCCTGAGTGATGCGGGCACTTATCCATATAAGCTCCAATCAAGAGGGTCGATTCACAGTCGCGCCATGCCCGGGTAAACGGTAATCCCCGTATGTCGAGCCTGCTGAGACGGCGGGCGCCATCAATCGCATAGCATCCATCGCATAGACTGTTGCGCGGCTGCCGTATCGGGATGGTTTGCGATGAGTTCGCTCGCCCAGGTCCACTTCGCGATCGCCATCGCCGGCGCGATCCGCGCGCTCGACCCCGGCAGCCGCCAGGCGTTCCTCCTGCACCTGGACGCGCAGCTCGGCCGGTTGGTGGGCGGCTCCCTCGGCGGCCCGGCGCACGCGGAGACCCGGGCGGATCTGCATGCGCTGTGGGACGATCTGGAGGACGCGATCGCGCTCCTGGACGTCTACGCCGCGCAGCGGGACGGCGATCCGATTGAATGAACGCGCCGGAGGATGATCGGGCGGCGGCGCGGCCGGGCTTTATGAACGGCGGGCGAGGATGCCTCATCCCCTTCCTGTCCCCCAGCACGGCGTGGCACAGAGAGCCACAGGCTCTCCCGTTACGGAGGGAAGGAAAATATGCGACTAGAGGATCGTCGGCGGTTTTAACGTCCGATCCGCAGAGTGAATATCGATCTCCAGCAGTGAAACCTGCGGATCATAGGTCACGCGCCAATGATCCAACACGTCACGGCCGAGCAGCGAAGGCAATGCCGCCATGTCTCGTCTTCTGAGCGGCATGATCTGGACCGTGCGGGCGTAGAAGTGGGCCGCGCCGCTGTCGTCCCGGAAGATGAGGACAGCGGGCTCGATAGAGCAGGAGATCTTTCCTCCAATGCCGAAGGATTCAGCTTTCTCTGTCAGTTGGTCCTCTTGCACGCCGATGCGAACTGCATCGGGAGGACCAATGATGGACGTATCCGCTCCCGTGTCAACGAGAAACGACACGACCCCAAGCAAATTCGGCCGTGGGAAGCTGAGGAGGCCCTCCACATACGGCCTCCCCGTGGTGTTTCCGAACCGTCCCCGCAGTGTCACAGGATGAGAGTACGCGGGTCCTCGGTGATAAATCGCACGACGATCTTGGAGCGCGGCAGTCCCGCAGCGTCGACCTGCTTGAGTACCGCAGCCATTGTCCGCCCGTGCGCGACCACCTCTCCCCTATGGACGGCAACCCACTCCTCACGATACTCATCAATGAGTCGGGGATGATCAGAGGAGAGGGCGAGCGCACTTTCCCTGAACTCTTCCAGGTCCTGCCGGATACTCTCTGGTGATCCCACCTGCTGCATGGCCTCTGCAATGAGCTGAGACGCAGACATCGGCACCTACCTATATATGCATGCTTGTGCGGGATCGTAGCGCGGGCACAATAACGGAAGTGCGGTTTCCGTCAACAGAAAGGCGTCACGGCCGGCGTCCCAGCATGACTCGGGGCTGATTTTCCCGTCTCACGCCATCTCCTCACGGTTCCAGTCGCACTACCCGTCGAGCTCGGCGATCCAACTCTTGATACCGTAATCGCTTCCCGCACATCCCCCGCGCGATCTCCCGCACCCGGCCGTCGTATCCGGCGTCCGTGAAGATCGCGCGCGAGCCGCCGGGATGGGCGCGGGGAAGGGCCTCAGCGCGCCTCAGCCCTGGGGAAGGCCCGCCTCGTAGGCGAAGTGGGCGACGGTGAAGCCCTGCGATCGCAGGTTCTCGGCGACCCGCCCGGCCAGGGCGCGGGCGAAGTGCTCGGCGTCGCGGCCCTGGAAGCCCTGCCAGAAGTTGAAGACGCTGCCGCCCGCGCCGCCGAAGCGATCCGGGTCCCAGGGCGCGATGCGGACGGACCAGACCGGGGCGACGGGGCGCCCGTCCGCGCGGACCTGGCCCGGGTTGTCGTGGGTGATGCGCACATGCACGTCCGCGCCCAGGCAGTCGGGGCCGCGCACGTTCTCGAAGATCGGGTAGGAGGTCTGGTCGCAGAGGCTGTCGCGGAAGGCCAGGGCCGCCTCGTAGAGCTCGAAGTCGACCGAGCCGTCGCGGCCGACGGCCGCGTTGGTGTAGGCGACCCGCCAGGCGAGGCAGTCGGCGTCGATGATCGCGGGGTCGCCGTCGCCGTCGGAGGCGCCGCCGGTGTTGGCGGCCAGGGCCGCCGTCGAGGCGAGGACGGCCAGGAGGGCGACCAAGAGAGCCGTGGCGATCTTGGCGCGGCGCATCGGCTACACCTTCGGCGGGGCAGCGCGGCGCGCGTCCGTGAACGGGGTGCTGGTCTTCGCCATGACGCGCCTCCCACTCCCTTGGCCGGTCCGGCGAAGCGGGGCCATCGACCGAAGCGCGTATCTGCGTACAGCGGAAAGATAGCACATTCGCGCCCGATCCGGCGTGGATCGGGGGCGTGGCAGGGCGGCCTCAGCCGCCGACCGTCTGGGCGCGGGGCGCCACCACCCAGAGCACGTCGCCGGCCGCGATGGGGAAGCTGCCCCGGTCGCTGGCCGGCAGGTAGGGGAAATCCCAGCGCCGCGTCTCCCGGTTGTACCGCCAGGCGCTGGAGACCTCCGCGCCCCCGAAGAGGGCGGCCGCCGTCGTGGCCGCCCCCGCCGGCACGGGCACGAGGTCGCCGCCCTCGCGCAGGTGCAGGGTGATCGGATCGACGGTCAGGCGGGTCACCGTGACGGTGACGGTCTGCGCGCGCGTGCCGTCCGCGGGAACGACGGTGACCGTGATGGGATTGGCGCCCAGGTCGAGGGGCAGGGCGTCGCCGCTGGCGTAGTCCTGCCCGCCCGTGCGGATGGTGACGGCGTCGCCGTCGTCGTGCAGGACCGCCGTCAGGACCGTCTCGGTCACGCTGCGGCCCACGGCGGCGCTGTAGGCCTCGCCCGCGGCGCTGAAGGGAGGATCCAGGGTGGCGCCCGTCAGCTCCAGATCGCGCAGCAGGCAGAAGGGCAAACCCAGATCGGACAGGTCGTGGGCCGGCTCGCCCCCGGCCGTCGCCGGCAGGGCGCGCAGGCCGTGGGGGATGCAGCCGCTGAGGGCGTTGCCCGCCAGGTGGATGATCCGCAGGTCGGCGAGGCCGCCCAGGGCGGCCGGCAGCGGCCCCCGGAAGCGATTGTCGCGCAGGTCCAGCCGCTCCAGATGGGCCAGGTCGCCCAGCCAGGGCGGCAGCGGCCCGTCCAGGCGGTTGCCGCCCAGGTCCAGCTCCTCCAGATCGGTGAGATCGCTCCACGCGGCCGGCAGCGACCCGTCCAGGCGGTTGCCGCCCAGGTCCAGCTCCTCCAGATCGGTGAGATCGCCCAGGGCGGGCGGCAGCGGCCCGCGCAGGCGGTTGCCGCCCAGGTCCAGCTCCTCCAGATCGGTGAGGCCGACCAGGGCCGGCGGCAGCGGCCCGCGCAGGCGGTTGCCGTGCAGGTCCAGCGTCTCCAGATCGACGAGGGCGCCCACGGTCGCCGGAATCGCCCCGCTCAGCCGGTTGCCCCCCAGGTCCAGCGTCTCCAGATTGACGAGGCCGCCGAGCGCCGCCGGCAGCGATCCGCTCAAGCGGTTGTCGTGCAGGTCCAGCTCCTCCAGGTTGCGGAGGCCGCCCAGCGCCGGCGGCAGCGATCCGCTCAAGCGGTTGCCGCTCAGATCCAGCTCCGTCAGATCGGCGAGGTCGCCCAGGGCGGCCGGCAGGGTCCCCGTCAGGTTGTTGTGCGCCAGAGTCAGGCTGATCACGCGGCCGTCGGCCGCCGTGGTGACGCCCTGCCAGCTCCCGAGCGGCGCGTCGCTGCCCCAGTTGTCGCCGGCCGACCAGTTGGGGCCGTCCGTGGCGGCGTAAAGCGCCAGCAGCGCGGCCCGGTCGGCCGCCTCGCCGCCGTGATCGGGCGGGACCGGATGCGCGTCCGTCCCGCGCGTCAGCGTCACGACCACGAACTCCGGGATCGGGAGGGCCTCGTCCGCGGGCGCGACCTCGATGGTGATGCGGTTCGGCCCCGGGCTGAGCGGCAGCGTGTCGCCGCTGGCGTAGATCGTCCCGGCCAGGTGGATGGTGATCTCGTCGCGGGGATCGTAGAGGGCCGCCGTCACGACCGTCTCCGTGACGCTGCCGGGCACGGCGGCGCTGTAGGCGGCGGCCGGATTCGTCACGGCGATGAAGGGGGTCGTGCCGCCGGTGAAGGGCGGTTCGAGGGTCACGTCGCTGAACTGGAGGTCGCGCAGGAGGCAGAAGGGCAGGATCAGGGAGGAGAAATCATGGGCCGCGGGGGCGCCCTCGGGCACGGGGACGGCCAGCAGGGCGCGCAGGCCGTGGGGGATGCAGCCCGTGAACACGGCGTTGGGCGTGAGGCGGATGAACTCCAGGCTGGAGAGATCGTCCAGCGCGCGCGGGATCGTCCCCTCCAAGCGGTTGCCGCCCAGGTCGAGCGCCGCCAGGCTGGCGAGGCCGCCCAGGGCCGCCGGAATCCCCCCGCTCAGGCGGTTGCTCTCCAGGCGCAGCTCCGTGAGGTTGGCGAGGCCGCCCAGCGCCGCCGGCAGCGGCCCGCTGAACTGGTTCCGCCCCAGCCAAAGCTGCTGCAGGTTGACGAGGCCGCCCAGCGCCGCCGGAATCCCCCCGCTCAAGCTGTTGCCCTGCAGGCGCAGCGTGTAGAGGTGGGGGAGGCCGCCCAGCGCCGCCGGGATCGGCCCGGTCAGGCGGTTGCCGTCCAGGTGCAGATCCTCCAGGTTGGCGAGGCCGCCCAGGGCCGCCGGAATCCCCCCGCTGAGCTGGTTGGAGTCCAGCGCCAGGTACCGCAGCTCGGCGAGGTTGCCGAACGTGGCCGGGATCTCCCCGCTCAAGCGGTTATCGCCCAGATCGATCTCCCGCAGTTCGGTGAGGCCGCCCAGGGCCGCCGGCAGCGGCCCGCTGAGATCGTTGGAGTCCAGCGCCAGGTACTGGAGATCGGTCAGATCGCCGAGCCAGTCCGGCAGCGGCCCCCGCAGGAGGTTATCGGCCAGCGACAGCAGTTGCAGGCGGGTGAGGCGGCCCAAGGCGTCCGGGATCTCCCGGTTCAAGCCGTTGCCGCCCAGGGCCAGGGACTCCAAGGCGGTGAGGTCGCCCAGCGCGGCGGGAATGGGGCCGCGCAAGCGATTCTCCTCCAGCGAGAGATAGGTCAGGGCGTCGAGGTTGCCCAGCTCGTCCGGCACGCCCCCGATCAGGTTGTTGGCAAAGAGCGAGAGATGGGTGACCCGGCCCTGGACGGAGACCGTGACGCCGTGCCAGGTGCCGAGCGGCGCGCTGCTGCCCCAGTTGTGATTGACCGTCCAGCGAGCGCCGCCCGTGGCCTCGTAGAGCGCCATCAGGGCGGCCCGGTCCGTCGCCGCCGTGCCGGAGGCCTCCTGCGCGCGCAGGGGGCGGGCAGGGCCGGCCAGCGCGGCCCCGATCAGCAGGGCCAGAGCCGCCAGGACCAACACCAGGCGCGCGCTGGAGAGCCGCGCCCAGGGGACGCCGTCCCTGCCACGGCCCTTCGCGTCGCTGCGTCCGTGCCGCATCGCACCCGTCCCGGCTTGCCATGATCGCCATGGGAGCACCGTGAGTCTAGCCGCCGACGGTCTGGGCCCGCGGCGCCTCGATCCAGAGGAGGTCGTCGGCTTCGATCACGAAATTGCCCTGGTTTTGGACCGGGTCATAGGAGCGGTCCCATGCCCGCGAGACGCTGTTGTAGCCCCAGACGACCGTCACGTCCGTGCCTCCGAAGAGGAGGGCCGCCGTCGTGGGCGATCCCTCCGGCACACGGTAGAAGCCGCCGCCCGCGCGCAGGGTCAGGGTAATGCTGTGGATGGGCGGGACGGGGCTCTCCGTCAGCGGCACGATGATCTCCTGGAGGCGGGGGACCACGATCCAGAGCAGGTCCCCGCCCGCGATGGAGAAGTCCTCCGCGCCGGTGGCGGGATCGTACGCGATCCAGTCCCGGCCGGTCCTATGCTTCCAGAGGCTCGACAGCTCCACGTCCCCGAAGAGGGCGGACGCCGTCGTGGGCGCCGCGCTGGCCGGCAGCACGTAAAAGTCGCCGACGGGGTGCAGGATCACGGTGACGCTGCCCGCCGCCTCCGTCTCGCCGCCGTCCTCCTGCGCGAACAGCGCCGCGGGTCCGGCCAAGGCGGCGGCGATCAGCAGCGCCATGCCGGCCAGGGCCGCAGCCCAGCGGGCGACGGCGCGCCGGGGCCGCAGCCGCTCCCAGGCCCCGCCTCGCTGGAAATCTCTCTGGGAAGCTCCGTCGCCGAGTCCGCGTGACATCGCATGCTCCTCCACTCGCCACGTCCGGCCCGCAGGCCCGGCCATGCTAGGCCAACGGGCGCTCGCTTGTGTTCTCGTGCGTACCTTGGTCGGTGATCGCCGGGGCCTGCGTGGCCCGGCCGTACCTCCACACGACCGTCACTGCCATGTTCGCCGAAGAGGCTGGCCGACGGTCGGCGGCATGCCCGCTACTGCACGCGGATGACTTCGATGTCGCGGTTCCGAGGAGCGCCGCGCGTCAGCACCGGGTGCACCGTGTCGTTGATGTAGAGCAGGCGGCCGTCATGGCGGACGGTGGCCTGCAGGGAGTACTCGTAGCCCTCCATGATGGCGGCTGGGTCGTAGCCGACGCGGAACGCCAGCGGCAGCCTCCCCGCGTCCCGGATGATCTGCTCGCCGAGGGTCGTCGACGGGGCATCGGCGAGGGAAGTGTCCAGCAGCCGCACGGTCACGACGGCGCCCTCCGGCAGGGTCACCTCCCCGCCGCCGAAGTAGACGCGTCCCGTCACCGCGGCGGCGGGCGCTCCTGCGGTGACGGTGAGGGCGCGCGGCGCCACCACCCAGAGCACGTCGCCAGGGGCGATGGGGAAGTCCCCCGTCCCGAGAGCGGGCAGATAGGCGCGGTCCCAAGCGCGGGTGGCCCGGTTGTACTGCCAGACGACTGCCACGTCCGTACCGTCGAAGAGCGCAGCCGCGGTCGTGGGCGTCCCCGCCGGCACGACCACCAGGTCGCCGCCCGCCTGCAGATCCAAGGTGATGGGGCCGGCGACGGGCGACGCCGGAGGCGGCCTCCCCGCCACCGGCAGCGTCTGCTCCACCGGGGAGACGACCCAGAGCACGTCGCCGCCGACGATGGGGAAGTCCCCCGTCTCGAGGGCGGGCAGGTAGGAGCGGTCCCAGGCCCGGGTGGCGCGGGTGTATTTCCAGACGCTGGCCACGTCCGTCTCCCCGAACAGATCGGCCGCTGTCGTGGCCGCCCCGGCCGGCACGACGACGAGATCGCCGCCCGCCCGCAGGTCCAGGCTGATCGGATCGGTGGCCAAGCGGATCAGCGTCACGGTGACGTTCTGCAGCGGTGTGCCGTCCACGGGGATGACGGTGATGGTGATGCGATTCGGCCCCAGGTCGAGCGGCAGCGGCGCACCGTTGCTGTAGCTCTCCCCTCCCTTGTGAATGGTGACGGCGTCGTTGGCGTTCTGCAGGGTCACCATCAGGGCCGCCTCCGTCACACTGCGATTCACGGCGGCGATGTAGGTGCCCCTGTCGGCGGCGAAGGGCGACTCCAGCGTGGCGTCCGCCAGCCGCAGATCGCGCAGCAGGCAGAAGGGCAGGCGCAGGGCGGAGAAGTCGTGGGCCGGGAGGCCCGCGTGCTCCGGCGCAGCCAGCAGATCGTGGAGACCGTAGGGCAGACACCCCTGCAGGGCGTTGCCCGCGAGGCGGATGAACCGGAGACCGCTGAGATCGCCCAGCGCGGCCGGGACGGGCCCACCCAGGCGGTTTTCGGCGAGGGAGAGAGACCACAAGCCGGTGAGGTTGCCCAACGAAGCCGGGATCGGCCCGTACAAGCGGTTGTTGCTGAGGTCCAAGACCTCCAGATCGGCGAGAGCGCCCAGCCAGGGTGGCAGGGGTCCTTCCAACTGGTTGCCGCTCAGATCCAGCGCCTCCAGGTTGACGAGCTCCCCCCAGGCGGCCGGCAGCGGCCCGCGGAAGCCGTTGCCGGCAAGCGAGAGGGCCTCCAGATTGGTGAGTTCAGCCCACGCGGCCGGCAGGGGCCCCTCCAGGCGGTTGCCGCTCAGGTCCAGCGCCCCCAGGTTGACGAGCTCCCCCCAGGCGGCCGGCAGCGGCCCGCGTAAACGGTTACCGGCAAGGGAGAGGGACTCCAGGTTGGCGAGTGCGTTCCACGCGGCCGGCAGCAGCCCCCAGAACAGGTTGCCGCCGAGGTCCAAGGTTTCCAAGTCGGCGAGGCGGCCCAGCGCGGTCGGCAGCAGCCCCCTCAACCGGTTCTCCGCGAGATTGATGTCGGTCAGGTTGACGAGCATGTCCACCCAGGCCGGAATCACTCCGCTGAAGCGATTGCCGCTCAGATCCAGCTCCCGCAGGTTACGGAGGCGGTGCAGGAGGACCGGGATCGGCCCGCTCAACTCGTTGCCGTCCAGCGACAGGGACTCCAAGTCGGTGAGGTTGCCCAGCGCCTCTGGAATCGCCCCCTGCAATCGGTTATCGCCCAGATCCAGCTCCGTCAGGCTGCCGAGGTCCCCCAGCGCGGACGGCAGAGTTCCCGTTAGGTTGTTGCCCGCAAGCGCCAGGCCGCCGACACGGCCGTCGACGCCGATCGTGACGCCGTGCCAATCACGGAGCGGCGCATCGCTGCCCCAGTTGCTGTCGGCCGTCCAATTCGGCCCGTCCGTCTGGTCATAGAGCGCCAGCAGCGCGGCCCGGTCCGCTGCCACGTCGGCGGGGTCCGGCGCTTCGGGCGTCTCGGCCGGCCCGCGCGTCACCGTGACGACGACGACCTCCGCGATGGGGAAGGTGGTATCCGCAGGAGTGACCATGATCGTGATGCGGTTCGGTCCCAGGTCGAGTAGCAGTGGCTCGCCGCTGGCGTAGGTTCGTCCTCCTCTGCGGATGATCGGACGGTCGGCGGGATCGTGGAGCGTCGCCGTCACGGCCGTCTCGGTGATGCTGGCGGCCACGCCGGCGGTGTAGGCCCTGGGGGCAGCGTGGGGGGCTGTGCCGCCGGCGAAAGGCGGATCGAGGGTCGTACCGCGCAGTCGCAGATCGCGCAGCAGGCAGAAGGGCAGCGCCAAGCGGTGGAGGTCATGCGTGCGGGGGACCCGCCAGGGATCGGGACCGGCCACCAGATAGCGCCAGCCGTACGGGATGCATCCGCTCAAGCCGGGATTCGGAGCGAGACTGAGGTGGTAGAGATTGGAGAGAATGCCCCACCCCGGCGGGATCGGCCCGCTGAGCTGATTGCCCCCCAAGCCCAGGCTGGTGAGGCCGGCGAGCTTGCTCCATTCGGTTGGCAGCGGACCGGTCAAGCGGTTCCCGCTCAGCCCGAGAGAGGTCAGGCGCGGGAGCTTGCTCCACTCGGCGGGAAGCGGACCGGTCAAGCGGTTCCCGCCAGCGTAAAGGAGACCCAAGTTGGTCAGCTGGTCCCACTCGGGCGGCAGCGGGCCATTCAAGTGATTGACGTGAAGCTGAAGGTTTCGCAGGGCGGTGAGCTGGCCCCATTGGGGCGGCAGCGGCCCGCTCAACTGGTTGTAGCTGAGGTCCAGGTACTCCAAGCTGGCGAGTTGGCCCCACTCGGGCGGCAGCGGCCCGCTCAACTGGTTGTAGCCGAGGTCCAGGTGCTCCAAGTTGACAAGGTCGCCGAGCGCACCGGGCAGCGGCCCGATCAACCGATTCCTCGCCAAGGCCAAGTGCTCGAGGTTGATGAGACGGCCCCACTCGGATGGCAGCGGCCCGCTCAATTGGTTCTGACCAAGCCAGAGGAGCTGCAAGTTCGCGAGGTTGCCCAGCTCGGGCGGCAGGGTACCGACCAAGTTATTGCCAGAAAGTATCAGACGGATGACGCGGCCCTGGGCATCGGCGGTGACGCCGTCCCAGAGCCCAAGCGGCTCGCCGCTGCCCCAGTGGTGGTCGTTCGTCCAGTTGGGGCCGTCCGTGGCGGCGTAGAGCGCCATCAGGGCAGCCCGATCCGTTGCCACCTCCTCCAGCGGTTCGCCGGACTCTTGCGCGAGCAGCGGGCGGGCGGGTCCGTCCAGCGCGGCCGCGACCAGCAGGGCCGCCCCAGCTAGGACCAGCGCCCAGCGCGCGATCGGCAGCCGCATGAGCGCTCCTCTCCGGGCCGCCCGCCACGGGCATGTCCGGTCCGGCCATGCTAGATCGGCACGCTATCCGCCGAGCGTCTGATCGCGGGGGGAGACGACCGAGAGCAGGTCGCGAGGGCGATGGAGAAGTCCACCAACCCCACGACGGGGTTGTAGGCGACCCAGCGCAATTCACCGGCAAGAACGTCCAGGCGATCGTCACGCCCTGCCTGAAGAGCGCGGCCGCCGGCGTGCTGAGGTTCGCCAGGACGAACTGCCCGTCCGTTAATCTTTACGTCAATAAATTCAATGCCATCTATTCCGGCCTGTAGAGACGCGCGCGTTTCCTCGTCGAGCAGTCACCATCTTCGCCCTATCGCGCCGTATTCAGCAGAATTTTCCACGATTTCCCCGGCCCTCCCGGCACTTCTCCACAGCCCTGCTACCGCAGCAATCGTTTTCCACAGCCCAGCCAGATCCCAAGTGCCCTTACGTCGCATGAAGCGGGTTATTTCCGCGAGCATCCGCAGAGCGCGGGCTGCGCCCGAGGCGAGAGCAACCGACTCGCACACCCCTTAGTCGTAGCGGTAGACGCCGCGGCCGCTCTTGCGGCCCAGCCAGCCGGCCTCCACGTAGCGGCGCAGCATGGTGGGCGCGGCCAGGGACGGCTCGTGCAGCTCCGCCTGCATCGCCTCGGCGATATCGAGCATCACGTCGAGGCCGATCAGGTCCGCCGTCGCCAGCGGCCCCATGGCGTGATTGAAACCGACGTGGCAGGCGGTGTCGATGTCCTCGGCGCTGGCCACGCCGCTCTCCAGCAGGCGGAAGGCGTCCAGGATGAAGGGGACCAGCAGGCGGTTGGCGATGAAGCCGGGGGTGTCCTTGGCCCGCACGGGCTGCTTGCCCAGGCTGCGCACCCAGCGCTCGCCCAGCTCCACGACCTCCTCGTCGGCCGTGTAGGGCACGATCACCTCGACCAGCGGCAGCACGGGCGCGGGGTTGAAGAAGTGCAGGCCGATCACCCGCCCGGGCCGCTTCGTGACCCCGGCCAGGTTCTGGTTGGAGAGCGAGGAGGAGTTGCTGGCGAGCACGCGCGCCTGGGAGCAGGCCTCGTCCAGCTCGGCGAAGATGGCGCGCTTGATGTCGAGGCGCTCGCTGGCGGCCTCCAGCACGAGGTCGGCGTCGGCCAAGGCGTCCAGATCCAGTCCGCCGCCGAGGCGCGCCAGGGCGGCGTCGCGCTCGGCGGGGCCGAGCCGCCCTTTGTCCACGAGCCGGCCCAGCCCCTTCTCCACGGTGGCGATCCCGCGGTCGATCAGCGCCTGGTCGATGTCGCGCAAGACGGTCGCGTAGCCGTGCTGCACGGCGACCTGGGCGATGCCGGCGCCCATGGTGCCGGCGCCGATGATGGCGACTTTCTTGATCTCAGGCAGGGGCGTGGGGGCGGTTGCGGTCGAAGCGTCTGGCATGAGGGTCTCCGCTCGGTACAAGCTCGATGCGTCAGGCGTGGAGGCGGCTCACGCCTCGGCGGCGTCGCCGAGCTGGCCGGCGCCCTCGGGGATGGTCACCGCAGGGTGCTCGGCCAGCGCCTCCCAGATCATCGCTCGAATCGCATCGTAGCGCTCGGCGCTCTCCGCTTCGAGGCGCACCGACAGCACCGGCGTCGTGTTGGAGGCGCGCACCAGCGCCCAGCCGCCCGGGAACTCGATGCGCGCCCCGTCAATGGCGAGCACGGGATAGCGGCCGCGGAAGCGCTTGGCCACGGCGGCGGCAACGCCGAACTTGTCGGCGTCGGGGCAGGGCAGCTTGAGCTCGGGTGACGTGATCAGGCGCGGCAGGCCGGCGCGCATCTCCTCGAAGCGGGCGGAGAGCGGCGCGGGGCCGCGGGCCAGCAGCTCGGCGACGGCGCAGGCGCCGAAGACAGCGTCGTCGATGCCGTAGTCCAGACCGTGGTAATCCTCACCGAAGTAGAAGTGGCCGCTGCTCTCGCCGCCGAAGCGGATGCCCTCCTCGCGCATCTTGCGCTTGCCGAGGGAGTGACCGCTGGGTGCGAAGACGGGCAGGCCACCCGCGTCCTCGATCGCGCGCACGACCGTGGCCGAGCACTTCACGTCGATGAGGACGCGAGCGCCGGGGTGACGGCCGAGAAAGTCGCGGGCGAGGAGGGCCAGGATCTCGTCGGGCTCGTGGCGCCGGCCGCGCTCGTCCACCACGCCCAGCCGGTCGCCGTCGCCGTCCCAGGCGATGCCGCAGTCGCCGCCGTGCTCGATCACGGCGGCGCGCAGGGCCTCCATGGCCGCGGGCTCCTGGGGATCGGGCAGGTGATGCGGATAGGTGCCGTCCAGCTCCGAGTAGGTCTCGGCCACGTCGCAGCCGATGCGGCGCAGCGCCTCCGGGCCGGTACAGGCGGCGACGCCGTTGCCGGCGTCGGTGACGACCTTGAGGCAGCGCGCGAGGGAGAAGCGGCGGCCGAGGAAGTCCCAGTAGGCGGGTTTGGGGTCGCGCTCTTCCAGGCCACCCGCGCCGCTCTCGAAGTCGCGCGCCTCCGCGAGTGCACGCACCGCCTGGATCTCCTCGGGCGCGATGGGGATGCCCCGGCGCTCGAGCAGCTTGAGGCCGTTCATGTGCGGGGGATTGTGGCTGCCCGTGACGCTGGCGCCGCCGTCGATGCCCCAGGCGGCGGCGGCGAAGTAGAGCAGCGGCGAGGGCGCGAGACCGATATCGACGACGGAGACACCCGCCGCCCGCGCGCCGCGCACGAAGCCGTCCCGCAGCGACGGCGAGGAGGGGCGGTTGTCGCGGCCCAGCACCATCGTCTCGCCGCCGTAGGCGCGGCGCAGGTGCGTGCCGTAGGCACGGCCGATCAGCGCCGCCACCTCGGAGTCGAGGTCCTCGCCGACAACGCCGCGGATGTCGTAGGCGCGGAAGATATGGGGGTTGAGGCGTGGCCGGCGGGCCGTCTCACCGGTCCGATCAGCGGGCATGATCAGGCGGGCTCCCCAACGCCGTCCGGGATGGTCACCTCGGCATGCTCGCCGACCGCCTCCCAGATCAGGGTGCGAATGGCGTCGTACCGGTCGCGGCTCTCGGCCTCGAAACGCACGGAGAGCACGGGATTGGTGTTGGAGGCGCGCACCAGCGCCCAGCCATCGCCGAAGTCGAGGCGTAAACCCTCCGCCTCCAGGCCGTCGCAAGCCGCGCGCAGCCGCGCGTTCACCGACGCCGCCACGCGGAACTTGGCCGCGTCGCCGCAGGGCATCATGATCTCGCGCGAGGTGAAGAGCGGCGGCATGCCGGCCTTCATCTCTTGGAAATGCGCGGAGAGCGGCCGGTCCTCTGTCGCCGCGAGGCAGGCAACGGCGCAGGCCGCGTAGACGCCGTCGTCGATGCCGTAGTAGCCCTCGCCGAAGATGAGGTGGCCGCTGGCCTCGCCGCCAAAGAGGATGCCCTCGGCGGCCATGCGGCGCCGCAGCAGGGTGTAGCCCGTGCGGGTGAGGATGGGCTCGCCGCCCCGGGCGCGGATGGCGCGGATGGCGCCGAGCGAGCACTTGCCGTCCAGCAGGACTCGCGCGCCGGGGTGACGGCGCAGCAGGTCGCGGGCCAGCAGCGCCACGATCCAGTCGGCCTCGTGGCGGCGGCCGGTTTCATCGACCAGGCCCACGCGGTCGCCGTCGCCGTCCCAAGCGAAGCCGCAGCCGGCCTTGTGTTCAAGCACGGCGCGGCCGAGGTCGGCCATGGTCTCCGCCGCTTGAGGATCGGGCAGATGGTTGGGAAAGCCTTCCAGCAGCTCGGTATAGAGGCCCACGACCTCGCAGCCGGCGCCGCGCAGGGCGGCGGGCCCGGTGAGGGTGGCAACGCCGTTGCCGGGGTCGGCCACGACCCGCAGCGGACGCGCCACGGGGAAACGCCGCGCCAGCATGGCGACGTACTCGGGCTTGGGATCACGCTCGGCCAGCGCGCCCCGGCCGCGCTCGAAGTCGCCCGATTCCACCAGCGCGCGCAGCTCCTGGATCTCCTCGGGCAGCAGCGCCGCGGCGCCGGCCCGCACGAGCTTGAGGCCGTTGAAGCGAACCGGATTGTGGCTGGCGGTGACGTTGATGGCGCCGTCCAGGGCCCAGGCCGCAGTGGCGAATCCCGCGACGGGGCTGGGGGTCAGTCCCAGCGCGGTCACGTCGATCCCCGCGGCGCGGACGCCGGCGATGATCGCCGCGTAGAGCGCGGGCGAAGAGGGCCGGCTGTCGCGGCCCACGGCCAAGGCTTTGCCGCCGCGGCGCCGGACGTCGGTCGCGAAGGCGGCGCCGATGCGCTCCGCCACCGCCGGCGTCAGCTCGTCTTCGGCCAAGCCGCGGATGTCGTAGGCGCGGAAGATGTGCGAGTTCATGCGCCGACTCATGCGCAGGAGCGATCGTTGCTGGCAGGCATCGACCCTATCGTATCGGGCGCGCGACGGCGCCATAGACCGCTACGGCTGCCTCCACGGGTTAAGCGGCACGGCTCAAGCCGAAGCTTCCCCTGCGGTATCGCTCGCGAGGGGCGGGACGGCATCCGCCCACGGCATCGTCTCCTCGATGGCGGCCGCCGCGCGCAGCGCCGTGTCGTCCTCGCCCAAGCGCGCGACGATCTGGAGCGCGGTAGGGAGGCCCTGCGGGTCGAAGCCGGTAGGGACGGAGATGCCGGGCTGGTGGGTCATGTTGAAGGGCGCGGTGAAGGGCGTCGCGCCCCAGAAGGGGATCGCGGGCTTGCCTTCGATCTCCCGCAGCCGCTGTCCGTGCGGGTAAGCCGGCACGGCCACGGTGGGAGTGAGCAGCAAGTCGTAGTCGGCGAAGAAGCGGCGCATGAGCGCGCGGAAGCGCTCCAGCTCGGCGTAGGCCCGCACGACCGCGGCGCCGTCGACCGCGCGGCCGTGCTCGACGGTGCGCCGCACGTACTTCGTCAGCATCTCGGGATCGGCGTCGTAGAGCGCGCCATGATTGGCGGCGGCACCGGCCAAGGCGATGGGCGCGAAGATGTCGAATGGATAGAGGATCTCTGGCGTCGCCTCCTCGACCACGGCGCCCGCTTCCCGCAGCCGCGCCACCGCGCGCTCGGCGTTGGCGCGCACGGGGTACGCCACCGTGGCGAAGCCGAGGTCGAGGCTCCAGGCGATGCGCAGATCGCCGAGGCCGGTGCGCTCGCAAGCGGCCAGATAATCCGGCTGCGGCCCTTGGAAGGAGGTAGGGTCGCGCGGGTCCGGGCCGGCCATGACCTGGAGCATGAGCGCCGCGTCGCGCACGGTGCGGGCCAGCGGGCCCTCGCTGGAGAGCTGGGGCATGCCGGGGTCGCGCGGGACCGCCTTGGGGATGCGCCCCTGCGTGGGCTTGATCCCGACGACGCCGCAGTAGGCGGCCGGCACGCGGATCGAGCCGCCGCCGTCGCTGCCGTGCGCCAACGGACCCAGCCCGGCCGCCACGGCCGCGGCCGCGCCGCCGCTGCTGCCGCCGGCGATCCGCTCCGGGCTCCATGGCGTGCCGGCGGGGCCGCCCAGATCGTTGTCGGTCACGGTGATAAGGCCGAACTCGGGCGTGTTGGTCTTGCCCAGCAGCACGGCGCCCGCGGCTTCCAGCCGCTCCCAGGGGATGCCGCTCGCCTGGGCGACGTTGTCGGCGAAGGCGCGCGAGCCGTGTGTGGTGCGCACGCCCTCGACATCGTGCAGATCCTTGACGGAGACGGGCACCCCCAGCAGCAGCGGGAGCGCGGCCGGATCGCCGCCCCGCCGCGCCTCCGCGTAGGCCGCGTCGGCGCGCGCCGCCTGCGCGCGGGCGATCTCCGGGGTCACGGTGAGGAAGGCGTTGAGCGTGGGATTGAGGGCGTCGATGCGCCGCAGCGTCTCCTCGACCACGTCGCTGGGCCGGGCCTCGCCGGAGCGGTAGAGCGCGACGAGCTCTTGGGCGGAGCGAAAGGCGTATGTCATGGGGTGCCTCTCAGGTGCTTGTCGGTTGATCCCTATGGGTTAGGAAGCGGCGGGTTCAGGGCGACGGGGGCGCGCAGCAGCTCACTCAGATCGCCGGGCGTGGTCACGGGGGCGCTGCAGCTAAAGCCCCGGCAGACGTAAGCCGCGGGAGCGCCGCCGACCAGCTCCTTGCCCGCGAGCTGCGGCACCTGGGTGGCCACGGGGACGCCGTCCGCGTCCAGGGCGCGCTGCGCGAGGACGGCGGTCGGATGATAGTCGCGGCGCACCACGTCACCCAGCGCACGCGCCGCCGGGGCAGCCGGGTCGCCGACGAGGGCGACGGTCTGGTGACGCCGGATCCAGTCCAGGCTGGTGACGAGCAGCGGCATGGCCGTGGGGGCACGCTCGAGCAAGAGCGCGTGCGCGCGGGCGGTCGCCTCGAAGCGGTCGGCGAAGAGGCCCTCGCCCGTGAGCGCGTAGAGCCGCGCCAGCACCTTGGCGGCGTGGGAGTTGCCGGACGGGGTGGCGCCGTCGTGGGCGGGCTTGAAGCGGGTGATGAGCTCCTCGTTGTCGCGGCCGGTCGTGAAGAAGCCGCCGTTCTCCTCGTCCCAGAACTTGGCCAGCATCTCCTCGGCCAGCGCGCGCGCCTCCAGGAACCAGCGCTCGTCGCCGCCGGCCTCGTAGAGCGTCAGCAGCCCGTCCGCGAGGCCGGCGTAGTCCTCCAGGAAAGCCGGGATGGAGGCGCGCCCGCGCGCGTAGATGCGGGAGAGGCCACCGGCGTCGCGGAGCGTCTCCATGAGGAAGGCCGCCGCGGCCTCGGCGGCCTCGGTGAAGCGCGGCTCGCCCAGGACGGCGGCGCCCTGCGCCAGCGCGTCGATAACCATGCCGTTCCAGGAGGCGATCACCTTGGTGTCGGTGGCGGGCGGGACCCGCTCCGCCCGCTCAGCCAGCAGGGCCGCGCGGCCGCGCTCGATCACGGCGGCGGCTTCCTCTTCGTCTTTCTGGTACCACTTGGCGACCGCCTCCACGCTCATGGTGGGGTGCAGGATGCTCTTGCCCTCGAAGCTGCCGTGCGGCGAGATGCCGTAGTAGCGGTCGAAGAGATCGGCCTCCTCCGCGCCCAGGAGCCGGGCGGTCTCGTCCGGGGTCCAGACGAAGTACTTGCCCTCCTCGCCCTCCGAGTCGGCGTCCGTGCTGGAGTAGAACACGCCCTCGGGGGAGCGCATCTCCCGCAGCAGGTAGTCGAGGGTCTCGCGGGCGATGCGCGCGTGGAAATCGTCGCGGCTCAGACGCCAGGCGTCGAGGTAGAGCGGGACCAGCAGGGCGTTGTCGTAGAGCATCTTCTCGAAGTGGGGAACGAGCCACTGGCCGTCGACCGAGTAGCGGTGAAAGCCGCCGCCGAGCTGGTCGTACATGCCGCCCTCGGCCATCTTGCGCAGCGTGAAGAGCGCCTGGTCGCCGGCGCGCCGGTCGTCGTTGGCGGCGGCGTGCTGCAAGAGCAGGCGCAGGAGGTAGGGCTGCGGGAACTTGGGCGGGCCGCCGAATCCGCCCCAGCGTGCGTCGAAGGTGTCCATCACGGCGCGCGCACCGGAGGCCAGGACGGCAGCGGCGTCGGGCGTCTGGGCCGCCGGCGTCATGCGTGCGGGAGCGTGCAGGTGCTGCACCAGCTCCTCGGCCTGCTTGTCGACATCGGAGCGGCGCTCGCGGAAGCCCTGGGCCACGGCTTCGAGCACCTCCGGCCAGGAGGGCATGCCCATGCGGCGCTCGGGCGGGAAGTAGGTCCCGCCAAAGAAGGGGCGTCCGTCCGGAAGACAGAAGACGTTGAGCGGCCAGCCGCCCTGGCCGCGCAGGAGCTGCACCGCCTGCATGTAGATCTCGTCAACGTCCGGCCGCTCCTCGCGGTCGACCTTGATGTTGACCGCGAGCGCGTTCTGGCGCGCGGCGATCGTCTCGTTCTCGAACGACTCCCGCTCCATCACGTGGCACCAGTGGCAGGCGGCGTAGCCGATGCTGACGAGGACCATCTTGTTCTCACGGCGCGCGCGCTCCCAGGCCTCGTCGCCCCAGGGATACCAATCGACGGGGTTGTGCGCGTGCTGGAGCAGGTAGGGGCTGCTCTCGCCCGCCAAGCGGTTGCTGTGCTTGGGCTCGCCGGACACGAAAGGCGCGGCTTACCAGCAGGCGCCCGGGCGACCCGCCGGGCTCACCGGGATTAGGGCCGCCAAGGGATGAGCTCGGTGAGGATGCCGTTGACATCCTTGGGATAGAAGAAGGCGGCGGACAGACGCGCGGGATCGTGGCTGGGGCCGAGGTCGATCTGGCCGATGCCGGCCGCGCGCAGCCGCTTGATCTCGCCCTCCATGTCGCGCACGCCGTAGCAGATGTGATGCAGGCCCGGCCCGTTCTTGGCCAGGTACCTGGCAACCCCGCTGACGTCGTCCTGGGGGATCAGCACCTCGACCCGCGTCTCGGCCGCGGCCACCCGCAGGAAGTAGATGCGCGTGTTCTGCGGCTTGAAGAGGTTGCCGTCCGGCAGCTTGGTGCGGCTCTCGTCGACCGTCAGCCCCAGCTTGTCGACGAACACCTCGCGGGCCTCGTCGAACGAGTGGGCCACGATGCCGATGTGGTCGATCTTGTCCAGCATGGCTCTCCTTTCGTCATGGGGGCCGCGCCCCGGAGCCGCGCGCCCGCCCCGCAGGGCGCCGCCGGAGCATAGCCGGTTCGCTAGAGTGCGTCGCCGAAGATCTCGATCAGGCGGCGCGTCTCCTTGACCTTATCAGCGCCGGTCAGCGCCACGGTCGTGCTCCAGAGGAAGAACGAGTCGACCAAGCCGTCGAATTCGGCGACCCGCTCCAGGCACTCCTCGGGACTGCCGCGGATGAGGAACGTGTCGGCCATCTCGTCGCTCACGGCGGCGACCACGCCCTCGAAGTCGTTGGCCGCGATCGCCTCGCGGGCCGCCGTCACCTCCTCCTCGAAGCCGTGCTGGATGAGCAGCTCCTGGTGGTAGTCGATGCCCATGAAGATGGCGGCGGCCGCGTAGCGCCACCAGCGTACGGCCTCCTCGGCACGCTCCTTGTCGTCGGTGAAGACGATGGGACGGCCGGCATCGAGCCAGAGGTCGTCGAGGGTCCGGCCGGATTTGGCCGCGCCCTCGGCGATGGCGGGACGGGCCACATCGCGCAGGAAGTCCAGCGTGAAGTTCCAGTTGAAGAGCACGCCGTCGGCGATCTCGCCCGCCGTGCGCAGCATGCCGGGACGGCTCGCCCCGATCATGATGGGGAGGTGGGGCCGTGGCGGCGGCTCGAACATGCGGTAGCCGCGCACTTGGTAGAACTCTCCCTGGTAGTCGACGGGGGTGTTTTGATCGGAGGCCCACAGCAGCCGCAGCAACTCCACGTACTCGCGCATCCGGGAGGCGGGTCGCTGCGGGTCGATGCCGTGGAAGTCGCGGTTCCAGACGCCCGGCATGCTGCCGAGGCCGAGGACGAGGCGGCCCTTGCTGATCAGATCGACATCGCGGCAGGCGCGCGCCATGTTGACCGGCGTCCGGGTCCACGTCGCGACGTTGCTGACGAGCTGGATCCGGTCGGTGGCGACGGCCATCGCCGCCAGGTAGGTGAGGCTGTCGCGGATGAACTCCGGCACGGAGGTCGACTGAAAGCCGGCGTTCTCCGCCTCCTTGGCGAGGGCGAGGGCATCGTCGTAGGGCAAGTCGGCGAGGTTGATATTGAGGGCTGGCAGCTTGGACATCTCGTTTCTCCTATCTGCTTCAACGCGGCGGCTGTAGCGGGCTGGACGGCGCATCGCGCGCCGGGGGAATCAGAAAGACGATCAGAACGCCGATCAGATTGAACCCCAGCCCCAGCGCGGCGCCGAACCAGCGCGAGCGGCCCTTGCCGCCCGCGATCCTCACGCTCGCGACGACGCTGCCGATCCAGACAACGATCAGCACGGCGGAGAAAGCGATCGGGATCACGGCGGCGATCAGGGCGCCGACGAGCAGGCCGAGGCTGAGCACGAGCCCGATCGCGCCGCCGGTCGACCACGACCGGCCGTTTCTATTGGCGACGGCCGCGCCGGCGGCGATGCTGGCGAACAGGACGATCCAAACGACGAACGAGGGGACGGTGGCGGACTCTTCCACGCCGTCCATTGCCAGTCCCTTCGCGCCGAGCCAATCCACGCCGGACGAGCGCCCCGCGCGCCCACGGCGCCTCTCTCAGGCAAGAGCAGGGTACACGCGCGGCGCCGGCGATGGGGCCCGGCGGCGCGCTACGGGGATCCCTGCGGAGACGAAGCGACGGGGGTCCCGCACTGGGAGCAGAACCGATCCATGGAGTGCAGGCCGGCTCCGCAGGACCGGCACTTCCCCACTTCCATCTCGAGGCGCGGGAGGGCGACGCGCGACGAGAGCGACAGCCTGAGCAGCAGCAGCATGCTCCGATCCGCCGGGAGCAGGGCGACGATCAGAACGCCGACCAGGTTGAGCCCAAGCCCCAACGCCAAGCCGAACCACGTCGAGCGGCCTTGCCAGCGAGCGAGGATGGCGCCGGCGGCGACGCTGCCCGCCCAAACGATGAAGAAGGCGACAATGAGCGGGATGGCGATGATGGACGGGAGCTCGAATGCCACTAGAAGCACGCCGACGACGCCGACGAGGAAGCCGAAGCTGAGCACAAGCCCCAGCGCGGCGCCGTGCGACCATGGCCGGCCCCGCCGCGGCGCGAGGAGCGCGCCCGCGAGGCTGCTGCCGATCAGCACGACCGCAGCGCCGATGTAGAGCGCCCGGATCGTGACCTCGTCCATTCCGAACTCCTCCGCGCCGGCGCGCCCGGATTCGTCAGTGGTGACTCTAGCGCGGCGGGAACGATCTGTAATACGCAGGCCGTGTCAATGCGGCGCGGCTAGACTCCGCCGGTGTGACGGATCAGCTCTGCGGGGCGGCAGCGGACCGGCGACGGCGCCCGCCCAGCCGGTCCGCGAAGGAGGCGCTCGTGAACCCACGTTTCGAGGGACGATTCGAGGGAAAGGTCGCGCTGATCACGGGCGCGGGAGGCGGGATCGGCCGCGCGGCGGCGGAGCGGTTCGCGGCGGAGGGAGCACGGGTCGTGCTGGTCGACGTGGCGGCACAGGCGCTGGAGGAGCAGGTGGCGGCGATCGCGGAGGCGGGCGGACGCGCCCACGGCGTGACGGCGGACGTCAGCGTGGCATCGGAGGTCCGGCGCGCGGTGGAACGGGCGCAGGAGCGCTTCGGCGGAATCGACTACTTCTTCAACAACGCGGCGATCGAGGGGGTGATCGCGCCGATGGTCGACTACCCCGAGGAGATCTGGTCGCGCGTCTTCGACGTCAACGTGAAAGGCGTCTGGCTGGGACTGAAGCACGTGGCGCCGGTGATGCGCGAGCGGGGCGGCGGCGCGATCGTGATCACGTCCTCGACCTCGGGGCTGCGCGGCGAGGCCAACAACTCCGCCTACAACGCCAGCAAGCACGCGGTGCTGGGCATCACGCGGACGGCGGCGCAAGAGTTCGCGCCCTGGTCGATCCGGGTGAACGCGATCTGTCCCGGGCCGGTGGAGACGGAGATGCTGCACCGGATCGAGACCATGATCAATCCCGAGCACCCCGAGCAGGCGCACGCGGATTTCGAGCAATGGCCGCTGCTGAAGCGCTACGGCCGGCCGGCCGAGATCGCGGCGATGGCGGCCTTCCTCTGCAGCGACGACGCATCGTACGTGACGGGCGGCATCTACGTGGTCGATGGGGGGACGGTAGCGTAAAGAGCGGGAATCACCTGGCCCGCCGCCCCGCTGACCTCGTCGGGCGCGTCCGTCGCCGCCCGCTCCCAGGACAGGAACGTCCCGGCAAGACCGATGACCAGCGCGAGAATCCCAAGCCGCCGCATCATGGCGTTGTTCCATCCGCGAAGAGACTGGCGGCGACGTCGACCAGCGCGTCGACATTCGCTCCCCGATAGATGACGTTTCCGCCAAAGAGGTAATAGCTGCTGTCCGTCTCTGGGTCTTCCACCCGCACGGAAACGGAGAACCAGCGATCGATCGTCGGATTCGGCACCCCGAATCTCACCCAAGCCGGACGTCCGGCAATGACCCGCGTCTCGACGACAGCCAACTCGCGTCCAGCATCCAGTCGCCACACCGCGTCCGATTTTCCGCCGTGTCCTCCGTTCAGATAGTTGCGGATGACGAGCCCAACGCCCCGGCCGGTTCCCGTCCAGGACGCCGAATATCCGGATGCCACTTCGCCAGACCGATGGGCATCGATGAACGTCCAGCCGTCCGGCAGGATCGGCTCCCGCCAGTTCGGGAACTGCCGCGCGACGGCGATGTCTTCCGTGTAGACATCCGGAGGCGTCGGCACCGGGAGAAACACGGTCTCCTCGGTTGCCCCGGTCCATCCTTCCGGCAGGATCTGCCAGGGCCCGTGCCGGATCGGTGCCGTCAGGCTCGTCCCGCCCAGATTAGGCAGGTCACCGACGCCCACGCTGGCCCCGGTCCCCGCGGGGATGGCCCCGCTGCAGCCGGTGAAGGCGTAGGTCATCCAGGCCACGCCGATCTCCCGGTAGGCCGTGGGGGCGGCCGCATCGGGGCCGGCCGTGACCTGGTAGCGCACGAAGCAGTCGGCCGCCTTGTGCCACTCGACCAGGTCGCCGGGCCGCAGGATGGCGAGCAGATCGCTCCGGTCGGCACCGTCGGCGTCGCTGGGGTGCAGGCGCAGCCGCGTGGCCGTACCATCGCGCAGCCCCTCGTAGGTGGTGACGGCGCTCGACGGGTCGCCGGGATCGGCCAGGAAGGCGTAGTGCCCCGGCTCGGCGACGGCGCCACTGAGGTCGTAGGTGTCGTAGAGGAGGAGCATGACTTCCGCCTCGTCCGTCGCTGCGGACGGAGCCCCTGTAGGGGATTCGACTGGCTCGGCCGCCGGTTCAGGGGTGGCCGTCGCGGTTGATGCGGGCTCGTCCGTTGGCGGGGACGCCTCCGGTGCGGGCGGCTCGATCGGCGTCGCGGGCGGTTCCGGGACGGGGGCTTCGGGCGTGGTGGGAGATGGCGGCGTCTCCGCCGGGGGCGACGCAGCTGGCACGGCAGTCTGCGAAGCAGTCTCAGTTGCCGCAGGCGGCAGCTCGTCGTCTGTGGAGCCGTTGCAGGCCGCCAGACCGCTCGCGAGCAGCAGCGCGGGGACGCACACCAGCAAGAAGCGCTGGGATCGCCGGGTCCGCCGGACCGGCATCGCGCCCCCTCTCGGCCATCCGTGTCAAGCTTAACGTTGCCGCCGCCGGGGGAGTTCCGCGCCCCGGCTTGCCACGGCGGCCTTTCCGTTCCCGAATCGAGCGCGCCGAAGCCGCTGATCTGAGGCCGGCGCCCCTCCCCCACGGCCGCACCATCCAGCAGGATGCGGCAGAGCTGCGGCCCCCTTGGGCAGCCGGTGGCGGCGCGGACGGCGGCGGTTAGGTGGCGCCGTCTACTGTGCGATAGAGCTTCCGCACGACCGGCGGGGGTAGCTAGCCGACGCCGGCGCCGTCCCCCGATTCGTCCTTCGATTCGTCCGCCGCCGCCTCGCGGTCCCGCTTGCAGCGCGCCACGAGCGCGCGAAACTTGGGGCCCTGCTCGTCATCGCGGCGGAGGTTGGCGAGATCGTTGTCGACCTCGGCGAAGCCGAAGGCGCCGAAGTCGATCGCGAACGCCCGATCGAGATCGGCCAGGGCCTCGGCCGGCCGCTCAAGCTGCGAGAGGGCGCAGGCGCGGTCGTAGAGAGTGGCGGCGTGGTCCGGACGGAGCGCCAGGGCCGCGTCGGCGGCGGCGAGGGCGTCGTCGTAGCGGCCGAGGATCAGCAGGAGGCTGGCGTAGGTGCTGCGGTTCTCGGGGTCGTCCGGCTCCAGCTTCAGCGCTTGGTCCATCGAGCGCAGCGCGGCCAGACCGCGGTTGAGGCCGGCCAAGGCGATCGCGCGCCGTCCCAGCGTCGCCGCGTCGCCGGCCTCGATCTCAAGGGCGCGATCGTAGGCGGCGAGGGCATCCTCGTAGCGCTGCAGCGCGGCCAGCGCGGCACCGCGCTGCGCGTGAGATTCGGCGTGATCGGGATCGAGCGCGATGGCCCGGTCGAAGGCTTCGATCGCGTGCTCGTGCCGCCCGTCCTTGGCAAGCTCCACGCCCCAGCCGTGGTGCGTGTTGGGGTCGTTGACATCGAGCCGGACGCGTTTCTGGGCCAAGATCTCACCACCGCTTCCATGCGCCGTGCACGGCGGCTCCAATATAAAACCGCGCCATCGGTAATGCAGATAATGCGCTGCACGATCACGGCGGGGCGCGTCTGGTTAGGATCAGCCCATGGCACTGGATCTCACCGGAGTGATGGTGGCGGCGGTGACGCCCTTCACGCGCGGCGGCGCGGCGGTCGACCATGACTGGATCCCTCCGCACCTGCGATTCCTCGAACAGGCGGGCATCAGCTCGGTGTTCACGCTGGGAACGAACGGCGAGGGTCCGTCGGTCGGCGTGGCGGAGCGGCGGCAGGTCGTCGAGACGGTGGTCGCGCACAAGGGCGGGCTGGGCGTCGTGGCGGGCGCCGGAACCGCCGCCCTGCCCGACACGATCCGAGCCGCCAACGACGCCCTCGAGGCGGGGGCGGACGCCGTGGCGATCCTGCCGCCGTTCTTCGAGGCGCAGGTGGACGCGGCCGGGCTGCTGAGCTACTTCGACGCCGTGCTGGAGGCGCTCCCGGCGCCGGGCCGCGTCCTGCTCTACAACATTCCCCACAAGGCGCAGGTCGACATCCCGGACGATGTCGTGTTGGCGCTGATCGATCGCCACGGCGAGCGGGTGCTCGGGATCAAGGATTCGAGCGGGGTCGTGGAGCGCACGAGCCGCTATCTGGCGATCGCGGAGCGCTTTCCCACGTTCACGGTGCTGGCGGGAGCCGACGCGCATCACGATCGGCTGTATGCGGCAGGCTGCGGGGGCGCGGTGACGGGGCTGGGCAACGCGGTGCCGCACCTCGTGCTTGGAATCCAGGCGGCGCACCGGAGCGGCCGCGATGCCGGACGCGTGCAGCGGGAGCTGGAGCGACTGCGGGCGCTGCTCGCACCCTACCCGTCGCTCGCGGCGCTGAAGCAGCTGGTCGGGATCACCGCCCGGCTCCCCGTCCCATGCGTGCGGCCGCCGCACCGGGATCTGACGGCCGAGGAGCAACGGGAGTTCGAAGCGGCGGTCGTCGCCTATCTCCGCGGAGAGTGACAAGTATACTGTCAGCCGGCTAGCGCAGCCGAGGACGTAGGTCATGCGCATCCTGATCGCCGACGACGAGCCGCACATCCGTGAGTTGGTGCGCATGTACCTCTCGAAGGAGGGGTACGAGATCGAGAGCGCGGTCGACGGCCAGGACGCGGTGGAGAAGGCGCAGAGCAGTCACCCGGATCTGATCGTGCTGGACCTCATGATGCCGCGACTGGACGGCTTCGAGGTGACGCGAATCATTCGCGAGCGCTCCGATGTGCCGATCTTGATGCTGACGGTGCGCAAGGAGGACGCAATCAAGGTCACGGGATTGGAGCTGGGTGCCGACGACTACCTGACGAAACCCTTCAACCCCAAGGAGCTGGTCGCGCGGGTGAAGGCGATCCTGCGCCGCGCGGACGGCCTGCGCCGCTCGGGGATCGAAGTACGCGTGGGAAAGTTGCACCTGAACCGGCAGCGCCGCGAAGCCACGCTCGACGGCGAGCCGTTGAAGCTGCGCACCAAGGAGTTCGACCTGCTATTCACGCTGGCGCAGAACGCGGGCACGGCTCTCTCGCGCGAGCAGCTGCTGAGCCTGGTCTGGGGCTACACGTTCGCCGGGGAGACGCGGACGGTGGACGTACACATCAACCACTTGCGCCAGCGGTTGCAAGATCGCGGCGTGCAGATCGAAACGCTGCGCGGCGTGGGGTACAAATTGACGGCCACGCCCCATGGCAACGGGTAGCGTCGGGCTGCCGCTCCCCGCGTCCCGCCTGCGGCGGCCGCCGCAGGCCTTGCCGCTGCTGCTCAGAGGGATCCGGGCGCGGGTCTATCTGACCCTGGCTCTCGTGATCGCGGTGACGCTGGTCATCGCGGGCATCGTGCTGTTCTTCCTCTTGGGCGGTTACCAGGACCGGCTCGCGGCCTCGACGCTGCGACAGATCGGCGGACCCGTGTACGAGTCGGTGACGACGCTGGCCGATGCGAACTTCCAAGCGTTCGAGGTGAGCCGGCAGCTCCAAGGGACGGTCGGCGGCGAATCCGACGTGCTGATCCTGTTCGTGGAGGCCAGCGGCCGGGTGGTCAGCGAGGCCAGCCGCGACCCGCGCTTCCGGGGCGAGGTGCTGGAGATCGAACTGGAAGCGGCGGGCGTCGGGTCGGCGGGCTTTATCGACGGGACGTTGATCGCGCGCGACGGCACGCGGCTCAACTACGCCGCCACGGGCCTGGAGCCGACGGCGGCCGAGCGCTTCAACGCCTCCCATGTCGTGTTTGCGCTGCCCAACGAAAACCGCCAAGCGGTGCTGGGCGACCTGACGCCGCGGCTGATCATCGCGGGGGGGTTCGCGCTGCTGGCGGCGATCATCTTGGCGCTCCTGCTTTCGCGCAGCATCTACCGGCCGCTGGAGGCGACCACGGCGGCGGCGCGCAGCGTGGCGCGCGGACGCTACGACCACAAGGTCGGCGTGACCGGCAGCAAGGAAGCGCGCGAGTTGGCGGAGTCGTTCAACCAGATGCTGGAAGAGGTGCAGAACCAACAGGCGGCGCTGCGCGATTTCCTGGCCAACGTCTCGCACGACTTGCAGACGCCGCTGACATCGATCAACGGCTTCTCGCAGGCGCTGCTGGACGGGACGATCGAGGACGACGACTCGCAGTCGAACGCCTACCGGATCATTGAGGAAGAGTCGCGGCGATTGCTGCGCCTCGTGGAGGGGTTGCTGGATCTCTCACGCATGGAGGCCGGGCAGTTGGAGCTGGAGTTGGAGCCGCTCAATGTCGATGAGCTCCTCCGGCACGTCCACGACCTCTTCGCGCTTCGCGCCGAGGATCTGAACACCGAGTTGGTCGTGGAGGCGGAGGCGGTATCTCAAGTGATCGGCGACGCCGACCGCCTGGAACAGGTGCTCGCCAACCTCGTCGACAACGCGCTGCGCTACACGCCGCCGGGCGGTCGCGTCGTGCTGAGCACGCGCCAGGAGAGCGAAGCGACGGTGAGCGTGAGCGTGACGGACAGCGGGCCGGGGATTCGCGCGGAGGAGGTCCCGCACTTGTTCGACCGCTTCTACAAAGGGGGACGCCAAGGGGGTACGGGATTGGGGCTTGCGATCGCCCGGGAGCTGGTCCGCGCGCAGCGCGGCGAGATTCAGATCGCGAGCACGCCGGGCGAGGGAACAACGTTCCGCGTATTTCTCCGGACGGCCCTGCACCGGGGCGGGCCTCGCCGCCGGACGCTCACGTGAGCCGACGGCCGGCGACGGCTTGGGCAACGCTGCTGGCGGCGGGCGTCGGGCTGGCGGCGCTGGTGGCAGCAAGCGCCTGCGGGAGCGAGAGGCCGGACGCCGTGCCCCCCGCGCCCAAGCCGCCGGAGCCGGTCTGCGGTCCGGACGTGAACGCGCGCATTGAGGCAGCGGATCTGTCACCCAGCTTCGAGGAGATCAGTTTCTACCACGACATCCCCGGGCTGCTGCTGGACAGCAGCGATCCGGTGCTATCGGAACTGGGATCGCTGGCGCACGAGCCCGCCCACTCCGACGGACAGGGATTCGCCAACCCGGAAACGGGCGAATTGCTGTTCGTGATCACGCTCGTCCTGAACTCCTCCGCCGTCGCGCAGGACGCGCTGGACTACATCATCACGCAACCGATCGGGACGATCTTTGAGTTCATCAGCCCCGACGAGCAGCTCTTCGAGAGTGCGGAGCTCTCACCCCCGGATCTCGGCGACCGCGCCGCGCGCTACACGTTGCGTTACGGCGTCGAGGAAGCAGGACGGCGCATCCGGAACGTGGCGACGGACCTCGTCATGTTCGCGGACGGCTGCAGCCTGCTGTTCTTGGTGCAGTCCGTCAACATCGCCGACCAGCCACGCTTGGGAGAGAGCGTCGATATCGCGGCCGTGGGCCGCGCCGTCAGCGAGGCGCTCGCCGAGGTACGCGCGGCCCAGGCGGCACCATTGAGGGAGGCAGAGGAGCCGCCGTCACCTTAGGAGGACGCTGCCGGCCAGACCCCGCTCCGGCCCTCCTCAAGGAATACCCAGACGCCCTGGAAGTGGTCGAGCCGGTCCAACGTGCCGAGGGTGGGGAGGCGTGGATAGAACACACGGAACGACTGCTTCACCGCGTCCCAAGCCAGAATCGCCTCGATATGCGTACTAGCGCTGGCGGCGGCCGGAGCGATGTCGCTGCCGGCACCGACCCAAGCGATGAACTGCCAGCCGGGGCCGATCCGTGCGGGATCGAACGGCGCGCGCGTCTGTCGCCACCGCATCGGAGGACCGGGCCCGACCAGAATCCACAGTCCTTGCCCGGTGCGGATCTCGCCGATCTGGAAGAGAGGGTTGCCGGGAACGGCGCTCGCCCAGGCGCTGCCGTCCCATGTGTAGAGGCGCAGCACGCGCGCCGGGAGGCTGGCGAAGATGTCCGTGCTGGAACTGGGCGCGCCGGCCCAACCGACGAGGTTCCAGCCTTCGACCAGATCGACATCGAGCGGCAGCGCGAGGACGACGGGCGCTGAAGGCGGCGAGACGGCGCCGCGACGGGAAGCGGCGGCGGTAATCGCGACGACGGCCGCCGTCTCGTCGAAGGCAGCGAGCGAGATGGTCATGCTGAAGTGGCCGCTCTCGTCGGGCCGGGCGCGAGCGATGGCACCGGCGGGCAGCGCCGCGTCCGGCTCGTCGGTCGGCGGATCGGCTGGATCGTCCGGTGGGTCCTCAGCCGACGAGCCGCTATCCGTCTCGCCGTCTTCCGTCTCGCTGCCGTCCGTCTCATCGCCGTTCGTCTCTTGAGACGGTTCGTCCGCGTCGGCGACCGTCAGCGGTACCCCGCTGCCGCTGACTGCGATCTGTACGGAGGCGCCGTCGGTTACACCGGTGGCAGCAGCGGCGTCGACGAAGATGGTCACGGCGCTCTCCGCTTCCGCTTGGCCCTCGATCTCGACATCGTCACCGACGACTTCGGCGCGCACGAGGAGCGGCGCGGCCGGGACCTGCGCCGCAAAGGTCTGCAACGTCAAGCCCATGTTGATCAGCCCGCCGCCTCGATCGCCACCGTCCCAGTTGGGCCGGTCGCCATCCGGGAGGTCCGCGGAGCCCGCCTGCAAGAGAGTCCGGACGTCCGGCAGCGTGGTGACGGGAGCCACCGCGAGGATGAGCACGATCGTGCCGGTGATGAAGGGCGCGGAGAACGAGGTGCCGGTGGCGAACCCGTACTCCGGCTCGCCCGTGCTCGAAACCGATGTGGTGGGCACTTCGACGCCGGGAGCGACGAACTCGATCTCCGGGCCGACGGGCGTGAACAGCGTCGGCCCGAAGGCCGCGGCCGTGGTGAGCGTCGTGTCTGCCTCCTCCTCGACGGGGACGGCATCCGGGCTGGGTTGGCCTTCGGCGGAGCCGACGGCGATCACGTTCGGCAGTGCAGCGGGGAAGGCGACCGCACCGCCATTGTTCCCCGCAGCGGCGACGACGATCAGACCCGCATCGGTGGCGGCATCAATCGCAGCACGGGCGGCAGCTGGGAATTCACTCGCGGTGAGACTCACGTTAACCACGTCCGCGCCATTGCGGGTTGCGTAGTCCAGCGCGGCGACGAGGCCAGCGGAGCGTCCCGTGCCCTCCGGGTTCATGATCCGGAGCGGCATGATCGCTACCTTCCAGGCCGCGCCCGCGATCCCAATGCCGTTATCGCCGACGGCCGCGAGGACGCCGGCCACCTGTGTGCCGTGTGCGTACGCATCGTCCGGCACGCCGTCGTGGTCCTGGTCCTGCCCGTCGCCGAGCGCGGGGTCTCCCGGCTTCGCATCGGGGTCGGGGTCCTCGTTGCTCTTGCTCTCTTCGTCGCCCGCCCAATCGCCAACGAAATCGTAGCCGTGGACATCGTCGATGAAGCCGTTGCCATCGTCGTCTTCGCCGTTGCCTGGGACTTCACCGGGGTTGGTCCAGATGTTGGCCGCGAGATCGGGATGGTCGAGGTCCACCGCGCCATCGACAAGGGCCACGACGACATCGCGGCTGCCCGTACTCACATGCCAGGCTCCGGGCCCGTCCAACTGCCGGTAGATCGCGGCCTGCTGCTCCGCGTAGCGCGGGTCTGCCGGGACCACTTGCGCCACATGCAGGTGGTAGTTGGGCTCCGCGAACTCAACGAAATCCGCAGCGAGGAGCTGCCTTTGCGCCTCCTCAAGCAAACCCCGGGCAACCCGCAAGCGCACGACGCCGCTCGACGGGTAGATGTCAAGAACGGTGACGCCGAGGGCACGAAAGATAGCGGCGCGGTCGTCATCCGAGAACTCATCGTGGAAGCGGACAAGAAGTTCGTCGGCGACGAAACGGCCTGCAGCCACGGGGAGGGGGGCGGCCGATCCCGGCGTCGGCACGGCGAAAGCCAGCGTCGCGACGAGCGCAACGGCCAGCGTCACCCGCACGATACCTCTCAACGTCATGCCGACCTCAAGCGCTTGCGGTAGCGTAGCGGTCTGCAATACGGGGTACAGCCGTGCGGACAAAGATCCCGCTCCCCGCCGCGGGACCGGCGATAAACTGGGGCCCTTCGGAGCGGATCCGGGACGCGATCCGGCGAGGACGATCGTGAAGCAGCCGCCAGGCGAGCTTGGGGCTTTTTTTCATAGACCCAGAAGTGCGCGCGACTGGGCGCGGTTGATCGCGTGGGCTGTGCTGATCATCGGGCTGGCGGCACCCGCCATCCGCATCACCACTGGCTACAGCGCCATCGGGCTCGCGTTCACGCTGCCGGTCGCGCTGGGAGCTCTTCTCTGGGTGGCGCCACGGCGCTACGAGTTCCGTACCTGGGCATTTTACGTTGTCGCGATCTATTTCTTCACGCAGCTGCGCGACGCGGCTGACGAGACGTCGATCAATGCCAGCACAGCCTACGTCCTGGACTGGGAGCTGTGGATGTTCGGCGGAACCACGCCCTCCGCCTGGCTCCAGGACGCGGCGGGCGGAGCCGACGGCAATCCGAACGCACTAGGGTTCTTCTCGACCTTCGTGCATTGGACCTGGTTCATCTTCCCGCACGCGGTCGTATTCGCGACGTTCTTCTTAGCGCGGGATCTGTTCTTCCGAGTCGCGGTCATCGTCGCGGGCACCTTCTTCTTCGGCGCGGCGCTGTACTATCTGGTGCCCACGGTACCCCCTTGGCTGGCCGTCGAGGAGGGAGCCACGAGTGGGGTCCGGCGGATCATGGAGGATGTGGGACCGGCGCTGTTCGGACAGCAGTTCTGGGATGATATGTTCCGGCTGTTCGCGGAGCCGAATCCACGCGCGGCCATGCCCTCCCTGCACTTCGCGGCCTCGTTCGTCGTCTTGATCGTGGCCCTGATCGTGCGATCGCGGCGGCTCTTCGCACTCACGGTGCTGTACTGCATCGTGCTGGCGTTCTCGCTGATGTACCTGGGCGAGCACTACTTCGCGGACATCCTGGCAGGCGGGATCTCGGCCCTGGCGGCGTACTTCATCTTCGAGACGGCGCTGGGGCAAGGTCCGGGCGTCCGCCTAGGGCGTTGGCTGAAGCAGCGGCTCGAAGGAATCGAATGCAAGCGGACGGCCTGCTGGCCACCGTGGAGTCGGGCCCATCAGCGAAAAGCACGGCATCCGGAGCCAACCTAGGCGGTGACGTATGGCGGGGCGACTTCGCGATCGGCTACTGGGACCCGGTACGCGCGTGCTGCTCGGGTTCGCAGTGAGCGCCGTTTTCGTCGTGCTGTTCCTGCGCGGGACCGACTTCGGCGCGGTCGCCGACGCCTTCCGCGAGGCCAACGTCGTCCTGATCTTGCTGGGGATCGCCGCCTACTTCGCGGGGGTGTGGTTCCGAGCGGCGCGCTGGCACTACCTGTTCACGCCCGTGCGGCCGATCCCGGCCCGGCAGCTGTTCCCGATCGTGGCGATCGGATACGCGACGAACAACATCCTGCCGGCCCGGACGGGCGAAGTCATCCGCGCCCACGTCTTCGGTCAGCGCTTCGGCGTGAGCCCGTTGGCGGGACTGGGAAGCGTCGCCATGGAGCGGCTGTTCGACGGGTTGCTGCTGACGTTCTTCCTGTGCGTCGGCGTGGCGGCAAGCCTCGTGGGCGTGTTCGGGATGGCGTACGCGGGGGACGTGCTCACCGCGACGATGGTCTTCCTGGTCTTCGGTGTCGGCGTGGCGTTTCTCCTGAGCTACCGGATCGCGCGCTACCCGCGCACGACGGGCCGGACCATCCGCCGCTTGCTCCGGCGGCTGCCGGGTCTGCGATCGCTCGATCACCGCTGGGTGGACACCTTTATTTCGGGACTGGGAGCGCTGCGGCGAAAGCGGCTGGTGACCGCGACCCTCTGGACCAGCGCCGTCGCCTGGGGCTTCGAAGCGCTGACCTACTGGCTGGTGGGCGAGGGCTTCGGGCTGGACCTGGCTTTCCCCGTCTACCTGCTCACCGCGGCGGCGGCGAACGTCATTATCACGGCGCCGTCGACGAGCGGCGGCATCGGGCCCTTCGAGTGGGCGGTGAAATCGGTGGTGCTCATCTTCGCATCGGGAGAAGGCGCCGAGGAGGTTGCGATCGCATACGCGGCCGCTTTGCACGGACTCGTCCTGGTCCCGATCACGATCGTCGGGCTCGGCTTCCTCTGGATCCTGCACGTGCCGATCAGACGCCACGCGCGCTCCGGCGTCAGTGTCGACGCTGAAGCGGCAGCGGAGTCCGTGACGCCGCCGCGGAGCTCCTAGGCCGGGGCGCTCCCCACCGCGGGGAGGCGGCCGGTGCGGTAGACCGCTCGCAAGTCGGCCTGGGACAGTGACCAGGCCAGCACCAAAGCGATGAACGTCGCGGGAGAAGCGACCAGCAAGATGCGCACATTGATCACGTCGGCGAGCGCGCCGTTGCCGAAGATCATGGTCGCCATGGTGCCGGCGGCGAGCAGGACGTAGAGACTCATCACTCGCCCGCGCAGGGCATCGGAGACCACTTCCTGGATGAAGGTTGCGGACAGGGCCATGAAGGCCGCCTGGGCGGCACCGACCACGACGGCCGCCGCGACGGCCGTCACCGGACCCGAGGCCACTGCCAGCCAGAGCATCGCCGCGCCCGAGAGCACGCCGGTACCCAAGAAAGTCGCACCGCGCACCGCGCCATTGTGAACGAAAGAAAGGATCAACGTGCCCACGAGCGCGCCGGCGCCGACGCCGGCGAGTAACGCACCGAAGGCGCCGGATCCGCGCCCCAGGGCGTCGGTCGCGAAGATGGGAAGCAAGGAGTCGAACGACATCACGAGCATGCAGTGGAACATGGTGAGCGCGAAAACCAGCATCAGCGGGCGGTGCTGGCCGACGTAGCGCACGGCTTCGCGGATGCCGCGCCCGGCCGCGCGAAACCCGCCCTCGGTGCCGGCGAGCCCGCCCGAGGAGCGCAGGCGGAAGCGGATGAACACGAGCGCGGAGATGCCGTAAAACACGGCGCCGAGCACGAAGAGCCAGCCGGGCCCGACCCCCGCGATCAGCGGCGCGCCCACGAGCGGCCCGATGAAGCGGGAACCGTGCCGGGCGAGGCTGGCGAGCGTGATCGCGTTGAGCAGCGAATCCCGATCGACCACGTTCGGGATCAGGGCCTGCTCGGCGGGGATCTCGAAGATGCGCACGACGCCAGAGGCGGCGGCGATGACGACGAGATGCCAGATCGCGATCACGTCCGTGAAGGCGAGCGCCGCCAAGGCAAAGGCGAGGCCCATCAAGGCGACGCGTCCCCAGAGCACCAGCCGCCCCCGGTCGAAGCGGTCGGCGAAGGCGCCGCCGATGGGCGCCAGGGCCCAGGGCGCCATGGCGGCGAAGGTGACGGCGCCGACGGCCAGTCCGCTGCCGGAGATCTCGAAAACGAGCCAGCCACGAGCCATGAGCATGGCCCACAGCGACGCGGCGGCAACCGCGGAAGAGAGCCAGAGCGTGCGGTAGTCCGCATAGTGCATGGCGGGGAAACGCCGGGGACGGGATTTGCTCTCGAGTCGCAGGGCTCGCCGCCAGTCGTTCTAGGTCGCGGGGTGGACGCAGTCTAGAGGTGGGAGCGACGCCGTGGTGTAAGCGCGCGCCGGGCAGGCCTTTACTCTGCTCCGCCCGGAGCCGATATTGGCCCGAGAGCGAGACCAGCCCGAAGTGGGCACGAACCGCAGCCTCGCCGTCCGGGAACGGTCGGCGAGATCCGAGCAGGAGCAGCGATGACCCTCGATCCCAGACACCGCAGCCACATCCTGGTCGACGGCCCGGCGCGCGCGCCGGCGCGCTCGTACTTCAAGTCGATCGGCTTGACGAGCGAGGATCTGCGCAAGCCACTGGTGCTGGTGGCGCATAGCTGGACCGGGACGATGCCGTGCAACTTCAGCCAGCGCGCGCTGGCGGAGTCGGTGATGAACGGAGTGCGGGAGGCGGGCGGCACGCCGATGGAGGTCAACACGATCGCGATCAGTGACGGGATCGCGATGGGGACGGAGGGGATGAAGGCGTCGTTGATCAGCCGGGAGGTGATCGCCGACTCGATCGAGCTGTGCGCTATCGGCTATTCGTTCGACGCCGCGATCGTGATCGTGGGGTGCGACAAGACGATTCCGGCCGGGCCGATGGCCCTCGCGCGCTTGGGCCTTCCGGGGCTCACGCTGTACAGCGGCTCGATCGACCCGGGACGCTACGAGGGACGCGACATCACGATTCAAGATGTCTTCGAGGGCGTGGGGCAGCACGCCGCGGGATCGATCACGGAGGAGCAGCTCACGGCCATTGAGGACGCGGCCTGCCCCGGCGCGGGAGCCTGCGGAGCCCAGTACACGGCCAACACGATGGCGATGGTGACCGAGTTTCTCGGCCTCGCGCCGCTGGGCAGCGGCAGCGTGGGCGCGACCGATCCACGCAAGGACGCGGTGGGGCGCGAGGCCGGACGCACGCTGATGGAGATGCTTGGACGAGGGGTGCGCGCGGGCGAGATCCTGACGCGCGAGGCGATCGAGAACGGGATCATCTGCGCGGCCGCGACCGGCGGCTCAACGAACGCCGTGCTGCACCTACTCGCGATCGCGCGCGAGGCGGGCGTGTCGCTGTCGATCGACGACTTCGACCGGATCAGCGAGCAAACGCCCCTAATCGGCGATCTACGGCCGGGCGGGCGCTACGTGGCACTGGATGTCGACCGAGCGGGGGGCACGCGCCTGCTGGCGAAGCGGCTCTTGGAAGCCGGGAAGCTGCACGGCGACGTGATGACCGTGACGGGCCGCACGATCGCGGAAGAAGCGGCGCTGGCGGTGGAGACGCCGGGGCAGGACGTGATCTTGCCGGTCGAGAAGGCCCTCAAGCCGACAGGCGGGCTGGTGATCCTCCACGGCAACTTGGCGCCGGCGGGCTGCGTGGTGAAGGTGGCGGGACACGAGCGCCTGCGGCATCGGGGTCCCGCACGGGTGTTCGAGCGGGAGGAAGACGCCTTCGCCGCGGTAGCGGCGAAGGGGATCCGTTCGGGCGATGTGGTCGTGATCCGCAACGAGGGCCCCAAGGGCGGGCCGGGCATGCGCGAGATGCTCGGCGTCACGGCGGCGCTGGTCGGGGAAGGGTTGGGCGGGGAGGTGGCGCTGCTGACGGACGGCCGCTTCAGCGGGGCGACGCGGGGCCTAATGGTGGGGCACGTAGCGCCCGAAGCGGCAGTGGGCGGCCCCATCGCGGTCGTGCAAGAGGGCGACACGATCAGCATCGATATCGAGGAGCGGCGGCTGGACATCGAGATCGGCGAGGCGCAGATGCAGCGCCGCCTCGCAGCCTGGACGGCGCCGGCGCCGCGCTACACGCAAGGCGTGTTCGCCAAGTACGCGCGGAGCGTGTCCGGGGCCGAGGAGGGAGCGATCACGCGCTAGCCCCCGCCGCGCCGTGGGGTCCGAGCCCCGCCGCGCGATCGGAACACGCGCGCGAGGACGAAACGGAGCGCCAGCCTAGAGAGACGGCCGGCGCCTGTGCCAGTCGGTGGCTTGCTCGTAGGCGTGCGCGGCGCGGAGCAGGGCGGACTCCCCAAAGTGCCGTCCGCCCAGCATCAGGCTGATGGGCAGGTCGTTGCCGCTGAAGCCGCAGGGGATGCTGATGGCGGGGATCGCCGTGACGTTGAAGTCCATGATGTAGCGAGCCAGCACGAACTTAGGGTCGCCGGCCTCGATCGTGGGAGCGACGACGGGGCTGGTGGGCGAGGCCAGGACGTCGATCGTGTTGAAGAGGGCGCGTGTCTCGTCGATGACCTTGGTGCGCAGACGCTGGGCCTGCACGTAGGCGGTGCCGGGGATAAGCGCGCCGGCCTCCAGCAGGGAGCGGGCGTCGTCGCCATAGCGGTCGGCGTGCTGGCGCAGCCAGGTGGAGTGATAGGCCGCCGCCTCCACGGCGAGGATCGGCGTGCGCCGGGCCCCGTGCAGCAGCGGAAGGTCGACCTCGTGGACCGTGGCGCCGAGACCCCGGAGCACGTCGATCGCCGCCTCGCAGGCGGCCTCGATCTCCGGGTCGCAGCGGGACCAGAAGAGCTTGCGCGCGATGCCGATCCGCAGGCCCTCCACGCCCCGGCCCAGATCACGGGTGAAATCCCCCGCAGGATCCTCCGCAGAGCCTCCGTCGTTCGGATCGTACCCGGCGATGGCGTTGAGCATCAGCGCGGCGTCCTCGACGGTGCGCGTGAGCGGGCCGACGTGATCGAGCGACCAGGAGATCATCACGACACCGCTGCGCCCCACGCGGCCGTAGGTCGGCTTGAGTCCCACGACGCCGCAGAGCGCGGCGGGGAGGCGAACAGAGCCGCCGGTGTCGCTGCCCAACGTGGCGAGCGCGGAGCCGGCCGCGACCGCGGCGGCGCTGCCGCCCGAGCTGCCGCCAGCGACGCGCGCAGGGTCCCAGGGGTTGCCAACCGGCCCGTAGTGCGGGTTGATGCTGGTGGTGCTCATGGCGAACTCGTGCAGGTTGAGCTTGCCCACGAGCACGGCGCCGGCGTCGTAGAGCTTACGAGTAACGAAGGCGTCGCTTTGGGGCACGCGGTCGCGGAGGAAGTCCGAGCCAGCGGTAGTCGGAATGCCGGCGGTATCGATGATGTCCTTCAGCGCCACGGGGATGCCGTGCAGTGGGCCACGGTCGCGGCCAGCGCGAAGCTCTTCATCGGCGTTGGCCGCTTGCTGGCGGGCGAGGTCGGCCGTGAGGGTGATGTAGGCGTTGATTGCGGGCTCGGTCACGGCGGCGCGGGCGAGGACGGCATCGGTGAGGGCGGCCGCAGTGAGGGACCCATCGCGCAGGGCGGTGGCGGCTTCACGGATGGTGAGGTCGTGCGGTTCGGACACGATCAGCCGGACGCAGGGCGCGGAGGGCGCAGGTTGGAGGCGGGCTGAACCTGATCAAGGTCCAACTCGGCGAAGGCGCCGAAGCGATCGAGGAGGATCTCGGCCAGGGGCGCGATCTCGGCCAAGCGTTCGTCGCTGATGGAGAGACGGGCCGCATCGGCGAGGGTGCGCAGGCGGGCGAGTTGCTGCGAATCGATCTCGGGCGGCATAAGAGAAGGATAGCAACGGAGCGGGAGCGGGCGCACGGAGGAATACCGGGCGGATGCCGAGTCGCGTGTGATCTCCTGATCGGCCAGAATGGCCAAGCTGGTGCATCGGACGTTACCGGCTGAGGAGTGTCGATGGGCGAGAACGCAGCGCGCTCGATCCGCGACAAGGTATGCGTGGTCGGCGTGGGGGAGAGCGAGTACGGGCGGCACGGGTCGATCGCCCGGCCGGAGTTTCAGCTCGCGATCGAGGCGATCCTGGCGGCGTGCAACGACGCGGGGCTGGACCCGCGCCGCTTGAACGGGTTCGCATCGTACGCGAACGACCGCAACGATGCGATCCGGATTGCGACGGCGCTGGGCGTCGAGCAAACCGCGTTCAACAACATGCATTGGGGGGGAGGCGGGGGCGGCGTGGCCGGGGCGGTGGCGAACGCGGCAGCGGCGATCATCGCCGGATATGCGGACTACGTGGTCGTCTACCGGGCGCTGGCGCAGGGGCAGTTCCGCCGCTTTGGGCAGGCGAGCGTCACCGGCCGTAGCCGCGGACAGGATATGTGGCGGCTCGCGGCGGGCTTGCTGACGCCGCCGCAGCGATTCGCGCTGCCGATCAGACGGTACATGTACGAGTACGGCGTGACGAGCGCACAGCTCGGACTCATCGCGGTGGCCAGCTACAAACACGCGCAGCACAACCCGCGCGCCATCATGAACGGCAGGCCGATCACGATCGAGGATCACCAAAATTCGCGCATGATCGCGGATCCCTTGCGGCTCTACGATTGCTGCCAAGAAACGGACGGGGCGGCGGCGGTGATCCTGACGACGCCCGAGCGGGCGCGGGACCTGCGGCGGCCCCTGGTCTATCTGGCGGGGGCGGCGCAGGGCGCCGGCTATCGTGAGGGAGCCATGAGCGACAACCGGCCCGACTACACGACGGCCGCGTTCTCGGACGTGGCGCGGCGGCTGTATGCATCGGCGGGGATGGGACCGGAAGAGATCGACGTGGCGCAGATCTATGAGAACTTCACCGGGCTGGTGTTGATGGCGATGGAGGACTTTGGGCTGTGCGGGCGGGGGGAAGCGGGCCGGTGGGTAGAGGGCGGGCGGATCGAGCATCAAGCCGTGGCGGATACGGGGGCGCCGCACGCCGGTGCCTTGCCGATCAACACCAGCGGCGGCAACTTGGCCGAGGCCTATACCCACGGATTCGAGCTGATGGTGGAAGCAACGCGGCAGCTCAACGGCACGGCAACCCTGCCGGTGGAGGGCGCGCGCACCTCCCTGCTGGTGAGTGGTCCCGGAGTGGCGCCGGCCAGCGCCCTGATCTTGCACAACTGATGGCGGAGTTCGTCGACGGCCAGTACTTCCCCGAGGGCTACGCCGTCCCCGATCCGAACGACGCCCTGAGCCGCGGCTTCTGGGAGGCGGCGCGCGAAGGGCGCCTCGTGGTGCAGCAGTGCCGCGACTGCGCAACGGTGCAGCATCCACCCGAGGTGCTCTGCCACGCCTGCCACTCGTTCGACCTGGGCTGGAAGGAAGTCTCCGGGCGGGCAACGATATACAGCTTCACGCGCACGGTGCATCCGGCCAACGACCTGCTGCGCGAGCGCGGCCCCTACAACGTGGTGCTGCTGCAGCTCGACGACCATCCGGAGGTCCGGATGCTGGGCAACGTGCTCGACGCAGACGAGGAGGGCGCGCTCGCGATCGGGATGCCGCTGCGGGTGGTCTTCGAGCGCACGGCCGTCGATCCGGACGTCGGCGAGATCGTGCAGCCCCGCTGGCGATTGGCCGAGCCCGAGTCCGGCTAGCGACGACCACCCGCGAGCAGCGAAAGCGGAGCCCGTGCGCGCGACGATCTTGGGCAGCGGACAGTCGATGTTGAACGCGCGCCGGGCGGGCGCGTCGATCTTCGTCGAGAGGACATCCAACGCTCCCGGGATCCTCTTGGACTGCGGTCCGGGGTCGCTGGAGCGCGCCCAGGCCGCGGGAATCGGGCTGGAGCGCGTGGCTGCCGTGTTCCTCAGCCACCTGCACTTCGATCACGCCTTGGCGCTGGCGGAGTTACTGACCCGGTTGGCGTTCGGGGGACGCGAGCCGCCCCCAGTCTACGGACCGGCGGGAACCGCGCAGTACGCATCGAGCGCGGTGGAATACGCGCGGACGCAGCTGCGCTACTTAAGCGGAGGACGGCGGCTGCCGCTACTGGGTTCGGTCCGCGTCGAGGAAGTAGCGGAAGGGGAGCCCCTGGGGGTGGCCGGGTTCGAGGTGGAATCGGTAACGGTGCCGCACTCGGAGATGCTGGTCGCGCAGGCGCGCCGCGTCGCAGGGGACGGCCGGGTGCTCGTGTACAGCGGCGACAGCGGGCCGGCGAGCGCGCTGATGACGGCCTTCGCTCGGGGCGCCGACGTGCTGATGCATGAGTGCTACGGCAGGCTCGCGCTCGAACGGTACGCGTCGCGGCTGGACGCGCAAGGAGCACGGTCGATCAAGGCGGCCTTCGCTCGCTCTCACAGCGAGGTGGGGAGCGTCTCGCGGATAGCGGCGGCGGCGCGAGCGGGCCGGCTGGTCTTGACGCACTTGCTGCCGACGGAAGAAGAAGCGGAACTGGCGGAGACGGCCAGCCGCGAGTACGCGGGCCCGGTGATCGTGGCGCGGGACGGGCTCGTGGTGGAGGTGTAGGCCGATGGAGGTGCGGGAGCTGACGGTGATGGTGGGGAGCGACCAGCCCGAGGAGCTGGCGCGGTTCTACGGGGATCTGCTGGGGCTGCCGCGCGCATCGAAATACAGGGACCCGGTGTTCCGGGCGGGGGGCGCGAACCTGCGAATCGTCCAGCACTCCGAGATAGCCGGACGGAACCGCACGCCCGCGCGCCATCTGCTGAACCTCTTCGTGGATGGCGATGTGCGCGCGGCGGTCGAGCGGCTGCGGCGGCTGGGGATCACGGTAGTGCGGGAGCCGGAGCGGGAGTGGTGGGGCGGGCTGGTATCGACGGTCGAGGATCCCGACGGAAACTACGTGCAGCTGATCGAGGGGTCTAGGTAGCAGCCCCTTCGACCCGCTGCTCTTCAATGACGGCGAACTCGGCGGCGCCGAGGTCTTCGAGTTCGCCCTTGCGGTAGCTGTCGTAGAGCTGGAAGAGTTCGCTCCTGTGGGGGCGCTTGCGGCCCAGGGGGCAGGCCTTCCAGGCGTCGTACTCCTCGTCGCAGTAGCCTAGACGTTTCTCGCCGCATTTGGGCTGCAGATAGCGGCCAAGGGCCGGGACCTTGCGCAGGACTTCGGCGCGCATGAGGGCGGTGACCTTGCGGAACTCCCATTGCGCGCGGATACAGAGGCGCTGATCGCAGAGATGCAACAGCTCAAGAAAGTTCACCGCGATCTTGAAGTTGGTGTTCGTGGCGTTGGGGAGAAGGAAGCGCGCATCCTCCGCCGGGACGCCGGCCTCCACCATGCGCTGGTAGAGCGTCCCCGCCTGGTCGAAGAGAGCGTGCATATCACCAGCGAGGCCGGCTCGCTCGACGGTCGCGGGGACGGTGTAAGGAAAGGTGCCGTCCTTATAGGTCACGTAGCGCTGGCTCTGCTGCTCGAAGGAGATGCCGATGCGGTGACGGACGAACTGGTGGCTGAAGGCGCGGGAGACGCCCGCGATGCCGAACTCGAACCACACTTGCTCGAGCGGCGAGGTGTGTCCGGTCTTGAGCCGCGCCGACACGAACTCCTCCATGGTCTCCTGAGAGATGCGCTCGTCTTCAATACGGTCGAGGACCTGCTGAGGGGTGAGGGCGGAGTAGCAGACCCGGTAGGCCATGTAGAGGGCCCGAATGGGATTAGCGGTGGACTCGATCAGGGTGACTTGGATCGCCACGGCACTCTCCACGCTGCCGAGCGAGCGTACACCCCCGCCCAGCGAGGGCCAGCGATAACGCCCGGCCGGCAGGCCTTACGTCAGTGGTCGTCGAAGGACCGGTAAGCGTCGATACCGCCCTGGTGGGAGCGACGGCGGCGCAGACGGCGGAAGCTCCGGGCAAACAGGCCGCCAACCCGCAAGACGGGAAGACGGCGGATCGCTCGGGCGGAGCGCGCGAGGCGCGAGCGGATGCGAGCGACGATCGAGGAGGGCAGGCGGGGCTCTGCAGAGCCGGACAAACGGACAGCGGAGAAGCCCGGTCGCCCGCGAGGGCCGACGGACCGCCAGAAGCCGCTCATTCCGGGCGGGAGGTTCCAGGTGGGGCCAACCTCTTGCCGGGGGGCGCGCCAGCGCCCAACGAGAAAGGGGTAGATGAGGATCATGCCCGCGCCGAAGCCGCCGAGGTGCGCCCACCAAGCCGTGCCGCCGCTCCCGACGGATTCCGCCGCCAAGCTGCCGACGCCGCTGATCAGGTTTAGCGCGAACCAGATCCCGATCATGAGCGGGGCGGGAACCACGGCGGGGACGAGCAGGATGATGGGGAGAAAGACGCGCACCAGGGCGCGCGGAAAGAGCAACAGGTAGGCGCCGAGGACGGCGGAGATGGCGCCGCTGGCGCCGACCATCGGCACGAGGTCGCCGGAGTCGATCCAGATGTGTGCGGCGGCGGCGGCGTATCCGCCGACGAGGTAGAAGACGGCGAATCGCCAACTCCCCAAGCGATCCTCAACGCTCGTGCCGAAAACCCAAAGGAAAAGCATGTTGCCGATGACGTGGAGCCAACCGGCGTGCAGGAACATGGCGGTGAGCGGCGTGAGGAGCAGCAGGACGCCGTCGAGGAGATCGATCCCGCCGCTGCTGCGGGCGCCCGTGAATCGATTGAAGCGGAACGCTTCAACCCCGTCGTGGGAGATGTTGTCGTCGTTGAGATAGCCGACGATAAACTCTGGAACCGCACCGTAGCGCAGGGTGAAGTCGTCGAGTGGAGACGACGGATAGGCGATGGCGTCTTCGCGGCTTTGGAGAGCCGGGCTGGCCGCCAAGTCGCTGTCGATGATCAGCACCGCCGAGGTGCCGCTCTGATCGAGGGTGAGCATGTAGAGGAAGATGAGAGCGTTCATCACCAGCAACACGCGCGTGACGTAGGGAGTGGACGAGCGCTGCCGGCTGTCGCCGATGGGAATCATGTCGCGGGCATCGTATAGCCCCTACGGCGACGAGGAGCGGGGCAGGCCCGCGGAGCGCCCGGGGATACGGATGGAAGCGGCGTACGGAAAGCACCTGCGGGGCAAGAGAAAAAACGCGGCTACGAAAATGTCACGAGCAGCGCCGACAGCCGTAAACCACGCGTAAATTCAAGCCGCGATCCGCGCTGGAATCAGTCAAGCAAATACGGATCGGGTTGACAGTGCCGAAAAAGCGTCGTGAGGATGTGCAATAATTCACAAGTGGCGGCGGCCACGGAGGCCTCGATACCCATGCCTGTACAGACACGAATGCAATGTCCGCGCTGCGCCGGCTCGATGCTGGCCGAGTCGGACAACCACGGCAACTTCGGTACCTGCATCTCCTGCGGATACGTTTACGAGAGCCACGTGATCTCGGTCTTGGAGCTTGAGGAAGAGCAGGCGGTCGAGGCAGGCCGCCAGCGCCGCCGCCAGCCCTCGCACGGCAAGCTCCGACTCTAGCCCAGCCCCCCGCCCTTTCCGGCTCGGCCCCTCGCACGGCCCGAGTTGTCCATTGCCCCATCGGTGGTTGATCCTGGCCCCCGGTCCATAGTGTCCGCACGTTGTCCCACACGGCGCGCGACTCTCCCCTTCGTTCAACTCCTCGATATAAGACCTATGCGTGGCGAGCGGGAACCTCGCGCGCCTCAGGCGCTGCGCGCTGGCTGCCAAGGGGGGACTACGCGACCGCTGGCCGCCGCCGCGAGATCGGAGGTAATTGTCCCAGGCCGCAAAGCATGCCTAGAGTAGCCCCCCTTTTCAGTGATCACGGAGCCGCAGCCGGAAAGCGGGCGCGCGCAGCGGGCGAGGCAGGCAGGAGGAATGCGGTGGAGGCACACGGTACTCGGTACCGCACGGACATCGTCCACTATGCGATCCGGCGCCGGATCATTGACGCGGAGCCGCGGGTGCGGCGACGCACAAGCTAGCCAGATCCCTTGTCCGAGCAACAACAGCCCTGGGCATTCGAATTCGACCCGCCGATCGAGCGGGCGCCGGCGGAGCTGGCGCAAGAGCGATTCCAGCGGCTGGAGCGGCTGGTGTGTCTGCGCGACGTACACGACGACGAGCTGAACGAAGAGGGACGACGGCTCCTACAACGCGCGATCTTCACGACCTACCTGGACTGTCGCGAACTCGGGATGGTGGAGATCGTGGATGCGATCGTCCGCCCACCGAAGCCGGCGCCCCACCGCCTCTGAAACTCCAGCGCGAACGGCCGATTACGGGACCGCTGCCACCCGTCCCCCTGCGCGCCTAACCCGTCCGTCCTGCGCCGGTTCGCTCAAGCGCTGGCGGCGGGCGATCCTGCCGGAGTTCCGCCTGCAGCTCGGCGGCGAGGGCGCGCGCGAGCCCGCTTCGCACCGCGGCGATGGGCGGCGCGACCCCAAGGTGCTCCGCCATGGAGGTGGCGACTGCGCCCGGCTGCCCGCAAGGCTCGATCAGCCGCCATTGCTCCGGATCCGTCGCGACGTTGAGGGAAACGCCGTGCATCGTGACCCAGCGGGAGACGTGCACGCCGACCGAGGCGATCTTGCCGCGATCCGTGAATACTCCGTGCTGAACGTCGCGGCCGGCGCCGATGCCGTACTTCCCGAGAAGCACGATGACGGCCCCTTCGAGCCGCTCCACGTACCAGCGCAAGTCGGTACGAAAACGCCGCAGATCCACGATCGGATAGGCGACGACTTGGCCGGGACCGTGATAGGTGACGTTGCCGCCCCGCTCCGTCTTGATGACCTCAATGCCGAGTTGGTCAAGGAGCTGCGGTGCGAGGATGCCGCGGCGATCCCCGCGCTGGCCCAACGTAATCACGGGGGCGTGTTCCACAAGGAGCAGCGTGTCCGCTTGGGCGCCGTCACGCACCGCGTCGCGGGTCGCACGCTGCAGGGCGAGCGCATCGCGGTAAGGGAGACGGCCGAGATCGTGGAGAAGCAGGGAGCGCGCCATGATGAAACGAGGCCAATGCCCCTCAGAAGTGGATGGGGCGCCCGTGCGCGGCGAGCGCGGCCTCGCCCAGCGCTTCGGCCAGCGTCGGATGGGCGTGCACGGCCTGGAAGAGGGATTCCGCCGTCGCCTCCAGGCTGAGGGCCGTGGAGGCCTCGGCTATCAACTCCGTAGCGTGCGGGCCAATGATGTGCACGCCGACGATCTCGTCGTACTGCTTGTCCGTCACCACCTTCACGAAGCCAAGCGTGTCATTGAGGATCTTGGCCTTACCCACCGCTTGGAAAGGAAAAACGCCCACGGCGACGTCCTGGCCACGCTCACGCGCGGCCTCCTCGGAAAGCCCGATCGAAGCCACTTCCGGATGGGAGTAGGTGCACGAGGGGATCTTGTCGTAGTGGATGGGTTCGGGACTGCCGCCGGCGGCGTGCTCGGCGGCGACGATCCCTTCGTGAGAGGCCACGTGCGCAAGCATCGGACCCGGCACGATGTCGCCGATGGCGTAGAGGCCCGGTTCGGCGGTTTGCATGCTCGCATCGACCTGAACAACGCCCCGCTCCGCGGCGGCGGCGACGGTTTCGAGTCCGAGATCATCCGTGTTGGGCGCGCGGCCGACGGCGACGAGCAGGACCTCGGCGCTGAGGTCGAGCGATGCGCCGGCCGCGGTGCTCGCGGCGATGCGGACACCGTCGGCAGCGACGGCGACGCTCTCCACCTTGGTGCCAACGTGCACATCGATCTTTCGCTGCTGGAAGGCCCGCTGAAGCTCGGCGCCGAGGTCGGGGTCCTCAAGCGGAAGGAGGCGCGGCAGCAGCTCCACGATGGTGACGGTCGAACCATACGACGCGTAGATGGAAGCGAACTCCACCCCCACCGCGCCGGCACCCAACACCACGATGGAAGCGGGGACCCGCGGCATCTTGGTCGCGTCGTCCGAGTTGATGATCGTCTCGCCATCGAACTCAATGCCGGGCAGGGCGCGGACCCGTGAGCCCGTCGCAAGGACGATGGCGCGGCTCTCGATCGTCGCAGTGGTGCCGTCCGCAGCAGTGACGTCGATGCGACCGGGTCCGGCCAGCCGGCCGCGTCCGCCGATCGCCGTGATCTGGTTCTTCTTGAACAGATACTGAATCCCCTTCGCGTTCGAGCGGACGACCTTGTCCTTGTAGGCGTTGAGGGCAGAGAGATCGAGTTGCGCGTCTGGGATCCTGACGCCGAAGCGGGATGCGGTCCGCGCGCCATCCAGCACCTCCGCGGCCTGCAGTAAGGCCTTGGTGGGAATGCAGCCGACGTGCAAGCAGGTGCCGCCCGGCAGCGGATCCTTTTCGATCACGGCCGTCTTCAGCCCCAATTGGGCGGCGCGGATGGCGGCAACATAGCCGCCGGGGCCGCTGCCGATGACCGTGAAGTCGAAGGGGGCCGCCACGGCTCGATCGCCCACTAATCGCCGAGCAGAAGCGCGGGATGCTCCAGGTACCGCCGAAAGGCCTGAAGATATTGCGCGCCCGGAGCGCCGTCCAAGATCCGGTGGTCGATCGTCAGACTGGCGGTCATGAACGCGCGCCGCTCGATCTGCGTCCCGCTCTCTCCCACCAAGACCGGACGATCCGCCACTTGGCCGATGCCGAGAATCGCAGCCTGCGGGGGATTGACGATCGGGGTGAAGGCGTCGATCCCGAACATGCCGAGCGCGGTGACCGTGAAGGTGCCGCCGGTGAGGTCGTCGGGGGTGAGGCCGCCGTCGCGCGCCTTCGCGGAGAGCTCGGCCGCCTCCACGGCGATGCGACGCAAGGACTTGGCATCCGCGTTGCGGATTACCGGAACGATGAGGCCTTCCTCCAGCGCGACCGCGATCCCAACGTGGACCTCGGACTGAACCCGCACCGTATCGCCGTCGAGCGTAACGTTCACGCGCGGCAGATCGCGCAAGGCGAGCGCGGCGGCCCGGAGGGCCAGCGGCGTGTACGTGAGCCGCACCCCCTCGCTCTCCCATGCCTCGATCAGGTCCGCGCGAAGAGCGGCGGCGCGCGTCATGTCGACATCCATGGTGAGCGTGAGCTGCGCCATGGACTGCAGCGACTCGTGCATGCGCTGACCGACCGTGCGCCGCATCCCTTTGTAGGGGATGGCCCCCTCGAGCGGTGGAGGCGCCGCGGCGGCCGGTGGAGGTGCGGCGGCGATCGCCTTCTGCACGTCCTCGACGACAACCCGTCCCCCGGGCCCACTGCCGGGCACGGTGGCGATATCCAGGTCATGCTCGGCGGCGAGTTTCTTGGCGGCGGGCGATGCCTTGACCCGCCCACCTGCAGCGCGCGGCGCGGCGGTCGCTTCCGGCTTTGCCGGGGCAGGCGCGGCCGGCGGCGGGGGCGCGGCGGCGCTGGGCGCCGCGCCCGCGTCCGCGGGCAACTCCTCGCCCGCCGCGAGAATGTAGGCGGCGACGCCGCCGGCAGCGATCGTCGTCTCGACGGAGGCAACGATGCGGATCGTGCCGGCGGCCTCCGCCTGGACCTCGTAGGTAACTTTCTCGGTCTCGAAGCTATAGAGGAGCGTGCCCTCAGCAACGGTGTCGCCATCGCCGACGAACCACTCGGTAATCGTTCCCTCGGTCATGGTCATGCCCTGCTTGGGCAGAACGACAGTCGTAGCCACGTTTCCCCCTTTTCGCGCGCCCCTCAGCCGCTCTGAACGGCAGCGGTGATATCCGAACGCAAAAACCCAACCTCTTGCGCTGCGGTCAGGCAGCGGTGCGCATCCACGACGGGCGGACCGAGCCGCGTCACGTAAAGCGATGCCTCTTCGCCGTCGCGGATGGTGAACTCGCGCTCGCCGTCGAGGGCGAAGAGGGCGGGTCCCGCGACAGCGACCCGCGCCCCAAATTCTAGTCGCCGGACGGCGGCAATGGGGACAGGGCGGAACAGGCCGGGAGCGATGGGGGCCGTCACGCAGGGGCCGCCTTGGCCGAGGGTGAGGTGCAGACCCCAGTCGTCTTCCGGACTGACGGGTCCGACGAAGCCGCCGAGAGAGGCCATGCCGACGGCGTCGGGAATAGCGCGCGTCAGGACGACCTCGCGCACGCGATCGATCCGCCAGATGGCGCGGCTGGCCACGAAGCCATCGGCCATGACGACGGCGTCGATCAGCGCGACATCGCGCCCGATCCCGTCGACCGCCAGCTCGATCCACTTGCATCGCGGCGCGACCACGGCGGGGTCGGCCGCCCCGGCGGCGATCGCGCCGGCGGCGAGCCCCGCGACCGTTCCCTCGATCATCGTGGGAAATACGTTGTTCGTACCGGTCGAGAGGGCCACGAGGGGCACGTTTCGCGCTCCTTTGGCGATGGCGCGATTCGTACCGTCGCCGCCGAGAGAGAGAATCGCGGCCGCGCCGGCGGCTTCGATCGCCGTGGCCGCGCGGACGGTGTCCAGCGCGTCCGCGCGCAGAGTGTCCGCAACCGGTTCGAGTACGAAAGGCAGGTCGAGCTCGGCGGCGGCTTTGGTGCAAATATGGAACGTGTCGGGCATGTAGAGCACCCGCTCGACGCCGGCGGCAGCGAGGCCGACCATGGCGCGCCGGACGATGCTGACCTTCTCGTAGTTATTGAAGACCGAGGCATGCGCGACGAGACGCCGGATGTCCTTTCCGGAGGCCGGATTGGCGATGATGCCGACGGTACCCGGCACAGTCAGCGACCGGTTAGGCGGAGGGCGCCGTCGGGATGAGCGACTCGACCGCGGAGAGGATCTCGGCCTTGCCGGGCAGCCACGCCTTCTCCAGGGTGGGATTGAAGGGAACGGGGCTGAAGGGAGCGCCCACGCGCTTGACCGGCGCGTCGAGGTAGTCGAAGGCCTCTTCCGCGATCTGCGCCGCGATCTCGGCGCCGAAGCCGCAGAAGGTCACCGCCTCGTGGGCGATCACGACCCGGCTGGTCTTCCTGACCGACTCAAGGATCGTCGCGCTGTCGAGCGGCGAGAGCGTGCGGGGGTCCACCACCTCGACGCTGATCCCGCGCTCCGCCAGCTCGGCGGCGGCGGCGAGGGCGTCTTGCACCATTGAGCTCAGCGCAACGACGGTCACGTCTTCGCCTGCGCGCTTCACGTCGGCCTGGCCGATCGGGACCTCGTAGAGCTCTTCGGGAACCTCGCCGCGCATGCCGATGCCGAGCTTGTTCGTGATGTAGACGACGGGGTTATCGTCGCGGAGCGCGGCGACCATGAGCCCTTTGGCGTCATAGGGAGTGGACGGCGTGACGACCTTCAAGCCGGGGATGTGGCAGAACCACGCCTCCAGCGTCTGGCTGTGCTGCGCGCCCATGCTGCGGCCACCGCCCTGATGGGTGAGGAGCACGATCGGCAGCTTCGCCTTGCCGCCGAACATGTACTTCATCTTGGCCATTTGATTGACGATCTGGTCCATGGCGACGGTCGCGAAATCAATGAGCTGGATCTCGACCACGGGACGCATGCCAACCGCCGCCGCGCCGACGGCGAGACCGACAAGGGCCGTCTCCGAGATCGGGGCATCGCGCACGCGCTCGGGCCCGAGCCGCTCGAGCAGACCCTCGTTGGTCATGAAAGTGCCGCCGGGCTCAATGTCGATCCCGACGATGAACGACTCGGGCTGACGCTCCATCTCGTCGCGGAGCGCTTGCGCGATCGCCTTCCGGTACTTGACCCCCGCGACCACGGCTAGCTCACCACCGCTTCATGAAGCGAAGCGCGCCCATTAGGCGGGCGCACCGACGGGGACGATCTCTTCGATGGCGGCAATAATGTCTCCCTTTCCCTTAATCCAGGCCGCCTCCAGGGTGGGGGCGAAGGGAACGGGACTGAACGGCGCTCCGATCCGCTTGATCGGCGCGTCCAGGTAGTCGAAGGCTTCATCCGCGATCTGGGCCGCGAGCTCCGCGCCGTACCCGCAGAACCGCACCGCCTCTTGGGCCACCACGGCGCGGCCGGTCTTGCGGACCGAGTTGATGATCGTCTCGCTATCGAGGGGGGAGAGGGTGCGGGGGTCGACGACCTCGACGCTCACGCCCCGCCCGGCGAGCTCGTCCGCCGCCTTGAGCGCCTCCTGTACCAGGCGCCCGGTCGCGACGACGCTGACGTCCGTCCCTTCGCGCTTCACCGCCGCTTTGCCCAGCGGCACGCGGTAGGGCTCGTCGGGCACGTCCCCGCGCAGGCCGAGCAGCCGCTTGTTCGTGATGAAGATGACGGGGTTGTCGTCCCAGATCGCGGAGGCCATGAGACCGCCGGCGTCGTAGGGGTCGGAGGGCATCACGACCTTGAGGCCCGGAATGTGCGCGAACCAGGCCTCAAGACTCTGGCTGTGCTGCCCGGCTTGGCCGGTGCCGGCGCCTTGGTGGGTAATGATGACGAGCGGCAGCTTCGCCTTGCCGCCGAACATGTACTTCATCTTGGCCATCTGGTTGACGATCTGGTCCATACAGCAGGCCATGAAGTCAATGAACATGATCTCGACGATCGGGCGCATACCGGCAACAGCGGCGCCGACGGCGAGTCCCGCCATGGCGGTCTCCGAAAGCGGCGTGTTGCGGACGCGCTCCGGTCCGAAGCGCTCGCGCAGGCCGCGCGCCGTCGACCAGAGGGCGCCCATCTCGATATCCTGCCCGGCCACGAAGATGTCCGGGTCCGCGTCCATGGCATGGGACTGTGCTTCCGCGATCGCCGCCCAGAACTTCTTGCCTTTTCTCTTTTGGTCCGCCATTACGCCGTGACCTCCGTGTAGACATCTTCCAGCAAGGCGCTGACTTCCGGTTCGGGGCTCTCTTCCGCGAACTTGATGGCGGCTTCGACCTCATCGCGAACGGACTGCGTGATCGCGTCCGCGGAGGCGTCGCTGAGAACGTCGCGCTCAATGAGGGTTGCGCGGAAGATGTCGATCGGGTCGCGCGACTTCCAGTAGTTGACCTCTTCTTCCGGCCGGGGCACGACGCCGTAGTCGCGGCCCACGTGGTCGTAATAGCGGTAGGTCTTCGTCTCGATAAAGCTGGGGCCATCGCCGCGGCGGGCGCGGCCGACGGCCTCGAAGGCGGCCTCGTAGACGGCGAGAACGTCCTGGCCGTCCACGGCGACGCCGGGCATGCCGTAGCCCTGAGCGATGTCGGAGACGTCGTCGATGGCGTGCTGCGAGCTATAGGCCATGAACTCGCCGTAGAGGTTGTTCTCACAGACGAAGATGACCGGCAGCTTCCAAGTGGCCGCGAGGTTCATCGCCTCGTGGACGGCGCCTTCAGAGGCAGCGCCGTCGCCGAAGAAGCAGACGGTGACTTGCCCGCGGGCGCGATGCTTGCAGGCAAAGCCCGCGCCGGCGGCGATGGGAGCCCCGGCCCCGAGAATGCCGTTGGCACCCAGGATGCCGAGGTCCAAGTCGGACATATGCATCGAGCCACCCTTGCCGTGGCAGTAGCCCGTCGATTTCGCATAGAGCTCGGCAAACATCTTCCGCATGTCGCCGCCCTTGGCGAGCAAGTGGCCATGACCGCGGTGGGTGGAGGTGATGTAGTCGTCATCGTTCAGGGTGGCGCAGACGCCGACGCCGGACGCCTCCTCGCCCACGTACAGATGGACGCTGCCGACCACTTTGGCCTCTTCGGTCAGGTGACCCGCGCGCTCATCGAATTCACGGATCCGCGTCATTCGCGTGAACATCTCGATCAGCTTGTCGTTCGAAAGATCCATCCGCCGCCTCTCTCACGTACTTGAGCGCGTTCTTATGGGGAGGCGCCGTCCCCGGCGCCCGTTTCGCTGCGTCAGGCTACGAGCGGCCTTCTGAGGGTGTCAATTGAGGATCGGCGCCGCGCCGGCGGCGGGAGCGCCAGACGGCGAGAATCTCGGCGTCGGAAGGGAAAGCGGGCGGCGGCAGGGCATCTGGCGCAAAGAACTGGACCGCGTGGGCTTCCGGCCCCGGCCGTGGGTGGCCGCGCACCACACGGGCGCCGTACGCGATCAGGACCGCGGGCTCGCCGGCGCGAGAAAAGACGCCGAGGAGTGCCTGCAGCACGATCTCGAGGCCGGTCTCCTCACGCACCTCGCGGACGGCGGCGGCTTCGACGACCTCCCCCCGATCGACCCAGCCACCCGGCCAAGCCCAGGCGCCCAGCATGGGATCGTGATTGCGCTTGGTATAGAGCAGGCTCCCGCCGCTCTCGACCAGCACGACGACAGCGAGCTTGGGGTCCGCGAAGTGGACGAAGTCGCAGCGGCCGCACGCCGGCCGCTGCACCCCCGCAACCTCGCGCCGTCCGATCGGGGCGCCGCAGCGGGGGCAGTAGAGCGGGTCCACGGCAGGCGGCTTAGAAGGGGAGCACGACGTGCTGGAAGCGTTCGTAGTAGCGGCCGTCCTCATCCCGCCAACGGTTGCGCACCCAGTCGAAGAACTCCGCGTCGCGGTCGGCGAACTGGGAAGTATGGCAGCGGAGGGCATCGATCTTGAGCGGCAGGACCTCGGTGATATCGATGGCCAGGTTGGGCGCGTTCGAGCCGAAGAGGTAGAGCTCGGCGACGTTGTGGGTCTCGAGGCCTTCCTGCAGATGCTCGGGGAAGTTGAGGTGGTCACGGGCGGTGGGATAGACGGCGTCGATGGCCATGGTGCCGGCATTGCGGTGGTCGCGATGATTGATGAACCCGAGGTGCTCGGGCATCGCCGGGTCCGGCGTGCCGCCGGTCGGAAAGAGGACGATCTCCGGCGTGTTGGCGAAAACGGCGCGCGGGCGGATGCGCCGGACTTCACGCACCACCCTTCCCAGCATTTCGCGCGTGTATTCGAGCTCGCCGTCCTCAGCGCCCAAGAACGTGCAGCTCTTCACTCCCAGCATCTTCGCAGCGGCGCGCTGCTCGGGCTCGCGCAGCGCGATCAGCTCCGCTTGCGTCAGGCTGCGGTCGGCGGTGCCCTTGGAGCCGTTCGTCAGCAGGAGGTAATGAAACTCCCAACCCTGCCGCGTCCAGAGCGCGGCGGTCCCGCCCGCGCCGAACTCAGGATCGTCGGGATGGGCGGCGATGACCAGCGCGACTTTGGGTGCGGATTCATCCAACGGCTGCAACATACGTCGTCGTCCTCGCGAAGCTTGCGGCGGCGGTCACGCTCTCCGGCGCGGGCGGTCACAACTCAGGCGGAGCCATCTTACGGAGCCGTCACTCGCGAGGCAGCCGTTGTGTCGTCTGGGGCCGGAGGTTTGACATAGCCAAAAATAGGGTGTTACCGTACCGATTCAGAACACACGTTCCACGCCTCCGCCTGTGGATGACGTGGAAACCGTGGACCGGGTCCCACACGAGTGAGGATGGCGGGCGCCAGTGAAGAAGAGCCGCTCCGAAAAGCAACAGCGCATCCTGGATTTCATTCGCACCTTCCTAGAGAAGCACGACTACCCGCCGAGCATTCGCGACATCCAGTCCGGATGCGAGATCTCGTCGACCTCCGTGGTCGACTACAACCTCAAAGCCCTGGAGGCGCGGGGCTTGATCCGGCGCGACCGCGAAGTGTCGCGGGCGATCCAACTCGTCGGAACAGGGGGGCGCGGCGGCGGCGCCGTAGAGGTGCCGGTGGTGGGCACGATCGCCGCCGGCGAGCCGCTGGCGCTGCCCAGCCAGGAGGGCATCGACCCCCGGCAGGTCGACGAGACCGTGACCGTAACCCAAGAGATGATCCGCGGCCGCGATCAGGTGTTCGCGCTGCGGGTACGCGGCACCTCCATGATCGACGCGCTGATCAACGACGGCGACATCGTGCTGATGGAGCCGACGGACAGCGTCGCCGACGGCGAGATGGCGGCCGTCTACCTGGGCAGCAGCAACGAGACGACGTTCAAGCGGGTCTATCGCGAGGGCAAGCGCGTGCGGCTGCAGCCCGAGAACGCGACGATGCAGCCGTTCCACGTCGACGCAGACGATCTCTCCGTCCAGGGCCGGTTCGTGGGAGTCGTGCGCGCGCTCTAGCGCCGCGCCGCCGCCGCGCCGCACAGATCGGCGATCAGCAGATCCACCGCCAGGTCTTGCTGCATCCCGCCGGGGCGGCCCTGCCAGTAGTCCTGGATCGCCACCTCGCATTGCAGGAGACGCTGCATCGCGGCCGCGGCCGTGGCTTGGGAAAAGCGGCGGGCCTGTTCGCTGGCGCGGCGGGCGACGAACTCCTGGACGTTGAGCGCCTCGCGCACCTGCGCCGCTGATCCGCCGCCGTCCAAGACCTCCCGCGCGATCACGATCATGCGGAACTGCCGGGCGATCATGCCGATCAACCGCTGCGGCGTCTCCCCATCGTTGCGAAGGGTCTCCAACGCCTGCAGAGCGGCGGTCAGGCGCCCTTCCGCGACCGCGTCCACCAGCCGGAAGATGTTGGCCTCCCGCGCAGGCGCCACGAGCGCGCGCACGTCCGCGTCGCCGACGGTGTCATCGCCGGCGTAGGCCTTGAGCTTCTCCACCTCGGAGGCGAGGGCGCCGGTGTTGCGGCCGATCAGCTCCACGAGCAACCGCGCGGCCGCGGGCTCCAGCTTGAGGCCGGCGGCCCGGGCGCGCCGCTGCAGCCAGGGACCGAGCTCGCGCTCGCGCGGGAGCGGAAACTCCCGGACCTCGCCCGCCGCCGCGACCATCTGCCGCAGGGGGTTCGCGGGCGGCAAGGCGTCGTCGATGAAGACCAGCAGCGTGCTCTCGGGCAGGGTCGCCAGCAGGTCGCCGAGCAGCTCCCATTCGCCCAGGCCGCGCGTGCGCCGCCTCCCCGGACCGCCGCCCAGGCGGCCGCCCAGCCCCTGGACGACGATCAGGCGGTGGCTGGCGAGAAAGGGCACGGTGGAGGCGGCGGCGCGCAGCTCCTCGAAGCCGAGGACGCCCGCCTCAAGCGTGCTGGTGTTGGCGGCGAGGGCGCCGTCGTCGTCGTATTGCGCCTTGAGGGCCTGCAGGGCCTCGTGCCGAGAGAAGGCATCGGCGCCGTGGAGGAGAAGGATCACGGCCGGGCGCGCGGCGCTACGGCCAGCCGGCGCCGGGGACGCCGACCGGGACCTGGCGGAGCCGGCCGCCGTTGCTCGGCCCCTCGATCTTGGAGGGGTCGCCCGTGATCGCCTCGGCCAGGATGAGGGTGCGGCGATCGGGCCCGCCCAGGGCGCAGGCGAAGATGGGCCGATCCTGATCGACCTCGATCGTCTCCTTGATGGCGCCCCCCTCCGCGATGCGGACCGCGGCGGCCGTGCGGAAGGGCACGGCCACCCACACGCAGCCCTCGGCGTCGAGGGCGATGCCGTCCGGGATGCCGGGCACCGCGGCCCAGACGCGGCGGTTGTCGAGCGAGCCATCGGCGGCGATGTCGAAGGCGCTGAGCCGCTTCCCGTACGACTCGGCGATGATCAAGGTGCCGCCGTCGGGCGTGACCGCGGCGCCGTTGGGAAAGCGCAGGTCGTCCGCGACGACGCGGGCCTCGCCCTCCGGGGTGACGAGGATCAGCTCCGTGCCGCGGGGCTCGTCGCCGCCGAAGGGGTCGAAGCCGAAGTTACCGACGTAGGCGCGGCCCTGGCCGTCCACGACCATGTCGTTGAGGTTGTGCGAGGCCAGGCCGCTGAGGTCCGCGTGCTCCTGGAGGCCGTCCGGGTCGAGGCGCAGGAGCTTGCGGTCCAGCATCGACACGATCAGCAGGCGGCCGTCCGGGAGCCAGCCGAGCCCCGACGGCTGCTGCGGCACCCGCACGATCGTCTCCCGCTCGCCGTCCATGCCGACGGCGACGACCTCCTTGGCGTGCATGTCCGAGAACCAGAGACGCCCTTCGTGCCAGCGCGGCCCCTCGGGAAAGACGAGGTCGCCGAGCAGCAGGGTCGGAGCGGGAGCGGGCATGGGAGCCGCCTCTCTAGGCGAGCCGCGCTCGCCGGTGCGCAGGGGATGGCGGCAGGGGCACGGCAATCACGGCCCGGCCGGGTCGCGGCTCGTGGTCCTGCCACTGTCCGACAGGGTAGCGGCCCCGCGCGTCCATGCGGACGCCGCGCCCCGCTTCTAGAATCGCGTCGCGGCAGGGGCACCGGCACGGCGGGCGAAGGGAGTCGAACATGGCGCTGTCGGCGGAGGACAAGCTGGAGATCATGGAGCTCGTGGCGCGCTACAACCACGCGCAGGACCAGGACGACTACGACGGCTGGGTGGACACCTTCACGGAGGACGGCGTCTTCGAGTCGCCCCAGATCCGGCACCAGGGGCGGGAGGAGCTGCGGCAGCTCTCCCTCGACACCGCCGCCGGCATCCCCCACGTCCGCCATCTGACGCAGAACTTCATCATTGAGGGCGACGGCGACGCAGCGACGATGCGGTCCACGATCGAGGTGCGGTCGATCGCCGAGGATCGCCAGAGCTGGCGGGTGGTGGGGATCGGCAACTACGAGGACGACCTGCGCCGCGTGGACGACCGCTGGAAGTTCAAGCGGCGCTTCGTGCGGATGCTCTACTGGAAGAACGACGCCTGGCCCTAGGCCCGGCCCGCCCCCACCGCTCAGTCGAAGGCGGCGGCGACCCGCATGATCGCCTTGGCCTGGTCCTGGCTGTGGAACATGGTGGAGAGGCAGAGCTGATTCATGCCCGCCTCCTGGAAGGCGGCCACGCGCTTGCGCACGTCAGCCGGCGTCCCGTAGATGCCGATGTCGTCGGCCATGCGCTCGGAGACGGCGGCGGCCACGGCGGCGTGGTCGTCGCGGGCGATGGCGGCGCGGGCCTGCTCCACCTCGTCTCCGTAGCCGCACTCGATGAAGTAGTTCTGGTAGTTCGTGAGGGTCATGTAGTTGGTGAGGGCCAGCCGCACGGCGGCCAGCGCCTCATCGCGGTCCTCGGAGACGTAGGCGGGGGCGACGTCGCCCACGATGAAGCGCTCGCGCTTGGCCGCGGGCACGACGCTCAGCGAGCGGGCGAGCTGGGAGCGGCAGCAGTTGGCCCAGATCACGCCGTCGGCCAGCTCGCCGGCGAGCGCGACCATCTTCTGGCGCAGGGCGGCGAAGACCAGGGGCGGCATAGGACCGCTCCCCACGCTGGCGCGCATCTCTTCGACGTAGCGGCGCATATGGGCCAGCGGCTTCTCCATCGTCACCTGGAAGGGGGTGAGGATCTCGCTGTGGCCGGGACCGATGCCGAGGATGAAGCGGCCGTCGCAGATCTCGTTGATGTAGTTGGCGATGGCCGCCATCTCGTGGGGCATGCGATGATAGGTGACCTCGATCGCCGTGACGAGCGTGATCCGCTCCGTGGCCATGCCCAGCGCCAGGGCGTGGGTGAGCGCGTCCTGCCAGACGGCCGTCCCCTCGTAGGGGCGCACGACGCCCTCGGAGGACGCCTCCGGCTCGATCGCGGGCGCGGAGCCGTGGCTGGCGTAGAGGAAGGGGAAGCCGCGCCGGTCCAGCTCCCGCGCGACCTCGACCAGCGCCTTGCGTTGCCCCGGCACCGCGTAGACGAAAATTCCCGGTTTCTCCATGGATGGTCCTCCGCTCATGAGCGCCGACAGGCTTTGAGGAATGCCGCTCCAACGCTAAAAACTGGCGGGAGCGCATGGGAGTCGAACCCACCCAGGACGACGCGGGCCGCCCCGCAACGGTTTTGAAGACCGCGAGGGCCACCGGGCCCCCTCCGCTCCCGTGAGGCGACAGTATCGCACGCGGCGATCGCGATGCGGAGCCGAAAGCGCCGCGGCCGGCCGGCGCGGCACCACGCCGCGCGCGGGCCGGGGTGAGCGTCTCGGCGGGGCCTCAGCCCCGGCGGGCGTTAGACGAGGGCGTCGTCCAGCCGCTTCTTGAGGTCGCCCTTGGGACGGAAGCCGACGATCTGCCCGACCTGCTCGCCGCCCTTGAAGACGAGGAGCGTGGGGATGCTGCGGATGCCGAACTGGGTGGCGATACGGGGGTTCTCGTCGGTGTTGAGCTTGTAGAAGGCGACCTTGCCGTCGTACTCCTCCGCCAGCTCCTCCACCACGGGCGCCACCATGCGGCAGGGGCCGCACCAGGGGGCCCAGAAGTCCACGAGCGATGGCTTCTCGTTCTCCAGCACTTCCTTCTGAAAGGTGTCGTCGGTGATCTCCGTCGGCTTGGGCAAGGCGCACCCCTCTCTCCGAAACGGTCCGCGTACGTCTCGCTCTCTGCGCCTCAGTCTAGGCGGGCCGGCGCGATCCGTCTGTCGCCTCCGACCGCCCGCCGCCGGCGCCCTGTAGCGCCGGTTACGAGGTCCGCTTCAGCTCCTGATCGAGCCCCGGCTCCAGCGCGGGTTCGCCCCGCTTCGCCGCGGGGTTGGGCCGCAATTGGGAGCGGTGGGCCGGCAGGGAGCGGGCCTCGCCGAAGGCCGCGCGCATGGCCTCCACCAGGCCGGACTCGGTCAGGGTGCGGGCCGTGCGGATGCCGCTGGTCACGGCCTCGGCGTCGGCGCGGCCGTGGCCGATGAGCACGGCGCCGTCGACCCCGAAGAGGGGGGCGCCGCCGATGCGCTGGTAGTTGAGCCGCGCCTTGAGGCCGTCGAAGGCGCCGCGCGCGACCCAGGCCCCCAGCTTGTAGTGGGGGCGGCTCATGAGGGACTCGCGGATCTCGCCGGCCAGCATGGCAGCGATCGCCTCCGCCACCTTGATGGCGACGTTGCCGGTGAAGCCGTCCGTGACCACGATGTCGGCCGCGCCGCCGACCAGCTCCTTGCCCTCCACGTTGCCGATGAAGTTGGTCTCCAGCTCGGAGAGCAGCTCGTGGGCGCGCTGGGCGCGCTGGTTGCCCTTGGCCCGCTCCTCGCCCACGTTGAGCAGCCCGACGCTGGGGTTGCCGTGGTGCAGCACGCGCTGGAAGTAGGCGCGGCCCATGGTGGCGAACTGGACGTAATACTCGGGACGGCAATCGACGTTGACGCCGACGTCCAGCAGCAGGGTGCGCGAGCCGCGGGCGTTGCGGAAGACGGTGCCCAGGGCGGGCCGGTCGACGCCGGCGATGCGGCCGAGCTGGCGCAGGCTGGCGGCCACGACGGCGCCGGTGTTGCCGAAGGAGACGAAGGCGTCGGCCTCGCCGCGCTGCACGCATTCCAAACCCACCATGATCGAGGAGCGGGGCTTACTGCGAATGGTGGCCGAGGCCGATTCGTCCATCGCCACGGCGTCGGGAGCGTCCACGAAGCGCAGGTTGGCGGGAACGGTGGGGAGGAGGGGGCGCAGCTCGTCGCGGCGGCCGGCCAGCAGGATCCGCAGGGCCGGATCGCGGGCGGCGCTCAGCGCCCCCTGCACGACGGCCGCCGGGGCATTGTCGCCGCCCATCGCGTCGACCGCAATGGTGGTCATGGACGCTCCGTTCTCCCGCCGCGCGCGGCTAGGGCGCCGATCCGTCGCCGCCGGTGCAGCGGAACGCGTCGAGCGTGGGCTGCACCATGGCGCGCACATCGTCGCGGCTGAGGGATTGTAGGACGAACGATCGGCCGCTGTCTTGGCAGTACCAGGCGTAGAGGCCCACCTGGGCGGCGAGGCCGCCCTGGAGCACCGCGTCGAAGACGGCGAAGCGGCCGTCGGCGTCCTGCAGCCGTAGATCGGCGCGCTCCAGCTCGGTGGCCTCGACGGCGGAGTTGACCAGCCCCTCTTCCAGCATCCCGATCGCCTCGTCCGGGTCGAAGAACTCCTGGCCAACCGTCTCCCAGCGCAGAAGCATCTCCAAGAGGCCGTCCAGGGCGCGCTGCTCGAAGAGGCCAATGTCGAAGGTCGGGAGCGGCGCGCCCAGCTCGGTCGTGACGGAGCGGTGGTCGTAGAGGAAGACGAAGCCGAAGCGCGTATACCTGCCCGGGAGGCTGGGAGGGTTGGGGCTGGCGATGAAGGAATCGAGGGCGGCTTGGAGATCGGCCTCGACGGCGGGCAGCTCCTCGTCGGCGGCGCCGGCCTCGATGAAGTAGGCCAGCGGGCCGACCTGCACGAGCAGCGAGCGGATCCGCAAGAGGTCGCCGCCGAGGGCGCGCCGGTCGACCTCCCATTCGATCAGACGCGCCGGCGTCTGGCCGTCCGAAGGAAGAGCCCCGTCCTCGCGGCTGAGAACGTTGAAGCCCGGGGCGCCGCCGCGCCGTTGCTCCCACTCCGCTTCCAGCGCGGGCAGCCCCGCCTCAAGGTCCAACAGCAACGGGTTCACGACGGAGATGTCGATGAAGGCGAGGCCGCTGTCGGAGACGAACAGGATGCGGTCGAGGCCGGTGGTGTCGACGCTGCAGAAGGTGCCGCAAACGAGATCGAGGCTGAAGCGGTAGGCGTCGTTGAGATAGCGGCGGACGATGTTGTCGGCGAGGTCGATCTCGTCGAAGCCGCCGAAGTCATCGAGCTCGTCGGGCGGACTGGAGCCGGATTGGGGAGGGAGATCGGACGGCTCCGGAGCGGGATCGGGGCCGGCCTCCTCCTCGCCGCTCCCGTCCTCCTCCGCGGCATCGTCCTCCTCGCCGGCAGCGGCCGCATCGCCGGCGGGCGGCGGCTCGCTGTCTGGCGGCGCGGCGCGGATGAACTCGTCCGCTTCGACCGTCTCGTTGGGGTTGCCGCCGCAGGCCGCCAGGATCACGACGCCGGCGAGCGCCGGCAGCACGATCCATCCCGCCAGCCTCGTGAAGCAGCGAATGCCGCGCGGCCGGCCGGCGCACCTGTCGTTCATCCCGTCATCTTATCGCCCTCCTCCACAAGCGGCCCGGACGCCAATTGACGGGCCGGATCGGCGTCCATAGCCTGTCGCGGGCCTGGCCGGTCCGGGGCGAGGATGCACGACGAACTCAAGGCCTTGATCCGCGACGTACCGGACTTCCCCCAGCCGGGGATCCTGTTCCGGGACATCACGCCGCTGCTCGCGGACGCGGCCGCGCTGCGCACGGTGCTGGACTGGCTGGCCGCGACCTACGGCGAGGCGCGGCTGGATGCGGTGGTCGGTATCGAGTCGCGCGGGTTCATCTTCGGCGCGCCGCTGGCGGAGCGGCTGGGGATCGGCTTCGTGCCCGTGCGGAAGCCGGGCAAGCTTCCGGCCCCGCGGCACGTCGAAGAGTACGCGCTGGAGTACGGGACGAGCGTCCTGGAGATCCACCAGGACGCGCTGCGAACCGGCCAGCGCGTCGTGATCGTCGACGATCTGCTCGCCACGGGCGGCACGGCCTTGGCGGCCTGCAAGCTGGTGGAGCTGACGGGGGCGGAGGTGCACGCGCTGGCCTTTCTGATCGAGCTGGGCGCGCTTCAGGGGCGGGCACGGCTGCCGCACTACCATCTGGACGTGCTCCTGCGATACGACGAGGACTCCTAGCAGCTTTCCGGCCGGCGGCGGGAGCCGCTTGACGGCTGCCGGAAGCGGCCATACGGTCGCAGCAACGATCGATCGCGGCTTTCATCGCGAGTGGTGGAGGGAACCGGCCCAACGAAGCCCGGCAACCGACCGGCCGCCGCCAGGCCGGCACGGTGCCAAGTCCGGCAGACTCGACGTCTGAGGATGAAAGCGGTGCGCGGGCATTCCCGGCCACCGCGGAGTGCCTGAATTCATTGCCAACCGAGGAGATCTCCGCAGAGGGATTGCCGCCGACCATCGAGTGGCGGGCCGGCCGGGTGCGCTTTCTCGATCAGACCGCGCTGCCCGGCGCGGTACGGTTCATCGAGACCAACGACCCCGGCACGATCGCGGAAGCGATCCGGACGCTACAGGTACGGGGCGCGCCGGCCATCGGCATCGCCGCGGCCTACGCGCTGGCCGCCGCCGCCTGGACGGGACCGGACGACCCCGCCGCGCTGCGGCGGCGGCTGGCGGAGACGGCGGCCCAGCTCCGAGCCACGCGGCCGACGGCGGTGAACCTGGCGTGGGCGATCGAGCGGACGCTGCGCGCCACGCAGGAGGCGCGCAGCGGGGAAGTCCTGCGACGCGCGGCGCTGGCGGAGGCGGAGGCGATTCACGCGGAGGACGTGGCGGCCAATCACCGCATCGGCGAGCTGGGCGCAGACCTGCTGCCGGATCGCGGTGGCGTCCTAACGCATTGCAACGCCGGCGCGCTGGCGACGGGCGGATACGGTACGGCACTGGGGGTGTTGCGCGCGGCCCGCAGCCGCGGCAAGTCGCACACCGTGTTCGTGAGCGAAAGCCGTCCCCTGCTCCAAGGCGCCCGCCTCACGACCTGGGAGTTGTTGCAGGAGGGGTTCCGTGTGAAGCTTCTCAGTGACGCGGCGGCCGCGAGTCTGTTCGCGCGGAGGGAACTGGCCGCGGTGATCGTCGGTGCGGACCGCATTGCGGCGAACGGGGATGTCGCGAATAAGGTGGGAACGTACGGGCTCGCCCTGATGGCGGAAGCGCACGGCGTGCCGTTCCACGTTGCGGCGCCCTGGAGCACGGTGGACCTCGACACGCCAAGCGGCGCCGCGATCCCGATCGAGCAGCGCGGCGCCGCGGAAGTGACGTGCTTCGCCGGCATCCGCACGGCACCGGCCGAGGTGTCCGTGGAGAATCCCGCCTTTGATGTCACCCCGGCCAGACTGGTGCACGCGATCGTGACGGAGCGCGGTCTGCACCGAGCGCCCTATCGTGCGTCCCTGCGCGCCGCCGCGCGGGAGAGGACGTTGCATGTCTAGCGGCGCCGTCCCTGCCGCGCGTCTGGCGGTGATCGGCGGCTCGGGCTTTTACGACATGGCGGATCTGACGCAGCGGGAGGAATGGCATCCCGAGACGCCGTTCGGCCAGCCGAGCGACGCCATCGTCATTGGCACCCTCCACGGGGAGCGCGTGGCGTTCTTGCCCCGGCACGGACGCGGGCACCGGCTGCTCCCGCAAGAGATCCCCGCGCGGGCCAACCTGTGGGCGCTGAAGTCGCTGGGGGTGGAGGGGATCATCGCGGTGAGCGCGGTGGGATCGCTGCAAGAGGCGATTGCTCCAAGAGATATGGTGGTCCCGGATCAGATCATCGACCGTACACGGCACACGCGGCCGACGAGCTTCTTCGGCAACGGGATCGTAGCGCACGTGGGCTTCGCCGATCCGTTCTGCCCCGATCTCAGCGAGCGGCTGGCGGCGGGCGGGGAGGCGCGGGGCCAACGCCTGCATCGCGGGGGCTGCTACGTGTGCATTGAGGGTCCGCTATTCTCGACGCGCGCGGAGTCCCACCTGTACCGGTCGTGGGGCGCGTCCATCATCGGGATGACGGTGATCCCCGAGGCGAAACTGGCGCGCGAGGCCGAGATCGCCTACGCCATGCTCGCGACCGCGACCGACTACGACGTCTGGCGTGAAGGAGAAGAGGACGTGAGCGCCGACATGGTGGTCCGCAACCTCCTCGCCAACGTCGAGAGCGCCCAGCAGATCGTGGCGGACGTGATCGCCGGGCTCCCCGCCGGCTGGCGCAGCACGGCCCGGGGGGCGTTGGCGGCGGCGATCGTCACGGAGCGGGAGCGGATTCCGGAGCAGACCAAGCGGGATCTCACCCCGATTATCGGCGGGTATCTATCATGACCGACGCCTTCCGGCTCCGCGCAAGCGTCGACCGGCAAGCCTATCTGATCGCGCGAGAGCGCGAGCCGGCCGCCATCGCCGCCCTGCTGAACCGGAAGCGGTTCATCGCCGCCTACGCCCTCGCCCAACTGGAGCCGGACGCGTTCCCGCGCACGGAATACTGGAGCTGCACGACGCCCGAGGGCGCGGCCGTTGTCTGTCATTCGCGAGCGGGCCTGGGCGACGCCACCGTCGTCCTGGGCCCCAGCGACGCCGTGACGGCGATCCTGTCGGTGCATCCCGGGCCGCAGCAAACGTTCGCGACCGCCGACCCCGAGCATCTGCCGGGGCTCGACGAGGCCTACTACATCGCGGAGCAGCGGATCATGTGGCGGATGCATCTGACCGCGGCGACGTTCACAGCCAGAGGACACCGAGCGGTCCGCCTGCAGGGCAGTCAGGTCCACGCCTTGAACCAGCTCTACGGCAGTGAAGGCGCGCCGACCTCCTATCGCGCCCGGCACATCGACGGCGGTTGCTACTACGGCGTCGTCGATGCGGGACGGCTGGTGGCGGCGGCAGGCACGCACGCGATCAGCCCGACCTACGGGATCGCCGTGGTCGGCAACGTGTTCACCCACCCGCAATACCGAGGCCGGGGACTGGCGACCGAGACGACGAGCGCCGTGGTGGCGGCGCTGTTGCCGCACTGCGACGACATCGTCCTCTCAATGGACCCCACGAACACGCCGGCGGTGAAAGCGTACGAGGCGCTGGGCTTCCGCGCGGTGGGCGAGATCGTCGAGGCGGCTGCGTGGCGCCGGGCCGGCAGTTTCGGCGGGGGGATACGCCGATTCATGGCGAGGCTTTACGGCCGTGGACACGGCGCGGAACTCGTTTGGCGCTGAGGAAGAGCGAATGAGCGAGCGCAGTAGCTCTCGAACCGCGGCGGCGATCGCCGACATCCAACTGGCGGAAGCGGGGAAACGCCGTGTGCAGTGGGCGGCGCGCGAAATGCCGGTGCTGCGCCAGATCCAAGAGCGCTTCGCGCACGAGCGGCCGCTGGCCGCGCTGCGGATAGGCGCCTGCCTCCACGTGACGGCCGAAACAGCGAACCTGGCGATCGCCTTACAAGCGGGCGGGGCGGAAGTGCACCTCTGCGCGAGCAATCCCCTCTCGACGCAGGACGACGTCGCCGCGGCGCTGGTGGCAGAGTACGGCGTCTCCGTGTACGCGGTGAAGGGCGAGGACGACGCCACGTACTACGCGCACATCAACGCCGTGCTCGACGCGGCGCCCCAAGTGACGCTGGACGACGGCGCCGATCTGGTCGCCACACTGCACAGCAAGCGCCGCGAAGCGCTGGCGACGGTGATCGGCGGCACCGAGGAAACGACCACCGGCGTGATCCGGTTGCGGGCACTCGCGGCCGCCGGCGCGCTGGCCTATCCGATCATCGCGGTGAACGACGCCGACACGAAGCACCTCTTCGATAACCGCTACGGCACCGGGCAGAGCACCTTGGACGGCATCATTCGAGCGACGAACGTGCTCCTAGCGGGCAAGGTGCTGGTGGTGTGCGGCTATGGCTGGTGCGGACGAGGCGTCGCGGCGCGGGGACGGGGATTGGGAGCGCGAGTCGTGGTCACGGAGGTCGACCCGCTGCGGGCGCTCGAGGCGCTGATGGATGGCTTCGAGGTGCGGCCCCTCGTAGAAGCGGCGCCGATCGGGGACGTGTTCGTCACCGTGACCGGCGACAAGCACGTGATCGACAAGGCTGCGATCGAGGCGATGAAAGACGGAGCCGTGTTGGCGAACAGCGGCCACTTTAACCACGAGATCAACCTGCCAACGCTCGCCGCGATGGCCAAGCCGCCGCGCAAGGTCCGTCCTTTCGTGGAGGAGTACCACTTGAACGATGGACGACGGCTGTATCTCTTGGCGGAGGGACGGCTGGTGAACCTGGGCGCGGCGGAGGGACATCCCGCGAGCGTGATGGATATGAGCTTCGCGAACCAAGCGCTCGCGGTGGAGTATCTGGTGCAGGCCGATCCGTGCCCGGCGCCCTCGGTGCTTCCCGTGCCGCGCGCGATCGACCAGGCCGTCGCCCGGCTCAAGCTGGAGGCGATGGGCGTCTCCATCGATCGACTCACCCAGGAGCAGGATCGCTACCTGCATTCCTGGGACTCGGGCACCTAGGCAGCGGCACAGGGAGACGATCATGCCGACCAGCTTCCAAGCCGCCCCGTCCTTACTGCTGACGTCGGAGTCGGTGACCGAGGGCCACCCGGATAAGATTTGCGATCAGATCTCGGACGCGGTGCTGGACGCCTGCCTGGCGGCCGATCGGAAGTCGCGGGTGGCTTGCGAGGCGGCGGTGGCGCGCAATCTGGTGGTGGTGTTCGGCGAGATCACGACCCAAGCGCAGCTCGACATCGAAGCGATCGTGCGGAGCGTGATCGAAGAGATCGGCTACACCGACTCGACGATCGGCTTCGACGCCCACAGCTGCCGTATCAACGTCGCGCTGGGACAGCAGTCGCCGGACATCAAGGAAGGCGTGGACCGATCGCTGGAGCTGCGCGAAGCGGAAGCAAGCACGGACCGATTCGATCTGCAGGGCGCGGGCGACCAAGGCATGATGATCGGCTTCGCCTGCCGCGAGACGCCGGAGTTCATGCCGCTCACGATCTCGCTCGCGCACCGGCTCACGCGGCGGCTCGCGGCGGTGCGCCACAGCGGCGAACTGCCCTACCTCCGTCCCGACGGCAAGGCCCAAGTGACGGTGGAGTACGCCTACGGCGCGCCCAAGCGGGTGGCGGCGGTCGTCGTCTCGACGCAGCACGCGGACGATGTCGACTCCGAGCAGGTCCACGCGGACGTTCAGCGGCACGTGATCGAGGCAGTGATCCCGGCAGACCTGCTGGATGAGAAAACGGCGCGGTACATCAACCCGTCGGGCCGCTTCGTGGTCGGGGGGCCAACGGGAGATGCGGGCCTCACCGGCCGCAAGATCATCGTCGACACCTACGGAGGGGTGGCCCGGCACGGCGGCGGGGCCTTCTCCGGTAAAGATCCGTCGAAGGTAGATCGATCCGGGGCTTACGCGGCCCGTTGGGTGGCGAAGTGCATCGTGGCTGCAGGCTTGGCGGAGCGAGTGGAAGTGCAGCTGTCCTACGCGATCGGCGTCGCGCGGCCCATCTCCGTTTCCGTCGAGACGTTCGGGACGGCGGCGATCGAAGAGGAGCGTCTGAGCGCCCTCGTCCAGGAGCTCTTCGATCTGCGGCCGGGAGCGATCGTGGAAGCGCTCGGGTTGCTACGACCGATCTACCGCCAAACGGCAACGTACGGCCACTTCGGTCGGGACGATCTGGATCTGCCGTGGGAACAGACGCCGCAGGCCGAGACGCTGCGGAGGGCGGCAGGCCGGTAACCCGCTCGCCCGCGGCGATCCCTAGCGCTTGGTGTACTGCGGCGCCTTGCGGGCGCGCTTGAGCCCGTACTTTTTGCGCTCTTTCACGCGCGCATCACGCGTGAGCAGTCCGGCGCGCTTCAGCGCGGGACGGTAGGTGGGACCCGCGCTGATGAGCGCGCGCGCGATCCCATGCTGAATGGCGCCGGCCCAGCCCGAGACGCCGCCCCCCGTGCACTTGATCTGCGCGCTGAACTTCCCATGCGTTCCGGTCACGGTGAAGGGCTTGTCCAAGAGCTTGCGATGGCGCTCGCGCGTGAAAAGCTCTTCCGCCGGCTTGCCGTTCACAACCAGAGCACCTTGACCCGGGTAGAGCCGCACGCGCGCGATGGCGCTCTTGCGGCGGCCGGTACCGTAATAGTAGGTCGGACCACCGGTGGGTGTTGCGATCATGCCGTGTCTCCCGAGGCCTGGGCCGGACTACCGGCTTGCCGAGCGGCGGCGACCTGACCCCCATGCGGGTGATCGGCACCGCGATAGACGCGCAGATGGGTGAACTGTTTACGTCCGAGCCGCGACTTCGGAAGCATACCGCGTACGGCTTTCTCGATCACGCGCTCGGGCCGCGATGCGAGCAGTTGGCCGAGGCTGACCCGATGGAGGCCGCCGGGATATCCCGAGTGCGAGTGATACAGCTTGCTCTCGCGCTTCCGCCCCGTCACCTCGACACGATCCGCGTTGATCACCACCACGTAGTCGCCGACATCCGCAAAGGGCGAGAAGGTGGGCTTGTGCTTACCGCGCAGGAGCGTCGCCACCTCGGTGGCGACGCGGCCGAGCGGGCGGCCCGCGGCGTCGATAACGTGCCAGCGGCGCTCGACATCAGTCTGCCGTCCAACGAACGTCTTCATGCTCTTCCCATCCCGCGAACGTCTCCCAACCTTGCAAGGCCGCCAACTCGTAGCGAACCCGCACAAGATACAACCCTTGGGGCGGCGCCACGGGCCCGGCGGCACCGGTGCGGGGTCGCGCGAGCAACTCCTCGACGATGCCGGGACAAACGCTTCCCCGACCGACGGCTATCACCTGCCCAACCATATGCCGCACCTGGTGGGGCAGAAAACTCGGAGCTTGAAACCTGAACTCCAGCCCGTTAACGGTGGCGTGCAGGCAAGCTTTCTGCAAGGTGCGGACTGTGCCAGCGCCATCAGTGCGCCCGGCAAAGGCCGCAAATTCATGCTCGCCTTCGAGGGTCATGAGAGCGCGGCGCATGGCGTCGAGATCGAACGGCCCCGAGAGAACCCAAGCAGCGCGCTCCCAAAGCGGCTGCCGCTGGGCGGCCAGACGCACCCGGTAGTGGTAGGTGCGGTCGAGGGCGGCGCGGCGGGGATCGAAATCCGCGGGGACCTCCCGTGCCGCTTGGACCGCGACATCGGCGGGCAGGAAATGATTCAGGCCGCGGATCCAGCGGGCAGCGGGGATGTCTGCGGTGCTGGTGAACGCGGCGACCTGCTCGAGCGCGTGCACGCCGGCATCCGTGCGCCCGGCGAAGTCGCAGCGGGTGCGCGCGCCCGTCAGCGCGGCGACCGCCTCCTCAAGCGCTTCCTGAACGGAGGGTTGGCCGGCCTGGCGCTGTGAGCCGGCGAAGCCGCCGCCGTGATATTGGAGCAAGAGCGCGATCCGCCGGGCCACGCCGGCCACGGCAAGTTAGACCTTCTCGTCGTCGGGAGCCTCGGCCGGATCCTCGTCGGCGGGTGCATCGTCTTCGATAGAGACTTCTGCGAGGCGCGGCGGCGCAGCAGTCTCCTCCAACTCGGCAGCGCCGGCCACGTCCTCCTCGTCCGAGGGCTGCTCGTCCACCGGCTCCGGCACAACCTCGGCGTCTTCCGCCGGGGCGGCGGTGGAGACGGTACTGTCCCGGCTGGGTGCCGGCGCCGCGTCGGCGACCGCCGTTTCAGCAGCCTGATCGTCGAGCCCGATCTCCGCCACCAGCTCAATCTGCGCCATCTCGGCACCGTCTCCGAGACGAGGGCCGAGCTTGGTAATACGCGTGTAGCCGCCACGACGCTCCCGGTAGGTCGGTCCGAGCGTCTCGAACAGATGACGAAGAACGCGCCGGTCCGTCATGAGCGCGCCGGCCTGGCGACGGGCATGGAGGTCGCCGCGTTTTCCCAGCGTAATCGCGCGCTCGGCCGCCGAGCGGAGCTCCTTGGCCTTGGCCTCCGTGGTGACCAGGCGCCCGTAGCGGATTAGGTCGGTCACCTGATTCCGTGTCAGCGCTTTCCGATGCGCAGCGGTACGGCCGAGGGCGCGGCCGGATTTGCGGTGTCGCATCGCAGGCTCCTACTTCTCCCGTGGCGGCCGGCTAGTTGTTGGAGATGGACTCGGCGTCTTGGCCAGCCTCGCGAAGCGCATCCAACAAGGCAGTACCGAGAGAGCTGATCTCTTCATTCTCCTCGTCCTCGCTTTCCTCAAAGGAGGACACATGGTCCACCGAGAAGTAGGGATCGAGGGGGGTGCCGGCGATCTCGGGCCGCCGGCCACGGGGATCGTCTTCCGACACAAAGCCGAGCTCGCGCAGGCGATCCATCAACTCGTAGAACGATTTATCGCCGAAGTTGCGGAGGGCGAGCAGCTCTTCGTCGCTTTTCTCCAGGATCTCGCCCACCGTCATGAGGCCGCTGCGCTTGAGGCAGTTGTAGGCGCGCACGGAAAGGCTCAGGTCTTCGATCGAGGTGTTGTAGCGCTCGGGCGGCAGGCCCAGCGTGTCGGCGACGGTACTCTCGACGCTGCGCGGCGGCGCACCGAGGTGCACGAACAGGCTCATCTCACGCTGGAGGATCTCAGCGGCCTGACGTATCGCGTCCGTGCCGCTGAGCGTGCCGTCCGTCCAGACTTCGAGAAGCAGGCGATCAAAGTCGCTCTGCTGGCCGACGCGCGTCGGCTGGACGATGTAGTTGACCTTGGACACCGGGGTGAAAATCGCATCTAAGGGGATGACGCCAATGGGGAGGCCGTCGCTCTCGACGGCGGGCACGTAGCCCGTGCCTTGCGCGATATCGAACGTGGCCGTCAGCACCCCGTCCGGTGCGTCCAGCGTGGCGAGGTAGTGATCCGGATTCACGATCTCGTAGTCGCCCGGGACCTCCAGATCGCCGGCGGTCACCGTGCGTTCGCCGGAGACGTCCAGGAAGAGCTTGGCCGGGCGGTCCGAGAGAGCGCGCAGGCGGATCCCACGGATGTTGAGGAGGAGCTCGGTGGTGTCCTCCTTCATGTGGGCGATGGTCGAGAATTCGTGCTGCACTTGGTCGATGCGGACGGAGATGATGGCGGCGCCGGGAAGCGAGCTCAGGAGAACGCGCCGCAACGCGTTGCCAAGCGTGGTGCCGAAGCCACGGGAAAAGGGCTCAGCGACGACGCGCGCATACGTGTCGCTCGATTCCTCGATCTCAAGGCGCGGGAGCTCTTGCTCCGAAATCACCACCAGGTGGCTCCTCTCACTAGGCTAGCGGGAGTAAAACTCGACCACGGCGCTGTCGTTGAAGCGCGCGTCGATTTCGTCGGGACCGGGCAAGGCGACGACCTGGCCTTCCAGCGCCGCCGGATCGACAGCAAGCCAGGCGGGGACCTCGCGCCCGCCCTGCCATTCTTTGACCATCGTGAAGAAGGTCGTCTTGCGGGCTCGCTCCGTCCACCCAATGCGGTCCTCCAGCTTGAGCTCCGCCGACGGGACGTTGGTGACCTGTCCGTTAACAGTGATGTGGCGGTGCCGAACCAGTTGGCGGGCCTGCGCGCGCGACTCGGCGAAGCCCAGCCGGTAGACGACGTTGTCGAGCCGCAGCTCCAAGAGCTGCATGAGGTTCTCGCCGGTGACGCCGGAGCGGCGCGAGGCTTCCTGATAGAGACGGCGGAACTGACGCTCGAGGACGCCGTAGGTCTGGCGCGCCTTCTGCTTCTCACGCAGCTGGAGGCCGCGGTCGGAGACCTTGCGGCGGCGGGGAGAGCGCTGCCCCGGCGGGTTGGGCCGCCGCTCGATAGCGCACTTGGGCGTAAAGCAGCGGTCGCCCTTGAGGAACAGCTTCTCTCCGTTCCGGCGACAGAGGCGACAAACGGGACCGTTGTACCGTGCCATCGCTTAGACGCGCCGGCGCTTGGGCGGCCGACAGCCGTTATGCGGGATGGGGGTGCGGTCCCGAATCGTGGTCAGCGAAAGGCCCGCCGCCTGCAGCGCGCGCACTGCGGCCTCCCGACCGCTGCCCGGCCCCTTCACATAGACATCGACTTCCCGCATGCCATGCTCCATCGCCTTGCGCGCCGCCGCTTCTGCGGCGAGCTGGGCGGCGTAGGGCGTGCTCTTCCGCGACCCTTTCGTCCCGGTACTGCCCGCGCTGCCCCACGCAAGCGCGTTGCCCTGCGGGTCCGTCAAGGTAATCAAGGTGTTGTTGAAGGTCGATTGAATGTAGGCGCGCCCCCGCGGCACATTCTTGCGCTCACGCCGCCGACTCCGCTTGGCCTTGCGATCTGCCATTCTCGAACCCTACTTCTTGATGGCCTTGCGGCGACCGGCAACGGTCTTGCGGGAGCCGCGGCGCGTGCGAGCGTTGGTCCTCGTCCGCTGACCACGCACGGGGAGGTTCCGGCGGTGGCGCTGGCCACGATAGCAATTAATGTCGATGAGGCGCTGTACATTCTGCCGGACTTCGCGCCGGAGATCACCCTCGACGAGGTAATCACGGTCGATCACTTCGCGGATGCGGGTCAACTCCGCGTCGCTAAGATCGCGAACACGAGCATCCGAGTTAATGCGCGTCTTGTCCATGATCGCCTGGGCGCGCGTCGCTCCGATGCCGTGGATGTACTGCAACGCGAACGGAATGCGCTTGTTATCGGGGATGTCGACGCCGGAGATGCGGGCCATGCGTTCGGATTCCCAGCCTAGCTCTTGAAGCGGTAGGTCACGCGGCCGCGCGTGAGATCGTACTCACTGAGTTCCACCAGGACACGGTCGCCGGGCAGGATCCGAATGAAGTACATGCGGATCTTGCCGGACACATGGGCGAGGACCTCATGGCCATTCGCCAACTCGACGCGGAACATCGCGTTCGGCAAGGCCTCGCGCACCACGCCCTCGACCTCGATCTTCTCGGCCTGCGGAGTAGGCGCGCCGCGAGCCTGGGACGACTTGCGCGAAGCGGAGGATCGTGCCATCAGTCCTGCGCTCTCAGTACCACTAGCCGGGCAAGGTGAGCACTTCGGCCTCACCCCGACCGAGCGCAATCGTGTGCTCGAAGTGAGCGGACAGGCAACCGTCTTTGGTAGAGACGGTCCAGCCGTCGTCGTGGACGAACGTCTCCGGCCGGCCAGCCGTGACCATGGGCTCCAATGCGATCACCATGCCGCTGCGCATCCGCATGCCGGTGCCGGCGTTGCCGTAATTCGGCATCTGCGGTGGTTCATGCATCTCCCGGCCCACTCCATGCCCCACATAGTTTCGTACTAAGCCGTAGCCCGCGGTTTCGATCACTTCCTGGATGGCTGCCCCGATATCGCCCTTCCGTACCCCGTCACGCGCGGCGTGAATGCCCGCCCAGAGAGCGTTGCGGGCGACATCGATGAGGCGCTGTGCTTCATCGGAGATGAAACCGCATCCCACCGTGATGGCGGAATCCCCTACGAACCCTTCTACTGTAGCGCCCAAGTCGATGGAGACAATATCGCCCTCCTGAAGGATACGGGAACTCGGAATGCCGTGGACCAGCTGTTCGTTGATGGAGACACAGACCACGTCCGGGTACCCCTGATAGCCCTTGAAGGTCGGGATGACGCCGAGGCGCTCGTACTTCCGTTCGACGTAGGTATTGAGGTCCCGTACGTCGGCGCCGGGCCGGACTTGCTCCGCGAGCTCTTGGAGGGTCTCCCCCACGACCCGGCCGGCTTTCCGCATGAGCCCGATCTCGTCCGCGCTTTTCAGAATGACTTGGTTGCTGGAGTCCATAGTCACGCGGAAACCGCCTCCAGCACCCGGAGAAGGTCCGCCTGGACCGCCTCCGGCTCGCGCTCACCGTCGACGCGGGTAAGAATGCCGGCTGCCTCGTAAAAGGCCACGAGTGGCTCGGTCTGCTGGCGGTATACCCGGAGACGATTCTCGATCGCGGCAGGCGTGTCGTCCGAACGCTGCATCAGCAGCTTACCGCAACGCTGGCAGATCCCGTCACGCTCCGGGGGATTGGTGCGTTCATGGAAGACCATGCCACAGTCAGAGCAGGTCCAGCGCCCGCCGAGCCGGCGCAACACCTCCGCGTTGGCGACCTCGATCAGGGCGGCGACCCCGACCCCCTTGCCCCGCGCGTGGAGCGCGCGGTCGAGCGCCTGCGCTTGGGGAATCGTACGGGGGAAGCCGTCGAAGATGACTCCCGCTGCGGCGTCGGGTTGGTCAAGGCGATCCATGAGAAGCCCGATCGTCAGCTCGTCCGGGACGAGCTCCCCCTTGGTGAGATAGCTTTCGGCGCGCTGGCCGAGCGCGGTCCGCGCGCGGAGGTTGTCGCGGAACATGTCCCCCGTCGCGACATGCGCGAGCCGAGCGGCTTGCGCGAGCCGCACCGCCTGGGTCCCCTTGCCCGCGCCGGGGGGACCAAACAGCACTATGTACATGGCAGGCCGCGCATCGCTTAGCGGATGAACCCTTCGTAGTTGCGCATGAGCAGCTGCGCCTCGATCTGCTTCATCGTGTCGAGGGCGACCCCGACAACGATGAGAAGCCCCACGCTGGATATCGTGAGCGCCTGACTATCGGGAATGAATTCCGTCGCCAAGAAGGGGACGATCGCGACGAAGCCCAAGAACAGGGCACCAGCCCACGTGATCCGGAAGAGCACGCGGTTGATGTAGTCCTGCGTCGGCCGGCCGGGGCGAATGCCGGGAATGAAGCCGCCCTGCTTCTGCAGATTCTCGGCGAGATTCTGCTGCTGGAAGGTGATCAGCGTATAGAAAAACGTGAATGCGACGACGAGCACAAAGACGAGCGCCCAGTAGAGCGGGCGTCCAGGGGAGAAGTTGATCTGCACCCAATCCGCCGCCCGTCCGATCGCAGAGAGCCGTTCGCCCGCGGTCTGCCCCTCGACGATGTCCGGCGTGAACAGATCGTCCGCGCCCTCGCGATGGGTCGGGATATCGCTGAGCCGGACCAGGTTGCCCGCCAGATCTTCGATCTCAATGAGGTCGGAGCCTGTCGCGTTACTCTCGATATTCCAGGTCGTCCTTCCGGTGACCGCGTCCGTCTCGATATAGGTCAGCACATTGGCATCGGCGTCCTGATTGATCTCCTCGACGATCACGTCAAAGGTGTCGTCCGCCGCGACCCAATCGAATTCCCCGTCGTTGACACGGAAGCGGCCCTCCGCAGCGATCCCTGCGAAGGTCTGCGCGAGCGGGAGGTCGGCGTCTTCTTCGGGAAAAGGAAGCTCCTGTCGCACGTTGGTATTGCTCTCGGCGGCCGCGCCGACCACATAGCCCGCGACCACCGACGGGAAAATGATGATGGAGAAGGCGAAGATCAAGGGAATCATCCCCGCGCTGTTGACGCGCAGCGGGATGTGACTCTGCCCGCTTTGGCGGTACATACGTCCGCCGCGAAAAACGCTGCGCGCGTACTGCACGGGGATGCGCCGCTGCGCCTCTTGGAAGAAGACGATCAGGGCGACAAGGATGAGGGCGATGATGATCACGATGGCGATGCCGCCGAAGCCCGTATCGCTCTGACGGATCGAATTGAAGATCGTCGGGAAGCCCGCCACGATCCCGCCGAAGATGATGAGCGACAGGCCGTTGCCGACGCCCTTTTCGGTAATAAGTTCGCCGAGCCAAACCAAGAACATCGTGCCTGCCGCCATAGAGATCACGGCGGCCAATGTGGGGAGGGCAGCGTCGCCGCTGAAGCTAATCCCCTCGATCGCGTTGACGTTGTCCAACAGCAATAGCTGCCCGTAACCCTGCACCAACGCCATCGGCAATGCGATCCAGTAGGTATAAAGCTGGATCTTGTTACGTCCTTGCTCGCCCTCCTTCGACAGGTTCTGGAGCTTGGGGATCATCGGCGTGAGGAGCTGCATCACGATCGAGGAGGTGATGTAGGGGTATACGCCCAAGGCGACGATGCTCAGGTTCTCGAGCCCCCCGCCACTAAAGAGATTGAGGAAACCGAGGACCGGGTTGTTATCGAGCGCGCTGTCGAGCTGGGCAGCGCGCACGCCGGGCAGCGGGATGTGCGCGGTGAAGCGGAAGACCGTCAGCATCGCAAGGGTGAAGAGCACCTTCTTGCGGACGTCTGGCTGCCGCCAAGCGTCGATCATGGCCTGCAGCAGGCGGGGTCTAGTCGGCGCTGCTGCTGTCTGTGCTCTCTGCATCCGGTTCCTCAACGCGACCGCCGACGGCCTCAATCTTGGCGCGGGCGGCCGGGGAGACGCGCGCGGCGCAGACAACGAGCGGCCACTCCAGTTTCCCGGAGCCGAGAATCTTGAACGGCTCGCGTGGATGCTTGAGCAGGCCCGCCGCGACGAGGGCTTCCGCGTCGACTTGGGCGCCGGCGGCGAATTTCGCGTTCAGGCGAAAGAGGTTGATGGGCGTCACCTCAACGCGCGCGGGCGGCGTGAACCCACGCTTGCGCGCCATGCGCCGGATGAGCGGCAACTGCCCTCCTTCGAAACCCGGACGGGTGTTGCCGCCCGCGCGGGATTTCTGCCCCTTGAGGCCGCGGCCTGAGTAGGTGCCGCCGCCGGCCGCATTGCCGCGCCCGACACGCTTCCGCGGCCGCTTCGCGCCCGGCGGTGGGTGGAGGTCGTGCTGGCGAAGCGGCATCAGTCTCCTTCGACTTCCTTCACCTCGACCAGGTGCCGCACTTTGTGCAGCATCCCCCGCACGTCCGGCGTATTCGGCCGCTCGACGGTCTGGCCGAGCCGCCGCAAGCCCAGGGAGCGAATCGTGTGCCCCTGGTCGGCCCGGTAGCCGATGGCGCTCTTGACGTACTTGATGCGCAGGCTGGCCATCGGCATTTACTCCGCGCCCGGATCAGGAGCGGGGGAGACCGCCGCCGCGTCCGTGGCATCGACCGGCGGCGCGACGGGTTCGCCGACGGGGGTGGCGGCAGCGGCGGTGGCGTCCGCCGCCGGTGCCGAGGCGGCGGACGGCGAAACAGCAGACGCGGATTCGTCGGGCAACCGTCCGGCGATAGCAAGACGGCGACGACGCGCTTCGACCGGGTCCCGCAATTGGCTGAGGCCGCTCATCGTCGCGTAGACCACGTTGATCACATTCTGCGACCCCAACGACTTCGTGAGCACATCACGCACACCGGCCGCTTCCATCACCGCACGCACACCCCCACCCGCGATCACGCCGGTGCCGGGCGCAGCGGGCTTGAGCATGACGCGGGCGGCGCCTTCTTTCACGGTAATCGGGTGCGGAAGCGTGCCGCGCTTCAGCGGCACCTTGATCATATTGCGCCGGGCGGCGCCGGCACCCTTACGGATCGCCTCGGGTACCTCGTTGGCGCGGCCGATAGCGGCGCCAACCGACCCTTGCCCGTCACCCACGACCACGACCGCGCTAAAGGAGAACCGCCGCCCTCCTTTCACCACCTTGGCGACACGGTTGATCGCGACGACTTTCTCGAACAAGTCGCTTTCGGCGCCGCGCCGGGAAAACTGTGCCTGGACCATGGGTCCCTTCCTAGAGAGCCAGCCCGCCCTTGCGAGCTGCGTCGGCGAGCGCGCGAACACGCCCGTGATAACGATAGCCCCCGCGGTCGAAAACGACCTCGCGGATCCCGGCCGTTGCGGCACGCGCCGCGACTCGCTGGCCCACAGCCTCCGCGGAGGAGATCTTGCCCTTACCCGTCACGTCGCGCAGATCGCGCTCGAGATCGGAAGCGGCCGCCAGCGTGACGCCAGCTTCGTCATCAATGATCTGGCAGTAAATATGCTGATTGGAGCGAAACACGGCGAGCCGCGGACGGACGGACGTGCCGCGCACGCGCCGCCGGACCCGCGCGTGGCGGCGCTGGCGGGCGGCATACTGCGTCAGACGGCGGCGGCGGTTTCCCATGAACTTCCCTATCCCGCCGCCGTAACAGCGCTCTTGCCCGCCTTGCGCCGCACCCACTCGCCAGCGTATCGGATCCCCTTGCCCTTGTAGGGTTCGGGGGGGCGAATCCGCCGGATCTCGGCAGCCTGCTGCCCGACAGCTTGCTTGTCGATCCCATGCACACGGACGAGCGGACCGTCGACCGCGAAATCGATGCCCGGGTTGGGGTCCACTCGCACTTCGTGCGAGAAACCCACACGCAAGACCAGCGTCTTTCCTTCGAGCTGCGCGCGGTAGCCAGTGCCACGCACTTCGAGCGTCTTGGTGAACCCCTCCTTCACGCCGGTGACCATGTTGGCGATCAGCGCCCGCGTCAGCCCGTGCATCGCCCGGTGCCGACGCTGATCGGACTCGCGCGCCACCTTGACGCAGCCGTCCTCGAGGGACACGCGCACCTGCGGCGGGAGCATCTGCGTCAAGTGGCCCTTCGGTCCGCTCACCTCGACGCGGGCACCGTCGATCACGACCGACACCCCTTCCGGGACTGCGATCGGTTGCTTGCCAATACGGCTCACAGCACTTGCCTCACCATGATCACCAGACGTAGCAGAGCACTTCGCCGCCGACGCGCTCTTGACGGGCGCGCCCGCCGGTCATGACGCCGTGCGGGGTGGATAGGATGGCGACGCCGAGGCCGCCGAACACGCGCGGCACCTCCCTGTTCTGGACGTAAACGCGCAGGCCGGGCCGGCTGACGCGCTGGATTCCGGTCAGCACCGACTTGCCATCATCAGCGTAGAGGAGCTCGATATCGATCTCGCGAATCGCCGCGGAGCGGATCTCTCGGACCTCGTAGCCTTTGATGAAGCCCTCTTCTTTCAGGACATCGGCGAGCGCGACCTTGAGCTTGGAGGCCGGAATCAAGACGTGCTCATGGCGCGCGGCGAGACCGTTGCGAATGCGAGTTAGCATGTCGGCGATCGGATCGGTGACGGACACAGCGGCTCTCCTCTACCCGGCTCGTGCGAGCGGCATCCCGAGCAACTCCAGAAGGCGCCGGCCTTCCTCGTCGCTGAGAGCGGTAGTAACGATGTTGACTTGCAAGCCGCGGATGCGATCCACGGCCGCGTAATCGATTTCGGGGAAAATAATCTGCTCCCGCAGGCCGAGGCTGTAATTGCCGCGCCCGTCGAACGCAGTGCGCGCCACGCCGCGAAAATCACGAATCCTGGGAAGTGCGGCGTTAACCGTCCGATCGAGAAACTCCCACATGCGCTGACCGCGGAGGGTGCACGTGACGCCGATCTGATTGCCTTCGCGGACTTTGAAGTTAGCGATGGAGGTTTTCGCACGAGTGATCACGGGCTTCTGGCCGGTGATGGTCGCGATATCTTCCGCCGCGGCGTCAAGGGCACGCGCGTTCCCCAGCGCCTCGCCGAGACCGATGTTCACCACCACTTTCGTGATGCGGGGGACCTCCATCACGTTGCGATAGTTGAACTCCCGCAGAAGGGCGGGGTGAACGTCGTCGTGGTACCGACGGAGGAGACGAGGAGTCATCAGCTGATCTCCTCGTTGCAGCGCTTGCAAAAACGGACCTTGGTGCCGTCGGCCCGGAAGCGCATACCGATGCGTGTTCGACGGTCACAGCTCTCGCAAACGGGGGCGACGTTGCTGATAGCCAGCGGCGCCTCGACCTCAATGATCCCCGCCGGCGCGCCCAGCTGCGTAGGCCGGCGATGCCGTTTCACGATATTCACGCCTTGCACGATGACGCGCCCTTTCCGCGGCAAGATCTGGCGGACTTGGCCCCGCTTGCCGCGGTCTTTCCCGGTGAGCACCTCGACGAGATCGTCGCGCGCGATGCGCTGCATCAGACGACCTCCGGAGCAAGCGATACGATCTTCATATAGTTCTTCTCGCGGAGCTCACGAGCCACCGGACCGAAGATGCGGGTGCCTTGCGGGTTAAAGCGATCCGATAGCAAGACGGCCGCGTTGTCATCGAACTTGATGTACGAGCCATCCGGCCGCCGGTAGCCCTTGGCGGTGCGCACGAGGACCGCCCGCACGACATCGCCCTTCTTGACTTCGCGGCCCGGATCGGCCTGCTTAACGCTGGCGACGAACATGTCGCCCACGTACGCGTAGCGCCGGCGCGTTCCTCCCAGCACGCGGATGCACTTAATCATCCGCGCGCCTGAGTTATCGGCCACGCGCACGGCGGATTCTTGCTGGATCACGTCCCGGACTCCTCGGGAGCGGCGGCCGGCGGCGTCGCGGCGTCGGAGGAGGTCGCCGCCTCGGCGGCGGCGCGCTCTTCGGCGGGTTCCTCCGCACGGAGGCGGGAGGGCGCACCGGTCATCTCCGCATCGATCTCGCGCGGCTGGATCTCAGCGACTTCACGGCGCTCCAGTAATCGCACGATCCGCCAGTGCTTCTGCTTGGAAAGAGGACGGGTCTCTTCGATCATGACGCGATCGCCGAGACGGCACACGTTCGTTTCATCATGCGCCTTGTAGCGGCGCCGGCGCCGCAGGCTCTTCCCATAGAGGGGATGCGCGACCACCCGCTCCACTTGGACAACGACCGTCTTGTCCATCTTGTCGCTCACCACGATTCCACTGCGCTGCTTTTTGGTCATGAGCTAGTCCTCGTCCCTTGCGGCGACGGGGACGTCCGCAGGATCGCCAAGATCGCCGGGGGCGCCATCGTCCGGCGATGCTGCCGCGGCGGCTTCGGCCGCTGCCTTCTCCGCGGCGGCGCGTTCCTCCTGGGCCCGTCTCTTCTGCGGGGAGATCGTGCGCTCGGTTGGAGCCGTGCCGGGCGCGAGCGCCACGCCACGAATGTTCGCGAGCAGACGTTCGTGGCGGATGGTGCGGAGCCGCGCCAGCTGGCGGCGCGCCTTGCGGAGAGCCATCGGATTGTTGAGCTGCCGCGTGCCTTTCTGGAAATGCAGGTTGAATACCTCGCGGTACGCTTCGTTGATCGCGTCGGCGAGCTCCTCATCGGTGAGCGCACGGGCTTCGGCGGCCAGGGGATTCACC